>JBAZJY010000002.1:0-579436 GCA_041651115.1 Candidatus Omnitrophota bacterium | reverse complement strand
ACTGGTGCAAACAAGATACGGGAGCGCGCCCAAGCGCGCGGTGCCTATAAATCTTTCTTCTTGCAACCGTGAATAGTATTGGGTAGAATTATAGCGAAAGTTCGTTGAGAAGAACCAAGGGGAGCCATCTTTAACAGAGCCCTACTCTTAAGAGTAGGGCTCTTCTCTTGAGATTTTTCAAAAATCGCTGGGCTTGCGGCTGCCCTCACCCAGCCGCAAGCCTGAACATTTAAAAGAGGGGCGGGATTTTTAACTTTTCTAAAGAAAAGGATTTATTTGGATGGATTGTTGCTCTCTAAAATCTTAATATGCTCTTCGATTATGACTTTTCCTACTGCTAACTCCGCTTCCTTTATCCAATCTATCAATTGGGGTATTGCTTGAATTAACTTTAATTCTTTGGCTACTAATAAGGTGGCATCTAAGAATAAAGGAGTTGCTAGCATATGAGAATTCCCAAACACAACTTCTAAACTTTCCGTGCTCATTCCTTTTATACCTACCAAACCAGGATGCAGATACCAAGATAATAAAGCAAAGGACTCATGATAAAATAATTCATAATCTTTTCCCGTTTCTTCGGCTCTTTTATTTATCTTCCAACCTGTCCAATGTTCTATTCTTTTAGACTTACCTTTTTTATCTTTTCCCCAATTCAGCACGATTAATGTATTAATTCTATTTTCTTCTCCAGGCTTGTTTACTAGCTTTTCTTTAGCAAGCCCGGATTTATATTTTAATCCCGGATTGCTCTTTTTAAATTCAACGTACTTCTTTGCAGCTCTAAATTTTTCTACTTGAATAAAAGCCTCAAATTTATCAATAGGATTCGCTGGCTTATCTTCAATTAAAAGTTTTATGTCTAATAAAAGCTCAAATATTGATCTAGCTGCTGATGCTGTAGCTTGGAAATGAACTGTATCTTTCAAAGACACCAAAGTAAGCATCCAAGCATACATACGAAAATACAATCCCTTGATAATCTCTTCTTTTTTAGAAGGATTTATTAAAGCCTTAAGCTGAGGAATCATCACTTGTTTTGCTAGTTCTGCGGCAGCTCGCGTCCCTTCATAGAATGCTTCTATTCTCTTTTTAAAGGGGATTTTTTCGATATCTATATTTTTTAATTTGGAATTTACCTGAGTACTCATCTTAAGTTTTCTATCCTTTATTATCTACAAGCTTATCAATGCTTACTTCTAGCGCGCTTGCAAGTTTTTTTAAGGTTTCCATTCGTGGATCAGTAATTCCTTTTGATTCTAATTTTATTACCGTGTTATAAGATATATCTGCTTTCCTTGCTAAAGCTTCTTGTGTCAAACCTAATTTTTTCCTATGTTTCTTAATGTTATCCGCTAGCATAATTTCTCCTTGACTAACTTGTATAATTATAGTAGTATTACTATACAATAAGCATTAACCCTGTATAGCGATAATATTCTAACTCAAAGGAGGCTATTATGCAAGAAAAGACAAATTGCGCAATATACACCCGGGTTTCCACTGATAACCAAGCTGAAGTAGAATTTAACTCCTGTCAGGCACAAGAAGAAAAGATAAAATCCTTCATTAATAGCCAAGAAAATCTTTTGGTTTATAAGGTGTACACTGATGCTGGGCTCAGTGGGGCTAACTTGGAACGGCAAGCACTTCAAGATATGTTACGCGATATTCAAGAAAATAAGATCAATGTTGTTATAGCTTATAAGATAGACCGGCTCACACGCTCGCCAAAAGATTTTTATGCTTTAATAGAGATCTTCGAGAATTACAAAGTTGACTTTATATCTATTACTGAAAGATTTGATACCTCTACTCCATCTGGTAGGCTTCTACGCAATATAATGCTAACCTTTGCGCAGTTTGAAAGAGAACTAACGAGCGAAAGAACAAAAGATAAACTCCTCGAGCGGGCGCACAAAGGAATGTGGAATGGTGGCAGCGTGCCTTTTGGTTATAAGGTAGTGGATAAGCGACTGGTGCCAGATGGGCAAAAATTAACTGAGATTTTTGCGATTTTTGCAGAAAGTAGCTCCTTGGCTAAAACCTATAAGCTATTAAAAGATAGACAAATACTTAATAATAAAGACTTACCTTTTAGCAAGGCCCATTTACAAAGTATATTAAGGAATCCTGTCTATATCGGTAAAATGCGATTTTCCGGAAAGATTTATCAAGGAATACACCAGCCGCTTATCTCAGAGGATTTATTTAATCATGTTCAAACGCTACATAATGAAAAACAGCGAAAAATGCGGCTATATAAAGATTATCTTTTGACTAGCTTGATCCATTGCGCGGAATGTAACTCAATGATGACGCCGGCATTCACTAATAAAAAGCACGGGCGGTATCATTATTACAGATGCACCAAAACTTTTAAACAAACGTGGGATTCTTGCTCGACGCGTCAAATAAATGCGGATAGATTAGAAAGGTTTGTAATAGATAATCTAAAAAGAATATCCGTCGATAAGCATTACATCGATAGTTCGATCTTCAAGCTCAATTTTGAGGCTTTGGGGGTACATAAAGGACTCGAACTATCAGCATCATGCTCCCCAATTGACCCAAAAATGGTCCAAGAGAACCTTAGAAACTTAGTAAGTTACTTAGAAAAGGCAAGCAAAATTGAGCAGGCTTTGGCAATAAAAAGATACATTAAAGACATTCTTTATTCTAAAGAATCCATCCAAATAAATATGCTTTGCCATCCAGAAGTCATTGACAGGCAAAGCCTTAAAAATCCCGCCCCTCTTTTAAATGTTCAGGCTTGCGGCTGGGTGAGGGCAGCCGCAAGCCCAGCGATTTTTGAAAAATCTCAAGAGAAGAGCCCTACTCTTAAGAGTAGGGCTCTGTTAAAGATGGCTCCCCCTCGTGGACTCGAACCACGGACCTGGTGGTTAACAGCCACTCGCTCTACCGACTGAGCTAAGGGGGATCTATTAGAAGCCCAGTTCACCAAGGCATTGCCTGCCTTGGCCGGACTTCAGAAATTTTTCCAAGCCGCGCGCTTCAACTATTGAAGCGCATTCTTGGGCATGGATCAATCTAAAAGGCCTATGCTGGATATCATAACTAGTATACCCGGCATTATGTTCTATTAGCCTTATCTGCACATCGCGTTGCGTATAACCGATATATCGCCTATTAGTTTTGTCACTACGCAACACGTATACATAACACATCTTCTTATTCGCTCTACCTCCGCCGTAGGCGGACCCGCCTTCGGCGGGGACTGAGCTAAGGGGGAATTGTAGGATTATTTTACACTAATTGGTTTTACAGTCAAACGATTTTTTCTACCTGTAATTCTTATTGCAGAAAGGCATTCTTTTGGTAAAATATATTGACTATACCATTTACTCTTTAAAAGGAGGAAAAACATGGTAACGAAAATTGCAGCCTTTGTCTTCTCGGGGATATTATTCTTAAATCTCTACGGATGCGTTGCGGTAGTTGCCGGGACAGCAGGCGGGGCCGGAACATCAATCTGGCTATCGGGGAAATTAACTCAAGAGTTTCATGCCCCTTACGACCGGACCGTCAGCGCCGCGGAGGACGCATTGGCCTCGCTTAGATTAGAGTTGATGAAATCAACAAGGGAAGAAAACATCACGCAACTTAAGAGCAAATATACCGACGGAAAAGAAATCTGGATCGATATCCGTAAGATTACCATGGATTCCACAAAGGTGGAAGTCCGCGTAGGAGCGGTCCACCCGGATAAAACAGCCGCGGATAAGATCCTGAAGAAGATAAAAAGTTATCTCTAAAAAACAACCTGCTATTTTCTTCTTGCAAGTGGCAAGAGTATTTGATACATTGTAACTATGTATGAGACATTTCTTTACCATCCGCAAACGGGTTTCAATACCGAACGGCTCGACCCTGAACAGATACGCGCCGCGATCAATGATCCTGCCAGCATTTTGTGGGTTGACCTGAAAACCATTGATGAAGAAGAGATAGACATCCTCACCGAGATCTTTAATCTCCACCCGCTTACCATTGAAGATTTCATCATGGCCAATGCCAGGCCAAAGCTGGAAAATTTTAAAGATTACCTTTTTCTCGTAATGTTCTCCATAGATTCGCTGGAAAAAGAAAAAAACAGGGTCAATAAAGACGAACGGAATTTCTGCCTCGGCAGGAATTTTCTCATTACGGCGCATAATGATTCGGAGAAGGCTTTTGTAACGAGCAAAGAACGTATCAGAAAGCAATCCCCGATCATTAAGAACGGCCCGGACTTCCTCCTCTATTCCCTTCTTGACTCCCTTGTTGACAGCTATTTTCCGATCATAAACGAATTTGACGATATGGTAGATGACATGAACGACGAGCTGTTCCGCAACCCGTCAAATGAAACACTTAAAAAAATATATTCGCTCAAAAATGAAATTATATACCTGCGCCGCACCATCGGACCCCAGGCAGACGTTATAAGTTTGATCGGCCGGGGCGACGTCACCTATATCTCCCCGGCAAACGCCATTTATTTCCGGAATATTTATGACAATCTGGTAAGATTGAATGATATTGTCGGAACTTCACGCGACATTATAACGGGAGCCATGGAAGCCTACGTATCCATCGTCTCAAACCGGCTAAATGAGATCATGAAAACGCTTACCGTTATTGCCACGATCATGATGCCCTTGACGCTCATTGCCAGCATCTACGGGATGAATTTCAAGCATATGCCCGAGCTTGAAAGCAAATGGGGCTATCCGTTTGTAATGTCCGTCATGTTTGGGCTCTCGCTATTGATGCTTGCCTACTTTAAAAAGAGGAAGTGGCTTTAACCACCAAGGGGGGAACCAATGATGTTTAGCCTGTTCCTGCTCCGGGCAATGATTAGTCTGGTCTTCTGGTTAGTTGTCGTCCTCGCGCTATTAAAATTCATTTTCGGCCGCCGGGCAAAGTACCGCTGGCTGCAGCACCAGCTGCCTGCATGGGAAGAAAAAAATATCATCTCGCAGGAACAAGGCAACAGCATACTCGGCCTTTATAAGCTAAAACGGATCCGGCTAAAGACAAAAATGGATATGGCCAAGGCCCTAAGCCTTGTCGGCGCCATATTTCTCGGCCTCGGGCTCATCTTTTTTATCGCCGCCAATTGGCGGATACTGACGCCGTTTATAAAAACAGCTCTGCTCTTATTAGTGACAATCTCCACTTTATACGCCGGATACTTTTACAGCGAAAAAAAAGAAGGATCCGGCTATTTGGGAAAAAACCTGCTCTTGTTGGCATCCGCATTCTGGGGAGCAACCGTCATACTGATCAGCCAGATATACAATATACCGGTTTCTGAAAACTGGTATATCGTGCTGATCTGGGCTTTTCCCATAGTGCCAATCGCCGTTTTCTTTAATAATAGTTACGTGCATACCCTTGCCTCCCTCTTATTTCTTATCTGGAACTTCCTTTACATGTCCAGCGCGCATATCTCCAATTATTTCTATCCGGCAATTGTTTTCCTTGTAATGCTGCCGGCTGCCAAGACTATGACAGCCTGCCGCCGGTTCAATATCGCCGCCCTATTATTAGCAGCCGCCTCTTCGGTCTTTATCCAGAGCGACCGCCTTACGCTTTTTATCGGCCTCGGCTTGCTGGCTTATTACCTGCTCCAGAAAAACGAGCGCGGATACTTTTATGCCGCGAGCTTAACGTTAATATTCTGGGCGATCTCCTATTACGCCAAGCATCAGTTAAAACCAAATTATTATTACCTGCTGCCCGCGGGATTTATTCTGTACGAAACGTACAAGGAGAAAATAAAAGAAAACCTGGTCATCTTCCTGGCCGGCCTGCTGATCTGGATGAACCTTCTTTTAACCTCCTTCTCTCAAATGCAATACTACGGATTTGACATAATAAATTTCATCAGCTTCCAGGCGCTTACCGGGGCAATTCTCTATATCGCGGGAATGTACTCAAAAAATAACGGCCTGCCGTTTTCTGATGTATATAAGGTATTCGGATACCTGGTGGCGTTTATCTGCGTTTATATTCTCTCCTTCCGGGGAGTATTGGAATCCACGACAGCAAGCGAAAATCAGGTATATTCCTGCGGTTCGTTTGTCATGATCGCCACGATCGGGACATTCATAGCTTACGCGATGCTCCAGAGAAGATACTTCAAGAGTAGGCCCGACCGCCTTGAGCTGGCCGCGCTGCTGGCCTTATTCTTAGGGGCCAGCCTGTTATCAAAATATCCGCAGGCAATTAAAGCCAACCTGATCATGATCAACGCCGCGCTGGTGATCTTCGCTATCGTAAACATATTTTTGGGAGTTGAGATCAAAAAACCCGGGCTTTTTACCGTCGGAATAATCACCTTTGCCTTATTCATCATCACGCGCTATATTGACGCCGGATGGCGGCTGAAAGAACGTTCCCTCTTCTTTATCGTAGGGGGGCTGATCATCTTATTGCTCGGGACATTCCTTGAGAAACAAAGAAGAAAAGTCATAGAAAGGATGGCCGGGCAATGAAGAAAAAAATTATTATCCTGGCAACCGCTATTTTATGGCTCGCCATAGCTATGGCAGCGGTTATTTCCCGGCAGCAGATATTAAATACCGGCAAGGTAGTGGTTTTAGAAACCGCGCCTGTTGACCCGCGCGATTTTTTGAGGGGCGATTATGTGGTCTTGAACTACCGCATCAGCCGGCTGGACCTCGGCAAGATCAAAAGCCCTATGCCGTATTATTATCCCGGCGAAGCAGTTTACGTGCAGCTTGAGCAAAAAGGCAAATTCTGGGAGCCGGTGGCCGCCTATCCGCAAAAGGACGCGTCCTTAGAAGGCGTTTTCATTAAGGGCAAAGTTAAAAATCATTACTATAATCAAACGCTGGTGGTCAACTATGGAATTGAAAGTTACTTTGTCCCGGAAGGCGAAGGCAAAGATATTGAAGACAATATGCAGCGCGGGAAAAACCCTTTAAGCGTCGAAGTCGCGATCGCCCCTTCCGGCGCCGCGCTCATAAAGAGGGTCTATATAGACAAATAAACAAGAAAATTTATTCCTTTACGTCAACAGACCATTCCGGCGCAGGGAGGCTTTCTCCAGGCGCCGTTTCATTAGGCGGGCGAACGATTGACATGCGACAGGCGTACTTATGGGTATTAAGAGCGGGTGAATTAACAAGTTTTTCGTTTATGAGCCATTGGCCGGTAATAAATAAGATACAATCGGGCTTAAAATTATTAAAAACAGGCAGGCGATATTCCCGGGAAGTTACGTTTTTTACATATACGTGCTCAATCCGAACCGGCTTGTTTTTATCCTGCAGCAAGGGCCATAAAGGATATTCAAAATCATCTCCACGCATCACCAGCCCGATATTCCTGTATCCTTTTTTCTTTATATAATCCGCCGCAGAAATATACGCGCCTCTAATGTATTCCCGATCGGAAAAGTATTGACTTATGCGCGCAGCAGTAAAGATATTTTTTTCTCCTATGATTTTTTTGATCTGGCCGCAGAAAACATACGGTAGAGAGAACAAAACCAGCGCAAACATTACAAGTTTGACGGCTGCTCCGCCTCCGGACAACACTGTCCCTGCAAACGCTGAAGATAGCACAAAAAACGGCGTATCCAGGCGGCTTTGCCATGGCGACCATTTAAGGAGAAGAGAAAGTACGATAAATCCGGATATGGCGGAAAGAACGTACGGAGCAACATCGCTACGGCTATTTTTATGTTTCCTTAAGAAAAATACGGCAACGCATACTATGATCAAAATCAAATGTGCAGGATTGCCGGCCCTATCTTCCAGCAATGAAAAGAAAACCCGAAATTCTTCTCCTCCAAAAGTTATGCGATGATCATTAGGGTTAACACCGAGCAGGCCGTGAATAGATTCTATTGCCTTTTCGCTTGCCGCATTTATGCGATCATCCGGCACGCCCATATGCACGCCGGCACGCCTGATCACACCCAGGGCTAATACCCGCGGGTTAAATATAGCGTTGGCTTCAGCGCCAGCTCCTACTAAGGGAGTGCCGAAAAGCTTGATATTACGTATATAGTGCCCTGAGCTTATAAGCAACGCGCCGAAGACCATGATAAACAATGATTTCCATATCCTTGTACGAAACTTCTTAAAGCCGCTGATCAGATACCAAAACAGGAATGGCGCCGCATATACATACGCCGACGGCTTTGTCAAAATTGCCAGCCCAAGGCCGGCCGCGGCTGCCGGCAAATAAAGTTTATTTTCTCCGGATCTTAATAACATAATAATAAAATAAACAAAACATACCAGCCAGAAAGAAACAACATAATCGTTTTGCGTGCTGGAAGCCTGGAGTATGCCCATGGGGATAGTAGCGGCTATTACCGCGGCACAGATCTGCCCCCTTCTGTTTGCTCCAAGGCATTTTGCAATAAGAGATACCCCAATAAGGCTGCCGATCATGCTCAACCACTGGACAAACCCGGCAAAACGGTCTCCTTTACTTAAAACCTGCAAATGCATAATGCTAAATTCAGCAAATGGATTACGGGTGAGTTGGCGCTCGATATGGGTGGGATAATGGCTGACATTATGGTTCTGAATCCAGTGCGCAACCCGGCTCATGTGATAAGCCATTGAATCCCAGGTATTCGGCGGCGCCACAAAAGCAATCAGCCCGACGCACAATACGATAAACGCCGCGCTGCACAACAGTAAGATTTCAAAATATTCCAGCTTCGGGACGGCCGGCGGCAGGAAAAACTTGAATTTGATTTTATTAACAAGATAAAAACAAATGCAGGCTGATATCAACCAGACAGCTACCCAACAGCCCAGCAGCCAGCCGAATGTTATCAGGCTGAACAGGCTTAGAATTTCGGTGATCGCGGTTATCAAAATGCCACAGGCAATGGAAGCGAACAGAAAGCTTTCCCGCCAAGACATGGGGCGGTTAAACCTCTCGCCTGGATTCCAACGCGATTGACAACGTTGAAGCATCGGCGTATTCAAGGTTTGAGCCCATCGGGATGCCCACGCCGATGCGGCTGACTTTCACGCCAAAGGGTTTAATCAATTTGGTGAGGTATAATGCGGTGGTCTCGCCGGAAGTATCGGCGTCAGTAGCAATAATCACTTCTTTTACGCTACCGTCTTTAATGCGGGAGATCAGCCCTTCGATCTTAAGGTCATTGGGCGATATGCCGTCAAGCGGCGAGATCGCCCCTAAAAGCACGTGGTAAACGCCGTAAAAACTGCCGGCCTTCTCGATCGCCGTCACGTCGCTGGGTTTTTCCACGATGCAAACAAGGTCTTTCCTGCGACGCTCGTTCTGGCAGATCCTGCATGTTTCCTGTTCGCTCAAATTATTGCAGATACTGCAAAAGCGCACGCTTTCCTTTACTTTATCTATTGCCTGCGACAAGCTGTTTATTTCCTCTTTCGGCGCCGCGAGGATATAATTTATGACGCGTTCGGCGCTGCGCCTGCCGATGCCGGGCAGCTTAATTAATCTTTCAATCAGCTTTTCGATTGATTCGGTATAAGTTGACATTATCCTTCCCTGATCACCCTGCCGTTAAATTTCTCCAGCGCGTTTTTAATGAACGGGTCTTCGATGCCGTCTGCGCGGCTGGTTTCCTGCGAAAGGATAAAATTCACCCTCAGCTCGCCCTTTAAAAACTCGCGCAGGACTTTCTCAATAGAGGCCTTGTTCTCTTTCTTCTCCAGCGATTCTTTATGCAGGGAATAATTTTTTGGAAAAGAAACCGTCAGCACCCCCTTCTCTATCTTTACCGGGCTGCCTTCGTTAAAATACGTTGCTACGGACATCCTTATTTTCCCCAAAGCGGCAATCACATTATCCCAGATCCCTTTAATATCATCCAGCGTGACTGAAAAATTGGTATCTTTAGGCGCAGGCGGCTCGGGCGCAGCCTCGGGTTCTGGTTCAGGCTCGGGTTCTGGTTCAGATTCCGGCGCCGGAACCGGTTTTTCTCTAACTGCCGCCGGAATGACGCGGGCTGCCGGGCCGGCAGGCGCAGAGCCTTTTTTGTCATTAGCCAGCTTTACGATACTTATTTCCAGAGGAATACGCAAGGTTTCCAGCCGTTTTCCCATTTCCTGCGTCATAACCATAATATTAAAGAAGCTGAAAATTTCCTCCAGGGTCAATAGCTGCGATTGCTGCAGAAGTTTTGCGCAGGTTTCTTCAGGCAGGTCGATCAATCTCGCGTCGGCTTTGGTGATCTTGGCGATCATTAAATTACGAAAATGTTCAATGAGGTTACCGAGAAAAACGCTGATATCTTTCCCCTCGTCAATGATATCATTGAACATCTCCAGCGCCGCGGCCGCGTCTTTAGCGATTATCCTGTCAGTGATCTCAAAAAGGGCGTCCTGTTCAATAAGGCCAAGCACGGAAACCACGTCCTTTAACGACACTTTGTTCTTTGAAAAAGATGCCAGCTGGTCTAATATTGATTCAGCATCCCTAAGCGACCCGTCGCTGCTTTTGGCTATGGCAAAAAGCACTTCTTTATCTACTTCTATCTTCTCTTCCTTAACGATCTTTGCTAATTGCCCGACGATCTCCATAGCTTTGATCCTGCGAAAATCAAGCCGCTGGCAGCGGGAGAGTATTGTTGAGGGCATTTTATGCGGATGGGTCGTAGCAAAAATGAATTTTACGAACGGCGGCGGCTCTTCTAATGTTTTTAAGAGCGCGTTGAAGGCTTCGGGCGTAAGCATATGCACTTCGTCTATAATATATACTTTGAACTTGCCTTGCGTGGGCGCGAATTTCACGTTTTCCCGCAGGGTGCGGATATCGTCTATCTGGCGGTTTGAGGCGCCGTCGATCTCCATTACGTCAAGGCTCCTGCCGCTGCTTATTTCAAGGCAGGAGCTACATTTGCCGCAGGGATTCACTGTCGGGCCTTCCTTACAATTAAGCGCCTTGGCAAGTATGCGCGCAGTTGAGGTTTTTCCTACGCCGCGCGGGCCGGCAAACAGATAGGCATGCGCGATCCGGTTTTTCTGGAGGGCATTTCTTAAAGTGGTGGCAATGTGGTCCTGGCCGATGACTTCGTCAAAATTCTGCGGCCGCCATTTTAGGGCAAAAACAGTGTAGGGCATAGTTCTATAGTAAATGCTATAACCGCCATTTGGTCTTTAGCCAGCGCAGCGGCTTTAAGATCATGCCGGTTTTATCCAGCCGGTCAAAAACAGAAACCGTAATATCGCTGCGGGACGGCCCCTGATAACCAAGCGATGGGTTGGCAATATACGTCAGAATTCCCGGGTTACGGACGCGAAACATGTTTAGCATGCCGTCTGAATGCATCGGCCCTCCGTCCGGATGTCCGGGAAGCCGTTGAAGCGCGGCTTCCATAAAGCCGATCAAATCATGCAGTACGCGCTTATTAAATCCCATAAAATGCATAAATATAATATAGCTGTCATTCCTGAAGAGGCCTGCCGGTGAATGGCCCGGCGTTAAATGATGGCCCAAATAAATGATATCCCATTTGACTTGAGCGAGTTCCCGGCTGATAAGCTCCTGGGAAGAAAAAAAACTTTTCGTAAACATAACGTCGTCTTCTATGAGCAGTATCTTCGCGTAACCTTTTTGGAGCGCGTCTTTGAATATTTTCAACTGCGTTAAGAAAATCCCTCTTGCGCCGATCGAGGGGAATCCATCCGTGGATTCCGGGCGGATGCCTTTAAAGACCTCAAATGGCCGGCAACGCGGATCAGCGCCTACCCGGAGTAATTCCCTTGTAATGCGGCGGAAGCGATCCTGCCGCTCTGGTAAATTTATGATATAAACCCTGTCAAACTGGTTGAAGATCATCGGAAAATCAAAGGAGCATGCACCGTGCTCACTGCCTCGCTTGTCGCTCGGCTACATTCGCACGGTGCCGTAAAAATTTTGCTTGCCGCAAAATTTTTACGGACGCGGATGCAACCAATTCGTACTGCATCCGAGATCCAGGTAAAAATTATAATTAATCATATTCGGCGAACTCCATTATACCAAAGACTAGCAAAAAAGGTAGAAGAATTATCTCTGCTTGGGATGTCATTTAGAGCAATAGCAAGAAATTTAAAAGTAAGCAAAAAGACTGTGATAAACGCCCACCGGCGTAATAGGTGATCCCTTGATAATCCTGTCGTTTTTGTCGCTTTTTAAATGGACTATTTATTGTAACTATCTATAGACCAAATAGTTACAAATATAATCATAAAAAGCGCGACATTTTAATGAGTTAGTTGTTTGGGAAAATTCTCCTTAAAACATCAACCGAGTTAACTCCATCGCTCTGACTATCCTGTTTATAAAGAAAATGTTTATTATATAACCACCGCTCATATTCCCCGATTGAATTCGAAAGTCTTTCATAAAAGTTTTGTTCTTCATCGAATATCGCAAGTATTTTCTTCTTATAGTCTTCCGGCAAACCCTCAAGAAGTTTTACAGATCTCATTTCGCTAATCAACCGCAATAACTGATCCTGCATACCTATCGCATCAAAAAGCAACTTATGTATCCTTGTAGTCTCAGTATCTTCAGTACCCCGATCTTGACTTAAGTATCCTAACTGGCGCAATGTGGTAATTGCGCTTATCCACATTTGATGCAAAACGCATATTATTTTTGCCCTCTCTGCATCCGATAACTTTTCTGAATAAGATAACCGCAGAAGTCTCTGAGATTGTGATTTAAAATTACTGTAAAAACCCTCAGCGACATTAGTTTGGAAATCTGTATTAATATTTAGCAGGTTCTCTTCTCGGGCGTTTTGAATATAGCGCTGTACTGTCCTGATGTTGCATCTTAGAATTTCCGCTATCTCATCGCTAGGATATCCGCGCGTCTTAAAGTAAAGGACAAGATATCTTAGTTCTTTTTTACCCAGAGACTTTGGATCAACTTCCCTATTCTCTACCTGTTTAGCCAATTCACTTATCGATACCTTTCTAGCTACAACTTGCGCTTGAATTACATCATCTCTTTTACTTTCCATCTCGGCCTCCTTCTCTTTAAGTTGTTGTCATATAAACAAAAATGGCGACCCACGATTCTCTGTATTTAAACAGAGTTTCGCTGGTCGCCCTGACGTGCTGGCACCAACCTCCTTAAAACCCTATGTCACGCTACTTAGTCTTTGGTTTTAAGGTGTATGTTCTTCTTATATCAACAGCTAAAATATAACACAAAAATATCGCCTGTCAAGAGGGAGAAAAATAAATATGCAAAAAAAGTATAAGGAAATATAAGGATGTAGAAAAAATTTTACATTGGTTAGCGTTAGTTTTACTCAAAAAGGCAGAAGAAATCCCAGTAGTTTACTTGACGTCCCTAAGGGCGCCTAGAAATACGGCGCGGCAGAAAGACTCTCTGTATACAGGTTTTTACAGACTTCAGCTCCGAGAGAAATGGCGAAACATTATTATTTGGGAGATAAAGTTTGAATTTGCACAGGCAGGTCTTCTTTTTTTAACTATTCTGTTTTATAAGATTCAAATATTGAATCTACAAGACGGGTACAGCCAGATGCAATCCTTGCCAAAACACGTAGTTGTTCCTTACAATGAACATTTTTTGTCTCGCGAGGATAATTTATAACATGTGACACTTCACCCCATACTTCTTCCATTAGGGTTCTTATTTGTAGCTCACATGTCATGGGAGTCTTACGCTGTGGCTTCAATATATAATGAACACTTGTATACTGAGAATCTTTAAAAACTGCTTTGATGCCTAATGTTTGGAAAAAAGATTTATTCTCTATGTCCCAAGTGTAAGCCACAGGTTTTCCTATTAATGTCCATGAGTGTTCTTCAAATACATCAAGAACCGCAGGATGAATTTCTTTCATTTGCTTAGTGTGTAAGTGCAGAATCCTGATACCCGCCAAATCATTAACCTGACTAAACAAATTTCCTGCTGTAATTCGAAATGGTTTCTTTTCTGAAAGATTCCTTTTTGCAATTCTTTCTAGCTTGTCTTTTAGATGCCTAGGATCTTTTATCCGCACCTTAATTGAATGTATGAATTTACGAAGATTTCCATTTTCCTCAAGATCATTCGTAAGATTAGTGGCTATGTTTTTAAAATTGTCTAAATTATTTACGTATGTTTCTACCGCACTTTCTATCTGGACTTTTATTCTTTTATTTAAACTCTTGGCCATAATTTTAGTTTGCTTCTGTACGTTGAATAATAGCTTCGGCAATTTCTTTAAATGCTTGCTCAGCCTCTTGAATGAGGCTTACATTACCCCCATTAACTTGCCATAAAGGCTTCCCTTGTTCTTGCGCTAGCTGTATAAGTGTTGAGAAGTCTTTTACTTCCCCCAGCTTAGAATGCTGGACTGATTGAGGCGCTAATAAGGGATCCAATTTGCGCAAGAACGCAATGATATCGCTATGTAACTGCTTTTCAAACTTCGCGACATACCTGGCATGTGTTTGAACTATTATTTTTCCGTACGTCTTAAATCGTACTGGGATATAGCCTAAGAATTTTGGCCTGCCCGAAAGAAGATGAGCACCATCTGGCGCGATTACAGATATTGATTCCCAATCTTTAATCCATGATCGAAGGGTAACCCCAAGAGTTTTAAGTGCTCTTACAGAAAATAAATCACAGGCTCCAGGGATAATAAAATAATCACAATCCATCAAGATTACTCTATTTAGAGGACCAATATTCGGACCCGTATCGTATAAAACAAAATCGACCTTCAAACCAGACGCCACTTCATCTACCAAAGAACTCAGAGCTGATGTTCCGTCAAAACCCTTAATTTTTCTCTGAAAACAAGCAGACCAGAAATCTGAGAGTTCTGATTCGAATTCGGAAAGCCTAATATCTCCTGGTAATAAATGAAGCTTGGGAATATTTAAGGGAATAGGGGGAATATTTTTCTGACTACCGCGTGCTTCGACGATTGGCTTTAATGCAGACCAGATTGTTTTACCATTAGAGTCGTCTGAATGGTCTAAAAGATTATTTACAACCGGATCTTCAATTAAATAAGAAGTAAGATTACACTGCGGATCGGAATCTACCAATAATACTGATCGCCCTAATTTAGCTAAAGCAGCAGCTATATTGATCGTCAGTGTAGTTTTTCCAACACCACCCTTATGATTAAATATTGATAGCCTTACGGCCTTACGCTTCATTTTGACTCCTGCTTTGGAGTTTTTCTACCCTGTGATTTTTTTCTTGTTCTTTGAGCGCGCTCTAGTACTGCTTTGGCAGCGTTAAGGTCTGGCAATGCTTGAACATACTGCTCACCAAGCGCACTTAACTGTTTACTCCCCCCTCCGGCTGGCACCAAAAATCTTTTATTTGCCGCATTTGTAACTGCAAACCCGGCGTTTGAAAATTTCGGTTGTGCTGCTTCTGTATTTAATTTGCTCAAATCAAGAGTTTTAAAATGAGGGGTATTACGGTAATGGCTCAAATAATATGCCAAACAGGCAATTCTTTGAATGTCTGTTTTAGGATTTTTGTCTAATAGAAATTCTTTTGGTGATCTTTCTTCACGATCCGAGAAATTTAAATCAAAGCTATTATTGCTAACAGAAGATGGTTTATGCAGATTGACTTCGTTTAACTTGAGAAATGTTATAACTGATTGAAGTATTCTCGACTGGGTATCCGGATCAACCCCAGATAGGCTCGATATAATTTTATTGAAAGCATCCAATTCGACGTTTTCGTTTTCCATATTTTGTTCCTCCTATTTGTAATTTAAAAATCATGGCATTTCAAAAGATATTGCTAGGATTATATCGATTAATATCTGCACTCAACAACATTCTTTACGGGCCTATATCTCTGGTGGCGATAGGCATATTATATACCGAACAGCGCAAATATCAAGAGATCAAGCATATAAGAGACAAATTTACAGTCACTCTTGCCACCTTTTATAGGAGCTATATCTCTCTTATTAATAAGTTAGAAAAATATCCAATCCACCTCTTTCTTAACTAAATTTTTTGAGTTGTTTTGCCGTATATCATGAGAGGTGTTACCTATAAGGCAGCCCAAGAATAAGGCTTAACGGAAAGATTCTCTAGATACAACAGGCTTAGTACTCTTCTCGGAGGTATCGCAGTTTTATGAAAAGATAAATAAAAACCTTCGTGACCGCATTACGGCTAACGAAGGTCTTACTTTTTTAACGTCCGGGTTCCCTCTTCAAAGACGGAACGATGTCTAATTATAGATATATTACTGTGGAATTCTAATGTTGTATACCCTTAGCCTCTTATTTTCCAATACTCTCATAGATAAACCACTGCCGGATAAAGCCCTCTTGCGCGCTATATTCAACCAACAAGCATACCTTGTTCCGTCTTTTTGCCTTAGAAGATAAGTCATCTTCTTTAGATCCCAATTGTCCTTTTTCTTATTGTCGTAATGTGGTTGCATCCACTCCCGTTCATATTTAATTTCGCATACCCAGAGCATCGGGCAGTTTATCTTTTTGTTGTTATCATCAGGAGGATAATTTGGATCTTCAATATCATCGTATATAACAATATCCGGGAAACAGTGGTATCTTTTCTTATCTTTATACAAATAATGAGTTGATGGCTCACATGCAATTCTTCTAGAAAGAAGCCCTTTTTTGAAACCTTGAGCAACGCCTACTTTATACTTCCCCCATATTTTGTCTTTATCAAGTTTTCTAAAAATACTCTGTATCCTATTAACAATCTCAACCTGTATATCCCTCTCTTTATTCCATTCATAAGGAGACTTTTGCCAATCAGCAATAAAACCCTTTACCTGCTGCCAGGCAATTTTAACTAAAGCTTCTTTTTGTCTATCGCTTAATGGCCTAGGAATCTTCATGTCATCCTCCAATACAATCATTAACATATAATCCGAAAAATGGCAAGGTATATTTTGTAGACTATCGTCTGTAGACCAATCGTCTACATTATGGGATTATAATTCTTATGAAAGAACAAGTCAATATCAAACGATTTAGGCAAGAATTCGGAATGATGGTTCGGAGAGCGAGACATAAATTAAGCCTGTCTCAAGAGGACTTTGCCGATATGGCAGGTATACACCGGACCTATATCAGCAAGATTGAACTAGGAAAGGTTGATGTAGGAATCGGAGTAGCTTATAAGATCGCAGAGTCCCTGGGCCTACCCTTAAGTAAGCTTCTAAAAGAAACAGAATCCCACCTTAAAGATTAATACCAAGAATCGAGTATCCACATCAAAACACTTAACTCATTAAGAGCTGCCCGAAAATCCTTATCTCTCTTAAGATATTTACTATAAGCTTCTTCTCCTTGGGTAAGGAGATACTTCTTCCTTTTTAAATCCCACGCAAATTTAACCCGCATACCTTCAACTCTAGTTGAAACGGTCCGTAGTGTTTTTTCTTTTTTCAGGCCCCGAGCATATTCTTCTTCTGAGATACCCCCCTTACGAGCATGTTTGCCTATGAATTTTTCATGAACCTCGCGCACATAATCAATCCACTCCTGCTCTTCATTGGGCGGTTTATAACCCTCTGGTAAAATATCAGTTATTTTCTTAGCGCTGCTCACGTAACGGGAATATGCAGTAACATCACCCGTGCCAATCCAACGGTCGATATCGCTCTTACGAAATATAACTCTGCCATCAGTTATGCGAGAGAATGGTATTTTTTCTTGACGCACCCAAACATCAATAGTCGTACGCGGCACACGAAGATATTCTGCCACTTCAACCCGATTTAAATTGGCTCTGTTTGTTTTCCTGAATGTTGCGGACTCTTGGAGGGATTTTGGATCTAAAAACTCACCGCAGTATCTACACTTAATTGCTTCATCTTGAATCTCTTCAGCGCAAAATGGACATTTCTTCATAGCATTAACTAGACAAATCCATCGTTATGAATTCATGCTTCATAAGCCACAAGCATCATCTCAACGAATTGTTACCCGTCTCATATCTTCTAAAATACTCCCATTCCGAAATATAGCCCATTTTGTCGTTTCTATAGTTTTGCCAAATATTAAATCAAATCCATATTCATACCCATATTGGCTCGTAAGTACTCTTAAGTTATTTCGATCTTTCTCGGCACCATACTTATTTGTGTTATTCCATTTTTTTATTTCAAAACAAATAAAATCTGTACCGGGTGGCTGCGTTCTTTTATGCACAATTATATCCACAAACCTATTTGTCGTTGAATAATCAAGATTAGTTATAGGTTTTCCACTAACAAGACGACCATTTAGTATTGCGCTATTAAAGTCACAATCTACAAAATAGTTGGGAAATGTTTCTTGTAAGTATAGTCCAAAACGAAATACCAGACATCTTTCACAAAGTCCATTTCCATTATTTCGGTCAAACAATATTTCGTCGTTCGTATATAGTTTATTTAAACATAATTGTATTTGGTTTTTAATTATATTCAGTTCTGACATAATCTATTATTTTATAGTACCCCTCACTGCACCATGAGAGCATTATCCAATAGAGTCAAAGCAGTCCGTCGGTCTAAATGATTTGCGGAATACTGGCCCGAAAAGTCCAGAATACAGTCAAGACAAGCCTTTTGGCAGCGTGAGTGATGTTTCGCATCAACATAGAGAATGGCACGAGTGGCGTTGATCCATTCTTTACCAAGATTAATAAGTTCCTGGCAATGGCCTGCGCCCCCTGGCGTAGTGTCGTAGATAACTATACCAATATTTACACCGCTAAGTGGCATAAGTTCTATGCCGAGTTCACGCTGATCTAGTTCAAGAAGACGCGCTCCAGCCAGAATCAGTGCGCGTCCAAATGAATACACGCCATTGTATACGGATAATGTTGCGCCCGGCCATTCAAGGAGAACCATGTCAGTCAACTCCCTAGCTGCTAATACTCTATTCCTGAGAACAGGTGGTGTCTGTACGTCTTTCTCCCAACAGAAACTATTCGGATTACTTGAGAATACAGAAGCATGTTTCTCGAATGATTTTGGCAGGTCAATCTGCCCTTGGCCAGATTTACTTTCGCTCGTGGCAAAGCCGCAAAGAGTACAAATTGCGAAGCCATAACCATGGCGGCCGCTGTTTCTTACGAGAAGAGGTGCCTCTTCTCTATAAATAATGCGTGCTTTCGAAACACCCGCAAAGTTCTCACTCACCTCGCCCTCAGAGCGCTCGACGAATGCTGTTGGGCAAACAGACTGCTCTCCAATTCTCTCAAGGTTCGTTCCCAATGGCAACTTATCCCAACCAGCAGTTGTATATCCAAAACGAGGAAACACCAATTGCTGTGTTGTAAGTGGATTACCGCCGCATCTTGGACAGGCCTCCTTCAAGGATTGATGGATATAAACGTGCCCCTCTTGACACTTAAGAGAAAAATACTGCAGTCCAAGTGCTTCATCCAAGTTTCCATCTGTCCAGTGCTTCCGCAAACCACTAGAAGTTGCCACGCGCCCACCAACGAGCACGCTGGAACCTGGAACATATTCGCTAAGCGCAAGAAGAGAACTCCGCTCAAGACGATATCGTTCATCTGGCTCAGAATAGTCGTGACGTCTTCCCTCAACTGCCTTCCGAACACTCAACCGCTGCAGGTTAATTGGAAAACCGTAGCGCGGTAAAAAACGCCGGTCTGCAAGCCACTCTATGACAGTGATCTCACAAAGCGGCTTAATCATATATAGAATAGAGTTGGCCTTCGCCATTTCACGACCTACACTAGTCTTTGGTTCTAGTGGGATCTCACTCCAGGCTTCCTTCAGTTGCTTGATATCATTGTTCCATTCCTCGATAGCTTTGCGGAATGCTTCCATCGCTGAACTAATGAACTCACGCCAACCATCGAGTTTTCCTATCGCGCTCAAAGAAGTATGCTCCGATAGACAAAACAAACGATTCTGAAATCCACCATCTACCATTTTCAATTGTTCCAAAAACTCAAGGAATTGATAAGCAACGTTAACTCCCTCTTGTGGCCATGAAGGTTTGGGTTCCGATACGCGTATCCAGGGTAAAGGGAAAGCACTAACACCACAAAATGTACCCATTCTCCCAAAAGCATGCATCGCTCCGGTCCTGCCCGGCTGCTTTGAACGCAAAAATTCCGAAAGAAGAACAGCATAGAGATGACGTCGTATAATGCGTTCGCGGTTAAGGGAAACGGTTGGCTTCCTTAAGTCACGTTTCAGGAATTCTCCAAAACGACGAAACACTTCCCGATCATATTCCGAGTCTCTCGAATATGTAACAACCACGGCAGAACCGTCTGAGCGGCGTCCTGCCCGCCCGGCACGTTGGCGATGATTGGCAGGCCCAGGGGGCACGTTACTTAATAATACACCATTCAGACCCCCGATATCAATACCCAGTTCCATCGTTGTCGTTGAAGATAAAACATTACGAATACCATTTTTAAAAAGGTCCTGTAGGCGCTTGTTTTCCCCAGGTGAGAGTTGTGCTGAATGTTCTTCCGCCCATAGCCCCACAGAAAAAATAGGTGAATTTATAAATTCCCGCCGGGAACGCCCCCACCGTGTATCCTTATCAAGTATTTCAGGGCTAATAAGCCGCAGCGTTCCAACACAACCTTCACCAGGCGCCCAACCCAATGAGGAGTGTGTCCATATTGTACCCGTGGCCTCACAGCGGTAGAGTTGAGTCGGCGCACGCACACTCAATCGATCCAATAATATTTGTATGGCCTTATCGTCTTCCTCATGTCCAGTCTGATGGTGGTCTTCTTTCTTTAACCATGCGATACCTTGTACAGCCCCACCAGCTAACTGAAATAGCTGATCGAAAACCGCATAGAGGACTTCCGCAGAAAGAACTTCAAGTTGATCGCCATCACAGCCAGCTTCTTTTAACACCTGAGATACAAAGGTTCGCCGAAACTGTTGCTGAGTCGCGCCTACAAAAGCTGTCGCACCCCAACCACGACGCGAACGAGTCAGCCAACGTCCAAGCAACGGCGATTCACCGAGCCACATTCGTCCCGCTGTATCTTTAGACCATGCAACACAACCATCCCCTCGGACAGTATCCAAAAGCAATACAACGAAGTTAGGCCAAGTCTCTGATATCTTTTGTCGTACATTCGATGGGAGCTTCTCCTCCAAACGAGGAGGAATACTAAGATTTTCGATTCCCGGATAAACGATTTCAATAAGTCCAACTGATTCTACGGATGCTCGCTTCTTAATTGGTGGCTCAAGTTCATTCGCAATCAACCCTTCAATATGAGCCCTAACCTCTTCGCGATTCTTCTTCCAGTCCGATTGTCCATACTTTTCGGCATCATGGCGTTCAGCTGTGTCACGATCAAGAATTTGAGATATTTCGGGTCTTTGTGCCACAAGCATGGCATATTCCGCGAAAGAAGTTCCCACCTTTGAACGCTGTAGCTTAACTTGTTTATCTCGCAGTTCCGCCCCTAGATGCAACTTCAATTCAGGTGAAAGCCTAATGTCTCTAAGTTGTTTCTCTAACCTATCGACTTCACCAATAAGATAGTCTGTGGTATCTGCTGATGTTAATTCTTGCACGCTACGCGCCATAGCAGCACGTACCACCTGCATCTCGTGCTGCTGAGTCAATAACGGCCCAAGTCGGGCGGCCGATGCACGCGAATCGCTGAAGGACAGAAGACGACGCCCTTCGGCGGGCTTCCAGTGGCGGGTGTTCCCTCTGTATGGTGGAAGATCATGAAGTATTATCTCAGCGGCCACGGATAGCGCAAAAGGGCGACCACCAATTAGTCGCTGACATATCTGCCTCCATTCAGGTTGCCCTTCTTCCTCGCGGGATGGCGTCCACATTGATTCGCAGGTCGGACATCGTTGCGATCTTTCCTTCCCTCTACCTCTTGCGGTCTGAAAAGGGGCTGTCCACAGAGAAATAACCCCGCTACCAACACCTTTTTTCTCTCCTGAAAGCGAATCCACTTCTACATTCACCACATCCTCCTTCTCCTTCAATTTTGGAGGCTTTGTGAGTAAGTAAAAGGTTCGCGATATATTTGAATATCCGGGTTCTAAACAAGACGTTTCTTGATTCTCGTGCGCCGCTAACGCCCACTCGCCACAGTTATCGCAACGGTGGATTGGTAATAGTATATGCTTACAATATTGGCAGCGATCTCCAAGCGGCTGTAGACAGCCAATGGACATAATCCGGTATTCACCTGGACCAGAACATTGAGGATTCAGACACACGGACAACCCTTCAGGAGCACGAACTAGGAAATGTAGACGATGAGGAACAAGTGGTAGATCGGAAGCGCGTAAACGCGCAGCCGCGGAAAGACGTAGCAAAGTAATGGTTGCATTACGTTCATCCCTGCTGCCATTACCATTGAATAGTCTACTAGCCAAATCATTAAGACTGAGTATACTACCCTTTTCTTTAGCTAAAATCTCAGCAGCCTTTCTTATAAGTGTCGATTCTCGTAAACTTTCATGGAGGAAACGCGCTGGAGATTTGGGGTATTTCTGTCGTGCTCGATCTATAGTGTAATCGGAAACAAGGTAAGAGACAACCTTACATAACCTATCAACAACCTCTTGGTTATCTTCAATCAGATCATCTTCTGTTGTCATCGTCTCGAAATCAAAATCATCAAACTTAGCGATTTCTGCAGCCGTGGCTGATTGCAATGGCGGGGACTCTTTATCCCCAAGATCGTGATCGGCATAGCCACCGTGTATAACGAAAGTACTAGTTTTATCGGTGGAAAAAAGCGACGCTGCAAAGGATTGCAATTCTTCATCATTTCCACCTAAGGTCGCCGACGTAGCCATATGAAGGACTTCAGATGGGGAAACCCCGCATCGCTCGTGGAAACGCCGCAAGAGCATCATGATCTCGGTCGCCAAAGTACCACTGTAAAGGTGGGCTTCATCAAGAATAATACACCTGAGGTCGGGACCAAAAAACCGGGAATCTTGTGGGCGACACAACATATATTCTAGCATCGAGTAGTTGGTGATAACGATATCTGGAACGTTACCAAAAGGTTCTATATCTATACGTTTTCCATTATGAGACTCACGTCCACGAGCTTCATCCCGAGTCCGCATCCTGCACGCTTCCCAAATGCTCTCACCGAGCTGGTTTGCGCGTCTGACGTCTTCGGGCGTCGCGCTAGTAAAGTGAAAAACGGTAATGCGATTTTGCCCCTGAAGCCATCGATAGATTCGGTCAACCTGATCCGCTACCAAAGCGTTCATGGGATAAAGAATTAAACATCTCATCCCTCCATCGCTCCGTCTCTTCGGTGCGGTCCAGAGATCTGCCAGCATGGGCAAAAGGAAAGCTTCCGTCTTACCAAGCCCCGTTCCAGCGGTAATGATGAGAGATGGCCTTTCTTTTATGTTTGCTGCGGCCTTGCGAAGCGCTTCTGACTGATGTATGTACAACGGCCGATTTTCTGGGAAGACGCCACGGACATGATGACAAAGATCGTCAGGAAACAATCCATCAGCACTAAGAGATTTCAGTGAATCACTGCTGCATTTACCAGAGAAAGCACCCTCCACCCACAGTTCACTAACTAACCCCCCATCCACACCCTGACCTTCCCAAATTTTCCTTGTCGCTTCGGAAAGCTTGCTGTCGCGAACATAATTCTCCGACACGGCTAAATCCACAAGTCTCGTCCTAACGTGTTCAACCATTCGCAACGCATCAACTTGTCCCATCTTTAAATCTCCTATACTTGACTCTGATCAAGCCAATATTGAGCCATGCGTGCAGATAGATACTTCCTACCCGATAAAGCCTCACCCAACTTCAACAGATCAGCAGAATCTATATCCGACGGATGTCCTTGCTGCCGCTCTATCGATCTGAACCGCTCCAACAATATTTCCTGTAGTCGTTCCTTGTTGAGACCTGTGGCGCTCAACGCTCGATTCTCCAGTCCCTGCAGTCGGTAATACATTTGTTTCTTGCCAGAGATCGATAAAAGGCTCACCTGATTATAGGTAAATATGTTGAAAAGATTCCCAGCTGTGCGTGGACATCGGTTTCGACACTGCACCATTCCCTTCCAAAGCAAAACTGGTGAGATTTCGGAAAGTTTCGTCAAGTGGTCAGAACAACGGTCTTCTCGAAAGGCGTTACCACCGCACTGCCCAACCATAGTGATAGCATCTTTCACGTGCGCTGGCGGGAATTCGTTCCACAGGAAATGACGAATCACTGAATCGAGTCTATCAATATGGCTATGTGGTGTGAGAGCTTCATCCAAACACTCAATATCATTCATCCACGCCTTAATGAAACGGCAAGGGGCCTGTAGGACGGCCTTCCTAAAAATAGAGACAAGCGTCGGAGACAGAACTGGTACGCGCAGCCATTTTATAATGGCAAAGTCACGTTCAGAAAAATCAGGCCGAGTGTTGATATAATTACAGATATCATCCAAGTTCCAGTACGCGCCGCACCAAACGCCCTTATATGTTAACGCAATGGCCATCGGTGACGTCGAACAGCGGACTTTCCATCTTCGCTTAGTCGACTCTCCAGAGATTGCTTTGTCGCTAAGACGCTGAAGTCTAGATTTTCCCTTCTCACCAATAACCCACTCCCAAACCGAATATCCATGTTCTCCTACTTCCGCAGGATCCTTCTCGTGCGACAAAAATAATTGCTCGGTATTATTCAGCATGGCCGGAATAAACCGTGCAATACATCCAGTATCCTTACAATGGATTCCTAAATCGTAAACTTGACTACCACAGAGAACTCGCAAACTACCGCCATGTCCAGGGAGGTCACGGAGTCGAACTTTACCGTGTCGCAACAGACCCACTTGACAGTCGCCCTCTAATACTGTTGCTTCTTTCTCTTGCTCAGGTATCCATATCCTGAGATAAACCGTCTCTTCAGAGCGGATTAACTCATCACCCTCCCTGAGAACATCAAATGATACCGTTTCGATATTATTATTGTCTTGCTTATGTCGAAGCATTGCTGCGCCAAGTAGACTAAATGCGAGGCGCGGCTCTAAAGTGAAAGGTTGACCTCCCGATAAGAAACGAACACGGACTCTCTGTTGCCGTGCTGCCAATTCCGGAGTTATTCCAATTTCCTTCAAGGTACGCCATCTGCCACTATCCCGCTGAATCCCATAAGTTTTCGTGTCAATCAGCAATTTAACAGATCCAGCATCCTCCGGTAGACCATCAACAAATAGCTGAGATTTATCCTGTAACGATAGAATTTTATTAACTTGTGTCGTAAGGGTAAGGGAGAAGCGCGGACGCGAATCGATATTTTGCCGTATAGGTTGCCATAGCATGAAATCTTCGAAACTAACACACAAATTCTCGCTCAGAGGCATAGGCAAGCGTATCGCTTTTCTTGGAATCCCATTTTTCTCAAATGTGTCATCTGGAACGCAACCCTGAATCTTACACTTACGATCACAAACGATTGCATATCGCCGATTTGGTTCCAATCGCTCCTCACCCGTTTTAACAATTTTTTCCCTATCAAGGTCGAACACCAAGACTTCTTCCGACAGACCAGAATCAGCTAAGTTCCACTCTATCAAAGTTTCCCCCAAACCAGATCGCACAACAAGCGTTTGTGGGCTTAGATTCGGTTGCTGTCTATGGTACTGTTCCGGTTCAGCATAGATTCGCTCCTCGCCCGCCCAAGATCCGTTTCCCTGACGAATCCAGCGATGTAGTTTTCTACCATCAATATAGAAATCCAATTCTCCGATATCTACACTAACAATTTCATCTTTGATGGCCTGACGATCCAAGTGTATCTTAATCCGAGGCGTTGTGCCTTTGCTCCACTCAAGTGCTACGTCTGCAATAGGACAAAATTCCTCTCCTGAAACTTCTTGTTCATAGATAGCCGTAGCGTCTGTCTGCGCCTCTTCAATGCCCAATGTTGCAATCCTTGCTATAGATTCTTTCAGCAAATCATCGATCCAATGAGCCTTAATCCACGGGCTTAGCTGAAGTGTCGCACGAACTTCCTTTTCTTCTATCAAACCTCGCCTGTATTGCATTAACGCTCTCCACAGGGACTGAAACGAATCAGAGGATAGTTCCGAAAATTTAGACTCGCCATCAAGGTATTGGACCGCTTGTGGCCGTCCAAGATTTACTAGCCATTCTGCCAGCCTGTTTTTTGCACCACGATAGGTGAAGCCAAACTGAAGCTTAATCGTCACGAACCACTGCTGAGTCCCCTCTATATCCATCGCATGGCGTAGGTTAAGTGAACGAACTGCATCAGCAATAATACTCTTAGTCAAAAAAGATGGCTGCCCATTCGATAGGAACAAGTCGCGTTGAAGTATATGCGACTCTGGTAATATGCTGCGCATTGCCAGCCAAACAGAACCTTCACTGCTCTTCTCACGACAGACCTCCGCCCCTACACAGATAAAAAGAGAGCCAAACATCCGACGGTAGTTGCTATCCCATTTTTCCGTACTTTGAGGTGACCAACAACTAAACCAAGACTGAAGCCATTTTACGTCATCGTCCGCTAACCTTAGCTCGGCGATCGACCACGCGCGGTCATATTGTTCCGCTTTTATACGTAACGGCTCAAAGACTTGCTCTAGATTAGCTAAATGAAATTCAAGATGTGTCCACATTTATATTATTCCCCGCCATCCCCCTAAGCTAATCTCAAAAGTATTAGCTAATTTAATCGTTGCCTATTCTCCCAAAAAATAAGAAGTAGGCTTCTTGAGTACCCTTGCTATTTTAACCAACGTCGCGATGGAAGGCATCGAGAGGCCAGTTTCGTAGCGCGAAATACTCTTTTGCTTCGCACCTATCCTATCTGCCAATTCGGTTTGATTTAAATCAAACTCAACCCTAGCTAATTTTATCTTCTTACCCAACTTTTTAGCATCCATTTGTCCTCCTCACATGATGAAAAGACCTTGACAAAATATACCTTTTAGGGTATAATTTAGTCATAAATGGAATATAGATTCTTTATACCTGTAAAGGCTAATATATACCTGTTTTGTAATAAAATCAACGATATTATGAGTACTCAAAATCTAGTTGAAGTTAAAGAAAAGGCTACCAAGAGAGAGAAGATTAATCTTGACTGGAAGAACAATCTCTCCATTCAGCACCTTCTAGATGCAATCTCTTCTATTTTAGCTTCAGAATACATCATAATAGTTAAACAAAACCCAGAAGTTTTCAGGGATCGTGGAGACAACCAATGAAAGCAGCAATATACGCAAGATACTCTTCTGAAAACCAGAGCGAAAAAAGCATAGATGATCAGGTAAGGGTGTGTAAAAACTACTGCAAAGAGCACGAAATCTCTGTTAATGCTGAGCATATTTTTATTGATGAAGCCCTATCCGGCTCCCTGCTTAACCGGCCCGGGCTTCAGGCTTTAGATAAAGCTGCTGAGAATAAGGAATTTGAAGCTGTGGTTGTTGACGACCTCTCCCGGCTTTCAAGAAGTAATCATCAAATGCTTACGCTTGTACTTAAATTCAATTATTACCAGGTCAAGTTGGTTTCTGTATCTGACGGAATAGTTACTGATGATGAAAACTCTAAATTAGGCATTCAAATGCGGGGGTTAATAAATGAATTGTACCTAGATGACCTAGGGAAAAAAACTATGCGCGGTTTAGAAGGTCAAAAACTACGTGGATTTAGCGCCGGTGAGAATGTTTATGGCTATTGCAGCAAGCCAGTTGGTGAATTACGGCTCAATAAAAGAGGCCAAGCCAAATACGAAGGCAAAGTGCATAAGATCAACCCTGAAGAGGCTGAAGTTGTCCGAAAGATATTTCAGGAATTTATCAACGGGAACAGCATCCATAAGATAGCCACAAAACTAAATGAAGATAAAGTTCCTACAAAAAAGAATATGAACGGCGGTTGGAATGTTTCAACGGTAGCGAGGATACTCAAGAATGAAAAATATGTCGGTAAATGGGACTGGAGGAAGTACAAAAATATCAGAGATCCAATGACCGGCAAGAAAAAGGTCGTCCCCCGCCCTGCTAAAGACCGCATACCGATATTCCGGGAAGACTTAGTTATAATTGGCAAGGATACCTGGGAAAAAGCACAGAAACGATGGCAAGAACTTAAAGGAACTTGGCCAGTAAGCAGAAAAAAGAAGGGCTTTTATCAGCAAAAGAGCTATATCCATACCAGCCCAACCTATTTACTTTCCGGGCTTATGCAATGCAATAGCTGTGGTGGAGCTATTGTTCTTATCAGCGGCAAAGGCACAGGTTACTACGGCTGCTATAACGCCAAAAGAAAAACCTGTAATAACACCCTTACTATCCCCCGTAAACGAATTGAAGAAATTATTATTACTGAGCTTAAAGAAAAGATATTAACTGCTGAAAACCTAGAGTATGTCTATAAAAACGTGGAAAAAATAGCTGCCAAAGGCTTCAGCGAGGTACCTGAGCAGGTTAAGAAAAAGAAGACGCAATATGAAAAGATCCAACAAGAGATACAAAATTACCTTAATTTTATTAAGTTAGGTAATCTTTCAAAGGCGGTATCTGACGCCCTAACCGAAGCAGAAAAGAAAAATGAGGAATTAAAGCTGGAGGTTGAATCTTTAGAGTACCAGAAAGAAAATAACTTTAAAGCACCACCCAAGGAATGGATTAACTACAGGCTGGAGGATCTGCGCGAGACACTGAATAAAAACACCGTCTCCTCTGCTTTAGCACTTAAAGAATTGCTTGCGCCTATAAAATTGGAGCCAATCTTAACAAAGGAGTCAGATCTTTATAGGCTTTTTGAAGGAGAGGAAAGGAATTTCGAGCCTTATTATGTGGCCCATACAAAAATTCGAACCTTAGCTCTCCTTAACGATGAGAAAAAAGGTTCGAATTGGTATCAAATACGGAGAGGCTGGGATTTGAACCCAGGGTCCAGGTTTCCCCAGACAACTCATTAGCAGTGAGTTGCATTCGACCACTCTGCCACCTCTCCAAAAATTTGCAAAGCAAATTTTTGGTCCTCGAATCCACAATAATCTTTTATTTAAGGATTCGGGGACCTCACGTTATTCCGCTTTTTCCTAAAAAATTCTTTAAGCAACAAACCGCATTCCTGTTTCAAGATGCCCTTTTTTACGCTGATACGGTGGTTTAATTTCTTATTATTGACGATGTTCGTTACGGAGCCGCAGGCGCCGGTTTTCGGATCGTCTGCGCCATAGGTTATTGTTTTAACCCGCGCAAGCACCAGCGCGCCCGCGCACATCGAGCAGGGTTCAATTGTAACATATAGAGAGGCGGCATTCAACCATTTTGAGCCGAGGCAGGCGCAAGCCGATGTCAAGGCGATCATCTCCGCATGGGCGGTGGGGTCTTTGAGCCGTTCAACCTGATTATGACCGCGGGCAATTACCTTATTTTCATGGACGATAACCGCTCCGACAGGAACCTCATCCTCAAGAAAGGCCTTCTGCGCTTCTTTTAAGGCCTCTTGCATGAATTCTTCGTGTTTTCTGGCTGTCAAGTCTCGGCTCTTATTTATGCGCCCAGCAGGAGTCGAACCTGCAACAACCAGCTCCGTAGGCTGATGCTCTATCCAGTTGAGCTATGGGCGCAAATCTTTGTCTAATGGGCGCAAATTTTGGTCTATTAACGATGGGGATGAGGCTGTAGTAAGTCCTCTTTTCTGTAACCTAATTCTTCAATCGCGTTATCAGGATTAAGCGCATATTGGCGGAATATTCTTGTTACCTTGTCTATCTCGGTAATATTTTTTTCCACGAGTATATGGATCACTTTTGCCCGCAGGGCCATCTCCATCATAATATCGCGGGGAGTCTTGCCGGTAATCTGGGCAAGTTCATCGCGGTAAATGCTGCCTACGCCGGATTCGCGGAATTCAAGCTTGGACAAATCGCAGTTCCATAAAGTTGACAACAATACTGTATTCTGCTCCATGCCCGCGGTTTCCACAAGCTCTCCGACAACGCGCTGGATCTTACCGCCCAAAGCAACCCTGCGCATGATCACGAAAACATCCACCAGGTTTATCAGCACCGGCGGCACGTTCATCGGCTCATTTTCAAGCCGCATGATCATTTCCCGCGCGGTTGAGGCATGCAGCGTGCCCATGCAATATTTGCCGATGTTCATCGCGGTCATCAGGTCAAGCGCCTCTCTTCCCCTGACTTCGCCGACCAGCACGCGGTCAGGCCGCATGCGCAGCGAATTCTTAACCAGATCAGCCAGCGTTACATCCTCATCGCTTTCAAGGCGCGAGCAGTTTTCTTCAAGGTCAGTATTTAGTTCCAGCGTGTCCTCAATTACCACCATTCTGTCGCAGGCCGGGATAAACCCAAGAAGGGCGTTTAAAAGCGTGGTCTTTCCCGCGCCAGGCCCGCCGGCAATAAGTATGTTCGCCGGCTTAATGCCCATGCCTTCAATATAAAGCCAGAACTGCGCAGCTATTTCCGGGGTAAGCGTGCCGTTCTTGATCAGCTCAATGATGCTTAACGGCACTTCTTTTGCCCGGGTTATGGTGATTTGCGGGCCGAACGGCGAATAGACAATATTAGCCCTGCCCTTGATCTCCGCCAGCTCCACGTTATTTATCTTATTGATGTTTTTCCTACCGGAAAAAATTATCAGCTTCTTAATGAAGAGGTCCAGTTCCTGCCGCGAGCCGAACTTCTTATCCGTCTTTATCAGCCCGTACTTGGTTTTATGGATATAGATCGGGTCAAGATAGTTTATCATTATATCTTCAACTTCGGGGTCAATAAGGAATTCATCAATTATGCCGTAAGAGAGGAATTCTTTGAAAAAATTGTCCAGTTCCAGGCCTTGAGTTTTCCTGATCGTTTTCTGGAAAGAAGGGGAATTATAGACTTCCAAAAATACCTTGAAGATACTCTCGCGCTTCTGCGTGAGGTCCTGCAGCAGGAAAATGTTGCCGGCTAAACGGTTCAAAATCTCGTTCTCGATCTCAAGCTTTTTTAATTCCATATCCTTCTCCTTCGTCGATGTTCATATTACAACATAACTTATTTGTTGTCAAGGAATAGGCAGGTCATATTTCAATGAGCCTATAGTCAAGGCTGCCGAGCCCTTTTTCTGCGGCACGCTCAAACATCGGCTCATATACCTTTTTTGCGTTATTGAGGAAATCTGTTTCTTTATTTTTTAGCGCAAGATCCGCGGTTGCCTTATCCAGGGCAAGGATGTCTTTTGAAGCGAGTATGCCTAAGTCAGCAGCTACCATTTTCTCGCCTTTTGCCGAGATGCAATCGCATTCCCGGGTAATGTCAAAAGCAAAGGTAATATAAAGCTTATTCTTAAATTTAGAAAGGATAAAGCTGGCGACCTCCACCATCCTCCTGCAAAATACCCCGGGGTCTTCTTCCCAATTAATCGATACCGCGTCAAATTTGCAGGCGCAAAGGCATTCACCGCAGCCAACGCAGGTTTCCCGGCAAATGAACGCTTTCTCATCCTTAAAAGAGATCGCCTGCACAGGGCAAATGGCAATGCAGCAACCGCAGGCAGTGCATTTATCTTTTAAGATATTTGGCTTAAGCGAAGAATGCTGCACTTGTTTTGTGGGCCGGCAGCTCATCCCCATCGCCACGTTCTTTATCGCGCCGGCATAACCTGAAACAATATGGCCTGTCGCATGCGAGAGGACAACCAGGCTCTCCACCATCCCGACAAACGAAGGGGCTCTTATCTTCCTGATCTCCTGCGTCTCCAGCGTAAATTCTTTTCCGTCGGAACCGAATACGCCGTCAGCGACGAGAAACGGCGCTCCGGTCTTATCCTGGCTAAAGCCTTTATTATGCGCAAGCGTAAGGTGGTCAACCGCATTATGGCGGCTGCCTTTATAAATCACCGAAGTATCAAAAAGGAACGGCTTTGCCTCCTGTTTTTTTATTTCCGCGATAACCAGCCCTACTAACTGCGGGCTCATATTATAAACACAAGCAGCATCGCCGATAGTCAGCTTTACCGGAACAAATTCCTCTTTTTTAAATACGGAAAAATAACCGGTTTCCCGGATAAGCCGCTTTAAAGCGGCTTCTCTTTCTTCTGTGCCGGAAGCCCTGACCTTGGCAAAACAGACTTCGCTCTTCATCGCAACCCCTTCTGCCATTCAGACCATGACTGGGAAAATTCATCGTCGCTGTTCTGGCAATACTGGTAAAAATGCCGGATAAAGTTCGCCCTCTCCTGGGCATAAGACGATTTCCACTCCGCGCTTACCGTAGGCGATAAAAGGTCGATGCCTCCCAAAAGCCATTGGCGCTTTACTATATCTTCCAGGCCCGCGGCTTTGGCATTATGCATCATGTCAAACATTGCCAAAAAAGCCGTTGTCCTGCCGTCGCCTTCCCGGCAATGGATATGCAGCCAACTGTCCTTGCCCATAGATTTAACCAGTCTGACAAACCGGTCAACTTCTTCGTCGGCAGGATGCTGGTAATCGGCAACCGGCAGCCGGACATAATAAATATCCAGGTCTGCGCAAAGTTCTTTTTCCGTGATCGCGTCGTTTATTCTGACCAATTCCGGATCAATGCCGACCCTGGGCTCATCCGCGCTTTCCGGGGAAGATAAGCGGAATACCGTGGCGCTGCGATGCTCAAGCAGGCTTGCCAGGCGCGAGGTTTCATCCTCTTCTATCCCCGTTAATGTTTTCCCCCGGTTGAGCTGATTTTCCCCCATATACCAGCTGACCGCGAGGCCGTTGAGCAAACCGTGAGATTCCTGGCGCAGGTCAATGACGGTGAGCTTGTATTTCTTTAACTTTTCTTTTATCCATATTAAATTTTTTTCGCTGAACTGGCCGCTGCCGGAGGCGCGTAAAAAAAGCAGGCCTATCCTTGTCGGCAATACGCCTGCCTGGTTTTCGCGGTAAAAATTATCCTGCAGCAACCGGAAGTTAAGCGGTGGATCCGCGTCGGGGACATTGCCGTCGCAGATAAGCCATACCGGCAAAGGTCCATCCTGCGCAAAGGCACTGACCTTGCCCGGGATAACTGCGGCTGCGAATAATAAAAACAAAAACGTTATTCTGCGCATGGCCGAATTTACCACTTTACGGTCGGAGTACCCATCTTGTCCACGGCGCTGTCAATGGCGTATTCCGGCTTAAGCAGCGGTTTATCATACGGCGGGATTACGAAAGTGACCGTATCAAAGAGCCCGGTGCCTAAGCGCGCGACAGAAGTAACAAGCCCGTCGGCAACGCCTAAAGTGCAGCCCGCAAGCAGCCCTTTTCTTTTTCCCACGTCGCAAATAGACGCCGGGAATTCCACAAAGAAAGTAAGGCAGTTTACTACCCCGCGGACAAGCTTATTTATCGGAGTTCTCTCTACGGTCATGGTGCGCGTGTCCAGGTTATTTGCAGGAATAGTATCGTCGGCAAAAACACCGGCCGTTAAGGCACAGGCCAGCATCGCGGCAGCGCACAAAATCACTACCAGCTTCTTCATTCCACTCCTCCTCTTTTGTTGAACGCTTTTAGTCCTTCAAACCATAATAGACTCGCCACTCCGGCAGCCAAGGCTATGCCCAGGTCTTGAGCGGATAAAACGGAAAAATGAAAAACGCCGCGTAAGAACGGAACATAACTGCCCAGCACAAGCGCTGCCGTAGCCGCGGCCATTACCAGCCACAAAGCGCGATTTCCGTTAGCAAGAATTTTAAAGGCGCCCTGCGACCAGGAAAGATTCGTAATGATCAGCATTATATTGGCAAATACCAGCGCGGCAAAGGCAAGCGTGCGCGCTTCACTTTCCTTTCTATTCAAATAAAGCGAGGCAATGAATACCGTAAGGACCACGGCTAATATGCTTAACCCCTGCATCAGACTGAGGATAAATGACTTTTTATTGAACAGCGGATCGCCTAATTTACGCGGCGGACGGTCCATGATCTTTTTTTCTTCCGGGTCGGACTCAAAAACCACCGAACACGCAGGATCAATGATCAATTCAAGGAAAGCGATATGCGCCGGCAGGAGCGCGATCGGCAGCTTTAAAAGGATCGGCAAAAGCGACATCCCGGCGATCGGTACGTGCACGGCAAAAATATAAGCCATTGCCTTGCGTAAGTTATCAAAGATCCTCCTGCCGAGCCGCACCGCATGCACGATTGAGGAAAAATCGTCGTTAAGCAGGACCAAGTCAGATGCCTCGCGGGCAACGTCTGTGCCTCTCTGGCCCATGGCAATGCCGATGTCCGCGGCCTTCAGCGCCGGGGCGTCGTTGACCCCGTCTCCGGTCATTGCCACAACTTCCCCGTTTTCTTTAAGCAGCTTTACGATCTCAAGTTTCTGCTCCGGGACAACGCGGGCAAAAATATTGGTAGTCCTTATCTTTTTTATCAATTCCGGCCGGCCCATCGATCTCAAGTCGGGGCCGGTGATATATGCTTCAGGGTTTTTTAAGCCGATCTGCCTTGCGATATGAACGGCTGTGCCCGGGTAATCTCCGGTGATCATGATTATTCTTATCCCGGCGTTATGCGCCTCCCTGATCGAAGCCGGGACTTCTTCGCGCACCGGGTCAATAAAGCCCAGCAGCCCGGCAAATTCAAAAATAAAATCATGCTGTTCGTCCGGCAGCCCGGTTTTAATAAATGAGGCTTTGGCAACGCCTAATACCCGCAGGCCTTTGCCCGCCATTTCATTTATCGACACGGATAATTTTTTATTATCTTCCGGGCTAAAATGACAAAGGTCGGCAATTGCTTCGGGCGAGCCTTTGGCCGCGATAATATAATTCTGCTTATCTACGGATTCCCAGACATGCGAAAGGGCGAGCAATTGTTTTGAAAGGGGATATTCACGGACAAGCTTCCAGTTCATATGGATATGTTCCGTGCCCGATAAATACGATTCTCCGATACGCTTTACTTCTTTTTCAATCGGGTCAAACGGGTCTTTCTGGCTGGCAAGGATCCCATATTCCACGATATCGTGCACTGCCTCAGGGAAAGAACCGGATCCGGTAGGCTCAATGCCATAAAAATCGTTGTTTACGCAGACGCCTGCCAAACGCATGGAATTCAAGGTAAGGGTGCCGGTTTTATCCGTGCATAATACGGTTGCCGCGCCTAATGTTTCTATCGCAGGGGTATGCCGGGTGAGAACCCGGCTTTTGGAGATGCGCCAGGCGCCTAATGTAAGAAAGATGACTAAAACAACGGGAAATTCTTCAGGCAGCATTGCCATACTTAAAGTAAGGCCGGAAAGTATGCCGCCTAGCCAGCTGCCTCTTGTCAGGCCGTAAACCACGGCCACGAATAAACAAAGAATAATGCCGGCAATAGAAAAATTCTTTACGATCGTGTTAGTTTCTTTTTGTAACAGGGTCGGCTCTTCACAGATCGCCTCAAGCGCTCTGCCGATCTTGCCCATTTCCGTATGCATCCCGGTTGATAACACCCTGGCAATGCCCCTGCCCTGCACTACCAGCGTGCCGGAATATACAAACGGCAAATCATCCCCTGCGGGCCTGCACAGCTGCTCTGTACCGTCCCATTCCATTTTACGCACGGACATGGATTCCCCGGTAAGCAAGGATTCATCTACCGAAAGATTAGAACAAGAAAGGACCGCCGCATCTGCAGGCACGCGGTCGCCTTCGTTAAGCACGATAATGTCTTCGCGGACTACTTCGCGGCCGGCGATCCTTCTTTGGTTGCCGTCCCGAATGACCAGCGCGCGCGGGCTGGAAAGATTACGCAGCGCTTCAAGCGCCCGCTCCGTCTTTCTTTGTTGATAAAACGTGATCCCCACGACGACGAACACAAAAGAAAGCAGCATCAGGGCATCGTCCGGCTCGCCAAGGAACAAATAAATTATGCCGCTGCCGATAAGCAAAAGCAGCATCGGCTCTTTGACGACGCTTAAAAAGATCAAAAAGATATTTTTATTTTTTTGGGAGGGGAGTTCGTTATAGCCTTCTTGTTTTATCCGGATGCCGGCTTCGTTTTCCGAAAGGCCGCGGATGCTTTTCAGGTCAAAGGCATTGCTCATATATTACGGAAACAGCGCTTCAGCGCTGCGGCTGGATTTTACCTTACTAATAGACGGAATTGTAAATTCATCAATCAGGCTGGAAGCAGCGTCTTCCGGCCGGACGCTAAAAACTTCTACTTTCAGGGAATCTTGGCCGCGCGATAATAAACAGAAGTGATAACTCTTGCTGAATTTCTGCAGGTATGGGCTTGTGCGGGTAGGATCATAGAGATGCGACCCGCCTCCTCCGGCAACCACATACTCAATGCCATTATACAGGACCCGCTGGTAATTATGGTCGTGTCCGGAAAAAACCGCTCCTACGCCGTATTTTTCAAATAAAGGCACCAGGTACGGCTTCAGGCCCTGCTCGTCTTCGCCATGGCCGCCGACGTTGAACATTGGATGATGAAAAAGCGCGATAATAAATTCAATGCCGGAGGGAATTTGCGCAAGCTGCGCCTCAAGCCAGGTATATTGAGGCGAATTATCGCCAAGCGGAGAATTGCTGTCCAGCACGATAAAACGGATGCCTTGCCGGTCAACCGAATACCAATGCTGCCGGTTAATGTTCTTAAAATTGTCAAAATACAGCGAGGAGTCGCCTTCATGATTGCCAAGGCAGGGATAGTATTCGGTTGTCTTTAATAGCCCTGCGGCAATACTGTTAAACACTTCCCATTGATGCGGGTCATGGCCGTCATGCACGATATCTCCGACGCGGAAAACAATCGAAGGTCTCTTTTCCAGTATTGCCTGCACCACGCTGCGCTGGGCAATTTCCGCAGCCTGATCATCGTCGTAGATCTGACTGTCGCCGTAAATAACGATATCTCCGGCAAACGCCGGAGCACAAAATGCCATAAAACAAACTGAAAACAGAAAAATAATTTTTATCATCTTCATTCACGACCTCCGATGTATTTTTTATTATTTTACAGCTAAAGAAAGGATTATACAATAACTATTAGGGACGGTTCTCAGTCCAAGGGAAAAGTGTCCCCATCCGGGGACATTTTTCTCCTTAGCTGAGAACCGTCCCTAAGCGTCAGTGCGCCTGGCAGGAGTCGAACCTGCAACGCCTAGCTCCGAAGGCTAGCGCTCTATCCATTGAGCTACAGGCGCAGATCAGCATAATTCCGTATTGTCCCCGAGGATAGCGGCGATTTCCTTGAGCCGGGCTGCTTCCACTGCGTAGATATCCTGCAGCAGGGTCTTGCGGACAGGAGAGTTAAGCTGGACCTTGTCTGCTTTTATGCGGTTGAGCGCTTCTTTTAATTTGGCGATATGTCCCGGGCTGTCATTTACGCCTTTAAGCAGCATTATCTCAAGCCAGATCTTACCGCGGAATTCTTTGCGCAGCGCTGCCAGCCCGTCAATGATCTGCGCGACCTTTATGCCTTTTTCCGGTGCGTCGATCCGCTCAAAAACGTCCTGCTCTGCCGCGTCCAGGGACGGCACGATCAAATCCGCGGCCTCTATTGCCTTACGCACCTGCGGGTCGCTTAAATGGGAGGAATTGGTCAGGATCGCCACCGGCACAGCGCTTATCTCCTTGATCCCGCTGATCAGCTTGCCGATGTTGATGTTCAGCGTCGGCTCGCCCGCGCCGGAAAAAGTAATGTAATCCAGTTTTTTTGCCTCGGCTGGGTTTGCGTTCAACCAATTTTTTATTTCGGTAAGCGCTTCATCTGTATTCACATATTCTTTACGCAGGGCAGTCCTTTGGGTAGTCTTGCCCAATTGACAGTAAATACAATCAAAGCTGCATACCTTGTAAGGGGTAAGGCTCACGCCTAATGATAATCCAAGCCTGCGCGATCTGATCGGGCCATAAATGTATTTCATTTTTAACCCTTTAGTTATAAAAAATCCCCATCGTTCTAGGTGGTAGGTCTTAGGTGACAGGTATTAGGTTATAGGGATGAACCTATCACCTGACACCTATCACCTGACACCTAAATTAAGATGGGGCGAAATTCTATTTAATCTTACCTTACTTCAATAATGCAATTCTGCGTGCCGAAACTGTTAGTCACGAGATTGCCGCAACGCGGATCGTTCATCCAGACGCCGTCGACAATGAATTTATATTCGTATTTTCCCGGAGCCAGGTCAACTTTAGCTGTCCAGTTGCCCTGTGAATCTTTTTTGGCGGCACTGCCTTTAGAGCTCCAGCCGTTAAACGTGCCGGACACGCTCACTTTTTTTGCCTTCGGAGCATTGAGTTTGAATTCCATAGACTTTGTTTTGCTGCCCGCACAACATAATCTAGCCATATCTCTCCTCCTATGTTTATCTACGCCTAACTCTACCTCTCAATCGCGCTTATGTCAAGCAAAAAATGCCTTATACCGCGACTATGGATATGCCTTTTTTATCCGCCAGCTTTACCGCCTCTTCTTTATCTATAAAAAGGGTCTTTCCCGCTTCTATGGCAAGGCAACTCGCGCCTGCGCTTATAAGGTTTTTCACTGTATTTAAGCCTACCACCGGGATATCAAAACGCACATCCTGCTTGGGTTTGCTGACCTTTACCACCGTAATGCCGCCGCGGGCAAGCCTGCCTGCGCGCCGGATAAGGTTATCCGTACCTTCCAAGGCCTCAACCGCCACTATTGCCTTATGCTTTACGGCAACGGTCTGGCCGATATCGAGGCTGCCGATATGCCGGGCAATCTCAAAACCAAAAGAAATATCATCGCGGGTCTGCGGCTCAGGCTGGGTCCTGGTAAGCGTGCCTTTTTGCGGCAGGAAATCGCCGATAAAAGTAGTAGAATCAATCAATTCCAGGCCGTGGTTTTTCAGCTTTACGGCAATCGCCCCGAAGATCGTATCCGCGCGTTTATCCTTGATCGCAGAAAGCATTTCCTTGAGCTGCGGGTCGCGGTTTATTTCTTTGCTGAAAAGCCGGCGCGGGCTGATCTGGCCGGCCATGATCACCCGGCTTATCCCCTCGCTCTTAAATATTTCGAACATTTTAGAAAATTCAGACAGGCCGATCCAGTATATCTTATCTACGGAGTTTTTCAGGGCCCGGGAGGTGTCGCCTTTTATGGCAACCGCGACCACGCTAAAACCCCTTGCTTTGGCTGCTTGAGAAAAAATGATAGGGAATTTGCGGTTTCCGGCGATAATGCCGATCTTTTCCACGGATTAACCTCGACAGGAACGGGTAAGGCCGCGCTGGGAATTCTTCACAAAATCAATAAGGTAAGCCACCTCATCGTATAATTTCGCTTCCTTTCCCAGGGCCTCTAAAGCGTGCTTTATGGAAAGCCCGCTGTCAAATAATACCTTAAACGCGTGGTTAAGCTGATGGATGGAATCTTTAGAAATATCGCTGCGCCTTAAGCCGATAAGATTAAGGCCGTATATGCGCGCCGGGTGCCCGTCGCAGGTAGAAAACGGCGGGATGTCCTGCACGACCTTTGAGCAGCCTCCGATGATCGAAAGCATGCCGATGCGCACAAACTGATGTATGGCAACCAAACCGCCGATCACCGCTTTATCTTCTATGGTGACATGGCCGGCCAGCGTGCCGTTATTGGCGATAACGCAGCCGCTGCCTACCATACAGTCGTGGGCAACGTGGGAATACGCCATGAAGAGATTGTTATTCCCGACTACCGTCTTACCGCCCTCTCCTGTGCCGGGATTAAAAGTGCAATACTCGCGGATGATGTTATTATCCCCGATCTCAAGGAATGTTTTTTCGCCCTTAAATTTAAGGTCCTGCGGCCGCGAGCCGATCACCGCTCCGGTAAAGATCTCGCAATCCTTGCCGATAGTGGTATTACCCTCAATCAGGCAAAACGCGCCGATCTTCGTGCCCGCGCCGATCGCAACGTTATCTGCGATAATGGAATTCGCGCCGACAACTACACTATCAGCCAGTTTTGCGTTTTTGGAAACCGAAGCAGTAGGATGAATGCGCATATGCGTATTGATCATTTCTAAGCCAAGGCGAACATCAGGTCCGCCTCTGCCACGACTTTATTGTCAACCAGGGCCTTACCGTGCACCTGGCCGGTCTTTGATTTTATCTTTCCGGCAATGACCTCAAAAACCAGCTGGTCTCCGGGCACAACGGTTTTACGGAATTTCACGTTATTGATCGCCATGAAAAAAGCCAGCTTCCCGCGGTTTTCTTCCGGAGAAAGCATCATTATCCCGCCGACCTGCGCCATTGCCTCAATGATGATCACGCCGGGCATGACCGGTTTTCCCGGAAAATGCCCGCGAAAAAAATAATCGTTTATCGTCACGTTCTTAATGCCTACGGCGCGCTTGCCCCTTTCCAGGAAAGTTATCCTGTCCACAAATAAGAACGGGTCGCGATGCGGCAGGATACTCATGATCGTGGCAGCATCCAACTCTTCCCCTTCGTTGGGGCGATAATTAATGCCGATGGCGCCCAGCGCATTCTTTTCAACCTGTTGGCTGATCTTTTTTACCAGCTTCATATTCAACGAATGGCCGCTGCGCAAGGCAATGATGTGTCCTTTTATAGGCATGCCGGCCAGCGAGAGGTCGCCCATAAGATCTAACATCTTATGCCGGATAAATTCGTCATCAAAGCGCAGTTTATTTTTAACCACGCCATCCTTGCCCACAACAAGGGTATTTTCGTAATTTGCGCCTTTGCCCACGCCCTGCTGCCTAAGCTCGCTGGCTTCTTCTTCAAGGCAAAATGTCCTTGCCGGCGCAAGCTCGGATTTGAAGCTGTCGGCGTTTATTTCCAGCGACTTAAACTGCGTCTTAAGAAAAGGATGGTCATAGTTCAAGGTATAAGAGATCTTAAAGCCGTCAAACGGCACGGCAACGATCGAAGCGCTGTCTTCTTCCACGTATATCGGCTCGCGCACGACAAAATATTGCCGCTCTTTTTCCTGCTCCCTTATCCCTGCTTTTAAAAACAGTTCGATAAAACTTAGGCTGCTTCCGTCAAGGCCAGGCACTTCATTGCCGTTGATCTCAATACGCAAATTATCTATTCCCACGCCGGTGGCGGCTGCCATCAAATGTTCAATAGTATGGACATCCACGCCTTCCCTGCCGACTGAACTGCGGCGCAGGCTGCGCGATTGGGAAATAGCATTGTTAAAGGCGACCTTGATCACCGGCTTATCCGGCAGATCAACCCTTACAAATTCAATCCCCGAACCTTCGGCTGCCGGCTTAAGGATGACCTTTATCTTGTTTGCCGTATGCAGCCCGATGCCTTCGGCGCTTACTTCTTTTTCAATGGTCCTTTGTTTATCCATGGGATTCCAATTCTTTGATCTTTTTTTCCAACTGTTTCACCAGCTCATAGAGCCTTGGCAGGTTCTGTAAACAGGCATTAACCTTCTTTGCCGTTTCATGCGGCTTGGCAGGGTAACCTGAAACAAGCGTATTGGCAGGCACGGATTTAGTCACGCCTGCCTGCGCTGCCAGGATCGCGCCGTCGCCTATGGTAATATGCCCCACCAGCCCGGCCTGGCCGGCAATCGTCACGCCCTTACCGATAGTGGTGCTGCCGGAAATGCCCGCCTGCGCGATAATAAGCGTATTTTCCCCGACAACCACATTATGCGCGATATGCACAAGGTTATCAATCTTAGTGCCTTTGCCGATTATGGTCTTATCAAAACGCGCGCGGTCAATCGCGACGTTCGCGCCGATCTCAACGTCATCACATATCTCAACTGTCCCCAGCTGCGGGATCTTCCGGTGCGTGCCGTCAACCGGCAGGTACCCGAAACCGTCTGAGCCGATAACCGCGCCGTTATGAATGATCACGCGGTTGCCGACAACGACGAGCTCCCTCAATGAAACTTGAGGATAGATCAGCGTGTTAGAGCCGATACGGCATTGGCTGCCGATATAACACTGCCCGTAAATTACGGTATTGTCGCCGATTGAAGACCCGTCGTCAACAATCGTATATGGCCCGATCGCGACATCTTTGCCCAACGAAACATTTTTACCCAATACCGCCGTAGGATGCACTCCTGCCGGCAGCTTTATGTCTACGCGGGAAAAGAGCGAAACTGCTTTAATGAATGCCAGCGAAGGGTTTACAACGCGGATAACCGGTTTAGGCGCCGTTTTTATTTCGTCTGAGACAATGATCGCGGAAGCGTTTGTCTTATCTATAAAGGGAAGGTACTTGACGTTGGCAAGAAAAGTGATATCGCCCTGCCTGGCCTCTTTTATGCCGCATACCCCGGTTATAACGGTGCTGCCGTTTCCGACAATTTCCCCGCCGATAAAATCAGCTATTTCCTTTAAAGTCTTTTGCATGCCGGCACCAGCTTTAAGCAGCAAAGCGATTGCTACTTCTTCTTGTTCAGGATCTCCATAACCTTATCGGTAATATCAAGGCCCTTATCCTGATAAACAAGCACGCGGTCGTTAAATACCATTGTATAGCCGGCAGATTGCGAATGCTGCTTGATCGCTTCTTCTATGTCCTTAAGTATTTCCTTCATCTTTTCATCCTGGTCCTTGCGCAGGTCGGTCTGTTTCTGGCGGTCATATTCCTGCAGGTCCTTGATCTTGGATTCCATCTCCGGCTTCTTCGCCTCTTTTTCCTTATCGCTTAAGAGGTTTAATTTATCCTGCATCTGCTTGATCTCATTTATTCTCTTGTCCCGCTCGGTAGTATAAATATTTTCCTTGTCTCCGAGCACTTTATCGTAATCCTTGGTCTTCTTATATTCGCTGAAGATCTTGCTCAAGTCCACATAAGCAAGTTTTTCCGCTGCGGATGCGGTTGCCGCCAAGCCCATCGCGAACAAAAACGTTAACGCTAAAACTAACCCTGTCTTTTTCATTCTGTCTCCTCCCTTAGAAAATTAAAATCCCTGGCTCATACTGAAATGAAAACGGCCGCTGCCTATACTATCCTCACCGGGCTCCTTATTCATAGGAATGCCGTAATCAAGCTTGATCGGGCCTATAGGCGTCTTAATGCGCACGCCAAAACCTATGCCTGACTTCAGGCCTCCGGTATTAAGCGGGTCGCTGGTGTCGCTACCGGAAAAAATATCCCCCATTTTCTGCCAGACGTTGCCTACATCATAAAACGCGGCGACCTTGAGAAAATCAAACAACGGATAAGTATATTCTATATTGCCCACGAAAAACGAATCGCCGCCCAGCGGGTCTTTTGAAACCGGGTCAACCGGGCCAATGCCTCTTTCATGATATCCCCTTATCGTATCCGCGCCGCCGGCAAAGAACCTTTCATAGATCGGGATCTTTTTAGTGTTACTGTAAGGATCGGCAAGCCCGACCCTGCCCCTGATTTCAAGCACGGAATTATTCACCAACGGAAAATAATGGGATGCCCTGCCGGCAAATTTCCAAAAGTCTTTATCCCCGCCAAAAGGCCCGCCTGCCAGAGTCAATCCCCCGGTAAAAAGGTTGCCCTTGGTAGTATCAAAGACGTTGTTGCGACTGTCAAAGCTCAAAGCCCATTCCATGCTGCTAATGCCGTTAGTGCCGACTTCATCGCGCAGGTCGTTTGTGGCGTCGTCGGAAATATTCCCGATCTTTATAGTTTCATAACGGTAGGCCATATTGCCGGAAATGTACTCGGAAAACTCCCTACCCAGGCGGATGTCGCCGCCGGTGATATCTTCATCATAGCCGTAACCGACGTCGGTGTCCCTGTCGTGCTTACGCTTGTACCCGTCGAAACCGAAAGATACCGGGTAATCAAAAAGCCACGGCTCGGTAAAGCTCAAGTCAAAGCCGTCGGTAGTGCTGCCGAAAGAAGCGCGGAATTTCAGGTTTTGTCCGGCGCCCGTAAAATACGGGAAATTTTTCCAGTCAAAGTTCTTCTGCTCTACTTCCACAAAGCCCACGAACTGGTCAACCGTGCTGTAACCGCCGCCGAAACTGAAAGCCCCGGTCTTGGCTTCTTTTACGTCCACCACCAGGTCCTTTTTATTAGCGGTATCCGTATCTTTCGTATCATAGCTGACATCTTCAAAAAACCCGAGGTTCTGCAGCCTTTCTTTGCTGCGCCGCAGTTTCTCTCCGTCAAACCTCTCTCCCGGCTTTATCCTTAATTCGCGGCGGACTACCACGTCCTTAGTCTTGACATTACCGACGATCATTATCTTATCCACATAAGTTACTTCGTTCTCAATGATATTATAGGTAATGTTCACGCGGTTGGTGGCCGGGTCAACCGAAGTGCTGTCTTCTACCTGCGCCGAAATATATCCGCGGTCAAAATACAAACCCTGGACATTGGCGGCATCCACCCTTACCGCATCCGGGTTATATACCTTATCCGGCGTCGCTTCCTGGATCCTGGCGAGGATCTCCTTTTCGGAAATATCTTTATTGCCCGCTATGGTAACGCTGCCGACAAGGAATTTTTTTCCCTCTTCTACCGTAATAATAATGTAATACATGGACTTCTTGTCATCCGAGGTAACCTCGTAATCAACCACAGCGTCAATAAAACCGTTCTTGCGATAAAATGCCTTGATGCGGTCCATATCTTCCCCAAGCACCTCTTCCTTAAGCACGCCGGCATTAAACAGCCAGGCCTTTTTTGTTTTAATCAGCCTCAGGATCTTGCTGTCGGAAAAAGCCTTATTGCCTTCGATAGTAATTGCGCCGATGCGCATCTTTTTCCCTTCAACGGCATCAAAATTTACTTTTGCTTTATTGGTTTCTTTATCAATATCAACCTTGTAAATTATTTCCGCGCGGCTATAACCCATCTTATCGTACATTTTCTTGAACGTCTGGATATCTTCCGCCAGATTAGGATAATCAAGATACTGGCCTTCTTTGGACTTTAAGGAATCCTTGAGCTTCTCATCCTTCATCGTTATATGCGTGATCCCGGAAAAAGTGATCTTTTCGATTATCGGCCTTTCTACGACCGTAACGATGACCTTGACCCCGCCTTTATGGCTTTCAGTATCCATTTTAATGTCTTCAAAGAAGCCCAAAAGGTAAAGCCTCTTAAGGTCGTCACTGGCTACGTTCTCCTGATATGACGCGCCCACCTTGGTCTTCATTTTTGAAATGACCACGTTGCTGCTGATGGATTTATTCCCTTTTATTTCAATGGTAGTGACTATTTCGGAAGGGGTGCCCTTTTCGGACGGTTCCTGCTCGGACGGCTGCGCATAGGAAAAAGCTGCCAGCCCCAGGATCAACATAGAAGATATTAATATGGAAATTTTTCGCGGCATAATTATTACTATGATATCACAATCTCCGGCAGGGTCAAATATTATTCTGCGCGGGCAATATTTTCAAAACGCGTATATTCCTTTATAAAGGTAAGCTTTACCGTGCCTACCGGGCCGTTGCGCTGCTTGGCAATGATTATTTCGGCAGTGCCCTGATTATCCGGAGTCGGGTTGTAATACTCTTCCCTTAAAATAAGCACAACCACATCGGCGTCCTGTTCGATCGCCCCGGATTCCCTGAGGTCGGACAACTGCGGACGGTGGTCAGTGCGCGACTCAACGGCGCGCGAAAGCTGGCTGATCGCTACGATCGGCACGTTCAATTCCCTGGCCAGCGCTTTGAGCGAACGGGAAATTTCAGAGATCTCCTGCTGACGGCTTTCGCTGTTCAGGCTTGAGCCGCGCATCAGCTGCATATAATCCAAAATGAGCAGCTGGATATTATGGTGCATTTTAAGCCTTCTGGCTTTGGCGCGCAGCTCCATTACGGAGATCGCCGGCGTATCGTCGATAAATATCGGCGAGTCGGAAAGCTTGCCTGCCGCAGCGGTCAAGCGCGGCCAATCGGAAGTCGCCAGGTACCCTGTGCGCACCTTATGCGCGTCAACCTTGGCATGCGAACAAAGCATCCTTTGCACCAATTGCTCTTTTGACATTTCAAGGCTGAACAATGCCACCGGGACCTTTGCCACAACGCCGGCGTATTCCGCCATGCCCAGGGCAAAAGCGCTCTTGCCCATTGACGGCCGGCCGGCAACGACAATCAGGTCCGACGGCTGGAGCCCTGCAGTCTGTATGTCAAAATCCACGTAGCCGGTGGGAACGCCGGTGACATGGGCCTTTTTTTGATAGAGCAAATCGATTTTCTCTATGCTCTCCTTGATGATCTCTTTTAAATGCTGGTAACTGCCGTGGATGCGGCGGTCGCTGACCTCAAAGATCAGCTGTTCGGCGGCGTCAACAACTTCATTAACGTTACCGTCGCTTTCATAGCAAAGGGAAATGACTTTTGTGGAATTACTGATCAAGTTCCTTAATATGCCTTTTTCCTTAACGATGGAAACGTAATAGCCGACATTGGCTGCCGTAGGAACGGAATTGGCAAGATTAGTCAGGAAGCTCACTCCGCCGATACCTTCCAGCGCGCCCTTTCGCTTAAGCTCGTCGGTCAGCGTGATCAGGTCAACTGCCTTGCTTGAATTATAAAGGTCAAGTATCGCTTCAAAGACTTTTCTGTGGCTATCTTTGTAAAATAGGCTCCTGTCCAGGGACTCCGCGGCCACGGAAATAGCTTCTTCGTCAATCAGCATTGAGCCAAGCACGGCCATTTCCGCGTCCAGGTTTTGCGGCGGGACTTTTTCTATGAGAGACTCAGGCATGTTTTAGGTTGGGCTTCCCTTATTTCTTCACAATCCAGATTTTTATTTTTGCCGAGACTTCCGGGTGCAGCTTGACCGGGACTTCAAATATCCCCAAAGACTTGATCGGCTCCTCAAGGGCAATGCAGTTCTTATCTACCTCAAAGCCTTCTTCCTTCAGGGCCACGGAGATCTCTTGAGCGGTTATGCTGCCGTATAATTTATCGTCTTCCTGCACCAGGACCGGCAGAGTAATGGAAAGGCTGGAAATCTTTACCCCCAATTCTTCTGCCGCATTCTTGCGCTTCTGTGATTCCAGGGCCTTATGCTGCTTTTCATCTTCCAGTCTCCTGATATTGGAAGAATTCAAGGGCACGGCAAGGCCGTTACGCAAAAGGTAATTATTGGCAAAACCATCCTTGACCTTTACGGTATCGCCGGCTTTCCCCAGTTTTTGCACGTCTTTCTTTAAGATCACTTCCATATTTACACCCTGGTGTAAGGCAGCAAAGAAAGGTACCTGGCCTGTTTCACTGCTTCTACCAGCCTTCTTTGGTGCCGTGCGCAGTTACCGCTAATGCGTGCGGAAACGAGTTTTCCTCTTTCCTTGATAAACTGCTCAAGGCGCTTCACGTCCTTATAATCTATCGTCTTGCTTTTATCCGCGCAAAAACGGCAGATCTTTTTCCTCATCGGCATAAACTTATCTTTTTTCTTCTTGGCGTCTTTTTTGAATTTCGTCTTAACCCTCATGAACCTTATCCTCGCTTTCTTCTAACCATGTATCTTCTGTAGTTTCCGGAGGCAGCTCCGCAGCCGGCTGCTCGCTGGCAGGGGCCTTTGGCTGGCCTGACGGCTGCCCAAGGAACTGCACGCGTTCCGCCCTTACTTCCACGACGCTGCGCTTCTGTCCAGCATTATCTTCCCATGAGCGCGACTGAAGCCTGCCCTCAACAAAAAGCGGGCTGCCTTTACGCAGGTACTGGTTGCAGGTTTCTGCCTGCTTATCCCAGGCCACTGCCGTAATAAAACAAACTTCGTCTTTCCATTCCTGATTTCTATCTTTGAATTTCCTGTTCACTGCCATGCGCAGGTTGACCACGGCCACCCCTTGCGGAGTATAGCGCAGCTCAGGATCCTTAGTGAGATTACCGATCAAAAGTACTTTGTTAAAATTCGCCATCTCTGCCCTCCTGATTATACCCTCGTAATCAAAACCCTCAGGATATTCTCGTTAAGTTTATAGGTATGCCGGATCTTTTCAATCGCATCCGGGGTGACGCTGAAATTTACAAGGTAATACACGCCTTCGTGCTGCTTGCTGATCGGGAAATAGAGTTTTTTCTTTTCCGACCAGATATTTGCCGCCGAAACGCTGCCGCCGCTTTTAGTTACGGCGTCGCTAATCTGGCCAAACAGGGTTTTTTTCTCCGCGTCCGGCAGATCCGGTTTTACAATAAACATTGCTTCATACTTATTCATTGATTTACTCCTTTTTGTTAAAGGTATTCATCGTCTTATCCACGCCTTCTGCGATCCATGACCTTACGCACGCGCAGGCTTTTTCAACTATTTCAAGGACTTGCTTTTTTTCGTCTTTCTTAAACTGTGAAAGCACATAATCGCTAGCGTCCATATTATCGCCTGGCCTGCCGATGCCGGCCCTTAAACGGCTGAACTCGCGGCTAGCCAAAGACCTGATTATTGATTCCAACCCGCGGTGGCCGCCGGAAGAACCATTGTCCCTTATCTTTAAACGCCCAAGGTCAAGGTCCAGATCATCGCAGACCACCAACAGATTATTTATACCGATCTTATTCTTTTTAAGCAGCGCAGCCACGGCGCTGCCTGAAAGGTTCATGTATGTCAGCGGCTCTGCCAGCAGCACACTGCTGCCTTCAATCTCAGCCTTTGCGCAAATCCAGGGCCGGCCAAAAGTTTTTTTGAGCTTTACTCCGTATTCTTTTGCCAGGGCTTCAACCACGAGAAACCCGATATTGTGCCGCGAACCGGCATATGCCCTGCCGGGATTGCCCAGGCCGACGATTAACTTCATCTGCTTACTTCTTTTCTTTTTCTTTGTCTTTTTCTTTACCTTCTGCGGCTTCGCCTTCAGCCGGGGCTTCCTTCTTTTCCTTGATTACTTCCGGCTCCTGTTTCTCTTCGCCTTCAACCGCTTCAACAGGAACTTCTTCTTTCATCGGAGCAACCACGTGCAGCACTGTCGCGTCAAGCTCATTAAGGATCTTCACGCCCGCAGGCACGATAATATCTCTTATGTGCACTCCGTCACCGATTTTCAGGTTAGTAACGTCAACCGGGATCTCTTCGGGTATATTCGTCGGAAGGCACTCGATCTCAATCTCCCAGAGGATAACTTCAAGCGAACCGCCGTCCTGCTTTACGCCTACGGCATCGCCTTTTGCCGCAACCGGCACATTAACCTTGATCACCTTAGTCAGGGAAACTTCATTGAAATCCACGTGTATCACGTTGCCGTGCACAGGGTCATGCTGGATCTCTTTGACAAGGCAAGGCCGGTTCTTGGCGCTCTTGTCACCTTTGATCTTTAAATTAACGATGGCGTTTTCCAGCCTGTGCTGGTGCAAAAGCCGGATCAGCTCGCCGCTGGATATGCGAATGGCTTGAGCCTCTTTACCTTCTTTATAAACTACTGCGGGGATAAAGCCTTGGGCGCGCAGGCCCCTTGACTTGCTTGTGCCCACGCCCTCCCTTAACTCTGCTTCCAAAATCAACTCTTCCATTTTAATCGCTCCAATTTTTTATTTATTAATCAAACAACGAACTGACCGACTGCTCCCAGTGGATCCTTTTTATCGCTTCACCTAAAAGCTCCGCTACCGAAAGGACCTTGATCCGGGCGTGCTTTTTATCCTCTGCTAAAGGAATGCTGTCGCTGATCACCAGCTCAAGCAAATCTTTGCATTTGTCAATGCGCTCAATCGCCGGGCCGGAAAGCACGCCATGGGTAATTGCCGCGCGGATAGTTTTGCATTTTGCTTTTTTAAGCGCCGCTACCGCTTCGATCAATGAACTGCCCGTAGCGATCAGGTCATCTACAATGATCGCGTTCTTGCCTTCTACCTCGCCGAGAATATGCATGACTTCAGTCTTCTCCGGGGAATCTCTGCGCTTATCGATTATTGCTAAGGGCGCCGAGAGCCGCTTGGCATAGGACCTGGCCATTTTTATACTGCCGACATCGGGAGAAACCACAACTATATCTTGAAGCTTAAGCCCGGAAAGATAATCAATAAATACGCCTACGGCGAATAAATGGTCCACGGGGATATCAAAAAATCCCTGTATCTGGCCGGCGTGCAAGTCCATGGTCAGGACGCGGTGCGCGCCTGCGGTAGTTAAAAGATTAGCCACGAGCTTTGCGGTGATCGGCACGCGCGGCTGGTCTTTGCGGTCCTGCCTGGCATAGCCGAAAAAAGGCATTACTGCCGTGATCCTTTGGGCAGAGGCGCGCTTTAAAGCATCAATCATGATCAAAAGCTCCATCAGGGTTTCGTTAGGCGGCGGGCAAGTCGGCTGTATTAGAAAAACATCTTTGCCGCGGACATTCTCGTCAATCTGCACACGGATCTCGCCTTCGCTAAAACGCGTAACCAAAGCTTTAGATAATTTAACTTTAAGGTATTTACAGATATCCTTTGCTAATTCAGGATGCGCGTTTCCGCTGATTACGGTTAATTTATCCATTTTAGTCCCCTGTGTTTTATTTACGTTTTAAAGGCTTTGCCGGAACTCCGGCAACAACCGAACCGGCGGCTACAACGGTATTTCTTACGACTACCGATCCGGCGCCTGTTTTTGCCGCTTTGCCGATCTTAGCCGGCGCCACCAAGACCGTATCCGAGCCGATAAACGCGCTATCTCCGATCACGGTCAGGTTTTTATTTTTACCGTCAAAATTTGCCGTAACTGTCCCGGCGCCGATATTAACCTGCCTGCCTACTTTGCTGTCACCGATATAGGAAAAATGTTTCAAGAGGGTTTTTGACCCGATAGTGGAACGGACAACTTCCAGAAAATTTCCGGCGGTTACGCCGTTACCGAGGCGGGTGCCTTCTCTTAAGTGGGCGAACGGCCCGATGACACAACTTTTACCAATTTTAACATCTCTTTCAATAACTGTAAAGGGATAAATCACGCTGTCATGGCCGATCTGCGTGCCGTAGTTTATATAGGTGACGTCCGGGTCGATGATCGTAACTGCCCGCGCCATAACTTCGGCGTTGATCCTGTTGCGCATGATCAGGTTTGCTTTAGCCAGGTCCTGGCGGGAATTTATCCCCAGGGCCTCATTGCTGTCCTCAAGGCTTACGCCGGAAATGAGTTGGCCGGCCTTATAAAATATAGCAATGGCATCGGTAAGATAATACTCTTTTTTGCGGTTATCCGGCCGCACGCGCTTTAACGCGGCAGCCAGCAAAGCTTTATCAAAACAAATAATGCCGGTATTGATCTCTCTGGTCTCTTTCTGGTATTCATCCGCGTCTTTCTCCTCCACGATCCCCGAAATACAGGAATACCCGTCCCGCAAGATCCTTCCATACCCAAAAGGCTTACTCACGCCGGCAGTCAATAAAGTTGCTGCCGCGGCATTGCCGCTATGGCGCTTAAGAAGTTTTTTCAGGCTGGCCGCGGTCAAAAGCGGCACGTCGCCGTAAAGGATAAGCACTGTGCCGCGGAAATTATTCAAGCGGCTAAGCGCCAGCCGCACTGCATCAGCAGTGCCTTTAAGCTGCTTTTGTATGACTATATTTACCCAGGCCGGGAGCACCTTCCGTACTTCATCATGCTTATGCCCAAGCACGACAATGGTCTTTTCCGGCCGTAATGCTTTGGCCAGATCCAAGACATAGCCGATCATTGGCCGGCCGCATACCGGATGCAAAACCTTGGAGGTTTGCGACTTCATCCGCTTACCCTTGCCTGCCGCTAATATGATTACCGCTAAACCGTTCTTTTTCATCGTTTATAACCGGATTTTTTCTATTTCTAACCTGCTTTTTTCTACAAATTTAAAAATGGCAGCACTATGGCTCTAAGCTGTCCCGAATCTTTTATTCGCTGGGACGTATGGACTCGAACCATAATAGCGAGACCCAAATTCTCGTGTCCTACCATTGGACGACGTCCCAAAACGTGATTACCTAAGAAGACAGATTAAATTTTATGTCAATACAACGCCGGAACTTTTACCCTTTCCTGCTCAAATGCGTCCAGCACCCGCTTTTGAAGATATTCCCGGAACGACTGCGTGATCGGATGGGCGATATCCTTGTGTTCCAGCTGCGCGTTAAGCGACGGTTCGATGACCACCGGCCGCGCTACCAGCGGTAACTGCGCCCCGCACTGGTTGCAATACTTGCTGCGCGACTCATTTTTAAAACTGCATTTCGGGCAAGGCTGTTTTACTTTCCTTGAGGGCATGGCAATGAATAGACCACTTGTCCCCTCAATCACCTTAATGTTCCTTACCACGAAAGCGTTATCGAACGTCACGGTCGCATAAGCCCGCAGTTTTTTATCCGGAGAATCTTTAATAAAGATCTTCACTTCTGTTATTTCCATAACACCTCCTTTGCTACCCACTAAAAACCGGTAACCTTATTTTTACCGGCCTCTCCAAGCCGATAAAAAGTCTGTTACTTAAAACATCACGGAAAAAGCGACCCGTCTTCTTCCTGCGTATTTTTCAGTGAGTATTTGCTACAAATACCTGCAAAGCACGGTTCTTATCAAGCTCGCGGAGTATCTTCCGCTCCTCCTTTCTTGAAGCAATAAGGCAAAACACCGTCGGCCCGCTTCCGGACATCAAAACTGCCGGAACTCCCAAGCGGGTTAATTTTTCCTTGATCTTGCCGATATCCGGGTAAACCGAAACAGCGACCTCTTCCAGGCTGTTGAAAAGGCTTTGCCCGGCCCGGCATAAGTCATTTTTCTTTAATGCCGAAGTTAATAGTTTAACATTATTCTTACCTATTGTCAACGCCGCACTTGAAGCGTTTTTACCAAAAAAACGCCTGTCCCATTGCCGGTAAATGAACGGCGTAGAAACGTTTATCCGCGGCACAATAATGATGTGCCGGAACTTGCGCTTCTCAAGCAATTTTATGGGTTTTATCCGCTCTCCGCGGCCCTCTCCCAGCGCAAAAGGAGTTTCATAAACAAAGAACGCTACGTCCGAACCGATCTTTTCGGCAAGATTGATCAATTTGCTTCTGGCGGCATTTATGTCCCAGAGTTTATTTAAGCCTAAAAGTGTTGCCGCAGCGTTACTTGAGCCTCCACCCATGCCGCTTCCTACGGGAATACGCTTAAGTATCCTTATCTCCGCGCCCGCAGAGACGCGATAAACCTGCTGCAGCATACTTGCTGCTTTATACGCCAGATTTGAGCTGTCTTTGGGTAAAGAACGCAGGTTGCTACTTATCTTTATCTCTTTTCCGGGAAGTTTTTTAAAGATGAGCTTATCGGAAAGGCTGATTCTTTCAAATATGGTCTTTAGATCGTGGTAGTTATCTTTACGCTTGCCTAATACTTTCAGGTAGAGATTAAGCTTGGCATAAGAATGGACAATCATTATATCAGGATATTATCGCTAAAGCGGCCTTCTCGATATCCGTACTGGTGAGGTTATATTCTTTCAAAAGGTCTGCCGGCTCGCCTGACTGGCCATACCGGTTTTTCACGCCCAGTCTGGTTACCCTGACGGGAAAATTCTCGGCGACAACTTCATCTACTGCCGAGGCAAGGCCTCCGATAACCGAATGCTCCTCACAGACCACGAACCCGCGGGTTGTCTTTGCAGCTTCAAGGATAGTTTCCCGGTCCAGCGGCTTGATCGTATGGACATTGATCACGGCCGCCTTTATGCCTTTCTGCAAAAGGTTTTTTGCGGCGATGACCGCTTCATTAACCATAAAGCCGCAGGCAATGATCGAAACATCATTCCCCTGGGCCAGGACCTGCGCTTTGCCGAGCTTAAACTCGCCTTTGTTCTCAATAGTGACAAATTTCGGCCTGCCTAAACGCACGTAAAACGGTCCTTTTACCGCTGCTACCGCTCTTATTGCATCCGCGGTCTGCGGACCGTCGCAGGGCACGACAATATTCATGTTCGGGATAACGCGCATCAGCGCAATATCTTCCAGCGCCTGATGGCTTGAGCCGTCAGGGCCTACGGTAAGGCCGGCGTGCGAAGCAACGATTTTAACGTTGAAATTATTATAGGCAACGGTATTCCTCACCTGGTCCCATGCCCTGCCTGAAGCAAATATGGCAAAGGTGGATACAAAAACAGTCTTCTCGCAGGAGGCGATACCGGAAGCAACCGTCATCATATTCTGCTCGGCAACGCCGATATTAAAAAATCTCTCGGGAAATTCTTTAGCAAAAAGGCTTGTGCGCGTAGACGCGGAAAGGTCCGCATCCAGGACAACTACGCCGGGATCCTGTTTGCCCAATTCAACAATGGTCTTTCCGTAAATATCGCGCTGATATAACTGTTCCATTTTAGGTGTTAGGTGATAGGTGTCAGGTATTAGTTTATGATAATTCCTTTAATGCTATTTCAGCTTCTTCTTTTGTAGGCGCGCGGCCGTGAAAATCTACCACGTTTTCCATAAAAGAAACGCCTTTACCTTTGATCGTATGGGCAATGATAATGCTTGGCTTGCCCTTTATCTTTCCGGCTTCTTCATACGCGGAAAGGATCTGGCGCATATCGTGGCCGTTTATTTCAATTGTATGCCAGCCGAAGGCGCGCCACTTATCAACGATCGGCTCAATACCCATGATGTCCTTTACTTTCCCGTCGATCTGGAAGCCGTTATAATCAAGGATAGCGCATAAATTATCGCATTTAAAATGGCTGGCAGCCATTGCCCCTTCCCAGATATTGCCTTCCTGGATCTCGCCGTCGCCCATAAGGCAATAGACGCGGTAAGATTTTTTATCTATACGGCTGGCAAGGCTCATGCCGATGGATACAGAAAGGCCCTGCCCCAAAGAACCGGAAGCTGCCTCAACGCCCGGGGTGCGGCGGTCAGGATGGCCCTGCAGCATTGATCCCAATTGCCTTAAAGTTAAAAGTTTATCTGCGGAAAAATAACCTGCTTCTGCCAGGACCGCGTACCATAAAGGGCAGCAATGGCCTTTGGACATATGAAACCTGTCCCTGTCAGGCCAGCGCGGCTGGTCAGCTTTAAAGCGCATTACGGAAAAAAACAAAGCCGTAACCAGGTCGGTTGAGGAAAGGCTGCCGCCGGGATGACCGGAGCCTGCCTTAGCCAGCATCTGGATGATCAGCCGGCGTATCTGCTTGGCTTTATTTTCTAACTGCTTGATCTGATCTTTGGAGTCTTGCATTATTTTAGGCTTGACCACAAACACGGATGCCGTATAGTTTTGAGGTTGGCGTTCGGAGTTCGCTAGGCGCAAAAAAGAGCTCGTGCTCTTTTTTGCGCCGCAGGCCGTTCTATTCCAAGGGCTTTAATTATAAACCTTAAGCCCAGGCTCTTTTTTTCACGTGACGAAGACGGCGACGCAATTTTTTTCTCTTGTGCGTGCGGATCTTCTGTTTCTTCCTTTTTCTGCCGCAAGGCATTTGTTACCTCCTAATATATTACTTTGTTGAGCGGATATTCAATGATCCCTTCCGCGCCTGCATTTTTTAACTTTGGTATTAAGACCCTGACGATTTTTTCGTCGATGATCGTCTCAACCGCGCACCAGCCGTCATCGGAAAGCCCGGAAACCGTCGGCCTTTTTAAAGCCGGGAGCGCTGCGATCACTTTTTTCAGGTCTGCCTTCCTCACGTTCATCTTCAGGCCGACCTTTTCTTCGGCAGTGATCGCCCCTTTTAATAAAAGCGCGATCTGCGCCATTTTTTCTTTTTTCCAGCAGTCTTTATAGGATTTTTTATTGGCGATGAATTGGGTGGTAGACTCACAAAGCGTGGCAATGATCGCCAGCTTATTTGCCTTGAGGCTGCGGCCGGTTTCCGTAAGGTCAACTATCGCGTCTACCAGTCCGGAGCTTACCTTTACTTCGGTAGCGCCCCAGCTGAATTCTACGTCCACCTTGACTTTATTCTTGCGGAAATATTCGCTGGTTACGTTCACCAGCTCGGTGGCAACGCGCTTACCTTCAAGTTGTTTGATGGATTTTATACCTGATGCTTCCGGCACTGCCAGCACCCATCTTACCTTATTCAGGCTTTGCTTGGCATAAGTCAGGTCCGATACCCGCACAACATCGGACTTATTCTCCAGTATCCAATCATTACCGGTGATCCCGCAGTCAAGCGCCCCATCGTCAACATAACGCGACATTTCCTGGGCGCGCAAAAGCACGCACTCTATTTCCGGATCGTCTATAGAGGGAAAATAAGAACGCTCTGAAGGCAGGTTGACGTTAAAACCCGCCTTTTTGAACATCTTAAAAGTAGCCTCCTGAAGGCTGCCTTTGGGTAAACCAAGTTTTAAGACTTTTTCTTTCATTTCTATCCCTTATTGATTAACACAGTCATTTATTATACAGACTCAAGCGTGTTTGTAAAGGAAAATAATTGTGGAGGCATTATTGATTTTACATCTGCTTTGTCTTGCTTTTCGCAGGGACGCTTGCTTGGCCCCTGCGAGGCCAAGCTTCGCTCGGGGAGTCGGCTTTCGCTCTCCCCGCCGTTGTTGGAGACAAACGGCGAGGATCCATGCCCGCTCAAGCCTCCTCACGCCCTGCTCAAAGCAAAACAAATCAGCTGCAAAATCATAACGCTTGTAAAATGAACACGGTAGGTTTCGAGCGAATTGGGCGATTTTAGCCAAAGCAGCTTTCGGGAGCGAGGGAATCCGAACGTGAAAAGGTTCGGACGGCGAGGATGTTTGAGCCCGTCCTGGCGCGTAAGCGCCGACGGGCGAGTTCCGCAGCCGCCGAGCTCACGAAAGACCTTTGGCGTTCTGCATCTTACGATAGGAAAAATCGACTTGAGCGAGAAAGCTGCCGGGTTCATTTAACTGACAAGATGTTTGCAGCGCGCGAAGCAAAGCCCTGAAGCATAAAGCAAGACAAGGCAGGCGAAAAATCGGTATTGCAATCCTGCGATTTTGAATTATAATAGACACATTATAAATAAAAACTTGGGGAGCCTGCTATGCTTAATAAATTACGCAAGAAAAAGACAGCTAAAAAGATATGGGTTATACTTGCAATACTGGTCATACTGGCGTTCGTCTTCGGAGGCGCAGGAATGCTTACCGGCGATAAGGACGGCGGAATTTCCAAATACGCGGGTAAAGTTTACGGCCGTAAAATCAGCCTGATCGAATATAAAGACGCGCTGCAGGCAGTGCGCACCCAGGCATTGATCCAATTCGGGGACAACTTATCCGAGGCGCAGAAATACCTTAACCTTGAAGCACGGGCATGGGAAAGGATCCTGCTATCGGCAGAGGCAAAGAGGCGGGGGATAAAGGTCAAGGACCAGGAAGTAGTCGATATTATCCAGAATTATCAATTTTTCCAGCGTAACGGTAAATTCGACAACCGCATCTATCAGGAATTACTTAAATACGCCTTCCAGAACCAGCCGAGGGCATTTGAAGAACAGGTGCGCCAGGACTTGGCAATATCCAAGCTCTATAAACAGGTCACCGAAAGCGTCAAACTCGACGACAATGAGCTGCGCATGGAATACGAAAAGGCCAATGAAGAAGTCAGCGTGTATTATATTGCCAGCCTGCCGCAGGATTTCGCAAATGCCATTACGGCTACAGACGAAGAGGTCAGCGCTTACTTTACCGCTAATAAGATTGAATTCAAAGAACCGCTTTCTTTTAACCTGGAATATCTCACTTCAGAATCGGAAAGCAAGATCCAGGGGCTGCTTCCCCACTTAAAGAAAAAAGAATATTTCAATAAATTGGCAAAAGACTCCGGGCTGGAAATAAAAGAAACCGGGCTGTTCGCGGAAACATCCCCTATCCCCGGCATGGGCTGGCTGCCGCAGGTCACGGAACTGCTGTTTAAAATCAAGGTCGGCCAGTTCCTCCCCCCGGTGAAAGCGGATAATACCTATTATTTGATCAGGCTCAAAGAAAGAAAGGACCCTTATATCCCGGAATTTGACAAAATCAAAGAAAAGGTCAAAGAAGCGCTGATCAAACAAAAATCAACGGCTATTGCCAAAGAGAAGATCAACGGGTGTTATGAAAAATTAAAGCAGGAATATGCGGCTAACCCCGCTTCGGCGGATTTTAACCGGGCAGCTGCTGAATTTGGATTGAAGTCGGATGTGACGGCGATGTTCAAATACGAAAGTTATATTGAAGGCATCGGCGCCTCGGATGCTTTCTGGATATATACAAAAAGCCTGAAGGAAAACGAGCCCAGCAAAGTGATCTCGCTGCCCTCAGGCTTTTATATCATCAAAATAAAATCCCGCCTTCCGGTTGACGAAAACAAGTTCAAAGAAGAAAGCGCGGAATTCGAGAAAAAACTTTTATCGCAGAAACAACAGGAGCGCTTTACCGCTTTTATTGAAGAATCGAAGAAAAATTCTCTCCGGTTTTAGCTCACCTTTATCGCGGTGACCGGGCACTGATCGGCAACTTCTTTAAGGTTATGCAATGAGCAGATCTGCGCTTTTACATGCGCAATGCCGTCTCCCTGCACTTCAAATACCTCCGGGCATGACTGTTCGCACAAACCACAACCCACGCAAGTCGCTGTATCTACGGTTACCTTTGACATTGCTGACTACCCTCCTGTAATAACGTTGATTTTATCTTTCCAGCAGGTTCTCGAACATTTCCTCGTGGTTGACCTCTTCCGACAATATGTGTGTTACCAGTTGATAAGTCACATTGTCCTTGCCCAGCGTTTTTTTGGCGATCTTATGATAGACGTCGATCGCCGTTGCCTCGGCTTCGGTAACTATGCGGATGATCCGGTTGATATCCGCGGTATTCTTCGGCGGCATCATATACGGGGCATTGGCGTTCTTTTCCAGCTCCATCATATTTGCAACCGGCATTCCTCCGAGCTTCATGATCATATCGGCTACCTCTTCGGCATGCTCCAGCTCTTCCTTGGCGATCTTCATTAAAAATTCGCGCATATCTTCATAGGCTTTGCCGGAAACGGTCTGTGCCATATACCAATAAAGGTAAAATGCCAGCCATTCATCCGCGTACGCTTTGTTAAGGTCTTTTACTAGGTCTTTGAGGCTTAGTTCCGCTATTGCTCTTGCTTGCTTGCCCATAACCCACCTCCCTTACTTTAGCTGCTTACGGGTTTCATTTTAAGGCCATACTTCTCTATATTAGCATCTGCGATCGCCTGGATTTTCCTGACTTCTTCGGGGTTATTCAACAGATGTTTAAACCTGCCCTGAGCCTTAAGGTATTCTTCCACAGGCTTAGGTTGTATCTGGCGCACGGCAATTAATTTTCCGTTTTCATACTCAATCAGGGGATAAAGCCCGGTGTCCACTGCAAGTTTAGCAACTTCAAAAGTAAGTTCCGGGCCATGACGCCAACCTAAGGGGCAAGGTACATGGATTTGCATATATTTAGGGCCTTTGATGCTCATTGCTTTTTTAACTTTTCTCTGGATATCTTGGGGCATGCCTGCCGAAGCAGTAGCCACATAAGCAATACCGTGGGCATTGGCGATCTCAGGCATGGGTTTCTTGGGCCTGAGGTTGCCCGAAGAAATGCCTGTAGCAGGGCTGGTAGTCGTATTGGTATCAAAAGGAGTTAAGCCGCTTCTCTGCACGCCGGTATTCATATACGCTTCGTTATCGTAACAAACATATAAAATATCGTGGCCGCGTTCAAGCATGCCGGACAATGCCTGTAAGCCGATATCCGCGGTGCTTCCGTCTCCGCCTTGCGCAATGACGTTTACGCCTTCTTTTTTGCCTAAATACTTTAGCGCGGCTTCTACGCCCGATGCCACTGCAGCGCCATTCTCAAATAACGAATGGATCCAGGGGATTTCCCATGCGGTCTCCGGGTATTTTGTGGAAAAAACTTCCAGGCATCCGGTATTGTTGACTACAATCGTATTGGGGCCGCTGGCATCAATGACCATCCGCGCTGCCAGAGACTGGCCGCAACCTGCACAGGCAGTATGTCCGGGTGAAAAAAGATGGTTATTCATAACTCTCCTTTAAAAGCTCAGGTTTAAGATCAATGAATTCTCCGGCCAATTCCTTTGCCGTAAGCATCCGGAAAATCTCTTTTATAGAATCCTTGGTAATGTCGCGGCCGCCAAGGCCGACGATAAAACTGGATATTACATTAGGCTTTTTAGCTTTATTGCAGAATACCGCCTTCACTTCGGAACACAGCGGCGCAAATGACCCTAATGACACCGCCCTGTCCAGCACCGCGACTTTAGGCGTATTTTTTAATGCCTCATAGATTGCCTGTATCGGGAAAGGCCGGTAAGAAGTGATCTTTAACAGGCCTACTTTTTTGCCTTTTGCCCTTAATTCGTCAACTACTTCCTTGACCGTGCCGCAGACAGAGCCCATTGCCACGATCACGCGCTCCGCGTCTTCAATTTGATATCCTTCAACTAGGCCGTTGTAATTGCGGCCAAAGACCTTGGCAAAATCAGCAGTGAGTCTGGGCAAGAGGTCTAACGCTTTTTTATGTGTTTCCTGAAGCGCGTAGCGGGTCTCCATATAATAATCGGGATCGGCAAGCAGACCCATTGATATCGGGTCTGCCGGATCAAGTTTATATAACGGCTTATATGCCGGCAGGTATTTATCCACCTGTTCCTGGGTAGGCATGTCCACGGTCTCAATGCCGTGCGTAAGGATAAAACCGTCCATACAGACCATTACCGGGAGCATGATTGATTTATCTTCCGCCAATTTGTAGGCAAGCAGGTGAAAATCAGCCGCTTCCTGGATATCTTCGGCAAATAACTGCACCCATCCGGTATCGCGCATAGACACGGAATCCTGCTGGTCATTCCAGATATTTATCGGAGCGGAGATCGCCCGGTTGGCGCAAGTCATTACTACCGGCAGCCGCATCCCGGCGATATTAAAAAGCACTTCCGCCATGTATAAAAGCCCTTGCGAGCTGGTAGCAGTATAAACCCTTACGCCCGTGGCTACACCGCCCAACACTACCGACGCTGCCGAATGCTCGGACTCCACGTTAACAAACTGGGAATTAAGCTTGCCTTCGGAAACCATAGTTGCCAATTCTTCAACAATGTGCGTCTGGGGAGTAATCGGATAGGCTGAAATAACCCCGGGTTTGCACATTTTTACAATATCTGCAATTGCCAGAGAACCTTCTAAGAACTCTTTCATATCCAACCTTTCTTATTTATTATTTTGAGCGGATTCTTCTTTAATCATGGCGACGTCTTTTTTTGGGCAGATCATCGCGCAAATGCCGCAACCTTTGCAATAAGCGTAATCGCAGGTAAAAGTATTCTTTTCTTTTCCGGAAATACAGCCTTCCGGGCAGGCCAAAAGGCACAATTTACAGCCGATACAATTCTGCTGCAGGAATTTTGGCCTTGTGGCAGTACGCCAGGAACCGGTTTTATTCCTTTTGCTTGTTCCCGGCTTTGAAGTTAATGGACCGTACATATCGTCTCCTGTATTATATTATTTTAGGTTCTTAATGAATTCAAAGCCCTGCTTGGCCGCGGCAATGTTTGCCTCCTGCGCCTTGCCGGAAAATCTCTTTTTTATCGCCTCAAACAAAGAATTCAATTCTAACTCATTAGTTGCCGCGCAAAAAGCGCCCAATAAAGCAGTATTGCCCAGCGGCCTGCCGATCGTTTTCATCGCGATCTCATTTGCCGGCACGATAAATGCCTTTTGCTTTGCCTTAAGCTTTGGCATGTCCGGGACTTCTTTCTCGTTAATTATGGCAATACCGTCTTCTTTTAAGCCGGAAAAACAGTTAAAGCCGCGCAGCAGCGTAGCATCCATAATGAGGACATAATCAGGCTCATAGATCTGGCTGCGCAAACGCACGGGTTTTGCATCCACGCGCACAAAAGCGTTCATCGGCGCTCCCATGCGGGCTGCCCCAAAATGCGGGAAAGCATAGGGATACATCCCTTTTGAAAAATAAGCATACCCCAACAAAGACGCCGTTGTGATAGCGCCCTGCCCTGCGCGGGCGTGAATACGGATCTCTTTCATTTATGATATTCCTCCTTTAAGACAAAGTGAATACCTATATTACGACTTTTGTCTTATTTTGTCAAATAGTTTTATCTACGCAAAAAAGCGGAAGTTTTGGAAAGGACCTGAAAAATCTGCTCTGCTTTAGCCGGGTCAAGCGTGCCCAGGCCGCAACTGGGGCTAATTAGGAGGTTTTTTGCCAGCAAATCCCGGTCAATACCCTTCTTTGCCAAAGTATTAATGCCGGAATTGACCAGCGCAGCAAGCGATTCCGGAGTTTCGCTGCCTTTGAATTCAGTAGTCGGGACAATCCCCCAACAAAGGCTGCCCCCCCTTTTAAAAAACGCTTTAAGGTTATCCGCGTAAAGCGCCAATCGCTCAAAAAACGAGAATGCGTCGAAGTTTATGATATCTATTGCCGGAGAATCAAGGAATATCGGCCAATCGGTATTTCCGCAGCAATGCACACCCACCAACGCTCCCTCGGCTTTTATTGCCGATGTCAGCTCTGCCAGGATGCTTTCCACGGTTTGCTTGTTTACCGGCGTAAAAGCCGAACCAAAACCCGCCAGATAAGGCTCGTCGATAAAAATGATCTGTTCTTTGCCGAATTTCTTAAACAATCTTAATTGCCAGAGCGCTTTCATTGCCAGGCCTTTTAAGATCACCTGCATAAAAACCTCATCATGGATAAGAGAGATATTTTCATCGTTGTTTAAACTGGCGGCAAAGGTAAACGGCCCGGTAATGTGGCACTTGAGCGCAACGATGCTGCGCAGGGCCTCGGGAGACAATCCCTCCAGCCTGCGGCAAAACCCATATAGCCCTGCGGCAAAATCAGGGCTGATCTTAAAATAATCTGCGTCTCCTGCGATCACCCGGTCATAAAAGAACTCCAATTCCCTATCGCGGTCGCGGGAATTAAAAATAATGCCTTCGGAAGTAAACTCAAGGCAGGGCAGCTTTTCGCTGAATTGGGCGACCATGCCCTCCCGGCTGCTGCGCCTGGGCAGCTGCGGCCAAAACGGGATAGCCGGGCAATATTGGAAGACTATATCCAGCGCTTGATCTGCGTCTTTATGCGGAAGGCTGCCTATACCCGTAGCAAAACCATTAAATTCTTTCATTTATTCTCGCTTATAATTTTTCCCGGTTCAATTTACCGCTTAAATTTATCTCTACCGCCTCTTCAATCATTACCTTAAATACGGCAAACTTATCCGGCAGCATCAATTCATAACATGCGTGCTTTTTGTTTTTTCCCACTGCTTCAATTATCCGCTCTACGGACAATTTTATCTTCTTATCCGCCAATTCCTGAAGTATTTCTTCATATTCCAGGCCTTCGGTCACTATCTCAACCGAACCGTTAAGCTGATAACCGGTAAGAGTATCAATATCCATAACCGATATGGAAACCTGCGGGTTGGCTTTAAGATTGCGGAAACTGGCGCCCATAACATGGTCAACCAGGTAAATGAATTTTTTATTGAATTTCAAAAGGAATTTCGGGGCGACATTTGGTTTTCCGTTAAAATCGCATGTAGCAATATCAAGGAATTCCCTGCCCTTAAGTATCTCGCTTATCTCTTTCATTTTAAAACCCTAAACTCTCTCCCACCAACAGCACCTTCATCCTGCCCGCAGTTACTTCTGCCTCAATAATAAGAACCTGGCAGCACATCCGTTTATATTCCGGGAAAAGACATATATCTTCGCGGCAGATGCCGTCTTTAAAACAGGGCGTATTCCAATTAAGGCGCTTGCAATTAAGCGGCGTGGCGTACTGCCTTGCCCGCTTCAGGGCCAGGGCAAGGTCCGGGCAGATCTTATTGATGCCGCTGACAACGATCACGTTGGCAGCTCCGGCAACACCACAAGTGCGATTGGCATATGCGCTAAAAAAAACCAGTTCTCCGGATTCAGATATGGCATTTGGGCTGACAAGGTAATAATCAGCAACACTCCCCTGTTTTCTCATCTCCAGGCTCTCGCCCCGGCTGATACCCGGCCTATATTGATTAAAGACCTTTATGCCTGCTGACTCAAGCGCAGGGACTATACCCAGCGCCTCAAGCGTCTGGGACCCTGAAATCCCGACGCTGGCATTGCGCGGGATCATGCTGACGACCTTTTCCCGCGCATTATTGCGCTCAGGGCAATATAGCCCTTCAATATTGCGCTTTTTCCAGTTTTCCAGGAGCGGACCTATCCGTTTATCCATATTTTTAGCCGCTTGCAATTATCCGGCGAGCAATTTTGCGTAACCTTCGGGAAGATAATTGTCCCGGAAAACTATTACGCCTTCTTTATTGATCAGGACATATGTAGGAATACCCACAACTTCGTAGCTGCGGGAAACCATTGCTTCATCATCCAAAAGGACATTAAAGCTAAGCGGGTTGGATTTAAGGAAATCCGTTACTTTTAAAAATGATTCGCCTACATCAACCGGCACAACCTTCCAGCCGGCCTTTGTCAGGTCAGCATATTGACTGTTCAGTTCCTTTAACGCATCGCGGCAAAACGGGCACCAGGTAGTCCAGAAAAACAAGATCGCCGGCTGGTTATTCCTGTGGGCGGCAAGATTTATTGTATTGCCCGCTGTATCTTTAAGCGTAAAATCCGGGGCAATGGACATCGCTGCCTCGGCCCAGGCGCCGGAAACCGGCGATAATAAAAGCGCTGACAACACAACTAAGACCGCAATCATCTTTTTCATTTTTATAGCCTCCGTATTCCGGTATAGATAAAATAAACTCCGACTGCCAAAACAATTGCCGCGCCAACGCGTTTTGCATATACCATCCAGCGGCCGGACTTCGGCAGGCCTGCCAATAACCCGGTGAACGTACCGGCTAAGATCAAAACCAGGCCCATGCCATAAGCAAAGCTGAACAAAAGCAGCATTCCGTAAACTATATTTTTCTTCGTTGCCAGGTACGTAAGTATGGCTCCTAATGCCGGGGTAACGCAAGGCCCGATCACCAGCCCTGAAATCAGGCCCAGCACAAACGTTGAAAGATAATCCTGTTTCTTATATTTAGGAAGCCTGATTAAGTTGGTAAGCGAAATGTTGAACACATCAAACATGGATATGCCGAAAAAAACGATCACCAGTCCGGCAACGATATAGGTAACCGGATGCGAGCTGATGCGGCCGAACAGCTGTCCGGTCAAAGAAGCGATCAGGCCAAGGATAGAGTATGTGACGGCAATGCCCGTGACATAAGCAACGCTTAAAAGAAAACCCTTTAACCGGGAATGAGCGGCGTTTAAGCCGATGTAACTTACGCTTATGGGAATAAGCGGATATACGCAGGGAGTAAAGCTAAGAAGCACCCCTCCTAAGAATGCCGCCAGATAATCAACCGGGCCGCCTGAGAGAATCATCTATCCACCTTAAGTATTTTTTTTCTCCGGAAATTATCGGCAAGGCGATAATCTCCGGCACCTCATAACTATGCACGGACTTAACCGCATCTACGATCCTGGGAAACTTTGATTTGGCTGATTTTACGATCAGCAGCGCTTCCTGCGCTGAATCGGGCTTGCCTTCCCACCAAAATAACGATCTTACGTTATCAACAATGTTGACGCAGGCGGCAAGCTTATCCTGAATGAGCTTATCGGCAATTTTGCGCGCCTCTTGCGTATTGGCGGCGGTGACAAAAACAACAATATGCATTCTAAATCCTCCCGAGCATTATAATATCACGGATAAACCCGGTATTCAAGGCGATGCTAATCGATTTTTACCGACTTTAATTTGCCAAATTGCGAACAGGTATCAAATACCAGAGCCGGGTCATCGGTATAGATGGATACTTTCAGGTCGCGCCTTTCAGAAGGACTATCCTGGTTAGCGGCGATCGCCAGGTTCTCGCCTAACCCTGCCAGCGCGCCCCGTATTTCCTCTTCCGTAGCGCTGCCTATATTTAATATAAACTCAAGGCTGTATTTTTGCATCATGGTTAACCAGTGATCATGATTACCGACATCATCCTGCCGCAAGCTGCGGCTTCCCGGCGAAAAGAAAAAAATTCTGAACTTTTGCAGAACGTGCACTGGCCGGGATCGCTGATGTTTTCCTGCCTTAGGCCTGAATCCGATAGTTGTTTTTTATTGATACCTGCCAGATCCAAAAAATATTTGCCGCCTGCTTCTTTTAAACCGTAAGTAAAATAATCTCTGAATTCCCCGCCAACCTCATAACTGCATTGCCGTATCGACGGTCCAAGGCCGGCAAGAATATCCTCGGGTGCGCTGCCGAATTCCTTGGCCATTAATGCCACGGCCTTGGAGGCGATCTCCTGATGCGTGCCTTTCCAGCCTGCGTGCACAATACCGATGCTACGCTTCAGCGGATCATATAAAAAAACCGGCAGGCAGTCGGCAGTAAAAACAGCCAGCGGCAGGTTGCTGCAGCGGGTGATAAACGCGTCCGTATCGGCAATCGCCTTTTCGTAAGAAAGCGCGCCGCTGCCCGCATCTTTCTCGGTTGCCACTCTGATGTTTGCCGAATGGGTTTGTTTAGCGCAGACAAGCCGGCGGAAATCTATATTCAAGCCATCGAGGAAACGCCTGCGGTTATCCAATGCCTCTTTGATCAAGCCGTAATTAAGGGACATATTGTCCGGCTTGCGGCTTGAAGCAGCGATCAATCCGGGCTCTCTAAATATCACTTTTCTTCTATTGCCTTGTTGTCCTGGATATTAACAAGGCGGTCGGAAAGCCGGTCCAGCCTCTTTTGGCTGTCGGAATATTTGGTGCCGGCATTCGAAAGGTGCGTGCCGAGGACGTCAAAATCCTCGCGGAATTTACCGATCTCAACGGACAACATGCTTAAATTTTTTAAAATTGCCTTGGCGTTCTCTTCAATCTTCAGGCCTTTAAGGCCGAGGCAGATCACCTGCAGGTAGGCATAGAACGTATTCGGAGAAACCGGGATGACTTTTTTGGCTACGAAGTATGAAAGCAGGTCTTCCTTGATGATCACCTCATAATACACGTTTTCCGCGGGGATGTACATAAAGGCGAAATCATAGGTATTTTCCTGCGGCAGGATGTATTTTGCGGCGATCTCATCGCAGCGGTTTTTTACGTCTTGAATGAATTTTTTACGGCAGGCTGCTTTTAACTGTTCATCCTGCGTTTCCTGCATCTTCTGGAAATTTTCAAGGCTGAATTTCGCGTCAACCGGCACCAGCCGCTCGCCGAGGCGGATTGCCGCGTCCACAGTGTCAGAGGACTTAAACCGGTATTGAATATAAAAATGGTCTTTTGGCAGGACCTGCGACAGGAGATTTTCCAGCATCGTCTCTCCCATCTGGCCGCGGAATTTCGGCGCGCGCAACAGTTCCTGCAGGCTGGAGATGTCTTTACCGATCACGTATATCGAACGGTTAGTCTCTTCAAGCCTGCCGAGATTTTCTTTGATGTTGCCGAAGATGCCGGTGATATTGCCTAAATTCTGTCCGATAGCGCTGCCCGATTCCTGGATAGAGCGGGACATCTGGTTAAGCCGGTCATTGACCTGCCCGGATATCTTCAGCACCACCGCGATCACCGCAGCGGCAAAAATAATAAACAATGCTCCAATAAGCCAAACCATAGTTTTAGTATACCACTTTGCGCTGCTTTTCTAAAGCAAATAATCCTTTTTAATGCGTTGGAGGCTGCGGTAAATATTTTTCTTTACGTCAGGGCAGGTCTTTTTCATATCGGCGATGATCCTGCCCATTTTGGCGCGGTTAGAAATATCCGAATTGGGGCATTTACAGTGATAATCCGGCAGGTTGATGGCTTTAGCGAATTTGACGATCATATATTCTTCCACGTAGGCAAGCGGACGGATAAGCGTGATTTTTCCTTTAAATAGCTCCTGCTTCGGCGACATTGCCGAGATCTCGCCGTGAAAAAATAAATTCAGCAGCATTGTTTCCACGATATCATCCATATGATGGCCAAGCGCGACTTTACCGAAACCTAAGCGGGCAGCAGTTTCAAACAATGCCTTTCTCCGGTTCCAGGAGCACCAAAAGCAATTAATGTCTTTACGCCTGGTTTTTTTAAGCGCGTCGCATTTTTCAATATGATAAGGTATGCCGGTTTTTTCCAGGTATTTAGCCAGCTGCCTGGCAATCGGCTTTGGGTAACCCATATCAATATGCACTGCCAAAAGCTCGTATTTTATCGGCACGAATTTGCGGCGGTCATTCAAGACGTGCAGCAGGCTCAAGCTATCCTTGCCGCCGGATACCGCAACCACCACCTTATCGCCGTCAGAGGTCATCCCGTAGTCGGTGATCGCCTTACCCACGCGTTTGGAAATATAAAATTCCGGCCCGGTTATAACTCCCATGCAACTCCTTCTCAATTTACGCTTTTTCTTCTCGGCGCTGCGGACAAGAAGCGGAAATTTTCAAGCGTCAACCTCCATACTTTAAAATCTGGTACAGTCAATGGGATAATGTCCGAACGTCCCCTTTTTAAAAACAAAAAAACTGGAAAGGACTCTTATCCCTTCCAGCCTCTAATTTTCCGGTTAAGGCGCTTCTTTCGAAACCCGAAGCATAAACCCCTTGGTCGTTCAATTTTACTTTATGTCAAATTACACCACAGAATTAACAAAAATCTTAGAACTTAAGATTGGCGATTAAATAATATGTGGCTACCTCTATGCCGGGATTAGTGGCATCCGCGCTTGCGCTCCAGGCCGGGCGTCCAGCAACACATTGAGTCAAATTCTTTCCGATAAACTGTAAATCAAAATTCTCCCGCACCTTATAGACCAGACTTATATCAAGTTGGTTACGGTCTTTTTTGAAATTAGGATGAATCATGGCCCCACCGGTTGGGTCCATTTCATCGGGCGCAGTGGTATATATATAACTAAGATGGGTAGTTAATTTGCCCTTGAAGAACTTCTTGGTAATATTGGTTTTAATCTGATGGCTCGGATACCGGGTGAATTCTTTACGATCTTCGGTTACCTCTATAATGCCTTTCTGCACGGCAGATAGTTGTGCGCTTTCAGGAAAATTATAAGGCTCCACAAAGCCATAACCGAGATTGTATTGGAAATCCCCGGGCAGGTCCAGCTTTAATATAATCTCGCCGCCTAAAGTAGAAAAAGGCTTTGTTAAATTACCAAATCCGGGCTGCTCCGGGTCAACGCTCGATGCCCAGCCGATCGTATCCTTAAAGGTATTGAAAAACGCATTGACGTCTAATTTCAACCCCTTCGCCAAAGTTCCGGAATATCCAGCCTCAAGGCTATCCATAGTTTCACTTTTAACCGGCGCCAATTCACTATTAACCGTTTTCTGGTTATTAACATCCGGATGGCGAAATCCTTTTTGGTAGGATGCTTTAATAATGTGCCCGCCTTTTAATTCATAGGCGACAGCTAAACGCGGCAAAAACTCCTGATAAAGAAGGTTTGTCAGCCTTGTGCCTAACATATCCTTTTGCCCGTAATACACGGCATCATATCTAATTCCGGCGATCAAAGTTAACGCATCAGTAAGGCGAATCTGGTCTTCAGAGAATACGCTCGTTTCTAACCAATTAAAAAAGTCGCCATTCGAAGCTAAGTAGCTATCCGCATATGCCAGGCGAGAATCTCCGTTTAAATCAAAATTCCCGCCGAAAAAAGGGTCTTTGTCGTAAAAATAGCGTTTGCTCAAACTAATTCCTGCGGCCAAATTATGCTTATCGAAACGCGTAGTCTTAAATACAGGTTTTAAAAAATACTCAAGCTCCGAAGAACTATTAGCCCATAGCTCAACATACTTATCAATACTTCTATCCCACCGGCCTGAATTAATAAATTGGACATGGCTTTCTATATCAATTTCCTCTTTCGGGCTTAATTTAATGTTATAATTTGGCCTGATAACTAACTGCTGTTGCCGCCAGCTTCCTACTTGCCCGCTCCAAAGATTTGTGGGGATAGAATTTCTGTTGGCATCCATTGTATTCAAAAAATACTGGGGGTCATGCAGAGGCGTAACAAAGCTATCGGCATAATAAACCAATAGACCAAAATCCTTATGATTCCAATTTAAGGTAAGTTTATAACTGGCCGGCTCGAACTTCTTTGCCTTATAGGCCTCGGGAACACCATTTACCCACTTGGGGGTAACGCCATCCTGAGTAGTGAGCTGCGAGCTGTCCCAATCAGGATGATAACCATCGGCTTCTACAACTCCAAAATAGAAAAATAGATTGCCATTATCGTAAACCTTACCGTAACTACCTTCAATCTTGTCTAGATTATCGACAAACCCATGCTCAGCGGTCAGCTTAATGCCGGGATTAGTGGCGCCGGTTTTAGGGATGACATTTATAATCCCGTTGATTGCGCCGCTGCCCTGGGTAATCGCCCCAGGCCCGTTAACTACCTCTATTTTATCTATATCTCCCATCAAAGGCACATCAAGCGGCGTTACATATCCAAAATGGAAACGCTGATTCAGGTTTACGCCGCCGTAAAGAAATGCCGTCTTTGCATTGCTGTCGATCGATATGCCTCTTTGGCCGATTAAAGAGCCGAAAAAATGATAGGATGTGCTAACCCCTACAGCATACATATCCAGCAATTCATTAATAGAACGCGCGGTATATATTTTTAGTTGATCTTGAGAGAAAATCTGGGAATAAACCGGGGACTTGCTTCTTTCTATATCAAAAAAACCTACCGAACTAACCGTAGGAATCTCCATAAACAGCAGATCTTCAGTTGCTACTACATTGGGAGCCCCTGCGGCAGCAGAGGCATTTTGAAAACCGAAGAAACAACAGAATAGAGATAGGAAAATACTTACGCAATATCCCTTAGACATTCTTCGCCTCCCGGGCTATTTATTTTGACCAAGGATTAACATAGTGTATAATATCATATCTCCTGATGACCCTTTGTCAATCTAAAAAAGCACTTTAAAGCGCTTCGGACGTTACCCCATTGACTGTACCACTTGCAAATTGAATCACGATGAGAGGTTATCCAAATGGTTTCGTCCCGAGGTAATACCTCTCTTTTTTTTATTTATAGTTAGACTCTACCCGAGCTAACAATGAGTTCTTTTATCTGCTCCGTAACTTCGTGATTAAGGAGTTCTTCCAGGTATATCGGGATGGTCAGGGACCAGTTTTCCGGGCTGACAGTGCCGGGCCGGTTGATCCTGTATTGGTAGGGATCGCCTTTAAAGATATCCGCCAGATACAGCCAGTCGGTAATCAGCTGTATGCAGAAGATCGCCTCTGAATCCAGCGTGAATTTCAGTATTGCCTTAACAGCCCCTGGGCTGCTTTTTTCCTGCATCGGCACGACTAACTTCAGGATACTCCAGAGCTTCTCTTTTTCCTGATAAGAATTTTTATAGAGATCAATAAAGTCACCGACCTCTTCTTTCTTTTTGCCCAGGATATGCACGAGGCTATCCGCGGAATTGACGCTTTTTAACCAGCGCAGCCTGCCGTGGCAGGAAAAATCAACGTCAAAGAGCTTGTCCTTTACCTGCACAAAATCAATCTTGCGGTCATTACACTTCCTGATAAAAAGCGCTTCATCAACTGTGCCGGCCTCATTCTCCCACCATGCCGGCCAGTTTGTCGTATCGTGGGTAGAAAGCATTGCCACGGATAACGACCGGTATTCCTTTGGAAGCAAAAAATCATGCCGGGTATGCCAATCTTTTACCCAGCGCTGCACATCGTTTCCGGGGATCCCCAGCTCTTTCAACGTCTCAGGGCAAGCCTTGGGAATAACCCCTAAATCTTCGGCGCAAAGAAGCATCTTTGTATTATGCAAAATCTCAACCAACAGCTTCCTGCCGTGTTCTTTCCACAGCGCTTCTTCCCACGGTTCAAAAAAACCGTTCAAGCCCTGGTTTGCCTGCGGCTCGTCATAATGGATGCTCCAGATCCTGAATAGCCCTACAACATGATCAATGCGCATGATGTCGTAAAAATTTTCCGCGGCCTTCAGTTTTTCTTTAAGGTAACGGTAATTATCTTCGGCAATCGCTTCCCAATTATAAGTAGGCATGCCCCAACGCTGGCCTTTGGCGCAATACATATCCGGCGGCGCTCCGGCGCTAAACTGCAGCTTAAAGAACTGCGGGTGCGCCCATACATCAGCGCTGTCCCGCGATACCAGTATCGGCAGGTCGCCTTTAATCAAAACCCCCTTTGACGCGGCATATTCTTTAACATCGGCAAATTGACGGAAAAGATGCCATTGCATCCACATCTGAAACATTACTTCTTCGCTGTGTATGTTCCGGAACGTCTCAAGCTCAACCGGGTCCCTGTCTCTATAACAAGCCTGCCAATCATACCAGGCCTTATCCTTAAGGTATTTCTTTAATACCTTATACAGCGCAAAATCAAGCAGCCAATAGTTGTTATCAACGCTGAACTTTTTAAATTCCCCGCTTTCGCAGCCGCCTTCTTCAATAAACATATTCCAAAGCAGGTCGGTCTTTGCTTTTTTTATGCCGTAATCAATATGCTGGCTGCCCGCGGGAAAAATCTGCTTTAACGATTCAATCTTTTTCCGGGCGGCATCTTTTTGCGAGGAAGGCAGCAGCTTAAGGCATATATAGGAAGGCTCCAGGGCGAATGAACTTACCGAATCGTAAGGGCAGTAAACCGAACCTACTTCGTTCATCGGCAAAAGCTGGATAATGGAATTCCCGGACTTAACTGCCCAATCAACCAGGAGTTTTAAGTCTGCAAAATCTCCGATACCCACGCTTTCACGGGAATAGACGGAAAATAGCGGCACAAGGACACCTGTCCGTTTTCCTGTGCCGATCCTTTGCCACTTGTCTTTTGAAGCGGTATTTAACATTTTATATTAACGGCTCCATGGCAGGCGCGGGATGATTCACTTTTTCAAGGAATTTTACCAGGTCCTCTGCGCTCGTAGCGCTCGTCTCATCGCAGATCTTATTGATAAAATCCGGGTCGCCTAATTCCCGGCTGCGTTTATTCAGCTTGTCTGCCAGCGCCTCTTTCAATTCTTTCGGCATCCAGACTACGCGCTTAATTCCGCCTTCGGCAGCAAGGAATTTATTGCTGACGATATAAAGCTTGCCTATGCCGAGGAACCCCGGGGTTTGCACTCCTCCGCCGACAGAACCGGCAAGCGTGGTAAAAGTCATTCCGCTGGGGGTCATGCCCGAATAATCGCGATGCACGATCATTACCCCGTTTGCCTCCGGGATCACCGCGACAATGCACTCAAAACACCCGCAGGAAGACTGCGGCGCATCCATCAACGAATACATACTCACCTTTTCCACGGTCTTATTAGATTTATTGTAAACAAATTCGTTTACGTTATTCCACTGCCCGAGCTTACTGTGCAAAATATCCCCTTTTATTATCGGCTGGTTGGGCCCGGTGGGCGTGATCTCGTAAGAGGCTTTGGCATCAAGCCATGAATACGCGCCGCAAAGGCCTAAACGTTCCGGGGTCACCACGCAAACATGGTTAGGCGCAAAAGACTGGCAAAGCAGGCAGGAATAAAACGTATCCACGCTTTCGTCGGTCATCCCGCTTAAACGCTCGTCGCGATCCTCAAATGTTTCCTGCGCCTGCGTCAAAAGCCTGTCCACATCCTCCTGCTTTGTGTAAAGCTTTACCTGGACCTTATCCACAATGGCGCTGTATTCCTGATGCAGCATCGCATGCAATATCACGCCAAGGTCTTTTAAACGGAAACCTTTATTATAAGTATCCTGCGATATCCTTATCCAGTTCATATCCCGCTGGCCGACATGCATGATACCCATCGCGTAATTGACAAACCTGTGGATCTGGCGCTCCAATATCGGCTCAAAGTCTTTTTGCATTTTCCGTCCGGTAACTTCCACAATAATTGCCAGGGGCATTGACCGCTTGCCTTTCTCCAACTGGTCTATATCCGGGCCGATAAGTTCGGTCTTTCCGTCTTCCACATCATTGAACCCCTTTGTCGTCAGGTATTCAAATGCCGGGCCGGCCTTGCCGCCGAATTCCACATATAATTGTTCCCGGCGCACGCGCTCGCCTTCAAATGCCGCGGCATAAGGCACGGGGATAGCGACATTGCTGACTTTAACCTTAAGCCCGCGCACTTCAATGCATTTGGCGGCAAGTTTTTTATAATCTTTCTCGGTGACTAACGCCTCATAAAGCGTAGTATCTATCTTACCCAGTTGCGGCAGGTCAAGGTCGGAGATGATCGGAAATCCCAGGGCAAGCGCCCCAAGGCCGGTTGCCACAAGCACCTCGTCTACGTGGCTAAGCAACACGACAAAGGCAGGAACTTTTTCTTTGGTGTAATTTAATATCTCTTTCCATTGCCCGCTTTTATACCCGCCGTACATCAGCGGCGCGCGGATTGCCCAATTAACCGCATAAATGGCCGAGAGATAATCATCGCCCAGCGGCACGACATAATTATCTAAGCCGATCCCTACTTTTTTACTCTCCAGCTGTTTTCTAAAAGTGTTGCCGTCTACGCTTCCGGCAAGTATACTGACAATACTGCGGCTTTGAAAATCCCGCACTAACTGCACTGCCGAATCCGCGTCTTTTGCCTGGCCAAGGATGACCGCGATACCGGCAATCCTTCCGTCAACCAGCTGGATGCCCAGCGAACGCAGGAGCGTATCGGAAAGGAACCCTGCGCAGTCTTTCTGCGGGTGTTCTTTAGCGGCATAATTAAGGCAGGCAAGGATCTCTTCCGCGGCAAGCGTGGCAATACCTTTATTTAAGATGCCGCCCAAGGCAGTAATATTGAAACCATTGGCAGCAGCTTTATTATTTTTTAAGCTATTCAGCTCCGCCAAAGCCTTTCGGCAGCCGTCTAAAGTCTTTACCTCTAATTTCAAAAAAGCGTTTATAAAGGGAAGGAAATAATTCGTCTCGGGAAACCCGACAGCCTGTTCCGGCCCGCTTTGTTTCATCGCCTTCTCAAGAGAATCCCCCGCCAGTTTCAATACCGCGTCCGTACCCCTCGTCCCCAGATCAATCAATACTTCCGACATGTGATTTCTCCCCTATAGAGTTAATAATACTTTGAGCAGCCATTATACCTTCATTTACGCAATCCTGCCATAACTTTTGCCCGGACGATAAACCTGCGTTAACGGCAACGCTGCCGCAGGCAAAAATGTTCTCTATGTTCGTGCGCATCGCGCTGTCCACGCCGATATAACCGCTGGAATTGGCGATATCGCCTTCTTTAAGGAACGCGGCCGAAGAAACGTATGGCCCCGCTATGACTGCAAGCGTTGTGCCGATGACCTTGCCGTTGGATAATTTTATCGCCTGCAGTTCAGCCCCCTCGCCGATAAATTCCTGCAATTCCACGTCAGAGATTAATTGCACATCTTTGCCCATGGAGGCAATGGCCTCTGTAATGCGCAAGGCAAGCGGGGATTTACCGATAACGCAAACCGTATGCGGCAGTAGCAGGCTTTCTTTGATCCTGATCGCATCTGAAAGTTCATAAAAACCAAATACGCCTTCTTTAGTCTTACCGGGGATATCTGGCAGGCTTACTTTCTGGCCGCAAGCGATAATTAAATAGTCGTATTCCAGCTTTGACTTATCTTTTAAGGAAACTGTCTTTCTTTTTGTATCTATTTTTACTACTTCAGAATTTTCGCGCAAGGCCACGGGATTTACTTTATTGGGATCTTCCCCGGTAAGAAAAATTTCCTTTTCCTGCAGCTTACCTGAAAAATAATCAATAAGCAGGTCCCTGCGGTAGGCAGGATGGGGTTCTTTGGAAATTACAGTCAGTTCTAGTTTTATTGAGGAACCCGATAATAGCCGGCAGGCGGAAAAGCCCGCTGCGGAATTTCCGATAATCAATACCTTTGTCATTTATTATAAACCTGCGGCATCAAGCACCAGGGGGACTTTCTTATCCCAGCCAATAGGCATGACATGAATGCCCCGGCACATGGGCTTTAATTCTTTTATCAACCGGGCAGCGATCTCTATAGACTTGGCTGCCTTATCTTTTGTCTCTTCCATTTCCTTGATCAGGTTGTCAGGCACAAAGATCCCGGCAACGTTCTTATTCATAAACCTTGCCATGCCTGCGGACTTAAGCAGCACAACGCCCGCCAGGATCACCGTCTTAAGGTGTTTTGTTTTTTCAAGAAAATTTTCAAAAACCTTTATGTCGTAGATCGCCTGCGTCTGGAAAAACTGGGCTCCGGCAGCGATCTTCTTTTCCATTTTTATAATCTGCGGCTCAAGCGGGTCTGCACCGGGATTGACCACTGCGCCAACGCAAAATTCAGGGAACCTGCCTTCAAGTTTATTGCCTTTCATGTCAACGCCCTGTTTCAGGCCCCTTACCACTTCCAATAGTTGCACAGAATCAAGGTCAAACACCGGCTTTGCCTCGGGGTGGTCTCCGGCAGCAGGATGGTCTCCGGTCAATATCAGGAGATTTTCAATACCCAGGCTTGCCGCGGAAAGGATATCTGACTGAAGCGCCAGGCGGTTACGGTCACGACAAGTTACCTGGAACACGGGCTCAAAACCATTTTGCTTAAGCGCCGCGCACACGGCAAGCGAACCAAGGCGCAGCACCGAACTCTGCAAGTCAGTGACATTTATCCCGTCAACCCTGCCGCGCACAAGTTCTGCGTCTTCAAGAAGGCCTGCTGTCTCTATGCCTTTAGGCGGGCCGATCTCCGAAGTAACGAGGAACTTTCCCGAATTTAATTTTTCCTTAAAATTCATCTGGTCCCCTTCTATTAAGCGGCTGCGGCGGGCTGCGCAGTTTCCGCGCCGGCAAGTTTGTCTGCCGACAGGCATGACAGCTTACGATAAATAAATGCTGTAGCCAGCATGGTAACAGGCAGGGTAACCAATATGCCGATACCCAGCGCCAATATCCCTGCTAAGTTGATGCCAAAAAATGCTAACCCAAAAAGAATAAGGTCCCATTTTACGCCTTTAGTGATTGCCGAGCTCTTTTTAAGCGCCTCTATGGGGCCGCTGCCCTTGTCTACGATAAAATAACCGTAAAAACCAAACTGGACCATCCAAATAACGCCCGGAATGATCAGCAATAATAAACCCGCCAAAGAAACCGCATTGTAGAAAAAAGCGCTGATGGCGTATGGAATGACCAAGCCGCCGCAGGAAAATAACCCGGAAAAATTGATTTTCTTGCCGTCATAAAAATCAAGCATCACCTTCATCATGCCCAGTTGGACGATCACGCCGATCACCGACGCAGCAATACTGGCCAGCATATAGAAGAGGGTTGATTTATCCTTATACGTGTTGGCAACGGCAGTAGGTACGTAAATCAAAATAACCCAGATAACCGTCATCCCTAAAAATAAACCGAGATTTTTTGTCACTGCGTCCCATCCGAACCTCAATGCTTCGCCTATGGAAAATTTATTATTTGCCATTTTACGCCTCCTTGCGCAGCAAGCGCGACTATTCCTGCTGCAATTTCGCCGCCTTTACGACGTTGCGCATCAGCATCGTGACCGTAAGCGGCCCTACACCGCCGGGGACCGGCGTAATCCAGGCAGCGCGCTTCTCCGCCCCTTCAAATTCCACGTCTCCGACGATCTTATCGTTTACGCGGTTTATGCCGACATCAATGACAATCGCGCCTTCTTTAACCCATTCGCCTTTTATCAAGCCTGCTTTTCCCACGGCAACAACCAGGACTTCGGCTTTGGCAACATGTTCCTGGAGCTTACCTGCTTTTGACGTGCCGATATGGCAAACCGTAACCGTAGCGAATTTATCCAGCAATAACAAAGAAACCGGCTTGCCGACGATCTCACTGTGGCCGACGATAACCGCCTCTTTGCCGTATAGGTCAACGCCTGTCTCGTTTAAAAGCTCCATCACCGCTGCCGGAGTGCAGGGAATGATCTGCGCCTTGCCAGAAAGGACTCTGCCGATATTGGACGGATGCATCCCTTCCACGTCTTTATCGGGGGAAATAAACTGGCTGATCTTTTTGTAATCTATGTGCGGCGGCAGGGGCATTTGCACGATGATGCCGTTGACGAATTTATCTGAATTGAGCTTCTGGATGAATTCTATCAGCGAGCTGTCAGATATGTTTTCCGGCAGTTTATGGAATTGGTATTCAATGCCGAGGTTTGCCGCGGCTTTGCTTTGAGATTTCGCGTAGGCTTCAGCGCCCGCGTTATCGCCTGCCTGCACGCTGGCAAGCACAGGCTTGCTTTTCAAAGCCAGCACTTCCTGCTTTATTTGCTCCTTTATCTTTTCGGCGATCGGCTTACCCTCTAATAATTTTGCCAACTTTATCCTCCATTTCCAGGCGAATTTTCCTGATCTTTTTGGCCTTAACCAGCATTTCTTTTCTTATTGAACGCGCCAATTTTTTGTCCCCCAGCGCCTTAAGGTTTATTTCCACGTTGAAATACGCAGCGGCAAAAGCCGCTTCAAAGAATATCGCCGCTACCGCCACGTCGCTGATCAAGTTCTGGTTGCTTCTTGTGATCAGCGGCGGGCAAAGCCTTATGCCTTCAAAACAAAGGCGGCAGACCATAAACGGCACGCCCAGCGCATCCCGAAGATTCTTGCTCGCATAAGCAGTTACGTCCAGGTCAACCAGGCGCAGGAATTCACTCCTTAATTTTTCCGATTCTTCCAGCGCCGCTTTTAACTGCGGCTCATACCTGGCGTATCTCGGCTTGCCGACGGTAAAATTTATCACCATGCTTACCAATGCCGCTGCTTCCGAAGCGGTAAGGGCGGCTGCAGACCCGCCTCCCGGCGCAGGGAGCCTTGCCGCCAGGTCATCCAAATATCCCCTCAAGGTTTTATTGCAGTACATTTGCGCTCCTCGCACAGAAAGTGCACACCAAACCATCCTATTGGTTTGGGTGGCGTTTAATGAAGCCCGGTTACATTGCCTTCTTCGTCTATATCTATATTCTCGCCTGCCGGGCATGCCGGCAGCCCGGGCATGGTCTGGACCTTCCCGCATAAAGGGTAAAGAAACCCCGCGCCGATAGAAGCGCGGACATCCCTTACCGGCAGGACAAAATCTTTCGGTTCGCCCAATAAATGCGGGTCATGGGATAATGATAGCTGTGTCTTTGCCATACACACCGGCAATTTATCCCAGCCGCGGCGATTATATGCATTGATCCTCTCTTCGGCAAGCGCAGAATACTCTACTGCCCTTGCCCCGTACATCCGGGTGGCGATAACTTTGATCTTTTCCTTTATCGGCATATCCAGCGGATAAAGGAATTTAAAATCCTTTTTGATCTTGCTTGCGCTGACTACGCTTTTTGCCAAGTCTATGCTGCCGCGGGAACCCTTGCTCCAGGCTTGGCTTACCTGACAATTTACCGCGCCGAATTCAATAGATCTTTCTCTAATTAACTTGATCTCTTTATCCGTATCGGAAGCAAAGCGGTTGATTGCCACGACCACAGGCACGCCAAAGGCCTTAACGTTTGCAATCTGCTTTTTAAGGTTGCATAATCCCTGTTCAAGCGCGGGAATGTTCTCTTCAACCAGCCCTTTATCCAGCGCCTTGCACAAATGCATGCTGAATTTCCCGCTGTGCGCCTTAAGCGCGCGCACAGAGCATACCAAAACCACGGCATCCGGAACCAGGCCGCTTACGCGGCATTTAATATTGAAGAAATTTTCCGCCCCGCAATCCGCGCCAAAACCAGCTTCTGTCACTACATAATCGCAAAATGACAAAGCGATCCTATCGGCGATTATTGAACTGTTGCCGTGGGCAATGTTTCCGAACGGCCCGGTATGCACAAAACACGGCGTGTTCTCAACGGTCTGTACGAGGTTTGGCTTTATCGCGTCTTTCAAAAGAGCTGCCATGCTGCCGGCAACCTTAATCTCCTCTGCGGTCACCGGTGCCCCGTCAAATTTATCGGCAAGCACGATCCTGCCCAGGCGCTTGCGCATATCAGTAAGGCCTTCGCTTAATGCCAAAATTGCCATTATCTCGGAAGCCGCGGTTATGTCAAAGCCGCTGTCGCGGCCAGGCCCTTCTTCTTTTTCATTAAGGCAAGCCCGGATGTCCCTTAACGACCTGTCATTAACGTCTATGGCGCGGCGCCAGGTGATCGCTGCCGGGTTTATATTCAGGGAATTTCCCCTGAATATGGAATTATCAAGGAATGCTGCGGCAAGGTTATGCGCAATGCTTACGGCGTGGAAATCTCCGGTAAAATGAAGGTTAATATCTTCCGTTGGTACCAGCCGGGAAGCCCCGCCTCCTGCGCCGCCGCCTTTTATGCCGAATACCGGGCCCAATGACGGCTGCCTGATGCAGGCGCAGGCCTTTTTTCCCATCCGGTTCAAGGCCATTGACAACCCGATCGTAGTCACGGTTTTTCCTTCACCTAGCGGCGTAGGGGTGATCGCGGTAACTAGGATATATTTACCGCGGCGGCGTAACCGGCTTATTTCTTTTAAAACCGCCAGGTCTATCTTGGCGCTGTATTTTCCGTAAGGAAGGATGTATTTTTTATTTATCTTAAGTTTTGCGGCGATTTTTTCAACGGGCAATATTTTCATTCAGTTAGATCAAAAGCGTTCTTGATTAATTCTAATTTCATTCCGGATTCCGAGGAAAATACGGATACCACGTCAAACCTGGCGAGATTGTCCAGAAGGCCGTTCTCTTTCAGGAACATCAATGCTGTCTTGGCGATCTGTCTCTGTTTTGATTTTGAAACTGCTTCCTGGGGGAGGCCGAAACGGCCGGTAGTCCTTGATTTTACTTCCACAAAACAGATCGTTTCTCTGTCGCGGGCGATGATGTCTATCTCGCCTAACCTGGTCTTGTAATTCCTTTTGAGGATCTTATACCCGCTGGCAGCCAAAAAATCTGCCGCCTTCTTCTCTCCGGCTAAGCCGAAACGCAGATTTTCCTTAGACACTGTGAAAAGTCTTTCTGTGGATCCCGGAAAGGCCGAATTTCCTGATTGCCAGTTTATGCATCTTTGTCGGGTAACCCTTATGCCGGATAAATCCGTATTGCGGATATACTTTGTCGTATTCAGACATCATCCGGTCACGGCTGACTTTGGCGATGATCGAAGCGCAGGCAATGCTTTTGGATTTCGCGTCGCCCCTGATTATCGGCCACGATGCCAGCCCGGTTTTTAAGCGGATATCTCCGTCGATCAAAAGGTGGATACGTTTTTTATCCGGGTTATCAAGCTTTTCAATGAGCGCGGCAATTGCTTTTTCCATCGCCATGTGCGTAGCCACAAGTATATTCACCCGGTCAATGGTCTTCTCATCCACTATCCCGATGCCGAATACTGATTTGGCAATGATCTCCGGAAAGGCACTTTCCCTTTCGCGGGCAGTAAGTTTCTTGGAATCGTCAATGCGGTTTTTAAAACGCGCAGACAACAGGTTCACTGCGCCGGCCACTACCGGGCCGGCTAAAGGCCCGCGGCCTGCTTCATCTACGCCGATAATGATGTCAAACCCTTGCGCCTTAAGCTTGTTTTCGTAATATAACACTACGACTTTGGCTTTTCTTCCGAGCTCTCTATCTTGGTCGCGCGTTTTCCGATTTTACCGCGCAGATAATAAAGTTTTGCCCTTTTAACTTTGCCGGAACGGATGAGCTCAATGCGCTCAATACTCGGGGAATAGAGCGGAAAAACGCGCTCAATGCCCTCGCCGTAAGAAACTTTCCTTACCGTAAAGCTTTCCTTTATCCCGCTACCGCCCTTTGCAATCACCACTCCCTCAAACGGGTGCAGCCTTACCTTGTCCGGGCCTTCGGGGATCTTTGTCAATACCTTCACAGTATCCCCGACGTTGAACTTGGGCACGTCCTTTTTAATATACTGCGCTTCAATCATTTTTATCTTATCCATTGCGTTTCTCCTTTAAATGAGGCCACAACTTATGGAGTAAATCGCCGCACGGCGATAAACGAACATAAGTTATTGGGCCGAATTTATCCCGTGGCTGCGAGTAGATTTCCACAAAATCTACGAGCGCTTAGCTGCGGGACTTAACTTTTGTTATCGTATCCTTTAAGAGGTCCGGCCGTTTGTTCCGGGTATTTTTTATTGCCTCTTTTCTGCGCCACTCTTCTATTTTTTTATGGTTGCCGGCCAGTAAAACCGCAGGGACCTTCATCCCGCGGAAATCAGAAGGCCTAGTGTACTGCGGATACTCTAACAGATTACCTTCAAATGACTCAAAATTCAAGGAATTTTTATCGCCCAGCACCCCGGGGACAAGCCGGATAACCGCGTCAATTACGACCATTGCCGGCAGTTCGCCTCCGGTAAGCACATAATCGCCAATAGAAACATCTTCATCCGCAAGGTGCTGCCTTACGCGCTCATCAATACCTTCATAGTGCCCGCAGATGAAGATCAAATGGCCATAGCGGCTTAAAGCTTTGGCAGCTGGCTGGCCGAATCTCTTTCCCTGCGGGCAAAGCAGGATTACCCGTGTTCCCTGCTTTTTATTTTTTACTTTCCTCTTTATAGCCTTAATTACCCTAAACAGCGGTGCAGGGCTCAAGACCATCCCGCTTCCTCCGCCGAACGGCCGGTCATCTACCTTGCGGTGCTTATCACGCGTATAATCCCGCAGGTCATGGACAAATATTTTTACTTTGCCCTTGTCCTGCGCGCGCTTAATCATAGACTCATTAAGCACAGGGCCGAACATCTCCGGGAATATGGTAATAATATCAATGCGCATAGCCATTTAAAAAATCCTTCTTAAATTTATTGAACCTGTCAAGCCTGATCGCCTCTCTTGCATCGCGCATCAACCTAAGATAAAAATGGACGTTATGCAGGGAAAGCAGCATTGCCCCGAGGATCTCCTGCGTATTAAATAAATGCCTGAGGTAAGCGCGGCTGAAATTTTTACAGGCATAACAACCGCATTTTGCATCCAAAGGCTTAAAGTCTTCCGCGTAAGGGGCGTTTCTCACGACGAGCTTCCCCTCGCTGGTAAAGGCAGTGCCGTTCCTGCCGTAACGCGTGGGGATAACGCAGTCAAACATATCTATCCCCAGCGAAACCGCTTCAATCATATCATCCGGCGTGCCTACGCCCATCATATAACGCGGCCTGTCTGCGGGAAGAAGCCGCGCGGTAAAGCCGGCAATATTATATATCAAATTCTGCGGCTCGCCAACGGAAACTCCTCCGACGGCATAACCGTCAAAACCTGTTTCAATCAAACGCAGGCTGCACTCTTTGCGCAGGTCATCGTAGGTGGCGCCTTGCACGATCCCGAACAGTAATTGTTTTTTCTCACCGTTGCGCGGGTTAGAGGTTACCGCTTCTTTTGAGCGCCTTGCCCAGATAATCGTCCTTTCCATCGCTACTTTTGCCTGATCTTTTGCGCACGGATAGTGCACGCATTCATCTAAAGGCATCATAATGTCTGAACCAAGGTCATTCTGGATACTGATCACGTTTTCAGGAGTAAGGAAGTGTTTCATCCCGTCAATATGCGACTGGAATTCCACGCCGTTGTCCGTCACCTTCCTTAATAAAGCAAGGCTGAACACCTGGTAACCACCGGAATCCGTAAGGATAGGCTTATCCCAGCCGATAAAACTATGCAACCCGCCTGCTTTTTTAATGATCTCCATGCCCGGCCTCAAGAAAAGATGATAGGCATTTGATAATATAACCTGCGCTCCGGCATCTGCCAGCGCCGTAGGCATCACTGCCTTGACCGTGCCCTGCGTGCCTACGGGCATAAAACAAGGAGTTTCAATGTCGCCGTGGCCGGTAGCTAATTTACCGAGCCTGGCTGCAGTATTCTTATCCTGATGGATTAGGGTAAACATAATTATATGATCAACATTGCGTCGCCGTAACTGTAAAACCTGTATTTTTCTTCAACTGCTTTTTGGTAAGCCTCTTTGGCAAAGCTGCTGCCGGCAAACGCGCAAACAAGCATGAACAGCGTCGTACGCGGTAGATGGAAATTAGTCAGTAGACAATCTGCCATCCGGAATTCATAGCCGGGATAAACGAATAAATCCGTAAACCCGTCGCGCTTGCCGCAGGCAAATGTTTCCAGCGCGCGCAAAGAGGTCGTGCCTACGGCAAAGATCCTTGCCTTAGAGTTGCGGGCCTTTTCTATTAACCCGGCTGTTTCATCCGGGACAGTAAACGCCTCCGGATCCATAGCATGCTTTTTAATATCATCTGTTTTTACCGGCTTGAATGTGCCTGTGCCCACATGAAGCGTAATGTACGCGATATTTACTCCGGATGAGATCACCGTTTCAAGCGAGGCTTGCGTAAAATGCAGGCCTGCGGTAGGCGCGGCAATGGATCCATTTATACGGCTGTAAACCGTCTGATAATAAATGTTGTCCGCATCATCAGCCTCGCGCTTTATATAAGGCGGCAGCGGCATTACTCCGCGGCTGTAGATCTCATCCGCGCCTGCGGCATGGAAATTTACTTCATCTTTTGCCGTGACCTCCGCATAGATCTTTCCGCCGTTAAAAGATATTTTTTCGTTTAACTTAAGCCTGCCGGGCTTAAGCATGGCTTTAAACTTCAAGCCCTCCTGTTGTTTAAGGAGCAAGACCTCTACTTTTCCGCCGCTGGGCCTCTTGCCAAAAAGCCGGGCAGGCATGACCCGCGTATCGTTTAACACCAGGAGATCATCTTTGCGAAAATAATCCGTAATGTTGCGGAAACTGTCGTGCTTGATCGTCCCGGCCTTACGGTCCAGGACCATCATCCGGCAGCTATCCCTTTCCTTTAAAGGATACTGTGCGATCAATTCCTTGGGCAACTCATAATCAAAATCAGATAGCTTCATATAGTTATTTATTATTATGCTTTATGCTTCAGGCCTTTGTTCGCGCGCGCAAACATTTTGCCGTCGGCTACGGTTTACTCGTCGCTCTCGGGCATACTTTCGTAACATTAGAGCCTCCGCTCCTCGTAAAGCCTTGCCGACCAATCTCTAAGGCTAAGCTGGCAAAAGTTTGCAATGCGCGCTCACAAAGCCCTTCGCATAAGCATAACAATTACCAGCTTAACAGAACGTTATGATCTTGCGGCTGACTTGGCTTGCTTTGAGCAGCACGTAGGAGGCTTGAGCGGGCACGGATGCCCTCACCTACGTTAGGGCAGAGCGAAAGCCGACTCACGAGCGAAGATTTTCCTCGCAGGGGAAAATCAAGCGGTGCTGCGAGAAGCAAGACAAGGCAGACGCAAAATGGTATTAATACTGCGATAATTCTGAACCGGGATAATAGTGCGCCAGGATATCTTTGAAGCTGCGGGCTTCTTTTGCCATAAAATACGCGCCCCACTGGCACATGCCCGCGCCATGGCCCCAGCCCCGGCCTTCAAAGATCGCGTCCCTGCCGGTAATGCTCACTTTAAAATTCGCGCTCTTTATGGCATTCGGGCCAATGATATTGCGGAAGTCTTTGGCGGAAACTACAAGCATATCCTTATCGGTGCGGAATACAAGGTCCCTTACCCTGCCCGAATTATCGGTTCCGGAAATTTCAATTGCCAGTATGTTGCCGCAGTTCTTATGCCCTGCCTTGACCAGGGCGTCTTTTATTTCATCCAGCGTCATCACCCGGTGCCAGTTAAAATGCGGAGACTCTTTGCAAAAACCGCAAGACACGCCCCAAAGCACAGGAAGATTGATGTTCCACAATAACGAGGCATCTTCGGTATGGCCGCCGCAGGTAGCGTGGAAATAAGCCGGAAAAACCGCTCCCGCATACGTCAGGGTAAGGCCTTTTGTATCATCTACCGCGCGGTTGGTGCGAAAACGCTCGGAAGCCTTGCCTCCGTAAACCTGCGAATAAATATCATTGGTAACGTCATAATCGCGGCCGGAACTTTGCGCTGATTGATAGATCGCGTAGGTGCGGCAGACAACTGCCTGCGCCTTAAGCGCCTCTTCCGGCCAATAATGCGATACCTCGTTATACAATATGCCTTTTACGTAATCTTCCAGCCCAATGTCATTGACCGCCGTAAGCCGCAGATTATCTTTTTTGATCAAGCGCACGTTACCGCGGTAATTCCTGCCGTTTATCACCACCGGCTGCTGGCCGGATGCTTCAACGGATATCCGGCCTGTTTTGTATTCATCGCCGTCTATAATGATCCCTGCCTTGCTGCCGCTTGCCGCGGCAGAAAGGAACTTTCCGCTGGATAATATTTTCCCGTCCCTGGCATCAATTATGTTGTAAGGGCCGTTGACGCTGACCCGGATCAACTCTGCGTCCTGCAGTATTGCCACGCGCACGTATTTCTCTGCGGAATAACAACTGCCTGCATAAAGCATGCAGCAGGCGGCTGCCGTAAAAATAAGCGCGGTTACTTTTAATATAGCTTTTACTTGCGTGGTTTGCATCTGTCTATCTCCGAATAAATGCACCCGCAGTATTTCTGGCAATAGACTCCCTGGGCGCGGGCCTGCTCGTGGGCCTTGCGGAACCCCGGCCGGAAATCCTCGTAATAAAACTCCACGCCCTCTTCTTTAGAAACAACATTGCCGACCTCTTTTATCAGGGACTGATCCTGATAAGGGCTCACCAGCAGGGTCGTGGAAAACAGATCAAATTTCTTTTCTTTGGCTGTTGCTGCTGTTTTTTTAAGGCGTAATTGCCAGCATAGCCGGCACCTGCCCGGGCTTGTTTCTTTAAGGTTTATCTGCCGGAAGAATTCCGCCGGATCGTATTCCGGATAATCTACGGTCAGGCCTGAAGCCTGGCTATAATCAAGCACTGCCTGTTTCCTGTTCTTGTATTCATTGAACGGATGGATGTTAGGGTTATAAAAAAACCCTTCTGTTTCATAACCCTGGCCCCTTAGCCTTTCAAGGGGAAAGATCAGGCACGGCGCGCAGCAAGTATGCAGTAGGATCTTCATCGGTTGGCGCAAGTAGGTTTATTCCTTAAATAAGACTTCCTGTTTTTCTTTATTGTGCTTGATGCCGAAATGTTCGTAGGCGAGTTTTGTTGCCAGCCTGCCGCGGGAAGTGCGCTTAAGATAACCGGTTTTTAAAAGGTAGGGCTCCACGCTGTCAACTATCGTATCGACTTCCTCGTTAAGGCTTGCGGCAAGCGATTCCACGCCTACCGGCCCGCCTTCATATGTCTCAAGGATCAATTTTAATACTTTGCGGTCCATATCATCAAACCCGGCCTTATCAATACCCAGGTCATTCAACGTCTTTACGGCAATGTCAAAAGTTACCTTGCCGAGGCTGCGGACCTGCGCGTAATCCCGGATACGCCGCAGCAGGCGGTTGGCAATGCGCGGGGTGCCTCTGGCGCGGCGGGCAATCTCCGCAGCTGCTTCGTCGTCTATGCCCATACCCAGGATCCTGGCAGAATGCTTAATGATCCTGGACAAGTCTTCTACCGGATAAAAATCAAGATGAAAAAATATCCCGAACCTGCTGCGCAATGGCCCGGATAAAAGCCCGATCCGCGTTGTGGCGGCTACTAAGGTAAATGGCTTAAGGTTAAATTTGATCGTCTTGGCATAGGGCCCTTTATCAATCACAAAATCTATCTGGAACCCTTCCATCGCCGGATAAAGGAATTCCTCTACCACATGGGAAAGCCGGTGTATCTCGTCGATAAAAAGGATATCGCCCTTTTCCAGGTTTGTAAGTATGCCGATCAAGTCTCCTGCGCGCGTAATTGCCGGGCCGGAAGTCGCGGTAACCTTTGTGCCCATTTCATGGGCAATAATGTGCGCCAGCGAAGTCTTACCCAGGCCGGGAGGGCCGGAAAAGATCACATGCTCAAGCGGCTCGCTTCTTTGCTTTGCGGCAGTCAGGCAAACGTTTAGATTACCTATAAGGTCTTTTTGGCCGACGAATTCCGAGAGCCGCTTAGGACGCAGCGAAATATTTAAAACAACATCCTCGTCGCTCTCCTGCTGATTGCGGAGGATCTTTTCCTGGAGCTCGGCATCGTTTGATCCGGAAGGCCGCTGCGGACGCTCAATTAGCTTCTGTCGGGTTTCTTTCTTCATAAGGTATGATGTTTTCCTTATTCCTTGCGATCTCTATCTCGTCAAACAGCCCTTTTTGGCGGGCAATCACTTCTTTCATCCGCATCAACTCAAGTATCGCCAGAAAAGTCACGATCACTTCAATCTTATGCTTGGCGCGGCTGAACAATTGCGAGATCTTTACCGAAGATTCAACAAGGAGCATATGCAGGATCTGGTGCACTTTTTCCTCAATGGTGAACTCATCCTTGATCACTTCATAAAACATGTCCTTGGGCACGTCTTCAAGGGCTTTAGAAAAAGCGCTGATCAGGTCAAATATACTCGCCTCAAAATATACCCCTGCTTCTTTGGGGATGTCAGCGTCGTTCTCTGTCTTGGGCCGCTTAAAGACTTCCTGCTGGCCGGCTTCTTTCTGTCTCAGGGTTTCGGCGATCTCTTTGAATTTCTCATATTCAAGCAGCCGCTTTATCAATTCCGCGCGCGGGTCTTCTTCCGGAAGCTCATCCTGCGCCGCTTCCTCCGCGGGAAGCAGCATCTTTGATTTGATCTGAAGAAGCGTGGCAGCCATCACCAGGAATTCTCCGGCGATATTTAAATCCAAAAGCTTCATCAGCTCAAGGTAGCGCATATACTGTTCGGTGACCGCGGCTATGGGTATATCGTAAATATTAAGGTGATCCTTCTTCACAAGATACAAAAGCAGGTCCAGCGGCCCTTCAAATAATTCCAATCTTACTTTATAGCTCATATTCCTCCTAAGCAGGAAAACTCATTGCTTCTTTTGCTTCCTTAAGCGTTTTGGAAGAAACAGCAATCGCCTTATCTTTTCCCTGTCCTAATATCTTAGTCACTCTTTTGTCATCCTTGGCGAATTCCCGGCGCCTATGGTGAAAAGGCTCAAGTTTTTTAAGCAGGCCGTCCGCCATTCTTTTTTTACATTCAGTACAGCCTACCTTTGCGTTTACGCACCAATCCCTGACATCTTCTTTAAGCTCGGGGATAAAATACGAATAATACGAAAAAACATTACAGATTTCCGGATGTCCGGGATCGGATAATTTGATCCGTTTGGGGTCAGTGACCATGCCGGCGATCTTTTTCCTGACTATTTCTTCGGGGTCAGAAAGGTTTACGGTGTTATTATAGCTCTTGCTCATTTTCCTGCCGTCAAGGCCCAAAAGCCGCGGCACGCTGGTAAGCAGCGCTGCCGGTTCAGGGAATATTTCTTTTTTATAAAGCGAATTAAAGCGCCTGCTGATCTCCCGCGTCAGTTCAAGGTGCGGCAGCTGATCTTCGCCTACCGGGACTTTATCTGCCTTATAGATAAGTATGTCCGCTGCCTGAAGCACAGGATACCCCAGGAACCCGTAGGTATTAAGATCACGCGTTTTAACTTCCCGTAATTGTTCTTTGTAGGTGGGACAACGCTCAAGCCAACCAAGGGGAGTAAGGCAGGAAAAGATCATCTGCAGATCCAAATGCGCCGGCACCTGCGATTGTATGAAGAGCGTGGATTTTTCCGGATCAATTCCGGCTGCCAGCCAGTCAATCACATTATCGGTTGCCGATTCGCGCAGGACTTGAGTATTTTCATACTCGCTCATCAACGCGTGCCAATCAGCGACCATAAAAAAACAATCGTATTCTTCCTGCAGCTTTACCCAGTTGTCCAGCGCGCCGACAAGATGGCCCAAATGTAATTTACCGGTCGGGCGCATGCCGCTTAATATGCGTTTTTTCATCACAGAGTTCTGGCGATCTTTTGTATCTCGTGCGCTTCTATGATATCGCCTTCCTGAACAGCGTCAAAGCCCGCCAGAGTAATGCCGCACTCAAAACCCTCGGCCACTTCGCGGACATCGTCTTTAAAACGCTTTAAGGAAGAAAGATTGCCCTCAAATATAACGCTGCCGTTGCGGACCAGGCTTACCGGGCTTGAGCGGGTAACCTTGCCCTTGGTCACGAAACAACCGGCAACCATGCCTGAACGCGAAAGCCGGAATACCTTTCTTACTTCCACCTTGCCGAGGAAAGTTTTTTTGAGCTTCGGCTCAAGCATACCTTCAATAGCCGCTTTAATGTCATTGGCTAGTTCGTAAATAATATTATATGTCCTTACATCTATGCCTTCTTTAGAGATCAACTCTTTAGCCGGCTCATCAGGCATGACATTGAAACCAAGGATCAACGCGTCGGATGCTACTGCCAGTATTACGTCCGAGGAATTGATGCTGCCTACTGCCTCATGGATAAAATTCAGTTTGATCTCTGAAACATTGAGTTTATTAAGGGTCTGATTTATCGCTTCAAGCGAACCCTGGACATCGGCCTTAATGATGATCTTAAGCTCTTTAAGCTTGCCTTCCTTGATCTGCGTATACAGGTCTTCCAGGCTTATTTTCTTGGAGCTCTTTATCTGCTTGAGCCTTTCTTTTTCCTGGCGTTCAAACGCCAGGTCGCGCGCCTGTTTCTCGTCTTTAACGCTGAAGAACGGCTCGCCTGCCTGTGCTACGCCTGATAGCCCGAGGACCTCAACGGGAAATGCCGGGCCGGCAGCGGTTACCGAACGTCCGTGATCGTCAAACATTGCCCTGATCTTACCGTAATGGTTGCCGACGATAATACTTTCATTCAAGCGCAGCGTCCCGTTCTGGACCAGAAGTGTGGCTACCGGTCCGCGGCCTTTGCTGATCTTGGCCTCAACTACCACTCCGCGCGCCTGCCTTAAAGGATTAGCCTTTAGTTCCAGCATCTGCGCTTCAAGGAGGATCATTTCCAAAAGGTTATCAATGCCTTCTCCGGTTTTTGCCGAAACAGGCACGGTAATGGTCTTGCCGCCCCAGTCTTCCGCCATGAGGTTTAATTCGGCAAGCTGTTTTTTCACCCGGTCAAGGTCTGCCTGAGGCTTATCAATCTTATTCACGGCAACAATAATGGAAACGCCGGCTGCCCTGGCATGATCTATGGATTCTACTGTCTGCGGCATTATGCCGTCGTCGGCAGCCACGACCAATACTACGATATCGGTGATGCCGGCGCCGCGCGCGCGCATCGCCGTAAACGCTTCGTGGCCCGGGGTATCAAGAAAAGTTATTTCTCCGTGCGGCAGGATCACGCGGTATGCGCCGATGTGCTGCGTAATTCCGCCGTGTTCTCCTTCGGCAACCTTGCTTTTTCTGATCGCGTCAAGCAAAGAGGTCTTTCCATGGTCAACATGGCCCATGATCGTGACTACCGGAGGCCTTGCTTTTAACGCCGCAGGAGAATCATCCTGCGCGTGAGTGTGCAAAACAGACTCTTCCTCATCAAGGGCTTTCTTTATCTTAAAGCCGTACTTCTGGCACACGGCCGAAACTACGGACTCTTCCAAGGTCTGATTCAGGCCTGCCATAACCCGCATTGCCATCAGGTGTTTAATTACAGTTGAAGACTTTTCCTGCAGCTTGATTGCCAGGTCCTTTACGGTGATGGGAAATTCAAGCTCTAATTCTTTTAATTCGATCTCTGCAACCGGAGCAGGAACTACCGGCTTAGCAACAGGAACAGGAATAGGCGCATGTTTAGCTGGTTCAGGCGCAGCATGATGCGCCGGTTTGGGCACAGCCGGATGCACCGGCTTGGGCGTAACAATCTGGGCTGGCTTAGGCGCGGCAACATGCACCGGCTTGGCTGCTTGCGGAACAACCGGATGCGCTGCAGGATGCTGCTGTGCCGTATGCACAACCGGTTTATGCGCCGGCGCCGAATGCGCATGAATTACCTTACCGGCCGTCTTAACTGATTTAGACGGCTTTGCCGCGGCAGGCTTAACAGCGTGGCTTTTGGCCAAAGGTTTTTTAGCAGCAACATGATGTGCCGCTTTAGCCACCTTAGATTTTACAACGGCCTTTTTTAATGTTTTTTTTGCCGCGGGTTTTTCTTTTTTTGCGTTTACCATATGACTCTTTCTAATTTTTCAATTTCTTTGCTTCTTCGATTAATTTCTCTGCTTTTTTCTCTCCGATGCCTTTTACTTCAGTAAGTTTTTCAATACTGGATTTGGCAATATCCTGCACGGTTTCAAACCCCGCATCCTTGAGGCAGACTAGGGTCTTTTCCCCCACGCCGGGCAGGTCTTCAAGAGGAACTCCTTTTTTCTCCTTCTTTGCTTTCTTCGTTTTCTTAGCTTCCTCCGGCTTCTTACCTGCTTCTGCTTCGGCTGCCGCCTCTGTTTCAGCTGCAAGCTTAGTATTAGCTTCAGCCTGAGCAACAAGCGCTGCTTTACTACGAATATCCAATTCCCAACCGATCAGGCGGGAAGCCAGTCTTACATTCTGGCCGTGCTTTCCGATCGCCAACGAAAGCTGGTCGTCATCAACAATCGCTTCGGCCTTAAGATGCTCCTTATCCACTCTTATCTCATTGATCTTTGCCGGAGAAAGAGCAGCTTTAATATATTCTTTTATATCCTCGTTATAACGGACAATGTCTATCTTCTCCCCGTGGATCTCGTTTACGATATTGCGCACGCGATTACCTCTCATACCCACGCAGGCGCCCACGGAGTCAACTTTATCGTTCTTTGAGTATACGGAGATCTTTGTGCGTTCCCCTGCCTGGCGCGCGATAGATTTTACCTCCACGATGCCTTCGTAGATCTCCGGCACTTCCAATTCAAAAAGTTTCCTCACGAAATTCGGATGAGAGCGCGATAAAACAATCTGCGCGCCTTTACTGTCCTTTCTGACTTCCAGGACCAGGGCGCGGATACGCTGGCCCTGCTTAAACTCCTCTTTCGGAGACTGCTCATGCTTAAGAATAACCCCCTCGGCCTTTCCCAAAAGATCAACCACAATATTGCCTTTATCAAAGCGGTAAACCACGCCGGAAACAATCTCGCCCAGCTTGGCCTGAAATTCGCCGAATACGACGTCTTTCTCCGCTTCGCGGATCTTCTGGATGATTACCTGCCGCGCAGTAGAAGCGGCGATCCTGCCGAAATTGATCGAGTTGATCTCTTCTTTCCCCCGGAACGCCCGGATCTTTCCCGTGCCGCGGTCAAGCTCTACCTTAAGTTCTTCCTCCAGGCTAGCGTCAAGCACCTTGCGCACGGCGATCAAAAGCGCGGCCTCTACAGCCTCAATCAATATTTCCTTCTTAATCCCTTTTTCTCTCTCTATTTGATCTAATATTGCTAATAATTCCTGGCTCATTTTTCCTCACTAATTATACTATCTGCCTTGCCTTGTTTATATTAAATAAGGGTATATCCAAATTCCCCTTTTTCTCCTCAATGGTGACTATCACGTCATCTACCTTTAAAACCTTTCCGTCAACCTCTATTTTACCATTTATTGCCTCCCTTAGAAAGAACTTTACGTTTTTGCCGATACAGCGGGAAAAATCGTTTTTTGTCGTAAGCAGCCGGTCGATACCGGGGCTGGACACCTCAAGCAGGTACTTTTCCTGAATTATATCCTGCGCTTCCAGCAAATCGCCGATCTTGCGGTTAAGCATGGCGCAGTCATCAATAGTTATCCCGCCGCCGATCCTGTCTGCGAAAACCGACAGCGTAGAAGAAAACCTTGACCTTGAAAAATTCAGTTCTACCAACTCAAAGCCGCTTTCTGTAAGCAGCGGCTGGATCATGGCTTTCAGCTCTTCAATGATCGCGGTATTGTCCATTTTAATTCCCCCGCCCCAACAATCCCCTTACCTTCTCCAGAAACCTGGCTTTATCCACAAGAAAAACTTCTTTGCTCCTGCGGTCCTTAACCTCTATCTTTTGCTCTTTGAGCGTCTTTTTACCCAAGACAATGATTACCGGTATGCCAATAAGGTCGGCATCTTTGAATTTCACGCCCGGCCGCTCCTGGCGGTCATCTAAAAGGGCCCCTATTCCGCTATCTGCAAGCTGCTTATATATTTCCATGGCGCTGTGCATGGTCTGGCTGTCTTCTGTATCAAGCGGCAAAATAGCTGCTTTATATGGGCTTACTTCTGTTGGCCAAATGATCCCGTCGGGATCATGGTTCTGTTCGATTATCGCAGCGATCAACCGGGATACGCCTATGCCGTAGCAGCCCATGATGACCGGATTAAGCTTGCCGTTACTATCAAGGAAATTGGCGCCTAACGCAGCGCTGTATTTTGTGCCCAGCTTAAAAATATGGCCGATCTCAATGACATTTATTTTTTTGCCGTCCTGCAGCACCGTATCTTCCCCACTCTCGGCAGGGACCATGAATTCATGCGAAACCTTGCCGCCCATCACTCCGGAATCCGCTTCCTGGATCAAGATGCTCAAGCCGCACCGTTTAAATATCCTCTGGTATGCGTCATACATCGCGCGGTAATTTTTATCCAACCCTTCTTCATCTTTATCAAAACTATACGCGTCTTTCATAATGAACTCGCATGCCCGGACTACGCCGAAACGCGGCCGTATTTCGTCGCGGAACTTCGTCTGTATCTGATAAAGGACTACCGGCAACTGCTTATATGAAGAAACTTGGCTTTTAACCAGTTCAGTGATCACTTCCTCGTGCGTGGGGCCAAGGCAGATATTCCTTCCCCTGCGGTCAGTAAACCTGATCATTACTTCCCCGATATCTTTATCGCGGCCTGACTTAACCCAGAGATCCAAAGGCTGCAGAGCCGGCAAAAGCAATTCCGCGGCACCGGCGGCATCCATTTCCTGCCGGATGATATTTTCAATATTACTTAATACTTTAAGCCCCAGGGGCAGATATGAATAAGCGCCTGCCAAAAGCATGCGGATAAGCCCTGCGCGCAGCATCAGTTGATGCGCTGTTGATTCGGCTTCCTGCGGCGCCTCTTTTAAGGTCGGGATAAACGTCTTAGTCCAAAGCATATCGTTATTAGTCCTTCCTGAATAGATCCGCGGATAAATTTAGTCCTGCTTTTTTGAATAACGGATAAAATACCGGCACAACTCCGGTAGCCTTCCACGAACCGTTTCCCGCGCCTTCTGCCGATTCATAAAGAAAAATATCTTCCAGCGCTACCTGCCCGTTCTTCAAGCCATTCACTTGAGTGATATAAGTTATCTTACGCGAGCCGTCAGGCATTTGTTCATGCTGCACAATAAGGTTTACCGCAGCTGCGATCTGGCGATTTATCGCCTCAAGCGTCAGGGGCACACCGGAAGTCAAGATCATTGTCTCAAGCCGGTATATCGCGTCCTGCGGCGAATTGGCATGCAGGATTGCCAGTGATCCGGCGTGGCCGGAACATATTGCCTGCAGCATATCCAGGGCTTCTGCGCCGCGGATCTCTCCGAGGATGATTCTTTTGGGCCGCATACGCAGGCTGTTACGGAAAAGTTCCCTTAAGCCTACCTCGCCCTTACCTTCTATATTAGGCTGCCGCGATTCAAGCCGCACAACATGTTCCTGGCTAAGCCTCAATTCCGCAGTGTCCTCAATGGTAACAATACGCTCGCCATCGGCGATATAAGACGATAACGCGTTAAGCGTAGTGGTCTTTCCGCTTCCCGTAGCTCCGGTAAAAATTATATTTACCCGCGCCTTGACGCAAGCGACCAGAAAATCCGCCATGCGCCTGTCTATAGTACCAAGGCTGATAAGGTCATCGGCAGAAGCGATATTTTTAAGGAACTTTCTGATCGTTACTACCGGGCCGTCCAGGGCAAGCGGCGAAATAATAATATTTACCCGCGAACCGTCTTCCATCGAAACATCGGTATAAGGGATATATTCATCCACATGCCTGCGCGTGGGAGACAATATCTTGTAGATAAAGAACATCAACCTGCTCTCATCGTCAAAGGTTAAGCCGCTTAAGCGGGATTTACCCGCCTTTTCCACATAGATCTTTTTCGGGCCGTTGATCATGATCTCGGTGACTTCAGGGTCTTTGATCAGGCCTTCAAGCGGGCCAAAGCCGGTAAGCTCATCGAATAATTCACTGGCAACCCGGGCCTTATCCGGTTCTGAGACAACCGCTGCCTCGAGGGAAATCACTTCGCTTGTCGCTCGGCGGATCGCCTCTTTTAAATCCTCTTCCCTGAACTCTTCCCGGGAAAACAGGTTGCTTGAAGCGGAAAAAAGCGCCTTCCTTATTTTATCTTTCAGCTCTTTGACTACCATCGCCTACCTCATTTCTTTTAACAATACGCTGACGCAATCATTAAAACGGATCTTTTTTATTGGTTTGCCTTTTTTAAATAATAAGCCGTCTTTTTTCCCGAAAGCAATACCGATATCCGCTTCTTTTGCCTCTCCCGGGCCGTTAACCACGCAGCCCATCACAGCTACCTTTAGCGGACGATTTAATAATTCATGGCTTATGGCCGGCAGCTTACGCTCTAAATCTTTTACCACCTTGATCAGGTCCACTTCGCAGCGGCCGCAGGTCGGACAGCTGATAATCTCCGGGCCGAATCTACGCAATGACAATGCTTCAAGTATTGACTTTGCCACCCTGACTTCTTCCTGCGGCACATCGGTAAGCGAAACTCTTATTGTATCGCCGATCCCGTCAAGCAAAAGGCTGCCGATGGCGATGCTTGATTTTATTGCTCCGCCGGCAGGCAGGCCGGTTGCCGTAACTCCCAGATGAAAAGGATAATCGCATGCCCTGCTCATTTTACGGTAAGCTTCAACCGTGTCAAAAATATTTGAGGCCTTAAGAGAGATAACGATATCGTGAAACCTCTGCTTCTCCAGAATCTTAATATAATCAAGGCAGGCCCTTACCATTCTATCCGCTATTCTGGTGTTAGGTGCTAGGTGTTTGGTGCCAGGCAAAGAACCGGAGTTTAATCCCACTCTTATCGGAATGTGATGGGCTTTTGCCGCAGCGGCAATCGCCTCAACCTGTGCTCTTTTGTAGATATTCCCCGGGTTAAGACGTATCTTATCCACGCCGCTGTTAATGGCAATTAAAGCCAGTTGCCAATCAAAATGAATGTCGGCTACCAACGGCAGTTTTGCCTGGCGCTTTATCGCCTTTATTGCCAAGGCATCTTCCTTATCCTTTACTGCCAAACGGCAGATCTCGCAGCCTGCTGCTTTAAGCTCATGCAGCTGCTTTAGCACGCTTTGGATATCGGAAGTCTTGGCCTTTGCCATTGATTGGATGGCAACCGGATAGCCTGCGCCGATGCGCACATTGCCGATCTTTATGATCCGGGTTTCGCGTCTTTTGATCTTCATCTATTAAAAAATTTGTAGATCCTGTCCCCAAAGAATTTAATCACGTCATTATAAGTAACAACCAGCGCCAAACATATGATCAGGGTATAGCCGATCCGGTTAAGCACCTGTTCTGCTTTCTGGCTCAAGTATTTTCCCCGGATCTTCTCAATTGCCAGAAGCGCGATATGCCCGCCGTCCAGCGCCGGGAAAGGCAGCATATTGAATATCGCAAGGCTGATGCTTAAAAGCGCCATTAATTGCATCAGGGCGATAAAACCCAGGCCCTTGACCTTGGAGGTAATGATGAATATGCCGATAGGGCCGGTCATTGTTTCGCGCATGGAAAGCTTGCCCGTGACCATTCTCCACAGGCCGTTATACGTTAACGTGGTTATTTCCCACGTTTTCTTTACGCTTAGGAAGAACCCCTCAATGATGCCGTGCCTTACCGTAACGATCTCATCGCCGGGCGCAATGCCCAGAAGCCCTATGCTGCGCTTTTTTCCGAGTATATCGTTGAATTCCTTGGCGCTTATCCTGGCATCCAGGGATAACTCTTTATCTGCCCGCAGCAGGGAAATTCTTACCACGCTTCCGTCTTTTTTAGGATGGATGACTTTTTGCATCTCTTCCCAAAGCGCCACTTTTTCCCCGTCTATGGCAATGATCTTATCGCCGGTCAGGATCCCCGCTTCTTTTGCGCCCATATTATCGACCAGCGACCCGACCTTAGTAGTCAGGTTGGGATAACCGACAAAAAAAACGATCCAGAAAAACAATATGCCCAAAATATAATTCAGGAACGATCCGAAAAATATGATTGCCGCGCGCCTGCCGGGCTTTTTGCTGAGGTAATCGTCGGGCTTACCTTTATATTCCTCCAGATTGTCGCCTGCCAGTTTTACATAGCCGCCAAGGGGAATAAGATTAACGGCATATTCGGTATCACCGGCTTTTTTCTTTAAAATCGCAGGGCCAAAGCCCAAAGAGAATTTCTCCACCCTCACGCCTGTTTTCTTGGCAACGATAAAATGCCCGAATTCATGGACAATGATCAATACGCCGAGAATCCCCAGAAAAATGATCAAACTTAACATGATTTTCTAATAACCTCCGATGCTTGCCTGCGCGCCCATGCGTCTGCGTCAAGTACTTCATCCAACCGCGGGCTTCTAATATTGTTTAACTTATCCAGTACCTTTTCAATGACCAGCGGTATGGAGGTGAATTTTATCCTGCCCTGCAAAAATTCCGCCACGCTTACTTCGTTTGCCGCGTTCAACGCGCAGGGCGCTGTGCCGCCGTTATAAGCAGCCCGGTAAGCCAGCTTCAAACAGGGAAATTTTCCGAAATCCGGCTTTTCAAAATTCAACTGTTTTAGCTTACACAGATCAAGCTGATTGCCTGCGGCCGCCAGCCGCTCAGGGTAGGAAAGCGCGTACTGTATAGGTATGCGCATATCCGTAACCGACAACTGGGCGATCACTGACCCGTCAACAAACTCAACCATAGAATGCACGATTGATTCGGGATGCACAACCACTTTTATCTTTTCCGGAGCTATCCCGAACAAATACATTGCCTCAAAGAGCTCCAGGCCCTTGTTCATCAAGGTCGCGGAATCAACCGTGATCTTTTTGCCCATTTTCCAGCGCGGATGGGCCAAGGCCTGTTTGGGAGTAATATCTTTAAAATATTTTTCCTGCAGACTGCGGAACGGGCCGCCGGAAGCAGTCAGATAAATATTCTTTACGCTTTTCTTTTGCTGGCCTTGCAGGCACTGCCAGATCGCCGATTGCTCACTGTCTATCGGCAGGATCTTTACTTTATTTTGCGCGGCTTTACGCATGACTATGGTGCCGGCCATGGCCAAGGATTCTTTATTGGCCAGGGCAACGTCTTTACCATGCTCAATCGCCGCCAACAGGGGCGGTAAGGCTGCTGCCCCGCTTATTGCCAGCACTACCCGGTCAACCCTGCGGTCTGCGGCTATGCGCAGCAGGCCGTCGCTGCCGGAAAAAATCTTTGTCGCAGCCTTAAATGCTTTTACCTGTCCGTTACCGCTGATACAGGCGGCTAAAGGCCGAAACTCCCTGATCTGCCTGCCTAAAACAACCGTATTGGAATTGGTGCTTAAAGCTACGGCCTTAAATGCCGAAGGGTTTTTCCTTACTACATCAAGCGTACTTATTCCGATCGAGCCGGTAGAACCGAGTATGGCGATACGCCTCATAGCTAATTTTTATTAAGCACCGCGCTAATATAAAAATAAAATGCCGGAGCGGTAAAAAGCAGGCTATCAATTATATCCAGCACTCCCCCCATACCGGGAAAGAGGCGGCCTGAATCTTTTATCTGGCAATCCCGCTTTATCAGTGATTCAGAGAGGTCTCCCAGCTGGCCAAGGACTCCTAAAGCCGACCCGATAAAAATAAGGTGCGGATAAGACAGGTTTAAAAACGGCTTGCTGATCAACGCGCCGATCACGCTGAATAACAATCCGCCGATCGCGCCTTCCACGGATTTATTAGGGCTGATGCGCGGGATCAGCGGGGTCCTGCCTAATCGCGAGCCGATAAAATATGCGCCGATATCGCCGAGCTTGGTGATCAAGAGCACGCTTAAGAAAAGCCCAAGCCCTGCCTCAAGATACCTGATCTTGATCATAAAGCTGAAAAACCATGAAACATAAAGTATGCCAAAGAGGGTCGTAGAAATATCCACGATCGTCCCGGAATTTTCCCTGCGCCTGAATTGCATAACCAGCAGGAATAAAAGCGCCAGCACGATCAGTAACAATTCCCAGTTTTTTGTCAGCTCAAACCGGGAAGCAATGGAAAGCGGGATCAAAAGGCCGACGCCGATGCCGACATATTTATATATGCGTATGCCTTTATTCTCCAGCATCGTGAAAAACTCATAGAGCCCGAAGCCGATGAATACGACCACTGTCAGGCCGCATACCCAATCCTTGATCACCACCGCGGCGATCAACCCGATCAGTAATACAGAGCTAATTATCCTCTTTATCAGCATCGATCCCTCCGAATCTCCTTTCCCTGTCCTGATATGCCTTGATCGCTTTTTCAAAGTCGCTTTTTTTGAAATCAGGCCAGTATTTTTTGGGAAAATATAATTCGGCGTACGAAAGCTGCCAAAGCAAAAAGTTGGAAAGCCGCATCTCGCCACTGGTACGAATCAATAAATCCGGGTCCGGAAGCCCTGCCGTATAGAGGAATCTGCCGAACAAATCTTCGTTTATGTCCCCGGGCTTTAACCGGCCGCGGCTGACAGAATCCGCCAGTTTCTTTGCGGCATCCACGATCTCCTGCCGGGAACCGTAATTTAAAGCCAAGATAAGGATCAATCCCTCATTAGCCGCGGTCTTTTCTTCTGCCTGTTTGATCTTTTTCAGTAAAAAAGGCGGCAACGGATCAGCCCTGCCAATAACCTTGAACCTGATATTGTTCTTATGCAGGCCCCTGATCTCCCGGTCAAGAAAAGTACCGAGGAAGCGCATGAGGATCTCTACTTCTTTCCGCGGCCTGCTCCAGTTTTCAGTAGAAAACGCGAAAAACGTGACTACTTCTATCCCCCATTCGCGGGACGCCTTTACGATCTCTCTGACCGTATCAACACCTGCGCGGTGGCCGTCGGCGCGCGATAACCCGCGCTCCTGGGCCCACCTGCCGTTTCCGTCCATAATGAAAGCGACGTGACGGGGAAGATTGTTTTTTTCGGCCATTAAAAAATTTTAAGTTTTAAATTGTTATTGGTGGACCCTGTAATCGATATCCGGAAATATATTATCGGTATACTCAATGCCGGAAAGCCAATCGCTGTCGATGGAATTCGACCTTATATCTTCGTACAGGCGGTTAAAGTTCAGCAGATGGTCTTTAGTACGTTTGACGGCGTAACTGACATGCGTGCCGGTGCCTAATATAAACGCCCAATCAGAGCTTTGGGCAAGGAGCAGCTCTCTTAACGCCTGATTTAAAGCCCGCCTCTCCAGCCCCTGACGATCAGGATAATCTTTGGCCAACGCAGTCATCCTTTTTGAAGCGGCGTGCAAATGGCGGTAAACCCAATCATTTGATCCCTGCAGCCACATCTCACTGTAGCCTTTCCATCCCCAGCTGGACATTGACGGAGTAACTACCTGATTGCGGGGATTTTCCTCGAGGTATTCCGAAGGCGTAACCATACGGATGTCGTCCTGGTCATAAGCGAGCTTGCGGAAAAGAAAATCCAGCCACTGCGGGCCTTCATACCACCAGTGGCCGTATAATTCCGCGTCATACGGAGAAACAATAAGCGGCTTTTTGCCCATTAGGCCGTAAAGGTATTCCACCTGCTTCTGGCGGTTGAACATGAAATTGCCGGCGTGGTCCGCTGCCCTTTGCCTTGCCCACTCGGGAACATAGGGTTCTTTATGCATCTCTGTCCCGGTGATCCGGTAATATTTGATCCCCGTATTGATCCTGATACCGTCGGGATGGATATAGGGTTTAATATAATCATATTCAAGGTCAAAGCCGATGTCGCGGTAAAATTCCCGGTAATTATAATCGCCGGGATAGCCTTCGATAGATGACCATACCTGTTTGGAAGATTCCAGGTCCCTGCCGAAGCAGGCGACGCCCGTTCCCCGGCAATAGACCGGAGCAAATATCCCGTATTTCGGCCGGGGAGAACCATGCAATACGCCGTGCGCGTCGGAAAAGAAATAACGGATCCCGGCCTCTTTTAATATTTCATCGTGGCCGGGCTGATAGCCGCATTCCGGAAGCCAGATCCCGCGCGGCCTTCTGCCGAAAGCCTTCTCGTAGTGGCTTGCCGCGACTTTTACCTGCGCCCGTACCGATTCCCGGCGGACATCCATCAGGGGGAAGTAGCCGTGCGTGGCGCCGCAGGTAATGATCTCAAGCTTACCGATATCCTGGAAATTCTTGAACGCGGTTACGAGGTTACGCTTATATTTTTCAAATGTATCGCGCGCCCGGCAAAAGGTATTCAGGTACATTATTGCCAGCCGCTGAAATTCCGGCTGCCAGGCAGTACGCTCTATTTCTTTATGCGCCAGCTCGATCAACCGGTTAATGTGCCTTAAATAACGCTCGGAAAGCAGCTGATCGGAAAGCATAGAGATAAGCGTAGGGCTAAGCGTCATTGTGATCCGAAAATTGACGCCATCCTCAGCCAGCTTCTCAAAAACGTTGATCAGCGGTATATAGGTTTCGGTTATCGCTTCATACAGCCAATCTTCTTCCAGGAAATCCTCATGGGCAGGATGCCTGACATACGGCAGGTGGCCGTGCAGCACTAAACACAAGTAGCCTTTATGCATAAATCTGGATCCGGTGTTGGATTAAACGGTTTCTTTGATTAAATTAGTAGTTTTAGTTTCCCTGCTGACTATCGGGGTTATGGTGCGCTCTTCTATCTGGTCGGCAGATACCGCCTTTGCCGGTATTACCTGCTTGCCGTCGGGAAGGACAAAGCGCAGGGTGAACGTGCCATCGGGCCGCAATTTGATCTCTTTGCCCTGCACGGTAACTTTCGCGTCCGGCTCCGTAGCTCCGTAAACAATCAGCTCGCAATCCAGGACAAACCAGAATTTTCTCATTTTGGCTTTTTTCCCCGGGCTGGATACGGAAGTTATGCCGGGAGAAGCCAGGACGCCTGAGAAAAGCGCCTTTTTCATCCGCTCCTGCCAGGCCTTGCCCGGGGAGCTCTTGCCGAACCCAAAGCCCATGCCGTAAAGCCGGGCGAACATGTCCTCCGGGACCATCCATTCTTCATCCGTGATCCATGAGGGGCCGTCTAAAGGCGTGTGCACGGTGTTTGAACGCACAATAGTAATGAATTCGCCACTGCCCATCCTGAGGCCAAGATCCACGCACCATGATCTTCCCGGCCCGCCGGTATCAATATACCAATTGCTGGCTTCAAGCGGTATTTCAATATCAAAAAATCTATGGGCGTTCTTGCCGTCAAAAATAATATCGCTGACGTCATATACCCTTAATACTTTTTTTGCGGAATAAAAAGCATCGCCCAGCCTTGCCTTGAGCTTATCCCATGTGCCGGGCACTACTTCCCAGTAAGTATGCAGCCACCAGGGGTCGCGGATCTGCAGGATGATCAGGTCTTCGCCGTAGCTGCCGGGCAGGTCCTGCGGCATTGTCCGGGCGGGCTTTGCGGAAACAGGAGTATAAAATTTAGTCTTTTCCACAAATACTTCCTGAGAGCCCATTACATCTTTTTTCTCTTCCTTAGCAGCTGGCCTGGCCTTCGCAACTGCCTTCTTGGTGTTTTTACGCGGTGCCTTTACGGGAGTTGTTGTTCTTTTTGCTGCCGGACTTTTCTTTTTGCGGATAAGTTTTTTTACCACGGCAAACCACCTCCTTTTAACAATACGGGGGGGATAATCATCCCCCCGCAAGAACAACGCGAAATTTTTAAGGCCGGCTATCTCATTTCTTCGGCTTGGCCTTAGCGGCGTTGGCAACGGTCAAGGCTTCTTTAAGGTCTTCCTCTAAAGCATCTTTTAATTTACTGACCTTTTGCAGCTCCTCTTTTAAGCTCTGGTTAACCAGCTGTTCCTGAAGCAGGGATTTTTTTGTCGCCTGATGCGCGGTCTTTTCTTCTTCCAGCGCCTGCGTGGCAGAATTCAGCTTTTGCTCATTCACGCCCTTTTCCTGGGCAGACTTAGCCATCTTTTCTTCCAGGTCCAGCCGCGTTGCCATTTCTTTATTGCGGGCATTTTTTTGTATACGATAATTACCACAGGAGCCTACGGTAGTAATGAAGAAAATCAAAGTCAGCACGCCAAGGATCAATATTAGTTTATTCTTTGCCCCTTCTTCCATAGTCCCGCTCCTTTGGTAAAGCAAACTTTAATTATTTAAGGTTTTCCTCGGGTTCTCTCATGGACGTCTTTTTACTTCTCGCCTGCGGCCGGTCCATATCCTTGGCTTTAGCTATCCTCGGCAGGATCACAACTTCAACCCTGCGATTTGCCGCCCTGCCTTCCAGTGTGTCATTTGAGGCTACTGGCCGGTATTCGCCGTAACCGATCGCCGAGATGCGCTCAGGTAAAACGTCTTTCTCATCAACAAGATAATGCAGCACGCTTAAAGCGCGCGCTGTAGAAAGTTCCCAATTGGATTTCCATCCGGAATGCTTGATCGGCACATTGTCGGTATGGCCTTCAATCCCGACGTTCAGATCGGGGACATTTTCCTGCAGCACGCGGGCGACTTTGTCCAATATCGAATATGCCTCCGGCCTTACCTTTGCCTTGCCGGAATCAAACAGGACGTCGGCTACAAAAGTGATCACCAGCCCTTTCTCCATCATCTGTAGTTTTACCTGTTTATCGTCTATTTCCTTGCTCAACCGCTCTTCAAGGAGCTTCTTTGCCTGCGCCAGTTCGTCGAGTTCCTTAGACAATTTCTCGATCTTTTCCACATCCGAGCGCCTGCCGGACTGGAATATCACCGTGCATCCGCTAATCGATAAAGTTAAGAATAAAACCGCGGTTATTTTTAAGAAAACGCTGGGTCTCATCTGTTACCTCCTTCTTTCTTATTTTAAGAAAAGTCGAGATTTTAATATAACACAACCGATATTCTTAGTCAACAAAAATTGTCTCGTCCCTGGAAGAGCCGACAGAAGCAACTTTAATCTTCGCCTTAAGGATATCCTGAAGCCATAAGAGGTATTTTTTGGCATTGGCAGGTAAATCCTTAAAACGCCTTACCCCGGCCACAGAGCCGCTCCAACCGGGCATCTGTTTATATACCGGCTTAACGCTCTTTAACACCTCAAGGTCATAAGGAAATTCTTTTAACACTTTACCTTTATATCTATATGCCGTGCATACGCTGATGGATTTTAAGCTGTCTAGCACGTCTAACTTCATGATCGCCAGTTCCGATATGCCGCTTAAAACGATCGCCTCACTCACCATCACCGCGTCAAGCCAACCGCACCTGCGCGGCCTGCCGGTAGTGGCGCCGAATTCATTGCCTTTGTTACGGATGAATTCCTGGAATTTACCTTTAAATTCCGTAGGAAAAGGACCTTCGCCTACACGCGTAGAATATGCCTTTGCCACGCCGATGACCTTATCGATCTTTACCGGGGATACGCCTGCGCCGGTGCAGGCGCCGCCGGCGATCGCCGAAGAAGAAGTGACGAAAGGATACGTGCCGAAATCAATATCAAGAAAAGTCCCCTGCGCGCCCTCAAAAAGCACGTCTTTCTTTTCATTCATCTTGCGGTTAAGCAGCTGGCTTGTATTACCGATATATCCGGACAACTTCTTTCCGTAACCCAGATATTGGCGAAAAGTCTTTTCAAAGCTATAGCCGCTGTGATCATAAACCTTGCGAAAAATCTCATTCTTCTCTTTGAGGTTATCTTTTAATTTGTCCCTGAAAACCGACGGGCTTAAAAGATCAATGATCCTGATGCCGCAGCGGTTTATTTTATCGGCATAACACGGGCCAATGCCCCGGCCGGTAGTACCAATGCGATGGGTACGTTTTCCTTCGCGCAGCTTATCCAGGATCTTATGGTAGGGCATGATCACGTGCGCCAGGCTTGAGATCTTCAGCCGGCCGCCGATGGATATCCCCGCGCGACTTAGGCCTTCGATCTCTTCAATGAGCACTGCCGGGTCAACGACAACGCCGTTGCCGATATAACAGACTTTGCCTTTATGCAGGATACCCGAAGGTATCAGATGAAAAATATATTCTTTTCCGTTGACAACTACCGTATGCCCGGCGTTGCTTCCGCCCTGGTAACGGACAATGCAATCAACTTTTTGAGAAAAAATATCTATCAGTTTGCCCTTGCCCTCATCGCCCCACTGTGTACCGACTATTACTATATTCATTTATCTTTCCTCGCGCTGTACTTACGGGTTCATGGTGAATATCTTACAGGCAATGTCGGGATATTTGGCGATGAACTTTAATTCATCGTCAACCAGAGGCTTTTGGTTATGGACATTGGCATAACGCACTAACTCCAGCACCTTTGCCGCCTCATCATCATCGGCAAACGCGACTTCCAGCTTCTCATAGACGTTGCGGAAACCCTTTATACCGGAATATTCTCCGGCGGTAATTTTCCTGCCGGTCTCAATGATCTCCGGCTCCCCGCGGCCCAGTTCTTCAAAATCATAAAGCTCATAATTGCGCCTGTCTTTTAAAGCGCCGTCGGCATGTATACCGGATTCATGCGCAAAGGCATTACTGCCTATGCCCGGCTGGTTGATCGGTATCGGCACTCCAAACGCATAAGAGGCATATTTGCATATTTTCCAGGCAACCTTGAGGCTTATCCGCTCGTCAAGATGATAATCGCTCAGGCCATTCGCATATTTAAGCGCGAGGATCACGGAAACAAGATCGGCATTTCCCGCGCGTTCGCCCATCCCGTTAACGCAGGTATTTATATAAGCGTCCACCCCGGCGTCATTAGCAGCCTTTGCCCCGGAAATGGAATTGGCTACCACCAGCCCCAGGTCGTTATGACAGTGTATCTCTACGGGCATCTGGACCGCTTCCGCCAAAAGCTTTATCCTTTCATAGATCGTAAACGGGCTGTCGCAGCCAAGCGTATCGCAATAACGGATCCTGCATGCGCCGGCAGCTTTGGCGGCCTGCGCAAACTCAATAAGATATTCCATGCGCGTGCGCGAGGCATCTTCGGCATTCACGCCGATGGATTCAGCGCCTGCTTTGTAGGCGCTCTTTACCGCATCGCCCATTTCATCAATCACCGACTGATGGTCAAGCTTGCCCTTGAATTTATGCACGATCATTTGATCGGAAGTAGAGATCGATAAATTCAAGTGTTTTATCTGCGGCAGCAGCTTAAAGGCGGTCTTCACGTCTTCTTTTGTCGCGCGGATCCAGCCTTCAAGCCTTATCGGCGCAAGCGCGCCTGACTTGGAAAGCTCGAGATTGGCGTTAAGGTAATTAGTCTCATGGCGCGTGACGGGAAAACCGAATTCCGACTGGAATACGCCCATCTCGTTAAGATACACGTTGATCATTGTCTTCTCAAGCTTAGAAAGGCAGATCCTTGATGTTTGCACGCCGTCGCGGTTTGTAACGTCAATCAAATAGATTTTTGGTTTTGCCATAATTGCCTCACTTTTTTATGACTTTCCTCAAGTCTTCCGGAGCAGGTTTACCTTCGATCGCGAACATTTCAATATTATCCATAAGATAAGACGGCCCGATCGTTACCTGGGCCTCCTGATTAAGGCTGATATTCTCCCTAAGCAGCCCGGCGCCTTCCTCGCTTTTTGCGCAGGAGGCGATTTGCGCATGATCCATGCCTGCGGCGCAATCCTGCCACCAGGTACTGTCAATGGCTTTCATCCGGCAGCCGATATAATCTAAAAATAATCCGGGATAATATTTTTTTACGCAAACGCTGCGCAGGCTTTCCTCAATCTCAGGCGTGCCCTTGGCAGCGCTGAATGCGCCGTCTTTTTGAAAAACCAGGAAATGCAGCGAAGGATTGAATTCCTTTGCGGCATCCACCGAAACTTTTGCGTCTTTCCCGAACAAGCTGACGAACAGGTCAAGCCTGCCTTTAATCGGGTCTCTCTCTAAGAGATAAGATATCCCGGTATATGCCGGTTTGAGCATATAAAATTCGCCTTTATCTTCAGATGCCTTTTTAAGCTGGGCGTAAAAAAACGGTTGATTTTCCACTTCTTTGCCTAAAAGATAAAGCGGCAGGGCTTTTACCCCGCAAGCCTTGATCAACTTATCCGCTTCAGGTGAAGGATAACGCACCTGGGAGACCGCAAGCCCGGGGAGGTGGTTTTTTAAATAATCCACCAGCGGCCTGGTGTCGCATACCCGGCAGTCTTTGGGAACAACCACGGTAAGGCTGACCTTCGCAGGTTCGCTAAAACGGCATTCGGCATTAACGTTTCCCGGATTCTTACAAGAGCCGGACATGCCTTTTTTCCTGCAGTCATAATCGGAAAAACATTGCGGCCGGATTGCCGATACAGCCGGGTCATCGGCGATCTCTGAAGAAAGCCGCAGGTCTTCCGATTTATAATCGGCAAGCTTACGGCCCTTTAACGCGACGGCAACCTTGGTTAATTTCCTTCCCTGCCAAGCCGGATTGAGCATTAAGGCTGTCCCGGACTTTACTGCTTTTTCCTTTTTTGTCTTGCCGCGGTTACTGATAATGATGTCTATGCCCGGCACTTCTTTCGCCAGTTCCGCATTATCGCTTTCCGATAATCCGCTGAGCAGGATAATAATCTCCGCGTTCTTCTTTTTAATTTCCTCCACCGTCATCCTGACCGCTGCCTTCGGATCAATGGATTTTATCCCGGCAGCTTTCCGCTGCGCGGAGATCCCGGTTACGCCGGCTATGCCGACCTTAATCCCGGAAATTTCCTTAATAATAAAGGCGGCAAGGCCATCCAGGGCGACATCGCAGGAAAGAAAAGCAAATTTTGCCCCGGCAGCGGACTGTTTAAGGAACTCCGGCCCGAAATTAAATTCGTCATTAGAAACAAGGGCGGCGTCATAACGCATCAACTCCATTGCCCGGATGTTTGTTGCTGTGCGCTGCATGTCAAGCTGGGTATTTTGAGCATTTTCATCAAAGGCCCCTCCGGCAAAGAATCCGCCTGAATCCAGGACCAGGCTGGCAGCTGAGCCTTTCCTTAATTTATTGATCAGGGTCGCCCTGCGGCTGATGCCGCCATCCGGCTCCTTCGGGCAATGGCATGGATAAAGCGCTGCGTGCGTATCGCCGGTATAGATCAGCGTTATCTCTTCGGCATAACAATTAAACGCAAGGCCTAAAATGAAAAACGCGAAAATAATTTTTAATTTATTTATCATATCCTGATAATCTTTACTTCCAAGACGTTTTCCGTTTTCCGGATGCTTTCCAATACTTCAGGAGAGATCGGGCTGTCTACGTTCAACACGGAAGTAGCTTTGCCTCCGCGCTCCCGGCGGCCAAAGGTCATTGCCGCGATATTAATATTGTGCTTACCCATCAACGTACCGAGGCTGCCGATAATACCCGGCCGGTCCCAATTTTGCATGACGATCATTTCTCCCACCGGAGTAACTTCCATATAGCTCTCGTCGATCTTGACGATGCGCGGCTGTTTGTTCGCGGAAAGCGTGCCGGCGATCTTTTTGGTCTCTTTATCGGTCCTTATTTCCAGCTGGATCAAATTTACGAATTCGCCCTCTTTGGAAGACTTTGATTCCCGGACATTTATTCCCCTTTCCCGCGCCAGGCTTACGGCATTGATAAAATTTACCGTTTCCTTTAATATCGGGGAAAGTATGCCCTTTACCAGCGCCATAGTCAACGGGCTTAAATTATACTGGATGATTTCCCCGCTGTAAGTTATGCTTAATTCCTGGAACCTGCCTTCTACCAACTGGCCGGAAAATATTCCCAGTTTTTCCGAAAGGTTAATATACGGCTCAAGGATATTGCATACTTCCGCCTCAAGGCATGGATAATTAGCGGCATTACGTATACCCTTACCCAGAAGCGCGTCGCGCACGATCTCCGCCACTTCAATGGCCACATTGACCTGTGCTTCTTCAGTAGACGCGCCCAAGTGAGGAGTGGCAATAATATTATCTACTTTTAGGAGCTCGCTATCCGGCGACAAAGGCTCTTTTTCAAAAACATCGAGCGCCGCGCCCGCGACCTTTCCTTCTTTTATCGCCTGCACCAGGGCCGCCTCGTCAATAATGCCTCCGCGCGCGCAATTGACCACGCGCACGCCTTTTTTCATGATCGCGAATTCTTCCGCAGAGATCATATGCCGCGTTTCTTCGGTAAGCGGAGTATGCACGGTAATATAATCCGCGCGGCCGAGGAGGTCCTTTAATTCCACTACCTCTACCCCCAGGCTCTCGGCGACCTCACGCGAAAGGAACGGGTCAAATGCCAATACTTTCATCCCGAAAGAAAAAGCACGCTTGGCAACCTCACCGCCGATCCTGCCAAATCCGACAATACCCAAAACTTTAGTGTATAATTCCACGCCCATGAATTTTGAGCGCTTCCATTCGCCTTTCTTCGTTGAGCTGTTTGCCTGCGGGATATTACGGGAAAGCGAAAGGATCATGCTCATCGTGTGTTCCGCGGTTGAGATAGTATTGCCGGCAGGCGTATTCATCACGATGATCCCTTTTTGCGTGGCAGCGTCCAGGTCCACGTTATCAAGGCCCACGCCGGCGCGGCCGATGACTTTGAGCTTATCCGCGGCATTAATGATATCGCGGGTGACCTTGGTCGCGCTCCTGACGATCAGCGCGTCATAATTCTTGATCGCTTCTTTAAGGGTATCCGGCTTTAATTCGGTATTGACGTCAACCTGAAAATCCTTGACGTCCTTAAGTATCTTAATGCCCTCATCCGATAGCGCGTCACTGACTAATATTTTGATCATTTAACAACCTCCATTGCTAAAATTTATATTCCTGGAATAAATTTGGTTATGGTTATGGTTAGGATGCCGGTATGGTTTAAGGGTTAAGGTTAGGTCGTTGATACTCAACCATAACCTACCCACCATACTGGCTTCTTAACCTTAACCCAATAACTTAACCAAAGGTATCAAATATTAATAAGCGTCTCTTTTTACTTTAAGAACACTTCCTCTGCGGCCTTGATGCCGGCGCCGAGTTCAAACTTATAACCCATCTGCTTAAGGACTTTTTCCAAGCAGGAAATACCCATAATAATATCAAATTCACCGATATAGCCCATATGCGCGATACGGAATATCTTGCCCTTCATTTCCGACTGTCCGCCGGCAATGGTTACGCCGTAAGTATCGCGCATGGTCTTGACTAATTTTTCGCCGTCTATGCCTTCCGGCACTTTTACTGCCGTAACTACGTCGGAAGCGGCATCCGGCGCGAATAATGCCAAACCCAATGCCTGCATTGCCGCTCGCGTGGCTTGCGCCATTTTCGCGTGCCGGCTAAAGATATTTTCCAGTGAATCCGCGCGCATCAGCTTCAAAGCTTCAGCCAAAGCCATCACCAGCGAGATCGCCGGAGTAAATGTCGTATCGGTCTTCTCTGCGGCTTTTTTTGCCGCTTTCAAATTAAAATAATATTTCGGGCTTTTGGAGGCGTCAACTTTTGCCCAGGCCTTTTTACTCACCGAAACAAATGCCAGGCCCGGCGGAAGCATCAGGCCTTTCTGCGATCCGGAAACGCAGACATCAACCAGCCAGGCGTCGGTCTTCAGGTCGATCGCGCCTAAGCCGCTGATCGCGTCCACTACCAGGACCGCATCAGAATCTTTTACGACTTTGCCGATCGCTTCAATATCGTTAGCCACGCCGGTAGAGGTTTCGCACAAAGTGGTAAATACCGCCTTAATGGCGGGATTGGCTTTTAATTTTTTCTCGATTTCCTTGGGGTCAACTGCTTTGCCCCATTCTACCTTGATTACCTCTGCCTTAACGCCGTAGGCAGCGCAGAGTTCGGTCCATCTCTCGCCGAATTTTCCGCCTTCAACGGTGATCGCCGTATCACCGGCAGATAATAAATTGACTACCGCGGCTTCCATCGCGCCCGTACCGGAAGAAGTCAGGATCAATACGTCCCCGGAAGTCTGAAAAATATATTTCAGGCCCTCGGTGACCTCTTTTAATACCGCCTGGAACTGCGGGGTGCGGTGATGAATGATCGGACGCGCTTGCGCCTCACAAACCTCCGGCGGCAAAGGCGTTGGCCCGGGAGTCAATAAATAATTCTTTTTCATGCTGAATTCCTCCTGATTATTATTTTTTCTTGCCTGGCGGAACTACCTCATCAACGAGGCCGTAATCTTTTGCTTCTTGCGCGGACATAAAATAATCCCTGTCCGTGTCTTTCTGGATCTTTTCCAGGCTCTGGCCCGTGTGAGCAGAGAGTATTTCATTGATCTTATCGCGCAGCTTTAAGATTTCCTTTGCCTGGATGGAGATGTCTATTGCCGCTCCCTGCACTCCTCCCCAGGGCTGATGGATCATTACGCGGGAATTCGGCAGGACAAAACGCTTGCCTTTTGTGCCGGCGGATAAAAGCACTGCGCCCATACTCGCTGCCTGGCCAATACAATAGGTTGCTACGTCGCATTTCAAAAACTGCATTGTATCGTAGATGGCGAGGCCGGCAGTAACCGATCCTCCGGGAGAATTGATATAGACGCTGATATCCTTGGTCGAATCTTCCATCTGCAGAAAAAGCATTTGGGCAATGATCAGATTGGCGATAAAATCGTCAATCGGCGTGCCGACAAAAACGATGCGGTCTTTTAAGAGCCGCGAATAAATGTCGTATGCCCGCTCATAACCGCGGCTGGTTTGCTCAATAACCATAGGAACCAAAGTCTGCATCTTCGCGTCCATATTACCTCCTTCTAATTAGCTGTCGGGACTATTCCTTCCAGTCTGCTTCCTTCAACAAAAATTCCAAAACCCTTTGCGGCATGTGATCGTCAAGGGGTATATTCTCCTTGCGGGCGATCTCCGACAATACCAGGTATATCTTAACCTGCTTTTTTGCCTCGGGAGCCAATTCGTCGGAGATTTGCTTTTCCCGCTTATCAATCTCTTCGCGCGGCATTCCCTTGATCGCCATATCCAGTTTTGCCTGGCGTGACATTTCCTGCAACTGACGGCTCACCATTGACTGCGGTATCTTAAAATCAAGGCCTTTGGTCAGGTTTTCAATCAGATCATTCTCTATCCTCTTATGTTCCTGATTCTGCTTCTGGATATAAAGCTGCGTTTCCACGAACTTCTCAAGTTGGGACAGGCTTGGATAGCCGAGGCTGCGGGCAAAGGCATCGTCTACCGTATCTATATGCCTTGATTCCTTAAGGGAATCCACAAACCGCTTTATATCATCAAGGGTCACTTCTACTTTTTTGTAACCGACCTTTATGCCTTTATAATTTTTAATGTCTATCTCGGGGCTGACTTCTACGCTGGCCTTAAACGACAGCGTGTTCCTGTCCAGCTTTACGTCGCTAATGTCGGGCATATCAATGACGTCCAGCGATTCCTTTTCCAGGGCCTTGCCGTAAACCTCCGGGATCAGTTCCTTGAGCACAAACTCGTTGGCAGCGGAAGAAAAATTCTTTTCCAGGATATCGCGCGGCACATGGCCCGGCCTGAAGCCGGAAACCTTTGCCTCCTGATTAAGTTTTTTGAACGCTTCCTCGAATTTATTCTTTACGATCTCTCCGCTGACTTCAATGTTGATCTCTCTCTTAGTGCTGTCGATTTTTTTGACTTCGGTTTTCATTGTCTCCTCGTTGTTTTTCTGTTATTACATCCTGAACTTTTCACCCAGGTAAATTTCCCTTGCCTTGGAATTATTAATCAATTCATCGGCAGTCCCGGAAATCAGGATTTTTCCTTCGGCGATCAGATAAGCCCTGTCGGTGATCGAAAGAGTCTCCCTTACATTATGGTCGGTAAGCAATATACCCAGCCCCTTTGCCCTTAATTCCTTGATGATCTCCTGCGCCTCGCTGACGACAATCGGGTCAATGCCGGAAAACGGTTCATCCAGCAATATAAACGAAGGATTAGTTACCAGGGCGCGGGTGATCTCCAGCCTTCTGCGCTCTCCGCCGGAAAGCGTATAGGCCCGGCTTTTGCGTAAATGCGCGATATTCAGCTCATTAAGCAGGCTTATAAGCCTTTCCTGCCTCTGCCGGCTGTTCAACGGCATTGTTTCAAGTATCGCCATTATATTGTCTTCTACGGTGAGCTTGCGGAAGATCGACGGTTCCTGCGCCAGGTAGCCGATGCCGAAGCGCGCCCGCTCATGTATGGGGCAAGAGGTGATCTCTTCATTATCAAAGATTATCTTTCCCTTATTGGGCTGGATGATCCCGACGATCATATAAAAGGTAGTGGTCTTTCCGGCGCCGTTGGGGCCTAAAAGCCCGACGATCTCGCCGCGCTTTACCAGTATGTCCACTCCCCGGACTACTTGCCTGCCGTCATAAGATTTACACAGGTCTTTAGTTTCCAGAAGGTGCATCCATTTCCTCCGTAGAATAAAGTACGAGTTTTGGCCTGCCTAAGAGCGTGATCTTATTTTCCAGGGCGGAATATATTGCCTCATCGCTGTAAGAAACATTCGGCCCCCTGATGATCTTGACGTTTCCCCGGCAGACGATCTTTTCAATCTTACTGTTAGAAAGGCCTGCCTCGGGTTGAGCGGCTGTTTCGGGCTGGGCGCCTGCCTTTGCCCCTGTATTAAAATAAACGTCCATTGTGTCGCTGTAGATCTGCGAACCGTCCCTATCCACCCTTACGTTATTGCTGAAGGTGGCAAAATTTTTCGCGTAATCAATGGCCAGCGGCCCGTCGCAGGTAATGATTATTCTCTCTGCCTCGGTTGCCGGCGGTTGATCCTTATCTTTTTCCGGGATGATCTGCACTTTTACTTCTTTTTCCAGGTTAACCTTGCTTAAGGCGGGCTTGCCCATTGCGCCCAATGCCTCGGCAATCAGGTTATCCCTGACAATATTTACCTTGTCTTTCGTGGTCACTACGTCGTTCTTTCTGTCCCAATCAAGGGAATCGGTAGTAAGCTTTGCCCCGGATTCAGTGGTGATCACCACGTCTTCTTCCAAATGGATCTTTCCTTCGGCTTTATTGAAATCGCCTTTTTCCGCGGTAAGCTTGACATCTTCATCGCCGTACATATTCCCGGTGATTTCCTTAAGCCTGATATTATCGGCAAAGATATCCGCGCTTTTACCGGCGATATCCCAGGTTTTTTTACCCCTTTCCCCGTAACCGGAAAAAGAAAAATCATTGATCTGCTGGTCGGATTCTGCGGGTGCTGCTACCGGCATTACTTCGGCAAAAGAAAGATCAGCGCATAATAATGCCGCGGTAAAAAATCCGGCTGCCGCCCTAACGATGCTAAGCCTCATAAGATTTAACCAGCCCTTCCCAGAGCCCTTGAGATTTCAGGATCATTTCCGCGACTTCCCTTACCGCGCCGCGGCCGCCAAGCTTTAAAGTAACGTAAGCGGAAACCTGCTTTATTTCCGGGCAGGCATTGAATACCGCAATCGGCAAGCCTACGCGCTTAAGCAGCCCGAGATCAACCAGGTCATCCCCGACAAAACATACCTCGGATGGATCAAGGCTGTATTTTTTCAGGATCCTCTCTAAAACAGACGTCTTAGGGGAAATATCGGCGAATACTTCGGTAACCTGCATATCGCGCGCCCGCGGCTTGATTGCCCGCGAGCCTTTGGCAGTAATAAGTATGGTCGGGATACCGGCTTTTTTTAAAAGATAAACTCCCATGCCGTCGTGGACATCGAAAAATTTCATATCGTGGCCCCGGCAGTCATAGATGATCCGGCCGTCGGTCAAAACGCCGTCCACGTCCAATAACAACAGCTTGATCTTTCTCGCTTTTTCCAGGATATATTGATCCATTATCAGACTAATCCGGCCCTTAAGAGGTCCTGCACATCCAAGAGCCCGACAGGCTTTCCTTTTGCGTCAACTACCGGCACTTCATCTATTTTTTTGTCTTTTAATATGCGCATTGCCTCTGCCGCCAGCATCTGCGGCTTGACTGTCGTAGGATTTTTAGTCATCACGTCTTTCACTTTGCGCAGGGATAAATCCGGATCAATCTCTAAATGGCGGCGCAGGTCTCCGTCGGTAAATATGCCCTGTAATTTTCCGTTTTTACCGACTACTGAAGCGCTGCCTGCCCTGCCCTCGGTAATTTTCATCAACACCTCGGATATTTTTTTGTTCTCATTCACCACGGGATTGGTGCGGCCTTTACGCATAATGTCTTCTACTTTTAAAAGCAGGCGTTTGCCCAAAGCCCCGCCCGGATGGTAAAAAGCAAAGTCCTTTTCTTTGAAGCCTTTTAATTCTAAAAGGCAGACTGCCAGGGCGTCGCACATTGCCAGCATCGCGGTTGTTGAAGAGGTTGGCGCTAAACCCAATGGACAGGCCTCTTTTTTTATTTCCGTATTCAGGACCACGTCGCTGTAACGGGCCATCGGTGATTTTGTATTGCCGGTGATGGAAATTATTTTACTGCCGATTTTTTTGAGCACCGGCAGAAGCTTTTTTATCTCTTCGCTTTCTCCGCTGTAAGAGAGGATTACCACAACGTCGTCTTTAGTCACCCGGCCCAGGTCGCCGTGGATTGCCTCGGCTGAATGCAGGAACAGGCTTGGGCTTCCGGTAGAAGAAAGGGTGGCGGAAAATTTCTGGCCGATGATCCCGGTCTTACCTACGCCGGTAACCACTATCCTGCCCTTGGAATCAAAGATATATTTTATTGCCGCCCGGAAATCATTATTAATGTTTTTCTTCAGGCCGCTGACTGCCCTTGCTTCAATATCAAGCACTGATTTTGCGCGTTTCAGGACATCTATTCCCATAATGCCTTCCTGATTTTTTTGACCTGTTTTAAAATAATTTCCAGTTCTTTAAGGCTGACCATATTCGGGCCGTCGCATAAAGCTTTGTCGGGGTCCGGATGCACTTCCAGAAACAGGCCGTCGCAACCGAACGCTGCCGCCGCCCGCGAAAGCCCTGCGACAAATTCCCTCTGGCCGCCGGAACAAGAGCCTTTTCCACCCGGCAGCTGCACGCTATGAGTGGCATCATAAACCACCGGATATCCGAGATCGCGCATGATCTTTAAGCCGCGGAAATCCGAGACAAGATTATTATAACCGAAAGATACGCCGCGCTCGGTAATCATGATATTCTTATTGCCGGTAGATTCTATCTTTTGGATGATCGGCAGCATGTCCCACGGCGCGAGGAATTGGCCTTTTTTGACGTTTACGGCTTTGCCGGTTTTTGCCGCGGCAAGCAAAAGGTCTGTCTGACGGCAGAGCAAGGCCGGGATCTGGATGATATCCAGGACATCCTTTGCTTCCTCCACGTCCTGCCGACAATGCACATCGCTTAATACCGGAACGCCTAACTTTGCCTTTATCTTTGCCAGAACCTGCAGCCCTTTTTTTAAGCCCGGGCCGCGAAAGGAAGTTACTGACATGCGGTTTGCCTTATCAAAACTGGATTTAAAAATAAACGGGATGCCTGACTTTGCGGCAATATCCTTAAGCTGCTTTGCGGTATCCATACAGGCTGCTTCCGATTCAATCACGCACGGCCCGGCAATCAGCACCAGTAGGTTTTTATCTCCGATATTTATATTTCCTGCTTTTACCTGTTTCATTTGACGCCTTCGCTTGCGGAAACTATTGCCCTTACTTTCTCTAAATCCTGCGGCGTATCCACGCCGACGGTATCGTATTTTGTTTCAATGACCTTTATGCGGTATCCTTCTTCAAGCACGCGCAGCTGCTCTAAACGTTCGGTTTTTTCCAGCCGCGATACCGGCAGATTCTTATACGTAAAAAGAAAATCCTTGGTATAGCCGTAAAGGCCGATATGCTTGTAATAAACCGGTTCTTTGATCTCGGAATTTTCCGGATAATGCGGTATTGCCGCGCGCGAAAAATAAAGCGCGAAATTATTCCTGTCCACCACCACCTTGACCACGTGCGGGTCGTTTACCTGGGCAGGGTCTTCTATCTTTTTCATCAGGGTGGTCATGGAGATCTTCGGGTCGTCAAGCAATGCCCTGCCTACCGCTTCGATCATCATCGGATGGATAAGCGGCTCATCTGCCTGGATATTTATCACGGCTTTTACCTCAAGGGGATTGATCACTTCAATGATCCTGTCCGTTCCCGAAACATGGCCCTTGGCGGTGAATACGACTTTCGCGCCGAAGCTATTGGCGGCGTCAGCCACCCTTTCATCGTCGCAGGCAATAATGATATCATCTAAAATCAAAGCCTGTTTTGCCCGTTCCCAGACGTGCTGGATCATCGGCTTGCCGGAAATATTCGCCAGCACCTTGCCTTCAAAGCGGGTAGAAGAATACCTTGCCGGTATTACGCCGATTACGTTCATTTTACAGCCAGCCTTTCAGTCAATTCTTTTCTTGTGGTTGTAGCCGTGCCGAGCTTGCCGACTACGATGCCTGCGGCAAAATTAGCGATATACGCTGCCTCGGGCTTGCTTGCTCCGCAGGAAAGCGCCAGCGTAAATGCGGCGATCACCGTATCTCCTGCTCCGGAAACATCAAATACTTCCTGGGCTACGGTCGGGATATTGGTCAACCGGCCGTTTTTTTCAAACAAGCGCATCCCATGTTCCCCCATCGTCACAAGGATAGAATCAAGATTAAGATACTTCAGGATCTGATCGCAGGCCAGATCGATCTCCTTATCGCTGAAAAGCCGGTCACTGTGCACCCGGAAGCGGTTTGTCTTATCCTGGATCTTTAAATTCCGCACCGCGTTTTCCAACTCTTTGCGATTGGGCGTGATCGCGGTCACCCCCCGGTAATAAAGAAAATTTTCCTCTTTAGGGTCTACGGTAACTACTTTTTTATTTTTCTGCGCCAGCCGGGTAACCTCTTCCAGCAAATGCGCGTTGACCACGCCTTTTCCATAATCTTCTATGATAATGGCATCGTAAGCGGCGATATTTTTTTCAATGTATCTAAGTATCTTCGCGTTGAGCGCTTCCGGCAGGCTGTCGCGATGCTCCCAATCAACGCGCACGACCTGCTGATGGCCGGCAACAATGCGCGTCTTAACCGTAGTATGGCGCTTTGGCTCGGCAAAGATCCCTTTTCCGGAAATCTTCCTTTTCTTTATTTCTGATAAAAGGATCTCCGCGTTCTTGTCGTTACCGATAACGCCGATAAGGGTAACCTTTCCGTCGAGTGCGGCAATATTATTGGCAACGTTGGCCGCTCCTCCGGGCATATACGAACGCCTTCCTGCCCAGACCACCGGCACCGGCGCCTCCGGGGAGATCCTGTCTACGCTGCCCCAGACAAATTCGTCAAGGATGAGGTCGCCGATGACCAATATCTTTGATTTAGCAAATTTTTGTATTACCGATTTAAGCTTTGATTCCATCTTAAACGCTTTCTATTATTGCCTGCGCCAGAAGCGGCAGCATGATCTCATGATGGCCGACAATGTAATAGCCTTTGCCCGAATCCTGCGTTGGCCGGGACACTACGTTCTGGAACGGCCGGTAATGATGGATCATGTCAAAATTAGCGGCAGTAAAATTTCCCACGCGCTTGCCGAGGTTGCGCGCCAGATTCAGCGCCTTTAAAAAAACTTCCGGCAGGATGACGCTTGAGCCGAAATTCATTACCACTCCGCCGTTATTCAAGCCGGCGATCTCTTCGGTAAGCCTGCGAAAATCCCGCAAAGAACCTTCTCCGGCAAAAGCAGCGTCAAAAGAAGGGTGTTGATGGATAATATCCGTGCCGACGGCAACATGCACGCATACCGGAACTTTATATTTATACGCGTTATAAAGCAGGCTTAGATCTTTATGGCGTAATTTGCTGCCTGAGATCTTTGCGGCCACGGATTGCCCTAAGCCTAAACCGCTTACCACTCCTTCATTTACGGCGTGATTGATGAAATCCGCGGTTTCCCTGCCCATGCCGAATTTACCATCTTTTAAACCCTCTCCCACATCTTCGGATGTCTTTGCCTGAAAAGCTATCTCAAAATCATGGATTATCCCTGCGCCGTTAAGGCAGATACAGGTAATTATCTTTTTCTTTATCAGTTCGATCAGCACGGGATTAAGCCCGCATTTTATGACGTGCGCGCCGGCCATAAAGATGACCGATCTTTTCTTCGTGCGGGCGGCCGCGACCGCGCCAGCTATGGCCCTTAAGTCCTTGGCCTTTAAGATATTGGGCAAAGAACGGTAAAATGCCGCAAAGCTGCGGCCAACAGCGGGGGCTTTAGCAAAATCAGCCATATTTACCTTGCTTTTGCGTTTTAAAACCGAATATGTCTTTACCTTATTAATATTGAGCATACGAAGATGTCAGTTTATCATAAATTAGTGGCTTTAGCAAACGAAAAATAGGAGAAAAATAAATAGGGACAGACACTATTTTTCTACAGAAAAATAGTGTCTGTCCCTATTTATTCTACCGGATTATACGGTTTGAACCACGCGCTAAGGCGGTATTTCACCCCTGCCTTTACGGGTATTTTCTTTACCAGCGGGCTGTCATGCCAAATAAGAACCGAGCACCTTCCGCTGCGTGCCAACTCCGTAGTTTGGCTGGATGATGCCACGGGCAAATCCCAAGTTAAAGGACTACCGAGATAGTTCTGCTCTTCAAAGCTGCCGTTTACGATCTTCAGCCCCTTGCCTTCTATGGCTACGTCATCAACATAAACTTCATGGTGGTTGGATTCATTATCCGGATAAAACGATCCCCTGAACTGTATATACATATCACCCGATTCAAGCGGCACAAATTCTATCCACAGCTGCTGCCACATATTACTGACCAGTTCCATTTGCGTAATCCAGCTTTTCGTCCAATCTTTTTCCGGCAGCCACTCGGCAACCTGGGCTACGCCGTTGCTTTTAACATCCTTAAACGCAAATTTCATGTCTGCGCTGTGGATATCGATCCGGGCGCTGGACATTTTATATTCCGGTGAAAGCTGCGGGGTATAATTGAGGATAAACGGGGTTACCTTGCTGAGCCGGTATAGATAAACGCTGCTGGTATCCGGCATGGCAAATTCTTCTACCGGCACAAAATCCCGGATGGGAATTTTAAAATCGGCGGAGTCTATCTTTTCCAGCTCGATCGGCGTAACGATAAAATTTACCCTCATGTCCAGATCGGAATTCAACGGAAAAATCTTATAAGATATCTTCTGCGACAATAAATAATAATTCAGGCCGTCAAAATTGGCTCCGGCATAACTATCAAGCTTGGTCATGATCACGGATTTACCGGGGTCTTTCTTATTTTCCAAATTGGGGTCAAAACCAAAAACCCCGATCTTCGGCATGATACCGCGCGATCCCTTTAATATGGCGTTGACCAGCTCCAGGCGCTTGAAGTTTCCGCCCCGGGGAAAATGTTTTACCCCCGCAAGGATCTCTGTTCCGGGAAACAGGAAAATATCCAACATCCTGCTTTTGTCTTTTTCGGTCCCGGTATGAAAAGCCATGTGCAGACTGACATGGCCGTAGTGGATATAGGAAATCAGGAAATACTGAGCAAACCCGACGATAAAGATAAGCCAGATTATTATCTTCCTTAAAGAATCCTTTTTCATATTCATAATGCCGCAGGCCGTGACCAGCGCCACGGCAGGAAGGCAAGATACAGTATAATAAAGGAATTTATTGCCGATGAAAGTCCGGATAAGATAGGTAACTATGATCCAAACGAGGAACAGAAAGAAAAATTCATCTTTTTTCCGTTTAAAAAATACGGGGGTTGCCATTAAGAGCAGCACAAAGAAGAAAAAGAGTATCTGTTCGTTGACCAGCGAACGTAAGTAGAAGGAAAATGACCAGAAGGAAAAAACCGGTATGTTATACGGCACTAAAGCCGAATCGGTAGCCGCGGCTATGGCCAGAGGCAACATTGTCTTAAAATTCGGCACATACCACAAAGAGGCAACAGCTGCCCCTATTACAAAAGATAAAAGTAAATTACCGGCCACCCTCCTCCTGTCCTGCCAACTCCCCTTAAAAAGGGAAACTCCCGCGATAAGCAGCAAAGGGCCGATGATCAACACCACATAGCTTTGTTTTGTCAGGACGCCCAGCCCGAAAATCAGCCCAAACAGGGCGCTCGGCTTCGTTCTTTTAAAGCCATCGGAATAGATCATTGCCGTGACAGCGGCAACTACAGTAAAAGTTAACGCGGTTTCCAGCATGCACATGCGGCCAAGCTGGAAAATCATCGGGTACAGCGACAGTATCAGCGCTGCCAGGAGCCCGAGCCTTGCGTCGCCCATTTTTAATCCGATAAAATACAGGCAAACGAATATACCGAATAAAAATAAGAGATTGGATAAGATAATACTGACAGCCCCGCCTCCAAAGGCAAGGCCAAAAAGAGAGGCTATAAACGGGAAAAACGGCGGGTAAAGCTTGTCCACGCCGGCTAACGCCGAAAACATATCCGCGCCGGGCCGGGAAAGGGTCTCCATATAGCGCGTTGCGGAGATCAAATGCACTGCCTCGTCATCCACAAAAGGATAACGATTTAAATGCAGCCAAATATAATTGTTCACCCCGTAAAATACGATCAGCAGAAAGAGCAAAAACAGATGAAAAAAAGAGAATGTCTTTTTAAGCTGCATAGTTGGTAAGGCTAATATTCAATTTTTCAATCAATGTTCTTATGCCCTTGCTTTTAAGGACCGCGGCTTCTTCTTCCCAGCAATAGCCCCATGCGCGGTACTTGCCGCTTTGCGGTAAATATCCCGGATGGCAAGCCAGATCCGCCATGCCGGAGCCAAATCTCTGCAAAAATTCCCTTACCGCCTGTTCACTAAGCCGGCCACTGCCGGTAAAACCAAAAGAAATATCGGCGCAGCGAAAGCCGTTGCCTTTTAGCGCTTCTATCCGCCGGCGGGAAAACAATGCCAGATATGTTTTTTTAAAAAGGTCTGCGGATGATGCGCCGCGGGCCCGCCTCCACCCCCGCGGGCAGCGTATCCATTTAATATTATACTTCTTTCCCAGCCGCATCACAATATCAAATATCGCAGGGATCAGATGCGTATACTGATGGCTATCAAGGTGCGTAGGCGTTATGCCGCTGTCCAAAATTTTTTTTATCTGCGCGTCAAGTTCCTGTTCTACATCCAAAAGGTTCAAGCGCCGGCTGCAGAGCTTAAAAAATAAACGGTAACAATCCTGCGGCAGCAACCCGTTCTGGCCGGCCATGCCGGCCAGAAGCGGTTTTTCATTGACTAAACATAAATGCACTCCGATGCCGGTATCCGGCATTTGCCGGGCCAGGCTTAAGGCATGCTCAAATGCCGGGCCGTTGGCAACAAGCGAGATGCTCCTGACGATCCCGCTTGAGCAGCATTCGGCTATACCCTGGTTTATCCGGTTATCTAAACCGAAATCATCGGCATTGACGATTAAAGACCTGCTCATTCCACCCCTTTTAATATATAACGGAACAAACAATAGGCGCTTAAAATCAGTTCTTTAAGTTGCGCCAGCGATCTGATACGGATCAAATAAGAAAATATAAGTTTAGGCCGAAAATAAAAATCTCTCAAGATTTTTTTCCTGCTGTTGATTAAATATTCTTTTTCCAACCCGTAAGGCCTAAAAACCAATTCAAAACAGCTCATTTTTTCCCAGTTTTTATCAAAATCCCCGTAAGATCTTATATCCGGCCATATCTCTGAGCCGGGAAAAGGCGTAAAGAAAGTTACCGAAATATCATCAACACCGGAATTTTTTACAAGATCAGCGGTTTCCCTGATGGATTCCCGGTCTTCCGTTGGGTTACCCCAGATAAAAAAGCATTTAACTTTTAAACCGGCGCTTTTGGTCAATCCTGCCACGTTTCTTATTTGCTGGACAGTAATCCCTTTATTATAAAAATCTAAAATCCTTTGGGAGCCGCTTTCAATGCCGTATGATATCTGCCAGCAACCCATGCCTTTTAATATTTTTAACGATTCTTCGTCTACGTTATCCATCCGCGCTAAAACCGTACAGCGGGTCTTAAGCTTTTTTTTAGCCATTAAATCGGCTATGTCCTTCAGCCTTTGCCTGGAGGCCATAAAATTATCGTCCTCAAACATTATATTGGTTATTTTGTAATCCTGATTTAAGATGCGAATCATTTCTGTTATATATTCAGCACTGTGCATGCTTATATAATTTCCAAAAACTTTTTTGTCGCAAAAAGAACACTTTCCCATGCAGCCGCGGGAAGTGACTAACGAAAAACTGCGGCTATCAGCCAAACTTTGCGCCGGTAACCTATAGAATCTGCGTATGTCAGGCAGCAGATCAAAAGCAGGATAGGCTAAACTGTCCAGGTCTTTTATCCTTGGCCGCGGCAACGATAAATAAACACTCCCGTTTTCTCTTATGGCGATACCCTTGATATCTTTTAAGCCCATATTGTTCTCCAGGGCCAAGAGCAGCTCCCGGACCGTATCCTCCCCTTCACCGATTACCCCGATATCAAAAAATTTGTATTCAGCAAAAGTTTCCGCGGGTAAAGAGCTGATATGGCAGCCGCCGATTATAATTTTAATGCCGGGGTCCGACACTTTTATATCCCGCGCCAAGGCCGCAGCGCTTTCTATGGCCATTGTCGAAGCCGTAATGCCTACATAACACGGCTCAAAGGCCTTAATCAGCTCCATTGTTTCTTTTAACCCGAGTCTTTGCGCCTGCGCATCAATTATTCCGGCTGTAAAACCTTCTTTTCTCACCGCGGCAGCCAAATAGCATAAACCCAGGGGAGGTTCGCTGCCCCCGGCTTGCCCCAACATTCCATAACGTTGATTTATGCTTAAGGGAGGATTGATAAAGAGTATTTTTCTACGGTTTTTTTCCGGCATATAGAATATGAGGATAGAAATACCCTTTGCTCAGGTCAAAATACTGATTAGCGATAAAACCGCTTTTTTTCAGGAGTGAAAGGTACTGCTTTTTATTTTCAAAATAAATCCCGTCGGCAGAAGTCAGGCCGAAGATTTTTACCGCCAGGAACTCCTGCAGGAAGGCCCAGAAAAACTTTATATTGAAGCTTCTATCAATATCCTTGATCAGCAGCGTGCCGCCGGCATCTAACGCAGTAAAACATTTTTCCAACAGGCCAATTTTTTTCTCATGATCCAGGCAATACATGACATCCGTTAAGATAATGGCGCTGGCTTTAGGCAAATCAAGGCTGCTGCCGCTAATGTCCGCTTTTTTAAAAACTATGTCCCTGCTTTCATTCAGGCTGATCGCGGCAATCCCAATTTTTCTTGCGTCCCGGTCAAAACCAAATAATGCCCGTTTGTCCTGTTCCAGCCGCAAAGTATTAAGCAAGAGGCCCGTGCCGCATCCCAAATCCAATATACTGCCTGTCTTCGGGATGAATTTTTCTATCTTGTCAAAAGGGCAGGTCTTAAAACGCAGGAAATTATAGATTTTTGCCTTGCGCCCGGCATTTTTATAAAAATCACGCAGCCTGCCATAGATCGCCTTTTTTTTAGAGAACCGGATGATCTCAGGATAAAACTTTACGATCTCGTATAATACTTTACATATAACCGGCGGCGTGGACAACCGGGAAATACCGTAGGTCCGCGGCGTGTAATCAATTTCTACCTCTTTTATCGAGTATCCAAGCTTTCGTGCTTTCGCCAGGAATTCGGCATTTATGAACGAGCCTTCGGACTTCAGTTTAATCTCGTTTAAAATTTTTCTTTTAAATATTTTTAAGGCAAAATTCACATCTTTGACCCGGGTCTTAAATATGACATTTATCAACTTATTGTATGCCCAGGAATAAACTACGCGCAGGAAGGACTCTCTTTTACCTATACGGCAGCCGATTACTATATCGGAGTCAAAAACCAGGGGGATTACCGCGCTTAACTGCGACAAATCAAACGGCATATCCATATCCGTATAGACCACGATCTCTTTTGAAGCCGCGGAAAACCCGGTCTTTAAAACTCCGCCCAGCTTACGGTTTTTCTTATGATGAATGACCCTGATCCGGCTGTCCCCGGCAGCCAGCCGCTCGGCGACCATCCCGGATCCGTCGTTACTGGCGTCATCAACCACGATTACTTCAAAGTCCGGGAATGACGGCTCTAAAACCGAAATGACCGTGGAAACCGTTTTTTCCAGGTATTCTTTCTCGTTAAACATCGGCAAAATCAAAGAGACTGATCTTTTTTCCATGGATGCTATGCCGCAGCCTCCTCTTTGATGATCACGTTGTGCGCTAATTTAAATTCATTGATGATGACGTCAAGCGCATGCTGCATGGCGGCAGCGTCGCCTGAGCCGGCGAGCTTATTTATCAAAAGGAACCTCTCGTATAATTCAAATATTTCGGTCTCCTCGTTAGCATTTAAGATCATGAGCAGGTCCAAAAAGCCTTTATAATAAGCGGCATAGGCGGGCCTTTGGCCTGCGGCAGGGACAAAACTTGATTTATAATCATTCAATAATTTCAAAAAAGCCGCGCCTTCTTTATTTAAGCCCGATACGTAATCTTTATACTTGTTCAGTTCGGCCAAAAATACCGCATCGCTGTCAAGTTTCCTGCTCACGGCAGCCTGAAAAAGGATCTCCGTCATGACCATATCCCGGATAAAATATTTTTTGAATTCCGCGGAATCCACGTCGATAACTTTGGCATCGGCCAAAGCGGAAAGCTTCATCTGGTATTTCTTAAAGTCCTTTTCCCGGAACCTCCAATGAGTCGCTGCCGCCAAAACATCCGGCCCTATCTCTTCAATGGTAGGCTCTTCTTCAGCCGGCTTCTTACGCGGCGCCAGGACCTTAAAGTAAAGCAGCGTGCCGAACCCGGCAAAGACCAGGAAATAAAACGCGAATTGTACCGGCCAGCTGGCAATAAACTCAACGAATTTGTTCGGCTTGCGGACCTCTTCAGCCTTTCTCCTGGCAAGTTCGCTGCGCTTTTCTTCTTCCAGCTGCCGCTGTAATTGTTTTGCCTCATCGCGCTGGCGTTTTATGGCGTCATCGACCTGTCTTTTTTCCCATTCTGCCTGCTTCATTGCCTGACGGGTCCTTTCCATCTCCTGCCGGTCGCGTTTAAGCTCGTCGGATATCTTCTTCATATCCGAAGCGCCAAAGTCCGCAGCAAGACAGGGAGAAAAGTAGAAAAATAAGGCAAGAATCAATAATATCTTCTTCATTTTTTAGTTAGGTTATGGTTAAGGTTAGGGCTAGGATGCCGGTATGGTTTAAAGGTTATGGTTAGGTCATTAATACTTAACCCTAACCTAACTACCATACTGGCTTCTTAACCTTAACCCAATAACTTAACCATGATCTCTACGTGCTTCCAAGATAGTATCTGCTGCCTTAACAACGTCGTCAACCTTGATCAACTTTAAACAGGCAAAATCTTTCAGGCAATTATGCGCCAGGCATTCGATGCATCCTGCCTGCCGGTGCAAAATAATATCCAGGGGCCCCACCGGCCCCCATCTTTTCGGGCTCAAACCCTTCTGGTTCCTGCCGAAAATGGAGATCACCGGCACTCCCACGGCCGCGGCAATATGCACCGGCCCGGAATCATTGGAAATAAACAGGCTGCACCGCTTTAACGCGCTGGCAAGCTGGCTGACGGATGTTTTTCCCGCAAGGTTGATCACCCGGTGTTGCATATGGCCTAAGACTGTTTCCGCTAATTTTGTATCTTTCGGCCCGGAAAAGATCAATACCTTAAAGCCGTATTTATCCGCCAGTTTATCCGCTGTTTCGGCAAACCTTTCTGCCGGCCAGATCTTAGACGGGCAGCTGGCAGCGGGATTTATCGCCAACAACCTATCCTGCGCTGTCAAGGACTCACGGCTGAACAATTCATCAGCCCACTTTTCCGAATCAGGCTTTAACGGCATGAACGGCTGTTTATCCTGCGGTTCAATGCCTAAGTATCTTACGAGGTCAAGCGTATATTCCAATTCATGCCTATCTCCTTCCTGCTTAACGTGTTTTATTTTATCGGTAAGCAAAAAGGCCAGCTTCCTGTCAAAACCGATCCTTCTTTTTATGCCGGCAAAGAAGGCGATCAGGTGGCTGCGGTTTATAGGATGCAGGATAAGCGCCAGGTCAAAATGCTTTTTACGCAGCCGGGAAGCGAATTTCATTGACCTGCTCCAGCTCCGGTGCTTAAAATCTTTATCGTAGATTATGACGTCGTCAATATAAGGATTGCCTTCAACGATCTCTTTAGCGTAGGGGCTGACCATCGCGGCAATATAAGCGCTCGGATAGGCTTGCCGCAACGCCTTAAACACAGGCGTGGAAAGGAGCACATCGCCGATCCTGTCTGTGCGCACAACAAGTATACGCCGGAAATCAGGTTTCAGGTGTTTGGTGTTAGGTGCTGGGTGCTGGAATAAGAGTTCTTTAGCTGCTCTTAATACGTCTTCCACTTTTATCAGCTGCATACATTTCAAAGTACCAAATCTGCACTGCGCCTTTTCACATGGCCGGCAGAAAATATCCCTTTTGACCACTGCGCGCCTCTGTGACCACGGGCCATACTTAACTTCATTGGTTATGCCGAATACCGCGACAACCGGGATATCTAAATAACCCGCTATGTGCAAGGCTGCGCTGTCATTAGTCACTAGCAGCGTTGATCTTTTTAAAAGGCAGGCGAGCTCGCGCAAATTAGTTTTTCCGCAGAGGTTTATCGCCTTTGCCCCGCAGGCAGCGGCAATATAATCGGCAGTATCCAAATCAGCTTTATCTCCGGCTAATACTATTTTTACCCCTGTTTCGCCAGCCAATAGATTAATCAACTCCACAAATTTTTCCTTAGCCCATTTCTTGGTGTGACTGCGGCTTCCCGGCGCAATAACTATCAATCTGTCATCGACAGCAATATGGCTGTCCTTTAATATCCGGCCGACGCAGTCTTCATCAGCGGCAGAGATATAAAGCGAATGCCGCAGGCTATCTGCAGCCTGCTTTCCCGCTACTTTATACAAGTGCTTATCCTTCATATGCGCCAAACCCGCAGGAAGTTTTCGCAAAACCGGGACCTTGTATTTTGCCGGCAGGCCCAAACCGAACAAAGAATTGCGCAGGTCGATCACGGCGTCAAACTTCTTGGCTTTTAAGGCTTTGAACAGCCTTATTTTTTCTTTTAACGCCGCGTGTTTATCAAAAATGACCGTTTCCTCAATAAAAGGAGCACCTTCAAATATTTCCCTTGCCCGCTGGCCGCACATCACCGAGACCTTTGCCGACGGGAACTTCTGCCGCAAATGGTCCAGCGCCGGCAAGGTCAACACAACATCACCGATGTTGCTTAAAGTAATGAATAATATTTTCTTAATGTCCTCCATATGTTATGCCATATAATTTTGCGGCTGATTTGTTTTGTTTTGAGCAGGGCGTAGGAGGCTTGAGCGGGCACGGTTGCCCGAGTATGCGCTAGGGCAGAGCGAAAGCCGACTCCCGAGCGAAGCCCCGCACGCTGGGCGGGGCGAGCGTCCCTGCGAGAAACAAGACAAGGCAGACGCAAAATAGAAATACATAATTAGTTATAAATTAACGCTTAGGTAAAAGCTGCCTAACTTCGTTGACAACATCATCTACGGTAATTGCCTTCATACACTTGTTATCTTTACACTTGACTACATAACAGGGAATCTTGCAGCCCACGTCTTTACGCAGGATCGCCACGTTGGTAGACGGGAACGGGCCGGTGATCGCCGGAGACGTCGGGCCGAAGAGCGCGATTATTTTTTTGGCGCCCACCGCATTGGCAATATGCAGCGGCCCGGTATCGGCGGTAATGAACAAATCTAATTTTTTGCATAATGCCGCCATCTGCTTAATATTAAATATCCCGGCTGCAATGACCGGCTTCGCTTTCATTGAATCCTGGATGCTCCTTGCAAGCTTAAGGTCCGCTGAACTGCCGGTAACGATGACCTTACACCCAAGCTCCGAGATCAGCCGGTCGCAAAGCTCTGCCCAATAATGCACGGGCCAGCGCTTCGGAAGCCAATTCCCGCCGGCGTTGACCCCGACTATAAAATCGCTTTTCCCCAGGGAGTTATTTTTGAGAAAAGTACCGGCAAAATCATCGTCTTCATCGCTCACGAAAAATTCGGTATACCTGTCTTCAATACGCAGGCCTGCCTGCTCAATAACGTTCAAATAATAATCAATGCGGTGCAGGCTGTCGCGCTCAGGTGGGACGATCTTCTTCGTCAATAGAAAAGCGCGTTTTTTAGTGTAGTGTCCGATCCTCTCGGGGATGCCGGCAAGCCGGCAGATCAATGCCCGGGTAAAAGAACGGTGCAATAAGAAAGCAATGTCGAATTTTTTATCTTTGAGGTATTTGACGAATTTAAGTTTTTCCAGCGTGGCCTTATGGCGGTCTGCCTCATCAAAAATGATCACTTCATCCAGATGAGGGTTGCCTTTAAGCACCGGATAGCACCGGCTGGGTATAACGCAGGCAATGAAACTTTCTGGGTAATTACGCCGGACATTCCTGATTGCTGCCGTAGAGAACAAAACGTCCCCCAGCCAATTAACATTAAAGATCAATATGCGTTTAGGATTCATGCTTCGCTCCTTTTCTGCATAAGGATTACTTATATTTATCCCGGCTCTCCCGGAAAAAACTATAAAATCCGCTTGCCTTGAACCAAAGCACGAACGGATTGGCGGCGTTTTCGGAAATACGCAGCCGCTTTATCAGGAAAACGTCTGAAGCAGGATATTTTATGCCCGGGGTTGTGGCTACCGCAAGCTTATATCCGGCATCGGCCACCAGTTGCTTTATTTTAAAGTTGAATTTTCCTTCGGGATAACTGAACATCGCAACCGGCGCGCCTAATTTTTCTTCCAGGATCCTTTTTGATTCAAATATCTGCCTCTTCACTTCATCTCCGGATTTAATGTTTATCAGCGGTTCCGGGCCGAGGCAGTGGCTGCCAAAAGTAATAAACCCGGAAGATTGCATTTCCTTAATCTCGCCCCAGCTTAACCTGTCCGGCCTGCCCACTTCGCCGGTAATGATGAATATTGTTGCCGGAAGCGCGTATTTTTTTAACACCGGAAAGGCATAGGTATAATTATCCTTGTATCCGTCGTCAAGGGTTATGACAACCAACCGCGGCGGAAGCTTCTTTTTATTTCTGATCAGTTCCGCTACTGCCTCAAGGGGCATGACATTATAGCTGAAATTTTTTAGGAAGCGCATCTGCCTTTCAAATGCCTGCGGCGTCACGATAAGCGCATTAGAACCCGGGTCTTGCTGCGGGCTTACAGAATGGTACATAAATACCGGGATAATATATTTGTCCCGCATAAAACCGAAGAATGCAGCCGTAAACAGCAATACTGCGGCCAAAAAAGTTATTAAAACTTTACGCGTTAACTTAAACATTCTTTATAAACCCCTTCTGTAGAAGATACCATCTGTTCAAGAGAAAACCTGCCGGTAATAAATTCCCGGCCGTTTGCGCCGAGCATTTCCCTCTTCGCGGGATCTTTTAAAAGCCCGGTTATGGCGCGATAAATCGCGTTTATGTTTTTAGGCTCGACTAAAATCCCGCTATATCCGTCTTGTATCAAAGTCTTTATGCCGCCGATATTGGAGCCGATGCTGCAGATGCCGCAGGCCATTGCTTCCATCAGGCTCAGGCCCAGGCCTTCCTTAAGCGAAGGCAGAATAAAAAGGTCTAAGGCTGAAAGGACGTCCAGGGTATCCGCAAGCGTAGGGACAAAAAATACTTTTTCCGCGATACCCAGCCGTTTGCTTAAGGACACTAACGTATCTTTCATTTTTCCATCTCCGGCAATCACCAACTGCGCAGCGGGAATATCCAGAAGCACCTTTTGCATTGCCTCAATAAGATAAACGTGGCCCTTGACATCGGAGAGCCGGGCAACGATGCCGATCACCGGGCCGCTGCCTAATCCTAATTTTATTTTTGCCTCATTTTTTGATCCCGGGTCCATGGCCTTGAATTTTGCTATATCTATGCCGTTGGCAATAACTCTTATTCTTCCCGCATCAACCCGGAAATCATCCGTTAAATGTTCCTTAACCTGTTGGCTGACGGCAATGACCCTTTTGCCCCAGCACGGGAATACTCTACGAAAAACTCTTGTCTTAAAAAATCCGTGGCAGGTGGACACAAAAGGCACGCCGGAAAACCTGGCAGCCAGACAAGCTACTACCTGCGTAACGCGGGTATTTGCATGCATAATATCGATCTTTTTCTCCCGCAGCTGAAGTAAAAGCCTGAATAGGCTAAACAGCGCTTTAGGGCCGGCTTCCGCTTTCGTGTTCAACGGCAAGCGAATAAACTCTATGCCTGCGGCTTTGAATTTCGGCAATGTTTCGCCTCCGGAAGCAGCCACATAAACATAATGCCCGGCCGCTTTCATTCCGCAACCAAGAGAATAAACATAGCTGGTGATCCCGCCGACATTAAGATGATTTGCCAATAATAATATCTTCATTTTAATAATTTCTTTACTGCTGCCAGCACTTCTTCTGCCGTAATCAGGTTCATACACTTCTTATTCCCGCATTTCGGCTTATAACAAGGGCTGCAATGCAGATCCTTTTTTATCAGCACATAATCCTTTGCCGGCGCCAGGTGCCTGGCCGGGTCAGTCGGCCCGAATAAAGCGATGAAGGGCGTTTTCATTGCCGCGGTAATATGCAAAGGAGCGGAATCTGCGGAAATATAGACGTCGCATTTTTTGATCAGGCACGCCAGTTGGTTAACCGTTGTCTTACCGCAGGCATTTATCACCGGCGAGTTCTTCAGGGAGCCGGCAAGGAGATCCGCTTTTTGGGCGTCATCCTTTGTGCCGGTAATAACCACCCGCATGTCCAGCCGCGACAGCTCTTCGCATAGTTTTGTCATCTGGGCAAGCGGCCAGCTCTTGCTTAACCAGCGCTGGCTGGCGTTTATATTTATCCCCGCGATCTTCTGGGTTGCGCTCATCCATTGAGCGCTCAGGAATTCATCGATGTAACGCGCATCTTCCTGCGACGGCCATAATTCTAACGCGGGGTCTTCCAGTTTTATGCCCAGCATCTCAAGCACCTTGAACTGATGGCTGACCGGATCGATCGCCGGTTTTTCGTTTTTTATCCGGTGGTTAAGCAAGAAAGATAATTTTTTGTTGGCATAGCCGTAGCGGTTTATTGCCAGGCTCAAGGCAGAAAGTATATGGCTTGCGCGGTTATTCTGCAGGTCAATAACAATGTCAAAATTCTTTTTTCTTAAAACCCGGCCGAGCTTCCAGATACCGGCTAATCCCTTATCCCTGCTCTTTAGATCGCAAACGAGCAGCTCGTCTATATACGGGCAGGAAAAAAGCACGTCTTTTGATTCATTGCCCGCCAGTACGGCGATCTTGTAATTCGGACCGAACTTTTTCCGGATCGCCCGCAAAGCCGCGCTGGAAAGTATCACGTCGCCCAGCGAGCTTAATTTTATCACCAGTATATTAAAGTTATCCAAAGCCTGCTGATAGACTTCAATGGTATTATTCACCATTAATTCCACGTTATACCTGTCTTTTGCTTTTTCCAGGGCTGCCGCAGCAAGCCTGGCGGAAAAATCACTGTCCCTAAATATCTTCAACGCCGCCTCTGCTATTGCCGAAGGGTCAGCCGGCGGAACAAGCATGCCGGTTATTCCGTCGTCAATAACATCCACTATGCCGCCGACCTTTGTGGCGATCACCGGTACACCTGCTGCCTGCGCCTCGATAATCACCCTGCCAAATGCCTCTTGCGTGGTCGTAGGAAGCACCAAAAGGTCAAGATGGGAAAGTATAGACGGGATATCGCGCTGCGTACCCAGAAACTGCGTGCAATTCCAGAGGCCGAGCCTGCGCGCCAGGACCTGTATTTGTTCTTTATAGGCTTCGCGTGAAGCAGGCGCATCTCCGATTATCCAGACCTTAAGCCGAGGCACTGACCGGCTAAGCTTTGCCATTGCCTTGATAAAATGCAAGTGGCCTTTTATCGGCGTGATCCTGCCGATTATGCCGACGTTAAACTCCGCTTTGCGCTTTTTATCCGGGCTGACGAATTTGAATTTTTCCAGGTCCACGCTGCGCGGAACCAGCTTTATCCGTTCGTGCGGAACGTTGAAATCATCGATCATATGCCGGGCAATCACGTTACTGGGGCAAATAACTCGCTTTCCCCAGCCCATTACATAACTAAACGGATGCTTCTTATAGTAACCATGGCAAGTAGTGATAAACAAACAGCCGGATTTTCTTGCGGCAAAATAAGCAATCCAGGCCGGCACACGCGAACGCGCGTGGACAATATCTATCTTCTCCTTTTTAATGATCTCCGCCAGTTTAGGCACGCATTTGATCATCGTGGAAAAAGATTTCTTATGCACGGGAAGCTGGTAATGCACAGCGCCCAAGGCCTCAAGCTCCTTGACCAGATTCCCGCCATTTGAAACGACTACTGCTTTATGGCCAAGCCTGACCAGGTACTTTGCCATGTCAAGCGTACCCGTCTCAACCCCCCCGACGTTCAGTTCGGGCAATATTTGTAAAATGTTCATATTATCCTACCGATCGCTTCTTTAAGGCTATCCCTGTCATTCAATATTTTGATCTCCGGCCGCTGCGACTTTATCCTGCTCATCAGGCTGGAAAGCTCCTGCGCCGGCTGAAGATAAATATATTTTTTCTCTGCCAATCCGGACAAAAATCTGCGGTGCCGGCGGCTGACTTGCGCATCAAAGGCAATTACGTATTTTCCGGAGCTGGCAGCTTCAGAAACCATAGAAATGCTTTCCGGGGAAACAACCACGATATCGCTTAAACCAAGTATACCTCCCACGCTGAATTCAGGGTTATTTTCACCGGCGATAACAAGAAATTTACAGGCCGCATAATTCCCTAATTCACTTTTGACTAACGCCTCAATTTCAGGGCCGCTCCTGCGCGAAGTAGTAACAAGCAAGGCCGCACTTTCTTCTTGAGCAAATGACTTTATTTGACTGATCACTGTCTTTACTACGCCGGGATCCAGATGAAAATTTTTTGCATCTCCGCCGATCAATACGCCTATGTTAAGGCCCGATGCCTGGCGACTGAAGCCCGGCGCTTGCGTTAGTTTTTCCGCCTGCTCCTTTAAATAACCGGCGTCGATCAGATTCAAGGCGCCTTCGGTAACCGCCACATTCTTCCTTTTTGGCGGACGGTCATGGCGCGGTATTATTGCCAAGTCAAACCTTCTCAAGCCTAAAAATGCCGGCCGCATGATTACTACCGACCTCGCGCGGTTTTCCCGCGCGATAAAATGATTAATACCCGCTAATGATGAGCCGCAGGAGATAACAATATCCGCGGCTTCTCTAACCAACGACCCGTAGCTTTCTTTAGGAATAAACCTGCGCAAACACGCCAGGCAGCCCTGACAGGAATATTTTCCTGAAAACATTCCGCAGAGCGCCAGGCAAGAACGTCCGAACTTACCGGAAATTTTTACCTCAAGCGTCTTAACCCTCGCGGTTATCCCGCGCTGCCTAAGACAATCCACTATGGCCTTAGCCGCTGCTTCTGATTGCCTTAAGTGGCCGGCTTTGCCGTCGCTTAAAACAAGTATGTCCCTTGTATTGGAATATTTCCATATCTTATACGTCCAGAGATATTCGGCGGGATATTGCCGGATATGCCCCTCAAATAACTTCACCAGCGCCTGCAGGTTATTCTTTACGTCCGCATCCGGATCGCCTGTTTTTTTCAGCTCAAACGGCGGGTCAATAACCAGCTTATAATATGCGCCATTTTTTCGGGCGTAAGAAGACGGCAATATCGCCGCATCATATTTTAAAGCAAGCTTTATCGCCCCGGAAGACATCGAGGCATTCTTGCCGAAAAAATCGATGAGCATCCCGGACCTTCCCCCTTGATCAATAGTCATTCCCGTAGCCTCGTTATCTTTTAATGTCTTGATCAGCTCGCGCAACTGGCCATGGTCATCGCGTTCAAATATGCGGCAGCCATTTTGCTGACGGTAAGAATTCAATAATTTATTCAGCCGCGGCATATTCTGGCTGCGCACGAACATCCGGAAGGGAAAGCCGAGGTTTGCGCAGATGACGTTGGAAAGCTCCCAGCTTCCGGCATGCACGGCCAAAAATATCACGCCCTTGCCTTTTTTGAATGCTGCGGCAATATTGCCCCTGCCTTCTATCTCCAGATATTTATCCATATGCTTCTTGCCGATCAGGGGAATAAGAAAAATATCTATGATGTTCTGGCCAAAGGCGCGGAAAAAATTTCGCGTTGTCTTCTTTAATTCCCGGGGAGAAAGCTCTGCGCCTAAAGCCCTTTTTATGTTAGCATAGGCAATGGCGCGATGCTTAAAATCAAACCAATACATCAATTCACCGACAGCCCTGCCAAGGCGCATGCTTATCCTGAACGGCAGCAGGCGGATCAGCGGGCCGATCAGTTTAAGCGCCGTACAACTTAAATAATCTTTCCAGAAGTCCTTGTTCATTTTTTGTAATTTGTAATTCACTGCGTAACACAAAAATTTGTAATTTGTGCCAGCCGTAGGCTGGTCCGCCTGCGGCGGAATTTGTAATTTGTAATTTGCGGAGCTTCACCGCGTCTTTCTCGGTAGTAACGATGGCATCTAAGCCTTCAACGCCGCAGGCCGTTATTATTTTATCCAGATCCTGGCTGCTGTAAGCGTAATGATCGGGGAATTCAAAAGCCAGCCCGATTTTAATTCCCGTGCCCTTTACCGAATGTGCAAAATAATCCGGATCGCCGATCCCGGAAAGTAAAGCAACGGGTTTTTCCTTGAACACGGCTGCGGCGGCCAGGAGTTCTTTTTTCCCAAGCTCGTAAAATCCCAGCGCTGCGTGCCGGGATTCGGTAATGACTGCCCCGGGGTTAATGCCCCGTAAAAAATCTTTAAGCCGGTCTATCTGCGGGGCCAAGTCTGTTTTTGTCAGGACAAAAACCTGCGCTGACTTTAACGATGACAACGGCTGGCGAAGTATGCCGCGCGGAATCATCTGCCGGTTGCCGAACGGATTCTGCGAATCTATCACCACTATATCCAGGTCTTTTTTTATGCGCCATTGCTGGAACCCGTCATCCAGGACCACCGTATCAACCCCGTATTCAGCTATGCCGCGCTTAATCCCCCTACGCCTGTCAGCATCTACGATTACCGGTACATTGCTTAAATTCGCCTCCAGCATCTGCGGCTCATCCTGGCTAAGATAACCCCTGGTAACTACGGCTATCTTACGGCCGCGCCCTTTAAGCCTGGCTGCGAGATATTCAACAAGCGGCGTTTTACCTGTGCCGCCTAAAGTGATATTCCCCACGCTAATCACTTTACATCCCGCCTGATAAGGCCGGAGAGCATAAAAAAATATCAACAGCCTGATGATCATGCCATAGGCGAGGGAAAGCGCATATAAGAAAATTTTTATCAATGACGCGAGTAAGCCGTTATCTTTATCGGTAGCTAGGTTATAAATATAATTCAGCATTTAAGGAGCTCTCTTGCGCATTCCAGGTTTTTCAGCGTTGCCCCCTGATTTTGCGCGACCAATTCCCTGGCTCTTTTTCCTAATTCAGCTGCCGAAGAAGGATTATCCAGCAGGTCAGCCGCTGCCTTTTCTAATTCCTGACCGCTTTTTACGATAATAAACGCCCTGCTTCCGGCAAAAAGGTCAGCGATATCGCGAAAATTGAACATATGCGGGCCGCAGATTATCGACTTGGCAAAACAAGCCGGCTCAATAATATTATGCCCGCCTTTTTTAATCAGGCTGCCTCCGACAAAAACTATATCGGAAGCAGCGTAAAAAGGTTTTAGCCTGCCCACAACATCCAGGATAAGTACCGCTTTTTCAGCGGGCAGCCTGCTGCTTGCGCTAAGCTGGCTGACCCGAAAAGGGTTAAATCCGTATTTAACCACGAGCTTTATTATCTCGGCAGACCTGTGCGGATGCCGCGGAGCAAGCACAAGCCTTAAGGAAGTAAATTTGGCAGAAAGGCTGCGATAGGCGCCCAATACGATCTCTTCTTCCCCGGGATGCGTTGATCCGGCAACTAAGAGTTTTGCTTCAGGCGCCAGCCCAATTCCCTGCTTAAACCCTGCATCCGCGGCTGCTGCATCCGGAGGACAGACAGCAGGATCCATCGCGTCAAATTTCATATTTCCCGTTACGCGGACCTTTTCTTTCGCAACGCCAATGGCCCGGAGCCTTTCCGCGTCGCGGCTTGACTGCGCGCAGAATAGATCCACTTTATTGAGGATAGGCTTGAAAATTTGCCTGATCCAAAGGTAACCGCGCAACGACTTATCTGAAATCCTGGCATTAACGACTAAGACTGGTATCCCTCTTTTGGATAAGCTCAAGATAAAATTCGGCCAGAGCTCGGTTTCCGCGATAATAACCAGCGAAGGATAGATCTCTTTCACCACCTTTTCGGTGATAAAGCTAAAGTCCAGCGGCAGGTAGGTTACAAAATCATTCTCTACGGCAAAATCCCTGATGACTTTGTTGCCCGTAGGCGTCACGCTTGAGATCACCAACTGCCTTCCGGGAAATTTCTTTCTCAAGGCATCAATCAACCCCTTTACCGCCATTGCCTCTCCAACGCTGACCGCATGTACCCAGATCGGCTGCTTCAGCGCCAGATTAGCAGGTAAAAATCCCAATCGGCTTAAAAAGCCTTTGTGGAATTTACCCTTAAATAAATAAGCCGGCAGAAAAACAACCGCAATGATCAGAAATATCAAGTCGTACAACAAAAACATATACTTTTGCCTTTTAAGTTTTAATTTTTGCCTTTTTTATGCCCTTGGGTGCGCCTTATCGTAAACACTCTTTAACCGTTCGGTGGTAAGGTGAGTATAGACCTGTGTCGTGGAAAGATTGGCATGGCCCAGTAATTCCTGCACGCTCCTGAGGTCAGCGCCGCGGTTCAATAAATGCGTTGCGAATGAATGCCGTAACGTATGCGGGGAAACGCCCTGGCGCAGGCTTGCCAGCCGGATATATTTGGCGACTATATTCCTTACGCCTCTGTCGGTGATGCGGCGTTTATTTTTGTTAAGGAACAGGGCGCCGGACTCGGTAGAGCGCTTTTGCAAATACCGCCGGATCGCTTTGATCGCGTGTTCTCCGATCGGCACGATCCGCTCTTTTTTCCCTTTGCCCATCACTTTTATTATCCCGCTGATAAAATCGATATCGGGCATACTTAAACCAACAAGCTCGGAAATACGCATGCCGGTTGAGTAAAAAGTTTCCAGGATCGCCTTGTCCCGCAATGCCGCCTCGTCTGTTTCCGCTTTGGGAATGACGGCATCGATCAATTTCTTTACTTCTTCCTCGGTAAGAAATATCGGCAGCCGCTTTTCCTGCTTAGGGCTGGAAACGATAGAGATCGGATTTGCCTTAAGCAGGCCTTCGCGGGCGAGAAACTTGAAAAATGACCTCATGGCGGAAAGCCTGCGGCTGACCGAGCGCGCCGAGATATTCTTCTCTTTGAGCAGCGCAAGGTACTTCCGTAAAAAAAGGTAATCAATATCCTCAATATTCTTATCCGCGAGGAACGCCCGGAAATCCTCCAGGTCATGGTGGTAGTTTAATACCGTATGAGCAGAATAATTCCTTTCGATCTGCAGATAACGGATGAATTTTTCTATATAGCGTTCCATTTATCGGGTTTTAAGATTTCTCTTCCGGCAAATTCTTTGCCGTAAACGTGCATTTAGGATAATTCGTGCAGCCGTAAAAGAACCCGCGCTTTGAACGGCGTTCGATCAGCTCGCCTCCGCAGCCCTCCTGCGGGCACTTGACTTTTGTGGTGATAGACTTGGAGCTCTTGCATTCAGGATACGCCGAACAGCTCAAAAATTTTCCCTTCCTGCCCCATTTGATGATCATCGGCTTGCCGCATTTTTCGCAGATCTCATCGGTGGTAATTACTTCTTTCTTAATGTTAGTCTGGGCAAAATCAACGGTGGTTTTAAACGGCGAATAAAAATCATTCAGGACCTTGATCTTATCAAGCCTGCCCTCTTCGATCTCATCTAATTCCTCTTCCATGGTCGCGGTAAAATTAACGTCCATGATCTTGGGGAAATATTCCACCAGTAGGTCGCATACCTTGAAGCCTAATTCAGTGGCATAAAAATAGCCCTTGATCCTGCGCACATAATCGCGCAGCGTCAAAGTGTGGATAATCGGCGCGTAAGTGGAAGGCCGGCCAATGCCGTCTTCTTCCAGCGCCTTTACCAGCGAGCTGTCGGAATACCTCGGCGGCGGTTTTGTAAAATGCTGCGAAGGCTCAATACCCAGCAGTTGAAGCTGTTCATCTTTTTGAAGCTCAGGTATGGGGTTTTTCTTTTTCTCTTCTTCTTCTTCGGAGCCGTTGCCGTTCTCTTCTTTGTTGTAAATGGCGGTAAAGCCGTCAAAAATAAGGCTTGAGCCGGATGCGGTAAATAAATACTCTCCCGCGAGTATATCTACGCTGGTCATCAAGTATTCCGCGGGCGCCATCTGGCTTGAGATAAAACGGTTATAGATCAGCTCGTATAATTTATATTGCTCATGCGTAAGGAAACTTTCCACGTCGCGCGGCGCGTGCGCGATAGAAGTCGGCCGGATCGCTTCGTGCGCCTCTTGCGCCAGTTTTTTCACTTTGTAAACGTTCGGCTCATCAGGCAGATATTTTTTCCCGAACTGTTTTGAGATAAATTCCCGCACGCCTTTTATCGCTTCCGGCGCCACGTGCGTAGAATCCGTGCGCATATAAGTGATCAACCCGACAGGCGCTGCTTCTCCGATCTCAATGCCTTCATAAAGCTGTTGCGCGACGATCATTGTCTTGGTCGCGTTAAACCTTAACTTATTAAAAGCCTCCTGCTGCAGGGTGCTGGTGATGAACGGCGCGTAAGGATAACGCCTGCGCTCTTTCTTTTTTACTTCGCCGACAATGAACTGCCTGTTTTTAATATCGGCTACTGCCGTATCCGCAGCCGTTTTATCTTTTAACTCGGCTTTTTTCTCGCCTATTTTATCAAGCTTAGCAATAAACGAATTGCCGCTGCTCTTTTTTAATTCCGCCTCGATCTCCCAATATTCCTGCGGGATAAAATTACTGATCTGCCGCTCCCGGTCAATGATCAGTTTCAGGGCTACGGACTGCACTCTTCCCGCGCTCAAGCCACGGCCGATCTTTTTCCAAAGCAGCGGGCTTAAGAAATAACCCACGATCCTGTCTAATATCCTGCGGCCGGCTTGCGCCTCCACCATATTGGCGTCAAAATCGCGGGGATTGGAAAATGCGTCTTTGATTGCCGAAGTAGTTATTTCATGGAAGACAACCCGCTTTACTTTTTTCTTCTTGAATATCCTGTCTCTGATATGCCAGCCGATCGCCTCTCCTTCGCGGTCAGGGTCAGTAGCCATATAAATATTTTCCGCTTCTTTGCCTTCTTTTTTCAGCGCGGCCACGACCTTTTGCCTGCCCTTAATCACGTCATACTCCGGCTCAAAGCCTTTTTCAATATCCACGCCGAGTTTTTTCTGGGGCAGGTCAATGATATGCCCCATTGAAGAAACTACCGAAAAATCAGCGCCTAATATCTTGCTGATCGTTTTTGCTTTTGTCGGCGATTCCACGATTACCAGGTTCTTTTTCATTTTTTCTCCAGTATTTTTCTAAATCGCGCCTTACGTTTAATTTGCCTCTTTCGTAAATATCTTCCCCGGAAGCTGTTTTACCAGTTTCTTTAATTCCAATGCCGTAAGCAAGCTTGAGACGCTGCTTACGGACAATCGGCTCTTAATAAGGATGCCATCTAAATCCAGCGGGCCGGAAGAAAATAAATCATATAACCTGGCTTCTTCTGTCGATAGCCGCGGCTGCGTTAAAACTTCTTTTTCCTGTTGCGGCCCTGCCTGGCCGGCTTTAAATTCTTTTACTTTGCTTTTTAACAGCGGCTCAAGTTCTTCAATTATGTCGTCCGCGTCTTCCACTAATTTTGCGCCTTCGCGCAAGAGCTGATTGGAGCCCTTGCTGATAAAACTGTCTGCTTTGCCGGGGACGCTAAAGACCTCGCGGCCCTGCTCATTAGCATGAGTAACGGTAATCAAGGCCCCGCTTTTGTGCGGCGCTTCAATTACCACTACTCCCAATGATAAACCGCTGATAATTCTATTTCTCATAGGAAAATTTCCTTTGTCCGGCTCCGTAGATAAAGAAAATTCTGAGACCATCGCCCCCTCTTCAGCGATTTGCCCAAACAATTTTTTATTCTCCGGAGGATAAGCAATATCCAAACCGCATCCCAATACTGCCAAAGTACGGCCTTTTGCTTTTAAGGCAGCCTGGTGGCTAAATGTATCTATGCCGCGCGCTCCGCCGCTGACAATCGTAAAGCCTCTTTCAACTAATTGTCTGCTTAGTTTCTCGGCCATGGCCCTGCCGTAAAAAGAAGCCAGGCGCGTGCCTACGATAGCAATCGAAAAATAATCCTGCGGCAGGAGTTCGCCCTTTACGAATAAAACTAACGGCGGATCAAATGTAGCTTTTAAGCTGACAGGATAAGATTCGCTGTCTAACGGGATAAGCGTGATATTATTCTTTTCAATCAATTTAATCTGGCGGCCTAAATCTATCTTCTCCCTGCCCTCAATGATCTTTTTGGCAGCTTCCCTGCCGATATTTTCTACCTCGGCAATATCTGCTAAAGAAGCTTCCGATATTGCCTTGGGGGTTTTGAACTTTTCCAAGAGGCTCTTCCCCCGCCTTGGGCCGATCTCGGGCGTCAGGACTAAACGTAACCAGTGTATTAATTCTTGGCTTAACATTTTAATATTTTATCAACTACCTGTTCCACCGAAAGGTTAGAAGTGTCAATGGTCATATCTGCCTGGCCGTAGAAAGGCTGCCGCAATTTAAGCAATAGTTCAATCTGTTTCCTTGGGTCAGGGACATTTAAGAGCGGCCGGTGAGAAGTATCACCGACCCTCCTTAAGATCACTTCCGGAGCTGCGGTCAGGCAAATTATTTTTCCGGTCCGGCGCATTATCGCGATATTTTCCGCGTCAATGACAATGCCACCGCCACAGGCATAGATAAGCTCGTCTTCCTGCGCAGCTTGAGCGAGCGTTGCTTTCTCAACCTTGCGAAAATAAGGTTCGCCATTTTGGGCAAAAATATCCGGGATCGACCGCTTTTCTTTCAATTCGATCAATTCATCCAAATCTGCGAATTTTCGCCCTAATTTTCCGGCCAATTCCTTACCTACAATGCTTTTGCCGGTAGCCATAAATCCGATGAGATAAATATTATTCATATCCCTAATTCTAACATACGGTTAAAACGCTGTCAAATGAAACCCCCGTTATCCCGCAATGCGGGACAACGGGGGTTTTAGTCTCATTCCTGTTCCTTATAGGCAGCCAGGATAAAATCGGTCAATTCCTGATGCGTTTCCTTGGTTACGGTAGATACGGAATTGTACCATTTGCCGTCTTTGCCCTGCTGACGAGGCATACCCAGGAACAAACCATTCTTGCCTTCGACTATACGCAAGCCCTTGATCAAAAAACCTGCCAGCGTTACGTCCACGAACGCCTTAAGCTTGGATTCGCCGTCAAACCTGTGGATCCGGTTGATCTGGATCAAATTCTCATCCATAGATATCACCTCCCTTCGTCTAATGCCCTCACTTCAATAGACGAAAGAGGCGATATTATCTAACGGATTCTTTTTAGGAAGGCCTTGTAATTTTGCTTTATGTCGGAAAGACAATCGGAACCGAACTTTTCCAGGAACGCAGCTGCCAATACATAGGCGCAAACAGCTTCTCCAACCACCCCTGCAGCCTGCACAACGCAGGTGTCGGAGCGCTCGGTTGCCGCTTTAGAGGAGTTTTTCGTTGAGATATTCACTGATGCCAGCGGCTCCATCAAGGTGCATATCGGTTTCATGCAGCAGCGCAGGATAATATCCTCGCCATTAGAAATGCCGCCTTCAATGCCGCCGGCATTGTTTGTTTCGCGGAAATAACCCCTTACTTTGGAATAATAGATCTCATCGTGGCATTCGGAGCCGAATTTTTCTGCGTAACCCAAACCCAGGCCAATCTCAACTGCTTTGATTCCGGGAATAGCCATTAACCCAGCTGCCAAGAGGCTGTCAAGGCGACGGTCAGCTTGCGCATAACTGCCTAACCCCACGACTACGCCCTTGGCCTTTACTTCAAAGATCCCGCCGATGGTATCTTTTTTAGCGATTGCCTCATTTATTTTTCTAGCCACGGCTGCGATAGACGTTTCCCCGCCTACGGATAATACGCTGCTTGAGATCCTGATATTGAATTCATCAAGGAGCGCCTTGCATAGCGCGCCCACAGCTACAGTTGCTGCCGTGCTTCTTGCCGAAGCGCGCTCTAAAACTTCTCGGATATCGCTGAAACCATATTTTAAAAGCCCGGCTAAGTCCGCATGCCCGGGCCGCGGACAAAGCACTTTGTGTAATTTTTCAATGCTGGCGTCTTTATTTTTAATGCAGAGAGTAATCGGGCTGCCTAAGGTTACCATTCCCTTAACCCCGGAAATGACCTCTGCGCGGTCATTTTCTATCTGCATGCGCTTGCCCCGGCCAAACCCTGATTGCCGGCGCTTAAGCTCGTGGTTGATCTTTTCCCCGTCAAGCCTTAAGCCCGCGGGCATCCCTTCCAATATCGTAACCTGCGCTTTTCCGTGTGATTCACCTGCTGTCAGATAACGCAACATTTTTTACCTCCTATTATAAACTTATCAGCCCCACAATCCCCGGCGGTCATCCCGCGCCTCACGGTAAAGCTTAAGGAATACGTCGGCGTATTTTATGTTCGGCGGAATACTCATCAGCGAAGCATAGCCCTGCTTTATGATCTCCGCATTCACAAACGTACCGTCTTTTAGGTATACGTAGGCAAGCAGCCGGTCATACCTATCGCGCCTCTCCACGTCAAACTCAAGGTTCACGCGCTTACCCTCCGCAAGGCCCCTAGTAAACTCATAGGCCTGCTTGCCTAATTTTTGTATCGTGGATACGTCTTCTCCGCTTTTACGGCTGTCTTTATATAATTTATTGGATTCATGCATTTCCGGAGTGTCTATGCCGATCAACCGCACCCGCTCGCCGTTCTCTAATACCAGCGTATCGCCGTCTACTACCCGCTTAACGAGGATATTGGAATAATCATAAGCGCTGCCAAAAGGAATAACAAATTTCCCCTTATCGGAATCATAACTCATACCTAATCTATCTTCCGCAAGGACCGCTGATAACGGCAGCAATAATAAGGCAATAACAAAGATTATCTTTTTCATCTTAGTCCTTATTAGGGACGGTTCTGCGGACAAAGGGAAAAATGCCCTGCTTTTAGGGACACTTTTCGCTTTGGCCCAGAACCGTCCCTAAACATAATTAGCAATCAATTCCGCCAAGACTACAATATCTTCCGTGCAGAATATCTTTGTAATACTCCGGTCAAAAAGTAAATTTGCCTCGGGACTGAATTCCTCATCTGCTTTCCATAGCTCGATCAGCGCAGGCACAGCTTCGAATACGTCTAAAATGATGCTTACATCTGCCTGGCCGGATTTTTTGCCGGGAAACCTTTCAAGCACAGAATACAAAGAATCCGGCTGGCTGCCGTATTTCCTGATTATCCGTTCGATCACCCTTTTACGGAATGCATCCTGATAGCCCTCAACTCCGGAAAGCTCTTTAAAATCCAGCCATTCCCCGGAAATGGGCGGCAATCCTTTTATTTTCTGAGCAAGATAATGCAACAGCAATATTGCCGTATAATCTTTTGCCGGAGCATTGCAGGAAAGCGAAAGCACCCGCCTGCCGACAATATCTATGTCGTACTCATCGGCGAGCAGCTTTACGGAAAGCCTGGCCGCTGGTTTAAGCGCCAGCAGGCTTTCCCACGACTTATTTATGGCGATATCATAACCCATATTTTATTCATTTTACTTCTTTTTATTGGATAAATCAACGATTTAGATTATAATAAATATATGATCTACGATCGGTTCCAGCAGGAAGCAATCGACTACATCAACCAGGGGTTTTCCGTGATCGTTTCCGCACCTACCGGAGCCGGGAAAACCGCGATTGCCGAGCATATCATCGCTACCAGCATTGAGAACCAGCGCGGGGTGATCTATACCGCGCCGATCAAGGCGCTTTCCAACCAGAAATTCCGCGATTTCCAGGGCCAGTTCAAAGATAATATCGGGATCCTCACCGGCGACGTTTCAATCAACCCTTACGCGCCGGTCCTGATCATGACCACGGAGATCTTCCGCAATAAAGTGCTTGATGAACCGGACAGCCTCAAGCAGTATTCCTGGATCATTTTTGACGAGATCCATTACATTGATAACTACGAGCGCGGCACAGTCTGGGAAGAATCCCTGATCTTTCTACCTAAACATATGAACATGCTCGGGCTTTCCGCAACTATTCCCAACATCAAACAGTTCGCCGGCTGGATAGAGTCTATCCACAACAAGCCGGTAAAAGTAGTAATTGAAGATAAGCGGCCGGTACCCTTGCATTTCTTCTTCCAATGCCAGAATGAAGTCGTGGATAACGTACATATATTAAAGAGGCTGCGCGGAACAAAGCCGAATAAATTAAGCATGCTGATAAACTACCTGCGCCAAAGAGAAGGCCTACCCTGTATTTATTTTGTCTTTGGCAGGCGCCGCGCAGAAGACCTCGCCTTTGAAATGCACGGCTTTGATTTTCTTGAACCCGAAGAAGAAAAACAGATCATCCGAATGTTCAACGACCTTTGCGAACGCTTTGACCTAAAACACGACCGCACCACGCAGAATATGTTCCCGCTTATCCGCCGGGGAATCGCCTATCATCATGCCGGGATGCTGCCGACTTTAAAAGAAGTCGTAGAGCGGCTTTTTACCAGCCGGCTCTTAAAAGTGATCTTTACCACCGAAACCTTTGCCCTTGGCATAAATATGCCCAGCCGCTCGGTGATCTTTGACGAATTAAGGAAATTTTACGGCCGCTACGTGCGGAATTTAAAAACCCGTGATTTTTACCAAATGGCCGGACGCGCAGGCAGGCGCGGCATTGATAAAGAAGGCTTTGTTTATTCCCGCGTTAATTTAAGCCGCGTCCAGGCTGACGACGTAAAACGCATAATTTATTCAAATCCCGAAGAAGTCAAGAGCCAGCTCAACAACTCATACGCGACTATACTTAACCTTTATGAAAAACACAAAGATGACCTTTTTAAGATCTATCCCTTGTCCTTGCATTATTACCAGTCAAAGCCGCACGAGCAAAAAGACGCGCTGCGCCTTATTGAGGCAAAACTCAATCTCCTGAAAAATATGGGTTACATAGAAAACGGCGAGCTTTCGCAAAAGGGAGAATTCGCAAAGACAATATACGGATATGAGCTTTTACTTTCAGAGCTTTACGCGGCAGGAATGCTGGAGCAACTGGATGAATTCGGATTGGGCGTAGTCACTACTGCCTGCGTGTTTGAACCGCGGAAAAACCAGCGGCCGCCGCATATCTCAAAGGCGATGCGCCACGTAAAAAGGATCTGTGAGGAAACTTACGCCAAGATCAAAGAAAAAGAAACCAAATTCCACATTTATTCTTTTAGCAAAGAACCGTATTTTCATTTAAGCAATACGGTGGAGACATGGCTAAGGGGTACGAGCTTTGACAAGACGCTGCAGGCTACGGATACCGACGAAGGTGAAGTCGTGCGCTATTTCCGGATGAGCATACAGATATTGCGGGAGATCCATGAAGCCAAAGTCGTTTCTTATATCCTCAAAGACAGGATAAAAGAAACGATTAGGGTCATTAACCGCGATGTCGTAGACGCCGAGAAGCAGCTGCGCGAAGGATGAACCGCGGGAACGACCCTAATTCTACAGTGCCATCGGCAACCCGCCATGCAGCCTCAACGCTTCAAGAAAGCTCATTCTGCGCTGATGCCTTTTGGCCGTTGCCCTTTTGTGCATCTTTTTCTGCGTTCTTCTCATCGTCTTACCCTCACTCTCCCATGCCCATCCCAATAAAAAACCCTAAAGGTTAGCCTTTAGGGTTCATAAAAGTCGGACTCTTCTACCCCTTTGGCAACCGGCTGTCCTTTTTTCAAAGGACCCTTGGCTTTGCGTCCCCGGATTACTCCGGGTTTGCCTTTATCAGTGAGTAACTAATTTACATTAAAAGTATAGCATATTTTATGCTATTTTCAATAGATAGGGACGGTTCTCAGTCCAAGAAAAAAGTGTGCCCCGAAGGGGATACTTTTAATCTTGGCTGAAAACCGTCCCTAAACCTGAAAATAATCCTGTAAGATTTGCTTATGATCAAAGGCAAACTCTATATTGGGTAGATCTTTTTGCGTAATGATCTTAAGCGCGGCAGCATCATCGCCTGCTCTGGGCTTGCCTTTTGCCTTGGCAGTAAAAACCGTAGCAATGGTATGGAAGCGCGGATCGCGCCGGGGATCTGAATAGGTATGGAATTGTTTTACGTCGTAAATATCCAGGCCGGTCTCTTCTTTTGCCTCCCGCACAACCGCATCTTCTAATTTTTCCCCAAAATCAAGAAAACCTCCGGGAAGCGCCCAGCCAAACGGCGGATTGCTTCTTTTAATGATCACTATTCCCGCGTCAATCTCAATGATCGCGTCAACCGTAGCGAACGGCCCGTTCTGCAATTCACCGGTGATGTGTTCAAGATATTTAATCACCCCGGTATTAAAAGTATCAACGGCTTCCTGATCGTAAAGGCAAAAGATTATTTCTTTTAAACAGGTCTTGCCCTGCCGGATCACCCTGAATGCCTCCTGCGCCATGATCTTGGCAGCAGCCAGCAAAGAAAACCCTCCGGTGCCGCAGCCTAATGCCGGAAAAACAATTGATTTCAGCTTTAATTTTTCAGCAAGCAAAAGCGCACTTTTTGCCGCGGCCCTGACCTTAACCTCATCTGTCTTAAAATCCATACCCATGGTTGCCGCATGAATGACGAATTTAGCCGGCAAGCTTCCTGCCGGGGTAGCAACCGCATCGCCGACCTTGATCGGGCCCTGCTCAATTGCCTCTTCTTCAATCTCCTTGCCGCCTTTTTTGCGGATGGCGCCGGCAACCCCTCCGCCCATCACCAGCTTATTATTTGCGGCATTGACAATGGCATCGGCTTTTAATTCGGTAATATCGGCTTTTACAACTTTAATTTCTACGCCTCTGATAACCATCGTAATTTATCGGTTAAGTTATTAGGTTAGGGTCAGGATGCCAGTATGGATTAGAGGTTAAGGTTAGGTCATTAATACTTAACCCTAACCTAATTTACCATACTGGCTTCTTAACCTTAACCTTTAAACTAAGTTTTGGTAGATCCCCTTATAGCTGTGGTTAGTTTCGTTGATCTTCAAAAATACCAGCTGTGCCACCCGGGCATTCTGTTTCAATTTCAGGCCGGCCGGGTTTTGCACGCTTAAGATAAATTCGCCCTTGCCTTTAAAACCCGCGTCCCAGACGCCGTGTTGGGTAAAGGCGCCTGCCCTTAGAAGCGAAGTGCGCGTAAATGCCAGCGCGATAAGGTCCTGCGGCAGGTTCACGGCTTCGTTAGTTTTTACTTTATAAACCCCGGGCCTTAGATGCCACCAGCCGAATTTATCCTGCGGGCTTGCTTTTTGCGCCTCAACCTCACGGCATTCCGGAAGCTGCCTCTCCTTATTGGAAAAATCAACGCTTCCCTGGCCGATAAATTCAAAAATACTGGCGGCAGTCAAGTCAAAACCATTAGGCGTCAACTGGACAGCAGCGTCCATATAGCCGTCTACCAGCTTTATCTCCTGTATTAATTTCTCGATCTCTTCGCGGTTAAGCATTATTTTTTAAATACCAGTAATGCTTTTTCGTCGCTGCTTGTAGAAAGCACGATCTTTGCCGGGCATTTCACGGAACAGGCAGTGCCGTAAATATACCTGATATCTATATTCTCCGCTGCCAGCTTCGTAGTTATATTCCTTAAAGCCCCGGGCTTATCATCCAGCTCAACGATCAACACGGGATTTTCCCTGGCGCCTTTATAGCCTGCCTTGACGAGAGCGTCGGAGGCGCGCAGATTATCTTCAGTAACCACCATTATCTTTGCTTCGTTCTCTGTTGCATAGCCGGCAACTGCCACGATGTTAATGCCGTGATCAGCGAGGATCTTGGACATGTCCGCCAATATGCCGATGCGGTTTGTTACGGTTACTACGATCTCCTTACCCAGATACGCATTTTGTACCATGTCTCTCTCCTTCTTATTTTAACTGCTCCGAAACCTGAAACAATATTCCCCCGGCAGCTTCTTTCTTAGGAAGAAAATATTTTCTTACTGAAACGGTTGCCTTTACCTTGTTGCCGGATTTTTCAAGTTTAACTGCGATATCTCCGCCTGCGCTTTCTCCGCTGATCGTGCCTCTTGTCTTATTTTCGGCGACAACCTTGCCCACATGTTTAACCGCTTCTATGCATGCCGTAAAAACTTTATCCCAATCATCGTCAAAATCAGCGCTCACGCTATCGCTGCCGGTAACCATGAGCGCTGCCGCAAAAGGAAGCACTGCCACTCCCGCAAGGCTGGCTACGCCGTAGATCCGCGCCGCCTTTATGGTTGTGCGGCGCATTGCCTCGGTGATCGCCAATGTTGCCAGCTGCTGCGGATTTGTGATGTTCTTATAGACCTGCTCTTTGACGTTAATATCAAATGCTTCGATCTTCGGCTTATCTGCCGTGCTGAAGTCCTTATAAACCACCTGGCCGATACTTAACAACAAATAATCTATCTTAAACTGCGGCGCCGGTTGTTCTTTGGCCGGCTTATCCTCTTTTTCCGCGACCTTCAGCGCGTCAACATTCATCGCGCCTTTTTTATTTTTAATTACCACTAATTCTTTCAGGTTCAATTCCAGCCGTTTAATATATATTTTCTTCTGAAGTAATGCCCCGAGGTCATAATCCACGCTGATCCTGGGAATATTCAGCAATATCCCTTCGGGGAAATCCTGCGGATTATATACCCTTAAATCCTTTATGACGATCCGATGGCGGAAGATCCCCATGGACATGCCGCCGATGCGCACATCCGCACCCAAGACTTGTTTCGCGCCTACCTCTACCGCTATCCTTATGATCTGATCTTTGGCAACAACAAGAAGGATTAAGGAAAGAACTGCAATACCGATGAAAAGGTTTATTTTTTTCATTTGCTCACTCCTTTCCTATTTCCGCCTCAAACCTGGATATCAACGCCGCTGTTTCTTTAATCAGAGCTGCGGGAGCGAGTTTTGCGGCTTCAATTTCCTGTTTGAGCGTTTTTAACACTCCGAGGAACCTTCTTAACGTGGCGATCTTCCTTTTTTCCCGCGCCTCTTCCGGCTCAAGCTCTTCTCTTTGCCTGATGATCGCCGTAAGGCCTTTTTTTATTTCAGAAACATCTTTGCCTTTTTCAAATACCTCTTTTTTAAGCGCGGTATAATCTTCTTCATCAATGGCCTTTTTATTTTTTGCCTGCCTGAGCAGGTCAACCGATTCATAACTGGGGATCGCGGCAGCATCGGCTGACTCTACGTAATCTTTCTTTAAATAAAGCGGCTCTTCTTTTTCCAGGAAATAATACGACCGTAAAAGCTTCATTGCCGTCTGTTTTCTTATGCCGATCTCCCGCGCCGTATAGATCTCAAACGAGCCATAGCCCCATTCTTTGTAAAGCTTGTCCTTAAATACCGTATAAAGCGCGCGGCCAAGCTCAATCCAGGAAGTCTTAAAATCCTTGGCGTTTTTTAAAATGTGGTAGCGCAGCGAAGCCGGGTCAATATTTTCCATTTTTTGCTCGATCTCTTGCAGCGATTTAGTCTTAGTCGGATTCATTATTTTTCACCTCATTTGATCACGCCGCCGGAAATAATGATCTTCAGCGCGTCGCTTACGGATATATCGGGAAATTTTAACTCTTCCCTGGGGACAAAAACAACATAGCCGCTGAACGGGCCGGGAGAAAGGATCAGGAATACTCCCACCATATCGCGGCCGCAGGCATTATTGATCTTTTCCATCCCCTCATTGGTCAAAAAACCAACGGACCAGATCCCTTTGGAGGGATATTCTACCAAGACGACCCGCTTAAAGCCGGTTTCCTTTTGCGCCAGAAGAAAAACGACTAATTGCTTAAAGGCAGGATAGATGTTCTTGATCAGGGGCAGGCCGGCATACCATTTCTCGAAAATGGCAAATATTTTTTTACCGATGAGCCGGCTGGCAATGATCCCGGTAAACAATATGATGAATACGGATAATATCAAACCCAGGCCGGGGATATAAAAACCGAGCTTATCTTTAATAAAGCTATTGATAAACCCGCCTAAAATGCCGTCAAAAAACTTAAAGATAAATATAAATAAATAAACCGTAAGGAACAACGGTATGATCACGATCAAGCCGGTAATAAAATGCCGTTTTAACGCTTGCATTTTTCAGTTCCCCCCTTGATAATCTTTTTCGCTGCTTCAAACGCCTGCGCCTTTGTCCTGATCTTAGCCGTAGCCTGAAGCTCTTCTAACCCGGACAATATCTTGCCGACAAGCGGCGAAGGCTTAAGTTTGAATTTTTTCATCAGGTCATTGCCGTTTACCAGCCGCGCCACCTTTTTTTCTTTTTGCCTGCGGAAATATTCTTTAATCAATCCGGAAACTACTTTTTCATGGCGCAGCCGCGAGGCGCGGGTAGTCAACGGCCCGCGCGTAGAGCGTTGGTCAGCCAGCGACAATAAAAGCACGCTTGCGCCCTCTTTGCCTGCGTCGCGAAAATAACGGAATTTTGCCCGGGCAGTAAGGGCCTTGCTATCGCCCATATAACCCGGCCGTAAATGCCAGAAAACCATTTTCCTTAAAGCATCCAGCTCTTCGTTAGAAAGCTTCAATCTCTTGGCGATGATCTTGGTAATTTCCGCGCCGCTGCGCTCATGGCCATGGAAAATCATCTTGCCTTCTTTGCGGCGTTTCACCTCTGGCTTTCCGATATCATGCAGGAACGCGCCGAGCTTAAGCAGGCTTTGCCTCAGCCGGTCCCCCGAAATGACCGTATTAAGATCAGCCTGCACATCTCGGTCATCGGCATATTCCTTGATGATTATTTCCAGCTGCCTTAGGGTTTCCATAGAATGTTTAAATACGTCAAGATGGTGATACGGCCCCTGGTTTACTCCGCGCATTACCTCTATTTCCGGCATGACCAGCCTTAAAACCCCCGGCTTGTCCATCTCCTGAAGACAAGCAAAGCTATCCGGCCTGGCCAGGATCTTAAACAGTTCATCGCGGATGCGTTCTTGAGAAACAACTGTCAGTTTATTTTTCTTTGCCTTTATCATCCGGAGTGTTTGCTTATCTATCTTAAAACCGAATATACAGGACAGGCTGAAAGCGCGCAGGATGCGCAATGGATCTTCATCAAAGCTTTTGGAATTTATTGCCCGGATGGTCTTTTTTTGCAAGTCTTGCATACCACAGGCAGGATCAATGACGGATCTGGAAAAATCCTCATTATTGATCGCTTCCTCAAGGCCCACAGCCAGGCAGTTGATCGTGAAATCGCGGTGCAGAAGATCGTGTTTTAAGGTACCGGCGCGGAAATCCGCAAAATCCAAAGTGTAGGTTTTATTGTTTATCCTTTTTATCAGCCGGCAGCAGCCGCGCTCATCATCAAGGGCCACAAACCCGGCTTTAATCTTTGCGGCTAATCTTCTGCCGAATTTTATGGATTGCCTGGCCAGGCAAAAATCAATATCGGGGTTATCTTTTTGCCTTTTTAATACGCTGTCCCTGAGATATCCTCCAACAATATAAAGCTCTATTCTTTGAGAAACGGCAAAGCAGTGGACTTCTTTGAGCAGGGTCTTGTCCTGGGGCCTTATGGAAAAGGTCATATAGCCTTTTATTTGGTCTTGTTAAATATTTCCGACTGCCGGATGATCCCGTCTTCCACGAATATAGGGGCGTGCGCCCTCACTGCCAGGGCAATACTGTCTGAAGGCCGGCAATCAATGATCTTGGTGCTGCCGGTATTCGTCTTTATGACGAGCTTGGCGTGGAATATCTCGCCTTCCAGCTTGTCGATGATCACTTTTTCAATATTCGCCTCAAGGTCTCTGATCGTATTATGCAGGAGGTCGTGGGTCACCGGCCTAGGAGGGATAATGCCGCTGATCTTCAACTTTATCGCCGATGCCTCCGAAAGCCCGATCACGATCGGCAGGATCTTGACGCCGTTCTTTTCTTTAAGGACAATCAGCTGATCGTGCCTTTTTTCATCGATGACGATCTTAGAAAGCTCCATTTCAACCATAGATGCGCTATCTCCTTTTTGTGCGGCTGTCCTTTTTTTCCTTGCCGAGCATTTCTTTTAATTCCGACATAAATTGGCCGACGTCTTTAAACTGCCGGTAAACCGAGGCAAACCTTACATAGGCAACGTCATCGAGGATTTTAAGCCTTTCCATCACCAGCTCGCCGATCTTGGCAGCGGGCGCTTCGCGGTCGGTTTTTTTCTGGATCTGCCGCTCAACCTGCGTGGCGATCTCTTCCATCTTCTCCATGCTGATCGGCCTTTTTTCGCAAGCGCGGATGATCCCGGCAAGGATCTTTTTGCGGTCAAATGGCTCCCGGCGGCCGTCTTTCTTTATTACCATCAGGGAAACTTCTTCAATATATTCGTAGGTAGTAAAACGCTTGCCGCACTTAAGGCATTCACGCCTGCGGCGGATGGCAAACTGCTCCTGCGTTGCCCGCGAATCCACAACCTTATCTTCTTTATAACCGCAATAGGGACACTTCATTTATGGTTAGACTTCCTGACCTTGACTTTGGCTTCCTTTAAAAATTTGGCTGCCATTTCATCGGGATAACCGTCGGAGATAACGATCTCTTTAATGCCGGCATTGATCAGCATCTTGGCGCAGATCATACACGGCTGATTGGTAACATAAAGGCAGCTGTCTTTGGTGCTTGAGCCGTGTAAAGCCGCCTGCAGGATAACGTTTTGCTCGGCATGCAGGCCGCGGCAAAGTTCATGCCGCTGGCCGGAAGGAATTTTTAGTCTTTCCCTCAGGCAGCCGATGTCAGTGCAGTGCCTTACGCCGGACGGCGCTCCGTTATAGCCGGTAGCCAGGATCTTTTTGTCCCTTACCAGCACTGCGCCCACGCGCCTGCGTAAACAAGTTGACCTTTTAGAAACAAGGCCGGCAACTTCCAAAAAATATTCATCCCAACTTGGCCGTTTATGTTTGTGCAAAGGCTTATTTTTCATTAGGCGTTCCTTAATTCAGGATATAGCAGAAATTTTTTTGCCAATGCCAAAACCTTGCTTTTAATCGCCTTCATCTTTTTATAGTCGCCTCTGGCATCTATTGCTTCATGGATGAATTGCGCGATCAGGCGCATCTGCGGCTCTTTCATTCCCCGCGTGGTCACGGCAGCAGTGCCTAAACGTATGCCGCTGGTCCTGGCAGGGGTTTCCTTATCAAACGGGATCAGGTTCTTATTGGCAGTAATATTAACCTCTTCCAAAAGCCCTGACGCTTCTGCGCCGGTAATGCCCTTTAAGGTAAGGTCTACCAGCATCAAATGCGTGTCTGTGCCGCCGGAAACGATGCGGAATTTGTTTTCGGTCATTGCCTTTGCCAACGCTACGGAATTTTTCACGATCTGCTGCTGGTAAATGCGAAACTTGGGGGCCATTGCTTCTTTAAAAGCTATGGCTTTTGCGGCGATCACATGCTCCAGCGGTCCACCCTGGATGCCGGGAAAAATACGGCTGTCCAGTTTCTTAGCGAATTCTTTTTTGCAGAGCACAAACCCGCCGCGCGGGCCACGCAATGTTTTATGCGTGGTTGAACTGACAAAATCAGCATAGGGGACAGGCGACGGATGCACTCCCGCCGCCACAAGGCCGGCAATGTGCGCCATATCCACGAATAAATAAGCGCCTACGGAGTCTGCAATCTCGCGGAATTTTTTAAAATCTATTATCCGGGGATAGGCGGAAGCTCCGGCAAGGATCATTTTCGGTTTATGCTGCTTGGCAAGATAGGCAATATTATCGTAATCCAGCATTTCGGTTTTATGGTTGAGCCCGTAGGTAACGATCTTATAGAATTTACCGGAAAAATTATGCGCCAGGCCGTGAGAAAGGTGGCCGCCGCAGGCAAGGTCAAGCGCCAGCACCGTATCGCCTAATTCAAGGCAGGCAAAATAAACCGCCATATTCGCCTGCGTGCCGGAATGCGCCTGGACATTGGCGTGCTCCGCGTTGAAAAGCTTTTTTGCCCGCTCGATCGCCAGCGTCTCTACCGCGTCCACATTGACGCATCCGCCATACCAGCGCGCTCCGGGATAACCTTCAGCGTATTTATTGGTCAGGACGCTGCCCTGCGCCTCAAGCACTGCCAAAGAAGTAAAATTTTCCGAGGCGATCAGCTCTAAATTCTCTTCCTGCCGCTTTATCTCGTTTTTTATCGCCCGGTAGATCTGCGGATCAACAATTTTAATGTGCTTCATCGTGCCTTTGCCCCTATCTTCTTCTCAATCTCTTTTATCTGGTTAAGCCGCCTCTTGTGCCTGCCGGCCAGAAATTCCGTATTCAGCCATACGTCCAAAATCCTTTTCGCCTGGTTCTGCGTCACAAACCCCGATCCAAGCACCAGGACATTACTGTCATTATGTTCGCGCGTAAGCCGGGCCGCTTCCACGTTGTAACATAGTGAAGCGCGCACCCCGGGAAGCCGGTTAGCCACGATAGAGTTGCCAATGCCGGTTTTGCAGATCAGCACGCCGCGGCTGTATTTTTGACGGGAAATGCCCTTTGCCACGCCGTAGGCAAAAGCCGGATAATCGCAGCGCTCGTCGGAATGCGTGCCTAAGTCATTTACCTGAAAACCCTTTTTTAATAAGTGGGCCTTTAGCTGTTCTTTTAAGGCAAATCCCGCGTGGTCAGAACCGATGAGTATGGCTTTCATATGATATCAATTATCCTTTCCACTGCCTGTTTTATCACAAAAAAAGTCTGGCGGTAGAATTCCAGCGAACCGCCGATGGGATCGCTAATATTTAAATCGCTATCGTCTATTTTAGCAAATTCTTTTAATAAAAACACCCTATTTTTTGCCTCTGGGGCGATTTCCAGTATTTTATCTTCATGCAAAGCCTCCATCACGAGGATAAGGTCGGATTTCCTGATCATTAACGGGGTTACCACTTGCGAGCGGTGGCTGGAAACATCTATTCCCTCAGCGCTTAAAACTGCCCTTGTCGCTTCTGTCGCTCCCATACCCGCGAACATGGTGATCCCCGCAGATATCACCTCCACGTTCCTGCGGCCGCTGGCCTCCAGTTTTTTCTTAAGCAAGGCCTGGGCCATGACCGAACGGCAGGAATTACCTGTGCAGACAAATAATACGGTCTTCTTTCCCGCCTCTTCCAAGATCGCGTCTTTCTTTATCGCGCCTTCCCTTAATATTACCGGCGGTTCCAGCGTCAGGTCAATCACCGATGACTCAACCCCGACCCTGGCGGCACCCGTGTCGATCGCCATATCCACCAGGCCGTTTAAGTCCTTGACCGCTTCCTGAAATCCGGCAGGCGCGGGTTTTCCGGAAAGGTTTGCCGACGGGCATGCCAAAGGCACACCTGCCTCCATAATGATCCTGCGCGCGATATCGCTGTCGGGCATGCGCAGGCCTACGGTGCCGTTGCTTTTTGATTTTAATACGATAGTCAATGGCCCGGGCCAGAATTTATCAATAAGCTTATAAGCGCAAGGCGGTATGTTTGCCGCGTATTCCTCAATCGCCTCTTTTCTGCCTACAACCAGCGAAAACGGCTTATCTTTAGGCCGCTGCTTTATTTTACTAAGCCTTTTTAGTGCCTTGGCGTTTGATATGTTTGCGGCGACCCCGTAAACCGTTTCCGTAGGGATGATCACCAAGCCGCCACGCTGCAGGAGGGCTGCTGCCTGCTTAATCACATCTTCATCCGCGTGCGCCGGATCAACTTTGATTATTTTTGTCGAAGGCATAATTTTCTAAATTTTGATTCTTACCGAGAGAATCTTTTGCCGCATTGTTCTTTTATAAGCTGCCAGCTTACCGGCGATCTTTTTATCGGCTGTGCCCAATATTTCTAATGCAAAAAGCGCGGCATTCTTTGCTCCGGCTTTGCCGATGGCCATAGAAGCAACCGGTATGCCGGCAGGCATTTGCACGGTGGATAAAAGCGAATCTATCCCATTCAAACTTTTGGTTTCAATGGGAATGCCGATCACCGGAAGCGTTGTATGCGCGGCAATTACTCCGGCAAGCGCAGCTGCTCCGCCTGCTGCGGCAATAAAAACCTTTACGCCTTTTTTAGGCGCAGCTTCTACATACTTTTCCAGGTCCTTGGGTGTGCGGTGCGCGGATAAAACCTTAACCTCAAAACCAACACGGAATTCTTTCAGTACGCTGACCGCTTCATTCACGGTTTCCAAGTCAGAATTGCTGCCCATGATTATACTGATTGGCTTGCTCATAATGCCCTCCTGCCGATGTCCTTACGATACTGCATTCCCTCAAAACTTATTTTCTCAACTGCCTTGTAAGTATGGCTGATTGCTTCTTTTATCGTTTTACCCAGGCCCGTAACCCCCAAAACCCTTCCTCCATTTGTAAAATATTCATCCGCTGCCTTTTTAGTCCCCGCATGAAATACGACGATATTATCCATTTTGGCTGCTGCATCAAGCCCGGTAATCACTTTGCCTTTTTCATAATCTCCCGGATAGCCCTTGGAAGCGCAGACCACGCAAACGCACGGCCGTTCATCCCAGATCAATCCGCCGTTTTTTACAACCTTATTCAATTTGCCTTCGCTTGCCGCAAGCATAACTTCCAGCAAATCCGATTTGACCCGCGGCAGGATCGCTTCGGTTTCCGGGTCGCCGAAACGCACATTAAATTCAAGGGCCTGCGGCCCGTGATTAGTAAGCATTACTCCCGCATATAATACACCACGATAATCTATGCCCTCGTCAGCCAGGCCATTAATTGTACGATAAATTATTTTATTCAGGATCTCCTTGAATAATTCCGGAGTAACCACCGGTGCCGGAGAATAAGCGCCCATGCCGCCCGTGTTCGGCCCGGCATCATTATCAAATATCCTTTTATGGTCCTGGCTTGAAGCAAGCGGGATAACTTCTTTTGAATCAGTTAGAACTAAAATAGATGCTTCCTGGCCTTCCAGGCATTCTTCAATGATCACGCGGCTGCCTGCCTCGCCGAAAATCTTATCGCGCATCATTGCGTCAACCGCTTGCTTTGCTTCATCTATGGTCTTTGCTACAACCACGCCTTTACCCGCGGCAAGGCCGTCTGCCTTAACTACGCATGGAACGCCGTTATTTTCTATATATTCTTTTGCTTCTGCTGCGTCGTCGAATATCCGGAATGTTGCCGTAGGCACGCCGTATTTTGCCATTAATTCCTTGGCAAAGATCTTGCTTGCTTCAAGCTGCGCAGCCTTTTTCTCCGGCCCGAATATCTTTAGCTTATGTTTCCGGAATTCATCAACAATGCCGGCGGCAAGCGCCACTTCCGGGCCGACAATCGTAAAATCTATCTTTTCCCGGCGGGCAAATTCAAGCAGGCCGGCAACATCATCGGCTTTAATCTCAACGCACTCTGCTAATTGAGAAATGCCGCCATTGCCGGGCGCGCAGAATATCTTATCACAAAGCTTTGACTGCGCGATCTTCCAGACCAGCGCATGCTCCCTGCCGCCAGAACCGACAATTAATATACGCATTATATTTAATCCTTATATTTTAAGGTTTTGTTCTCGGCGCTGCAAACATTTTGCCGTCGGCTACGGTTTACGGCTCGCTCTCAGGCATACTTTCGTAACATTAGAGCTTCCGCTCGCCGTAAAACCTTGCCGACTAATCTGTGAACGAAGCTGGCAAAAATTTGCAATGCGCCTGCGAACAAAAACCTTAAAATCTTAACTTACAGATATAACATTAATTCCGTTATCAATTTTGTGGATAACTTGTCTTGTTTTGAGCAGGGCGTAGGAGGCTTGAGCGGGCAAGGTTGCCCTCACTTACGTTAGGGCAGAGCGAAAGCCGACTCCCGAGCGAAGCTCCTCTTATACAGGTAGTGCGTAGTCCTACGCGATAGCGTAGGACGAAGCCCCGCACGCTGGGCGGGGCGAGCGTCCCTGCGAGAAACAAGACAAGGTAGACACAAAATTGTAAAAGAACGACTTACTTTTCTTTCGTTTCTTTCTTTAAGGGTAGTATACCGGCCATTTCACCGATCACATTCACCAGTTCGGTATTTGCCGGGATAACGATCTTGGCGTTAGTCTCAAGCGACTTTTCCACTGCCTCAAGCTTACGCAGCACCTGGGCATTGCCGACAAAATATCTTTCCGCTGCCTCATTCACCAGCTTGATCGCCTCTGCCTCGCCTTCGGCAGCCAATATCTTTGACTGCTTGATGCCTTCAGCCTTCTTGATCTGCGCCCGGCGCTCGCCGTCAGCAACAGTTTCCGCAGCAGTGGCAAAATCTACAGCCGCGACTTTTTCGTTTTCCGCCTTTACAACTTTATTCATTGTTTCCTGTACGTCTTTGGGCGGGTCAATTTCTTTCAGCTCTGTCCTGACAATATCAATGCCCCAATGCGCAGTTTCATCCATCAATGTCTTATGCAGCTCGTCATTAATCTTGCCGCGCTCGCTGTTTGCGGATTTAAGGGTAAGCGTGCCGATAATATTCCTAAGAGTTGTACGCGCCAGGTTAACAATCTGATATTGGTAGCTATAAACATTATATTGCGAGCTTTTTACGCTTTCCTCGTCGTCCTTTACTTTGAAATAGACCTGCGCGTCAACCTTGGCATTGAGATTATCAAAAGTAATGATCTCCTGCGGTTCGGCATCAACCATTTGCTCGGTAATATTCACCAGATACATTTTATCTACAATCGGGATTATCCAGTTAAAGCCCCGAGCGGCAAAACGGTTATATTTACCCAATCTCTCAATCAGGCCGCGGTGCGTAGGCCGGACAATCCTGATACCCATGATAAAAATTACCACTGCCAATAAAATAAAACTATACGCTGTATTCATGCCCACCTCCTACGATTACTGCTTTTTTTCCTTTTACCGCCTTACCGATGACCCACGATTTTAAACCGGATGCCTTGAGCCGGCCAATGACCTTTTTTTCCGCTCCGGGCCTGACGATCAAAACCATACCCACGCCCATATTAAAGGTGTGGTACATCTCTTTATCGCTAATACCGCCTTTATCCTGGATATAACGGAATACCTGCGCTACAGGCCAGGAACCTTTGTTGATCTCTACATTAATGTTTTTAGGAAGGATCCGGCTGATCTTGTCATAGAACGCGCCGCCGGTAATGTGGGCAATGCCGGTTATCTTGCTTCCTGCCACAGCCAATACCTTTAGCACCGGCTTAACATAGATCCTCGTTGGCATAAGCAAAGCTTTGGCCATTTTCTTCTGTTCAGGCGCAGATAAAACTTTTCTTACCAAAGAATAACCATTGGAATGTATGCCGCTTGATTCCATTCCAATCACAATATCCCCGGCCTTGATCTTTGAGCCGTCAATAATTTTATCCCTTTCTGCCACCCCTACGCAGAATCCCGCCAGGTCATATTCACCATCGGCATACATCCCCGGCATCTGGGCAGTTTCCCCGCCGATCAAAGAACAGCCTGAACGGATACAGCCTTCATTAATGCCTTTTACCACGTCAAAAAGTATTTTCGGCGCAACCTTGCTGAATGCGATGTAATCAAGAAAAAACAAAGGCTCTGCGCCCGTACATAAAATATCATTTACGTTCATTGCCACTGCGTCAATCCCCACGCCGGTGTGGCAGCCAACGAGCCCGGCAATCTTTAATTTTGTCCCCACCCCATCTGACGAAGAAACTAACACCGGATGGCGGTATTTATTTTTATCCAGGGCAAAAAAACTTCCAAAGCCTCCGATGTCTTTTAAAACTTCTTTCCGGAAAGACCTGCACACAAGGGACTTGATATTGCCCTTAAACGCATCCATCTTATGGATATCCACGCCTGCCTTTTTATAAGTCAGTTTACTCATTTTTGTATATCTCCCCCTGGCCGCAGCAGCGCAGTTCCAGCGAAAATTTACTGTGCTTCTTTTCTGCTCTCACCGGATATTTGCCCGTCCAGCAGGCAGCGCAATAATTATTTTTCGGGCATTTTAAACAGCTAAGCATGCCTTCCAGGCTCAAATATCCTAAAGTATCTACGCCCAGGTACTGGCGGATTTTTTCCAGTGATTCATAACGGTTGGCGATCAATTCCGAAGAACGATGGAAATCAATGCCATAAAAACAGGGAAACCTGTGTGGCGGGCAGGAAATACGCAAATGCACTTCCTTTACCCCGGCGCGGCGCAGGTTCCTTACGCGTATTTTGGAAGTCGTACCGCGCACAATGGAATCATCTACGATCACCACGCGTTTTTTCCGCACTACGTCCTTAAGCAGGTTAAACTTAACCCTGACGCCCAGCTCGCGCGCATCCTGTGCCGGCTGGATAAATGTCCTGCCTACGTAGTGGTTACGGATGATCCCCATTTCCAGCGGTATGCCGGAAACCGTAGAATACCCCATTGCCGCGGAAAATCCAGAATCCGGAACAGGAACGACAAAATCAGCGTCAACAGGATGCTCCTTGGCAAGCTGGCCGCCTAATTTGCGCCTGACCATATGCACGTTCTCCCCGAATACCGACGAATCCGGCCGGGAAAAATAAACGTGCTCAAACGTGCAAAAGGCGTGGCGGTTCTTAAAACTGAATTCCTTTGGATGCACTGAACGCACGCCGTTTTTATTTATGAAAACGATCTCTCCCGGTTCAACTTCGCGGATCAGCCTTGCGCCGACCAAATCAAAAGCGCAGGTTTCCGAAGCAAGGCACCAGGCATTCCCGATCTTGCCGAGGGATAAAGGCCGGAAACCCAACGGGTCCCTTACTCCGATCAGATTATTATTATCCATCATTACCAGCGAATACGCGCCTTTGATCCTGCGCAGCGCATAGATCAGGCTTTCCTGCAGGTCGCGAGATCTTGCCCGCGCCATTAAATGGATGATCAATTCCGAGTCGGTAGTAGTCTGAAATATGGATCCGTTGGTTTCTAAGTACTGCCGTAACTCAAGAGAATTTACAAGGTTACCGTTATGGGCGATACAGACAGAACCTTTAGCATATTCAATTAACAGCGGCTGGGCATTCTTTAAGACGCTTGAGCCGGTCGTAGAATAACGCACGTGGCCGACTGCCATATCGCCTTTTAAAGCGCTTAAATTATGCTCATTGAATACGTCGCTGACCAGGCCCATTTCTTTATGAATGGTCAAAATACCTTTATTATTGGTGACGATACCGCAGGCTTCCTGGCCGCGGTGCTGTTGGGCGTAAAGCCCGAGATAAGTAAGCCAGCTGGCATGTTTATAGCCGTAAACTCCGAACAACCCGCAATATTCTTTCGGCTCATCATTAAAATTTATTTCCCGCATCTTAAGCTCCGTTCTTTTCCTCGCCTGTCCAGCAATAAAGGCAGAGTTGTTCTCTTTGCATGCCTAAAGATTTTATCATATCTGCTAGTTTCTGGAATCTCAGGGTGGTAACACCGATATCCCTAGAGATCCATTCTACCATCTTTTTGTATTGGGCTGATCCTTCTTTCAGGTACCCGCCGATATCATCAATGTCCTTACCCTCGATCGCCCGGATTGCTTTACGCGCTGCCAGCTCATTTAAGCTGCGCGTGGAATAATTAAATTTACAGGGGAACATCAGCGGCGGGCAGGCGATCCGTAAATGAATCTCTTTTGCCCCGCAATCGCGCAGCTTCTGAATAGTATAATTTTTAAGTTGCGTGCCGCGGACAATGGAATCGTCGCAAAATACGATCCGCTTGCCGTTAATGATATCCGGCACCGGGATCAATTTCATTTTCGCGATCAAGTCGCGCTTTTCCTGCGAAGGCGGCGTATAGCTGCGGTCATAGCCGGGAGTATATTTCACTAAAGGCCGGCGCAAGGGGATATCCGAGCACATTGCATAACCGATGGCATGGGCAGTGCCTGAATCAGGAATGCCGGAAACCATGTCTGCCTTAACATCGTCGTTTTTAGCAAGGCAACAGCCGCTTCTTTCCCTTGCCATTTCTACGTTGATCCCTTCATATGAAGAAGCCGGAAACCCGGTATAGATCCAAAGAAAAGAACAAATTTGACAAGCAGCCTTTCCTTTTCCCTTACAGCGCGGCTTTAATCCTGCTTCGTTTAATGAAACGATCTCGCCCGGCTGGATATCTTTTACCACCTTAAACCCGAGGTTAAGAAAAGCTGAGCTTTCTGTAGTTACTGCCCATTCGCCTGATCTTTCCCCGATTATCAGAGGCGAATAGCCAAGCCTGTCCCTTGCCGCGCAGATCCCGTCTTTACTCAATAACAAAAGTGAACAAGAACCTTCGATAAGCGGGAACATTTCCTCAATACCTTCAATGAACGACTTGCCGCGAATAATTAATTTGGCTACTAATTCGGTTTGATTTACTTTGCCGTTGGTTACTTCGCTGAACGATTGCCCTTCCTTATAGAGCTGCTCTGCCAGCTTATCGGCATTTTCAATGAAACCGTTAGTCACCAGCGCAAACGGCCCGAATTTTGAATGCACGCAGATCGGCTGTTCGTCTATCGCGCTGATCACTCCGATGCCCATGCGGCCATTCATCTTCTTATGGTCATCATAAAATTTAGCCTTAAACTGGCTGCCCCTGATATCGTGTATTTTACGCACCAGCTCGTTGTCCGACCACACCGCAAGGCCGGCGAACTGCGTGCCTAAATGCGAGTGATAATCTGTGCCGTAATACAGGTCTTGCCGGCAATTATCTTTTGCAACTACGCCGAAAATGCCGCTCATGTTTACGCTCCGTTAGAGGTTCTTAATTGCGAATTCTATGGCGTTCTTGAATATCTGCAGGCCGTCGCCGTCCTTTTTGGCCGCCCCCGCGTGCCGCGGGTGCTGCAGGCTGTCAATATGCCTTTCCGGATGCGGCATCAGCCCGAGTATCCTCCCGGTCTCATCGCAGATACCGGCAATATTATCAGTTGACCCGTTGGGGTTAGCAGGATAGCCTGATGCCTGGCCATGCTCATTACAATACCGTAAAACTATCTGGCCGCTTGCCTGAAGGCGCTGCAAGATAGCCTTATCTTCGCTGATAAATTTTCCTTCTCCGTGCGCTACCGGCAGATAGATCACTTCCGGCAATCCTTGCGTCCATACGCATTTGGTTTGGGATTTGGAATTTATAATTTGGGATTTCAGATATATCCAGCGGTCCTCGAATTTTCCCGAATCGTTTATGATCAGGCTTACTTCCTGCCTAAAACCGGCATTACCCGGCAATAACCCGCTTTTTACCAGTATCTGGAAGCCATTACATATTCCGATGATCAGCTTGCCCTGCCGGATAAATTCTTTAAGGCTATCGATCAATTTAAACCTTAATTCATTGGCAAGGATCCTGCCGGCGCCCAGGTCATCGCCGTAACTAAAACCTCCGGGCAAAACAAGGATCTGAAAGGCATCCAGTTTTTCCTGCCCGCAAATAAATTTATTAATATGCACGGATTCAGGCTCTCCGCCTGCTTTCTGAAAAGCAAAAGCAGTCTCCTTGTCACAGTTCGTTCCTGCTGTCCTTAATACGCAAACCTTAGGTCTTTTCATAAAACTTTTTGATTATGCCCACGACTTCTGACGGGCTGTCGGCGATCTTGAATAAATCAAGGTCTTCCCGGCTGATATTTCCGGCGGCAAGCACGTTTTCCTTAAGCCACTTGATCATACCTTTCCAATAATCGCTGCCAAAGAGGACTACGGGAAAACGGGGTATTCTTTTTGTCTGGATAAGGTTGATCGCTTCGTAAAATTCATCCAGCGTGCCGTAGCCGCCGGGCATGATCACAAATGCCTTGGCATACTTCACGAACATCACCTTGCGCACGAAGAAATAATGAAAATCAAGCAACGTATCAATATACTTATTGGCCTTCTGCTCCATGGGTATCTGGATATTCAAGCCGATAGAAAGGCCCTTTGCCCGCCTTGCCCCGCGGTTGCCGGCTTCCATTATCCCCGGCCCGCCGCCGGTAATGATCGCGAAGCCTTCTTTTGCTAAAAGATAGGCTATTTCTTCGGCCAATTTGTAATATTTATTTGCGGCCTTTGAACGGCTGGACCCGAAAATGGACACTGCGCTGCCTACTTCGGAAAGCACTTCAAAACCTTCCACGAACTCCGACATGATCCTGAACATCCGCCATGTGTCTTCATGCGTAAAATCATCCTTGATGTTTATTCTTTTCATCTTACCACCTCAATGGTTTCTGCCACGCTTCTTTTAAGGTATCAATATCCGTTTTGACGCAAAGCTTTCCGTCAAGGCCGTGCACCATGAATGCTTTGTCCGCGGACAAACAGCCGACCAGGCCAAAATCAATGCCCTTTAAAAGCGCTTCGAATTTTTTCTGATTTCTCCGTTCTACTTCCACGATAAACCGCGAATTTGACTCCGAGAATAAAATAAAATCATTCCTATTTTGTGATTTGGGCCAGCCGTAGGCTGATCCGCCTACGGCGGAATTTGAAACCCGTGATCTTACCGTATACGGCACTTCCGACAAAAATACTTCCATGCCCAATCCGCCGGAAAACGCCATTTCTGCCAAGGCAACAGCTATGCCGCCGTCTGAACAATCGTGTATTGCTTTTGCCAATCCCTGCCCGGAAGCGCTGCTTAAAGCATTGAAAATTTTCAGCGCCTGCCGGCTATGCACTTTCGGCACATTATTGCCTATGGCCCCGGAGAGATCAAAATAATGCGAGCCGCCCATTTCATCATAAGTGGGGCCGACCACATAGACCAAATCTCCTGCCTGCTTGGCATACATCGAAACTGCCCTGGCAACATCTTCCATCACCGCGATCGCCGAGATCAATAAAGTGCCGGGGATAGAAATAGACTTGTTCTCCACGGTAAATTCGTTATATAAACTGTCTTTGCCGGAAATAAACGGCACGCCGAATGCTTTGGCAAAATCATAACAACCGTAAGACGCCCGCACTAAACTGCCCAGCCTGTCCGGCTTATCGGGATTGCCCCAACAGAAATTATCCAATATCGCCACTTCTTTAAGTGAGCCGCCAACGCTGATGATCTGGCGCAGGGCCTCATCAATACAGGAAGCAGCCATCCAGTAGGGATCGATAAAGCCAAACCGGAAATTTATGCCGTTGGAAACAACGATCCCTTTGGGAGAATTTAAGAGCGGCCGGACAACTGCCGCGTCCGATGGGCCGTCATTGGCAATGCCGGAAAGTGGCTTTACCACCGAACCGCCTTGCACCTCATGGTCGTATTGACGGACTACCCATTCCTTAGAGCAGGTATCGTAATGTGAAAGCAGTTTCTTAAGCTGCGGGGTGAGATTTTTCGGACAGCTGAATCCCGGCTCTTTATGCCGCGGCATAATAAACATTGCCTTTTTTTCTATCTGCGGATTGCCGGAGTGCAAAAATCCCATTTCCAGGTCGCAGACAAGGTTGCCTTCATAATAAAGCTTGAGTTGTTTTGTATCGGTAAATTCGCCGATCACCGCCGCCTCAACGTTTTCGCTGTTAAAAACTTCCAGCAGCCGGCTGATCTTTTCTTTGGGCACGGAAAGCACCATGCGCTCCTGCGATTCGGAGATCCAGATCTCCGTATAGGATAAGCCGGAATATTTTAACGGCACTTTTTCAAGGTGCACTTCTGCGCCAAGGTCCTGGCCCATCTCCCCGACAGCGCTGGAAAGCCCGCCTGCGCCGCAGTCGGTGATCGCGGTATACAAGTTTTCATCGCGGCACTTAAGTATCACGTCCAGCATTTTCTTTTCTTGTATGGGATTGCCGATCTGTACTGCGCCGCTGGATACGGTTTCCGACTCGTGCGTCAGTTCGCCTGAAGAGAAAGTCGCGCCGTGGATGCCGTCCCTTCCGGTCCTGCCGCCGGTAACAACTACCAGGTCCCCGGTCCGGGGATCCTTAAAAGATTTATCTTCAGGCAAAATGCCGACTGTCCCGCAATATACAAGGGGGTTGCCGACAAACCTCTCGTGAAATAATATCGCGCCGTTTACCGTAGGGATGCCCATTTTATTACCGTAATCTCTCACCCCGGAAACCACGCCTTTCATTACGCGTTTGGGGTGAAGGCTGCCCTTGGGCACTTTGGCAAACGGATAGTCCGGAGACGCGAAACAAAAAACATCGGTATTGAGGATCGGCTTGGCGCCCAGGCCTGTGCCCATCGGGTCGCGGATCACGCCGCCGATGCCGGTATTTGCCCCGCCGAACGGCTCAAGCGCTGAAGGGTGGTTATGCGTCTCAACCTTAAAACAGACATTGTTTTTTTCGTCGAATTTAATGATCCCGGAATTATCCTTGAATACCGAAACGCACCAGGACTTATTCAACTCCATGGTCACTTTCATGATCGTTGATTTAAGCAGGTTATTTATTTTTTTTATTTTTAGCTTTGGGGTTTGGGGCTTGGAACCCGGGATCTTTTCGCTGTATTTTATTTTTCCGCGAAAGGTTTTATGCAGGCAATGCTCCGACCATGTCTGGGCAATCGCTTCTAATTCGCAGTCAATGGGGTTCCTTTTAAGTTTTTTGAAATAATTTTTGATCGCCTGCATTTCCGCAAGGCTCAAGAACAGCTGGCCGGCCCTGGCAATACGTATCAGGTCATTGTCGGAAGCAGCTAACAGATCAACGGTAACTAAATTAAACCTGTAGCCGACCTGTTTGATGCTTGGTGTTTGATGCTTGGTGTTTGGCAAGACAATATGCTGGATCAACTTATTATAGAGGAGCTTATTGGAAATTGTTTTAAGCTGATCCTTGCTGATATTTCCCTTGATGAGATATTTCTTTGCGGTTTTAAAAGAAGTAACGCCTTCTATGCCTAAGTCTTTTATCCCCTTAAGCGCGGATTCTTCTACCGGATCCATTACCCCCAGGTTATAGGCAACTTCTATCACTGAAAAAGAGGATGTTTCCGGTAAAGCCTGCGACGCCTCCCTTTTCTCAATCGTATAATTCTGCGCGACCCTGTCGATCAACAGCTCTTCGCATATCCTGCGTACATCCGTTTCTGAAGCATCTGTCTCTATAAAATATGCCTGCACGAACCTGACTTCGGATACGCCTTTAATCCCTAAATCAGAAATATCCTTCTTAATGCCTTCGCCGACAGCGTCAAAGACGCCGGGCTTATCTTTTATTTCGATATTGTATAGCATGATAATGTGTTTTCCGGAGCTTTAAGGAGAGGGCCTTAAACCGACGTTTTTAAAGATCTTATTGACGTTACGCAAATAATAATCCAGATTAAAAATCTTATTGAGTTCTGACGGGCTTAAGAGCCTTGATACGTCTTTATCTTGCGAAAGTAATTTTTTAAAATCAAGGTTTTCTTTCCAGCTCTTCATAGCCTGACGTTGTACCAGGTCATACGCTTTTGGCCGCGCCAGACCCTTATCCATCAGCGCCAGGAGTACCCGCTGGGAAAAGATCAAGCCGTTGGTCTTGACGAGATTGGCAAGCATATTATCGGGATAAACCGTCATCCCTTCAACTACCTGAATGAATTTATTTAACATATAATCGAGGGCAAGCGTAGAATCAGGCATGATCACCCGTTCAACCGAAGAATGACTGATATCGCGCTCATGCCATAAGGCCACGTTTTCCATGGCGGCTAAGGCATTGCCGCGCAGCAAGCGCGATAAACCGCAGATCCGCTCGCAGATCACCGGGTTGCGCTTATGCGGCATGGCTGATGAGCCTTTTTGGCCTTTACCAAACGGCTCTTCTGCTTCGCGCACTTCTGTGCGCTGTAAATGCCGGATCTCCGTTGCGAATTTCTCAAGGCTGGAGCCGACGATTGCAAGCCTGGCCATAAATACCGCGTAAATATCTCTTTGAATGACTTGCGTGGATATTTTTGCCGGCCTTATCCCTAGCTTGCGGCAGATATAAGCCTCTACCTCGGGATCAACATTTGCGTAAGTGCCGACTGCCCCGGAGATCTTACCGACGGAAACTTCCTCCTTGGCTAATTTAAGGCGCGCTAAATTCCTGTTGGTTTCATCATACCAAAGCGCCAGCTTCAAACCAAAGGTTGTCGGCTCAGCATGTATGCCGTGCGTCCTGCCGATACAAACCATGTCTTTATATCTCAAAGCTTTCTTCGCCAGGACATTGCGCAGCCGTTCCAAATCGGCAATAAGTATCTCCGAAGCTGCCTTGAGCTGCACGCCCAAAGTCGTATCCAAGAGGTCTGAAGAAGTCAGGCCGGCATGCAGGTATTTGGCGTCAGCGCCGATGCTTGCGGCAACGTTGGTTACGAATGCTACGATATCGTGCTGGGTTTTTTCTTCGATTTTTTTGATCCGGGGAATGCTGAATTTTGCTTTTTTTCTTATCCGGGAAGGTACGGATGCGGGGATCTTTCTTTTTTTGGCAAGTGCTTCTATGGTAAGCAGTTCAATCTCAAGCATAACTTTAAACTTGAAATCATCCTGCCATATTCCGGCCATTTTTGGCAAGCTGTAACGCTCAATCATGTTCCCTCCGTCAAGAAGGCTTTATTATACCAAAAATAACGGTTTTGGCAACTAAAAAACCCGCCGTAAGGCGGGTTGCTTGATGCATAAACCATAAGCCGGTTTTTTATATATTCATACACTGAATAAAAGCATCTACCAGCTTTGGGTCGTAACGGATATCTTTATATTTTAAGAGTTCGGCTTTTGCCGTTTCTATGCTCAAACCCTTGCGGTAAGGCCGATCGGTGATCATCGCATCGTAACTGTCGGTAATTGCCATGATGCGCGCCTCGATACAGATCTCATCGCCTTTCAAATGGTCGGGGTAGCCCTCGCCGTTAACCCACTCATGATGGTGCCGGATAGGGTCCCTTAAATGCGAGAACCCGTGCAAAGGCACGATAATGCCCTCGCCGATAACCGGATGCTGCTCAATGATCCTGCGCTCAAGGTCGTTTAAGGCGGCGGGCTTACGCAGGATCTCGTCACTGATGCCGATCTTACCCACATCATGCAGCTGCGCAGCCTCCTTGATCGTCTTGATCTGCTGCTCGCTTAATCCAATAGCTTCTGCCAGCTTTACCGAATATTCGCTGACCCGGTCAGAATGGCCGCGGCTGTATAAGTCGCGGGCCTCAACTGCCAACGCCAAAGCAGTAACTGTTTCAAGGTATGTTTTTTGGTTGTCCGAGTTAAGCCGCGCGTTCTCCATGGCCAGGGCGATCTGCGCGCCGAGGTTGGAAAGGATGATCAACTCGTCCTCTTCAAAGTTCACATCTCCTTTTTTACCGCTGATAGAGATCGCACCAATAACCTGATTCCGGAACACCAGCGGCGAACAGATCAACGGCGGCTCAAAAAATGAAGGCTTTCCCTCTGCTGAATCAATCTTATGCAACCGCGGGATTAATAAAGGTTTTTTTTGCTTTACTACCCAGCCGACAACCTCTTCATCAACGGGAATACGCCTATCGGCATAAGTTTTATCCAGGCCGTGATGGCTCTTTACGATAAATTCTTTTTTTGTTTCATCAAGCATCAGAAGCATGCCGATGTGCCCGTCTAGGGCATTAACGGTGGTTTCTAATATTAAGTCAAGAAAAGCATCAATATTATCGGCGGAAGAGGCGCCGCTGGAAACTTTCAGCAGGACATTCTGCAGCGTAGCTTTTGATTTTTCCAGCTGTTGGATGTTATTTTCTAACTGCTGGACCACTTCGTTAAAGGCGTGGGCGAGCTGCGCTACTTCATTATTGCCGCTTCCCTTAATATCAATGCGCTTGGAAAGATTTCCGGAAAGGATGTCTTTGACGTTTGAAGAGACCTTCATCAGATTGACAAAGGTCTTACGCATGGCGACGAACCCGACAAAGGAAAAGAACCCGACGATAAAAACCGCCCAGAAGAACAGGTTAGAGTCTACTTTTATCTCGCCGCGGGAAGAAAAAACAAAAAAAGCTGCCGCCAGTATTACAAAAGGCAGCAGCGACATCAAGCTGAAATAAACGGAAAACTTCCTGACTATCGGAGCATCATCAACTGATTTGAGCTTCAGAATATTTTTCATCGCCCTCCTATCCTATTCTCGTATTATACAAAGACTACGGGGAAAGTCAATTAAAAAGGGGGGTGCTCCTAAAAAAGTAGGGACAGAGACTATTTTTTGTAAATAAAAATAGTCTCTGTCCCTACTTTTATGGTTGCGGGGAGAGGATTTTTAATGAGGCCGCAACTTATGGAGCGACAGCGACATAAGTTGCTTGGCCGAATTAATCCCGCACGCTTTTTGCGGGAGAACCTCTGCAACCTTAGGAGAGCGGATAAATTATCAGATTTTTTGATACAGGGTACCGTATTTTTAGATATTAAAATTACGACCTAGGATCAACAGCGAAGCCATCTATTGTGAGATTCTCCATTTTCCAGCTATTGGAGGTTGGTACGAATTGCACAGTATCGCTAGTGGCAACGGCACACCTTAAATCTAGACCACCCACGCTAAAGATTGATGCTATCGAACGGATTACAAAAGCATTAAAAGTCAAACCTGTGAATTGCTGGAATTCTCTACTGGCTAATACGTTACGTTATACTAGCTTTTCCCAGATAATTTGTCCCGAGTGCTTTATCTCTTTTGATTTAAACCGAGCATTACCAGAATATTTTATAGATTCGCTTTTATTTTCAATTTTGTCAATCTCTATAGTCTCTAAATGTTCAGGTTTATAAAATTTGTTAGCTGATTCGATCGTGAATGCCCAATTAGGTCCAGCCGATAGACCAGTACGTATACTTGGGTAGCTAATCGCATCGAGCCTCACATGTGATAAGGGATTATCTAAATATAAACTAGCGATGGCAGCAGTAATTTTATACTCATAGTTACATTCGTCAGAATTAATCTCTTTACGAAATTCTTGATTCAAAAACCCGTCTATCATTTTATTTTTCAATAAACACTCCTGAACGATCCTATCTATACTATATTGTTTACTATATAACCGGCGTATCTTTTCTTCCTTGTACTTTCCCCAGTTTATAATGGTCTTTCCATCCTTAGATTGTAGCTTCCCTTCATCCCTGAAACCAAACCCGACATTCATCATAGCAGATGTATCCCCTCTGCTACAACATCGCATAATTGTTACACAATCCCCTTCATTAATTAGTAATTCAGAAATGGCTGTCTCTTCACGATTACTACAATAGAAAACCGGTTTTCTGGGCTTGTTTGCCCTGCCGAATCTATTCTGGGGCATTTTTTCCGGACGAGGGGCCCACATATCACTAATGGTTTCAAACAACTTATCTTTATCATTAGGCCTTGCTCGATAAATAGTATTCTGTAAAGCTGGAAATCCTACAGCTGTATACTCGCTCATTAGGATTCTTATTTCCTTATGAACTTCCATAAAATCAACTACTTTAAGATCCAATTTCTTAATTTTATCTATTTGAGAGCTTATTTCCGTGAGACTTCTTTTCTTAATTCCGCTTGCCATAGACTTATTTTCTCCAATAAAGAGGGGGGGCTATTAAGCCCCCCGTTTAGAGATACTCTAACGACGACCCTGCAGATAAGCTAAGGCTACAGTCTTATATAGATTATCCCAATGGTTTTCATCTTTACCTACCGCATTCGGCTTTCTGCCATAGTTTATACTCGTGTTATAGGTAATGCCTACCATATCAGCAGCTATCTTGTTGAAGAAGGATTTTACTTCTTCAAACGAACGCAATTTCCATGAATATACGTTTTGGCCTGGTTTCTTCTCCACAAGATATCTTAAGGCACCTAAGATTGGGAATAGGGTGCCGCTGTAAAGCTTATACTCATAATCGGTATCCATAAACACAAAATGAAACTTCCCCCTTAACCTTCCCTCATAGACACCCTTCATGCCACCAGCTTTACCGCCTGTCTCGGCATTGTAGATTTCCCTAGATTTAATATGGACGTAATCGCTGAGGTACAGAATATCCTTCAGAATTGGAGCGAGCATTTCGTAGGAATCCTGGTCATCCTTGTAAAGATTTAAACACGCGGCCTTCGAAGTATACGCTTCCCTCGGATGCCTACCCTTTAAACTCTTTTGTTCAACGTTAAAGAGTGTAAGGAAAGCTACTATATCCCTTATGTCAACGTCCTTCCTTTCATTCTGCTTAAACGCTATTTTATCAGCATAGGGCTCACGCTTAATAATTTCTCTAATCCAATCAAATGCACCTTCCAGATTAGCCAAGCTGGCTTCTTGTACCTGAACGGCGGTGTTTAACCCTCCTGTTATATCAACGGCCATACTGCTTGGAACGCCAGTAAGAATTTCGAATTTTACATACTGGCTATCCGGACAGGCTCCTCTTGATATCGCATTGAGGATTATCTCATAAGTATGCCCACCGTCAGCTATACCATCTTTTTCACCTAGGTATACTGTGGCGACTTTTTTATCTTCGCTGTAATCGATGCTGTGCGCCAATAAGGTAATCCCTTTGTTTTTCAGATGAAAAGTCGGTTCTTCTCCATCCTCCAGACTGGTCTGAATATCCTTATAGATACCCAAATCAATCCTCTGTTCTCTGGGGTTAGGCTCTTTGGATATTCCCGAAGGAACATCTTTTGCTTTACACAGAAGCACATGGTGTTCAATGCTATAAGTTTCTTCAACCTGGGTACTGTTAAGTGGGTCTGGATAGCGGCGGGAATAGTCTGATTTTAGAATAACTTTCTCTAATTTTTTCTTATCCATTTCATTCTCCTTTTTATTTATAGATCCAATAATCTTCTACAGTCCAGTACCTTCCAAGGGTAAACCTTAGCCCATCCGGGCCATATAAACAAAAAACTACACACTTATTCAATGTGTAGCTGTTACCAAAAATGTTTTTTCATCTCACGACTCCTTTCCTTCGTGCCTACCGGCACCCTAAGGTTAATTTAGCTAAGTGCGAGCTCCACGCACTAGTTTGAGTATAGCTCAAAATTAAATTTTGTCAATGCTTTTAACTGAAATATTTACGGGGGTTATCTCTGTGACAGGTGGTTATAACTGTACCCGCTATAGGGTAAACCAGATGCCCCCCCGGGGGGGCATCAATACAAACAAAAAAGACTGAACAGTTAAGTCCAGCCTAATGAATTCTGAAATACGACCTCAATACTATTTACTATATCTGTCTTTTAAAAAGAATAGTGACATCAGTTTGCTTCGCAATTTCTTTTGCCCACTCGACAACATGAGACGGTACGTGCTCTTTACCTTTTAATATCAAAGAAGCGTTGCGTTTTATCATATCATTTAGATCATTAACAGCAATATTCCGGTCCGGTCCACAAGCAGAAACTTCCAACTCGGGGCATAAAGCCATGGCCCAGCCGTTTATTTCAGTTATTGCTAAGGTTAAAAAAGGTTTTGGGGAGTCCTGTCTCATAGAATCCATCTCTTTTAGTATATTAGGTTTTTTTTTCTTGTCAACTGAAATTAAATCGTTTCCAATACCTTGGTAATACTATGATCAAATGTACCAATTAATCTAAAGTCTTTAAAATACTTTTTGCAATCGGCGATAAAAGCCACAACATTAAGATCGAGCCAGCTGCCAAAAAATTCTAAAAAGAAAAGCAAATAATCATCTGACGGATGAGGAAAATCCCATTTTTGTGAACTCCGTAAATGATGGGCATCAAGGATATCTAAAATATTCATTTTTTCTTTTGAACTATTAAGCTTAAAACACAAAAATGAATAATACCCCCACTCTTTACGCTGCGCTATAGAATCGGAACGCTCAATAACGAAAAATAAGGTAAAGTTCTTAGGATTTTGTATACGCTCAGCGATCGTATCAAGCTCATTTTTCATCGCTGATTCTAAAGAGCATATCGCTGCAGAACCCGGGATAATTTTTACCTCTTCGGCTGCTTTAGCCGTGCTCGTTACCAATTCGGTAATAACCCCTGGGAGGTTTTTTCTTAGCCATATATCGCACTGCTTAAATACGTGGCTATTTGAATAAACTTTTTTGATTTCATCGAGTTTTAATCTATTTGTAGCTAAAGTTAAATCGATATCTATTTTTGTTACACCGGTAGCTATTAACTCAGTCTTAAATAACTTATCCTGGCATTCACGTATATGTTCTTCGTAAGGGTTAAAGAAAGGAATAACTCCCTTATCTGCCTTTTTCTCTATGACCGCATTTATAACGGAATCAAAGCTTGCTACTGGATTATAGATAACTTTGTCGCCAAATAAAGATTTTGCTGCTTTGTGGCTATAAGTTTCTTCGGGTCCGAGAAATACTATCTTTTCTTTTTGTTGGGTGGTTGCGTTTAGCATTATGTTCTCCAAAGTGATAAGATAGCACAACCCACGTATCTTGTCAATGAACATAAGGAGTAGACTATATGCGATCCTAACTTAATAATTCGCGCGCATATTGGTGTTTTATTTTTTAACACTTTCCGCTTACCTGTTTTGGACACACTAAATAACAGTTTTTTAATCTTAAAACATAGTGCATTTTCTTTCCGTAACCTAATTTAATTTAATGAGTTACGCTACATTTTACCTATCTTAAAAATATTTCCGTGGAGGTTCTCTGTGACGGGTGATCACTGACTTACCCTATAAGGATCGAGCCAGATACCCCTCCGGGGGATGGCGATTTAGAGATTCTGCTAGCACAGCGTTAGCACATAATAGATTATACTAATAAACAAAAAAGCAGCCAACGATGTAACTCATTGACTGCCTTCTTGTTGAATTAATTGCGGGGAGAGGATTTGAACCTCTGGCCTTCAGGTTATGAGCCTGACGAGCTACCAGGCTGCTCCACCCCGCGAATATCGCGCGTTATTTCCTACTGTTCGCTGTCAAAGAAGCAGCTTCAACTTCAAACTGTCCGATCTCTTACTTACTATATTAACAGAACGAATAATGCTTGTAAATGAATTTTCCAGCCTACCGCTTTGTATCAGCGGCGATAATCTTTACCGGAACTTCGCCTTTGCGCACCACGCCCATTCTTTCCCGGGCGATCTTTTCCTGGTATACGGGATCGCTTTCCGCGCGCTTTAATTCCTGTTCCAGGAGCGCATTCTCCACGTTCAGGCGCTTGATCTTAACTTCCAGATTGCTGTTTTTTTCCCTGAGTTCCTGTAACTTGGTATAGCCCGGCAAAAATATCACCAGCAAAAAAACCGTGATCCCAAACAGCCAGAAAGCTTTTTTCAGCATCGGTTAGATTACTTGCCCCATGACTTTCCGGCATATACCGCGCTTGCTCCCAGCTCCTCTTCAATCCTTAAGAGTTCGTTATATTTGCAAATCCTGTCTGTCCGGGACAAGGAACCGGTCTTGATCTGGCCGCAGCCGGATGCCACTGCCAAATGCGCAATGGTCGTATCTTCTGTTTCACCCGAACGATGGGAAATAACCGCGCGGTATTTGTTCTTTTTGGCGATATTGATCGCTTCCAGCGTCTCCGAGAGGGAGCCGATCTGGTTTACTTTTATCAGTATAGCATTGCCGATTTTTTCTGCAATACCTTTTTTGAAAATCTTAGGATTAGTCACGAAAATATCATCGCCGACCAGTTGGACCTTGTTGCCGATCTGGCTGGTCATCTCTTTCCACCCTTGCCAATCATGCTCGCCAAGCCCGTCTTCAATGGACACCACCGGATACTTGGTAAGCCAGCCGGCGTATATGGAGATCAGATCGCCGGAATTCTTTTGGGAATTCTCAAAATTGTATTGCCCGTTCTTGGCAAATGAGCTTGCTGCGCAGTCCAGGGCCAGGTAAACGTCTTTGCCCGGTTTGTAGCCTGCTTTTTCAATCGCCTGAATGATCAAATCCATTGCCTCATGATTAGACTGCAGGTTGGGCGCGAACCCTCCTTCATCTCCGACGGAAGTAGCCAAACTTTTTGATTTTAAGATGGATTTTAAATTATGGAAAACTTCCACGGCATAGCGCAGCGCTTCGCTAAAAGTAGGCGCGCCGATCGGCGCAATCATGAATTCCTGTATGTCGAGATTATTGTCGGCATGCATGCCGCCGTTAAGGATATTCATTAAAGGCACGGGCAAAAGCCTTGCCTTTTCTCCGCCTAAGAATCTGTATAAAGGCTGCTTCTTGCTTGCTGCCGCAGCCTTTGCTACAGCCATGGAAACGCCGAGGATAGCATTAGCGCCAAAATTAGCCTTATTTTCCGTTCCATCTGCAGCGATCAGTAATTTGTCGATCTTTGCGAAATCAGGGGCTAAACCCTTTATCTTGGAAGCAATTGCAGTATTGACATTATTGACTGCCTTAGTTACGCTCTTTCCTAAATAACGCGACTTATCTCCGTCACGCAGTTCTAACGCTTCATTATCACCCGTAGATGCGCCTGAAGGGACTGCTGCCCTGCCAAGGATGCCGTTATCCAAAATAATGTCCACCTCTACCGTAGGGTTGCCGCGTGAATCCAGGATCTGCCTTGCCTTTACTTTTTTGATCTTTGCCATATATGCCTCCGCAAAAAAATTGTTTGGGATTGTTTCTGTGAAGAAACGATTGTAGCATAATCATAACCATAGTCAAGCAAATTTAGGGATTGACTATACCTTTTTAATATGCTATTTTAAGAAAACCCTGTGGAGGAATAAAATGAACTGGAAAAAAATAAGATTTTTCTGGAAGTTATACTGGATAAGAATACTCGGCACCATCGGCCTGGCCGCTTTCATCATATCCCTGGTATTCTTTATTTCAAGAGGCATACAGGCTTGGAATGAAGCCGAATCCTACCTGCGCCAGTCGCAAATGGCCATGATCCCCCTGCAATTATACCTGCAGCTGGTCATGGCGCTTATATTCGGTGTTATATATACATATATGTGGTATTGGCTGATGTTTAAGCGCGGCGCCCAGTCATTCAGCCAGACAAGCAAAAAATCTATCTCCGGGGAAAGTATCGGCATTACCTGGAATGACGTGATCGGCATGGATGAGGCTAAGCAGGAAGCGCTGGAAGTAGTCAAGCTGATCACAGACCGCGCCTCGCTCCAGCGTATCGGCGGAAAGATCCTTAAGGGCATCCTTATGCTCGGACCTCCGGGATGCGGCAAGACCTACCTGGCTAAAGCAATTGCCACAGAAGCAAAAATGCCGTTTATTTCAATGTCGGGTTCGGAATTCGTAGAAATGTTTGTCGGCGTGGGCGCGGGCAGGATCAGGAGTTTGTTTAAAAAGGCGCGCCAGCTGGCAGAGTTGCACGGCGGGTGCATAATCTTTATTGATGAAATAGACGCCGTGGGCGCGCAGAGATCGGCGGATTCCGGATTTGGCGGCCAGACAGAAACTAACACCACCTTAAACCAGTTATTGGTGGAAATGGACGGCCTTAAAGAAAGAGACATCAATATTGTGATCATCGGCGCCACGAACATGGCGGAATTCTTCCTTGATACGGCGCTGTTGCGGCCCGGACGGTTTGACCGCAAGATCTACGTGGATAAACCCAGCCTTGAAGACAGGGAAAAACTTCTTGCTTATTATCTCAAGAAAGTAAAATTTGACGCAAACGACGTAAAGATCGACCGCCTTGCGCGCATTACCGTAGGTTCAAGCCCGGCGGATATTGCCAATCTCGTCAGGGAAGCCGCGCTGATTGCCGTGCGTAACAACCGGCAGGCTATCGGGATGAAAGACATTGACGACGCGCGCGAAAGGATCGCCTTAGGCATTAAGCGCCGGGTCAAGCTCAGCGAAAAAGAAAAATTACAGATCGCCTATCATGAAGCAGGCCACGCGATTGTGACTTACCTCTTGGCCCCGACAAAAGACGTATTCAAAATCACCATCACCCCGCGCGGACATACAGGCGGCGTCACCTGGGTGCCGGAGCGCGAGGAAATTTTTATTGAAGACCAGAAACAGCTGCTGACTGAAATAAAGATCGCCCTCGGCTCCTATGCCGCGGAAAAAATAAAACTTGGGTTTACCACCTCCGGCGTAGGCGGAGACTTTGCCAATGCCCTTTATACCGCGCATAATATGGTCTGGCGCATGGGTATGGGCAAGACCGGCATGATCGGCGATTTTCACGCGCTTGATTTCTACCGCCGCGTGGGCGGAGTGCCCCTGATATCCGAAGAAACAAAAACCGTGCTGGATAAAGACACGCAGGAGATCATGCACAGCTGCCTTGAAGAGGTGATAAATCTTCTCAAGAAAGAAGAGCCGCTTTTAGAGCGCCTGGCAAAGGAACTTGTGATAAAGGAAGAGCTCAATTACGATGAGATCGAGGCAATATTCAGGGAATTCGGCAAAACGCGGCCTTCTCTTTAACGCCAGCCTTGCATTAATCATATTTTTTCTTCCCGGTTGCTCCACTTCAACCGCCCCCACCTTCCTTAAAGAAAATATCCCGGAAGCGATAGTAGATATCTCTAAAAAGGAATACGGGATCGATCTTAAGGCCCGGCTGGTGGGAGAAACTGTCTGGGTCTATTTTCCCGTAGAAAACATATTTGAAAAAGCAGACAAGCCGGAAAAGTATTCTGAAAAATTCCTGATAAAAGAAAGCAGCGCCCAATTTAAAGACGGAAGGCTGGAAATCGGTTATTTCATCCGCCCCATACCAGATACGGAAAAGACACAGGAATTCAAATACAACAAAAAAATACTGGAGAAAATAAACGATATCATCAGCGTTACGCGGCGCGTGATGTTCAGCGCCGAACGGGAAAAAAAGCGCGAACCGAAATTCATCTGTATCGTTATTGCCGACATAAAAACGGGTATTGAAATACGGGAATTATCCTATTACCTTGATCTAAAGAAAGTTTCCTATAATTATATCTCGCTGGGAGAATACCAGCACCGCACGATCCAGGACGTTAGCTTTCTTCCGGAGGCTGTCGGGGACAAAGACGGCCTGTATATCAGCTACACGGATATTCCCATGGGCGAATTCATCTCCAAGCAGATCCAGCACCGCATTAGGCTCAAATTCCAAAAGCCGGAAGTGGATAAGCACGCGGACATTGATAAAGAGATCATAAAGATAGCCGCGGTGACATTAAAAGCTTACGGGATCAAGAATTTTGAAGAGGTAAGATTGACCAACCAGGAAACGAGTAAAAAAGTTACGCTTAATGAAGCGGCGATCTGGGCAAGAACTACGGATTAAGAATCTCGACCTTCCTCCCCTTTACCTTCAACTTCCCTTGCGCGAATAAATTTATTGCTTCAGGATAGATCCGGTGTTCCACCTTATGGATCTTTGCCTCAAGACTGGCAAGCGTATCGTTTTCTTGTACGCTGACTGCCGCCTGCAGGATGACCGGGCCGTTATCCATCAACGCATCCACAAAATGTACGGTCACACCCGTAACCTTCACGCCGTAGTCAAACGCGTCTTTTATCCCTGCAGAGCCTTTAAACGACGGCAGGAGCGCCGGGTGGATGTTTAAGATGCGGTTCTTGTAAGACTTAAGGATCGCCTGCCCGAGCATACGCATGAATCCGGCCAGCACGATCAGCCTGATATTGTTTTTTTCCAGGTGCTCAATGATCTTCTCTTCAAAATCTTTTTTCGAGGAAAAATCCTGCCGCTTGACCAACGCTACCTTTACGCCTGCTTTTTGCGCCCGTTTGACCACATAGGCAGCAGGATTATCGCAAACAACGAGCGCAAGCTTTGCCCGGATCTTTTTCTTTTTTATTGCCGCAGCGATTGCCGCGAAATTTGAACCGTTGCCCGAAGCAAATACCGCAATATTCATCATCATACCCTTTCATTAATCGCATTCTTGGTTAGGTTATTAGGTCAAGGTTAAGAAGCCAGTATGGTAAATAGGTTAGGGTTAAGTAGCAATGACCTAACCTTAACCCTTAGACCATACCGGCTTCCTGGCCCTAACCTTAACCTAAGCCTAAAATATTTATTGCCTGCTTATCCACGACTGATGCCCTTTTTTAGCAATCGCTTTTGTAGGGCAGACTTTAAAACATTCTCCCCGGTTATCACAAATATTATAATCTATGACCGCGAGATTATCGATGATTTGGATTGCCTTGACCGGGCAGGCCTGTTCGCATTTGCGGCAGGTAATGCAGCCTACGGAACAAACCGCCATCACGCTTTTTCCCGCATCGAGGGACTTGCATCTGACGGCATAGGTTTTTGTAGCGGGGGTAAGGCTAAATAATTTCTTCGGACAAACCTCAACGCACTTGCCGCATGCGCGACATTTATCGGCATGCACCACCGGAAGATTTTCTTCATTCATGGTAATTGCGCCAAACGGGCAAATTTTGGCACAAGTGCCGTAACCGATACAGCCATGCACACAGGCCTTAGGCCCTCCCATAACCATGCTTGCCGATACGCAATCATTTATCCCGCGATAAACGAATTTATCTTTTACGCGTTTGCTTCCGCCGTGGCAATGCAGGACTGCCAGGGTCTTAACCTTTACTTTTGTTTCCACGCCGAGTATCTGCGCAATATCCTGCCGCGCCTTTTCCGAGCTTACAGTGCAGCCTTCAACCGTGCAGGTGCCTTGTATCAGGCCTTCGGCAAAACCTATGCAACCGGGCTTACCGCAAGCCCCGCAATTTGCCCCGGGCAAACGGGAAAATATCTTTTCAATGCGCGGATCAACGGCTACACAGAACCTTCTTGCCGCTACGGCAAGGCCAATACCGAAAATAACGCCTAAACCGCCAAGGATCAGAATAGGAGTAAGTATGTCCATTTTTAAAACTTAAACCCGTTAAAGCCCATAAATGCCAAACTCATCAAGGAAGCAATGATAAAAGCCAACGGCACGCCCCTTAAGCTGACAGGCGCGTCAACCACTTCCAGCTTTTGCCTGATGCCGGACATTAGCGCCATTGCCAGAAGAAAGCCTACGCCCGCAAAAAAACCCTGCGTAAGGCTCATTAAAAAGCTCGCCGCATTACCGGTATTCGCGTTAAAGAATGTTTCCGAATTCAGGACCGCGGCTCCCAGCACTGCGCAGTTAACCGTAATCAACGGCAGGTATATCCCGAATGCCCGGTAAAGGGCCGGAAAAAACTTACGGATCACCATTTCTACAAATTGCACAAAACTGGCAATCACCAGTATAAAAGAGATCGTGCGCAGATAAGTCAGGTCAAAGGGGATTAACAGGTAGCGATAAATAACCCAAGTGATCATACTGGACATTGTAATAACAAAGGTAACAGCCGACCCCATGGAAAACGCGGGCTTTATTTCTTTGGATACTCCGATAAACGGGCAGAGCCCGAGGAATTTGGAAAGGATAAAATTATTAATAAAGACCATGGAGATCATTATGGCCATAAATTTACTTGCATCCATCGCAATGCTCTCCTTCGGGACAGTTCTCTGTTGATCTCTCTGGATTTTGGCGAGAACCGTCCCGTTGTTTGGTTTTAAGTTTAATATGCCGATGGTTCACGATACCAATCAGAAGCCCCAGCGTAAGCAAGGCTCCCGGGGCAAGGATCATCATTGCTGCCGGCTCATATCCTTTTATAAGATTAAAGCCGAAAATCTTTCCCGCGCCTAAGCCCTCCCGGATCGCGGCAATTATCACCAGGGCGATGGTAAACCCGGCTCCTTTACCCAAAGCATCAAAAATAGAATCGATTACGGGATTTTTACAAGCAAACGCTTCTGCCCTGCCCAGGACAATGCAGTTAACCACGATCAAAGGCACAAAGATGCCCAATGAAGCATTAAGCGCCGGAAAATAAGCCTTCATTATCATCTCGTTAATAGTAACGAATGTGGCGATAATCACGATAAAACAGGGAATGCGTATCTGGGTAGGGATGAGTTTACGCACTAAAGAAATTATGGTGTTTGAACCGAATAGCACAAAGGTCGCAGCCGCTCCCATACCTACGGCGTTATGCACGGAAGTGGAAACCGCAAGCGTGGGGCATAGGCCCAGCACCAGCCCGAACGTGGGATTTTCAACAGCAATGCCTTTTTTGAATATACCGATCAATTTTTTCATGTTACTGGTCCATTAATAAGTGCCATATATCCTCGGTCTTGCATAACGGTCGATCAACGGGACTGCGGCATTCATCATTAGTATCGCGTATGAGGCGCCTTCAGGATAGCCGCCCCAAAGCCTGATGATCGCAGTAAGCAAGCCGCAACCTATGCCGAAAATCACCTGCCCTTTAGCTGCAAGGGGCGAAGTAACATAATCGGTAGCCATAAAGAATGCTCCCAGCACTAATCCACCGGAGAGAATATGAAAAAGCCAGTCTCCGCTAAAGAATCCTGCCGGGCCGCCGAAAATATAAATGAAAAATCCGGTAGTAGCGATATAGGTTACCGGGATATGCCATGTAATGTATCCCCGCAGCAGAAGAAATGCCGCGCCGATAAGCAGGGCTAAGATACAGACCTCTCCGATACAGCCGGCGCGCTTACCAAAAAAGAGGTCCAAATATGAAATCTTTTCAATCAATTTACCTTCCTTTAACATTGCCAGCGGCGTAGCAGAAGTCACGGCGTCATAACTGAACGGTGATGTAAAGTCGGTCATATACTTCGGCCATGACGCCATCAGGAACGCCCGGCCTGCCAAAGCAGGGTTAAATATGTTTTTCCCCAGCCCTCCGAAAACGAATTTACCGATCGCTATGGCAAAAAAAGAGCCGATTACCGGCATCCATAACGGGACTGAAGGAGGAAGATTATACGCTAACAGCAAACCGGTAAGAAAAGCGCTGCCGTCAAAAATCCTGATCTTATTCTTCGTTAATCTTTGTAAAATGCCTTCGCTGGCCAGGGCGGACAAGATGCCCACGGCAATCACCCACAGGGCGCGTGCGCCAAAAATAAAAATTCCCGCAATGCCTGCCGGAACCAGGGAAAGCGCAACCAGCCACATTATTTTAGCGGCTGATTCCTTCGTATGCAAATGCGGAGAACTGGAAACGTATAACTTATCTTTCATTTTTAATCAAAGAGAGGATTTCTTGCGCCTTATTCTTTACCGGATCCGTAACTGCCTTGGAAGATATTGTTGCCCCGGTAATTGCCTGAACTTCATCCAGGCCGGCAATATTTTTTCCGCTGAATTGCGACGTAAAAGATCCCTCGCTAACCCGGCTGCCCAAACCAGGGGTTTCATTCTGGCTTAATACTTTGATTATGCCGATCTTGCCATCCATATCCATACCCACCATTGTTTCAACCGGGCCGGAATAACCCTTGCCCGTTGCTTTAAAAGCAACGCCAACGACAACGCCATTATTATCATAGACCTTATAATAAATTATTTCGCCGGCTGCTGACTTTATCTCTTCAAAACGGCCGGCATCATGAAAGACTTCCGAAAGGGCCTTTTCTTCCTGCTGTTTTGCCTGGGCAAAGATCATTGGCCGAGTCAAAGCATTTACCCCGGCTAAAAGCCCGGCAGCCAAGATACAGATGAATCCCAGCGTAATACCGTAACGGGCCATGGTTCTCATAATCGCGCCACCTCCCATTTAGCCCTTCTTATTGACTGCACCAAATTTATGTTTGAAGGACAGACGTAACTGCAGACGCCGCATTCAATGCAATCGGAAGCGCCGTATAGTTTTGCCTCCTGCCAGAGCTGTTTCTGCGCCGCGAGGTTTATTGAGGTAGGCAACAGCTTTGCCGGGCACTCCCTGACGCAAGCTCCGCAGCGGATACAGAACAATTCCTCTACTTCCTTAACTTCTTCTTCAGCCAAAAGGAGTATCCCGGTCGTGGATTTTATCAGCGGGACATTGTCGCTAAATTGGGCAATGCCCATCATTGGCCCGCCGGTAATAATCTTTGCCGGCTCTTTTTTCAGCGGGCCGCAAGAATCGATCAGATCTTTTATGGGTGTGCCGACACGCGCGAGAAGATTTTTAGGGCTGGACAGGCAGCTTCCTGTAACCGTGACCACGCGCTCATACAAAGGCTTTCCCAGGTAAACAGCTTCATAAACCGCAAGGGCAGTGCCTACGTTATGAACGCATGCACCGGCATCCAAAGGAAGCTTGCCTGCGGGGACTTCTCTGCCAAGCACGGATTTGATCAGTTGCTTTTCCCCGCCCTGCGGGTATTCCGGCCGCAACACCTTGATCTTGAATTTTGCATTTTTAATTTTGAACTTTTCTACGGCTTGCGGCTTATCATCTTCAATGGCGATATAAACATCCTTTACCCCAAGGCACCTGGCGATCAATTCAATCCCGCGCAGGATATTCTCTGTCCGCTCCAGCATTAAGCGGTAATCTCCGGTAAGGTATGGCTCGCATTCCGCGCCATTAATGATCAGGCTGTCAACCGGCTTAGGGGGGTCAAGTTTTATGTGGGAAGGGAAAGCTGCCCCTCCCTGCCCGACAATGCCGGATGCAAAAACGATCTTTCTTATTTCTTCTGCGGTTAACTGGTGGCTATCTTCCGGAGCCCGGGCAGGCATTTCAACCTTCCGGTTACTTGAGTCATTTTCAATGATAATAGCCTTACACCTGCCTAAAACCGGATGCGGCCAATCTTCGATGGAAACTACCTTGCCGCTAACCGGCGAATGTATCGGCGCGTAAACCTTTGCTTCCACAGAGGCGATCCGCTGGCCAATCAGCACGTCGTCTCCTGCCTTGACTTCCGGGTTACAGGCTTTACCTACATGCTGGCTTAAAGGCACATAAGCCCTTTGCGGTGCGGCCGCAGTTTCTATCGCCTTATGCTCGGTAAGATTTTTATTATGCGCTAATCTAACCACGGTATTTTACGATGATAAATAAGGTTAACGATGCCGGAAATGATAACTACGCATCCGACGCTGATGAGGATAATGCTATGAGAGAATCTTTCTGCCAGGAAACTGCTGATGAACATAAAGATAATAAAGCCCAAATGCATCACGATCTCCAAAGAGCTGAAGATCTTGCCCATCATATCGTTTGAGCTGGCATTGTGGATGATCGTATTGGAGGCAATCATGATCGGAGCGATCGCCATCCCTAAAAGCAGGGAAAGCCCGGCAGCCACAAAAAAATTCGGGAAGTGGCTAATGCCAAAGGCAAATGCTACCAACATTATACCGCTTAAGACGAGCGACATAAATATAGTTTTGTAATGCGAAAGCCGCTGGCCAAAACGGCCGTAGACAAGCGAACCGAGGAACAAACCCAAGCCTAAAAGCATTGCCAGAAGCCCCAGGTCCTTGGTTACCGATTGCAAAGTCCTTTGCACAAAAGCAATGGAAACCGCGTAAACCGCTCCCAATGCCGACCAAAGGATAAAAATGATGCCGGCGGTAAAACGGATATCCTTATTTTTCAGGAAATAAAGCACGCCCTCTTTTATCTCCTGGAATACGGATTTATTGATCACGGCAACGATCTCCCGGCTTACTTTTTTTATGCCTTGCCTGTCTATATGCTTTGCCTTGCTGCCTACGGCTACAAATGCCCTGCGCGAGATAAAAAAGATCAGCGAGCCGGAAACCAGGAAACTAAACGCATCAAGGAAGAAGCCGCTCCTTGCGCCCAGCCAGTCAACCACTATACCGCTGACGCCAAAGCCTAAAATTGCCGCGATCATGCCCGTAATATTAACCAATGAATTGGCGATCAAAAGATCTTTAGGCTCCACAAGATCGGGGATGATCGCTAACTTTGCCGGCACAAAGAACCTGCTGATGCAAAATACTATGAAGATAACGATATATATCGGGATAAGGCTCTTTGCGTAAAACAGAAATGCCGGAATAGTCAAAACCAGGCCGGCCCTTAAGAAATCGCAGATGAACATCGTCCTGCGCCTGTCCCAGCGGTCAACATATACTCCGGCAAGCGGGCCGATCAAAAACACGGGAATTATGGTAAAGGAGAGCATTTTGGCAATCTCAATGCTTGAGCCGGGGGCGCGCAGATAAATAAAGGCGATCAACGCCATCTGGTTAAGCCGATCGCCCAGCTGTGAGATGATCTGGCCCAGCCAAAGGAAAAAGAAATCGCGTCTTTTTAATACTTCGGTGAATTTAGACATAAATGGAGCCGACGGGGGGATTCGAACCCTCGACCTAGTGTTTACGAAACACTTGCTCTACCAACTGAGCTACGTCGGCGTTAAATAAAATAGGCGCTGCTCCCTGCCTGCCTCCGCCGGAGGCGGACCCGCCTGTGGCGGGAACTGAGCTACGCCAGCAAAAAGTAAATGCGAGATCCTTCGGCCCTACTCTACTATGCCCGGATGGCCTCAGGATAAATGCGCCACGTGTGATCTTAAGCGCATTTAATTATATCAACTTTTAGCCATTAGTCAATTGAACAAATCCCCAAAAAATCTGTTGACAAAAAGCAAAAACCTGCTATGCTAGAGGCAGTTAGAGCATGAAGGAGTAACTTATTTTGGATCTACGGACCGTAAAGCAAAATCAGTCAACACAACCAATGCGCTTTACGGTTTTTTATGGTATAGGAAACTAGAAACTTTCCTATACCACTGCGAAAATCGCAGGTTATTAACAAAGTTGTTTTTCTTGTTGTGAAGGGGGTGAAAGGTAATAAATGGCAAAAGGCAAAGTGAAGTGGTTCAGCAACCAAAAGGGTTATGGCTTTATCACCCGCGAAGATGGCAAAGATGTGTTCGTGCATCACAGCGCAATCAAAGGCGAAGGCTATAAAACCTTGGATGAGGGACAGGAAGTGGAGTTTGACGTCACCCAGGGTCCCAAAGGCGAACAGGCTACCAACGTTAGTAAATTATAAGTAGCACCTGAATAGCAAAAGAATCCCCCGCTTACCTAAATGGGAGTAAACTCCGATTAGGAAAGCGGGGGTTTTTATTGATTATTGGACTGGGCAAGCGTGATTGTTGTCCATAACCGAAAGCCTTCCGCTACCATCCCGTCCGTATGCATGCCGGGTTTATCAGGCTCTTCGCCCGGCATCTCTATCTCAACCATAGGAGCCATTTCTATGCCAAAGCCTATTGGCTTGCCTTCTTTGGCAGCTATTGCATATTGATATTTGCTGTTTTTTACCAGCGGTACCTTAAGCCCATAAACAAAATATCCGTTCTCCCTGCCGGTTTTTGCCTCAATGCCCTGTTTTGCCGCCTCTTCTAAGGATAGTTTTACGCGGCTTTCCTTACCAGGGCCGGTTATGATCTCTAATTCTTCCTGCAGGTCTACTAAAGCCTCCAGTCTTTTTTCAAGCTCTCTTTCACGCATCCTTGCTTTTACCCGGGTTTTCTCGTCTTCTGCGGCTGCTTCCTCTTCACTTTCCGGCCTGGCCCTTGCTGCACTGCCAGGCTCCATTAAAGGCATGCCCATTGCCTGCATGCCAACAGGAAAACGGATGCCAAACCCTTTATTTTTTCCCGCCTCCGGGTCAAACCATACCATTAAGCCCGATTCCAGTAGCTGGTTTTCCATCCGGCGGTTCCGGGAGATCAGGCAAATATACAAAAACTCATTGTCATTATAGAGACTAAGCGTTACCTTTTCTTTTTCATCATAATAAGCCGTGGCATTGCCAAAATCCGTATATTTGCCGTTGATAACTATCGGATGGTCGCGCCAGGCGCTGACAAGGTCAGGCCGGTTGCAACCGGAAAAAATAACGCAGGATAAAATTAAAAAAACTGTCGCCCTGATCATTTCTCTTTAATAAGGCCCTCGGCCTTTTTTAAACTATCCTTGGCATCTTTATCATCCGGTTTTATCCTTAAAGCCGCTTTCCACATGGTAACAGCCTTATCAAGCTTACCCATATTGCCGTATAACGCAGCAAGGTTATAGGTAGCCTGAAATGATCCGGGCTTCAATTTCAACGCCCTGAGCAAAGCTGATTCAGCCTCCTGCGCACGCCCAAGCTGCGCTAAAGTTATGCCGTGCTTGAGCAGCATATCGGCATTATGCGGCTCAAGCCGCAAAACCCGCCGGCCTATTCCTAAGGCCGGGCCATACAGCTTTTTTCCAAATAGAAGATCGTGATAATTCTGCAGGGCCAATGAGTATTCCGGGTTGATCAACAACGCCCTCCTCAAATAATCATCCGCTTTTTCGTCTTCGCCGCTGTCCCGATAGATCAACGCCAGATTATTCAACGCTTCTACGGAACGCGGATAAATGCGCAGCGCCTCCTGAAATGATTCAACCGCTTCGGCTTTTTTACCCTGGGCAGCGTAAATATTGCCCAGTAGTAAATACGCATCCCAGGCCTCCGGCTCAAGTCTCAAAACCTTTTTTGCCTCATCAATTGCCCGCGCATATTCTTTCTGCGCGTAATAAACATTCCCCAGGTTCAAACGGGCAATTGGATTATGCTTATCAACGCGCAAAACATATTCATAAAAACTAAGCTCATTTTTGTAATAGGAATTCGATGCGATCGTCAAAATTGAAAAAAATAAGCTTACCGCAATAAATGCGGCCGCAGCAAACTTGCGATGGTGATAATATACCCCTAAAATCGAGCATGCCAAAAGAACGGAAAAGCCGATAGACGCATTATAGACATAGTGCTCGGAAAAGACCAGCCCAAGATAAGCGAGATTATCGCCGAGCTTGATAAGGGGGACCAACCCAACGAAATACATGATTAATCCGAAAGCGATTATTTTATTTTTATGGATAATGGCTTTAACTAGAAGATAGCTGAATATTATTGAAGAAAATAAATAAAATACCGCCCTGATCGCATAGTGTTTGGCAAATACCTCTACCTTTAAAGGTAGAGGTAAAATGAGCTGCCAAAAATAGTCCTGTAACCGCAATACAAAACCAAGCAGGCTGCTTAACGGCAGCGGGGCCGCGATATTAAGATTATTAGAAGGCAAAAACATATTGCGGATGACAAGATACAATAAGCTTAAGGCAGCATAAGGCAGGACGGATAAAATGATTTTTTTATATTTAATCCTTAGGAATAATGCGCAAATAATCAAATAAAGCGGCAATAACAGGGCGCCCTCCCTGCAGAGCAACGCCCCGGCATATAACAACAAGGAAAAACAATAAAATCTTTTTCTATCGGAATCCAGCCAATTAATATACATGAGCACGGACAAGAGCATAAAAAACGTTTCCAGCAGGTTTGACCTGCCGGCAATAAATGTGACTAAACAGACCTGGGCGGGATGAATGCAGAAGAACATGCCGCTTAAAAATGCCAGGATCCTGTTCTTAAATATCAAACAAATGATCAGAAAGATAAAAAAAGAGTTAAGGCTGTGTAAAAGTATATTAGTGATACGGTATCCTATCGGCTTCAACCCCCAGGCAATATGCTCCAGGGAATAACTTAACGATTGGAACGGGCGATAATAATAGCCGGCCGAAACGGCATCTTGAGGCTTAAAATGAAAGATGTCGGTTGTAAAAATCTTTGCGATATCAAAATTCTTCACGAATACATTATCCACAATAAGAAAATTATCGTCAAAGATAAAAGCGCTGTTCAGGCCGTTGAAATATAAAAAAAAGCAAACGCCAAAAAACACGATAAATACCATAAAACCGGATATTTTATTGTCGGATATAAGCATGAGTTATAACCACCCCATGAATTCCTTAAGCGTACTAAGGAATATTTTTAATTTTTTAAAAGAATTTATTTGTTTTAATATCTTCCCTGCCCTGCCGGCGGATAAATAAAACTTTACCATCGCCGACCTTCTTAAATACTCCACCTGCTTCGGCGTGATCCCGCCCATACCCATAATGTAATTATTCTGCTCGTATAACTTCCAATCCCGCGTTGCCAGCCATCCTTTTTCTTGGGCTATCTTATAAAGGGCCGTGGACGGCCAGGGAACAGCGCAATACACCTGAATAAAGTCTATCTTGAGTTTCTTCAGCCAATTTATCGTGTTTAATCCGGTTTCCATCGTCTCTGCGGGCAAGCCAAAAATTACATGCCCGGTAACTTCCAGCCCTGCGGATTTGGCCAGATCAACCGCGCTTTCTATCTGCGCGATCGTCACGTTCTTTTTTGCCGCATCAAGTATGCGCTGGCTGCCGGATTCTATGCCGTAGCCGATCATCCAACATCCGGCGCGCTTCATTAGCCGAAGCAATTCTAAATCTACCTTATCCACGCGGCTGTTGCATGCCCAAGACACAGCCAGTTTTCTATGGCTGATCTCATTGCATAGATTAACCACATAATCCCGGGATTCGGTAAATGATTCGCTCCAAATAAGGAATTGGTTAACCTTGAGCCTCTCTTTTATATCAGCCATCTCCTGAACTACGATCCTATAATCCCGGTGCCTGATGCGGCTGCCGTAAAAAGGCTTTGCCGGACAAAATATACAAGCATTAGGGCATCCCTTGGAAGTTGTAATTAGAAGAAACGGCTCGGCGCTTAACGGCAGGAGATAATTATTTGTATCTATTAACTCCCAGGCAGGAGACGGCAGCCTGTCCAGGCTTTCCTCAAATCCACGGTCTAAATTATGCTGTATCTTAACGCCTTCACGGTAAGATAGGCCCCTGATTTCCTGAACCGCGAAGCTGCCGCGCCCCAATCCCTTTACAAGGTCTAAAAGGCAGAATTCCGGTTCGCCGCGAATTACATAATCAAGGCCATGGGCTATTGAAAATGCCTCATCCGGCAGCGCAGTCACATGTAAGCCAAAAACCAAAGTCTTAATCTTTGGTAAAATTTCTTTAGCGATCTTTACGCAATCAAGGTCGGAATATATGGAAGCTGTTGCCGTATTAATCACGAGAAGGTCCGGATTGAATTTTTCTATATTCTTCCGTAATTCATGGAAAGGCATATCCTCAACAATGCAGTCGCTTAATTTTACTTCTATCCCCTCTTTTAAAAGCATTGCTGCCATCGTCGCTAACGTAACCGGCGGCCAGACAGTGGTCCAGGCGCCTTTCCTTTGCATGCACCTGCCCTCCCTGACCATCTTTATGCCGTTTGCTGCCGGAGGATTAACAAAATAAACTCTCATTTTTCACCTGTGATAAATAACGACCCTGCGATTTCCCTTAACGGCGTCCTTTCCAGGAACGTGCCTATTTTATCGGCAGCCTTAACCAACGCTGCCGGAGTATAGGGATGCAGGAAATCAAACGGCCTAACAATTATATTCTTAAAGCCTGCCATTTCAAACATCCTCCTTAACGCCCAACGGGAAAAATCCTTCTCTCCCGGAGAATCGCCGACAAGTTTTTTAAGGGATTTTATTCTTTTTTGCAGGAATATTTGCGGATTGCACATATTCGGCTCCGAAAAAGCAAATCTTCCATTTTTTCTTAGAACCCGGTGTATCTCTTTAAGGGACTCTTCAATTTCTAAGTGGTGTAAAATAGAATTGCCTAAAATTACGTCAAAGCTATCTGCCGCAAAAGGAAACAGGCTGATATCCGATACAAAGAACATTACCCTTTTTGTTCTATTTAATTTATTTTTGGCATGCCTCAACATATTAAAGGATATGTCAGTGGCAAATAAATTCAGCCCGCGCCCAAATAAGGCCTTGCTGTATTCGCCGGTGCCGCAGCCAATTTCTAAAATCTTAAGGCCGGGTTTCAGGCTGCAATATTCCATAAAAAGTTTTACGCGCTTCTCTACCCGCAATATGCCCGCAGGCCGGGAGTATGCATTAAAGTCCGCGTCAAAGGAATCCGCTACCGCGTTAAAGTAATTTTTTTCTTCTGATTTCATCGAGAACGCTGGATGGTTTTATTTCTCTCAGGCACAGGTGGTTATTGCCGCATTTGGCAAACTTATAATTCTTGACTCTGATGCACGGGCTGCAGCCCGGGTTTTTATAAAATACCGTATCTGCTGCCCTGTCCGGCCCGTAAATAAGCGGGGTTTCCGGGCCGAAGAAGGAAACCGAGGGAACTTTTAAGTAAACGGCTAAATGCAAAGGCCCGCTGTCATTAGAAATAAATAACCTGAATTTTGTCATTAAATAAGCCAACTGCGCCAAAGAAGTTTTACCCGCAAAATTACGGATACTTTCCCTCCGGCCCGGCTGTATCAGGCTGATCGCGGAACTTACATAATGAAAGTCCTCTTCTGAACCTATAAATATTATACGCGCAGAATACAGCTTGATCAATTCTTCGGCTAAAATAACAAAATATTCCTTTGGCCAGCGCCTTAATAAACATAATTCGCTTGCGTTTATGTTGATCGCGACTAGCGGGCCCGCACCTTTTAAAGATTCCTTCTTAAGCAGATCATCAACAATCGCTTTCTGCTCATTTCCAATTTCTAATTCAAGCGGCCGGGAAGGCGCCGCGGCATCGCTCTTTATACGATAAATCATTCCCAGGTAAGAATCTTTTAGTTTTGCGTCTTCCCGGAAATGCAGGAGATCCGAAAAACAATTCCCTCGCCAGATGCCGTCGTACTGAAAACCCACCCTCCGCCTGGCATTGATCAGACAAGATATGCAGGCCGAAAACCTTGCCGAGAATTCCAAGTCAAAAGAAACATCAAAAGATTTCTTTCTTAAATAAATGACTGCCCTGGCGGCATCTATCGCAAAACGCAGCGGGTCCCTTATATCGATATCAATTATTTCATCGAAAATCCCGCTGATCTCAAAAACTTGGCGGTTTTGTTTCAGGGTTAAGACGCAGATATGCGCGCCGGGAAATTCTTTGCGTATGGCTTGAAAAAAATCATACCCTAAAATTATGCTCCCGAAACCCCAGAACTTGATGATCAGTATCTTTTCTACCTTCTGCTTACCGGAAAAATGGGGCGCTTTGCTGAATATTTTAGCTAAGTGGATAGCCAGGATCAGCAAAAACCCTAAATATTTATCCAATAATCTCAGGTATTTTATCTTCATAGGCGCATAAAACCCCAATAAAAAAGAGGGGTTGCGATAACCCCTCTTAAAATTTAAATGCCGAGGGAGGGAATCGGATCCCGGTTTTGCATAATTATCTATATTATCAGAAGGTTCTGACATTTGCAACATCCTTTCGTGACGATAGCGTGACATTAGTTTCCTGCCTTCGGTATGAACTTAACCTTAAAATACTCATCTCGAACATAATCCTCGGGGGCGTGAATATAGGTTTTCTCCATTACCTGCTTGCTGCTCCAACCGCCTATAAGTTGCTTGGCCATACCGGATAATTCTGGGCGGCTCGCGAATGTATGGCGTAAATCGTGAACCGTTGCTTTAGGGATACCGACCCTCTCACATATCTGAATCATCTTATCCCGAATTTTGTTCTTATGAAGCAGCCCGCCTTTAGAGTTAGGAAATACCAAGCCGCTATTGGACTGCCCCAACGCCTGCTGCAATACTGGCCGCAATTCAGGATGTATCGGTATGATCTTTGGCTTATCGGTTTTGGTGTTCAAAATAATTATCAGATTTCTGGACAGGTCTATTGCTGTTTTCTCCATCTTCCGAACCTCATCCCTTCTCATGCCGGTTATATATAAGGTAAGAAAGATAGCATACCAATTAATAGCCCCGCTTTCTGCCTTGGCACCCTCAAGAAATTTCAACAATTCCTCATCAGAAAGAGCATGCCTCTTTTGGACCTTAATCATTTTTAATGGGTCAACATTTTCCACGGGATTACTACCTTCAATTTTCTTATGTTTAATCAAGGTAAGAAATAAGTTGTATAAAGCCAGCCTTTCAGAATTCACGGTCTTAGTCGCCCGCCCCTTCTCTTCGATCCGATAGTCCATAAATGCCTTAATGTCCTCCGCTTTTATTTGGTCGAAATATTGTAAATCGGAGCGTTTTGCCTTAATATAATCAAGGAAGTTATCTAAACATCCCCGGTATCTATCATATGAGGTATCGTCGATACTTCCTTTCTTAATTTTTAGCCAAAACCCTATTCCATGCTCAAGGCTAACTCTATAGGATGGATCTCCAGACACGGCACTGAATATCTGACGCTCTATATCGTTGCGTTTCTTACGCGCCTCTTCCATGGTGGCTGACTTAACCTCGACTCTCTTGCCATAAGAAGTAGTTACCTTAAAGCAATACCAGTTGCCACGGGGGTAAATAGATTTTGGCATTCGATAACGCTGTCTCATACCAATTCAGCCTTCCCATCGCTTACCAGATTTTGTTCTTCCCACTTCTCAAGATCTTCTTCCCTGAAACGGTTTAGCCCTCTAATCTTGAGATATGGTATAAGATGCTTGGATGTCCACTGATAGAGCGTCCACCGGCTTATACCATACCTCTCGCATACTTGCTCTGGAGTTAAAAGGTTACTCATAGCTGCACTCCTTCGTCCTCCAGATTATAAAACTCTTTCGGCTCAATATTCAATGTGATGCCGAGCATCACAAGAAAATGCCCGGACGGAGCTACCTTGCCTGCTTCCCACATTGACACCAATGGCCGGTCACAATCCACTTTTGCGGCTAATTCAGCCATAGTTAACCCTACTTGTTTGCGTCTAATCAATAACTTTTCGCCATTCCAGATTGCCTTCATTTGATTACCTCCATAGCTTAAATTACATTTTTTGGCAGCAGGAGTTCAGGATAACAACCCAAACTCCTGCTGCACCGTGTTATTTCCTTTTCTTAAGTTCGTTTGGAACTGTTAATACAGCGTAATCGCTATCTTCGCAAAAGGGACACCTGCTAGGGAAAGCTGCATCAAGAATCTCTGCCTTTTCTTGCGGGAGCTTATACGCTGGTATATAGTATTGCTCACCACATCTCAAACACTCAACCTTAATAAAGCGCTCCATCTAACCTCACCTCCTTCTGAGGGGAACTAACCGTGTCTGAACTCCCCCCTTCAGAATTAATACGCACCAATTCAGAAAAACTTTAAAAAAATTCAATGATGCATCATCCTGTTATACAATAAGTTACAGAACCAGAAAAAAAATATTTTTAATCAATAAAGACTCCTATATCGGTTAGCTGTCGTTTTATATCGCTTGACAGTTGGCGTTTCTGCGGTATAATCTACCTATGCCTTACAAAGAACCTTGTCCAGAATGTCACAAAATCGCTATTTATTACGGGAAACGCAGGTTGAAAAATAAACCCGCAGTGCAGAGGATTTACTGTCGAAGCTGCAAAAAAGCATTCACGCTACTTCAAGAGCCATTTTTCAAAGGAATGCGCGTGTCACCCGATAAATTCGATGATGCAATTGGTCGATACAATAACGGGATGCGTATTATCGATATTGCCCGCGCGCTTAATACCCGACCCAATACAATAATCGACTGGATTAGAAAAGTCCATGATGACCCTGAGGATTACGATTCTTACCTTAAAAATGCTAAGAAACTTGATTATTATTTAAGGCGTCAATTCTTTAGAAGCCTTCTTCGCAACGGGAAAAAACGGGAATCACTAATCGTCACTCAAGAACATTTAAAGCGACTTCAGGAAGTATCCTGTTGGCCTCATATGCCAGAATTCCAGAGCCATTCGGAAAAAATGAACATCAACGAACTACGAAACCCTAGCTGGTAACAATACTTCTTTCCTTTTGACCTTTTGAACTCTAACAAAAAGTCGTTTACTAATAATAGGCCTATGCTCCCCCCTGCTCTTTATATCGCCGTAGGTTGACTCACCATAATAAAAAGAGTTTCGTAAGACATACTTAACTGTTTCAATACTGAACGGTTTCTTTCGCCGTGTAACTACGCCGTTCTTTTTAAGCATCGCCACAATCTCTGAGTATTTCTTTCCCTTAGCTGCGTTCCGAAAAATCTTTTTCACCCATTCGGATTCTTCAAGGTTAACAACCAAACCGTCTTTCTCTTTATAATAGCCAAAAGCAATTGCACCGACAGCTCTACGTCCATTCTCGGCCTTATCAACCCGGCCTTCTCTAAGACGGGTCACAATAAGTGTTTTCTCTAATTCAGCAAACACATCAATCAGCCTTTTAAAAGCGAGCTGCAGCGGGTCATTCATATCGAGTTCTGGATCCAGAACTGAGCTGACTGCTACATCATATTTCTTGAATTGAGTCTCGAGCCAGAGGGAAACTGTTAATTCACGAGCTAACCTATCCTGACGAAAAACTACTACCCTTTTGATTAAACCAGACTCGCAGTCCTTTAACAATCTTAATAACGCAGGGCGTTCTTTAATGCTGCCGGAAATTCCCCTTTCTTCGTAGAAACGTTCTAGATTGTAGCCTTTTTCTCTGCAGAAGTTGGTTATCTTCTTCCTCTGGATAGCCAAACCACCACCATTTTCCACCTGATTGATACTGCTAACTCGTATATAGCCAACCGCAATCTCGTCGGAATTCATAACAATCACCTCCTAACAATATAAGAACCATATGGTACTTATTTGTCAATGAAAAATGTAAAAAAGTTTTAACCTTTTATGTAATTTTACCGACGGAAATTAACTCTGAAATGAATGGAAGGAATTTACTAACTGCTTATGCCGAGGGGAGTTATGCTAAAAAGGTAAAAGTTTTTTAGAGAAAACTTGAGTATTTCAACGCAGCTACCCAAAGAAATCTTTTAGATTTAAATATCTACCCCATTAATAAATAACTCTAAATGATACTAAATGATACTAAATAATACTAATTGACATCGTATTTAAATATGGTATTATGAAATCAGTTATCAAAGGAGGCTACGATGAGAGAAGAATGGCTAAACGCAGAGGAAGCAGCAAAATATCTTGATATCAGCATAACGAATTTATACGCACTTGCGCAGAGCAACCGGATACCTGCTCACAAAGTAGGAAAAATGTGGCGATTCCAAGTTCTTGAATTAGACAAGTGGATAAAAGCTAATAAATCCATGGGTAATTTCTTTGCTTCGCTGGATTTCAAAATAGAAGACAATTTACTATTAAGAGACCCACAGAAAGAAGCATACATAGCAACCCGTAATTTTTTCGAGAAAGGAGCCAAAAAAGCGTTAATTCAATTACCGGTTGGATGTGGAAAATCAGGGCTCATTACGTTACTTCCACTTGGAATTGCCCAAGGAAGGATCCTCGTGATCGCGCCAAATCTCACCATCAGAGATGAATTAAGAAAGGCTTTAGATATCGCCAATCGTAGAAACTGCTTCTGGTTTAAATGCCGGGTGCTGAATCCGGACGTAACCTTAGCCGGCCCGTATCTTGCTATTCTCGATAGCATCGATGCCAACATCCATGATTGCGAACAGTCGCATTTTGTTTTGACAAATATACAGCAACTGGCGAGTAGCGCCGACCGCTGGCTCCCACAGTTTACAAATAATTTCTTTGATATGATTCTGGTAGACGAAGGACACCATAGTGCGGCCCCGAGTTGGAAAAAAGTATTTAGTAGATTCCCGGATGCAAAGGTTGTTAATTTAACTGCTACGCCATTCAGAAGTGACCAACAAGAAATTGAAGGTGAACTAATTTACAAGTATTCATTCAAACGGGCAATGATAAAAGGCTACATAAAAAAATTACAGGCAACATATGTCGCACCTAAAGAACTCTATTTTACATATGAAGGTGATGAAAAATACCACACACTTGAAGAAGTATTGGTGTTAAAAGATGAAGAATGGTTTAGTCGTGGTGTGGCTTTATCCCCAGTCTGTAATAAAAATATCGTAGACGCAAGTCTCGACAAACTCGAACATCTGCGGCAATCTGGAACAAAGCACCAACTAATAGCAGTTGCGTGTTCAGTAAATCATGCAAAGGCAATACGCTCTCTATATGCTGAGCGTGGTTATGAAGCAGCGGAAATCCATAGTAAAATGCTACCCGATGAGCAAGATGCTGTCTTAAATAAATTGAGAGCGGGCGCCTTAGATTGTATTATCCAAGTTCAAATGCTCGGCGAGGGATTTGACCACCCTCATTTAAGTGTTGCAGCTATATTTAGGCCTTTCCGCACCCTACCACCGTATGTCCAATTCGTTGGTCGAGTAATGCGTGTCATCGTCCAAAATGACCCTCGACACCCTGATAATTATGGTCACATAGTAACACATATTGGGCTTAACATAGATACCCATCTTGCTGATTTCCGTGAAATTGACAGGGACGACCGAGAATTCTTCACAGATATTATTAAAGGCAAAGAACCCGAGCCTCCTCGAGAGGTGCTTGAAGGTAGTACAAGATTAAAACTTAGTGAATCTACGATCATTCGCAATGAAATAGTGGATAGCTTCCTACAGGAACATTTCATTGATGTGGAAGACGAGATACTTATCGAAGAAATGAAAGCTACCGCTGAGTCACTTGGAATTGATGCTCAAGACATAGCAGAATTCCTCAAAAATAAACAAGGGGATAAAATAAACAAAGTGGAATCCACCATACCTTTCCCTGTAATTCCCCAACGGCAAAGGAACGAGGCGAAGCGACGTTTGCATGAAGAGGTAAAACGAGCGGCAAAACTATTGTTGAATCGCTTGGACATCTCATTTGACGGAAAAGATTTAGCCTATAAACTTGCTCAGAGTAGTGGAGTCACTGGGCCTAACTTTGCAGCCGCTGTCCAACTTATAAATCATGAGGTAAATAAGCAGCTCGGAATTGAAAAAGGCGAACGGGAAAAGTTACGAACTGAAGACTATGTAAAAGCGATAGAAGCCCTTGACAATATTCTCAATGTCCTAACAAGACGCTTAACTAAAAAGGAGGCTAAGGGTGATAAGTAAAAAACGTGGAAAATGTCCTTCTCTTATCAATGGAACACATGGAGCGCCAAAATTAGACACTGCAAAAGGAAAACGAACTTGCAAAAGGTGCAACACAGCGATTTACGGAGGAACTGTATGCATTGTAGTTCCTATTCCCGGCAGCATGGGAAGAAAGGTTTACTGCCAGACATGCATAAAAGAAATCATTGCTAAAAGCCGGCAGGACTTAGATGAATTCGAGTGTAAATTAGCTTGATAGTATTCACTTATAGGGGGGACTAAATGGAATTAACAAAGGCTATATTTTTGACCTTTCTTGACGATATTAAAAGGTGAGATCATGCCAACTACTACCTCTCTTGACAGCCTTGATTTCTTTCAGATTAATGAGTCCTCTTTCTTTAAAAATTAGTATTTCCTGCATCGTGGTGGTAACGCATCGTAACCGTAACTGTCTTTATCTCGAATTCTCCCGTCTCTACCATGTATAACCACTTCAGAAGCTTCCGACGAAGCAATTCTATTCGCAGTATGGATAGCATCTCTCCGAGTTATGTGTGAAGATGTTATCCTAGTATTCCCTTCTTTTCGCACAGCCCATTTGTCTCCGTAGGGAACGACATGTTGGTTTCTACTCATCTCTCCTCCTTTAGAAATGTATTCCAAATCTTCTTGGGAAAAATTTCCGTTCAAAAAGCCCTATAAAATAATCATCTGTAAGAGATGACAAAAAATCGCGTACGATTTCTGGGTGTCTACATTTTGAAATATACTTGGCATCTTTAATGTCACTCCATTGAGTAAATATTTCTGATCTACTGTTTTTTACTTTTATATCATGAAGAAATTCTTCGAATAGAAGAGTATATAATTTTTTATTTTTTGGGGATTCTCTCTTTATTTTTTTATTCAAGTAGATATTTTTGTCATTAAATTTCTTAAGTTTCTTTAAAACCTTAGAGGTTCTTTTACTATAATATATCCTGTCGCCAATTCTTTTGCTGTTTTCTATCAAATCGGTAACTAATGTGTTAATTATATCTCTGTTATTATCCCCTAATACCTTTGTACATTCCCTTGGCAGATCTTGTCTTTTTATTAGTCTTAGCGTTATAGCGTCTTCAATATCTCTTCCAATATAGCTTACAACATCCGCAAATCTAACAACACAACCCTCCATGGTCATTGGAACGAGCGCTACTTGCTTGTTAAACATCTTCTCCTTTCGTTCATTATAATGTGTTGACCATGTTTTCTTTCTTTGAGGTATTAAATAATCATTAAATTTCTCGCCATCATGACAAAGTATGCCATCTAAAACTTGTAAACTTAAATTCAATGGTTTTATCTCCATTCTTTTCTCAATTTTGTCTAAAAAAATTACTCCTTGAACACTATGAACAAAATGACCTATTTTGTAATGCAAACAAAGTTCGTCTAAGTAACTTTCACCTTCATGCCCAAAGGGAGGGTGCCCAACATCGTGCCCTAACGCTATTGCTTCAATTAAATCTTCATTCAGTTTTAAAGCTCTACCAATGGTTCTGGCAATCTTAGAGACAAATTGAACATGTAATACTCGATGAGTAATATCATCATTATCAAATAAATAAAATACCTGTGTTTTATCAATATATCTCGCATAACATTTAGAATGCAATATCCTATCCGTGTCCCTAAAGAAATCGGGCCTAACGCCTAATTTCTCCGGTAACCGCCTTAAAGCATCACAACTTTTTGTCGCGAACTCAGAAAGAATTTTTCTTTCTATGTCCCTGCTATTCTCCTGTACGATATCAACTATGCCTCTGCGCATATAGTTCCTTTAATCATTTTTGTTTAGCGTGTTCTCTGTCCATGATATTTACCAACGCCTACAATCACCATTAACATAGGTTCATTGAGTTACTATATAATCATAAATTAATTAAATTTTTTACAAATTACATACTCTATATTCTTATCTGGAACAATAAAAATTTTAGGGAACTTAGGCGCTGGCTGTTCTTTTTCAACTAAATAATAGTTACTATTATGATAAAAAATAAGATTTAATTCTTTTTTGTTGAGATCAGTGATTGATGGATTATCAGATACAAAAGAGATCGAAGATAAATTATTAAGTGCGCCACTGATGGTCCTCCGGGCATGTTCTTCTCCGAAATCTCTACTAATCAAAAGTCCTAGTAAAATCATTAATAAGAAAGCTAAAAGAAATACTATTGGCGACCCTTCATTCTCAATAACCGAGATAATCGTTTTTTTCTTACAGCTTAATCTAACAAAATAAATTAACAAAATTAATGAATTTAACAGTATCATTATTGCATTCGGGGAGGGAAAATCTTTAAATGCCATCGACAAGCCAATTCCTAAAAATAATAAAATGATTGAGTTCTGCTGAAAGGCTTGAGGGATAGTCAACTGAGAATCTTTTTTTCTACCTATGGAAAAAAACAAAATCATTGCAAGAAAAATGGATATAAAGAACGACTGATTCAAATAATAGGTTAAAGAAAATTCAAAGGAATCATGATTTAATCCAAAACGTTCTAAATAACCATCTATATAATGCCAACCCCATAGATATCCTACACACGTAGCAATAGTTATAATAAATGCGGGCTGTAATATTTTTTTAAAAAGACCTATAGTTTCAATATTTTTCATTTTAGGATATCTTGTCCTGCATCTGTATATACTATCCCTTATGATTCATATTGTATTATATTACCATTTCCTTCTATAAGCCACAAAAATACATTAGAACTGAGGGGCATTTTCATGCCCCTCTAGTATTTTAATATTTTTTGTCTCTTGGCGGGCAAGAATCAGATCCGTAGCTATCTTTATCCCGAATCTTCGCATCCCTGCCGTGTATCACTACTTCTGATTTCTCGTGCTTGGCTATTTTTACTGCAGCACTAATCGCCGCTCCCTGCGTGTGGTGATCAGAAGTTATCCTGCTGTTTTTCTCACCTCTAACTGCCCACTTATCACCATAAGGCACAACGTGCTGATTTTTACCCATTTAAGTCCTCCGTTTTCAATATTTATAGTTTTTATACTTAAACTCGGTCGCTCAAGATACCTAAAAGATTATTCACCTACCTTTCGTCTTGTCAATTAACCAAGCTAATTTCCCTATAAAATAAAAAATCCCCACAAGCGCAAATGTGCATGAGCAATCGGCTCGTGGAGATTTTACTTTTTTAAAGTGGAGGTTCCCTCTCCGTAACGCACCACTATATCGTATCTTGAATAAAATTATATGCTACATTTTGAAAAAGTCAAGGGCTTTTACTTAGAAGCATCACGTGCCTGATTAAGATTGGATATATTTAGAAACAGGGCATAGGTTGGGTTATTTTTGGCTCAAAAGGTAAAATCATTTATCAGCATAAAATCTCCCAGCACAAGTCAAACTATGACCATACACAATAAACAGGTAGCTTTTTGCCAGCCCAAAAAAGTTAAAAAATAACTATGCTTCCTAACATAGCTCAATTGACAATAACCTAACCGGCTGATATACTTTAGTTAGTTTTTACAATCAGGAGCAGTTCGTTTCTACCATAACACAGGGGAGAGCCCTGTGAACGTTCAAGTATGGTGGAGCTGTTTCGTTGCCCGAAAGGGCAGGGAGAAATGCAGCTCTATCGGATTTACTTGAACGTTGCCGGTAGCAGATATGCGCTCCCTTATTATTTTAGGGAGCTACAATGAAAAATAACCTATGCCCGATTCAAGCTGCACAATATCATTCTTCAGAAACGACCTTCAAAAAACGAGACTTCCTAATAGCTGCCCAATCAAAAACTGCTCATCAGATACCCATAGCCATAAGGTTCCCTTCCAGCGCTTCAAGGGTAAAATGAGATATTTACCCTTCTGCCCTGAACACGGCCTGCGGATACATACCAATGGATTCGTATATTATAATGGGCCCTTTGACTCAAACCTGCTGACCGCCACCAAGCGTAATTTATTATTCAATGGAGAATACTACATAGCAAATTTCTTCAAAAAAGGCAACAAAATGGAATCTGGAAGGCTGTGCTATGAAAACAGCGAAGATGCGGTATCTTACAATGTATTTACGGAGCTACTATCAAACGGACTGGCGCTAAATAAACTAGCGAGCCAAATAATCAATGAAGATATAAAGGATAAGGTAGACTTGTATCTGTGGGGCGGAAAGATTGATCTTAAAAACAATAAATTCACGCCTTACGCCCCTCTATTAGATGTTCGCAAGCACCTTGAAAGTGATATAAAGCGATTCGCTACTGAACCGGACATAATGCTTGTCGTCCCGAATAAGGTTATCATATGTATAGAGGCTAAGTTTGGGAGTAAAAACTCTATAGCAAAAGAAAAAGAAGATGTTGAGGGCGAAAAGCCAAAAGCAGCAGATAGGTCAATAACGAGATACTGCACCCATAACAAACTAATAGATACTAACAGCATATTTGATTTTAGTGATATGCCGAACCCATTCTACGAGCAGCTATTTAGGAATATTGTATTCGCTGCATCAATGGCTCATTTGGAAGGCGCGAAAAGATGGTATGTAGTGAACTTAAGGAACAGGCACGCGATGAATTTAAAGCGCGGCGAGCCTGAAAGCATGCCTGTTATGCGTAATGTCCGCTCTATGTTAAAAGCTGAATACAAAAAGCGGTTTACCCATCTGACTTGGGAGGACATTTACGAACAGATCGTAAAAGACAATAGAGAATTGGATAATTTAGGCTGGTATTTAAAAAACAAAAGCTTGGGTTGCAGCCGGGCCTTTAATATATTTTAACGCCTCTCAAAATCCCACTTCTTTAGCTCATCGATAAAGGCGCGGTTAGTCATATCACAATGAACGGGGCTTATGGAGATAAAATTATCCCGTAGTGCTTTGATGTCACTATCTTCCTCCCCGTCCAACTCTATCAGCTCACCTGTAAGCCAGTAATAGACGTGTTTACGGGGATCCTCCCGCTTATCGAAATGCTCTACCAATGAAGTCTTGCTTTGAGTAGTAACCTTTATGCCTCTGATATCATTTCTATTTTTTACAGCAGGGATATTGACATTTAACAGGGTTCCCTTCGGAAGACCTTTTTCTCTAAGCAGAACTACTAATTTTTTGGCAAATTCAGCTGCTATACTAAAATCAGGGTTATCGAAAGTTCCCAGAGATATTGCAAAGGCTGGTATGCCTAATATTGCACCCTCAGTTGCTCCTGATACCGTACCAGAGTATAAAACACTAAAACCAGTGTTTGGGCCCAGATTAACCCCGGATATGACTATGTCGGGTTTATCCTTCATCAATGCCCTTACAGCTAGTTTGACGCAGTCCGCCGGTGTCCCTGAACACGCATATCCAAAAAACTTACCGTTACGGTTCACTGTCTTCACGCGCAAAGGATCGGATATCGTTATAGCATGGCCCGCGGCACTTCGTTCTGAATCAGGGGCTACAACGGTTACATTACCAAGCTCTTTAACCGCTTCGAACAAAGTGAAGATACCATCAGAATTGATACCATCGTCATTTGTAATAAGTATATTCATACTGCCTTTCTAGTTTCTAGAAATTTCTACAAGCGTCTAAGTCAATCTGAATTGGCAGATTAAAATCTTCAAGGGAAGCCGATTTGGCCTTCCCGATAGCTCCGACGGAAGATACCCCTGATGGCCAATCTTTGCTGATGGTTGCTTCCATCCCATCCACGCTCTCTCTGCCAGATTTCAGTTTATTTATAATTCTTCTAATATCGGGATCCCTTTCGGCTATGACTTTTACAGCTAAACTAGGATAAATGATCATAGCGAACCACCGAGATGGATTTATAGGAATGAGATAACTCGGCCTCTCCTTTATGCCAGTCTTTTCTAAATATCTTTCAAGCCTCTTAAATTCTTTATCTCCGGATTCTTTAAATCCGGAACATACATCAGTTCTCCCCATACTTACTAATTTTTCTTTAATCTCTGGAGAATACACTACGCGCCATTCTGATTCATCGAAAAACTTATACTTCCAAGTCCTGTCTTTCCTATCTTTCTCCCCCATCTTTTTCAAAAAACATGAGAAATACGCTTCCTTGCCAATCTTTTTGAACCAGTCGAAATAAGGAGGAAAAAACCAGTTAGCTCTCTGAGGATGAAAATAGACCACGGGAGCTCCTAAAAGGTTGAATACAAAAAATCTTTTAAATCCAATACCTAACCTTCCAAACTTTTTCGCATGAGCCCGCGCGTCAGACAGCCGCAATTCAGTAAAACATATCCTCGCTGTTTCTGGTCTCTTAATTTTTCTTCTCTTCCCATTGTTATCATAAATAACAACCGTCTCATCTTCTCTGCGCTTTGTCATCCACAAGCCGTGGTATAAGATGCCTTTAAGACGCTGCAAATATAACTTGATAGCCTTCTCACTTGTCCGCGATGAATGTCCTGTATACCACCTAGGGTCATATTTTGCATCAATGTCCTTGCCTGTCCAGTGTATAAGAAAATCTGAATGCATTGGTTGATACATATTTATTTTCTATCTCCAGTATAATAATCACTATCTTCATTAATGCTACGGCCTTCTTCATAGATATGCGCCGTCCAGTAATCAGCCCAATGCGCTAAAAGAGTCAAGGGCGTCTCTTTATGCGCCACTTCCTTGTTAAAATCTAAAAATTGGCCATCGTGATAAAGAACAGCTTGGGCCTCTGAGTCAGAAAGCGGGATATATTTTGCAATGAGATACAAGCTGCGTGCGGCAAGATTCATATCTACCTCTGCGGGGTTGATCTTATAGGTAATACCTCGTTTATCGATCTCCCATTGGTTATCATTCTTCAAATACCTAGGTTTGCCAGGCATGCCTATCTTGCCGACATCGTGAAGAAGCCCAACAATTACGCAAGATTCCTCTGATATTTGAGGAGCGAGGAACTCTCTGAATTTCAGGAGAGTTTCAGTAACGCCAACACTATGCTCCAAAAGCCCACCTTCTTTGTTCAAATGGAACCTCGTGCTTGCCGGACTTGTGAGCCAACTTGACTCTGACTCCAACATCTTTATGAAGGAATCGAATTCCTTCTTTCTCTTAACGACTTTACCTTTTAATGCTTCGTAGCGCTCTTGTATTGTCATAGGAATTATGATACTACCGGCAGAATAATTATCAATAAAAATATAGACCTAGCAGCCATTTACTTCCCTCACTTCCTTTAGAGTCATAGGTGTAAAATGCAAATCCCTTTCAATACCCAGCCCAAGACGGTTGCGAAAACTCTCTAATTCTTTTAAGCTGAAATAGCCCAGTTCTGTAAAATGGCCAATCACTAATCCGAAAAAAGTATCCTCACCATCAAATTCCGTGGCAAACCATGCCCAGTTACTGCAGGGATCGAATAATTTAATATAAACCAACGCCTCTTCGCCCTTATATTCCTGCGAATAGAGATTAGGTATCTTTTGTGCCAGTTCTTTCGGTAACAGTTTCATAAGAAAAACTCTAACAGGGCATAGGTTGGGTTATTTTTGGCTCAAAAGGTAAAATCATTTATCAGCATAAAATCTCCCAGCACAAGTCAAACTATGACCATACACAATAAACAGGTAGCTTTTTGCCAGCCCAAAAAAGTTAAAAATTTGATTAAGCCTGTTATTTAAGATTGGTGACATTGGCCCCACGTCTTCCCGGTTTTGATAGAAGTAGTAAATTTCATCCCTTCAATTTCTATCTCCATAATTTCCCTGATCTTCTGAATGCTGCTGTCGACCTTATCGTCTGAGACCGTAATTAAAATCCCGTCGTGTAACATGGTGTCTATTTTAAACCCGGCGTTATGTAATTTAACTAAGCTGAATTTAACAATGTCTGCCCCTGTGCCTTGGATCTTGGTATTAATGACTTGCCGCTCAGCTTTCTTTGCATCGAGGAGATTAGAAGATAGGATTTCAGGAAGCAGGCGCTTGCGACCGTAGTAAGTCTTAGTGTAGCCGGTGATATGCGCTGAACGGATTGACTCCCGTTTAAATTCTTCAATCTTAGGAATCTTGTTTTTATAGCCAGCCATTAACTTAGAAGACTCAGAAACGGGAATACGGAGATTACGCGCCAATCCATGAGGCTCCTGACCGTATGCAAGACCGAAATTGAGACATTTTCCGAGTTTGCGTTCCTTAGCAGTTACGGATTCGTAGGGAATCCCTTTCATATCACTGACTACTTTACGGTGTAAATCCAAACCTTTAGACCAGCAGTCTTTAAAATAGGTATCGTGGGCAAGTGCGCTAAGAATTCGCAATTCAAAACTATCGTAGTCCGCTAAGATAAACGAACAGCCCTCATCAGGATAAACGACACCACGGCAGAGTTCGCCGATGCCTTGGATGTTGTAGTTTTTGGTATAAAGCCGACCGCTGGGGCAATCATCAGTATAGATGCAGGATAGTTTAGCTTCCGCTTTGTCAGTTGCTCCATAAACAGCCGTTAGGGAAGACAAAATCTTTTGCAGGTTGCGATATTGGGCAATAGTTTCAGTCAAAGGATTATTGAAATTTTGGAGAACCTGCCTGTTCGTAATAAATCTACCGCTGCGGCTCTTAAGCAATTTAACCCCTAAGGCCGCGGAAAGAATGACCGCGATATCCTTTGAGCTGTTGAAATTTATCTCGCCCTTAATGCCGAGGCTTGAGCGAAGGTTAGACTCTATGTCTGATTTTTCATGGTTAATCTTATTGATTAGGCTATCTAATTTTTCCAAGCAGATATTGAGCCCGCGCGCCTGCATCGCCGCTTTGACGGGCAGCATCGCCTGCTCCAGTTCAATGATTGACTGGCTGTGCATCCTGTGACGCCTATAAATATGGCTCCGGGGAGTTCTATTCTTTGAATCGGACAATATCTATTCCTCTCACGGAGAAAAAGTTTAATAATGCCTATATTGCTCTTGCTACAGAGAAAAATTGATAATTCCCTGCTTCGCTCCTGACACATAACTCATTTATTTACAGTATGTTACATCACATCTACAAATAAATAAAAACCATAGCGGATAATATTTGTCAAGGGATTTTTTAGTTAAATTTATTTTCTCGTCGGAGAATTTTAAAATTTTATTGCTTAATCAGGGTTTAAGAATTGTTGCACCACTTTTCCGTCAATAATGCCATCGGAACCCCCAAAAGAATAGAGATTCCCCAAGCACTCGCGTGGAGAATAATCAGCTAACTCGATGAGAAACCCCAAGGCTTCCTTCGTAATCTCAATATCCTCTTTTTCGGCTATTTCAGTAAGCTTCTCTATCAGGATCGCCATTGAGGGTTTTTGGATGATGAATTTATCGCTTCTTGATTGGATACCGCCGTCTATGCTGTTCATATCCGTTGTTGCAAAGACACAAAACAGATCGTCGTCCTCTTCAACGGGCTTTAAAAGTATCTCTTGGGCCTTTGGGGGCATCCTTTGGAATTCGTCAAAAAACAACACCGTAGTTCCATGAACATATCCCGTAATCTTAGATAAAAACCCTCTTAGGTTTTCAGAATCAAGCTTAGTTGAATCCAATTCGTGAAAACCCCCAGATAAACCAAAATTATTATCTCTGAGTTTTAAGATATCCCCTCCAATAATCCTTGCTAGGGTAGTTTTGCCTACGCCGTAGTTACCGTGCAAGATTATGGATTTAGGCGGAGATTTTCTCCTTAGATACCCAGCCCATCTTTTTTTCAAACATTCATTGCCCCAAATTTCTGACATATCTTGTGGCCGGTATTTAATTCTAAAGTCTTCCATTTTGTCATTCCTTTCTTTTGTGAAAACTGGCAAAACTAAAATTTTTAACCTAACTAATTTCAATAACTCAAGATCTGCTTCCCCTGCCTTATGGCAAAACTACGCCAAACTCAGCGTTGAGTAGCACGTCAACATCGAATTCCCCTCAGACATATACGGAAACTCCTTATTGAAACGATACTCTACCCTATTCTTTATCCCCCGCAGCGGAAGTTCATCAATGAAACCAAGCCTACTAATGGTAGCAAGGATTTTAGAAACAACCTTATAGCTCCTGTAAGGGCTCTCTTGAGGCAACGCATTCAATAAATCATTGCGCGAAAAAAAGGTTTTTCTGGACAGCCTCTCTCTTTGACTTCTTAGCATATTAATAAATTCCACCTCCTTATAAGAAAGCAGAGAACCGTCTTCTTCAATAGGAATATTGGTAAGTAGCTGCCTTGCTTCTTCGAAATCAGTCGTTGTAGCTTCAATGTAGCGTGTGCCGCCTTCAGTGACGACACGAGTTGGATTCTGGTCTAGATATGCTATAGTTGCGATAACATTGAGGACACGCTGGAGTATCCGCGGGGCGTGATGCGGAGAGGCTTGAAATTTGATATTCTTCGCAAAGGGAATTATAACCCACAAAGACTCGTCTAACCCTTGGTGGAATTCCCTATGCTTTTTCTGAATAGAATCAAAATTCTCCTGATAACGAAAACCTTCCATGGTTCTTAACGCCTTCTGCTTCTCCAGAATTCCATTTTTTGCTTCGAGAGAAGTATTTATGCCGACCACAAAACACCTCGACCTGTTCTCGGCACCTATGATGTTGTGATTAACGGTAGTCTCGATTAAGGTAACCGGGCCCTTCAGACACCGTTCGCCGTCTGCCGTGGTATACCTGACTTCTCCCTCTGTCATCAGCTCCCGAATGTATTGAGCAAATAGCGGATCTTCAAAACGTTCGTAAATAAACAGGATCTTGCCCCTTAAATCTTCAAGCCCCATAAGACCGGCGGGGGTCATCCGGGAGCTTACGATAATATCTTCTGACGGGAATAATTCTAATATCTTCTTGGCAAGATGAGATTTACCTAATCCTGCAGGGCCGGAAACAAGAACGGAGATTTTGCACGAGGTCTTTCTGGCTGTTGCGGATAAATATAGCAATACAGCTAAATTAAGATTATCCCCTAACCCTAAAACTGTTAAATCTTCCCTCAGTTCCTGAATTTTCATAATTATCCTCCTTGTGACGTTAAGGTGACGTTAAGACAATGCGTTATATAAACCCCTGTAAATTCATGCAAAGTTATCCAAAGCAACAAAAAAGGCGTAAGTGCCTCAAAAATGAAGCAATTACGCCTAAATAAAGCAAAACGAGAGGCTTGTGAGAACCTCTCGTTTTTATATGGTGCCGAGGGAGGGAATCGGACCCCCCACGCCGGCCTTTTCAGGGCCGCGCTCTACCACTGAGCTACCTCGGCTAATTAATTCCATAAAACTGCAGGGTTTTTATATTAACACAAATTACAGAAAAAGCAACATTTTTACCGGCTTTCAGCGGGGAAGCTTACCGCAGCGTGACTTTCGTTGCGCCATCCTGAAATTCCAGATAACCCCTCATTTTAATTCCTTCTTTGAGAAGACTTTCATAAAACAAAATATGAGCAGGCTGATGATAAAACCCCATGAAATAGCGATAAATATCCACCCGCTCAGGTTCATCTGAATTTCTCCGCTATTGCCTTTTTACGTTTCCAGGCAAGCCTGACTAAAACCGCCAGGACGAAAAACACCAACAGCAGCCCCACTCTTGTTGCCAATACATAGATCCGGTTTTGTGCAGAAACATTTTTCATAAAAATGATCGGCAGCCATTCCTGCCAAAACCACATCCCCAGAATAATGAACAAGAACAACGGCGTAATATAGCGGATAATGAATTTATATATCTTCGGTACGGCCATATCCGCTCCCTTATGTATCTCATCCCATGCCTTTTCAATGCCGAATACCCAGGCAAAAAGGATCGTCTCGATCGTAGCGAACAAAACCAGGAAAAATGTCCCGCCCCAAAAATCCAATTCATCAACCACGCCCCTGCCCAAAAAGAAGATCGCCGGCTGACAAAGTAAAAATGCCGCTGCGGAAAATATGCCAACCGCTTTTTTCCTGTTAATGTCAAATTCATCTTCAAGGAAGGCCACCGCCGGCTGTGCCAGGGAAACTGCAGAAGTTACGCCTGCCAAAAACAACAGGCCAAACCACAAAAATCCGAATAACGCGGCAAGCGGCAATTTGCTGAGTATTAATGGCATAGTCACAAAGCCCAGATTAAATACTCCGGAGCTTGCCACGGACTGCATCTGATCCGGGCCAAAGAAAACAAATGCCGCCGGGATGATAATGCTGGCTCCAAGGATCACTTCCGCGAATTCATTGGTGCTTGCCGCAGTCAAACCTGATAAAACAACATCATCGCCCTTAGAAAGGTAACTGGCATAAGTAAGGATCACGCCGATACCCACGCTTAAAGTAAAAAATATCTGGCCTGCTGCCTCAAGCCAGACCTTTGCTGATTTTAAACTGGAAAAATCCGCGTTCCATAAGAACCCGAAGCCGTTGGAAATATTCCACGCCGGATGGTTAGGATCCGGCGCGCCTAAAGTCAAAACGCGGATCATCAGGATAACGCCAAAAATAAACAACAGCGGCATGGCGATCTTACAAAGCCGCTCAATGCCGCCTTTTATGCCATAGTAGATCACCCCGGCATTCAACGCAAAAGTGATCAGGAAAAAAATGTAGGCGGTGCGCAAGCCGCTAAAATGCTGGTTATGCTCCAGGCCCTGGAAACCCGCCAGAAAACTTTGCATTGAGGCCTGATCGGCAAGCCCGGAATATTTTCCCGTGAGCGCGAAAAAACTGTACGCTAAAGTCCAGGCTTCAATATACGTATAATATACGAATATAACCAGCGGCCCGAATATGCCAATCACCCCGAAATATTTGATAAAACGGTTCTTCTGCCAGACGCTGTGAAAGATCCCCGGGGCAGTGCCGTGTTCAAACCCGCCGCCGTAACGGCCGAGCGTCCACTCGATCCACATCAAAGGTATGCCAAGCAGGAATAACGAAACAAAGTACGGGATCATGAAAGCGCCGCCGCCGTTAGCGGCTGCTTTAGCAGGAAACCTCAAAAAATTTCCCAAGCCGATTGCCGAACCGGCAACCGCCATGATGATGCCTAATCGCGAACCCCAGCTATCTCTCTTCTTTGCCTGCTTCACAAAACCAATCCTCTAATTTATCCAATGTGCGGGTTACTTCCGGGCTTAAATTCTCGCCGAAAACGGTTGTTTTAGGCTGGATCGCTAAAAATATTATATCCGCGGCCAAATTATTTTGCAAGTAATCGCTGACTAATGAAATGGAGGCATTATGCGTGGCGAATAAATTAGCTGTCTTTAAGGCGCTGGCTTCAATAACGCTGAATTCGCCTGCTTTAGCGCCAAAATCAACCGCGTCAATGACGACCAGATTATCCGGCGCTTCCCGGATGATCTTACCGAAATAATTCTCCGGGGTTGGGCCGGCATCAAAGACCTTAAAGGGCACCTTGTCTTTTATGCGCCCGGCTAAGACAGGGCCAAGAGCATCGTCGCTTCTTAGGGTATTGCCTACGGCAAGTATCACGACCTTACCCTTTAAATGAGCTCTTAAATGTTGCAGCATATCACAGGCAGTGTCTGACATTGCCGGAATTTACATGGCTTTTACAGCTTCCTGTATCAAAGGCAAGACCGCTTCTACTTCATCCTTGGAAAGCCTTCCGAGCTTGGCAAAGGTAAAATTGCCTTCCCTGTCTTTGACTTCCCTTGCGATCTGCAGTTTCTTAGTCCCTTTATTGTAGGAATATACGCTGACAACGATCTTACCGTTCTCCGATTCCCATGATTTGGAAAACAACTGTTCATCCAGACTGGCATTATACGGCATAGCTTTATCCTCCCTTTCTATTCCTGCTCAATTGTATTATTGGGACTAACAAAATCTTTCTCCATATCCAATGTCCCGTCAAGCCCGGCAAAAACATTTTCGGCGATCAATTCCTTGGCATAAGTACTCGGAGACGCCACTTCCACCTGCGTATTGGCAGGATCAATCTTTTTAAAGAACACTCCGGCTACCGTGGTATCGGAAGCAGAGACATATACGGCAATCATATTTTTTTTCGGGTCCTCCGTATAAACATACGCGCCGATATACTTCAAGACTTCCATGGTTTTATCATAGCAATCATTATACGAATAATTGAATTGCTTTACCAGCGCGTCTTTGCGGCTCTCTTCAACTTCCTTTGTAGATATCCCGATCACGCCCCGGGCAGCCTCTTTTACCGTCGAGCATCCGACAAGGATAAACGCGCAAAATACAAGCATTAAACCTGAAAATCTTACCTTCATGGCTTCCCTCCTATTATTCATTCAACATCTGTTTGATCCTGTCAAGGTTGGCGCGCGCCTCTTTTTCCCCGCGCTGGGCAAATTCCACGGCGCGGTAAAGCTCAAGCCAATGCAGGCCGCTGGTATCCGGATGCAGGACAACATCGGCAAGCAGGACTTCCCTGCGTATTATCTCCGACTGCATCAACTCAACGCTGCTAAAGATTATATCCAGGATGTTCGTCCTGAATTTCTTCTGCAGATAATGTTTCAGGTTAAACCAGTTGCCTTTTTTGATCTCTTTGCCGGCTAAGGCAAATTGTTCTTTTAAACTCTCGTATTGCTTTAAAATATCCTCCCTTGAGGGAGTCACGTTGACTGCGATAATTTTGCGGATCCCCATTTTAAACAGCACTTCCGTCGGCAGGGGATTGATCACTCCGCCGTCAAGCAGCAATTCTTCCTTAAGTTTAAACGGCTGGAAAACCCCGGGCATCGCGCAGCTTGCCATGATCGCGTCAATCAAGAGCCCCTTGTCAAGCACGCGCGGCTCCTTATTGCGGATATCGCTGGCAATGATCTTCAGCGGCAGCCGCACGTCGTAAAAAGTCTTACTGCCTAGATATTTTTTGAGAAATTTGTAAAGCTTGTTGCCCCTGATAAAACCCAGCGACGGAAAAGTAAGGTCAATAAGGCCCCATGTATATTTGGGTTGTTTAAACTCCTCTTTAATGATCTCAAGTATTTCCTGAGCGCTCCTGCCGGTTGCCCATAGGCTGGCAATCAGCGAACCGATACTTGATCCGGAAATGACGTCTATGGGGATATTTTCCTCTTCAATAACCTTAAGCACGCCGATATGGCAGAACCCGTAACCCACGCCTATGCCCAGCGCCAGGCCCACAAGGTTATCTGCCAGCTGCCGGCTGATCCTCCTTACTGCCTTGGCATATTCCGAGAGCGGATCGTCAAGCACCAGTCTGTCGGATGATTCAAGCGCCATTCGCGGCAGGGTCGCGTGGATATTAAAACCTACGATCTCCCGCTGCTCCTGGTAATTGATCTTGGAAAGCTTGTATTCATTAATGACTACCCTGATCTTTGCTTCCTGGAAATGAAAATCATCCTTAAGCCGATTGATGAGGTTATGCGTCTTCTTCAAATCAACTGCCTGGGGGCTGGTCAATATATGTATAAAGTCAGACTGGTTCAGCGCGCCAAGCACAAACTGGTCCATGGACGAAGGCAGGTCAAGGATGATGTAATGATAATCGTTTATCATCTGGCTTAAAACAGCCAGGAGTTTTTTCAGGCTTGATTCGTCTTCCGCTGCATAAGTTATACAAACAAGGTCGGCGCCGTAAGCGCTCTTTACGATGGATGCCTTTACTATATCCGCAGGGCTTCCGGATAACGCCGAAAGGTCAACAACTTTATACTCTGCGCTTACCCCGAGTTTCTGCGGCAGGCTGTGGATTGCATCTTCGGCGCAGATATCAATGATCAACACCGATTTACATGATTCCTTATGCAGGCTAAGCGCCAGGTTCAGGGCATAAACGGTTTTGCCTGCCTGCGAGTAGGAACTGAATACCGAGGCGATCGTGCTTTCAAAGATCGTTTTTTGGTGGACGGATTTATTTTTTAGGCGGCGTGAAAGAGTAAGGCTTAAGTCTATGGCAAGCCTGGGGATACTTTTAAGTATAAAATCAAAATCTTCCTTTTTAATGACCAGCAGCGCCGAATCGTTGAGCGTGCGGGCGCTTACCGAGTGGCTGTCATTGGTAAGCAACGAAATGATCCCGAAATATTTTCCGCGATGCAGGTATTCAAGGATTGTCTCATTGCCGGATGGGTCACGCGTGTAGATCACTACCCTGCCGAGGACAACGCAATAAAATGCGTCGGCAGGCGAGCCTTCTTCATAGACTACCTGGTTCTTGCCGTATTCAATGATCTCCGACCGCGGCTTGACCAGCTCGCTCTCTTCGGCCGATAAGGCCTCAAACAGCGGGATCTGCCGCAATATCAGGTCTTTGTCAATGGGCTCCATGGGCCTTTATTGCCTGCGCGCGTTTTTCTCTATGCACTCAATAAGCTCTTTAATGCTTACGGACTTGGCGATAAAAGGATACCCGCTGATAACCCCCTTGCTTGCCGCGGCCTCTTCTTTCCTGATTATCGCGGTCAAAAAAACTATCGGCGTGCCGGAGGTTTCCGGGTCTGCCATTATCTGGCTGGCTACGTCCGAACCGTCTATCTCCGGCATGATAATATCCAATAAAACCAGGTCCGGCTTAAACGATTTTATATCTGCAAGCCCGTTGGCCCCTCTGTTTTCCGCCATTACTTCATAATTGCCGGTTGCTTCAAGATTCATCTTCACAAGATGGGTGAGAGCCTCTTCATCATCAATGATCAGGATCTTTTTCTTTGTCAATTTCGCCTCCTTTTATGGCTTTATCAATCTTCAATGCCGCCTCTTCAATGTATTTTACTACTGTTTTCATGCTTTCATCCGCGGAAACGGCATTGTTCCTTAAGCATTCAACTCCCTGCAGGATTATTGCCAGGGAATTCTTTATCTCGTGGGCCAACTTAGCGGATATAGCCATTTTTGCTCCTTAACTGTATGAATAATCTATCTTAGCTCGTTTAATTATAACACTTTAAAATAAAAAATCCCAACAAAATCTTGGGGGGATCCTGTTGGGATTTTTAGTAATTTATATGCCGGATAAATGAAAACGCCGATAAAGGCCAAAATCTAAACTACTCGCGGCCTCGCGTTTCGGCAACCCAGCTACCATATTGCCCCTACATGCCGAGCTATTCTTGATCTCGCCTCCTCAAAGAATATGGCTTTGTAGAGCAACTTAGGCCTGAGGCTTTGCGCCCCCCGGTTTCCCGGGGTTTACCTTTATCGGCAATTAAAGTATACAACATTACATTCCGGTTTTCAAGGGGGCGTTATGCTTATCTTTTTTTCTTTCCAGCCGGCTTTGACGCGGCTGCTTCCATGGCTGCAGTATCAAGGTAAGGGCCTAAGACTGCCCAGGTTTTGGGGCCGACTTTTCCGTCTGCCTCAAGGCTATTGGCCTTTTGAAAATCCTGTATTGCCTTTTTTGTCTTCGGGCCGACTTTTCCGTCTATGTTGCCGTCATAATAACCCGCGTTCTTTAGCGCAGTCTGGATCTCGCTTGACGTAGGCTTATAAGGTCCTGCGGGCGGAAGCGGCTCCAATTTAGGCTCGGCTGTTACAGCCGCCGGTTTTACTTCTTGAATACCGACTTCCGGCTTCATTCCCGGCATTGCCTTTGTATCAGTGGCAGTCATTGTGCTTAACGACTCCATTGACATCGGATCCTGCATTAATTCTTCGGATGAAGGCTCTTTCTGGCCGCACCCCCAAAGGCAAATACCTGCTATTGCCAGCGTTAAAACTATAAAACCCGTTTTCTTCATAGTCGCGATTCACCCCCTCTCGTTGCACAATAATATGCAATCCATTTTAATACTTATTTTAAAAAATGCAAATGTTTTAGGGACGGTTCTCGGTCCAAGGGAAAAGTGTCCCCATCCGGGGACATTTTTCTCCTTGGCCGAGAACCGTCCCTACGACGTAATTACTGCCTGCCTGCGGCAACGCGGACAAAGCAATTTAACCCGGTCTGAACGCAGGAACGCTTCTTCCTTGGGGAAAAACTTTTCTTTCCAGGCAAGGCTCAAGTTCCGCAAATAAAACAGCATCACTGAAGCATTGGTAAAACAAAGCGGCCCTAATTTATTCGCCACCCATTTTATCTGGTCAAGCGGCATAATTACCTCTTTACAGCAATCGCAAAGCAAGACCTCCTTTTCTATGGTCTGGTAAAGGTCTTCCCTTTTCCCGGTGGTAGCCAGATCAAATTCCCGCGAAAGGACGATCCCTTTTCCGGTAAGGCAATTTGCCTCGCACTGCCCGCAATAAATGCAAATATCCCAACGCACGGTCAATACGCGCTTTGTTTTGCCGTTCTTGGCTTCGTCTTTAAAACTGAGCGCTCCGGCAGGACAGACCTGCACACAGGCAGTGCAGCCGACGCAATCATCAACGTGGAACTCGGGCTTTCCCCGGAACCTTTCATACGGCTTATGCTGCTCATAAGGAAAGCGCGTAGTATAAGGCTTACTAAAAAGCGACCTTATCGCCTCTTTTAACTCCCGTAATTTAGGATATCGCATCAGGCAGACGGCTCCTTGGCGCTGTTCTTGTCTTCCTCATATTTATCGCAGACAGAATGCTTCCATAATTTAATTCCCGCGCAGTGACATCCCCGGGCAAGCGCGTGCGCGGCAACCGGCGAAGTAAGTAAAAGAAAACCGATGCAAAGTAGGGCTTTTATACCGGTAGAGCTGAACCCGAACTTTACGAAGACCCCGAATAAGATGCTGCAGGTCCCCAGGGTCACGCACTTTGTGGAAGCCTGAAGCCGGTTATAAACATCCGGCAGCCTGAGCAGGCCGAGGCAGCCGAACAGGTCAAACATAATGCCCACAATAATGAACAAAAGTGAAATTATCTCATTCATCAAAATGCCTGCCTTCCAAAAATTTGGCTAAAGCAAGTGTGCCGATAAAGCTCTGCAGCGCCCAGGCAATGGCAATATCCATATACCATCCACGGTTTCCGTATATTTCCATTATCGCGCAGAAACCAATGACCAATATGCCGAGTATGTCCGTTGCCACCGAGCGGTCTGCCGCTGTCGGCCCCTTAAAGATCCGGATCAGGGAAAGCATAAAACAAAGTAAAAGGAAAAGTATAAGTTTCTGCTGCGCGGTAACCTTAAGAAAAACAAAAATAAAGATAATTGCCGCAGCCAGGAAAACAAAACCCGCCAGCCAGCGAAAAAATTTCATTCAAATACTCCTTTTAGGATCCTTTCAAACTTAGACACGATTATCCGCGTAGCTTTTTCAACGTCCTGCGTTTTTACGTCGATCCAATGGATATAAAGGTAACCGTTTTCCTTGTCTACGTCAACGGTAAAAGTACCGGGCGTCAGGGTAATGAAATTCGCCAAGAAGGTCAGGCCGGTCTCTGATTTTAAGCTGGTTTTTACCTTAACGATTCCGGGATTTATCGGCAGGCGCGGGCTCAAGATCCGGATCGCCACGTCAAAGTTTGCCTTAATACACTCCCAGATAAACACCGCGATAAATACGGCAAACCAGCGCCAGCGCTTCGGGCTGACCCATCTGCCCGCTTTAGAGGTAAACATATCGCCCATTAACAGCGCGGCAAGCAGGCCGACTAATACGGCGGCAAATAATTCCTGCCGGTCAGGCGGAAAAGTCAAAAGCAGCCAGAGGATCACGCAAACAAAAAAAGTCACTACCCTTGAACGTTTATTCTTCATTTGTCTTTTAATACTATATTTGCGTAGCCTTTGCCTTCAAGCAACATATCCGCGGCCGGTTTTACGATTTTATTGACAAAAGGATGGAACATTACTCCCACCGCAAAACACAACAGCGCCAGGATGATCATTGAAGAACGCATGCAAACGCCTGCTTCTTTTATATGAGCCGTATCTTCCTTGCCCTTGCGCAGGAACGCGTGCTTCTGGAATTTTAAAAATATCGCCAGTGTGATCACCGCTACCGCTATGCAGGTAAGCGCGCCGAATATATTTCCCGCTTCGAAAGCGGCAATAATAATGATCAGTTTGCTCCAGAAGCCGCACATAGGTGGGATACCGATGATCGACAAAGAAGCTGCCATAGATGTAGCTGCCGTAACCGGCATTTCTTTGGATAAACCGCCGTATTTATCAAGCATCCTTGTGCCGGTTGCCTGTTCAAGGCTGCCAGCATTAAAGAAAAGCAGCGATTTGAACAAAGAGTGGTTAAAAAGATGGAACAAGCCGCCGATAATCCCCAGGGGCGTGCCAAGGCTGATGCCGAAAATCACATAGCCGACCTGACTGATTGAACTGTATGCCAGGAGCCGCTTAAGATCCCATTGCCCCAGAGACAGCAAGGCCCCGAAAACCATTGATAAGATCCCGAAGCCTGCCAAAAGTGAGCCGATAAGCGGAGTAAAACCGATAATATTAAAGATCACCCTTACTAACGCATAAACCCCCAGCGTTTTGATCACTACGCCGGAAAGCATTGCCGATACAGGCGCGGGCGCCGCAGGATGGGCGTCAGGAAGCCAGGCGTGAAAAGGCACAAGCCCGGTTTTTAAACCAAAACCCATGATAAACAGGGCAAGGGAAAAAAGAATGAGATTAGCCGAAGACGACATATTTAAAGAACGGCTGATATCCGCCATATTTAACGTGGAAACGCCGCCCAAAAGCATTGCAATGGCAAGCAGGATAAATGCCGAAGCAACGCTGCCCAAGACCAGGTATTTAAACGCTGCCTCAAGTTCTTCCGCTTCAGCGCCGAAGGCAACCAAAGAATAGCTGGCTATCGAGGCGATCTCAAGAAAAACAAACATGTTGAATAAATCTCCGCTGATCACTACGCCGTTTAATCCGGCCAAAAGCAGGCAAAACAGCGTATAATACAGCTTGGGCGAAGAATATTTTTTCGCGTAATCAAAAGAATACAGGATGGCAAGAAATCCGATCAAGTTAACCACTAAAAGCATAAGCACGGTCAGGCCGTCCAACTCCATGCAAATACCGAACGGCGGCTGCCAGTTTCCTACAGCATAAACTTTTATGCCGCTTTTCAGCCAGGAGATACTTTTAATAGAAAGCAAGAGCAGCCACCCGCCGCAGATTATTGCCAGCCACTGCGCAAAGTTCCTGCGCAGCGCCGATAAAATCGGGATCGTAAACGCGGCAGCTAACGGCACAACCACAAATAATGGAAGCATAATTACCCTTTCAACCTGCGAATCTCGTCTATATCAAACGTCTTGTATTTCTCATAAATGCGCACTACCAGCGCTACCATTAATGCCGTAATGCCCAGGCCTATGACGATAGAGGTAAGGATCAACGCCTGCGGCAAGGGATCAACAAAATTAGTGATCGTCACGCGCTGGTCCAGTATCGGCGCCCTGCCCGAGGACCGGTAACCCAAAAGGATAAAGAAAAGATTTAAGGCGTATTCGGCAATGCCGAAGCCAACGATCTTCTTGACCAGGTTTTTCTTTACCAACAGGCAGTATATGCCGATAGAGAATAAAATTAGACACAGGACATAAAGGCTCATCCCTTATTTCTCCTCTTTTGCTGTTTCAACGGGGATTCTTAAAACAGCCAGCGCGATAAATATCGCGAATAGCCCTGCCCCGACCTTTAAGAATATCGCGATATTGCACAAGACAATGGTGCCGGAGCTGAATAAGTGGAACGGTTGGCCCTTAGGAAGCGCGTTTAAAAAGAAAACTGATCCGGTAATGACGCCCAGGAGCGCTAATCCCAAAAATATCAAGCCTCCCGCGGATTCCACGATTGAAACAGCTGCCTCGCTTAGCCTTTTCACGGCAGTTTCCCTGCCAAAGGCAAGGACAAGATGAATAAAAGACAATGCGATGATCACTCCTCCGGCAAACCCTCCGCCCGGGGTAAGGTGGCCGTGCAAAACAATATAAACACCGTACAAAAATATCAGGCTGACGGTGATCTTGGTAATCCGTTTGACGATCAACGACATTCCCGCTTCCTTGCGTTTCATTTTTTCTTGTCCTTATTCCTTAATACCGCGAGCACTCCGATCACTGAAGCGAATAATATGGTTGCCTCGCCTAAAGTGTCGTAGCCCCGGAAATCAAGGATTATTGCCGCGACCATGTTGGCAGCCCCGGTCTTGCTTAAGCCTTCGGCAAGATATTGCGAGCCCATTTTCATTATGGAGTTTCCAAAAGCCGGCAACTCTGCCAGCGCTTTATGGCCAAACCAGAGGAATATCGCGCAAAAGATAATCGCGAAAGCAAAATAACCCAATCTCACTTTTATTTTTTCCGGCGGTATAGTAACACCCACTGTTGCCTGGATAAGGATAACCAGAGACAATATCTCCACTACCAACTGGGTGATCGCCAGATCCGGAGCCCTAAGAAGCAAAAATTCCAAAGTAAGCCCCATACCTACCGCACCCAGCGCGATTACGCTGGACAAGAGATCCTTGGCTTCCATTGCCACAAGCGCGCCGATGATCATGAATATCAGGATCAGATGCAGTTCGATCATTTTGACATTAAGATAAAAAATAGGGTTGCTAAACCAAACAGGCTCCAGGCCAGATAAAAATCAAGCACGCCGGTATGGAACAAACGCAGCAGCCGGCTTACCCCGAGCACGGCATAGCCTGTTGCGTGCGTGATCAGGTTTATAAACCTGTCTGCGAAAATAAATAAAAGATAGCCGCATAATTTCATCGCGCTGTCTATTACATTAAACAGGTCAAATGCCTCGATCTTTATTAAGCGGTATGCCTTTTTTGCCAACGGCATCTCTTCTATGGTTTTATAAAAACCGGATGATGAAAAGGCCGTAGCAAGATCCGGGTCTTCGCCTCCGATAAAGGAGACCATCGGCCTTAATGATTTTCTGTCTTTGGTCAGGCTAAAGAATATCAGCCCCAAGAGCAGCCCGAGAGCGATCAAAATAAAAGCGAGCGTACTGTTCCAGCTGCCGGAGAACAATATCTCTTCTCCTATCCATGGCTGGATGACCCATTTCAAAAATAAGTTCGGGAAAAGCCCGAAGAATACGCAAAGGCCGGCCAGGATAACGACGGGGACCTGCATATTAAAAGAAATTCCGGCCGCGCTGTCGCGGCTTGATGATTTTTCTTCGCCGAGAAAGATCGCGTGAATGAATTTTACGAAGCTTGCCAGCGTCAGGATACTGCCGAACATCGCGCTGATCAGGGCGAGCATAAATACCGGACGCAGCAGTAGAGAGGACGAATTCACCGCTCCCAGCAGCGCTGCCTGATAGATCATCCATTTGGAAGCAAACCCGTTAAGCGGCGGGATGCCGGAGATGGATAGAGAAAAGACCAAAGCGGCCCCAAAAGTCACGGGCATATACTTTGCCAGGCCGCCAAGGTTATCCAGCTCAAAAGTACCTTTTTTCTGGCCGACTGATCCACCGGTGAGGAACAGCCCGGTTTTATAGATCGCGTTATTCAACATATGGAACAGCGCTCCGGCAATGCCGATGGGCAGTGCCGTGCCAAAGCCTAACACCATATATCCGACCTGGCTGATGGCATGAAAAGATAAAAGCTTCCTTAAGTCATGCTGGACGAGCGCCATCATTACCGCGAACAATATCGTAAAAGACCCGATAATAAGCAGAAACGCGGAAGCCGCGTTATTAAATATAAAGAGGTCGGCGCACACCCTTGCCAGGAAATAGATGCCGAGTAACTTATCAAGGCATGCCGGAAGTAGCGCCATTACCGGCACAGGCGCGGTCTCTGCGGCATCGGGGATCCAGGTATGAAAAGGAAAACAGCCTGATTTCGCAAATGCGCCGAAAAGCATGAACAAAAAACTCATCCAGCCAAGCGGATTATCCAGGGGCACTGCTGCCTTAAGCGGAATGGCAGTTGTCCCGGTCAAATAAATATAAAGGCTTGCTCCTAAAAGCAGGAAAAAATCACCTAATCCGACGACAACCAGCGCCTTATTTGCAACCTCACGCGAGCCCATGCTTAAAAGCGCGTACAAAAGCGCCAGCCCCGCGCCCCAGGCAAAGATAAAAACCGCGAAATCCGCGGCAAGGCAGATCAGATTAGAAAAAGCGATCAGCCACAGTAAACAGGAAAAATACAAACGGCTGTCTTTAAGCCTTTCGTAATCACGGCAATACTGGCAGATCAGCAAACCAAAAAGATTAACGAAAATAATAATGAACCCGGAAAGTTTATTTATTGCCAAGATGATATTGTAGTCCGGGAGCAGATTTATTGCCATGCCGGGCTGCGGCTTCATCAGCAGGAATACCGAAGCGGCAAGGCTGATAAAGAATATTGACTGCGCCAGGTTACGCCTTAAAGTGCCATTGGCAACGCAGAAACAAATTATCCCTGCCAAAATAGGCAAACCAGTCAATAAAAATACAGGCATTGTCATTATCTTATCAGTGTATTAACAAAATTAAACGGTAATTTAAACAAAATGCCCAGCAACAAGGACAAAGCCCCGAAAGCCAGCACTACCATGACCATAAAAGACTTTTTATCTTCATGCGCCTCAACAGCGCCAACGCCCAGGAACACTTTATTAAATACCCGCATCAGGTAAAGCAGGGTAAACAACGCTCCCAGCACCGCAAGAAATCCGGCGATGAGATGCCCTGATTTTATTGCCAAGAGCACGATCATGAATTTCGGCCAAAACCCCAGAAAAGGCGCAATGCCGATCACTGAAAACGCACACAAAAGATAAGCTGCCGCGGTAAACGGCATGGTCTTAAGCAAGCCACCGAGCCGGTTAATGTCTTTTGTTCCGGTTGCCTGTTCGATTATGCCTGCGCAGAGGAACAAGCCGGCCTTGGCAAGGCTGTGCGCCAATATATAAACCAAGGCAACCTTAAACGAAATAGCGCTGTTTAAAGCAAGCGCGAGCAGGATATAACCCAGCTGGCTGATTGTTGAATACGCAAGGATCCTTTTTATATTATTCTCAACCAACGCAGAGCCGCCGGCAACGATTATCGTTACCGCGCTGATGGCTATCGCGGTATTGGTGAATAACGGCGATGACGCGAAAGTCATGCCAAAGGCGCGGGCAAAAAAGTAAACCCCGATCTTTACCAGCACTGCCGCGTGCAAAAGCGCGGTTACCGGCGTAGGGGCTACTCCGGCGTCCGGCAGCCAGGTCTGTAAAGGAAGCTGCGCGGATTTGGAAATTATTCCTGCTAAAAGCAGGAACGCGGCAATATTGCTGATCGGCAGGCCCTTCAAAGAATTTACGCTTAAAGTTCCGTAATTAAGGTAAACGGCAATAATGCCTGCCAGCATTAACGAGGCGCCCAAAAATGTGATCAGGAACGCCTTATCCGCGGCAGCCACGTCTTCATCCTTGCGATAAAATCCGATCAGCCGCCATGAACAAACAGAAGATATTTCCCAGAAGCAGAACAAAAGAAGGAGGTTTGCGGAAAACACCAGCCCCATCATGCTGCCTACGAACAGCACGGTCCAAAAATAAAACGTGCCGTTTTCCGGATAATGCTCCATATAATCCAAAGAATACAAAGAGATCAGGAACGCCACGAACGAGGAAACCGCAGCCATAAAGGCTGCCAGGCCGTCGGACAAAAAGGAAAATTCAAACCATCCGGAAAAATAGCGCACAAAGACAAAATCTTTATGTTTAAGCGCCAGGGATACCGCGATCAAGCTGAAGAAAAAAGTTAAACCCAGGAGCAGGACCGAGTAATAAGACCTATATCTCTTCGGCAATACCGGAATAAGGAACGCCCCCAACAATGGCAAAAATACAGCCGTCAATACGGATTTCATTGCCTGTCCGACCCCTTCATTTCTTTTTTAACCGCTTCTGTCTTTTCCTGGCAAAGCTTAATTAAATCCCAGCCATTCATTACTTTTTTATCATCCGGTTTAGCGATCACTGCCAGCCGTTCAGTGCAACAATAACAGGGATCAACCGCTGCCAGGGTGATCGCTGCGTCCGATATCGTGTTGCCGATAACGGAGACCTTGTTGGAAGCCACGTTCATGAAACTCGGCGCGCGGATCTTATGCCTTACCGGGCGGTTGGTGCCGTCGGTCTTTACATAATGAAAGCACTCGCCGCGCGGCGCCTCGACCCTGCCGATGCCTTCTCCCGGGGGGATATCTTTAACATTAGCATCGATCTCGCCATGCGGCATATTGTCCAGGCACTGCCGGATGATCCGGATACATTCATACATCTCCAGTATCCTTGCTTTTGTCTTGGCAAATACGTCACCCTCTTTTTCCACGATCACGTTCCAGTCAAGCTTTGATATCGCCCCATACGGCTCGTCGCGCCGGATATCAATATTAATACCCGATGCGCGCGCTGTCGGCCCGACAACGCACCAGTCAATCGCCTGCTGCCGGGTCAAGATCCCCGCTCCGACAAGCCTGGCCCTGATCACCGGGTCATCCATTACCGCGCCGCGGAACATATCTATTGCCGGAGAAAGCTCATCCAATGTCTTTTTTAATATAGGTATATCTTCGTCTTTGATGTCGCGGCGCACGCCTCCCACCTTGAACATCGCGTAGTTGTTGCGGTTACCGGTGACCATTTCAAACATATCCAACACCGGCTCGCGGTATTTCCACGCCCACATCCAAACGGTGTTATAACCGATAAAATGCCCGGCAAGCCCCAGCCACAATAAATGGCTGTGGATCCGTTGCAGCTCATCAATGATCGTACGGATGTATAATGCCCGCGCAGGCACGACGCTTGCTTCCCCGCCAATAATGTCTTCCACCGCAAGCACGTAGGCATAGGGGTGGCTTGACGAACAGATCCCGCAGATCCTCTCTACGAGAAAGGCCACCTGGTCAAAATGCTTTGATTCAGAAAGCTCTTCGATACCGCGGTGGTTGTAACCGATAATAATATCGATATCTACGACTTTCTCGCCTTCCACGTAAAGCCGGAAAAATTCCGGCTCTTCCTGCAAGGGATGATACGGCCCTATCGGCACCACAACCTTATGCGACATCTATTCCTTTCTCAGCGGATACTCGCCTTCCGGCCAGTCATCTGCCAATAATAACTTTTTTAAATTCGGATGGCCTTTAAAGTTTATGCCCATCAGCTCCCACATCTCGCGCTCGATCCATTCCGCTCCGGGGAAAAGCGGAGTGATCGAATCAACTTCCGGCTGCGCCTTATCTTCCAACAGCACGCGTATGGAAAAGATCTGCCCGGTTTCATCAAAACTAAAATGATACAATATTTCAAAGCCTTCCGGCGTGTCGGTCGCTGAAGCCGTGGCCAGCCTTAAGCCCAAATCCCGGAATAATAATTTTACCGCCTCAATAAGGTCCTTCTTCCTTACGGAAAAATATATCCTTGTCCCTGACCTCTCCTCCCAAAGAAGGATCTTATCGCCCAGCCTGTCTTTAATCTTTGCTTTTATGTCCATGGCTTGATTTTTCCTGTAATTTATTTACTGCCTTGACTATGCCGCTGATGATCGCCTCCGGTTTTGGCGGGCAGCCGGGTATGTAAACATCCACAGGCAGGATCTTATCCAGCGGCTCTCTGACATTATAGCTGTCGCGGAACATATGCTGGGAAAGCGCGCAAATGCCGCAGGCAACCACGATGCACGGTTTGGGCGCCTGACGGTAGATCTCTTTCATCCGCGGCACTGCCTTACGGTTCATTGCCCCGGTGATCAGCAGCGCGTCGGCATGCCTTACCGAACCGATCAGTTGGATACCAAAGCGCTCCACGTCAAAACGCGGGGTAAGGCAATCCAGTATCTCAATATCGCAGTTATTGCATGATCCGGCGCTGACATGGAATACCCAGATCGATTTGGTCAATGCCTTAAGCTTAAGGTCCATTTTTTACTTTCCTAACGCCGCCAATACGATCGCGGCAATCGCCAATAACGTCACCGGCCCCCAGAGAAATCTCATTGCCTGGTCAATGCGCAGCCGGGGATTGGTATTTTTGATCAAAATAAACAATACCAGGATGATCAGGAACTTCCCGATCATAAATAAAGGATTCAGGTCCTTGCCCAAGAACAGCAGGATCAAAAATAACGGCATGGTATAAAGGAGGATCGCTTTATTTAACTTATACACTGCCAAAGGCAGGCCGGAATATTCAATCAATACCCCGGCCATTATTTCCTGCTCTGCCTCGGAAACATCAAACGGCGCAAGGCCTAATTTTGCTTGAGTTGCAATAAGCGCTGCGATAAAAGCGAGCGCCCCGGAAAAAGAAAAAATGAACGACCCGGATGCAGATTGCGCAAGGATAAGCTGTTCCAGCCTTATCGCGCCCGCGGCCTTGATCGCTACCGCGATCACCGAAAGGATAAGCGGCAATTCATATGCCAGCACAAGCTTCATTTCCCTGGAGGCGCCCACGGAAGCAAGCGGGTTGCCGGACGCCGAAGCGCCGATGATCAAAGAAGCTGCCGGCATCAGCAGAAGATACAAAATAACGATCAAGTCGCCGCTAAACCCTCCAAAAGATAAACCGGCTGCCTTGCCTAAGATCGTCGCTGCCAGGGTCAGACCCAAAAGCCCGATATAAGGGGCAAGTAAAAATGTCCAGCGGCCGTTGAGCGGCACAATGATCTCCTTACCGAAGAGTTTTATAATGTCGGTAAAATTCTGATGCCAGGGCGGCCCTACGCGCCACTGAAGTCGCGCGCTGACCTTGCGGTCAACCCATCCGGCGATCAGCCCGATAACCGCGCTGAAAATAAAACCGGGAAATACCAAATAATTGAAAAATGTTTTTATCAACTTTGCCCTTTATTTTTTCTTGGCCTTGATGTCTTCCCTTGACCATTTCCGCGTGCGCACTGCCAGGCGGTCTCCGATCAAATAAATATTCTGCCCAGGGTCTTCTTCTATTTCTTTGAGCTCTATGGCTTTTTCCGGGCAGCTCGTCACGCATTTGGGAAGCTTTCCGGCCAGCCCCAAGCAATAATCGCACTTGGAGTCAAGATAAGGTATGAAATCCTGGAAGATTATGCCGAACGGGCAAGCTATTGTGCAAGACTTGCAGCTGGTGCAGCGCATCTTATAGCGCTTTAAATGTCCGTCGCTGGCACGCTCAAGCGCGTTATGATAACAGGAATTCACGCAGGGCGCCTCATCGCAATGCCGGCAGATAGTCGCGAATGTAGCGTATTCCCGGAGGTTAGCCACGCCGTTATTCTGGGGGTGATAAAAATACCCGCAAACCACGCGGCATTCCGCGCATTCATTACAGATATCCAGGTCTATGAACAGGCGTTTCATCCTTACTCCCAAATATCGTAAATATCCTTGATCTGACCGTAAGTAAACACCGGGCCGTCTTTACAGGTATAGAACTTGCCGATGCGGCAATGCCCGCATTTTCCCAGGCCGCAGGACATGTTTTTTTCCATTGAGAGATAAATGTCATTCGGCTGAAAACCCACTTCCAGCAACTTCATCGTAGCGAATTTCATCATTACCGGCGGGCCGCAGACAATCACCGCGCAATTTTTCAGGTCAACAGGCAGGTCATTCAAGATGGTAGTGACCACACCGACATTACCCTTCCACTGGCTGTCCCCTTTATCTACGGTCACAACAATATCAACTTTGTCCTTTTGCTGCCACTGCGGTATCGCCTGCCGGTAAACGATGTCTTCCGGAGAGCGCGCGCCGTAGCGCAGCACAACTTTATTATATTTATCCATCCCGGAAAAAAGGCTGAATAAAAGCGAACGCAGCGGCGCCAGCCCCACGCCTCCTCCGACGATCAGGATATCCTTACCGCTGAACGTATCCAAAGGATAGCCCTTGCCGTAAGGGCCGCGTATACCGACGGAAAAATTGCTCCGCAGCGCGTGCAGTAAAGAAGTTACCCTGCCGGCATTCATCACGGTCACTTCAAATCTGTCTTTTACGTCCGGGTCAGAAGACGGAGTAAACGGCGCCTCCCCTATCCCCGGAAGGGTCAACTCGATGAACTGGCCGGTCCTAAAGCTGAATTTTTCCTTCGGCCTGATGACAAAAGTTTTTATTGCCGGCGTTTCAGGGATAATCTCTTCGACAATAGCTTCAAACGGGGTATAAATATTTCTCATTTCTTTAATTTTTGCTCCAGGTCTTTCCAGACTTCCCTGAGATCGATCTTTCCCGGGCAAACTTCAATGCACCTGCCGCAGCCGCAGCAGGCAGGCATGCCCAGATTTTCCATAAAAAAATCAAATTTTTTAGTGAACCTGAACCGCAGCCGTTCATGGCGCAGCTTTAGAGGATTGGCGCCTCCGGCTACTGTCGCGTAATTCGCGTATTGGCAGGAATCCCAGGCCTTAAGCCGCTTATTGCGGCCGTCTTCGCTTTTGTCAGCCAGAAGAAAACAATGGCAGGTATTGCAGACGAAATTACATCCGCCGCATTCAACGCAGGTAAGCATGAACTGCTTCCAGGTATCAAGGCCATACCCGTCTTTGACCAGGCGCTGCAGGCTGTCTTTGGCAGGTATGTTCTGCGGCAGGAGGTGGCGCTTAAGCCGCTGGACAATGTCTTCCCGTTTTGTCTTCCTTGCCCAAACCTGCGCGTCCTTTGCTTCGGAAAAATAATCCCTGAATTGCCGGATGAAATTTTTTCCCTTTTCCGAACCGGCCTCAACCAGGTATCCGTCGGATACCGGCGAAAGGTTTATATCAAAACCCTGCGTGGGATAAGGCAGGATGTCAAGGGCAAGGCAAAAACAAACTTCTTTATATTCCGTGCAGTCGCTGGAAACGATAATTGTGTTTTCGCGCTTGACGCGGTAAGAATAATCCACTTCCACGCCTTCCATAAAGACAAAATCCTGGATCTTCAGTGAAGCAATGTCACAATTTTTCGCACCGAAAATAATTGTTTTTCCCGGATCAACCGCTTCTTTTTGGGGGCTGAAATAATCGGCGGTTTTTTCCATTGCCGGCGTAAGAAAAGACTTAAGCGGCTCGATCACGCGATAAGGATTAAAAATAAACTGCCGGTTGTCGGAAAAATTCTGGTAAGAATAGTCGGTTTCCTTGGTGAAATTAGCGGGCCTTACGACGGGAAAAAAAATAGCGTGATCGTTTTTCAGGCGGGTTAATAATTCGTTTATTCCGGCGCTTTCTAGATAATAGAAGTTATGCACCCTGCAAGTAGATTAAAATAACTGGTTCTTTGTGAAATTTATCACAAAAATTGCAAAAATAAAAAGAAGAACTTCTATAATATACTACACTTGTTTGAAATTAGCAAGGAAAAAAGGGCAATGCTTGACTTATGCGTTAAAACAGTGTAAATTAAATGTATGAAAAAGATGCTGCTTGCCGTATTCTTTATTTTATCCCTTGTTCCTTTATGCTTAGCCCTGGAAGTGGAAGAAACAAGGATCAGAGAGGGCGAACATGTGCCGTTTATAAAGGAGATCCGGTATAAAACTGACCTTACGGCAGATACTTTTATTAACTCAGATGTTTTTGAAGGAAAAATAGAGGCAATAACAAAACCCGGGAATAGCCAGGGTTCAACATATAAAATTACGGTGGTTGATGACAAAGGTAACCAGCGGGATTTTTCTTTTGTGCCCGGGCTGATCATGGTGTTGGATTATAAAAAGAATATCCTGAAGCTAAAGGATTTGAAGGCGGGGGATAAAGTTAGCGTTGAATACACTCTCATGAAGAACAACGAGAGTAAAGTTATGTCAATTACCCTGAAATAACCCGCTTGTAGGTTCGACTGCGATCTTTACTTTTGGCTGATGGGTGGGTTGGCCATCCCTGACCAGAAAACCGCGGTTGCCCTGCGCCAGTCTCTGGGCATCGATCTCTTTCTGTTTTTCTTTCTTGGCGCGGTATTGCTGCGCCTTCTCCTGGCGATATTCTGCTTTTGTCTGCCTTATTGCTTTTTTCAGTTCCTTTAAAGAATGCAATTTAGCTTCTAATTCCTTTTTTTCTTGCAATAACGCCTGGTTATTCTTTTCGGCGCTGCTAAGCTTATCGCTGACGGTCTTCAGCTCAGCGATGACCTTTTGCAGCTGTTCCTGCGTTGCCTTTAATTCAAGCTCCAGCAACTGCCTTGCTTCCTGCTCCTGCTTTAGCTGCGCCCTGTTTTCCTGCATCTCTATGTTGTTCTCTACAAGCCTGGCAGCAAGCAGGACATACGCCCTGGCTACAAAGGCCGCGAGAGCAACAATTAAGATAATTAACAGTATTTTCGTGCTTCGTTTCATACTATTATTTTACCCCTATTCCCCTATCTGTCAATGGCTGGATTACCGCTGAATTGGCTAAATACACCTGGCCCTATTTCTCAATTTGCTTCTTAAGAGAACGGATTTGGTCGCTGATCTCGCAGAAGCGCTGCTCGATCTCCTGTATGCGCTCAATGTATTGCTCTAACGCCTCATTATCGCGGTAACTGCGGGGGTTTTCTACGGCGCGCTTCTTGGCAAGATATTCTAAATTAAGGCTTTCTTTCTCCGCTTTTAATTTCTTTATTTTCTCCTTAACTTCAAAATTATGGAATTTGCGCCTTGTTTCATCTTCTTTATGCCTTAATTCTTCGCCTTCTTTCCTTGCTTTTGCCGCAGGTTTTTCTTGCCGTGCCAAGCCCGGCTTATGCCCGGTATCCGCTAGAGGTAATTCCCCTTTTTCTTTCTTCTCCAGATAATAATCAAAGCTGCCGGGGAATTTCCTTACCCTGCCGTCTTTTACCTCAAAGACGGTATTGGCTACCGAACGCACAAAATGGATATCGTGGCTGATAAAGACGATCGTACCTTCGTAGGAATTAAGCGCCTTGATCAGCGCATCCACCGCATCCACGTCAAGGTGAGTTGTCGGCTCATCCAGCAGCAGGAAATTGGGAGGGTTAAGTAAAAGCTTTGCCAGTATCAACCGGCTCTTCTCGCCGCCGGAAAGCACTTTGACTTTTTTATCGGAATCGTCTCCGGTGAATAAAAATGCCCCCAGCACCGTGCGGATCACCTCCTGTGACATATATCCCGGCGCAGCAGTATACGCCTCCTGCAGCACGCTATTTTCCGGGTTAAGCACGTCAAGCCGCGTCTGGGAAAAATACCCGATGTCCACATTGTATCCGGGGCTCCGTTCTCCGGAGTCAATGTTGATCACGCCGGCAAGTATTTTAAGCAGCGTGGATTTACCCGCGCCGTTTTCACCGGCAAGCACTGCCTTTTCTCCGCGCTCAATCTCAAAATCAAAATCTTTATATACCTGAAGCTGGCCATAGGCTTTGGAAATTTTCTTAAGCGAGATCGCCCGCTGGCCGCTTTGATGCGTAGGCGGAAAACGAAAACTGTGGATGCTCTCGCGGGGATCAGGCGGGACAATGACCTCTTCCAGGCGCTCCAGCGCCGTGCGCTTTGCCCGCACTGCCGCTGCTTTATTGGGTTGGGCATGAAAACGGGCAATGAATTTCTCCAGCTGCTCGCGCTTTTTCTCGGTTTCCTTAAATTGCCTAATCAGGAAAGTGCGCCGCTCTTCTTTTATTGCCTCGTAATGCTCATAATTTCCCTGTACTTTAAAGATCGAGCCGTTTTCCAGGATTAAAGTGTAATTGGTTACCTCGTTGAGGAAAGCCTTATCATGGGAGATCATCAGGAACGTGCCTTTAAAGCCGGCAAGGTAATCTTTAAGCCAGATCGCGGCATTCAAGTCCAGGTAATTGGTGGGCTCGTCTAAGAGAAGAATATCATAATGAAATGCCAGGAGCTTTGCCAGCAGCGTACGCATCTGCCAGCCGCCGCTTAGCTCGGTTATCGGGCGGTTAAAATCCGTTTCCTTAAAACCAAGTCCCATGAGGATCTTTTTTGCTTTATATTCCAACTCAAAATATCCGAGTGTTTCCAATTCATGCAATACTTCGCCGTATCGTTTTGAGCCGGCTTCGTTTTTGGACTCCAGCTGCTCTTTTTCATTTATCAGCCGCATGATATGGCTGTCGCCTCCGGCAACCTCGGATAAAACCGTGTGAGCAGATTTAAAACTGGCTTCCTGCGGCAGGTAGCCGATACGGGTATTTTTTAAGACCTGCACCGAGCCGCTTGACGGCTCTGTCTCTCCGAGGATCATGGAAAAAAGCGTAGTCTTACCTGTGCCGTTTGGCCCGATAAGGCCGATTTTCTCTCCCCGGTTAATTGTAAGGCTAAGATCGTTAAAAAGGACTTTCTTGCCGTAATTCTTGGAAAGGTTATTTATGGCGATCATTTTATCGGGCTATTTGGTTTGATTCCCCTTGATTTTAATTCGCTAAGTTTTTCCTTAGAACAGCGGCTGCAAAGGAAAACCGGCCTTGACCCTGAACGGTCGTAATTTTTTGCCTTGACCAGCCTCCAGACGCTTGCTTCCTTGCCGCATTTATCGCAGATGCCTTTTTCTTTAATGTGCCAGACTTCGATCGCATGCGAAGTAAAGATAAATTTATCCACCCAGAAGAATATCGCTCCGCCGATCAAGTTCGCGACTACCGTCGCAAATATGCCCGCGCCCATTTTTCTCAACACCAACCAGAGTATCGGGGTACTTAACTGCCAACGAAATAAATAAAGCACAAATCTTTTCATCTATAGCTCCTCGCACAGAAAGTTGCTTTTTTATTAATACGGGATATTACGAACGGAGAATGCGTAAATTCACAAATCGGATTCGGGCAGGACTTCCTCAATTTCTTTCATCAGCCTGTCTATTCTGTCCAACTGCCGGTTCTTTGCGTCAATATCATCATACGAAGTTGCTGTCCGGCCTTTCAACTCTTCTTTATCGGGGAATATTTCTTCTATTTCACCCATTAATTTTTCTACCCGGCCTAACTGTTCTTGTCTTTCCTGCTTGCCTTTTTCCAGCATTGCCGCATTATCATCCTTTAATTTTTGGATCAGCGTTTCTTTTACCTGAAGCTGTCCGCCGAGAGAGATCAGGCGGTTTTCATAATCCTGCCTCGCCTTTTCCAAATCCTCTTCGTTGCGCTTGAGGTCTTCGGCGTATTGGCCTTTTAATGATTCAAGTTCCCGGGTAAGTTCCTGACGGCTGCTTTCTTTTTCCGAAAGGGACGCGTTAAGGGATTCCAGTTCGTTCTCATAGGAACGTTTTTCCCCCTCCAACTCGAGCATCTTTTTCTTAAGCTGTTCTACCTCGTTTTGCTTATCTTGGAGCAAAGAGCTTAGTTCCTCTTCCTTGCTGGCAAGGCTGCCTTTTTCAGATTCCAACTGTGATTCTATTTGCTTCAATTCCTTATCTTTTTGAGCCATCGCAGACTTAAAATTTTCCAGCTGGCTGCTCAAGGTTTCAAGCCGGCTTTCTTTATCCTTAACTGAAAGCTGTAATTCCTTTTCACGCTCTAATGCAACGTCCTGCACCTCCTGCATTGACCTTAACCTGGCGGCATAGTCATCTGCTTGGCTGCTGCCGGCAGGCTTGCGGGATCTTTTGTTCCCGGGGCTGATCTTATCAAGATATTTAAGGGCAAGTTGATTCCCCGGGTCAATAGTAAGGGCTATTTCCAGTTGGTGCACGGCATCGCTGGTCCTGCCTTGCCTGTGCAGCTGCATCGCGTAGTCGCAGAGATAGCCGGTTGTAAAATCATTATTTTCCGCGTAGGATGTCGTAACGCCAAGGCAAATGCCGAGAAACAGAATAATACCGGAAAAAATAAATTTTTTATGCATAACGCCCCACGGTAATTATTTCCTGGTCTCCAGATAAAAACTCCTGTCCAGGCTCAATACCCTTCCGCTTGTGTTATCCACGGCAACAGGCAGAAAATTAGCCTCTTTATCCTTAAAGAAAAAATCAAAGGCTTTGGTGCGATAAAGCAAAAATTCAAGTATCTGGCCGTTTACGGAATATATTTCCACTTTATTAGGCGGGCCCATGATCGTCAGCACTTCGCTTTTGACCATGCCTGCTTTTAGCTTTTCCGCGTTCTTGCTGTTATTGGTCGCAAATACCATTGATTTATAGCGGCCAATGCCGTTATACAGGAACAGCCAAGTGAACGCTGCTGCCACGACCAATACGATAAGCGCGATTACGGCTTTTTTCATATGTTCACCCCTTCATATATTAACACTGTCCGCAACTTCTTGCCACAAGATTTTTATACTGCTACTACCCCGCCTTTAAAAGGCTCAATGATGCGGTCTAAAATTCCGGAAAGGTAAGCCATTAACACACCGTAATTGGTGATCGGTATATTCTGACTTTTCGCTTTTTCTATGCGGTGCAATAATTCGCGGCGATTAACCATACACCCGCCGCAGGAGATCACCAGCTTAAACCTGCTTAGGTCGTCGGGAAAATCACCGCCGGCAGTTACCTCATAATGCAATTCCTTATGCGTGTAATTCAAAAGCCAGGTGGGGATCTTGGTCCTGCCGATATCTTCAGGCTGCACATGGTGCGTGCAGGCTTCCGCGATGAGTATTTCGTCGCCGTCTGATAAATGCTCCACTGCGTAAACTCCCTGGATAAACGCGCGTAAGTCGCCTTTGTGCCGGGCAAAAACCGTTGAGAAAGACGTTAAAGGGATATCTTTAGGCAGGCTGTCGCGCACAATCTCAAATACCTGTGAATCAGTGATCACCAGCCTGGGTTTTTCTTTTAAAGAAGCGATGACCGCATCCAGCTCTGTTTCCTTGGTGACAAAAGCCATTGCGTTGTTGTCAAGTATGTCGCGCATTACCTGCACCTGCGGCAAGATCAATCTGCCTTGCGGCATAGCACTGTCAATCGGGCAGACAAGCACGATCGTATCTTTGCTGTTGATTATATCGCCTACCAAAGGCACCGGCGACCAATGCCCCGGAGCAATATCCATGATTTTTTTCTTTAATTCTTCAATGCCTTCCTTGGTAGCGCTGCTTACTTTAATATAAGGCAAAGACCCAGCCCTAAGGTATTCCTCGGCCCTGGTTCCTGCCAAATCACATTTATTAATCACGAAAATAAAGGGAAGCTTCTTATCTTTAAAAACTGCTGTCAGGTCATCCTCAAATTTATCTATTAGAGTATCCGGGTTAACAACAATAATCCCAACGTCGGTTTTCCGTAAAACCTTTAATGTACGTTTAACCCGTTCTTCTCCCAGTATCCCTTCATCGTCAATACCCGCAGTATCGATTAACATGCACGGACCGATAGGGTTGATCTCCATTGCCTTATAAACCGGATCGGTGGTCGTGCCGGCAATCTCTGAGACAATAGCAGTATCCTGCCCGGTCAGTGCGTTGATCAAGCTGGATTTACCTGTATTCCTCTTGCCGAATATCCCTATATGCAATCTGTTACTTGCCGGCGTCCTATACATTTAACGCGTCTCCTCGTGAATAATCTATGAACCTGCCAATTGACCTTGCTTTTGCTTCCATGCAACCGCTGCATTCACCGGAAGACTCTCCGACGCACCTTTTACCCGGATATATTTCATAACGCGCCTTGTATCCTTGAGGGGTAAAATTCGGCATCAAAACGTTTGCCCCTGCCTTAAGCCCGTCTATACGAAAGTCTTTTTCCTGGCTGCCTAAAGCAGTGGTTGCCGGTAGATGCGCGTATTTGGTAACTACGCGCGTCAATGCCAGCGCTTTTAAAGTAAGCGCTATATCGCCGCGAGTTTCTTTTGCCAGCTCGGTCTTATCATGCGGGATGAACGGCCCAATGCCGATCATTTCAAAGCCGCGCTCCTTAAAAAAAATAATATCACGCGCGATACTCTCTATGGTCTGGCCTTTTAGGCCGATAATATTTCCCGAGCCGACTTGATAACCCGACTTCTTCAACTCCTTAAGGCACTTTAGCCGGTTTTCAAAGCTCATTCCCGGATGCAGCCTGCGGTATAATTTCCTATCCGATGTCTCGATCTTAAGTAAATACCTGTCCGCGCCTGCCCTTCGCCAAAGTTTATAGTCTTTAGCCGGCCTTTCGCCTACGGCCAGAGTGACTGCCATATCGGCAAAACGGGATTTTATTTCCTTGATTATTTCCGCCAGCCATTTACTGTCAGTTTTCGGGTCTTCGCCTGACTGTAAAACAACAGTCTTAATTTTTGCCGAAGCGACCTGTTCGGCGCTTTCTAATATTTCCTCAAGGCTAAGGCGATAACGCTTTAACGCTTTATTGCGGCTGCTTAGCCCGCAGTAAAAACAGCGGTTCTTGCAATAGCTGGAAAATTCAATTATGCCCCGTAAAAGTATACCGTCTCCGGCAAATTGTTTGCGTATGGCATCGGCGTAATCAAAAAGCACCCTTTTTTGATCATCGCGTTGAAGACCAAGCAGAAATTCCAAGGCGCGACGGTCAGGCATAGGACTGTCCAATACATCTTTTAATAAAACCAGGATCTTAAACGAACTCATCTCGCTTACCTTTATCTATACCACGGAAAAATTTTGCCAAAATCTCTCGATCCGCAGGATCCAGGGTTCCTTTAAGCTTATTGATAAGCGCGTAACCTTCCTGTTTCACCGCCGCTGAAGCAAAATCATCCAGGTATTCTTTTAAAGTAATCAGCGCGTTCATGCTGCATTTACCTTTAATCGTTCCGGGTTTTGCCAATTTCATAAAGGCCTTTCCCGTGCGCTCTTTACGGTAACAGGCAGCGCAGAAACTGGGGATGAATTTTTGCTTGATCAACGAACCGATGACCTCATCAAGGCTTCGCTGGTCCCCGATGGTGAATTGGATGTCGTGATTACGGTTATTATCATCCGAAGAATAGCCGCCGGGCGAAGTGCGCGATTCGGCGCTGATCTGTGATACACCCAGAGAGAAAAGCGCGTCGCGCATATCAGGGCTCTCGCGCGTGGAAAGGATTATGCCGGTGTAAGGCACGGAAAGCCTTAACACCGCGACTAAGCGCTTGAATTCATTATCGCTTAATGCATAAGGCATATCTTCCGTAAAGCTCACCCCCAGCGCAGGCTCAATGCGCGGCACAGAGATCGTATGCGGCCCGACATTAAAGCGGCTCTCCATATGCTCTATGTGCATAAGCATTGCCAGCGTTTCAAATTTCCAGTCATAGAGCCCGTAAAGCGCGCCGATACCGATATCGTCTATGCCCGCAAGGAACGCGCGGTCAACCGCGTCGATGCGGTTATCAGGGTCTGACTTCGGGCCTTTAATGTGTACATTACGGTAAGTCGCCTCATGATAAGTTTCCTGAAATAACTGGTATGTGCCGATGCCGGAAGCCTTTAATTTTTTGAATTCTTCGGTGCTTAACGGCGCGCAGTTGACATTGACGCGCTTTATGCGGTGCTGCCCCACGCCGGCAGAATAGATCGCCCGCACTGCTTCAACATAATAATCAACGTTTGCCATTCCCGACGGAGCAGCTTCTCCGGCAACCATTAAAATGCGTTTGTGCCCGCGGTTTAACAGCCATTCTGTCTGTTCTTTTATCTCTCGCGCGGAAAGCGCGCGGCGCTTTGTCATGGTATTGTCAGACTTGAACGCGCAGTAAAGGCAGTTGTTAGCGCAGATATTACTGATATAAAGGGGCGCAAAAAGCACCACCCGCCTGCCGTAAATGGTATCTTTTACGTAAGAGGCGGCGGCAAAGATCTTTTTTATGCTTTCCGGATCATCGGCAGCCAAAAGCGCAGCAGTTTCTGCCAAATTGAGGCGTTTAAGTTTCCGGCTTTTCTCTAATATGGCGCCTATATCAAACGGCCTTGCTTTTTTTGCCGCTTCCAACAAACCGTTAATCTTTGTTTCGTTAATATACTTCATTATTCTTTTATCCGCATTTACTCAGCGCGGATTTAACCGATACGCCTTTTATCAAGCCCAGCTTTCCGGTCAAGGCGCCCACCTCATCCGTAGTCGCGTCAACGATCAGGGTAATCACGCAGCAATTTTTCTTGGCGTACGGCAGGCCCATCCTTGCCGCGATGATCTCCCCGGAATCAGAAAGTACCTTGTTCACGCTGGCTGCCGCGGCTTTCCTGTTCTCAACGATAATCCCCACAAATCCCAACCTGCGTTCCATAAACTCCTCCATCCTTTTAGGCAGGACCCGCAAAACGGATCATTATAAATAAGTCCCGACCTCTTCGTTCCTGCTGAAAAGATCGGGACAATTTTTCCTCGCTCTTTCCCTTAGTTTCAGAACCGCATGGTTCCTTACCGCAGGATCGTTAAGATCTTATTTTGAATACACCGGCCTTGCTTTATAACGCGTGTGTAGATACTTGTGCGATTTTTTGCTCAGCGGTTTATCCAAGAATTCTTCGTAAAGCTTTTTCACATGAGGGTTCTCGTGGGAAAAGCGTTGTTTGCATTCTTTATCGTCCTGGTAAATGCCGCTTGCGCGCTTCATCCTTAATTCATCGGTTACCCCGTAAGGCTGTCCGCCGCCGCCTACGCATCCGCCGAGACAGGCCATAACTTCCACAAAATGATACGGCGGTTCCTGTTTATTCTTTTTGGCTTCCCTTATTTTATTCAAAACATATTCTACGTTGCTCAAGCCGTGCGCTACGGCGACTTTAACTACCTTGCCGTTGATCGGAATTTCCGCGGCCTTGACGCCGTCCAGCCCCCTGACCTGCGTAAGGTCGATGTTCTCCAAATTTTTTCCGTTCAAAACAAAGTAGGCAGTACGCAGCGCAGCTTCCATTACCCCGCCGGTTGCCCCAAAAATCACTCCGGCGCCGGTATAGTCGCCCAATATATAATCCGGATCCTCATCCGGCAAATTGGCAAAATCAATACCTGCCTGCTTTATCATCCTTGCCAATTCGCGGGTAGTAAGAGAGACATTCACGTCTTGCGATCCGGAAGAAAACATTTCCTCGCCCCGGACGATCTCGTTCTTTTTAGCGGTGCAAGGCATGACCGAGACGACAAATATCTTTGCCGGGTCAATATTATTTTTCTGGGCATAATATGTTTTTGACAGCACTCCCACGATCTCATGCGGCGACTTACAGGAGGAAAAATGGCTGATCATGTCAGGATGGAACTTTTCCATGAAATCCACCCATGCCGGGCAGCAGCTGGTGATCAAGGGAAGCGCTGAAGGGTTCTTCGTGAATTTATCGATGAACTCATTTCCCTCTTCCATGATCGTTACGTCCGCGCCGAAATTGGTGTCAAATACCGCTTTAAAACCTATCCTGCGTAAAAGTGCGTATAATTTTTTCGTCAGGTTCGTGCCGATCGGAAATCCGAAAGCCTCGCCGATCGCCACCCTTACTGCCGGAGCGATCTGGACCACACAATATTTATCCTGGTCCTGCAGCGCTTCCCAGACTCTGGCAGTCTCATCCATTTCTACGATCGCGCCTGTCGGGCAATGGTTTGAGCACTGCCCGCACCTGATACAGGGAGAATCCGCAAGCTTGATGTCACCGGCAGGAGATATCCGGGTGCAAAATCCTCTTTCTAAAAACGACAATGCCCAGACATCCTGCATATCCTGGCATACTTCCACGCACCTGCCGCAGCGGATGCACTTTTGGGCATCGAGCACGATAGTCTTAGTGGAATCATCCTTGGCAACATCCGGTAAAAATTTATCAAACGGTTCCTGCCTGATGCCGAAATCCGCTACCAGCGCCTGGAGCTCGCAATTATTATTCCTTCCGCACTGCAGGCAGTCATTAGGATGGTTGGAAAGTATTAATTCAACTACTGTCCGCCTTACCGCAACGATCTCCGGGTCATGCGTAACCACTTCCATCCCGTTTTCAATCGGCGTGCAGCAAGCCCTAAGCATTTTTTGTGAACCCTTGATCTTTACAATGCATAGCCCACAGCCTGCTCCCGGAGGCAGGTCCGGATGTTTGCACAGGGTCGGGATCTTGATCTGCACCTGTTTTGCGGCGTCAAGGATCGTTGTGCCTTGCTTTACGCTTACCGGGATATCGTTGATCTTGGCGTTAACCATTCATTTACTCCTTGGAGATTGCCCCGAATTTACATACCTCAAAACACTTTCCGCATTTTACGCAAGTATCCATACGGATATTAAAGCCTTTTTCCTTATCGCCTTCAATGGCATTGACCGGGCAATTGATCACGCATACCCGGCAGCGCTTGCATTTTTCCTGGATAATGTTATACGCCAGTAAATGGGTGCATTTGTGCGAACGGCATTTTTTGTTGGCAATATGGTCGTTATATTCTTCTTCAAAATATTTAAGCGTGGAAATAACCGGGTTTGCCGCGGTCTGCCCCAAGGCGCAGAGCGAAGCCTTTTGCATCGCCTGCGCGATCTTCTTTAATTTATCCTTATCGGAAGAAACGCCCTTACCTTCGGATATCCTGTTTAATACCGTAAGCATCTGATAGCCGCCGATGCGGCAGGGAACGCACTTACCGCAAGATTCATCCACGCAAAACCCGAGATAAAATTTGGCAATGTCCACCATGCAATCGTCTTCGTCCATGACGATCATGCCGCCTGAACCCATGATCGAGCCGAGCTTCTGCAGGTTCTCATAATCAACCGGCGTATCCAGGTATTCTTTGGGGATCACCCCGCCTGACGGGCCGCCGGTCTGCACTGCCTTTATGCCTTTGGAAGAGATCATCCCGCCGCCAATATCAAAAACTATCTCCCGCAAAGTAATGCCCATCGGCACTTCTACCAGCCCGGAATTTTTTACTTTTCCGGTAAGCGCAAATACCTTGGTGCCTTTTGATTTTTCCGTGCCGATTGAAGCATACCAATCCCCGCCTTTTAAGATTATCGGAGCGATATTTGCCAGCGTTTCAACGTTATTGATCGCCGTAGGTTTATCCCATAACCCTTTGACTGAAGGATACGGCGGACGCGGACGCGGGGTGCCGCGTTTGCCTTCGATTGAAGCGATCAACGCGGTTTCTTCGCCGCAGACAAATGCCCCGGCGCCTAACCTTATGTCTAAGTCAAAATCAAAGCCGCTCCCTAAAATATCTTTTCCCAAAAGCCCGTATTCACGCGCCTGCGTAATCGCCTTCTTAGCCCTTTCTACTGCCAGCGGATATTCTGCCCTGACATAAAAATAGCCCTGGGAGGCGCCGATGGCAAAACCGGCAATGGCCAGGCCTTCAATGACTGAATGCGGATCGCCTTCCAGTACGCTCCTGTCCATATACGCGCCCGGATCGCCTTCATCGGCATTACAGATAATATATTTCTGATCGGCTTTTATGTCGCGGGTAAGCTTCCATTTCAGCCAAGTAGGAAAACCTGCGCCTCCTCTGCCGCGCAAGCTGCTTTTTTTCATTTCTTCAATGACTTTTTCCGGGGTATATTCAAATAAAACTTTCCTTAATGCCTGATAGCCGTCAACGGCAATATAATCGTCTATATTTTCCGGGTCAATCACTCCGCAATTACGCAGCACGATCCTTATCTGCTTGGGCGGCTGTTTAAAGCGCAATTCTTCAATCACCTTGCCCGTTTTTACGGTCTGCTCAATGATCCGGCTGATATCAGGCTCCTTGACATTGGAGTATATGACGTTATCCGGCATGACCTTAACGATCACGCCCTGGTTATAAATACCGATGTCAGCCACCCTGACTACCTGTACTTTTTCTTCAAGCCCGCCTTCCCTGACCTGATTTACAAAAAGCGTGTAAACGTCGCGGGTAGTATCCTGGGCAGAGCTTTCGGTATCCTTTAATAATATGATCTTCTTATCCATAAAAATTACACCTTGCTCCTTAGCTCAAAAATATGGTCTTTGACCAGAATGCCGGCGCAGACGTGTTTTTCCAGTATCTTTATCGCCACGTCTTTATTGACCTTGCCGTAAATAACCGCGGGCAGGCCTTCGGTCTTTACCTCTACCAGCGGCTCGGCAAAACACATCCCCTGGCAGCCGCATCTTTTTATCTGGATGCCGGTATTGCGTTTTTTCGCCTCTTCAACAAGGGTATTGAATACAACGTCGCTTCCCGCGGCAATACCGCAGGTGCTCATGCCTACCTTGATCCAGTTCTTCGGTTCTTTGGCGGAGCCTGCCTTTATTTTTTCTAAGTCCTGATTAGTAAGCTTTTTCATCTACCCCTCTTTATGATTGCCGTATTGCGAAAGGATATCCATTACTTCGTTCTTTTTTACCTTGCCGTATACCTTCTCGTCGATCATGATCACCGGCGCCAAACCGCAGCAGCCGAGGCAGCGGACAACTTCAAGCTGAAAAAGCCCGTCGTTAGTCGTGCGGCCCTCTGCCACGTTGAGCATGTTTTTGATCTCATTCAGGATCACCGCAGCGCCTTTCAAATAACAGGCAGTGCCCATGCACACGGAGATCCGGTGTTTACCGGGCGGCTCTAATTTGAATAAATTATAGAAGGTAATTACTTCGTATATTCTGGCAAGGGGCACATCGAGTATTTTTGACAACTCAAGGGCGGCAACGCGCGGGACATAGCCATAGTGATTCTGCAGCTCGTGGAGGATCATGATCAAATTGCCGGGCTTATCCTTCCACTTCTCAACGAGAGCTTTGATATCAGTGGAAACTTCTTCTTGGGTCATCTCATCGCTCCTGAAGTATTACTGAATTGTGAGTAACTCGTCTCTGGGGGAACCTATTTTTGTGCAGGATCTATCTTGTGAAAAGTATCACAAAGCGGCCCTAAAAAAATAGTGGTGTTCCAATAGTCAAAATATACCTTATATCCGGCTGTTTGTCAAGAAATTTCTAAAAAATACTCTTTAGGCGGGGCTTGCCAGCTTTGCCCTTACCAGGTCGCTTAAGGTTTTACTGTCGGCGCTGGCGCCTACGCGGGCAGTTGCTTCCTTCATTACCTTGCCCATGTCTTTCATGCCGCTGGCAGCGGTAGAAACGATTATTTCTTCAACGATTTTCTTAAGCTCATCCGCAGAGAGCTGCGCCGGCAGGTATGCTTCCAGGATCTTCAGCTCTTTTGCTTCCTTTTCCGCAAGGTCAAGCCGGTTGCCCTTAGTGAACTGGTCAATAGAATCCTGATGCTGCTTAACCTGCTTTTTGATAACGGCAAGTACCTCGTTATCGTCAAGATTATTTTTCTTTTTTGCCAGCGCCGTATTCATGATCTCCGCGCGCAGGCAACTTAAAACCGAACTCTTCAGGCTGTCCCTTGCCTTCATCGCATCCTTGTAATCATTCAAGATCTTTTCTTCCAGCATTTCTCTCCTCCATGGTTAGGGACGGTTCTCAGACCAAGGGAAAAGTGTCCCCTTTTGGGGACATTTTTCTCCTTGGCTGAGAACCGTCCCTAAAATAGAACTGATTCGCGGAAAACTTTAAGCCTTTTTTCCAGCCGGCTAAGCGTAAGGCCGGCAGTCACGGTAACCCCGAAACCTTCCACATTGAACGAAGCAGCCACTGTACCATAGGCCACTGCCTTTCTTAAGGTAGCCATGTTAACTTTTTTTACCTTTGCCAAATAACCCATCAGGCCGCCGGCAAATGTATCGCCTGCGCCGGTAGGATCGATCACCTTATCCGTCGGATACGCCGGCAAGGAAAAAATGAATTTATCGCTGTATAAAAACACGCCGTGCTCTCCTTTTTTGATCAGAACAATCCGCGGCCCAAATCCGCGTAGCCGTTTAGCAGCCCTGATCAGATTATGCTCTCCGGTCAAATCCTTTGCCTCCTGGTCATTAGCAACATAAATATGCACCCGCTTAAGCAGCTTAAGCAGGCTGCGGCGCTTATTTTTTATCCAAAAATTCATGCTGTCTAAGCCCACCAGATCCGGAGAATGCATATGAGTTAAGAGATGCTCCTGCACATCGGGATCAACGTTTGCCAGAAAGATATTTTTTATTTTCCGCTGCGCTTCGGATACCCGCGGCTGAAAAGTAGAAAGCACGCCCAATTCCGTACTTAGGGTAAGCGCGGCATTAAGGTCGCCGCGATATTCACCTGCCCACTTGAAAGTTTGACCCGGCGTACGGATAAGCGAAGCCAGATTAAGCCCTTTCCTGCGCAGGAAATCAATATGCTTACGGGGAAAGTCTTCGCCGATGATCGCGACTAAATTTACATCTGTAAACAGCCGGGCAGACATGGAAAAATGCACGGCAGAACCGCCGAGCATGTGTTTCCTTACGCCAAAAGGCGTTTTTACGGTGTCTAATGCTACAGTGCCAAGAACGATAATACTCATTATTCTCTCCTTAGGGACGGTTCTCAGACCAAGGGAAAAGTGTCCCCATTCGGGGACATTTTTCTCCTTGGCTGAGAACCGTCCCTAATAAATAAACCAGAATATTAACGCTATGATTATCCTATATATGCCGAACGGAATAAAAGTATGCCTTTTAATAAAAACAAGCAGGAAACGGATCGCTATAAGCGCGACAATAAACGATACCAGAAATCCCACGGCCAGCACCAGGAATTGGCTGCGATTAAAGGCAACCGCGCTTTTTAGAAGGTCCAAAGCCATTGCCGCAACCATCGTGGGTATGGCAAGTAAAAAAGAAAATTCTACTATCGTTTTGCGCTTGAGCCCGGCGCTCAGGCCGCCGACGATAGTCGCGGCTGCGCGTGAAACGCCCGGGATAATCGCCAGCGATTGGAATAAACCGATCATCAGCGCTTGCGGATAAGATATCTCTGACAGCGTCCCTGCGGCGTTTTCCTTTTCCAGGTGAAAAAATTCAAAGATGATCAAAGCGATACCTCCCAAGAACAAAGCCCAAAGTACAACGCTATTGCTGTTAAGCAGGAAGCCTTTGATGATTTTATAGAACAACGCGCCAATCACTGCGGTAGGCAGAAAAGCCGCCAAAAGCTTAGCCCAGATACTGCCGCCTTTAACCAGCGTTTTCCAATACAGGACTACTACCGCAAGGATCGCGCCGAATTGAATAGCGATTTGAAAACTCTTTACGAATTCTGTCTGCGCTATGCCCAGATACCGGGCAGTAAGCATCAGATGCCCGGTAGAAGAAATAGGCAGGAATTCCGTGATGCCCTCTACAATCCCGAAAATAACCGCCTGTATTATACTCATGATCAACTTACCTTAATATACATGCTTTTCCAAAAAATTCTTCATGCCTGCCGGCAGTTCTGTTTTTAGGCTGATGGTTTTCCCGGTTATTGGATGCGGAAATTCCAAAATCTGCGCGTGCAGGCAAAGCCGGTTTGCCTTAAGGCTGAAATCTTTCCGGAAAGCGAATTTCTTTTCCCCTACTAAAGGATGGCCGATGGATTTAAAATGGATCCTGATCTGGTTGGTCCTCCCGGTAAAAGGCTGGACCTCTACGACCGCGAAATCACTGCGCTGCTCGATAACGCGGTAACGCGTTAATGCCGGCTGACCTTCAATGCGCTGCTTTATCTCGCCTTGCGGCCTTTCAATTTTACCCTGCACAAAAGCAATATATGTTTTCTTAACTTTATGCCCATGGAATAACGCCATTGTTTTCTGCTGGGTTGATTTTCCTTTGGCATAAATGATCAACCCGGAAGTTTCTTTGTCTAAGCGATGGCAGGGATGAAGGCCAAGCAGGCTGGTAAGGGTTTGGGGTTCGCCTTTATGACCGGGTATGGTCAGCAGGCTGGCGGGTTTATTTACTACTAATAACCAATCGTCTTCAAAAATTACCGGTATCTCCACCTATACGATCTCAAGCATGCGGTCAATTGCTTTTTTGGCGCGGCTGCGGATTTCATCCGAAACCCTGACCTCTTCTTTTAATTCTTCCAGGGCCCAAAGGATCTTCTCCTGCGTGGTGCGTTTCATGTTCGGACAGACTGCCCTTTCGGAAGCCGGGTAAAATTCTTTGTCCGGATTATCTTTCTTCAACCGGTAAATCATGCCGACTTCCGTGCCGACGATCATCTCCTTTGCGGATGTTTCTTTGGCGAACTTAGACATCTGGCTGGTAGAAAGCACGGCATCGGCTAAGGCCACTACCGAAGACAGGCATTCCGGATGGACGATCACTTTTGCTTCGGGATGAAAACGTTTTTCACGCTTTATATCTTCCGGCAGGATCTTAACATGCGTCGGGCAGAAACCATTCCAGGCAATAAGCTTTCTGCCGGTCCGCTTGGAAGTATAATCCGCAAGGTATTTGTCGGGAATAAAAATGATCTCTTTGGCATCTTTCAGGGCATTGACGACCGCCACGGCATTCGTAGAGGTACAACAATAATCAAGCTCTGCCTTTACCGCAGCCGAGGTATTTACATACCCTACTGCCACGGCATCGGGGTGTTCCTTTTTCAATTGCTTAAGGTCATCCACAGTGATCATATTTGCCATCGGGCATCCGGCATGGATATCCGGAACAATGATCTTTTTCTGCGGGCAAAGTATGGACGCGGTCTCAGCCATGAAATGCACGCCGCAAAACACCACTATTTTTGCTTCGGTCTTGGCAGCCTTACGGCTAAGTTCAAGAGAATCGCCGCAAAAGTCGGCAACCTCCTGAACTTCAGGAAGTTGATAATTATGCGCCAGGATCACCGCGTCGCGCTTTTTCTTTAACTCACGGATCTTCTTTGCCAGGTCGTCTTTAAAAAATTTCTTGAACATTAGCTTATCACCTTATCTATGATACCGCCGCCGATCACCGTATCTTTACTGTAAAATACCGCGGACTGTCCGGGAGTAACCGCAAACTGAGGCATTTTACACTTAACCTTTAAGGATTTACCGCATGGGGCTGCTTCTGCAGGTGTTTCAGCGTGATTATACCTTATCTTAACGCTTACCGCAACTTTCTTTTTTATAGGTCGGCAGGGATAATGCGTGTCTTTTACTAAAAATTCCCGGCTGGCTGCTTCTTCTTTTGTGCCAATGACTACGCGGTTATTGCGGCTGTTGATCTTTATCACATAGACAGGCCGGCCAAAGGCAATACCCAACCCCTGACGCTGGCCGATAGTATAGAACGCAATGCCTTTATGCTGGCCAACGGTTTTTCCCTGCGTATCAACGATAGGCCCGGGCTTAATCGCTTTACTAAAACGGTTTTTATATTGGGGCAGTTTATGCTCCAGAAATTCGCGGTAGTTATTGCGGGGAAGAAAACAGATTTCCTGGCTTTCTGCCTTTTCCGCGACCGGTAAGGCAAACCCCTTTGCCAGCTTCCTTACTTCTTCTTTCGTATAATTGCCCAACGGGAATAAAATATGTTTTAATTGTTTTTGGCTAAGGCGATAGAGAAAATAAGACTGGTCCTTGCGCAGGTCTTTTGCTTTTTTTAATAAATATGCCTTTGTGATCCGCGCGTAATGGCCGGTAGCAAGGTATTGTGCTCCCAAAGAAAGCGCCTTTTTTAGCAACGCGTCAAATTTTATATATTGATTACACCTGACGCAAGGATTGGGCGTCCTGCCGCTTAAATACTCAAGGCAGAATTCCCTGATCACCTTTTCTTCCAGGGCCTTTTGCATATTTAAGACATAATGCTTTATCCCCAGCTTATGCGCCACGCGCCGCGCGTCTTCAATGCCTTTCAGGCCGCAGCAGCGCGGCTTCTTCGTAACGGCATCCGGCAGGTTAAAGCACATCGTAATACCGATAACTTCATAGCCTTGCTTCTGTAATAAGGCGGCGGCAACCGAAGAATCCACTCCTCCGCTCATCGCCACCACCACGCGTATTTTCTTTTTCATCATATCATTTCGAATTTAGCGTCTGCATTGTCATGCTTTATGCTTCAGGGCTTTGCTTCGCGCGCTGCAAACATCTTGCCGTCGGCTACGGTTTACAGCTCGCTCTCAGGCATACTTTCGTAACATTAGGGCTTTCACTCGCCGTAAAGCCTTGCCGACTGATCTCTGGAACGAATTGGCAAGAGTTTACAATGCGCGCGAACAAAACCCTTCGCATAAGCATAGCAAACCGCCTAAAATCGCCTAATCCGCTCGAATAGCCGCCAGATTCATTTTATAGGCTAATTGTTTATGATTTTGCGGGTGACTTGGGTGGTTTTGAGCGGGGCGTAAGAAATTCGAGCGGGCACGGTTGCCCTCGCTTACGTTAAGGCAGAGCGAGAATTTCTTCCGAGTGAGGCCCCGCACGCTGGGCGGGGCGAACGTCCCCGCGAGAAACTACCCAAGGCAGGCCCAGCAAAATCATCAATAACTATATCTTGGCAACTTTTTCGACAACTTTTACTGTCAGGTCAATGGCGCTATTGATGTCGTCAAGGCTGAATACGCCGGTGGGCGCGTGCACATAACGCGTCGGCACGCTCAAAACGCCGGTGGGCACGCCTTCGCGGTTCATATAGATCATTGCGCCGTCGGTCATGCCGCCTTCAATTACCGCGACCTGATGCTTTATCTTATGCTCCTTGGCGGTTTCAATAAAAATATCTTTTGTCTTTTCGCTGATAATAAACCCGCGGCCGCTGGCCTCAATCATGATGATTGCCGGTCCTTCGCCTAATTTCAGCGGGGTCTCGCTTTCTTTGATACCGGGCGTATCTCCGGCCATGGTCGTGTCTATGGCAATAGCAAAATCCGGGTTAACCTTAAACGAAGATGTCCTAGCGCCTTTTAAGCCGACCTCTTCCTGCGCAGTAGCCACGGCGTAAACTTCTGCATTGACCTTCAACCGCTCCATTACTTTTAATAAAATAAAACAGCCAAGGCGGTTATCAACCGCCTTTCCATAACAGAGCTTGCTGCTTAGCTCGCCGCAATTCGGCTCAAAGATCATTGAGTCTCCCAGCGATACTTTTTCCAGCGCCTCTTCTTTATTCTTACAGCCGATATCAATGAACATATCTTCGTATTTTATTGGATGCTTTTTCTCTTCTTCTTTCTGAAGATGCGGCGGCTTGCTCCCGATGATGCCTAAAACATCGCCTTTTTTGGCTTTGACCACCACGCGCTGACCCGGCAGGATCCGGTCATCAACTCCACCGACCTTAATAAAGTTTATGTATCCGTCTTTAGAGATATGCTTGACCATCAGCCCGACTTCGTCCATATGCGCAGCAAGCATGATCTTTTTACCGCCGCTTCCTTTGCGGGCAATGACATTGCCGAAATTATCAATGCTCGCTTCATCGCAGCTATTTTTGAGTTCCTGCTGCATTATTCCGGCAATTTCGCTTTCATGCCCGGATACTCCCGATGCGTTCAATAGTTTCCTTAATAATTCGTCCATATGGCCCCCTTTGTAATATTAATATTATACAGCAACGCAGCCTTTTTACCATTCAAACCTTAGGCCGCCTTCAATGTAGCGGCCGGCTTGCGGGATTCCGGCTATTTCTTCGTATTTAGTATTAAATAAATTGGTAAGATTGACAAAAATGCGGCTGCGAGGATTAAAATCGTAAGAAAAGCGGGCATCCATAATGACCCAACTGCTGCGGCCGGGTTTCTTTTTATAAGTCCAACCAAAGCTTTGCGTTCCAAAGGGCAGGCGAAAAGTACATAAGGCATTGGCTAAATGCCGGGTATAATTTTGGCCGTATTTATAAATGTATCCTTTTTTATCTGTATGCTTATTGGCATAGGCATAATTAACATCTAAATTCCACCACCCGCTAAGCTTTAACTTTGCATATGCCTCAATGCCATAGACCTGATCTTCGGTAATGTTGTCGGCTTTGAACTTAGCCTGATTGGCTGCAGTCTTTACCCAGTCAATCATATCTTTTTCATCCCGGAAAAAGAGCGTTGCGCCGGATGAAAAATCTGTGCCGGCGTACGCGTAGCCTAATTGATAATTTATTGCTTTTTCCCTGGACAGGCCCGGATCGCCTACTGTCGTAGGGTCGCTATAGTACAGCTCGGTGAAAGACGGGACGCGGATATTCTGCGCTAAGCCTAAGTTTAATGCCCCGGCTGCAGAAACCCGGTACTTCAGGTTAAATGAACCGGTATATGCCTTATCAAACCCTGCAAAATCATCAGCCCGTAAAGATAAACCGAGAGAAAGTTCCGGAGCCAGGTCTTTAGCGTCATCAATAAATATGCTTTTGTGTTCGCGCACGTGCTTGCCTAAATTTGTGGAGCTGATGCGCTCCTGGCCGTATTCAATGCCTGCGCCTACCCTGCCAAGCATCCCGGCATCTTTCTGAAAATAAACATTAGGCGTGAATATGTCGTTACGGTGATGATTAAGGTAGGTGCTTTTTATGCCGGTCTTATCAAGCACAAATTTATCGTAATGCCTGCGCCAGATAAAATTTGGCCTGGCCGTAAATCCTGGTTTATTTACGGCCAGGCCCAGATCCAAGAGATAAGTTTTAGTCCATTCTTTAGACGGATACCCCAAGCCCGGAGTATAAAAATCAAACGCGCCGAAACTCTTATCCTGATAGCCGAAAACCGTATTCAGCTCTCCGTCTGGAATTTTTAAAGAAGCGGTAATACTGGAAATAAACTCTTTAAAGTCCGTATCAAAGCGAAAACCTCCGGACTCCCTGCGCTGCAGAGACAGCCGGGCGTTAAAATTATCTGTCAGCCGCTTACTTACGCTAAAAATTCCGGCTGCAGAATTAAAACTTCCGCCGTTTATTTCCATGACCAGCTTATTTTCTTCGGGTTTTTTAACCTGAAAATCCAGCGCTCCGCCAATCGCATCCGGGCCAAACAGTGACGAACAAGCCCCGGGCATTACCTTAACGCTTTCAATGTCTTCTTTGGTCAAAGGGATCTCGGAATTAAAATGCCCGGTTTGCGGGTCGTTAATACGCTGGCCGTTTAAAAGCATTAAAACGCCCTGAAAATTAGAGCCGCGCATGGAAAAATCAGTGAACGTGCCGGTATTAAGTACGCGTCCCTGCATGTCAACCGGAAGAAAATTTAAAGCTTCAACCGCCGAAAAAACTGCGGGCAGGCTCTCAAGGCTGTCGTAATCGCGGGAATATACACTGGAAAGGCGGGTATTTGGCCTAGAAACGACGATCCGCTCAAGGCTCACCGGGGCATCTTCTCCGGAAAATACAGGATAGAAAGGAACTAAGAAAGCTATAATAAAAAATATTCCGCATGCGCATAACTTCTGCATGCGGATATTATAAGAAACATGAGGATATTGTCAACTATAAATTTATTTTAAGTTGACGATTACCTGCAGTGCACGACATCTCCGGCAGTAACCTTCTGCACTATCCCGGAATCCTTGCGCACTAAAAGCGCGCCGTCGGAGTCAATATCGCTAGCCTCTCCCTCCAGGTGATGCTTATGAAAAGCCACCCTTACCCTCATGCCTAAGGTAATATTATACTGGCGCCATTTGTCGGTTACCGGGTTAGGGCCTTTTTTTTGGAAGACCAGGTAATTCTCTTCTATCCTGCGCAAGATTTCCTGAAACAGGGATATGCGGCTGACTGCTTCGCCTTTTTCTTCCCTTACCGACGTTGCTCCGCTAACCAGCGATTTTTTATCGTTGTTTACATTAAGGCCTATGCCGATGGCCACAAAACGCACTTCATCAGCCTCAGCGCTTAATTCAGTCAGGATGCCGCCGAGTTTCTTATTATGAATAAAAATATCATTAGGCCACTTTATCTTTACCTCCAGGCCTGTCTCATGCCCTATTGCCTCGCAGATGCTTACCGCAGCCAGAAGCGTAAGTATGGGCAGCTGGCCGGGAAAGACTTCGGGCCTGAGTATCAAGGACATATATATGCCCTTGTATTTTGGCGATGCCCAGTCCCTGCCCATCCTGCCCCTGCCTTTATGCTGCGCTTCAGACAAGACAATTGTCCCTTCTGTTGCTTGCTTCATTCCCAGCTGCATTGCCATGTCCATTGTTGAGGCAATGCTATCAAAATAATATATCTTCTTTCCAATAAATTTTGTCTTTAGGCCGGCTTCTATTTCCGAAGGAAAAAGCCGGTCAGGCACGGAAACAAGCTTATACCCCAGATGCGGCACAGCGACGATCTCATACCCGGAATCACGCAGGGCTTCAATGTGCTTCCACAATGCCTGCCTGCTCACTTTTAGATGACTGCTGATTTCTTCACCGGAAACATATTCGTGTTTGCGTTTCAGGAAATCAATGATCTTATTATGCATTTAATGAGCGCATGATTTACGAACACGAAAGTGCGAGTAAATCATTTGCGCGAATTAACCTCCGCCGCTTTGCTTCGCAAAGCGAAGCTGCGGGGGTAAGTTCGGCCAAGCAACTTATGTTCGCCATCCGCTCCATAAGTTGCGGCCTCACTTATTTTTCTCATAGAGAGGGGACATCTGGCGTAATTTTTTCACGATTTTCGGAAGGTTTTCCATCAGATAATTTACGTCCTCTTCTTTTGTCCACCTGCCGAAAGTGAACCTGAGGGAACCATGGGCGATCTCATGGGGTAATCCTATCGCCAAAAGCACGTGGGACGGCTCAAGGGACGTAGAAGTACAGGCAGAGCCGGTTGAGGCGGCAATGCCCAGCATGTCCAGGTTTAAAAGCATTGATTCTCCCTCAATATACTTGACGGAAAAATTAGCATTGTTCGGCAGCCTCTTTACCGGATGGCCGTTCAAGAAAGTATCGGGTATCTCCTGTTGCATTTGTTTGATCAACTTATCCCTTAATCCTGCCTGGAATTTTGCCTCTTGGGCCATTTTTTCTTTACAAATCTCAAGTGCGCAAGCCAAGCCGACTATGCCGGGGGTGTTGTGCGTGGAAGCGCGCCTGCCTTTTTCCTGGTCTCCTCCGCGCAAGAACGTTTCTATATGAGTTGCTTTTCTGATATATAACGCGCCCACGCCTTTGGGCCCGTAAAATTTATGGGCTGAAAGCGATAACAGGTCAACGTTTAGCTCATCCACATTAACCGGGATATGGCCGACAGTCTGGACCGCATCGGTATGGAAATATACGCCTTTTTCGCGGGTGATCTTTCCGATTTCAGCTATCGGCTGTATTGTACCTATTTCATTGTTGGCATGCATTACGGAAACAAGGATAGTTTTATCTGTGATCGCTTTCTTGATATCTTGCGGGTCAACAAGGCCGGTTTTATCTACGCCAATAGAGGTAATTTTGAACCCGCGTTTTTCCAGGGCCTTGCAGGGCTCGGTTATTGCGTGGTGCTCAATGGCAGTAGTAATGATATGGTCGCCCTTATGCTGCATTGCATAGGCAATGCCCTGGGCCACAAAATTATTTGATTCTGTACCGCCGGAGGTAAAAACGATCTCTTCCGGATCAGCGCCCAAAAAAGATGCGGTTATCTCCCTTGAATCATCAATTGCCTTACGCGCATCCTGCCCAAAAGAATGTATGCTGGAGGAATTGCCGAATTTTTCAAAAAAATAAGGCTGCATCGCCTCAATAACTTTCGGATCGGTGGGCGCAGTAGCCGCATAATCAAAATAGATCTTTTTCATCGTTTTATCGCTTCATTAAGGCTGCCAACGCGGTAGCCCTCTAAATCTACGGTTACATAATTATAACCCAGCTTCTTGAGCTGCGCTACAATTAAACTGCGTTTTTTTACCAGCTGCCCGGCCTTATCAGGCTCAACTTCAATGCGGCAAAGTTCGCCGTAATGCCGCAGCCTTACCTGTTTGAACCCTAATGCCTTGATCAGGCTCTCCGCTTTTTCGATCCGGGATAAAACCGCTGGCGTGATCCTGCTCCCGTAAGGAATACGTGAGGCAAGGCAAGCAAGGCTGGGCTTATCCCAAGTAGCCAAGCGCAATTCCCGGCTTAACCTGCGTATCTCATTCTTAGTAAACCCCGCTTCTTGAAGCGGAGAACGCACGCCAGACTCTTTTTTTGCCCTATCTCCCGGGCGGAAATCTTTTTTATCCGTCACGTTGCTTGCGTCAATCACAAAATTAAGATCGTTGTCACAGGCGATCTTTTTCAATTTTCCAAACAGCTCTTTCTTACAAAAATAACAGCGGTTAACGGGGTTGGAAACAAAATTAGGTTGTTTCAATTCAAGCGTACGGATGATCTTATGCTTTGCCTTAAGCCTTAAAGCGGTTTCTCTTGCAGATTCCAGCTCTTCCCGCGGATAAGTGGCGGAAACTGCAGTCACTGCCAATACTTTGTCGCCAAGCGTATCGCGGGAAACCTTAAGCAAAAAAGCGCTGTCCACCCCTCCGGAATAAGCCAAAAGCGCAGAGCGCATGCCTTTTAATATTTTTTTTAATTTTTCCAGCTTGGACATCAAAGAGGAGATTAGAAATTGCATTTCCTGCGCATGCCTTAGAAATGCACTTCCATTGCCCGGGTAGGGCAGATCTTTACGCAGAGTTCGCAGGCAATACATTTCTTATTATCAAAGCTTACCTTGCGCGTTTTAGGGTCAGCCGTAAGCGCCTCCACCGGGCAAATAGGTATGCATACGCCGCAGTCAGTGCATTTTTTTTCATTGCGCGTTACGTCGTGGCTCAAAGACTGGATCTTAACCCCGCAGGATTTAAGATATTCAACGCCATTATCGTAATTCTCCGCTTTGCCGCTTAGCTCCAGGACCATCAAACCTTCTTCCTGCGGAGTGACCGAGGCTTTAAGGATATTGAATTTGAGATCGTAATCCTTAACCAGCTTATAAACGATCGGCTCATCCACCAGCCGCTTAGGAAAATGCAGCACTATTTTTTTAGAGATCATTTTCCTACCTCCGGGATCGGCCTTTCTTTTAAAGGCTTAAAGGTATAGCCTGATTCCGCGCCCGGTAAAGGCGCCACGGCCTCAGAAAGGAAAAATTCCCCTTTCTTGATCCAAGCCTTAAGCTCTTCGGCGATCTCACAGGCCTTGGAATAACTTGAAAGGTTGCCGGTAGGCACTTCTTTACCCCGCACAATAATTTTTCCTGACTTTAACTGGGCATAACTTACTTCACCCAGGCTCTGGGAAACCATTTGAGGATATGCTTCGCTGTAATCAACGATCTGCGTATATATTTCCTCGTCCTTGGCTGCCGCGCAAGCAAGGATCTCCTCGCTTAATACGGGTATGGGCACGCCTATGCCTATTGCCATAGTCACGCCGTAACCAAGCATACTAATACCCACCAGATACTGCGGTTTCATTTGTTTCAAATCACCAATCACCGCGATGGTCCCTGCCGGAGCCTGAGGAATGCCGTTTTCCTTCCTTTTTACCGAAGGATTATGCTGCGTGCCCTGCCAGGAAACATAGCCGATGCCGCCGCCTAAGAAGATCCGCGTGCCGATACCAATGGTTTTATAATACGGATCTTTTAAAAGCGGAGAAAGCTGGCCCGCGGAACAATAATTAGCATTGCCGAGTTCCGGCTTAAGCATCCCCATATAGGTATAGATCGTCTTATCGGAAAGATTAACCGCGACATTATAATTCTGATAACAGTTCCTGACATTAAAAAGCACTGCTTCATTCAGGTCTTTGATATTGACCAGCGTTTCAAGCTTTCTACGCGGATAGCAATCCGTGCCGTATGAAGTTGCCTCAAGCCGCACGTCTTTACCCGCTACCAGTTCCTGTATAACATGGCCGCCGCCGTATTTAAACTCGCCGGGAAAAACTTTGTTGCGCGGGTCATCATCGGGGATAGCGGTCGCGCCCAGATAAACATCCACTGCCGCAAAGCCGCAATAAGCAGGCACGTCGTTAAACTTGCAGGTGCCCCCGCCGATCTTGATCCTGGGGCGGGAATGGCCGATGTTAAAATAAGCGCCCGATGAACACATCGGGCCGAACGTGCCGGTAGTCACAACATCAACTTCCTGCGCCGCCTTCTTTGCGCCCTTCTTATCTACGAGGTCAATTATTTCCTCGGCAGTAACCACCACCGCGTCGCCTTTTTTTATTTTTTCGTTTATTTCTTTTATCGTTTTCATATTTAAACCTCAAACCCCCTCTATAGGGAGATAACTTCCTTTACTTCCGGCACCTCTTGTTTCAATATTCTTTCCACGCCCATCTTTAAGGTCATCTGGCTCATCGGGCAGCAGCCGCAGCTTCCCGTAAGTTTTACCTTTACCACGCCGTCGGCGCTGACATCAATTAATTCCACATTGCCGCCGTCAGCCATAAGCATCGGACGGATCTTTTCTAACGCTTTCTCAACTTTTTCTTTCATTTTGCTCTCCTTAAATGAGGCCACAACTTATGGAGCAATAGCGAACATAAGTTGTTGGGCCGAATTAATCCCGCGGCTGCGAGTAGATTTTTACAAAATCTACGAGCGCTTAGCTGCGGGACTCATCCATTAAATAAATCTGTACTGATGTAACGTTCAGCTGTATCGGGAAGAATTACCACAATCAGTTTGTCTTTATTCTCCGTTCTTTTCGCCACTTCAAGGGCAGCAAATACCGCCGCACCCGAAGAAATACCTGCCATGATCCCTTCTTCGCGTATCAGCCTGCGGGAAATTTGCATGGCGTCCTCGCTGGATACGGAGATCACTTCATCGATTGTCTTAGTGTTTAACACTTCCGGGATAAAACCAGCGCCAATGCCCTGGATTTTATGCGGCCCGGTTTTTCCGCCGGATAATACCGGAGATTCTTTTGGTTCAACGGCAATTACCTTAAAAGAAGGATTTTTTTTCTTAAGCACTTCGGCGATCCCGGTGAGCGTACCGCCTGTGCCCACCCCGGCAACCAGAATGTCAACTTTTCCCTCGGTATCGCGCCAGATTTCCTGCGCCGTGGTCTTACGATGGATCTCAGGATTAGCCGGATTCTTAAACTGCTGCGGCATAAAATACTGCCTGCCCGATTTCGTTAACTCTTCCGCCTTTTTGACTGCGCCGGTCATTCCCTCAACGCCCGGAGTAAGCACGATTTCAGCTCCCAGGGCAGCTAAAAGTTTTCTGCGCTCAATGCTCATTGTTTCCGGCATGGTTAAGATCAGCCGGTAACCTTTTACCGCGCAGACAAAAGCCAAAGCAATGCCGGTATTTCCGGACGTTGGCTCAACAATTATTGTATCTTTGTTTATTTTTCCCTGTTTTTCGGCATCTTCAATCATACTCAAGCCAATGCGGTCTTTGACCGAAGAACAGGGATTAAAAAATTCCAGTTTTGCCGCGACTTTGGCAGCACTATCCCCGGTTACCCTATTCAGGTATACCATGGGTGTGTTACCGATAAGTTCAGTAATATCTTTAGCGATTTTTTGCATTAAAAGAAGATTTGATATGTTCCATTATAACATCGCATCAGCCATATTTCCATACTTTATTGCTCTAAAAACAGCGATTGAAACTTTTTTATTTCTCTTTTTACGTCCGGCTTTGTAACCACCGCGGATATGGCGCATAAGCCGTCAGCTCCGGCCTTGATGACTTCCGCGGCATTAGATAATTTTATTCCGCCGATGGCAATTATGGGTATTGAGACCTGCCTGTGTATTTCTTCTATCAGCCGTACGCCTGCGGGTTTTCCGGCGTCTTTTTTAGTTTTTGTGGCGAATACCGGTGCTACCCCGATATAATCCGCGCCCAACCTTTGCGCTTCTTTTGCCTGTTTCAGATTATGCACGGTCATCCCGATAATTTTCTTTTTACCCAGTATTTTGCGGGCTACCCGATAAGGCAGATCATCGCTGCCTAAATGCACTCCGTCAGCGTCTGCTACTAAAGCTATATCCAGCCGGTCATTGACCAGAAAAAGCGCGCGCCGGCAAAGTGACCTTAATTTTATCGCCTCTTTACACATCTGCCGCGTGCTTGCCTGCTTATTCCTGTATTGGACAGCCGTGACGCCTGCTGCCAAGGCATTTTTCACGTCGCTTATGTTTCCCGCGCGGCTAAGGCCTGTATCTGTAATAAAATAATAACCTTTTAGCATTCTATTTTTTGTTTCTTTTCAAGCGTTTTCCTGTCTAAATGATAAAGGCAGTCAAAAAGCTTCTCTTTAAACGTGCCCGGGCCAGCAGATGATCTTACCGCGCATTCCGCGGCGATCTCAAAACAGGCTAAACCTGCGCTGGCGGCATAAACCAGATCCTTCTCTACGGCAGCAAATGTTCCGATCACCGAAGCAGCCATACAGCCCGTGCCGACAATATGCGTCATCATCGGATGACCGTTTTTTATAATATAGGCCTTTTTACCGTCGGTAACAATGTCTTCTTTGCCGGTTACCACTACCGTAGCCTTGCGTTTTCGCGCAAGAACTTGGGCGATTTTTATCATATCTTTAGCAACATAACCACTGTCAACGCCTTTTGTTTTTACGGATTCTCCGCTGATCCTGGCGATCTCAGAGGCATTACCCTTGACAATATTTATCTTAGTTTGATCAAGCAGCTCAAAGCATTTCTTATCACGCAGTTGCGTAGCGCCTGCGCCGCAGACATCAAGGATAACCGGAATACCTTTTTTATTGGCGCTTTTTGCCGCGAGCTTCATTGCTTCCACAAATTCCGGAGTAAGCGTGCCGATATTTAAAACCAGGCTGGAGGCAATACCTGCCATTTGACTGACTTCTTCTTTGGCATGCGCCATTACCGGAGAAGCGCCCAACACTTTAACGACATTGGCGCAATCATAGATCGTTACCCAGTTGGTCAAGTGATGCACCACGGGTTTCTCCGCCCTGATCTTTTTCAGTAAACTATATGCGTCGATTTTTATTTTATTCACCGGCAGGTTTTTCGACTTTTAAGTCTTTTGCTTGGCTAATTTTTTTTCTTCGCGCCACGAATAAAGTGTGGGTACAATAAACCAGGTGATCATTTCAACGACCATCCCGCCGATTAAAGGTATGGCCATTGGCTGCATTATCTCGGCGCCTGTCCCTTTTAAGAACATTATCGGTAATAATGCTGCCATGGTGGTGACTGTAGTCAGGAATGCCGGCCGGATTCGACCCAACCCCGCATACACCGTAGCTTCAACTACCTCCTGCCGCGTCTTTATCTTATCCTCGCGTTCTTTAAATACATCATTAAGATAAGTGGTGATCAGCACGCCATCGTCAACCGCAACTCCGAAGAGCGCGATAAAACCGACCCAAACTGCCACGGAAAAGTTGAACCCGGAAAAGGCTAATAACCAAATCCCTCCCGCTAATGTCACCGGAACGGCGGTAAAAATAAACACCGATTTTATAATAGAGCGGAAATTCATATAGATGAGCATAAAATTAATTAAAAGGCTTATGGGCAAAAGTATGGCTATCTTGTTCTTGGCGCGCACCTGATTCTCAAACTGGCCTGACCATTGCAGGAAATAACCCGGGGGCAATTTTATCTCCTTGGCAACTATCTTGGAAGCTTCTTCCACAAAACCAACCATATCGCGGCCGCGCACATTCATTAGCACATAGGCGCGCAGGAGCCCGTTCTCCGAATTAATCATTGCCGGCCCGGTAACAAAATATATATCCACCAATTGGACGATGGGAATCTGCGCACCGGATTTGGTAGAGACAAGCACGCGCTTAAGCGCATCGATATTATCGCGTAATTCCCTGGCATAGCGCACGCGTACCGGATAACGCTCCCTGCCTTCAACCGTGGTAGTAAGATTTTCTCCTCCAATAGCCATCTCTATCACATCCTGAACGTCGCGGATAGAGATGCCGTAACGCGCCACCTCTTCTCTTTTAATCTTAAATTCAATGTAAGGCTTACCGACAATTTTCTCCGCATACAAATCTACTGCTCCGGGAATAGTTTTAACTACCTTTTCTACCTCTGTCGCAATTTCTTCAATCTTATTTAAATCCGGACCAAACACCTTGACCCCCACCGAAGTCCTTATCCCGGTAGCCAACATATCAATGCGATTTACAATCGGTTGGGTCCAGATATTGGAAACGCCGGGTATTTGCAAGACCGCATCCATCTCCCTAACAAGCCTATCTTTAGTCATGCCTTTTCGCCATTGGTTCTTTGGTTTTAAGGTAACAATGGTCTCAAACATCTCAACCGGCGCAGGATCCGTAGCTGATTCTGCTCTGCCAACCTTACCCACTACCATTTCTACTTCCGGAAAAGAACTAATAATTTTATCCTGTATCTGGATCACCCTTACTGCCTCGGTTAAAGAGACAGACGGACGCATCACCGGCATAAAAAGAATGGAGCCTTCATCAAGCGCAGGCATAAACTCCCGGCCGATACGCGGGCTAAACCAAAACCAGGTTAAACTTAAAGCTGCAATCAATGCTATAAGTAAAGCCGATTTTACTTTTTTAGGAAGAATAAAGATAAGCACTGCCAGGACAATCCCGGCGAAAACAATTAAAGAAATAATATCTTTAGGCAGAATAAAGGCGAGGCTAGTTATCAAAATAACTGCCGGAATAAGCAAGAAGGTAACGCGATGACTTAAGCACCAGCGCAGGACTTTCTCATAATTGCGCTGGAGCATCTTCACCAATGGGTTTTCTTCGGGCGGGCGTAATTTACCTTTCAGGAAATACATACTTAGTACTGGGATCAAAGTTAAAGCCACTACTACCGAAGCAAGTAGAACAAAGGTTTTGGTATAAGCAAGGGGCTTAAAAAGCTTGCCTTCTTGCGCTTCCAAAGCAAAAACCGCCAAAAAAGAAACAACTGTGGTTAAGATTGCGGTTATTACCGCAGAACCTACTTCGCTGGCAGCTTTAAATACAACTTCCAAACGTGATTTTACGCCCCGCTTGATCTCATCGGCATGGATGATCAAATGACGATAGGCATTTTCAGTCATCACAACTCCCATGTCCACCAATGTGCCGATAGCGATAGCAATGCCGGATAAAGACATAATATTAGAATCTATTTTAAGGTAATACATGGCAATAAAAGCCAATAGCACGGAAAATGGCAAAGTCAGGCAGATCATTATCCCTGCCCAGAAATGCGCCAGAAACGGCACAACTACTGCCATGGTAATTATTATCTCGAGAACCAAGGCCTCTCTTAAGGTACCGATAGTACGGTGGATAAGTTCAGTACGGTCGTAAAAGGGGATGATCTTGACTCCGGCGGGCAGGCCTTTTTCCAATTCTTTTATCGCCTCTTTTACGCGATGTATAACCTGCATCGCATTCTCGCCGTAACGCATAATTACCACGCCGCCTACTGCTTCCTGCCCGTCCTTATCCAGGGCGCCGCGCCTGAATTCCGGCCCAAGCTGCACTGTAGCAATATTCTTTACGTAAATCGGCGTTCCGTTACTCTCGCCTACTACTATATTCTCAATATCATCCAGAGATTTAATAAACCCTAAGCCGCGGATAATATATTCTATGGCATTATTCTCAATGACTTTCGCGCCCACATCGACATTGGACCTCTTAACTGCTTCCATTACCTCGCCTAAATGGATGTTAAGGCTGAGCATTTTATTAGGATCAATATCAATCTGGTATTGTTTAACAAAACCTCCGATAGAAGCAACTTCGGAGACACCTTCTACGGAATTAAGCTGATAACGGATAAACCAGTCTTGCAGGCTTCTTAATTTATCTATACTATAACCCTTACCTTCAACCGTATACCAGAAGACCTGTCCTAAGCCGGTCGCATCCGGGCCCAAGACAGGGACAACACCCATTGGCAGCCGCCCTGCAGAAAGGTTTAACTTTTCCAAAACCCTGGAGCGCGCCCAGTAATAATCCACGTTGTCTTTAAAAATAAGGTATACTTCGGAGAAACCAAAGGCCGAGGAAGCGCGGATAGTTCTTACCCCCGGAACCCCGCGCAAGGATACCGAAAGTGGATAGGTAACCTGATCTTCTACGTCTTTGGCAGAACGGCCCGGCCACTCCGTATAGACAATCACCTGTTTTTCGCCGATATCCGGTATGGCGTCAACCGGGATATTTGTCATTGCCCAGAGCCCCCAGAAGAATAAAGAGATATAAACGACGACCACTACAAACGGGGTCTTTAAGCAATAATTTATTAATTTATTTATCATGCGTCATTCCTTCTATCTTTTAATGCTTGTGCTGCGTCTTAGGTTCTCCGGTTTTTTGAACTGCTTCCTGCTCTATTTCACTGGCGCTACCCCACAATGCAGACATACCTCCGGTAAGCTGGCTTTGCGAATCTATTAGAAAAGCTCCGCTGGTAACTATAATTTCATTCTCGCTTATTCCTTTTATAACAGGGAAGAATCTACGCTCTTGGCCATCAATCACCGCTATTGCCTCCTGCCCAACTTCTACCTCACGCGCCGCAAATTCTCCCTTGCCCAAATCTATATAGATAATCTTTTTTATCCCTGTATCCAAAACTGCTTCTTTAGGCAAGGCCAAGCTCTCTCCTAAATCAATATGCAAGAAGGCATCCGCATACATATTAGGCTTAAGTTTCCCCTGCAGGTTATCGATCCTTACGCGGCCGCGGACGCTACGCGTATTCATATCCAAGACCGGATCAATGGAAACTATTTCTCCCTGGAATTCCTCTCCCGGGTATGCGATGGCCCTTAAAGCAACGCGGCCGCCAACTTTTACAGTATCAAGATCATATTCGTATATTGTCAAATAAGCCCAAACATAAGGCGTAAGCGAATCGGAAATGATAAGCCCCCGGTCAGATTCTGCCTTAGCCCTTAATTCTTCGATCTGCCTGTCGCTCAAACCCAGTAATTTTAGCTTAAGATTAGCTGCCTCAACGAGAGAATTTGATTGCGCCGAAACAGAAGCAAGCGCGCTGTTTTTCGTAGCCTCTGCGGTTCTTAAGGACTGGATATATTCTTCCTGGGCTACATATAAGTCCGGATCGTAAGCAATTTGAGCTACCGTACGAACCATACGCATTAACGGCCTTTTCAATACTGCTTCGGTCTTAACGCCGATAAGCTCCTGTTTATCTTTGCTTATCTTTACGGTTTCCGCAGATGAGGCATTTACACCATCTCTGTCTTCCTCATATACCGGAATATAATCCATACCCATAGAATCTTTCATGAATGTAGGCGAGGTGATCGAGGGGTCCATGGGATTGCGGTAATATAGGACCTTTTGCCTCCCTTTCTCCTCAGCCGCGTATGTAGTGCGCATAAACAACAGAATATTGCCTAAACCCAAAATCCAGATGATACTTAATACAATAAGATTCTTTAACTTATTCTTCATTTTTTCACCTCACTTAAATCAACGCCAACAGTCCGCTCTAAATCCGCTAAAGCAATCTCCAAATTAGCCAATGCTTCAAAATATTCTATCTGGAATTCCCGCAAAGTCCGCAGGGAATCCAATAAATCAAGAAAACTTACCGCGCCTGTCTCATAACCGCGCTGCGCGGTCTCCAAAGCAGCCTGCGCCTGCGGAAGAACTCCCGTCTCATAAATTTTTACCAACTTTTTTCCTGCCTCAAACCTTGCATATGCGCTGCGTGCCTCAAATAAAACCATATTCTCTTCAGCCTGGTATTCTGCCTTTCCTACGCCGACATTGGCATGGGCTTCTTTCACAAAAGAATCCTGTTTTTCCCAAAACCACAGGGGAACAGTTATCCCCAGCATACCGGACCAAGAACCAACTCCGCCGTTTTTCTCTTGTCTCTTGTATTTAATCATAAAATCCGGGAAGTACTCCTGTTTTGCCAAAGCGTAATCTATTTCCGCTTTTCTCAACATCTCCTTAAACGACCTCAACTCAGGACGGTTTTCTTTTGTTAACTTAAGGATCCTCTGTTCATCCAGCTCCAGAGCCTTATTGCTTTTTTCTTCTATATTACTAAGCTCTATATCCTGAGAACGGTTAAGGAGAGAATTTAACATGCTTTGAAAGATTTTCTTTTCCTGCTCTAATAACACAAACTGATTGGAAAGTTTTGAATATTCTACCTGCGCTTTTAAAGAGTCCTGTTGGCCGGTTTTATTTACCGCGTATTTTTTATTCGCAATCTCAATGAATTGTGAAAGCAGGCCTAAATTTTCTTTAGTAACCTCAATTTTTTTGTCATTTAAGAATAACTGAAAATATGAATCCTTCAGATCTTTTATGACTTTGCGTTCTGTTTCTTTATATTCCTGCTCATAGGCGTTGGCTTCTTTTTGCGCGGATTGTTTTCGTAGAAAAAGCTTGGTAGGAAAAGGAATTTCCTGAGAAACTTGAAATGTGCGCATAGCTCCGGCATTCCCGGTTCCCCCCGCGATCATATCCGGTATTATTTTATTATACTCATATTCTATCTTGGGATCTTCCAGGGTGCGCAAGAGTCTTACCCTTGCTTGAGCAGCCTCATAACGCTGCTTTGCCGCCTGGATCTGCGGGTTGTTCGTAAGGCACTCATCGATTAATAAATTCAAGCTGAAGATATCGGAAGAATACGAAGGCGCGGGAAAGATAACGATCAGGAAATTTAATATAGACGCAACAAATAACGTCTTTTTTATCATGGTTTATTAAAATACTTAATCTTGTATTCTTCAAGCAGCTTTATGGATTTCTCCTTGCATTTGCCGCAGACTGTGCCGATCTTTGTCCTCTCCTGGAGCTGGTAATAATTCCTTGCCCCTTCAAGTACGGCATGTTCAATTTCAGAGTCTGTGATGCCCAAACACTGGCAGATCACATGCTCTTTTTCTTTTTTTACCTTATCGGTCATGCCTTTGCGCGTATAATAATCATCAATCGCCGCGCGCAAAGCCTTATCGCCAAGCACCGAACAATGGATCTTGTGTTCCGGCAGCCCGCCCAAGGCTTCGGCAATATCGCGGGAACTCAAAGCATAAGCCTGATCAAGTGTCTTACCGATAGCCAGCTCTGAAAGCACCGAAGTAGAGGCGATCGCGCTGGCGCAACCATAGGTCTTCCATTTACATTCGGCGATCGTGCCTTTTTCTTCATTGACCTTTATCAATACGATCATTTCGTCGCCGCATTTGATATTACCGATCACTCCCCTGCCGTCTGCCTGAAAAGAAGCCTCATCCATAAGTAAATTACGCGGATGCATAAAATGATCTTTGACTTTTTCCGTATAAAGCCAGTCTGACGGATTATCCATGCTTACCTCCTGACGAGGAGATCGTAGAAATTTGCCTCACGCGTTTTAAGACTTGCGTGAGTTTATCTACGGTATAATCAATATCCTCTTCATTGGTATCCCTGCCCATGCTCATGCGGATAGAGCCATGCGCGCGTTCCTGGGCAATGCCGGTTGCCAGCAAAACATGGGACGGGTCAAGCGAACCAGAGGCACAGGCAGAGCCGGTAGAAACCGCTATCCCCTCCAAGTCAAGATAAAGCAGGATTGACTCTCCTTCGGCGGCATTAAAAGAAACATTCAAGGTGCTCGGTAAATTATCTACGGGATGGCCGTTAAATTGGATATCCGGGATATTCTTCTCAATACCTTCACGCAGTTTATTTTTCAGCACAGCCAGCCGCTTGGCTTCCGAGGCCATCTCCTTTTGCCGCATTTCTATTGCCTTTGCCAATCCGATAATCCCCAGCGTATTTTCCGTGCCGGCCCTTCTTCCCATTTCCTGATGGCCGCCACGGATAAAAGGACAGAACGGGGCGCCTTTTTTTACATAAAGACAGCCTACGCCTTTTGGGCCGTAGATCTTATGCGCGGAAAAAGAAAGGTAATCTATGTCCAGCTCTTTTACATCAAGGGGGATCTTGCCCAATGCCTGCACAGCATCAGTATGAAATAAAGCTCCTGCCTGATGGACGATTTCTGCGATCGGCTTAATATCCTGGGTCGTACCGATTTCATTATTGGCGGTCATTACCGAAACTAACCCTGTATTTTTTGACAACACTTTTCTCAATTCCTCAAGATCGATCTTTCCGTATTGATCAACCCCGATATAGTTGACTTTTGTGCCTCTGGCTTGCAGACAGGCGGTTGACTCCAAAACGCAAGGATGCTCGATCTTGGTAGTGATGATCTCCTTTTTAGCCGGCTTAAGCGACGGAACCTCGCAGGCCTTATACCCGATACAGGAAAAAAGATTGATCACGGTATTATTTGCCTCCGAACCGCTGCCGACAAAGATCAGTTCATCCGGGCCGGCATTGATAAAAGAAGCGATCTTCTCGCGCGCATCCTCAACAAGTTTACGCGCCTGCCTGCCGAACTGATGCAGGCTGGAAGGATTGCCAAAAACTTCCATTGCTTCGATCAACGCGGCTTTGACTTCCGGGTGCAGCGGCGTAGTGGCATTGTGGTCAAGATATACTTTACGAATATTTACAGAATTCATCGTTACCTCCTGCCTTATTATATTACTTATCCGGGCCTAAATCTACTCAAAAAACCTTTCTCCCTGCGCCCAGTTTTTGCCGCTTACTTCGTCGATCACCAGATATGTGCTCTCTTTTTTCTTACCTGCGACTTTTAATAACGTATCGGAGAATTCTTTCGCGATCGCTTGCTTCTGCTGCTTATTCAGTTTCCCTGCTACCTTAAGATTAATATACGGCATCTCTGTCCTCCTTTGTCTTATCCACAGTTTTAATTAAAAATATCCCCACCTGCGCAAATAGGTTCGGCAGTATGCGGATACGCCTGTTCCCGCTTATGCATTCACTCTGCTCAATAGTGATATTTTTTGACCGGCAATATGCCGTAAAGTCGGAAATGCTCAAAAAATGCAGGTTCGGCGTTTCATACCACTGGTAAGGCAAGGCGCCGGTTATCGGCGTCCTGCCCCGGAACAACATCTGCAGCCTTGACTTGTAATGGGCAAAATTAGGAAATCCGACGATCACTTTTTTACCTACCCGTAAGGCGTCCTGAAGCACTTTATCGACATGCCTTATCTGTTGCAGGCTTTGGTTAAGGATCACGTAATCAAACGACTTATCCTGGTATTCGGCAAGCCCGGTATCAATATCCCCGTGCAGGACATTTACCCCCCTGCTGACGCATTGGTATATTGCCTGCTCATCTATCTCTATGCCATGGCCGGCCGCATCTTTCTCTTTGATTAAAAGATACAACAGGTCTCCTGTACCACAGCCAAGGTCCAAGACAGAGGAGCGGGGATTAACCAGCCCTAATATTGCCCTATGATCCGGATGGATGTCCTTATATTGCATAATTACCCGTCACCTCGTATTCATAAAAAACTTTCTTTAGGAAATGCGCGATCAGGTGCGTCTCTTCTTCTGCTTCCAGAAGGAACGCGTCATGGCCGTAAGTAGAATCTATTTCGCAATAAGTAGCTTCTACGCCGGAAAGTTTACAAGCCCTGACAATTTCCTTAGACTGATACGCAGGATACAACCAGTCTGACTTAAAGGCGATCACTAACAGTTTGGCCTTTACTCCCCGCAAGGCTTCTTGCAAAGGCTTATCTTGCGAGGCGTCGAAATTATCCATTGCTTTAGTGATATAAAGATAGGAATTGGCGTCAAACCGCTTTACGAAGTTATCCCCGCGATAACGCAAATATCCTTCTACCTCAAAATCAGCTGTAAACTTGAACGGCTGTATGTTGTCTTTTTTCTGCCTTCCGAATTTTTCCGCCATGGACCGTTCGCTCATGTAAGTAATATGGCCGATCATCCGGGCAACTGCCAAGCCCTTGTCCGGCAGCGGCCCGCCGTAATAATTTCCCTCTTTCCAATGAGTATCGGCCATGATCGCCTGCCTGCCTACTTCGTTAAACGCGATCTGCTGCGAAGAATGCCTGACAGCAGTGGCAATCGGTATTGCGCTGCGTATGCTCTTTGGATATTTTACCAGCCATGCTAAAGCCTGCATTCCGCCCATTGATCCGCCCGCCACCGTCAGCAGTTTTTCTATACCCAGATGGTCAATAAGGCGCTTTTGCGCATTAACTATATCGCCGATACTGATAAGCGGAAAGCTAAGCGCATAAGGCTTGCCGGTTTTAGGATTTATGCTCGACGGGCCAGTTGAACCTTTACAGCCCCCAAGGACATTTGAACAGATCACGAAATATTTATCGGTATCAAATGCCTTTCCCGGACCGATCATTGAATCCCACCAACCCGGATCATTCTTGTCGTCATAGAGACCTGCGGCATGCGCATCCCCTGAAAAGGCATGCAGAACAAGAATAGCATTGGTCTTTTCCTTATTCAACGTACCGTATGTTTCATATGCAAGTATTACCGGCCCGAACCTGTCCCCATTTTCCAGGGCAAGCACGTCAAGGCTGAAATATTCCTTCGTCATGGATTAACCTCTTGGAAAAGCCATGTAGTAAGATAGCGCTCGCCCGTATCGGGAAGCACTACCACAATGAGCTTTCCTTTGTTTTCTTTTCTTTTCGCCACTTCCAATGCCGCCCAAACGCTAGCGCCGCTGGAAATTCCCGCAAGAATACCTTCCAGTTTTGCCAGCTGACGGCTGGTTTCTCCGGCCTGGTCATTGGTGACGCGGATAACCTCATCAATAACCGCCCGATTTAGAACCTGGGGCACAAATCCCGCTCCGATGCCTTGGATCTTGTGCGGTCCAGGGTTACCGCCGGATAATACCGGCGAAGCATCCGGCTCAACCGCGATCGCCTTAAATTCAGGTTTACGCTTTTTTATTACCTCCGCAACTCCAGTGATCGTGCCGCCGGTGCCGACTCCGGAAACAAGAATATCGATCTTACCGTCTGTATCATTCCAGATTTCCTCCGCTGTAGTCTTACGGTGGATCTCAGGATTTGCCGGATTATTGAATTGCTGCGGTACAAAACCATTAGGAGTATTTTTTGCCAGCTCTTCGGCTTTCTCTATTGCTCCCTTCATCCCTTTTACGCCTTCAGTGAGCACAAGCTCGGCGCCGAATATCTTGAGCAATTGTCTGCGCTCAAGGCTCATGGTATCGGGCATGGTCAAAATAAGCTTGTAGCCTTTTGCCGCAGCTACGAATGCCAGAGCAATTCCTGTGTTACCGCTGGTCGGCTCAATTATCGTAGTGCCTTTTTTAAGCAAGCCTCTGCGCTCGGCATCTTCGATCAATGACACTCCTATGCGGTCTTTTACGCTGGAGAGTGGGTTAAAAGATTCCAGCTTTACCAATACTGTTGCCTCCAGCCCTTCGGTGATACGGTTCAATTTCACCAAAGGTGTATTGCCCACGGTTTTCGTAATATCGGAAAATATTTTTCCCATTGTCCCCCCTTACGTTTTTACCAATGCCTGTTCAATATCAGTAATAATGTCATCGATATGCTCAATCCCTATTGAAAGCCGGATAAAATCCGGTGTTACCCCGGTTGCCAGCTGCTCTTCGCTAGATAGCTGCTGGTGAGTTGTTGTCGCCGGATGTATTGCCAGGCTTTTTGCGTCTCCAACATTTGCCAGGTGTGATATCAACTCTAGCGCATCAATAAACTTCTTTCCTGCTTCTAATCCCCCTTTAATACCAAAACCTAAAATAGCGCCGGCTCCTTTAGGCAGATATTTTTTCACTCTTTCTTTTTCCGGGCTATCCTCCAGCCCGGGATAATTAACCCAGCTCACTTTGGGGTGTTTTTTTAAATATTTAGCCACGGCAAGCGCATTTTCCGCATGGCAGGGCAGCCTAAGGTGTATGGTTTCCAGGCCTTGAATGAACAAGAAAGAATTAAAAGGAGACACTGCAGGCCCAAAATCCCTTAACAAAGTAACCCGCGCCTTAATAATATAGGCGATATTACCCAAAGGCTTTAATGCTTCCACGAAATTGATCCCGTGGTAACTCGGATCCGGTTCGGCGATCAAGGGGAATTTACCGTTAGTCCAGTCAAATTTACCCGAGTCAACGATAACGCCTCCCAGCGATGTGCCATGGCCGCCGATGAATTTTGTCGCCGAATAGACAACGATGTCTACGCCATGGTCAATCGGCCTTAAAAGATACGGCGACACGGTATTATCCAACAAAAAAGGTATGCCGTTTTTATGGGCAACCCTGGATATACCTTCCAGATCCGCGACATCGAGTTTCGGGTTACCTATTGATTCGGCATATACCGCTTTTGTCTTGGGTGTGATCGCCTTCTGCAGCGCATCCAAATCATTGGATTTAAAGAATTTTACCTTTATCCCGAGACGACAGAAAGTATAATGTAACAGATTATAAGTACCGCCGTAAAGGTTATCCGCGGAAACGATCTCATCCCCTGTTTGAGCAATGTTCAACAACGCAAGGGTGATTGCGGATTGGCCGCTGGCAACTGCCAAAGCGCCGACCCCGCCGTCTAATGCCGCGACACGCTTTTCAAAAACATCGGTTGTCGGGTTCATTAAACGGGTATAAATATTGCCGAATTCCTTGAGGCCGAAAAGATTAGCCGCATGCTCGGTATTCTTAAACTGATACGAAGTTGTCTGATAGATCGGCACTGCCCGCGAACCTGTCGTCGGGTCAGGCTCCTGGCCTGCGTGTAAGGCAAGTGTTTCCACTTTAAGCTGATTATCAATTTTACTCATATCCCGCCTCCTTCTTCAATTTTCCAAACGTCATCAAAGCGCTTTTTTTCCGCTGTTTCTATTTGCACTATTTTCGTATCGTGCACTTTGATCGTAATTGTGCCGTATTCTAAAGAGCCCACCGCATCGCTGATCTCTTTTACGATCGTATCGTTAAGGAATTTTCTTGTGTTTTCTTTAATGCCCATTTTTCCCTCCTAAGTTTAATTTGCACCAAATAAAAACCCACTGACCGCTCTCCTCGGTAGTGGGCTGTCCATCCTATATATATCGTAATAATGCTACATAGGAGGCCCCTCCCCACCAAAGAGGCGGCACATCATTACCGCATAACACATCATCGTATTATCATAGAAATAAACGGCCACGTATTTTCTCCTTTAAATTGAGTAAGCCGGCAGTTGCTGCGCAGAACTAACCCGGCTGGCCAACTCTTTAAAAGTAATGTTGTCTATAATCCCTGATGTTGCTTGTGCCACATCCTGCCAGATTTTCCTAAAAACACATTTATATAAGTCCCTGCATTCTGTGTATCCGTCTTTTGCGCAGGCAACCGGCTCTATCGGCCCTTCAATAAACCTGATTACGTCCCCTACTGTAATTTCAGCGGGAGATTTGGCTAATAAATAACCTCCGACTTTCCCGCGCCGGCTTTCAATAAAACCGCCCTTTTTGAGATCCAGTAATATCTGTTCCAGGAACTTAATCGGAGTATCTATGCGATTAGCCATATCATGGCTGGTGACTAACTCCCGATCATAATGTATTGCCAGGTCCAAAACCGCCTTTAATGCATAATCGCCCTTATAGGTAATCTTCATCTTTTTTCCTCTTTATTCTATTAACTCTATCAACATAGTATAGTATACATGAGAACAATAATTTGTCAAGTATTTTTTTAATAAATGAAAGGGCCGTTTCTTTTCAAAAAAAGAAACGGCCCTTGAACAAATACTGGAGAATTATTGATTCTTTATAGAAACCAGCTTTAATTCTTCTCCTGCTTTTTCTACTTCAACAACCACTTCCAGCTTACTATCTTCCTTCTTCAGGAATTCCGCGACTTTCGCGTTTGACGCCATATCGAACTTCATTAATTTGCCGTCGGCATAGATAGCGTAACCGCTGGCTTCGCAATCAGGCATCAATGCGCAACTCTTAGGATGTGTTTTGATAAACTCCGCAAGATCCGCGCCATGCGCTCCTGCGCACATATTGTCGATGATCGTGCCCTTGACCATCATCGGCATGCTTGCAGTTTCCATGGCAGCCTCTTCGGCAAAGGCAAAACCTGCCGCCAGGCATAAAACCATAGCCGTAAGGATTAACTTCTTCATTTTTTCACCTCCCTTCTTACTGAAGCGGGTAAATTGAAAAATGTTAACACAAAACGAGAAGCAAGTCAAAGGATTCCTGTATTATGCCCCGAAGCGATGCTGGATGAGGTAACGAAAAACGCTAAGCGCGGCTTTTGAGCCTTCTCCTGCAGCAATGATGATCTGTTTTTCCGGCACGTCGGTAACGTCTCCGGCGGCAAAGATCCCTTCAATACTGGTTTCATTACGGCAGTTTACCTTGATCTCTCCCAGCTGGTTTTTTTCTATGGAACTGGCGAATTCTGAATTCGGGATCAAGCCGATCTCTACGAATATGCCTTCAAGAGGAATAGTTTCAATCCTGCCTTCTTTTTTTATCTGTATGGCGCTTACCATTTTGTCGCCCAAAACAGCAGTTACCTGGCTGTTGTTTATTACCGTAACCAGCGGGCTTGTATTTACCTGCTCCTGCATTATCGCGTCACCCGTTAAAGCCGCGGCAATATTAATGATGTATACATGTTTTGCAATGCGCATCAGCTGTATAGCGGCGTCCAACGCGGAATTGCCTCCGCCAATAACCGCCACGTTCTTTCCGGAAAACAGCGGCGCGTCGCAGGTCGCGCAATAAGTCAGGCCCTTATTCTTAAACTCTGTTTCACCCGGCACGCCTAATTCCCGCGTCCTTTTGCCCGAGGCAATGATCACGCTTGCTGCCGCATATTCAGTCTTATTAGTCTTAACCAATATCTTGTCTCCGGACCTCAAGACTTGCGTAACCGTTTCCTGTTCCTTCAATTCTATCTCAAACTTGCGCATATGCTCTTCAAACTTAGCTGCCAGTTCAGGCCCGGAAATAAATTGATAGCCGGTGTAGTTTTCAATGTCGCCGCTCCATGCTGCCTGGCCGCCGATATCCATGCTAATGACCAGCTGTTTGATCCTCTTGCGGGCGGCATAGACAGCGGCAGTAATGCCTGCCGGCCCTGCTCCGATGATAATCAGGTCATACATATTATAGTCCCAGCGCCTCTTTTATTCTCTCCTTATCAAAACCGACAATAATCTCGCCATCTATGTCCAGCACCGGCACGCCCATCTGGCCGGATTTTTCCACCATTAGCTCAGCTTCCTTCTCGTTAGACGCGACATCAACGTCTTCAAAGGCAATATTATTATCTTTTAAGAACTGCTTTACGCGGATGCAATAAGGGCAGGTGGAAGTACTGTAAACCTTCACGCTCTTGGTCATATTTTCTCCTTTAATTTTACCAGCTGCTGTAAATGTTTCTGCTCCTGATGTATTAATTCTTCTACTATGGATACATTGTATTCCGGCACTGCCTTTTTCATCCCTTCATAAAAGATTATTGAGTCTTTTTCAAAACCAATGCCTATCTCCACGGCTTCTTTGTCGCTTTTGATCTTGCCGGCCATTTCAGCGCCTTTATCCTTTTGGGTAAAGACATATTCGCTTGCCAGCACGTTCATATACGCAAAATACTCATCGGCATACGCTTGAGGCGGCTCGTATTTCTCGGTCGTCTCAAGGATACTTTTAAAAACCTGGATATGCTTTTCCTCTTCTCCTGACAAGAATTTAAAAACCTCTACGGCATTCTGGTCTTTTGACTTACGGCAAAGCACATTATAAAAATCCCTGCCGTTCTTTTCAATCTGAATGCCGATCTCTACGATCTCGCTGGCGGCAAATATATTTCCCATTACTGGACCTCTCCTTTTAAATTATGGGGAGTCAGGTCAACGATCTCGCTGACTTCCATCACGATCATATATTCCGGATGCGGCAGGAGCGCTTCCGGGTGCTTCGGATGCCCTTTTTGTTCGCGGATATTTTTGATCAGCCGCTGCGTGATCCTGCCGGCAATGCGACCATCCCATTCTTTTCTTATCTGCGGATTGATCTGCTCGCGATTAATAATGTTAGCCTTGCCCTTAAGGCAGTAGCCTTTGAATTTATGCTCGTCAACAGCGGTAATACTGACATTTGAGTTACGTTTAAGGTTACTATAAGTATTTTTCAGGTAAACATCCAGCAGGTAAACTTTCCCGGACGGCGAGATATTTATTATCCCTTTACAGGAATTATGAGGCCGGCCCCGGTCATCTAACGTAGAAACAATGACAAACCCTTGTTCCCGAAAAAAATGCACGATGTCTTCTGGGATTCTTTTCATGCCGGCTTTAAATTTTTTCAAACATGTCCTTGCCTACTCCGCATTCAGGGCAGGTCCATCCCGCAGGAAGGCTTTCAAACGCTGTGCCCGGGGCAATGCCTTGAGTCGCGTCTCCGGCAGCAGGATCATAAACATAACCGCAAACAGTGCAACGATATTTAGCCATACTAAGATCTCCTGTTGTTGATGCTGCCTCAACCGGCTCGGGTTATAAGCCAAAGCCGGTTAAGGCAATAATGTTTATTTTCTCTTCTTTGCTTTCTTTTTCGGCTTCTTCTTTGCTGCTCCGCAACATCCGCAACCCATATCGTCCTCCTTTGCGCAGTTAAGCGCACACCGAACCATCCGATAGGTTCGGGTGCTACTTGCTATTTCACGTTTTCCGCAAAACTCTTCCCGAAATCATAACATTGTTGCAGGCCGGCCTGATCCGGGACGTATTGAATACCCAGCCCCGGCTGGACGATCTTGATCCCTGAAGCGCCCAATACCGACTCAATATTTTTTACGGCACCCCCTGCCCAACCATACGAACCAAATGCCGCAGCAAGCCGATTTTGAGGCTTAAGCCCTTTAAGAAACTCGAGGAACCCTGCTAAATTCGGCAACATGTCGTTATCGTGGGTGGACGAGCCTATAACATAACCTTTTGCCTGGAATAATGCCTTGATCGTTTCCGTACGGTCAGCCTGCGTTATATCAATAACCTTTGCCATTATCCCGGAATCAATAATGCCATCTGCGATTCTACGCGCCATTATTTCCGTGGAGCGCCACATGGTTTCATAAAGCACGACTGCTTTGGGCTGGGTTGTATTCTTTACCCACGAGGAATACGCATTGATGATCTTTTTTGGGTCCTTGCGCCAGATTATGCCGTGGCTGGGCGCGATCATATCAATAGGAATATTCATACTGATTATTTCTTCAAGTTTTTTGCCAATGATCGCGCTTAGCGGCCAGAGGATATTAGCGTAATATTTTTCCGCCTCATCCATCAGTTCGCAATCACTTACCTCATCATCAAATCTTTCTGCCGTTGCATAGTGCTGGCCAAAAGCATCATTGGGCATTAAAAGCTTCTCTTCAGGACAATAAGTAAACATGCTATCCGGCCAATGGATCATCGGCGCTTCAATAAAAGACAAGGTCCTCTTGCCTAATTCCAGCTTATCCCCGGTTTTTACGACTTGAAAATCCCAATTGCCGTAATAATTTCTGTATAGGCCTTCTTTGCATTTAGCTGTGCCTAAAACTTTTGCCTTGGGGCAGAGCTTCATGATCTCCGGCATAGCGCCTGAATGATCAGTCTCTACGTGGTTTGCTATAATATAATCTATCTTTGCCGGGTCAATAACCTGCCTTATTCTCTCAATGAGCTCTGCGCTGAACGGGCCGTAAACAGTATCTACCAGGGCGATCTTATCATCAATAACCAAATAAGCGTTATAAGTCGTACCCCTTGTTGTCGTATAGGTATGGCCGTGAAAATTCTTGATGTTCCAGTCAACTGCGCCTACCCAGAATATATTTTTTTTGATCTCTATACGTGCCATAATGTGCCTCTTTGCACAGCAAGTGCACACCGAACCATTCCCGCAGTAGGCGGGACACTTGCCCATCCGATAGGGCAAGGTGCATTTTAGGTTCGGGTGCTAAAGCCTACCCGCCAGGATTTGCTTTATTTTTTCCGGCCTCTCCGTGTCCGCTGTAGCTGCCCTGGGAAAACCTTCTTCGAATACAGCTGACTCTTTTTTGTAAAAAACCCCCAAACCAATAGGAGCGTCTTTATTATAATCCCACTCGCGTATTTTATCCATAGCCAGCTTGTAATCCTGCGGATTATGGCCGGTAAGCTCATAAACGCGCTTATCGTAATATTCATACATATTATAATACGTTACGCAAACCTGTAGCACGTCTACGATGGAAAACCCCTTATGAAGTATCGCTTCTTTAAAGATTTTTTTGAGCAGCTCTATACCGTGGGACGTGCCGCGGCTGATAAAGCCTGCGCCACAGGAAAGCATCAACTCAAGCGGATTTATCGGCGATTCTTTTGTCCCCATCGGAGTGGACTTTCCTTTAAAACCCAACGGCGAGGTAGGTGTGTATTGGCCGGTGGTCAGCCCGTAAACACGGTTATTATGGATGATCATCGTGATATCAACATTACGCTTTGCGGCAAATATTAAATGTTCTAAACCCTCGCCGTAAGCGTCTCCGTCTCCGGCAAAAGCGATCACTTTTAATCCCGGACGGCTGATCTTTATCGCGCTGGCAGCCGGGGTTGCCCTGCCGTGTATGGAATAAAAACTGTTTACGTCTATGTAATCCACGATCTTTGCGTGGCATCCTATGCCGGACACCAAAACTACGTTTTCCAGGCCAAGCCCTTCCTGCGCCAAAGACAAAAGTACGGACTTGATCGCGTTAAGTATGGAAAAGTTGCCGCAACCCGGGCACCATGTGTTGACGGCGTAAGTATTTAAATTCTTATCACTCATTTTATTGCCTCTTTAATCTTTGCTTCAAGCTCGGCCAATTCAAACGGCCTACCGTCGTATTTTAAGATCATTTTATCCGTCTTAATGCCAAAACTGTTAAGTAAAGCCGGTAACTGGCCAGTAGCGCTGTTTTCTACGCAGATCAGCTGTTTAACGCCTTTTAGGGCGAGCTTGAACTGTCCAACGGAAAACGGCCACAATACCACAGGCTGGATGACTTTTAATCCGAGGCTCTCTGCCGCTTCAATACAAACGCCCTTATTTGATCCCCAGCAAAGTACTGCTGTTTTAGATTTAGCATTGCCGTATACGTTCACGGTTTTATAATTCTCTAATTCTTGGCTAAGGCATTCGCCTTTACACAGCCGTTTTTCCTGCATTTTAACGGTGATTGCCGGGTCTTCGGTGGTAATCCCGTATTCGTCATGCTCGTAGCTGTTTATTTTTACTACCGCGTCCTTATCCGAAGGAAAAGCCAGGCCAGATACGCCGTTTTCTGCATCCAGATATCTTTTATATTGCCCCTGCCTATCCCATAAAAGGAATTTCTCTGCGCTGACTTCGCCGGCTGATGCAATATCAAAACTATACGTGCCTTCGGCAAGGGTCTTATCCGATAAAATAATGGACGGGATCTGATATTTGGAAGACATGTTTAACGCGGCTGCCGACCAGAAATACGCTTCTTCGGCGTCTCCGGGAGCAACCACAAAGCGACTGAATTCGCCGTGGCCGGCGCTTAAAGCAAATTGTAGCTCTGTCTGGCCGGTATAAGTCGGAAGGCCGGTACTTGGCCCGGTTCTCTGTCCCAAGACAATCGTGACCGGAAGCTCTGCCATTGCGCTAAGGCTGAGGCCTTCGGTCATCAGGCAGAATCCGCCGCCTGAAGTGCCGACAGCAACCTTATCTCCGGCATAAGCAGCACCTAATGCCATAAGCATTACGGCGATCTCGCTCTCCGGATGGATGACTTTTAAGGGGATTTTATCGGTAATGCCGGCTAAAAAATGCAGGATAGCAGAAGACGGGGTCATAGGATAAGCAATGTAAGCATTCAGGCCGGCTGCAACTAACCCTAAACCAATAGCTTCGTTGCCGGTAATAATAGGCAATGCCGGTTGATCCAAGCCGGGGATTTTTACTAATTCATGCGCCTCGTTATAAGCAACCGAGGCAACCTTTAAATTCTGCTCGGTTTCTCTGGGTATGCGCTTCTTAAATACTTGTTCCAGGATAGGCCAGCCTATGCCCGCAGCCTTACAAAATGCTCCGATCAAACAGGTATTACGCATAATTTCGGCGGCATTCTCTTCTTTGGCTACTTTTGAAGCCGGAATAGCCAGAACCTGCATACCGGGCTGCAGATCGCCGATGTTCACCACATCAGAGTCATAAACCACAACCCCGTTGTCTCTTAATTTATCCTTATGAAAGTTGAACGTGTCCTGATTTAAGGCAAGAAGAAAATCAATTTTATTGCGGTGGGTATAGACCTTTTCCCGGCAGCCGCGGATAATGGAAAACGTATGGCCGCCCCGGATAAGAGATGGATACTCGCGGTAGATATAGATGCGATAGCCCAGCTTATTTAGTATGGCGCCGATAATCAGGCTGGCGGCATCTATGCCAAAGCCGGCTTTACCGCCGATAAGGATAGAAACATCGTTCATCCTTTCCTGCCTCCTGTTAATCCTCGGTAATCTCTATTGCCGCTACCGGGCATTCTTCCGCAGCCCTTCTGCAGCAATCATATAAATTCGGCGGCACCGGATCGCGGTTGGCAACTGCCTTGTCCCCTTCCATCCGGAATACTTCCGCGCATGTGCCTACGCAAAGCGTACAGCCGATGCATATTTCTGGATTAACTACTGCTTTCATTTTTATCCTCCTATCGGATTAGGCGTTATGCCTTTTTAATCAAACATTCAAACTGAATATTTGTATGTTCAATATTAAATTTCTTTTTGAGCAGGTCGTTTACCTTAATTAGAATATCGTTGGCTTTACTCACATGACAGTCGTCAATCACCACGTGCGCAGTAAGCGCGTACATTGACGTAGCAATAGTCCAGGCATGCACATGATGCACCTCATGTATCCCGGGAATTTCATCCTTGAGCAGAGTGACTAGCAAGTCAATATCAAGATGCTTAGGTGCAGCCTCAAGCAAGATATGCGCCGAATCAACCAGCAGCTTTATTGACCAGATAACGATCAGGATGGCAATAAAGAACGTCAATAGCGCGTCAATGAGGTAATTTCGGGTATAAAAAATAAACAAGGCGCCGACGACTACGGCAACACTTGATATAAGGTCGCCTATTTCATGAAGTATGGCGCTGCGTATATTCAGGTCATGTGAACCGGAGCGCGAAAGAAGATAAATACTCGCGCCGTTGATAATAAGGCCAATGACCGCCACTAAAAACATTTCTAATATCTTTACTTCTTCGGGATGGATAAAGCGCATTACCGCTTCATATACCAGATACCCGGAAATAAAGATCAAGACTATGCCGTTAATGAATGCCGCGAGGATCTCCGCCCGGTATAAACCGTAAGTATGCTGTTTGGTAACCGGCCTTAAGGCAAGGACGATGGCAAAATAACTCATGCCCAGGGCAAACAAATGCGTTACCATGTGCCAGGCATCGGAAACTAAGGCAAGGCTATTAGAAAGCAGGCCTCCGGCAAATTCAATGACCATGCCTGAACCGGTCAAAAATAGCGCCAGCCGTAAACGGGAAAGCTTATTCAACCGATGATGCAAATGATAATGTTCTAAACTCATAACCGATTTAACCCTTTAAATACCTGATGATCTCCCGGCAAAAAGCCGGCAGGTCATAAGGATTACGTGACGTAATAAGGTTACGGTCTACGACAACTTCCTTGTCGCTATATTCAGCTCCGGCATTTATCACATCGTCTTTTATCGCGGAAAAACAAGTTGCCTTGCGGCCCTTTAACACGCCAGCAGATACCAGTACCCATCCCGCATGGCAGATCGCGGCAACCAGCTTATTTGCCTTATCCATTGCTTTCACAAAATCGTTTATTTCCTTATGCCGCCTTAATATGTCAGGGGCATACCCTCCGGGAATGATCACGCCGGAAAAATCAGTAACATTGGCATCCCTTATGGACAACTCTGCTTCAGCAGGATAACCTTCTTTACTTGAGTATTGTTTTTTTCCCGTACCGATAAGGACGGTTTCTATGCCTTCTTCGCGCAGCCGTAGATAGGGATACCATACTTCCAGGACCTGATAATGATCTTCAACTAAAACAGCCACTTTCTTCATATTTATCCCTCCAGCTCATTGATCATCCCGGCCATAATAAAATCGTTTTCCGTAAGCCCCCCGGATGCATGAGTCGTCAGCGTGATTTTGAGCTTATTATAAATTATAGCCAACGCCGGATGATGCCCCTGTTCTTCGGCGATCAGCGCAACAATGTCCAGAAAATATTTTGCCTCCGCGAAATCCTTGAATTTGAGTTCCCGGGTTATCTTTTTCCCTTCAACTAATTCCCACCCTGGGCATCCGGCAATCAGCTTCTCTATCTTTTCTTCGGAAAGCGGCGGAGTGCCGATTTCGCAAGGTTTACAGCGCGCAGGTAAAGCCGGCCTCGAAGCTGCCTGCAGCGGAATTTTTATGACTTCCTCAAGGTTTTTAAGCGCATCGCTGTAATCCGGAGGGCTGGTCAGTTCTCCCACGATCTTAAAATAGCGCAGAATATTGTTTTTGTCGATGATTAAAACCGACCTTGCTAAAAGATTGAGCTCTTTTATGAGCAGGCCGTAGTTTATGGCAAAAGAAGAAGATTTATAGTCGGAAAGAACGGTCTCGTTTTTTATGCTGTTTTCCTGGCAAAATCTTTTCTGGGCAAAGGGCAGGTCTTTGCTTATCCCGATCACGACCACTTCATCGGAAAAACCGGCTGCCCTTTTATTGAATTCCTTTACCTGCAGGTCGCATACGGGCGTATCCAGCGAAGGAAAAGAAGAAATTACTTTAATCTTTGCCCCCAGATCGGAAAGCCGCACAGCAGCCAGGTCCTGGGAAACTACGTTAAATTCGGGCGCGATGTTGCCGACTTTTAAGTTCCTTCCTACGAGCGTGAGCGGGCCGGCTTTGAAAGTTATCTTTCTTTCCATTATGCGTCAATATGCAGGTATTTTTTTACTGCCAATCCAATAAAGAAATTCAATATAGCAACGCCAAGGGCAATCCCCAGCATCTCAAAAAAACGCGTCTTAAAATTAAGACCCTTGGCAACCGATACGTAAAAAGTAAAAATAAAGATCACGCAGGCAACAAAAAACACTGTCAATCCCAATGCGACAAAAGGGCTCTGAAAGATAAAAAAGGGTAGAATCAGTAATATAACGGTAAAAATATAGGCTATTCCCGTATATACGCACGCTTTAACCGGGCTCTTTGACCCCTCTTCTTTAGTTGAGAGGTATTCCGAACCTGCCATAGAAAGCGCCGCGGCAATGCCGGTAATCAGGCCGACTACGGCAATCAATTTTGTTTTCTGCAAAGCTAGGGTAAATCCGGAAAGCGCTCCGGTCAATTCAACCAGCGCGTCGTTAAGGCCGAGGATGATCGAACCGGTATACTTAAGCCGCTCTTCGTCAATGAGCGCCAAGACTTCCTGCTCATGACGTTCTTCATCCTGCATCACTTTTACTACCTGCGGGTCGAGCGAGGCAAGCTTTCCATAAACTAATTGCGCGTTTTCTTCGCCGGACTCCATCAATTTAAGGCTGAAACTTAAGCCAAGCGTCCTGGCAAGGAACAGGTAAAAATTCACCTTAAGCCGCTGCGGCGCTACCTCCGCCTGCGTAAAATTCTTCCAGAAGTTATAATGGGACAGTTCATCGTTGGAGATCGCCTCAAGCACGGCTTTATTTTTATCCTGCTTTAAGCCGGCGATCGCAGCAAGCGTTTTATAGATCAAGTATTCGGTGATCTCGTTTTGCTGTATCTTAAGTATCCTGTCCCTTAACTGCGGATCCAGCTCAGTCATTTATTCTACACTCAATTCTTTGAAATTTTCCCATAAGCCGTGGATATTGCAATAAGAAGCGGCAATGATCGTGCCGGGCTTATCCGTCTTAAAATTACAGGTGCCTTGGGCATGAGTAAAGATCGTGCTGGTGTTGGGGCCCTGCACTGAAGAGCCGTGAGCGTTAAATTCAAATTTAGCTATTTCGTAAGAGAACTTTTCACCCGCAGCTAGAAAATAAACCGCAGCCCAGGCAATATGATGCTCCGTAGTATTAGGATGGGGAATCTCTTTGCCGATACTGACGGTTATCCCGACCCATGCGCCTTTTTTTACCTTATCCGCCGCCTCAATCACCGGTACGTGCTTTTCCGCTTTCCAATCAGCTGCCTGAAATAATTCTTTCATCCCTGCCATTTTCCACCTCCATTTTAATATTAGTACCCTACAAAATTCTCCGCCTTAATATTTTCTCCGCTGCAACCCAAATCCAAACACAGGTTGTTCATCGCCGCGACCATTCCCGGAGGCCCAAAGAGAAAAAATATCCTTTTGTTAAGCTCATAGACCTTCTCGCTTACCATCTCTTTATCTATCACGCCGCGTATGCAAGTATTATCCTTTGGCTGACAATCTGTAACGATATAGCTTACCTTAATATTCTTATTGAGCGCCTGCCAGCGGTCCAGTTCTTCTTTAAAGGCAATGTCGTCATCAGTGCGGTTAGAATAAAGGAGCAACGCGTCGGTAGTAAGTTTTTTGTCCATGATATGCTCAATTATGGAAATAACCGGAGTAATGCCGATGCCACCGATCAAAAACCCGATCTTTGCGTAATCATCCCTGAATACGCAATTGCCTACCGGCGCTTTCAGCAAAACCTCATCGCCGGATTTTAAATTTTCCAGCTGCTTTGAAAAAGCGCTTGAGCTTATTCTTTTAGTAAACTCTACATAAGCCCTCTCCGGCGAAGAAGAAAAAGAAAGGTATTTATTCAACTCCCGGTTATTCCGGTTATTTTCGTCAAAGATAAGCTGCGCTGCCTGCCCCGGTAAAAAGCCGGGGCTTTCAGCCGGCGTAAATCGGAAGCTCTCTACCGAGCCGGTCCGGGGTATTTTTTCTATAAAACGCGCTCTTATTTCTTTCACCATTATATACTCACAGGCAGAAGATATCAGGCAGGATGAATACTGTCTCTATTATATCTTCTTATTTTAGTGTTAACAAACGTTTTTTATTTTGCCTGCAGCATATCCGCCAGGTCCTTTTCCGGAGTAGCGATCAACTTCAGGTCGAATTTTTCCTGAAGCAGCTTGAACACGTTCGCGGAAATGAACGCCGGGGGCGTCGGGCCGACACGCATGCCTTTAATGCCAAGATATAATAGGGTCAATAGTATTGCCACTGCCTTCTGCTCAAACCACGAAAGCACGATCGATAACGGCAGCTCATTAACGCTGCAGTTAAATGCCTTTGCCAAAGCAGCCGCCACCTGTATTGCCGAATAGGCATTATTGCACTGGCCAATGTCAATCAAGCGCGGGATACCGTCGATCTCGCCGAAATCAAGCTTATTGAAACGGTATTTCCCGCAGGCAAGCGTCAGGATCACGCAATCCTTGGGCACAATTTCCGCAAGCTGCGTATAATAATTACGCCCCGGTTTTGCTCCGTCGCAGCCGCCGATCAAGAAGAAACGCCTGATCTTTCCGGCTTTTACCGCGGCAATGATCTTATCGGCCAGGCCGAGGATCGCCGTATGGTGAAAACCGGTCATAATGGTTTTCCCGGGGGCTTCCGGCAGGGGCGGCAAGGACTTTGCCTTTGCAATCACGGCAGAGAAATCTCTGTTTTTTATATGTGCTGCGCATTCTACGCCTGCAATACCTACGGTAAACAGCCGGTCAAGGTAGGAATTTTGCGGCGGGATAAGCACGCAGTTAGTGGTAACCAGGATCGCGCCGCTAAATTCATTAAATTCCTTCTTTTGTTCCTGCCATGCGCCACCGTAGTTTCCTGCCAGATGCTTGAATTTCTTAAGTTCCGGATAACCGTGCGCCGGAAGCATCTCACTGTGGGTATAAACGTTTATCCCGGTACCTTCGGTTTGTTTTAATAATTCATAAAGGTCAAGCAGATCATGGCCGGTTATAAGGATCCCCGGCCCTTTGCGCGTACCCGTAGGCACTGCCGTAGGCACGGGATTCCCGAACTTCTGCGTATGTGCCTTATCCAGAAGTTCCATTACCCTTAAGTTCATCTCGCCGCATTTTAAGACCATGCCGACATACTGATTGATGTCAAAACTGACGTTAGTTATGGTCTTAAACAATGCTTCGTGCATGAACGCATCAACTTCTGCATCTCTGGCGCCCAATTCCTGCGCGTGAAAGGCATACGCGGCAATGCCCTTTAAGCCGAATAATAATATATCCTGCAGGCTTTGAATATCTTCATTCTTGCCGCACACTCCGGTTTTTAGGCATCCGGTACCGCCTGCTGTCTGTTCACATTGATAGCAGAACATTTTTCAACCTCCCCTGATTAATTGTTCCCACCGCTCTTCACCGATACACTCCCGGGCGGATTTGCACCACAAGGCGCAAGAGGCAAGCTTCTGGCGGTTAGCCCAATTTCCGCATTTCGGGCATTTCTGCCTCGCCTCATCAGAAAATATCTCCACTGCGTAGCCGCACGCCGTACAAGCGATTGACTCAACCTTAATATTCCGTTTATCCTGCCCGGGACAACCAGAAAACATCATCCACCCCTCTTATTTAAAGAAGCCAGAGTAACGCCTTTTAATTCCGATATAACATAACGCTCGATGTTGTTTATTTTCTTGCGCAGCGGACAGCGGGAAATATTCGGGCAAAACTTATTTTTTAAAAGGCATTCATTAAGCCTGAATTTTCCCTGAAAAATTTCCATCAGCTTAAGCAAGTAAACATCCCCGGGTTTAACCGCCAGGCGGAACCCGCCGCCAAAGCCCTTAGCCGATTCAAGGATCCCTTTTTTATTGAGTGTCTGGAGGATCTTGCGCAGGAAAGGCCGCGGGATCTTTAATTTTTTTACCAACTCCGTTACAGAAACTACGTCCTGCCTGGCCGCTGCGACATACGCCAGCGCCCTTACCGCGTAATCCGTATCCCTGGTTATAAGTTTCATCGCTCTTCTCCATTCTTGGTAAATGATACCATAATAGTATCATTTGTCAAGGGAAAAATAATATTTTTTAAATTACGGCCGGAGTTTGCTACTGGACCTTTATTTCTTTCTCAAGCTTTCCGCTGATGCTGCAATACGCCTCGACTGAAAGGGTATCGCCAGGCTTGACATTCGGGATAAAATAGGTGAGAGTCTGGGTGACATTGTTGTCCTGCCGGGAAAACTCAAGCTCGGCAATCTCCTTACCGTTAAGCCCGATATCTATCTTTTTTATATAATGGCTTTCCGGTGAACTGACATTATGGATAATCAGCGCCTGCAATTCCCCTACGGTAGGATCGTAAGAAATAATTATCTTAGATGGCGGGTGCGCAAACGCCGGCGCACACACGCTAAAAATAAGCAATAAAACAAAAAATGCCCTCTTCACCTACCCTCCCTTTTTGGCGATATTCAGCCGGTTCAATAACGGCGTCGCGCTGTTCATGGCCAAGAGGCTGGCAAGCTCAACATCAAATCTGACAGCTGCGCCGGTGAGGACAAAGATCAAGCCGGCAAGCATTACGCCAAAGATCACTTTACCCAACAGATTAGTCGGCGTTGTTTTAGGCTCAATGACCATGATGAATATGTAAAAATAACTAAAGTAGCCAAAGACATTTGACAGGCTTACTCCCTGCATTAAAGCCTGAGCGCCGAATAAGGCAAAGCCGGCAACAAAATAACTGACGATAACCTCCAGCTTCCTGATCTTATAGGAAAAATATAATCCCGCAGGCACAAGGGCCTGCCAAAAATAAGTGCCCCGCCATTGCGTGGAAGCGTCCAGGCTTATTATCACCGCGAATATCCCCAGCGCTGCCGGGTTATACACATGCCTGCCTTTAAAATTGATCAGATGCTTGGAGGCAATGGCGATCAGCGAAGCCAGGGCAATAGTCCATAAAGGCAGGTCGCTTGAAAGCACAAACCCGATGATCAAGCCCGATATCAGGGAGCTGGAAGTTATGGAGAATTTTTTTTGCTTGAGAAGAGTAAAAGCCGTGTCTATGGCTGCAGTTGAAGCCACGGCAACAAGCAGGGCAAGCAGGAACCGGCTATCTTTATCGATAAAAGAGAGGTAAAACGCAAAGAAGGAAAGGAAAACAACCAACTGGGCCTTAATGGCGAACGTCTTCATTTTTTTCCGCCGCAGCATCCGCAGCCGCCGCCAAATTTCCTGCACAAAAAAAGCACTATTACTATTGCAAGTATTATTGCCAACCCCGTCATCATCTTTCCCTCCTCCCATAGAAAATGGGATACCAACTCATCCGATTGAGTTGGGTATCTCTTCCTTTATATTATACACCCAAAAAATATCGGTCAAATATTTTTCTTATAGCTGCGCATCAGCAAAGAATTAGCTACTACCGATACCGAGCTGAATGCCATTGCCGCGCCGGCTAACACCGGGTTGAGGAGGAAGCCAAAAAAGGGATAGAGTATGCCCGCGGCAACCGGAATGCCGATAATATTATAAATAAATGCCCAAAAAAGATTTTGTTTGATCTTTTCCATCGCGTAACGCGACAGGTCTATGGCTGCCGAGACGTCACGCAGGTCATCGCTCATCAGCACGATGTCCGCCGATTCAAGCGCGATATCCGTGCCTGCGCCGACGGCAATACCGATGTCTGCCTGCGCCAAAGCAGGCGCGTCGTTGATCCCGTCGCCGACCATCGCCACTATTGACCCGGCCTTACGCAACTTTCTGATCTCCGCTGCCTTTTCCTGAGGCAGGACCTCGGCAATGACCCGGTCTATTTCCAGGTCGCGGGCAATCGCTGCGGCAGTAACGCGGTTATCTCCGGTAATCATCAATACCTGCCTGCCCGGTTTTTTTAGCGCATCTACTGCCTTACGGGAAAATTCCTTAAGCGTATCCGAAGCGGCTATAATCCCGATGACCTCATTTTTATAACTTACGCAGACCGCGGTTTTGCCTTGCGTTTCCAACGCGCTTAGTTTATCTTCCCAGCGGGAAATATCAATGCCCCGATCAACGAATAATTTCCGGTTACCCAGAACAATTATCTCCGAGTTAAAACGGGCGATCACGCCTTTTCCGGTAAGGGAATTAAACGCTTCCGGGTCGGGAATATCCAAATTTTCTTGTTTTGCCGCTTCCACCATCGCCTCTGCCAGGGGATGCTCCGAACGTTTTTCCGCGATGGCGGCATATTTTAATACCTCCTGCCTGCTGAGGCTACCTACCGAAACAATATCAGTTAACTCGGGCCTGCCTTTTGTTAAAGTCCCGGTCTTATCAAAGACGATCGTTTTTATTTTATGGGCAAGTTGCAGGCTACGGGCATTTTTTATCAGGATGCCGTTATTTGCAGCTACGGCAGTAGCTACCATTACCGCGGTAGGAGTAGCCAAGCCCAGGGCGCATGGGCAGGCAATGATCAATACTGAGATAAATATATTTAAAGCAAAGCTGAATTCCGCGCCGGACAGCAGCCAGATGAGAAATGCTGCTATCGCGGTCAAAAGCACTGCCGGGACAAAATAAGCGGAAATTTTATCAGCCAGCTGCTGGATAGGTGCCTTGGATCCCTGGGCCTGCTCAACCAAGCGGATGATCTGCGCCAAGACCGTATCTTTACCGACCCGCGTTGCCCGGAATTTAAATGCGCCGGCTTTATTAATGGTTGCTCCGGTTACCAGACTGCCTGTTGTCTTTTCCACGGGCATGCTTTCGCCGGTAATCATTGATTCATCAACGCTGGAATGGCCCTCAACAACTATACCGTCGGCAGGGATCCTTTCGCCCGGCCTTACCACTACTATGTCCCCGGTAATGACTTCTTTAACGGGGATCTCTACTTGTTTGCCTTCCCTGACCACTACCGCTGTTTTCGGCTGTAAACCCAAAAGCTTTCTTATGGCTTCGGAAGCCTTGCCCTTGGCAATCGCTTCAAGGAGCCGGCCCAAAAGGATAAAGGTAATAAGAAACGCCGCTGTCTCATAATAAAGGCCTTCCATGGCAGCGTGCTGCCTGCCTGTCCAGATCATTACCGAAGAATATAAACTATAAAGATAAGCCGATCCCACACCAAGAGAGATCAACGTATCCATGTTCGCGCTGCCCCCGGTAATAACAGCGGCCAGGCCACGGGTGAAAAATTGATACCCGACAAACAACACCGGGGTTGCCAGGACAAACTGCACAAGCGCCATATTAGAGAATTTTCCGCCCATGCCGAAATACATCAGCGGCAGGGAAAGCAGTAATGAAATAAAAAATTTTATCCTGGCAGCCGATATTTCCTTGCGCCGCAAAACCAGTTCCCGGTCAAGGCCGGTATCCTCTTCTATCCCTTTCGGCAACGCAGCGGGCCTAACAACCTGATAACCTGTTTTTTCAATTATTTTTTCTAAATCCGGAGGGGTGACTTTACCGGGATCATATTCAAGGTAAGCCTTTTCCGAGGCAAAATTTACGTTTACGCTGGCCACTCCGTCCCTGCCGCGTAAAGACTTTTCAATATTTACGGCGCAGGAAGCGCAGTGCATGCCCCGGATACCGATAATGATCTTTTCCATTTACCTTGTTATATTTTCCTCAGGTCCTTTGTCAAAAAATAGCTTAGGATGGTGCGGATAACCACGATCACTCCCAGCATGCCCAGGCTCTGCCACGTCGGCGTGATTATGGTTTTGATGATGTCGCCGGCAATGAAAAATTCAAGGCCGAGCACCAGGTAGCTGCCGAGCTTAAGGCGGATGATTTCGTTACACTTCAGGCAGTCGCCTTTTTCCGCTGCCGCGCTTTGAAAGAATTCCATCAGGCTGATGATCACGCCCCAGATAATCACCAGCGCCCCGATAATGTTCAGGGCAAAACTAACCGCGTTTATCAGATCATGGAACATTTCCATTCCGGCACCCCCTGTTTAGTTTTTCCAGATAAACCAGACGAATAAATAAGCCGTAGTTACTGCAGCCAGCGTAAACGGCACGCCGATCTTCATAAATTCCGGGAATTTCACCTCATAGCCCTCTTTTTTCAGCAGGCCGCAGGCAACGATATTTGCCGAGGCGCCTATCGGAGTGATATTGCCGCCTAAGCTCGCTCCGATAAGTAAACCGAAGAGAAATAGCGACGGATGAACCTGGAGTTTATCAGAAAGCGAGATCGCTACCGGAAGCATCGCGGCCAGAAACGGCACATTATCTATAAACGCGGAAAGAATAACGGAAATAAATACCAAAAGGGTATAGCCGAGAAATATGTTTTTACCGATCATCCCGGCAAGCAGCCCGGAAATCACCTCTATCCATCCGCTAAGCGCAATACTGCCGACAAGGATAAATACCCCGATCAAGAAAAAGGTTGTATCCCAATCAAGGGACTTTATGCCTTTGACCACCGAGCCTTTATTGATGAATTTTTCCCAGATTACCGCAATTACGGCAAACGCCATACACAATATGCCTGCCATATACGTGAAACCGGTATCAAGAAAAGACGATAATGCAAGTAAAACGATCAGGCTTACCAACAAGGCCGTAGGAAACCATGACCGTACCTTCTCTACCGCTATCAGCGCCACCTTTTTCCTATGGCTGTGGAAAATAAAATAAAGCACGGCAAATGAAGCGAGCGCGCCTATCTCAACGGCAAAAAATATGCTCGGCCGGCCGCGATAAAAGAAGAAATCTCCGAAGTTCATTTTGGCAAAACCGCCCAAAAGCATGCTTGGCGGATCGCCGATTAAGGTTGCCGCTCCCTGTAAATTACTAGACACTGCAATAGCAATCATCATTTTTACCGGGCTGATCTGTAATTTCCTGGCCAGCGATAAGGCGATGGGAGCAACGATCAAAACCGTAGCAACATTCTCCACAAAAGCAGAAATAAAACCCGTCAAAGCGCAGATCAATAGTATTGACCAGGCGGTATTGCGCGATTTGTTTACGATAACTTCGGCAATATATGCCGGAACACGGCTTTCCATAAAAATATCTGCGATGACCAGCGTTCCGACGAAAATCCCCATTACATTCCAGTTAACCGCAAAAAAAGCCTGCTTTAATGAGATTATCCCTGTTAAGACCATTAACACAGCCGCGCCTACGGCAACCGGCATCCTGCGGCCAGGAAGGATAACAAAGAGCAGGTAAGCTGAAATAAAAATTAACAGATCAAGAGCTTTAAGATCAAGCATAGTTGTTTATAAATTATTTCCCCGCATACGTATCTTGAATATTTCGTCGATCTTGGTTTTTAATTCCTGCGCAGTAACCGGCTTGATCAGGAACATTTCATTATATAATTCCAGCGCCTTGACCCGGGATGCCTCATCGCTCTTGCCGCTTAAAATGATCACCGGCACCGCTGCTAAAGAAATGTCTTTTTTCAGTTCCTCCAGCACTTCAAACCCGTTCATCCCCGGCATTATTATATCAAGAACGATCAGGTCCGGCTTGTCTTCTTTTGCCAGCTGCAGGCCTTCCTGCCCGCTGGTAGCAGTAGCGACTGTGTAATTGCTTATTTTCTCAAGCAGTTTCTTGGTGAGCGCGCAAAGGTCTTTTTCATCATCAATCAAAAGAACCCTCTTCCTATTACCCATCTCTCACCCCCCTACTTTAACCTCCTGATCAGGTCTTTGGCGACCTTTTCTCCTGAAAGGAGCATACCGCCGAATACCGGGCCCATGCGCGGGCCGCCGAATACTGCGTTTGCGCACATGCCGCAGACATACATTCCCGGGCAGACTTCTTTAGAATTTTTTACGATTGTTTCCTCGCCCACATCCGCCCACATTGACTGTTCGCCCATCATTTTTCCGGTCCTGGTATTAAGCCTTATGCCGGATTTTCTTTCCACAATACGTACGACTTCCGCCGGATGGCCGGTGGAATCAACTACAAATTTTGCCCGCATGGTGATCGGGTCAACGTGCAAATGCGCCATTTCAACCGAGGTCCAATTCAGGACAAGGCCGCAAACGCGTTTTTGCCTGACCATCACGTCTTCGGCGCTGATCAGATTGAAAATCTTAGCGCCCGCCTTGACCGCTTTAGAACATAATGTTGATACTGCCTCTATGGAGTCGGCCAGATAATAACCCTTCTCATATATTCTCGCTTTAATTCCGAATTCATCAAGGATTTTTTTTGCTGCCGCCTGGACCACGATCTCATTGAACATTATGCCGCCGCCCCACATCCCGCCTCCGACGGATAATTTGCGCTCAAAGATCGCGACCTTTTTCCCCGCCCTTGCCAAATAATAAGCACAGACCATACCTGCCGGGCCTGCGCCGGCGATTGCCACATCCACATCCAAAGCGGCAATCAGCTTTTCCTTGTAAGCTTCAATGATCGCTTTTGAAATCTTGATCTCATCCAGCTGCATTTTTCCCTCCCTCTCTTGGTTTAAATTAAAAATCCCTATGCGCCAAGCATAGGGAGGGAAAATAAAACGCGTGTAGCAGCCTTCCCTACGCTGGCATTATCCAGTTCAGGTTCATCGGGTAATCTGCTTACGCGCAGAACTCTCAGGCTGCCCAACAGCCTCCCCGTTATCTAAAATTATCTTAACTTAATACCCGCGGCTTGTCAATGCTAAAAGGAACAGACTTTGACCACAACCTTTTTCACCGGTTCAGGGCCGGTTTCAACGCACAGGCCGGGGCAATGCCCGTCTTCGGGAAAGAAAATCACGAATAAGCCAGGGCTTAATATGACATCAGTACCTTTGGCTGACGCGGAATAAAAACGGATATCTTTTTCGTTGTCATATCCAGTAACCGGGGACAAATCCTCAACCGGCAGCCAGCGGATGATCTCTCTTCCCCTTATTAAACACTGGATATCAATCGCCTTTTCGTGAGTTTCATAGCGCTGACCCTCGGCAGGTCTAGTCCGGTATTCACTGACCACCGCCTTTACGCCGTCTTGGATTTGATGCGTACCTGCGCTGATATCTTTATCCATCGCGGCAATAAAATCTAAACCCGCGGATAGTTGCGGAGAAATATTCTTATATGAAGCGATATTTTCAATATAATCAACGATCATATTAATCAAATACTCCGGCAATCTGCACCTGACAGAATCCACATTTACCCTGCTTAACCTTATTCATCAAGACCTCAAAACCTTCTCTCTTGATTAGAGCTTTACCGCATGCCGGGCAATAAGTATCGTTTCCCCATCCGGAGACATTACCAGCGTAAATATATTTTATCCCCGCGGCCTTGCCTAAGCCTTGCGCCATTTTTAGGGTTTCTTCGGGAGTGGCTTTGTGGTCGGTAAATTTATAATCGGGATGGAAACGCGAAATATGCCACGGCATACCCTTATCCACAGAAGCGAGGAAATTTGCAATATCGCCGAGCTCTTCTTTGGAATCGTTTTCACCCGGCACAACCAACGTTGTTACTTCAACCCATATACCCAGTTCGCGCATCAGCCGGATCGTGTCTTTTACCGGTTCAAGGCTTGCAGTACAAACCCTCCTGTAAGAATCTTCGCGGAAAAATTTAAGGTCAACGTTTGCCGCGTCAAGGAAAGGGCGGATCATTTCCAACGCATCTTTAGTCATATAGCCGTTAGTGACAAAAACGTTATACAGGCCTTTTTCTTTGGCAAGCTTGGCGATATCCAGCGCGTATTCAAAGAATATCGTCGGCTCGGTGTAAGTATAAGAAATACTGCGGCATTCATTCTTCAGCGCGTTTTCCACTATTTCTCCGGGAAAGACGTCTTCCTCCGGAAAGCGCACTCCGTCGCGGGCAGTGGTTTGCGAGATCTCCCAATTCTGGCAAAACCCGCAGTGAAAATTACATCCGACAGTGGCTAAAGAAAAACTGAAAGTCCCGGGCAGGAAATGATACAACGGCTTCTTCTCAATCGGATCAATATGCAGGGTGATCGGCTTGCCGTAAACGTGGGTATAAAGCGTGCCGTCTAAATTCTGCCTGACTCCGCAGAAACCGTATTTAGTGTCAGGGATGCGGCATTGGTGCGCGCAAAGGAAGCAGCGGACGAGTTTATTTTCCAGCTTCTCGTACAGTAAAGCTTCTTTCATATCCGTAAACGCTCTATCTCACTCTCCTGGGCAGGCGTAACGTTCATGCTTTCTTCTTTACTGTTTTTCTTCTTATATATAATATCCGCGGCAACGCTGGAATTCAAGTCACAATAACGGCAGACTATACGGCAGGCCAGATTGATCAGGTTTTCGTCAAAATCCCCCCGGCCAAGGGCAGCCGGCCCCATTACGTTGGCAGGCATGAATAGATAATCGCCGTCTTTGGCAATGCTGGTTAAAAATTCGTTTTCTTTTTCGTCTCTACCCACGATTAAACGGCTGTTTTCTGAAATCTTAAGGTACCTGCCTACCTTTATCAGTTCCACATTCTCAACGTTCAATTCGGCGCGTTTCATCAAATCCTGCAGCCGGCGGGAAAATTCCGGGTCAGTCAATAAACAGCCGCCTGCAGCATTGGGATAATCCTTAATGTCATAACGGCTGATCAACTCTTTCTGGTCCTTACGGCTCCTGCCGTTGATCCTTAAAAGCTGCGCCCGGTCAATCCAGCCTAAAACCTCAGGCGTGGTAAGAGGTAACAGTTTTGCCGATAACGGACGCAACAAAAGCCCCTCCAGGCCGCTTTCCTTTTCAATACTCATCAAGGCTTGCCTGTGCTGAGACATCGGCCGCTGGCCAAGGACTTCTCCGGTGATCACAAATGACGCACCCAAATCATGCATGATCTCCTTGCTCTTTTTTAGCATCAGTATTTTACAATCAATACAGGGATTCATATTGGCGCCGTAGCCGTGTTTGGGGCTTTTAAGCACCTCAAGAAATTCATAGGCGATATCCACAGTCCTTAACTCAATGCCGAGATTGTCTTCTACCCAGTGTATCGGCTCATCGTGCAGGCCTAAGAGCCTTTTTTTATGCCTGCCGAAAGAAATATCAAAATGCAGACCAATGACCTCAATCCCCTGATCCTTGACCACGCGGGCAGCAAGCATGCTGTCCAACCCTCCGGAAATTAACGCAACTGCCTTCACCTTGTTGTCTCTCCTGGTTGTTTTTTAACGTATGATCGCAAAATTTAACAGCGTGCCGACGAGCAAACTGACGCCGGCCATGATCATTGTCGCCTTCACCGTATCCTTAAAACCCAGTTCTTTGAACATCACTGCGAATGTCGCGATGCAGGGAAAAGATATTGCTAAAAGCGTAGCGGCAATAAAAAACTGCTTTGCCGAAAGCGCAAGCGGCACAAGCATCCCTACAGCTATATCTTTCCTTAAAAAGCCGATTACCAGCGATACCACTGCTTCTTTAGGCAGGCCGAATAAGCCTTGTATCACCGGAGAGAATATTCCGGTAATAAGATCAAATACGTTACCGTATATCATCAAGTTTACCAGAAGCACGCCTAGCAATACTACCGGCACGGCCTCAACCAAAAACCATTTGATACGAAAGGCCAATTTTTTCGCCAGGATCGCCAGCGGCGGGAACCTGTAGGGAGGGATCTCCAATAAAAACTCCGGGCTATATCCGGGCATAATGCGGTTTAAAACCATCCCTAACAATATTATTATAGAAAACAATACGAGATACACTCCGGCAACGTAAAAACCGGAAAATTTTCCCAGGAGCCCGAAGATCATTGCCTGAAGCGGCACACAGGGCACGCCGATGGAAATGATGGTCGCGGCAATAAACCTTTCCCGTTTTGATTCCAATACGCGGGTTGCCAAGATCCCCGGCACATTGCAGCCAAAACCCAAAAGCACGGGGATGATCGCGTAACCATGCAGGCCGATACGATGCAGCAGATTATCCAGCAATATCGCCAGCCGCGGTAAATAGCCGATATCTTCCAGGAGGCTAAGCACAAAATAGAACGAGATTACATACGGCAGCACCATAACTAATTCTATGTAAGGGGCGGTTGTAAACAGGCCCATGGACTGCTTAAAGTCGATCTTTCCTGCGACAAGGTCGCCGATAAGTAAATGGTGGATAAACCCGCCACCTCCCAATGCCGCGCTTAAACTTTCCACTACCGGCTGGTACAACTTCGCAAACAAAGGATCAAAGACGTTAGTGATCAGGGACTCTCCAAGAAAACGCACGATCTTAAAGCTCGCATAAATCACTGCCGCGCCGATAAACAGGCCGGAAAACGGCCGGATAGAAGCATCTTCCAGCATTTCCCTGAGCGTATGATGGCGGTGGGTAAGCCGTTGCACGTCTTCGATAATCTCGCCGATCTCCTGCCAGCGCTGTTGATAGTGGGCAGCTACGCGCGGCAGCACGCCGGTTTTTGCCTGCTCGATACGCTCAATGAGCATTTTTATCCCCACGCCGGTCACGGCGCAGGTAGAAATCACCGGAACTCCCAGCCGCGCCTCAAGCTTCGGTACGTCTATGTTGATGCCCCGGTGAGCAGTATCATCGCACATATTCAGGCAGACAATCAAAGGATAGCCCGCTTCAATAAGCTGTAAGGTAAGGTATAAATTCCGTTCAAGGTTGGTAGAATCAATAATATTGATAATCGCGATCTCATCTTTGGATTGTTCTTTTAGCAGGATAACCGCCACTTCTTCCGCCTTAGAGGTAGGCTCAAGAGAATACGTGCCGGGTAAATCAACTACTTCCAATTTTTCTCCCCGTACGCTCAAATACCCCCGGGAGATCTCGACGGTAGTCCCGGGATAATTAGAAGAGATCACCTGGACGCCGGTCAGGCGCGAAAACACCACGCTCTTTCCGACATTGGGGTTGCCGATCAAAAAAATCTTTTTTATCATTCTACTTCCACAATAACTTTTACAGCCATGGAATGGCCAAGGGCGACAATTGTCCTGCCGGCTTTGATTGCTATCGGCCCCCGTAAAACAAACTGGCTGAGCTTGGTAATGTCTTTACCTAAATATACACCCATGCCCATCAGCCGATGCTGTAGGGTTGGGCCGCCGCGGACCTCCGCGACTTTTCCTTTTTGCCCTGCCTTCATATGGATCAAAGATATTTTTTTCATTGTAGATATATTCTATATTAAATATGCGGGTAAATCAATAAATGAAAAATGCCGCGGGCAAGCGCGAAAAAATGTTTACAAATAAATTATATCTTCCGAATGGTAGAGGGCGATAAACAGCAGCATGTAATCCTTCAGGTGGCGGGTGAGGAGGAAATTATTCTTTATGTGTTCCCGGCCGTTTTGCCCCAGTTTCTTCGCGTAGTCCGGGCTATTTAAGAGCTGTTTTATGGCAAACGCTGCTCCGTCTATGGAATGGCAGAGCAGGCCTGAATGTTTATGTTTTATCTGAAGAGGTATGCCGCCGACGTTTGAGGCAACCACGGGCTTTGCCTTCCAAAGCGCTTCGGCAACCGTCAGGCCGAATCCTTCTTTCAGGGATTTTTGTACTATTACCGTAGAAGCCCTCTGCAACGCGTTTACCTCTATGTCATTCTGCGGCAGCAAAAGGATGTGAATATCCAGGTCTTTTTTGGCCTTTTCCCTGACTTCCTCAAGCACTTTCAAGCCTTCAGGGTCATCTGAAGCGCCGCCTCCGGCAAGGACCAGCCGGCAATCAATATATTTTTTTACCCGCAGAAAAGCTTCAATAACGCCTACCGGGTCTTTTAGCCGGTCAAAACGGGAGATCTGCGTAATTATAGGCTTATTTTGAGGAATACCGTATTTTTTCAGGACCGCGTCTATTGTCCGCTGCGATAACTCCTTGTTCTTATCGCTTAACGGGTCTATGGAGGGCGCAATGAGGAATTGCCTTACCGGCAACCGCTGTGAAAAGCTTGGCGCGGAAAAGACAGCCGCGTCATATTTTGCGATATATTCCACCAAAAAATTCCATACCCGCGAGTCCGGATCGGATACGTCAACATGGCAGCGCCAGATCCATTTATTATCGGCTTTCTTCTGCACCAGAGCGATCGGCTGCGGATCGTGAATGAATACAATGTCGCCGTATATATCTATACTGTCAATGTTCTGTTGGCTTATTTCCCGGAATATGTCAAAGTCGCGCTGGCTGATCTCCTCTTTCCTGCCGTGCAGCGAGTTATGGAATCTCTTAGTGACCTCAAAAAACTGCGTTCCGCCTTTTATCAGGTCCCATTTTGTATTTACGCCCAGTTCGTTTAAAAGCGGGATCATGCGGTTTAATATTTCCGCCACTCCGCCTCCGACAGACGTGGAATTTATCTGCTGCACGACTTTTCCCTTCAACCGTTCCGCCAATAGCCGCAGATTATCAATAACCGGCTGTCCCACGACCGGGGCATAATCTTCTATCTTTGCCATTTAGTCGTATATCCTTCTTTCCACGAGCCTGATCAGGGTTTTTCTAAGGTCATCAAGGGTATAAGTATACGGGTCAAGCTTAGAAATCTCTTCAGCCAACTCTTTATTGCCGAAAGAATTTTCTATCCAATTGGAAAAATCATTAGTGCTTTTTTCCAGCCTTAGGCGGGCTTCAAAGATATGGAAGTATAACGAATCAAAAGTTATTATTTTTAGCAGCTCGACAAATTCCCTTAAGCTGTATGCGGATTGCCCGGTAGGCATAATGAAACTGACTGATTTCATAAAATAGAATTCTTCGCCCTCTCGCGCGAATTTCAGCTTAGCCAGCGGATTATTTTCAAGATACTCCGTGATGACAATGATTATATTTTCCCGCAGCGCCCTTATCGTTGAATATTGCACGACGTCAATGCTGGCTAACTGTTCGCTTAATTCATCCTCGCCCAGCACACCGCTTACCCAGTAAGCAAAATCATTCGGAGGCTCGGGGGAAAAATAAAGGTGTTGCTGCAGGAATCTGTGCGTATGATAATAAATACAGGAATCCGGCACCTGTTTAATCACATCAAGCAGCTGGTTCAATGTGGTCGCGCGCAAACCGGTCAATTCCGGCAAATGCAGCCTTGTATAGAATCTGAACGCCTCTTTGGCTCTTAATGCTTCGGGCATGAATTACCTCTTTTTATATCGCAAAGGATCATCTTTAAAAAATCGGATACTTCGCCGACATCGCGTAAATAGTATTGCGCGCATGATCTGCCGGCCGTTCCCACGAATATGGTCAAACCTTTCCTGCCGATCGCCTTAAAAGCGTCCTCATCCGTAAGGTCGTCTCCGATATAAATGGGAAAAATCTCTTCGCGCTTCCAGCCGAAACGCTGTCTTGCCAATAGCCACATAATTATCTTGCCCTTGTCCCATTCAACAGGCGGCCTTACCTCAAAGACCATCTTGCCTTCCTTGATCGTAATTTTATTCCCCGCAAGATAAACTATTACCGTCTCATGGAAAGCCGACTTTATGCGTAGAACGTCTTTCGGCTCTGCCAGGCGATAATGCAGTGCAAAAGATACCCTTTTATCCTCAAAGAACACTCCCTTAATGCCTGACAGCTTCTCCTGTAACTCATCCTTTATCTTTCCCAGCATATCCTTATAACGACTGGTAACCGGGCTTTTAAACTTTATCTTTGGGCCTTCCAGCTCTAAACCGTGATTGCCGGCATAAATGATGTTATTCAACCCTACCTTGCTTTTTATATCCTCCAAAGCGCGACCGCTGATAACCGCGACCTTGCAATGCGCTAACTCTGAAAGCTCTTTGATTACCTGCTTTGCCTGTTCGGGTATCGCGGCTTCCGAAGGAGTTTGCGCGATCGGCGCAAGCGTACCGTCAAAATCAAGGAACACAAACAGATATCTGGCAGTTACTTTTTTTAAAATATCCGCGCTGCGATCAAGCAAGTAGTCCATAATTAACCGCTTACAAGCTTTTCTTAAGCGCTGTCAGCTCGGCGATGATATCGCCTGCCCATTTATAGATATTATTTTGCCGGACAGCCTTATACATATTCTCCATGCGCCTTTTTCTTTCCTCTTCGGGAATTTCCAGGGCGAATTTTATCGCGTCGGCAAACTCTTCGATCGAATACGGGTTTATCTGCACCGCATCCGTCAATTCGCGCGCAGCGCCGGTAAAACGGCTAAGGATCAGGGCTCCTTTAAAGTTATCCTTAGACGCAACGTATTCTTTTGCTACAAGGTTCATTCCGTCATGAAGGGAGCTTACGATACAGAGGTCGGCCAAGGTGTAATACGGCTTTATCTCTTCAGGAGAAAAATGCCGCTTTAGATAAATTACCGGCCGCCAGGTGCCGTCGGAATACTTCCAGTTCTTTTTTTCTACCAGCTCGTCAATCTCGCCGATAAGCTCATGGTAGCGTTTTATGTGCGTGCGGCTTGGCGAAGCCAACTGAATAAAAACGAATTTGTTTTTATATTGCGGATATTTCTCCAGGAACCTGTCAATGGCCAGTATCCGTTCAATGATCCCTTTTGTATAATCTATCCTGTCCACTCCTATGGCGACTATTTTCCCTCTCAAATTGTATTCGTCGCGTATCTTTTCTACCTCCGCGGAAAGCGTAGCCGGTGCAGGGGAATGAAATCCATTTATGCTGATCGGAAATGCCCGGATAGCGGTCTCTTTATTTGCCCGCACAATGCTGAATTTTTCCGTATCTACGCGGCACTCGGTCAGCCGGTTGGCAGTATCAAGAAAATTATTGCAATGGAATTGCACGTGAAAGCCGATCAGGTCGCAGGCAAGCATGCCGTCAAGTATTTCCTGCTGATAAGGGCAGATCGCGAAAACCTCGGGGTTGGGCCAGGGGATATGCCAAAATAACGCGATAGTTGCATCCGGCCGCTTGTCTTTTATTATTTTTGGCAGGAGTGTAAAATGGTAATCCTGGATAAAAATGAACGGGTTTTTTACCGGCAGGTCTTCTAAAATGCTCTCGGCAAATTTAAGATTCACCGCTTTATACATCTGCCAGTCTTTTTCGCGGAATACGGGCCGCGTATGCGTAACATGACAGAGCGGCCACAAGCCTTCATTGGCAAAACCGTAATAGTAGCCTTCCTCCTCTTCTTTTGTCAGCCAGACCCTTTTTAATATATAGCGATTGTCTTCAGGAGGGACCCCGAGCTTATTTTTGGAATTTACGAATTCCCGGTCCGCGTCTGCGCTGCCGTGGGCGACCCAGGTTCCGCCGCAAGCGCGCAATATAGGATCAATAGCAGTAACTACTCCGCTTGCCGGGCGCACGCAGCGCGGCACTCCGGTTATTTCATCCCTGATGTGCATATAAGGCTCGCGGTTAGAGACTACAAAGAATGAATTCCCGCCCAATTTCGCGTGGATCAGATCGCGCAACTTTGCTTCTGTCCAGAGTTCCTCTTTCTGGACACGGACGCTGGCTTCGTCAGATACGGCTCTGCGCGCCACCCTTAAACCCAAAGCTACCTGCTCCACCTCGCTGACAAGTTTTCCAAATTCGCCCTTTTCCTGGAAAGGCCTGAGCTTATCCGTATCACCTCTTTGGAAATGCGCAAACCACTGCGTAAGCCGGCGCACAGGCAAAACAAATGTCTGACGCTGAATTAAAAGGGTGATCATGGTGATCAAAGATACCAGGATTATCAGGGTGATACTGATCCTGCGCCATAGCTGGGCGAGCATCGTGAACATATATGACGTATCATAGACGACTTCTACCAGCCCCAAGATGTTGTCTTCATCGTCTAAAACCGGCAGGATATAGCTATATACGGAATATTCGCGGAAACTCTCTACTGCCCCGCGGGCTGATTTGGTTAAAATAATATTACCGGTATAAGGCCGGTCTTTTTCCTTCCAGTCCGCTATCCTTTCCGTAATGGCGATGACCTGCCCTTCTTTGTTATAGAGAACGCAGCCCTGCAGCCGTTCCCTTTTCTGAAAGATCTCTACCAGGCGATTAGCGGACTTCAGGTCATTGTTGAGCAATATGTGTTTTGCCGACAATTCAACGCTTTCCGCTACAGTACGGGCTTTTCTTTTTAAATCATCCATCAGTTTTTCTTCTTCAAAACTCACTTGGATGACCCCAAAGACGGTAAATGCGCCCGCGACAATGATCAAGATCGGAAGGATAAATAAAAGTATTCTTTTCATCTTTTATATATGATAGTGGCCGCTTTAATGCGGGTCAACCAACCTTGCTAAAATAATAAATAATATTCCGCAGAGGAAAGCCGCGAGTGAAAAAGTGCTGCGTTTTAAACTGGTTTGCTTATGCACTTCCGGAATGAGATCGCAGGCAGCCACGTAAATAAAACCGCCGGCAACAATAGGCAGTATATACAGCGAGAATTTTTCCACGTGCTCGGACAAAGGCAAGCCGATAGCAGCGCCCACAACGCAGGTAAGCGCGGTAATAAAGTTACAAATCAGCGCCTTGGATTTTTTAAACCCGCCGTAAACCAGAACCCCGAAATCTCCGATCTCCTGCGGGATCTCATGGAAAATAATCACCATCGTTGTAACAATGCCGAATTTCACGCTGATCGCAAAGCTCGCTCCGATAACAAGGCCGTCGGTAAAATTATGTATGGAATCACCGATAAGATTAAGGTAGGTAAAGGCGTGAATGTCGCAGACCCCTTTATGGCAATGCCGCCAGTGAAAATATTTCTCCATAATAAAGAAGGCGACAAAGCCGACAATGACATAAAAGAAAATACTGCCTTGGGGATTTTGCTCTACCACTTCCGGTAAGAGGTGCAGGAATGCGCCGCCGATCAGGCCGCCCGCGGAAAAAGCAATCAATAAAAACAATACTTTATTGATCAACTTATCATTAAGGATAAGGACGAAAATACCGATCAAAGATATCAGGCTTACGGCAATGCTTGCGCCGATCGCCCAAAGGAAATTTTCCATTACGCTCCTCGCTCTGTGACTTTAATATTATCACACAGGCGAAACTATGTAAACGTATTTTACCGGACTTTTTCCGGCGTTTTTAACATTATGCGTAGTATGCGGCGGGATATAGACAAGCGATGCTGCTGAAGCAGTAAAAACAGGGTAGCCGGCGCAGTAGATTTGCGCTTCGCCGCTTAAGATGACCAGTGACTCCTCGCGGTTTCCGGTGGAATGTTCTCCAATCTCTTCGCCGGGCTTAAGGAGCACCAAGCCGGAACGCATACCTGCTGTCTGCGGCTGCCCCTCGAGAAGCCTGAGGTATTTATCTTCGGATTCTAATTTTATGACTAATGGTTTTTTCTCTTCCATATTAATGATGGTGGTCTAAATGCCGGTGAAGATGCGTATGTACCTGACCTTTATGTTTATGAACGTGTATATGCACGAGATTATTGTCCTTAAGCAGCTGCTCGTCATTTAATATTGCCTCTGTGCTGCCTGACCTTATGATCGTCTTATCGGGGCTGAACACGCAGATACTATCGGAGATCTCGCTTAGAATATGCAAGTCATGCGTGGAGGTAATAATAGTTTTTCCCGAATCATGCGCCTTAATAAGCAGGTCAATAATGCGCCTTGTGGTTGCCGGGTCAAGGCCTGCTGTCGGCTCATCCAGGATCAGCACTTCCGGACCGATCACCAACGTTGAAGCAATGGCTGCTTTACGTTTTTCGCCGATACTTAGCTGGTGCGGCGACCGGTCCAGCAAACTGCCGATAGCTAAAATTTCTACCAGTTCATCAAAGCGTTTTTTGGTTTCATTTTTATCAAGGCCAAGCTGCAGCGGGCCGAAGAGGATATCTTCTTTTACCGTCGGGCAGAACAGCTGGACATCGGGATTCTGAAACACCAGTCCCACTCTGCGCCGGAAATCTCTTGAGAAATCCGCGTCGTTAAACAAATCTTCCTTTATTTCCCTGCCAAAGGCCTTGAACGTGCCGCGGTCCGGAAAGATGAGGCTGTCTAAAAGATGCATCAGCGTAGACTTTCCGGAGCCGTTGGCCCCGATCACCGCGATCTTCTCGCCCTGCCCTATGCTCACGTTAATATTAGAAAGCGCGGGGAACTTTCCAAGATAAGAAAAATCAATATCCCTTAATTCAAAGATTATTTCATTCATAAGCAACCTATTGCGCTGATAATCGCGGCTGCAGCAGCCAGCCACAGCCAATCCCGCGGCTTTGTTTTGAGTTCATTCAGGGTAACCGGCTCGCCCCTATATCCGCGGGAGAGCATCGCCATATATACGTCTTCGTTAAGCCGGCAGGAACGCAGCCATAAAGCGGCAATATTCCAGGCCGCGATATTCCTGCCGCTCTTAGGCTTAACCCTTATCCCCACGCGGCTTTTTACGGCAAGATAAGTATTTTCAATCAGCTCGATGAAAAGAAAAATGTAACGGTAGCACATTCCCATGGTCATCACAAAAACCTGGGGTATGCCGAAGATACGCAGCACCTTAAGGAATGCAAAATGCCTCGTAGTCAGGCTTAAAAGTATAACAAAGGAAACGGACGTAAGCACCCGCGTAAAAAACAAGGTTGCTCCGGCTAAACCCTGGCGCGTAACGGTTAATTGCCAATGGCCGATATGTAAAACACCTAGCGCTTCTCCGGGCGTAAAAATGCTAAAAAGCGCAGGCAGGGCAATAAATAACGAGAATAACGGGATAAATACCCATGTGCGTTTCAAAAAGAACCATAGGCTTACCCGGGAAAACAGCGCAAGACTGATACAAATGCCATAAAGGCACAAAAGAGTGAGAATATTTTTTGTTAGCAGTATCTGAATAATAAATAAACAGAAGCTTATGCTTTTTACGCGGGGATCAAGCGACTGCAAGAACCCCTTTTTCAGCGCGTATTCCTCGGCGAAGACCGATTCCTTCAAGAAAGAAAAAGCGCCCATGATCGAGCGCTCAATGAAATTACCGGATTTTAACACCGATCAATCGCCTTTCTTTACCAGCAATTTTCCTATAATCAGCACTATGGCCACTGTAACCGCGATACCTAACGCAGCAGATATTATATAGGCAAAACTTAAAGGAGCCAATCCCTTTTCTTCCCATCCCCTGAATGCGTAGTCAGGAATGGGGGCGCTCCACAATGACGAAAGTTTCTCAAGCCCCCGGGGGATATAACCTGCCAATTTTCCAACCGTATCGCTGCCCCACTCGCCCCAGGCATCACCGGCTCTAAAATGCTCGGGTAAAAATAACCCAAGAGGAGAGAGCGCAATAAGCACGACCAAACCGATCCATAGCTTTGTGATTGTTTTCATAGATTGCTCCCTTCTCCCGCTTTCAGAAGAGACGGATCCTGTTTCTGCAGATATTTCACTACAAGCACGGTGACTAAAACTTCAACCCAGCCGAATACTAATAAATGCTCACCGAGCATTGCCATAATGGCCGGCTTCAGGCCATATGGGCAGTAAAGCGCCTGGCCGTCAGGAGTATGATGCAATAAAGGTTGTAAGCCGAATTGCACAGCAGCAAACAAGGCTGCCGCATTAAGCCCCGAATAGGCGGCAACCCCTGCAGCAATCACCCGCCTGCCGGAAGTTATTGTTGAACCCGCGCTGATCGCTTTATATACGTAGAAACTGACGAACGGCAGGATAAACGCCATATTAAAACAATTAGCGCCTATCGCGGTAATCCCGCCGTCACCGAATAGCAGCGCCTGTATTACCAGCGCTACGGTAATAACAATGCACGCTGCCCATGGCCCCAGAAGTATTGCCGCCAGCGTGCCTCCGACTGCATGTCCGGTTGTGCCGCCGGGAATAGGGACATTAAACATCATAATCACAAAACTGAATGCCGCACCAATCGCTAAAAGCGGCACCTGCGTAGCTTTAAGCGTCTTCTTAACGATATTTGATGCGGCTATCCATATCGGTATCATTACCGCATATAAGCCGGCGCTGGTCACCGGGCCTAAATAGCCGTCAGGTATATGCATAATCCTATCCTCCTTTAAATTTTAGAAATCAACTTGCGCACGCATCCCGCCTATAAAGATATTATCGGGATCATCGGCAATATCGCCGCCAAAAGGATTCCAAATATATTGGAAATCCGGGCTAACGGAAAGATGCTTGTTTACGTATATCCTGTAATAGGTTTCAATGTGGCCTTCGTTTCTTGCATTTCTTGTTTCATCGGCTTTCTTGTAATCATTCGACGGTATTACCTGGCCTACGGCAAAACCAAACACGTCATTTTCCCTGCCCCAGGGCTTTCCTTCTATCTGCAGGCCCGCGCTCCATGACTGTTCAAGCGAATAATTAAGATCGCCTGTGGCCATGGTATCGGGATTATAAACTTCCGGATCCTGCCAGCCATAGCGGCAAAAAAGAGTTATACTATCATTTAGCTTTTGGTCAAAGCTCAGGCCAAAACCATAATTAGCCTCTTTGGTCCTCTCTGTGTCCAGCCACTTGGTATGATAAACATTACTGTTCCAACCGAGGATGCGATAATTACCGGGAAGTTGGAAGAATTTTGTTTTGAATGTAACCTGGCCGATATTAAAGAGGTTGTCGCCTATCTTTTCCCAGTCGCTGTTTCCGTCAAGCACTCCGTAACCTAATTCCAACCATTCAACCGGCATATATGCCAGACGGATGCCTGCGGCATAGCCTGGGAATTCAATTGTCGGAGAATTAACAAGCATGCTGCTTAAGAATTGGGTAGTCTCGTCATTGGCAATATCATTATTATCAAAATAAATAGTAGGATCAAGCTTACCAAAAGTCAGGACAACCCGGTCTTTGAATAAGGCCTGCTCATACCAGAGTTCAGTAAGATGCACGTTCTGTTCATTATCGGCATCGTTATTTACAGCGCTGTAAAGGGTTAGGTCGTCATTTAAGCCCTCGCCGTTACCTGCCTCAAGGTGCAGAAATGCCTTGCCGCCGATATCCTCAAATTCTTTTCCTAATGTTATATCTGCCGAGTATGAGGCATCTGTACGGGAAGCCTTTTTCTCAACATCGGAAGCCGCGTTATTCACGTTAGTTGCTCCCTGCGCGATCATTGTGCCTCCAACGGAGATCTCCAGGCCTTCGCCGATACTAATCGGGGCTCCTACCTGGCGATGTAAAACCGTATCAAACTTTGCCAGCTGTGATTCATATTCAGCGATCTTCTTGTTCTGGTCTAAAATACATTTGTTCTGATCATAGATACATTTCTCATGGTTGGCAACTTTGTCTTCCAATGCCTGGATGCGCGCCTTAAGCTGGTTTATTTCTTCCTTGATGGATGTCTCTTCGGCAAATGAAACGCCGTTCATTAAACAAAAACAGATAACAAGTAAAATTGTTTTCCTGAAGATTACCGTCAACATATCCCCCTCCTTCTTTTTGGTATTTTATGTTTATAGTATGCCTTTGCCCGTAGTAGACATACCCAACGCCGAATGCTTCATGCCTTTTATCGACCTTAGGCTTTCCGACAGGCGCTGAACCTTTTCCGGCGAGCCCTTTACGGCAATTATCTCAAGGCAATTATTATGGTCAATATGGATATGCTGCGAGGAAATAATACAGTGCCCGAAATCATGCTGGATATCCAGAAGCTTGTTCACAAGCTCGCGCCTATGGTGGTCATAAACAAGCGTGATCGAACCGGCGACTTCTTTGCCTTTCTGCCATTCTTCTTTAACTAAGTCCTCGCGGATCAGGTCGCGGATCGCTTCGGAACGGTTGGTATAATTATTATTTTTGATGCGGGTGTCGAATTTTACAAGCAGGTCTTGCTCCAGGGAAACTCCGAATCTGACTAATTGGGCCATAACTCTCCTTAGTGCTACGATTTTAAATATCGTAACACTAAGGCAATAATTGTCAAGGATTTTTTTATTTCTTATTGCTTTTTTGCCGATATAACCACAAATCCGCCCTTGCCAAAGCCTTTCCTGGGCTTTTCTATGGAATCCATCTTATCAGGTAAAATTGATATTGTCTGATAATAAGAAAAGCGGCCGAAACCCGCCGCCTTAAGCAGGTCCGTTATTTCTTTCACGCTCAAGAATTTTGCCTGCTTATAAAATGCGCTTTTCTTCTTTCGGTAATATTTACCCAGAAAGCTTTGTTTGTCTACTATGCCGATTATTATTTTGCCGTTTTTCTCCAATATCCTGGACGCTTCTTTGAGAACTCTCTCGGGATCTTTTACGAAACATAAAGTAATAACGATTACCACGCAGTCAAAAACCCCGTTCGGGAAAGGGATATCTTCGCCAAAACCTAAACGGACGTTCACTCCCCTCTCCTGGGCGATCTTAAGCATTTTGCCCGAAGGGTCTATCCCCATTGTAATACCTAAGCTCGCGGCAAACCTGCCTGTACCTACGCCAATTTCCAACCCTCTTGCATGGCGCGGAAAAACTTTTTTTATCGCTTCGATCTCAGATAAAAAAGCAAACTTATGCTTGTCATACCATACGTCATATTCCTTATAATACTTATCAAAGACATCGTTCATAACCCTAAATCTCCGAACCAGCCGTCATAAAATCTTTTAAGATGCTCATATTCCTCTTTTGGCATGGCATTCTTCTTAACTTCTTTCTCTTTAAAAGAATAGCGGTAATTCGCACAGTAACTCCCGATAATATCTTTTGCGTGGCTTACCTTTTTAAATATTTCTTCGTAGTATTTCTTATCTTTCTCGCTGCATCTGTCGGGGTGATACTTAAGGGCCAGGCGCCTAAAGGCTTCTTTAATTTCCTCTATGCTGGCCTCTTCGCCCAACCCTAGGATCTTTCTTGCTTCATCAATCTGCTTAAAATTTGTCATGCTGTAATCATATATAAGATTTAATGGCGGCCTCAAGTTCTATCTTAGAAGGCGCGCCTACCATTTTATCCATTACCTTCCCATTTTTAAAAATCGCTAATGTCGGTATGCTCATGATATCATATCCGGAAGCTGTCTTAGGCGCTTCATCCACGTTTAATTTGCAAACCTTTAACTTTCCTTCATACTCCCTGGCAATCTCTTCGATTACCGGCGCAAACCTAAGACAAGGCCCGCACCATACGGCCCAAAAATCCACTAATACGGGCAGACCTTCTTCCAGCACCTCTTGTTTAAAATTATCGTCATTTATATTAATCCCCATCTTTTGCCTCCTTATCTTAACTTACGATTTCCATTGATTCAACGAAAAACTCTCTGTCCATTTGAATATTAAGATCCGCGCTGTTGCAAAAAGGACAGGCGAATACTCTTTTAGTAATACGGCTTGCGCGCTTGCAATCTTTACACTCTAATAAGACCTCAAGGGGCAGGATTTTAAGCCGCACATTCTTAAAACTCTCCCCCTTGATCAACTCCTTAAAAGATCCCTGGAGGCTTTCGGCAGAAACATGGCTAAAAGGGCTTAAACGGGCATTAACTATGACCTGTTGCACGGCCCTTTCTTTACCCAGCTTCTGCCTTAAAACCGTAAATATCTCGTTAATAAACCTCGTCTCATGCATGTCTCTAGTTTTTATTTTATTCTGTTATTGTCTACAAATAATAACGGGAAAACTATATCGCTTACACAGCAGGGGATCCAAACCGCCAAGAACAAGAATATACAAATAGTGGCGTACGAAAACCAGCTTAAGACCCCCACATTAGCCATAATTATATGGAATAACGACGCCCAGGTGCTTAACAATACGTGTCCGGCATGGGGAAATTTTGTCTTTGGTCTCCGATAGGCAATAATTATGCCTAGAATAGCCAACGGATTAACCAACCACCACTTCTCAATGAAACCAAGGTGTATTCCTCTATTAGGCATACCAAGCATGGTTTCAGCTATATAGGGAATCAATGAATCGCTCACAGTAGCAATACCCACAGAACCAATATAGCCGATTATAGTTAAAGCCCAAAAATTACACTTTCCCTTGATACAATTGGCGCCTATGCCGGAGCAGGTATGAAGTTTATACATTGCTGCGGTAACCAACGCGCTTAAAAACACATGTAACGGATGAAGCACATAAAAGATATTATATGAAACCTTATAAGGCAAATTTAACGAAAATGCCATGATGGCTATCCCCGTGATTGCCCCAAATACAGTAAATGGGGCGTGCGCCTTTAATTCCTTTAAAATCTGCCCTGCCATTTATCAAACCTCTAACTCTTGTCCTACTTTAATCGGCACAAAATTTTCCTCATAGCATTTTTTAAAAATATCTTCCGCCACCTCTCCGGAGCAATGCGTGGGCCCGGCTTTCATTATTCCCATTTTTTTAAAATTTTCGGCTGCTATCTCTATTGCCCGCCTGTCCGACTCCTTAAAATGAAACCCGCCCATTACAAGGTAAACAGGCTCGGCGGGAAACCTCGTCTTAACCTTCTCTATTATTTTTAAAATCCCGGGATGAGCGCATCCTGTAATTATGGTAAGGCCGTTTTTTGTTTTTAATACAACTGCCTGTTCAGGCATATATTTGCCGTGATAGGCGCCGGGTATTTCTCCTGTAATAAAGATATCTTTCGAAATTTCCATAAACTTTTCGGCTCCGATTAATTCGGCTTGCGCTTCTTTTACCTTATCCTTAAATTCTTTGTTAAAGCCTGGGCAGGAAAATACCTTAAGCCCCTTTCTTTCTTTCAGTATCTCCCACAGCCCTCCCGTATGATCCCAATGATCATGAGAAATTACCGCTGCTTCAATCCCCGCAATATCCACCCCCAGATAGTCCATATTCTCAATAAGCCATGGACCTTTTTCGCCGGTATCGAATAAGATTTTATTGTCGATCATGAATGAAACGCCCCAGCCGATACGGAGTTTTTCGTCTAAAGAACTTTTATCAAAAATTACCCTTATCCGCATTTTTTCTTTAAATTGTAAAGTAATACTATGCTCCCCATTTTACATCCGGTCTCCTTAGCTACAACCGGACATTTCACCATAAATAAAAAGAAAATAGGCCGTTTTTTCTGCGATAAAGACTCAAAATTCCCTTGCCCCTTACTGATGATCATATCTACGCTGTTATAAATCCGCTTAAATTCATTTGAACATAGAGAAAGTATTGTTCCCGGTGCGTCCGTGCCGTTAGGAATTACCCGGACAAGCTTATCAATTCCGCAAACTTTAGCATCTTCAAGCAAGGCGTCATTTATAATAGGCTCTGCCTTAACAGCATAATAAATATTTTTATCGGGATAGACTTTTTTTATTTCTTCAATTAAAACCCGGTCAAATACCACTTCGCCCGCATTATCAGCCAGATACAAAATATTTTTTGCGCCTTTTAATGTCCTTTTGAACTCGGAATAATGAAATATGGATTTTTTGTGAATGGCCCTGTTTTCTTCTGCGAGGATATTTTTTAATTCTGTTTTTATATTTAAATTATTCTTTACGCCAAAATCAATGATGTTTCCGGCAATCGCTAATTCTAATGCTGTTAAAAACCTATCCTTTGCGCGATCTACTTTATTCTTCAGCCTCCCCAGCAACCCTAGGGCAATGCGGTTACTCTTTTGTTTTATACCCTTATAAGGATCTTTCTGATGGCTTACCTTTTTTAAAAGAGCATATCCGATCCTGGCTATCTCAGGCGGACTGGCTTCAAGCGAGATATTCGGTATTTTCCTGGCAAATGCATCTATAATCTGCTTTTGCTGCTTTGGGGATGCGCGGACAATCCGCGCTCCCTCAAGCGCCTGGCGAAAAAAACACGGGATACAATCTAAATAAGTCTTCACCTCACTCAACCTTTCCTCTTCTTTTTAATGTGTCCTCATCGCTTATTGAAGAAATATTCACCGCCTGCCTTTCATCATGGACGGAGCGCCCTTGCTGCTTTTATTGCCTCTCCTAAATTGGCTGCAAGGGCAGGTTCTCTTCTGCGGGCTTCATCCTCTATCCCCAATAAATTCCTTTATTTTGCTCACTATGCCCATAAAAGCTTCGGCAGATTTTGATTTTTCTTTGAACGAAACGAACGGCGTTCCCCTATCCGCGAATTCAACAAACTCCGGTTGAAACGGTACCCTTCCTAAAAAGGGGACTTTTAATTCTTGCGCAGCTTTTTCCCCGCCTCCTCGCTTAAAAATATCTATCTCTTTCCCGCAATGCGTACAAGTAAAACCGCTCATGTTTTCAATTATCCCAACTATGGGAATCTTTAATTCTTTAGCAAACTGAATGCTCTTACGCGCGTCTAGGACCGCTACATCTTGAGGAGTAGTAACGATAATCGCCCCCGTAACATTAGTAATAAGCTGGCAGACACTTAACGGCTCATCACCGGTTCCCGGAGGAGAATCTATAATAAGATAATCGAGTTTCCCCCAATTTACATCAGCCAGGAATTGCCTGATCAGCGCCGCTTTCATTGGCCCCCGCCAGATCATCGGTTGATCTGCATCATACCCGGCCAGCGCAACGCTTACTGCCTTAAGATTGCCGGATACCTCAACCGGCCGGATTCCAGATTCAAAACCACATAAGGAGCGCTTCTCAATACCAAGCATCTTGGCAATATTCGGGCCGTGGATATCAACATCCATAATTCCAACGCTTTTGCCTGCTAAAGATAAGGCATACGCAAGGTTTACCGCGACAGATGTCTTACCCACCCCGCCCTTGCCGCTCATAACGATAAGCGTGTATTTGACCTTCCCCATATTATCCTTAAGGCGTTTTTCCTGCTTCAAAAGATCATCTTCATTCATTTGCTGCATTTAGATATCCTTTTCTTACTTTCTTAATAAATAATCCGCTATCGCCCGATATAGCGTACTTACAGAAAGTATCGAACAGTGCAGGTGGTTTTCCGGCAGGCCTTTCAATTGTTTAATTACCTCTCCCGCTGAGATAGCCAATGCTTCCTTGATGCTTTTACCATGAGCCAAATACGTAACCATTGCCGCGCATGCCCTTGTGGCGCCGCATCCATCCGTATAATATTTGATCTCGGTAATCTTGCCGCCTTCTATCACCAAATAAAACTCCATAGAATCCCCGCAAGGCCCTTTTAAATACGCCGAACTCGCGGGATCGTTCATCCTGCCGAAGAATTTCGGGTTATTTAAAAGCCTGATAACCTTTTCAGGATAGCCGAGTGTTTCTTTTTTTAACCCTGTAGTTTTTCCCATATTTCAGCAATTTCACCCTTAATTGCCGTATCCTTATATTCCATTATGGTCTTACCATCTACCATGGCCTCCACAACCGTTTTATCAAATCCAACTTTACCTATTAATAAAATCTTATTTTTTGCGCAATATTCTTCTATTTTTTTTGACATATCCGGATTTAAATCGTACTTATTAATCACCAGCCGCGAAGGCACATTAAAATGCCGGGCTACTTCTATGACCCTCGATGCGTCATGCAGGCCGGATAACGTAGGTTCAGTCACCACTACCGCGCAATCGATACCGGAAAGAGACGCGATAACAGGACACCCTATACCGGGAGCGCCGTCAATAATGACCCAATCGCAATTATTTTTTTCTGCTAACTCTTTTGCCTGTTTTCTTACCAAAGAAACGAGTTTACCGGAATTCTCTTCGGCAATCCCGAGTTTCGCATGTACCATAGGGCCAAAGCGTGTTTCGGAAATAAACCACTCTCCCGCAAGATTCTCGTTCATCTTTATAGCCTGAACCGGGCAAATATGACTGCAAAAACCGCACCCTTCGCAGGAAACATGATCAACCACAAAATCGTCACTTATAGCATTAAATCTGCAGGCTGCTATGCACTTTCCGCATTGCTGACAGATTCTTTTGTCAATTGAAGCGCTTAATCCGCTTCTAAAATCATGGCGTTCTTTAATTTTTGGCTGTAATAATAAATGCAAATCCGCGGCATCCACATCGCAGTCAGCCATAACTTTATTCTTAGCTAAAGCGGCAAATGCCCCCGTAATCACGGTCTTACCGGTGCCGCCTTTTCCGCTGATAATTACAATTTGTTTCATTTTGTCTATCGCTTAACGATACCTATCTCTTTTATGAAATTTCCATTTTGATTGCATTAAAAAGGCCTTGAAAATCTTTTTTATACTCCGGGAACGCCTTAATCATAGGCTCTCCCTTTGAATAAGCCATCGCAATTTCTTTTTTAAACGGTATTCTCATCAATACCGCGATATCTTCTTGCCTGCAGTATTCATCGGTTTTATTGTTTCCTAAATCCGCACGGTTAATTACCACCCCGAAAGGTATCTTTAATTTTCTCAATACCTCCACCGCTAAAATCAGGTCATTTAAACCAAAAGGCGTGGGTTCAGTAACTAATACGCAAAAATCGCTGTCCTTAACTGAAGCGACTACAGGACAGGATGTGCCCGGAGGAGCGTCAATGATAACGGTTTTTTTAAAATCAATATGTTCTTTAACCTGGCGGATTAAAGGCGGGGACATTGCTTCGCCGATATTGAGTTTTCCATGAATAAATTCTATCCGGCCACAATTACCGAATTCCACTAAGCCAATTTCCCTGTTTATTTCTTTTATTGCCTTTTCAGGGCATAAGGCGCTGCAGGCGCCGCAGCCATGGCAAAGATGCGCAAACACCAAAGTTGTGCCTTTCTTACCTTCCTGTCCCGGAAGTACCGCTAGTGCATTATAAACGCAGATTTCAGCACATTTTCCGCAATATATACATTTAGATTCATCGATCCCGGGAACGGGAATATAAGCCTTCGTTTGTTCTTTAATTGCCGGTTTCAGGAAGATATGGGCATTGGGTTCTTCAACGTCACAATCCAGGAATTGCACATTATCAATAGATAAAGCTAGATTAACCGCAACCGTAGTTTTACCCGTGCCCCCCTTACCGCTTGCAACTGAAATAATCATATCGTTTCCGTCTTTATTTATATTCGGCGATGATTACCCTCTGGACTGCGCTTTGAGATTCCTTAACCTTAAATCCTTTGTTAATAAAGTAATCCTTCGCTTTGTCTAAGTGGTTTTTGAAATAATCGTGCGTTCGCCCTTCAAGCGTATGGCACATATTGATAACCTCAAGCCCTTTTTCGCTAAAATCGCTTAAGACTACTTTTCCGGCAGGATGCAGCAAGCGGACTATTTCATTTAAAACTACCTGTGGATCTTTAAGGTGGTGAAACACGTTAATAGAAAATATTGTTCCGAAGTCTTGATCCGCAAAGCTCAGGTGTTCTGCATTTTCTATTCTGAAAAGCACATGATTTTTTAATCTAAAATATCGTAAGTTCAGCCTGGCTATCTCTTGTTCCTGACGAGAGATATCTACGCTGATAAAACTAAAGCCGCGCTTTGCCAGGGCAAGCGTAAAATGCCCCTTACCGGTCCCGATCTCCAGGATTTTTCCAGAAATAGGCAGGGATTTATCAAGGATAAAATCTCTTTCTTTTTCTAAATCGTAGTCGTGGCTTCGGTAAAAATTTACTCTTTCTAAATACTTTTTATGATTCTCAAGAACTTTTTTCCTCAAAATATAGTCCTTATTCCCTTACCATCCTCATCCCGCACTTAGGACAATTCATCGAAGCGCAAGGAGTGCCTGCCGGATGCGTAACTTTAATCCCGCAGCCTGGACAGACGCAATTCCCTCCCGGCCCTGCTCCTTGACGATTCCCACCGCCCCTGCCCATACCCCTTCCCATTCCCGGGCCTCGGCCTAAAGGGCCTGTTCCGTCTTTTCCTGGCATACTAACCACCTCCTAATCGTGCTCTTCAAACATCTTATCCTGCACCGGATCATTCTTTCTGATCCACTCTATAAGCATTGCCGCATGTTCTTTTTCTTCGTTCATATTATGCGCAAGCAACTTTTTAAGCGACTCATCGTCCGTAGCGTCTATCCTTTCCTGATAGAAATCGACTGCCTCAAGCTCTTCACGCAAAGATTTTCTTGCCCTTTCCAAGTCAACATGCTTGGGATCCATCTTTTCTAACGGCTCAAAAAACGGCATTAGAGTTACCCCCTTTTTTAATGTAACGAGATTGCTTCTCGCGGGCACTCATTAATGCAAGCTCCACATTCAACGCAATCATCTTTTATGATTACTTTTTCTCTCTCGATCTTTATTGCCTGCACCGGGCATATATCAATACAAACGCCGCAACCAATGCATTTTTCCGCATCTACCTTTACCGCCATGGCGCCTCCAAAATTTTATTTGCCCATCCCGAATTTAGAACCAACGCTGGGAGATTGGATTTTCTTAAGCTTCCCCGATTTATACGCTTCTATTGCCTCTCTTATGCTTCCGCTAACTCCCGTATAAATATCGATCCCTCCGGCATTGAGTGTCTGAAAGGCATTCGGGCCGACATTGCCGGTCAAAACCGCCTTTGCGCCTTTAGAAGCCACAAACTGTGCTGATTGGATACCGGCTCCTCCCTGGAGCTGGAAACTGACATTTTCCTGCGCTTCAAAATTACCGCTATCGGTGTCAAAGAAAATAAAATTCTGGCACCGGCCGAAACGCTGGTCAACCCTGGAATCCAAAGTTTTTCCTTCTGAGGTTATGCATATTTGCATTTTCACCTTCTTTCTTAATGGCAACTTCCGTCTTCGCCGTGCTCCCGGCAAGCGTCGAGCCCGCCCAAAGCATTATTCATAAAATCATTGAGCGCTTTTTGCACATTGCCGGAATAGCCGAATACCTGGACACCTGCCTGCGCGAATTTAGCTTGAGCGCCCATACCCATCCCGCCGGCAATAACATGAGTTATTTTATACTTTAATATCTCATCAACCGCAACACACCCGCCCCCGCCATGCACTGTCGTATTCGGCACAATGCGAGTGCTTATAATTTTTTTCTTATTTTTATCGATATCCGCCAAGAAGAAAAACTTACACTGGCCAAAATGCGCGCAGACGTTACCGTGCACTCCATTTTCATCTTCCAAAACAACTCCTACTCTCATGTTTGACAATCTCCTTTCTTACTTGTTTTCTAAGTCGTGAATGCGCGCCTCAATAGCATCAAGCTCGCCCTTAAGATAACCGGCCTGGTCTTTAAGCATCGACAATTCTTCATCTTTTGACATAGCAGTGCTGAAATCGCCAAATGCCTGCATACCTTTCTGCGCCCTTACCCAACCCGGGAGCCCGGTCGCATAAAAACGATTTCTATACCCGCGGCCTCTGCCTCTGCCATAAAAACCGCCTCTGCCTATTGGCCTTACCCCTGCGCCTTTTAAAGCTATCGCACAATACCCTCTTCCTCCGCCCGTCATCGGGCTTTGCCCCATCGGGCCTGTTCCGTCAAATCCCGGCATAACATACCTCCTTTTGTTAGTGAAAACCATTTCCATTATAAGAGAAAAAAAATATAGCGGTTATTTTTTACCGCCGCATTTTCCGCACAGACCGTAAAACTGGATCATATGATTGGTGATCTTGAAATTATATTTAGCACCCAGGCCTTTTTCGGTTTCCCTTAAGAGTTCTACTTCTTCATCTATGAAGTCCGTATAATCAATTACCTTATTGCAGCTTGTGCAAACTAAATGATGGTGATGATGCGCGCCCTTAGGCCCTTCGGCTAACTCGTAGCGCGCCCGGCCGTCCCCAAAATCAAGCTTAGAAACCATACCCAGATTAGACAATACATCTAATGTCCTGTAAATCGTGGTAAGCCCGACATTGGGATATTTAGGATGGACTTTCATATAGATATCTTCGGCGCTTAAGTGGCCTTCTGATCCAGAAAGGATATCAAGGATGGCCTCCCTGCCTACGGTGAGCCTGTATCCGCATCCCCTGAATTTTCCGTGCCACCATCCCTGCCTCTGACAATTGCCTCTTGGCATTTATCCTCCCCCTGCCTGCCGGTAACTGGAATTAATGAAAATGGTTTCCATTATTAATATACACTATGCTGCCCTTTTTGTCAAGTTTTTTTATATATTGGGTGCTAGTCTTCGGGAGAAAGGAGCGAAAGGTTTCTTTCAATGAAGCCAAGGAGCTTTTCCTGCACGCTGGTCTCAATATTATAAAAAGATACTCCCACCCCGGGGTAAAGTTGCGGTTGGATCTGCCGGTCGCAGAACCAGACAACTTTCGCGTCCAGCTCCATTACTTCAGCCTTGGGGGGAATATTAAACTTCAGGATAACTTCGTCGCCGAGCTTAAATTTATCGCAGCCAAAGATGTAGGCACCGACAGCGCTTAAATTCAGGATCTCAATATCGGAACAAACCAGTCCGCCGTATTTAAGCCTGACCTCTGCCTTAAGGTCAACCGGCAGGCGCTTGAACCTGCGCCTAAGCTGCATCTTCTTAATGTTCTCAATGGCCTTGTCTTCCCGGAAGCTGTTTATTGCCATTTCTTCGGTAGCGTAGGACTCAATGGTGCGGTTTAAGCCGGTAACGGAAAGCAGGTTCTTGAGGTGCGCCGGCACATTGACGAATTTCATCCGGCCTTCGTTATTAAGCACTTCTTTATAGGCAATAGCGATCACCGACAAACCCATATAATCAATGGAACTGACTTCTTCAAAATTACAGAGGATGTCGGAATATCCGTCGCGGATACATTGGCCGATAGTTTCCACTAAATTCGCCGAATTCACGTCGATCTGGCCGGAAATATCCAGAATGATTATATTATCGCTGGCCCTTACCCTGATCTCCATTTACTTAACCCAGGTTGGGCTTCTTGCCTTTATTGGCTTTCTTTGAACGCCAGTTAAGCTTGCCTCTTCTTTTACGCTTGCCCATTAATAGCTCCTTTATTAATTACTCAGTTAATATTTATAATAATTCGCCGGGATCGTCTGCGCGATATAGCGCACGGCTTCAATAATGCAAATCCTGATCGCTTTCTCCATCGGAGTATTTGCGTAACCTGACAATCCGGCGCCTAGGCCCCAGCTGCCGAAAAAACCTGCTAATGCGCCGCCTGCGATATCTGTTGCCTGGCCCTGCACGCGCGTTGCCGACAAGACTTCGGATGTTGAAGCATCAACAATGCGGATATCCAGTGCCATATGCGCCTTGTTTAACGAGCCGCCTAAAAGGCCGCCTAGTATGCCGCTGCCGATTCCGCCGCCGCCGCCAATGCCTGCTGAACCTCCGGATGCCTGCGGTTCAAATTCCGTAACTGCCGCGGTAATGATTAATTCCGCGGTCCTGATCTGGCCGCGTTGCGGGCCGCCTGCTCCCTGCTGTGCCGCTCCGGAAACCGATAATTCCTGTTCCTGCATCAGCGCTTTTAACTGCTGTCTTTCCAGTACGGAGAAACGGCTGCTGTTTACCAGCGCGGTAACCAGCATTTCACGCAAGCCTGAGCCGATCTGATTACTGGCTTTGGCTGCTTTAACGTCAAAATCAGCTACGGCAACGCGCGCCTTTGGCCCGGAATACGGCGGAAGAGGCGCTGCGCCGGCGCTATTATCAACCTGCGCTGTCGGCTGTGTCATTTGCTGCAGGCTCGCGCAGCCGGATAAGCTTACCCCAACTAATCCTATGATAAAAATTAAAAATAGTTTTTTCATTTTTCCTGTTTTACCTCCTCCCTGCTTCTCAAAGTATTTATTAACTTAGCTGCTAAATTCCCCGCGGCGCTTGCTAAAGCCTCCCTGCCGCCGGTAATCGCGTCCATATGCACGGAATTGCCGGAAGCATCCAGGTAATCTATGACTTTGCCGTCTTTAACGCTGATCAGCTTGGCTGTGATATTGGCAAAACAGGAAAGCATGGCTGACTGCGGCACGTTACCGCCGGTAGAAGCAACGGCCTTGCCTAAAACAACATAATCCGCCTTTGAAAGGCTGGCTAACTTTATGGAATCGCCTTCCGACAGGTTAACCATGCGGAATGCCGGCTTCTGTTGGATTATCTTTGTCAGGCTGGATGGCTCGATCACCTCGTATCCTGTAGAAATAAGCCTGGAGGCTATGGATGCTTCGGTTGTAGACAGATCAATTTCACTTGCCCACCATGCTTTTTGCGGCCCCTCAATGTTCTGTTCTGAAATAAGCAGGACGATCTTGGGTTTTGCGCTCTCTGCATAACATAGGCTAACGGATAAAAACAGTGCAAAAATAATAACTATCAGTTTTCTCATCAAAAACCTCTCTTTCATCCCGGCTTTCCCGCCTGATTTTCATTCATTTTATAATACAAAGATATGCCGGTCAAGCGTATTTATAATATCGCTTTTAAACCACGGAGGTCCCTTAACACTAAATAGGGCTTTTCCAGCCGTAACTGCCTTATTGACGCTGAGCCGGTGGCAACAACAACAGACTTTACCCCTGCCCGCCTTGCTGCCTGAGCATCTATGGGCATATCGCCTACATAAAGCGTTTGTTGCGGCCCTGCTTTAAGCCGCTGCATGATCTTTTGTAGTATCTCCGGGTGCGGCTTGCCTTTTTTTAATTTATCTCCGCAAAGCATATAGGAAAAATATTTTCCCAGCTTAAGCTGTTTGATTATTAGCCGCGAAAAAACCGTAGGCCGGTTACTGGCAACTGCCAATAGATAACCCCTATCTTTCAGGTAGGAGAGGATTGCGCGGCCAGTCTTGAGTATCCGACAATGCTTAAGCAGCGCTTCTCTATGATGCCTGCGGTATATTGCCAACGCCTTATCCAAATCGGATTTTTTCACAAAGGGCTTAAGAAGGTTACGGTCGCCCCAGCCTACTGCCCTGCGTATAGTTACCGGAGGCTGCCTGTCATAGCCGCATTTTTCCATCGTAAAATTAAAGCTGCGGCTTATCGCTTCATAGGCGTCAACCAGCGTGCCGTCTAAATCAAAAATAACAAGTTTTATATTTTTCAGTCCGGGCCCCCATTTAAGAAAAAGGCAGGGGTTATTTTCCCTGCCTTTTTTAGATTTAATAAACCGGCCTTTGAGTAATTACGGCGTTACCGGCATGGCTGTTGTTTCTTCTGTAGCAACAACCGATTCTTCGGGTTTTTCCACGCTGATATTACGCACGGTATATCTCCCGTCGCTGGTTAAAATATAATCCACACTGATAGTATCATGGAGCTTCAGGTCAGCGAGCGCATTGGTATTTTCGTATTTGGTCTTATCGTCTACGGCCAGTTTTAATTCTTTTTCCATGTCCGTTTCATAATCAAAATAGTTGATCGCCAGCTGGTTATTCTGGGGGTCTAAAGAAATGACCTCGCCCCATACCCATTGAGTCTCAAATTCAACCGCGGCAGGAGAAACGGCAGTTTCTGCGCCCATAGGCTTGATCGGCATTGCCTCGGATACCGGAGCTTGAACGGTTTCCTGGACAGGCGCGGCTTCAGCCGGAGCATTATCTTCGGCAAACCCCGTTCCTGCGGCAAATACAACCAGTGATAAGATCACTGCTAAAAAGACAAAAAACCTCATAGGCTTCATTTTTTTGCCTCCTTTTAGACAAATCTATCATAGCCCTGCCGGGTTGTCAAGCAAAGTCTTTTCAGCCAAATAACCCTTGATCTCACCGGCTATGACCTGATTTCCCCAGATGCTATAATGGCTGCCTGGCCCTGCGCGCAAGGTCTCTCCCTTGCCCAGGCGCTCATTAAAAACGCTCCGCAGGCTTAAGCAATCCACTTTCTGCGATAAACAGAATGTTGAAAAGAAATCATCACGGGTTTCATCTTCTGTATCTAACCCATCAGGCAGATAGACAAATACGGGCAGAGCGCCCATAGCTTTGATTGTTTTAACCATCTCTACCAGCATCGCCTGCGTGACCTTATACATTTCATCGGCGTCCAAGCCCCTTTTCCATCTTGATTCTTTATATATCGCATTCAATATATCCAGCACTTTCAGCCTATAAAATTCTTTTTTTAACATTACTTCAACTGATGGCACCGGAGAATTCATCAGGGTTAATCTGCCGTTAATGACTTTAAAATTGGGCTTTGCGTAATCTATAAAAGCCCATATATTCCGCGGCATATCTCCGGTTAAAAACCCCAAAATAACTATATCGGGCTTGTATTTTATCCCTTCTTCCTTTAAATATATCAACATCTGGTCATGGCCATAACCGGGTACGCCGAAATTTATCACTTCGGCACCGGGGAGCATTTCCTGCAAAAAATAGGGATAGGTTTCATTATCCTTCACTCCTACGCCGAAGGTAAACGAATCCCCCAATACCAGTATCCGCTTTTTGCCTTCCGGCTTTTCGTAGTCATATTCAACAATACCCCTAATGCCTTTTGAATTAGTATTAATCACTTCTGTGTACGACACAACCAAACCCCTAAGATCAGGCCTTAATGCCCATCCCCTGAGAGGGTCATACTTATTATAACTGCGTTCCGGCCTGCCGTATCTTGTCCGCCTTTCTATGAAACGCAGCCGGCGCGAAGAGTCATTACTATCGAGAAAAAGCAATCTTTTCTTAAAAGGGCTATCCACGTAGATCAGCAATCGTATTGCCGCTTCGCAGCAGACAAGCAAAAAAACGCAGTAAAGAATAAAAAACAATATTTTCTTCTTCCATCTGCGCATTTTTATCTCTTTTGGAGGGATTAGAAAACTTCGGCTATCCGTTCTCTTGATTTTAAATAGATGAGTGTTGCGGTAAATGCTTTAATTATATCGCCGGCAATAAACGGCACAACTCCGGCCAACAATGCTTTATTCATGGTTAAACCAAGGCTGAACTTAAGCCAGAGCGCTCCGCTCATAAGCAGCACCAGGTCTGCCAGGCAAAAAACCGCGAATACGGCTGCCGGACTTGCAGGGCATAATTTTACGGCCCTGCCGATGAATAATCCGGCAAGGACAAAACCTAACAAATATCCTCCGGTAGGGCCCAGGATATACAACATCCCGCTGCCTGCGCCGGTGAATATAGGTAACCCTGATAGTCCAAGTAAAATATAGCCTAACTGCGACGCAGCCCCAAGTTTGCTGCCTAAAAATGCCCCTGCCAATAACACAAACATTGTCTGCATGGTAAGCGGCACAGGAGTAAAGGGTAAAGGTATGCGCACAAAAGCGCCCAGGGCAGTAAGGGTCATGAATACGCCTACGCCGATCACCCGGCAGGCGGTTTTATTCAAAACAACATCTTTCTTAAAAATTGCTTCCATTCTACATATCTCCTTTTGAAGTGTATTATACCAAAAATTGAATAATAGTAAAGCCCGCAGCGCTAACCGTGTTTTTCCATGATCGCTTCCGCGTCTGCTTCTCTGCCCATTTCCCGGTATGCCTGGGCAATGTTCGTATAAATATGAGAGACCTTATCCTGCGAATCTTTATATTCATCAAGCAATTTTTCGTATGCCTTAAGCGCCTCATCATGCGCGCCTTGCTGACGCATAATATCAACCAGGCTCATCTTTGCCCAATATGTGCGCTCCGGATCAGTGGTATCCTTCTCAAGGCTGAGCTGGAATGCTTTTTTAGCTTGATCGGGATTATTCGTTTCCCGATATATGTAGCCAATAGCAGAATAAGCATTACTGGCCTTCGAATTTGATTCTTTGTATTCATTGATGATATTTTCATACGCCTTAGCTGCTTCCGGGTATTTATTTTCCTGGCGCAGGATATCGGCCAGGCTCATCTTTACCCAGTATACCCGCTCCGGATCAGCAGCGCCGATGGGGTCTTTTTCAAGGCTGAGTTGAAATGCTTTTCTTGCTTGTTCAAGCTCGCTTAATTCAAGGTAAGTATGGCCCACAGCAGCATAAGTATTGGCTGCCTTGTCGCGGGATTCTTTATATTCATTAATAATAGCCTCGTATCCTTTGATTGCCTCTTCCCGCTTGTTTTCCTGGCGCAATATATCCGCTAAGCTCATCTTTACCCAATATACCTGTTCGCGGTTAGTAAGATCATTCTCGAGGCTGGTCTGAAATGCTTTTTTGGCTTGATCGGATTTATTTAATTCACGATAAATATGTCCGATAGAAGCATAGGCGCTGCCGACTTTCGGGCTTGAACCCTTGTATTCATTAATAATAGCCTCGTATCCTTTGATTGCCTCTTCCCGCTTGTTTTCCTGGCGCAATATATCTGCTAAGCTCACCTTTGCCCAGTATAGCCTGTCCTGGTCGGTGGAATCCTTTTCAATACAAAGTTGAAATGCTTTTCTGGCCTGTTCCAGGTCATTCATTTCGCGGTAAGTCTGCCCCAACTCTCCATATATACAAGAAAGAGAATAAACAGACAGGTCCGGCAGCTGTAAAAGGCTTTTTAATACGGCTAATGCTGCCTTAAAATCGCCTTCTTGCCGGCATATCGCGGCGATCTCAAATTGAGGAAAAGGATCGTCTGCTTCGCTGATAATATTACGTTCAGCTAATATTCCATATAGCTCCTTTGCTTTCTTGAGTTTACCTTGCGCGCGCTTTTTTTGCGCCATCTTCCGAACAACATCACTGTTTCTATGCCGTGGATCGGAAAAATAGGAAATATTAAGCCAGACAAATGCAATCGCAAGAATCAACAAAAGTGCCTGCAGCCGGCGGCTGGCAGCAATGCTTTGCACGGCCCTGTCCCATTTTCTTTTGAACGGGGTAAAAACCAGGCTGTTATTTGCCTCCAGGTATTGCGCCTGCTCCTGCGTCAACCATAAGGCGCGGAAGAATATTGCCCCTTCTACTTTCGCTTTCCTGAAATCAACGCCTTTAATCACCGCGTCCGAGAGATTCGCCCCGGAAAAATCTGCTCCTGCCACAATTGCGCCGGTCAGGTCAGCGTCAGACAGGTCTGCCCCGGAAAAATCACATCCTGTCAGATCTGCCTTTTTTATGGTTGCTTCCGATAAATTTCCTCCGGAAAAATTCGCCCCATGAGCGTTGATTCCGTTAAGGCAGGCGGAACGTAGTATAACCCCTTTAAGGTCGGCTTTCCGGGCAGAAGCACCAGAGAGATCGGCCCTTTCCAGGTTCGTCCCCCGCGACTTTATGTTGTTCAAATTCGCGCTGCGTAAATTCGCGCTGCGCATACTTACCCCGTAAAATTCTGCGGCCTCCAGATTAACGCTTGCCAGCGAAGCATTATCCATATCTACCCGCAGAAGCTTGGCGTTTTCCATAACCGCATTGTCAAGCACGGCGTTTTTCAGATCAACCGTAATCAGCCGCGCTTCGCGAAAATCAGCATCTTTTAGGACAGCTCCCCGCAACCTGCTGTTGATCAGAATCTCTCCCCTTTTGTATGGTTTCATTATTTCCTCCTCGGTATGCGCGATTGCCACTTGATAAAATCGTCATAGTTACGTATATAATCTTTTTCGGAGAATGGGGCGGAAGCAAGCACAAGACAAGTAGCGCCCGATGAAAAATTAAACAACTCCCGCCAGATCAAATTCGGCACATAGAGGCCGTAATAGGCCATGTTCAATGTGATTACTTTCTGGCTGCGGCCATCATCAAGCATGATATCAAAAGATCCGGCAAGCGGAATTATCAATTCCAAGGAATTTTTATGCGCGTGCGCCCCCCGGTATGCCCCACCGGGTATATCGTATATATAGTAGACGCGCTTGATATCAAAAGGAACATGCCTCTTGGATTCAATGAACGTCAAATTTCCCCTCACATCATAAATCTTTGGTAAACGCAGTAATTTGCAACCGCTTATTTTCTTAGCCATCTTTTCTTTGCGCGACCGCTACATTTAAAAGATTAAAAACGATTTTTTTACCTGCCGTGCCGTTAAAGAGGCGCGCCGGGATCTCCAGGTTTAAATTTTTGTCAACATCAAAATATTTTACTTTTTTTGCCGCGTCTACATTGCGCCCGCAAACTTCGTCCTGAAAGATCATTCCGGCAAAGATAAGCTTTCTGAAAAAACGCCAAAAAATATTAAGCCTGAACCATAGCCTTGAAGGATTGCACAATAAGAGATACCCTCCCGGCCTTAGGTGATTAGCAATCCCCTGATAGATCACTTCCCTTGTTTCTCTGGGGAATCTTTGTAAGATATCAATGCATAAGATAAGGTCATATTTTTTTCTCGGGGCGGAAAAATTGGTGATGTCATCTACATAGATCAAGCCGCTTTTGACCTTTTGCCTGCCATAATCCACAAATTCTTCCATAATATCAAAACCGTCAACACTGTAGCCTTTGTTTTCCAGAAGGTGCGGCAATAGCCCGGCTGCCGTAGCGCAATCTAATATCTCTTTTACGCCTGCCGGGATCAGGGAAATGATCGCGTCCATCTTCCGGCGGTAGAACCAATGCGCCGGATGGCCGGGATCAAAGTAAGCATCACACCAGTAAGACGGCTTAAAGTATTTACGGCCGCGCATTTTTAAATAAAAAATTGTTCATAAAAGCAATGAAATTTCCAGCCGTATTCTTTAACTCGTTCAAAGAGCTTATCCTTTTGAACCTTTTAAAAAAGAAACGCGGCCGCAGATAGAATTTCCTATAAGCAGCCATGGCCTGATCATACATTGCGCTTGCTGATAGGCCCGGGTAATCAAAAACCGGCAGGCCGTTAGTATCATATTGCGACCAATCATTACTGCGCAAAAACCCGTTGCCTTCCAGATACGTGAAAAAATCCGTTCCCGGATGGGGAGTTGCCGTATTAAAAGTAACCAGGTCAAGGTCAAGCTCTTTTGCCAGCTCAATGCTCATCTTGATGCTCTGCCGGGTCTCCCCGGGCAGGCCAAATACAAAATATCCGCACACCTCAAGCCCTGCCTTTTTACAATCTAAAACCGCGCGGCGCATGGTTTCAATGGTAACATTTTTACGGACATTATTCAGGATCTTTTGGCTGCCGCTCTCTAAGCCAATATTAACCGTATGGCAGCCGGCTTGCTTCATCAACAACGCCAGTTGATAATCAATGGAATCTGCGCGGATATTGGCGTTCCATGTCAGATCTATGCCTTCGTTGGCCATGGCCATAAAAAGCTGCTCTGCCCAACTGCGGTTATAAGTGATCCCGTCATCATAAAACTTAAGCTCCCTGACCCCCAGCGCTCTCGTGATCCAGCGCAGCTCTTCCATGACATCTTCTACCGAACGCAGGCGGTAGGCCCCGTAAAAGGCAGCGCTGCAGAACACGCAGCGGTTAATGCAGCCCCGGGACACCATGGTAACGGCCAACGGCTTTCTTTTCATCTGCGGCTCTTTATAAACGCCCAAAGGCAGAAGGTCATGAGCAGGAATGCCTAATTCATCAAGATCATTAACCGGCTCCTGAGCGGGATTCATCAATATATCTTTGCCTTTGCGAAAACAGATGCCGTTTACCAATGCCATATCCATTGCCTTGCAAAGGTTAAGGATCGGGATTTCCGGCTCGGAGAAAACAGCAAAATCCAATTCAGGGCAAAGAGCCAAAGTCTCTTTCGGTAATGCCATAATATGCACGCCGATTACGCCCAATAAGCTCCGGCCGGATGCCTGTTTGACCAGCCGCGCAATTTCTAAGTCTTGATAGATCGTCGTAGTTGAAGTATTGATCAGCGTTAAACCGGCTTTAACCGCAGATACCCTGCCCAATAACGCATCCGCAGACAGCCTTTCTCCGCCTGCGTCAATGATCGCAGCCTCAATATTATTTTTTCTTAAATGGCCCGCGATCACCACCAGGTCAATCGGTGGCCAGCGTATATCGGCCTTAAGGTTGCCGAACGCCCCTTTTGATCTTTGGTTGCCGTAGCGGCCTAATGGCGGAGGCTCAATAAGCAAGACTTTCATTTTTGCGCGTGATCAAACCCGGCCAGCCTCTCAACCACGAACATCGGCCTGCCCCTTGTTTCTTCAAGGTTACGCCAAAGGTATTCACCAAGCACTCCCAGCATCAACATCTGGATGCCGGAAGTAAAAAGGATTATGACCAATATAGACGCAAAGCCCGGGACCGGGATCCCCAGAAAAATCTTCTGGGAAATAATATATAACCCGAAAATAAAACTTAACATGGCCATTGTAATGCCGATCAGGGATATTGCCCTTATAGGGAAATAACTGAACGAAAGCAACGAATCAATCAAGTACTTGATCTTTTTGCTTAATACCCAACGGGAACGGCCAAAGTAACGTTTCTTTTTTATGCAGGGGACGGAATCCGCTTTAAAACCGGTCCAGAGTATCTGCCCGATCAAGGAAGAATTTTTTTCCTTGGCGGAAAGCAGGACATCAATAACCTTCCTGCCGATCAAGACAAAATCAAAACCTGTGGGCGGCATGTCTTTTAAGGCAATTTTCCGGAATATAAAGTAAAAGATATTGGAAAAGAAGATCTTTAACTTCGCCTCTTCCCGCTTTTGCCTGGCCGCGTAAACTATTTCACTGCCGTTTTTCCATTTTTCAATAAGCTTGGATAATATTTCCGGAGGATCCTGCAGGTCTGCCGCCATAAAAATAGCGCAATCGCCCTTGGCATAGCTTAATCCTGCAAAGCAAGCGGCAAAAGCGCCGAAATTACGGGTTAGCTTTATTATGCGCACCCGGCTGTCATTGCGGGCAATGCCGGAGAGCACATCAAAGGAATTATCGCCTGAACCATCATCTACAAAGATTAACTCAAAACGTACATCCGGGATATCCTTTATGGCGGCGTTGGTTTGTTCATAAAGCGCAGGCAGGCTTTCGGCATTATAAAATACGGGAATGATAACGGTGGCTAGTTTCATTTTAGGCTATTCCTCCGGACATATCCATTTGCCTCTTCGGATATGTAAAAATATTACCCCAATAACGCAGCATAACCACATTCGCCATGAATTTAGCGGGAGCTTTATCTATGTTCCTGCCCAGGATGTTTTGCACGGCCAATAACGGGATATTAACTCCTGCTTCAATGGTTAAAATGGAAGCAGAGCCTATGCGGGGATTGACGTCAAAAAAATAAGGCCTGTTGTTCCGGCCTAACCTGCATTGCAGGCATGCCGGGCCAGTCATTTTTAAGGCATTACATATTTCCCTGGCCAGGCCTTCGATCGCCTTATGGCGCACGGTCTGCGCTTTAATGGACTTACCGTCTCTTATCTCCAGCCTTAAACGCGGAACCGCAGCCAGCGTTTTACCGTTTAAATTTGACAAGGTATCAACGGTGAATTCCCGGCCTTCTATATACTTTTGGATCAGATAGCCGGTTTTGCCTCTGGCTTTTTTAAACTCCTGCCGATCGTGGATAATAGTTATGTCGTGCGATCCCCTGCCAATAACCGGCTTTTGGATAACCGGAAAACTTTGAGGCACTTGATCACTGGTATAAATGCGCGGGACAGGAAAACCATTACGCCCAAGGAATCCATACAGCTTAAGCTTATTTAAGCAGGTTTTGATTATTTCTTCTTCGGGTAGCAGCACACGCGTGCCGCATTCAAGGAAGTCCTTGTGCTGGCCGGATATCAATAACATTTCTTCGTCCAACATGGGGACCAAAACATCAATTGCATTCCTGCGGCAGATCCCCAGTAAAACACCGATAAAAGAAGGCTTATTACATGCCGGCACCCTAAAAAATTTATCGCAAAATTGCGCGCCTGCGCAAAAATCCCGCTCGTAAATGTCCGCGCCGCAGATCTGAAAACTTTTCCTTTTTTCCTTGCGCAGCCCGCAAAGAAAAGTGAGCGCGTTTGAAGAACCGATGCCAGTGATCAAGATCTTTGCTTTTTTCTGCATTGCTTAATTATAACGCACTAATGGGAATTTTATACAATATTTATTCTTCGCGGTTAAGCAAGCCATGCTTGCTAAGCCCTTCAGCTATCTGTTGCGCTACTATCCGATGTCCTTCAGGGCTCCAATGCCCCGCAAAATATTTTTCAGGATAGCCGTTGATATTTAAAAATATGCACGGGACATAGCCGTTGTTTATTTTTGACGGGATGATTTTCGCATTTTCCGGGTCATTATCCAAGGCTGCAATAACAAACTGCGCCTTTACTTGCGAACAGGCCTGCCCCATTTCTTTTATAATGGCTCTGGTGATCCGCGTCGTTTCTCCGTGCATTGCCCCGGAATTAAACTTGATCCGATATAGTATAAATCCTAAAAGGTCAAGAAAATAAGAGTGGCGATAGTCCTGGCGGATAATTTCCTCGGGTGGAGGAACAGGCACATTAGTAAGCCTGAGCTTATCATCCTTAAAGATATAGCGCGGTTTGGCATAATCGCGGAACTCCAGAAGGTTTCTGGAGTTGTCGTCTGGAAGATACAGCAGGATGACCATATCCGGATGATAACCCGCTGCCTCCTCTTTAAGTTTGATCAACATCTGGTCATGGCCGTATCCTCCGACCCCGAAATTCAATATATCGTATTCCGGCAGCATCCGGCTTAAAAAAAACGGGAATATCTGGTCATCGTTATTTTCCGCGCCCATAACATAAGAATCGCCGATGATAATGATGCGCTTCCTGGCCGCATCCTTACCATAGGCATATTCTTTTTCTCCGCGCAGGCCTTTTGAGTTGGTCGTAAACTTCCCGCCCCACGCATAATTTTTCAAACCCGGCCTCAATGCCCACCCCTTGGTAGCATCGTAAGCCGCAGGCGGTAAAAAAGCAGCCAGGGCTTTCGGATTATTTTTATGGCCGGAATGGTTGCGCAACCATGCGATACGCCAGCCGGATGAGGATTCAAAGCCCGGGATGTTTTCCGGAAAAATCCGGAATAAAATAATCCGGCAGCCAAACTCAAGCAGAAGCCAAATGAATAAAAAATAAACCAGCCAATATACAGCCGGTTTTTTATCTTTGGCGTTCATTTTTATAAATCAGGAATTCCCTGGTTTCCGTCCCTATCCTCTTGACTAACCTTAAATTGGGAAAATATCCGGCGATGGCCTCAATTTTGCTCCTTGGTATGTATAAAAATCCTTCCCTGCCCGGCGGCCTGTCTTGCTGGGTCAATACATATTTATCCTGCCAGCCATTTTTAATGCTTCCAAGTTCGTTTGCCTGCGCCAGGTCATACACGAACGTTTCGTAGTCCAGCCATTTATCGCCGCGGTCAAGAGAATGGATAAATATGAAATAATCGCACGCGGCAAGCTGCCTCTCTTTACCGAGGCGGATGAAATCAATTACTTTATATCCCCCGTGACGAAAACGCAGCAGCGCATTCAAATAAGAGGTATATTGCGGCGGCTGCTCATCAGTGGGATAAAAGACTACGCCGATTGTTGCCGGCCTTGGCCCGATTATTTTACCCAAATATTCCGCAGCCTGATAAGCGGGGTTTGACGCCCTGCTATTGGTAGTTCCCCAATATAGATAAAAGCATTTATCGGGATTGGTGGGCATCAGGGCTAATTTAAGTTTCGGCAATACGTCAAAAGTAAAACAGGCATACGGCAGAAAGCTGAAGATCAGAAAAGCAGCTACCAGGGCCTGTTTTATAAACTTTGGCCGGATATAAGTTATGCCTACGGCCGCGACTATCGCAAAAACAGGCAGGTATGAAAAGGAATACTGGCGGAACTTTGCAGTCGTAGCGGTCAGAATGCAGAAAGGCACAAGAAACCAATAAAGAAGGAATATCTTATATTCATGTTTTTCGTTTTTTTTCAGAAAATAAGGCAGGCCGATGAAAAACAGGACTAGCCCCGGGATGCCGATGTGGAATTTCTTTAAGGCGATCAAATGGAATAATAACACCCGCGGCTGATAGCAGTCGGTGCAGGGAGTACCGTCTACATTATTAGTTAAAAACCTGGCTAAGCCGCGGGAAGTAATGTTTAACGGCTCAAAAAGATATATCTTATAATAGATCAAAAACGCCAGGAAGAAACAAATAAAAAGCGAAAGCGCCAGGTTGCGCGCCTTGATCTTATTCTGCAGAGGATGCCTTGATAAATAGTATAAAGCCACAAAAAACGGGCCGATGAGAAAAATAATTATATTCTGCTTTATAAGCAAGCCTGCCGCCAATAACAAGCCGAATGCCAATGAATATTTAAGGCCGGTAAAATTATCCAGCCGCATTAAAAAATATAATATTAAAGCGGTCATTGCCGCCTGGGCTAATTCCAGATAGTAGCAGCGCGAGCTGATATAAATGGATGGATAAAAAGAAATTATTAACGCGCTTAATAAACCGGCCGTTTTATCTTTAAGGAGTTCACCGATCTTATAGGTGGCATATAGCAATATAACGAGAAAAAGCGTAGAAGTCATAAAAACGAAATTAACGCCGAAGACGATCCGTAATAATGCCGCGATTACATGGTAGAGGGGCGGCCAATGGTAATCCTCCGTTAAGGCGTTGAAAAAATCTTTACCGTTGGCCAGGCTTTGGAAAATATACGCGCCGCTTTCCGCGTGGTAAGTCGCGTCCTTATCAAAAAGGCAATCGCTATTCTGAGTGAACGTATAATTGGAGGCAATAAAAAAAACGATGATGAAAACAAGCAATAGCGGAGCGTATTTTTTATTCATAAAGGCCTTCTCTTGCTTCTTATTCTATCCGCTTATTTTTGTAAATAGAGGCGGTTACCTCGCCGATCTTTATTTCTTTCAGCAGCGTCAGATTAGGAAAATAATTTTCCAGGTCCTCTATTGTCTTCCGGGATATATAGATCCGGCCTTCTACATAAGCCGGGGTATCATCATCGCCCAGAAGGTATGTTCCCATATAAGGAAATTCTGCGGCGTATTTCATCCCTTCCAGCAAACACCGGGAAAAAGTAGCGTAATCCAGCCAGTTGCGGCCGGGAACGGAAGAAAAACAGACGAAAAAATCGCACTTACGGGTCAATTTGGGATTGCCGTAAACAACGAGGTCTACGGCTTCGTATTTACTACTGCGCAGCCGCATTAGAGAATTAAAGCATACCGCAAACCACGCATCATCCCGGGAATCCGGATCTATCTGGGGATAATGCACCGTACCGAATACGGCGCGTTTATTTCCGGCAATCTTGCTCAGGTAATCAGCGGCTTCATAGGCGGGATTGGTATCCCTGGCAGCCCCCATTGCCCAGGTTCCCCAATTTGCGGATAGCATTTTTGATATCAAACGATTCTCTAATCCGGGGAATATATTAAACGTGTAACATGTATAGAAAATAAAATTTATGCTGAAAAAACCGGCTACCAGCCATATGGCTATGGCTTTGGGCCGGAGATAAGTTATCCCCACAGCCGTAATGACCGCAAAGGCAGGCAAGTATCCGATGGAATAATGCGGTAACTTCATTGTTGAGAGGCTGAAAATACAAAATGGAATGGCCAGCCAGGAAGTAAGAAACAATTTATATTTAAGGTTTTTGTTTTTGAATAAAAAGGCCGGCAGGCTGATAAGAAATATGATTATACCCGGGATGCCGATATGAAAATCCTTTAAGAAAGTTACGGAAGACAATAACTCTCCTATACGATAGTGGCCGGCATGACGAATTCCGTATATGTTTTTTACAAATAAACGCTGCACGCCCCACTGGTCTATATATTCCGGATGGCTGAAATATATGCGGTAATAGCCAAAAAAGGCCAGGATAAAACATAAAGAGAATGCGATCAATAAATTCCTTATCCTTACCCTATTATTAGGAAACGGCTTTAATAAATAATAGAAGGCTATGATAAACGGCCCGGCAATAAAAAATATTATGCTTTGTTTGATTACAAGGCCGATTGCCAATAATGTCCCGAATAATAATGAATATCTTATCCCAATAAAGCGTTCATTTTTCATTAGAAGGTATATTATTACCGCCGCCATTGCCGTTTGCGCCAATTCATAATCAAAATGGCGGGAGGAAACATATATCCCGGGATAAAGAGAAACGACCAATGCGCTAAGCAGGCCGGCCATTTTATCTTTAACCGCCTCTCCGATCTTATAGGTAGCGCATAATAATATGACAAGGAACAGGGTCGGTGTCATAAAAATAAGGCGGTCGCCGAAAACCGCCCTTACCAAAACCGATATTAAATGATACCCGCGCGGCCAATTAGCGTCTAATAAATGCTGGCTAAAGCCCCTGCCGTTGGCTATGCTTTGGAAAATATCCGCGCTGATTGCCGCATGATAGGCCTCGTCTTTATCGGGGAACCAGTCAACGCGCTGTAAAAATATATAATTGGAAAAAACGAAGAAACCGATGAGGATAAGCAGTGCGGCAGGAATAATTTTATTATTCATCCAAACCAGCTGTCTCGGTAATCTACTTAGTCTTTAGCGATCGCCAGGGTAATAATGCCCGCGAGGATCAGGAGCGGGCCGACGCAGCCTTTGATCAACACGAGAAGTTCGCTGCGAAAAGCAATAATTGCCCAAATGCCTAAAGCCAAAAATATAAGCCCTAAAACTGATTTTAACAAAGCTCCCATGCCTGCCTCCCTTTTTAGCTGTTCGGCCTGCTTTTCCATCTACGGTGTATCCAGCCCCATTCGGCGGGATACTTACGTATATAGGCCTCAATTACATTGGTCAGTTTTTGTATATTTATGGTTATCGTTTCCTGGTGGTCGCGGCCTTCTTCCAGGTCTATCGCCGGCTCGCAGATTATTTTGTGGGTATCGTCTTTCTGCCTGACAATAAAACAAGGCACAATGCCTGCCCCTGTCCTTTCGGCAAATATCACCGGGCCGGTAGCAGTCGCTGCCTTTTGGCCGAAGAAATCCACAAAAACCCCGGCAGTGCCGAAATTCTGGTCTATCGGGATAAAAACGACCTCATTGTTACGCAGCGCCCGGATCGTAGAATCAACGCACTCCTTGCGCGGCTGGCTGTATATTGTCTTTACTTTGAATTTTTCCCGTTTATTTAAAAATATTTTTTCTACTCTGGCGTCGCGCATCGGACGCATTATGCCGCTGGCCTTATATCCTTCCTGGCTAAAACGCGCCAGAAGCAGCGGGAAATTTCCGAAATGCGCGCTGACAAGGATTGCCCCCCTGCCCTTAGCCAGGACCGCGTCGAGGTTTTTCTTGCCTTCTATTGATACCCGCTGCTTTAATAACTCCGGCTTATCCATAAGATACATCAACTCAATCGCGGACTTTGCCATTAACGTAAAGCAGTCGCGGGCAATCTGCTCTATTTCCTGCTGCGTTTTTTCTTTCCCAAAAGCAATGGAAAGGCTGTCCATGGCAATACGCCTGTGTTTGCCGGCAAAGCGATAGCCGAGGCTGGCGATCTTGCGGGCAAACCCGTAGATCAGCTTTCCTGGCACAGCCTTGATCATCAAAGAACACAGGCTCAAGCCCAAAAAGGCGAAAAATCTCGATATGCTTTTACGTATTTTCTTGGCATCCATCTTCGCTATTCTAACAAATCGCCTAAGATTTACAAGGAATTATAATTTATACCCGATCTTGCGCAATAGGCCCTTGCGCCAGGCTATATCCGCTTCAGACTCAATGCCTTTAGGCTTTAAGCCGTCAATGACACCCATTACTCCGCGGCCCGTATCAGATTCTGCGATAACCACTTCAACGGCATTAGCAGTGGCGCAATAGATCGCGCATACTTCCGGGATCGCCTTGATCGCGTTCAATACGTTGATTGGATATGCCTGCCTTAAAAATATGATAAAACTGTGGCCGCATCCGATTTCCATGGCATTCTCTTGCGCCATTTTTTTCAATTCCGGGTCATTGCCCTCGGACCTGATCTTACAGGCGCCGGATGATTCCACAAAAGCAAAACCGAATTTTATTTCCGGCATACTGGCGACAAGCGCCTCGTGCAGGTCTTCCACCGTCTTGATAAAATGGCTCTGGCCAAAAATAAAATTTACATCTTCGGGTTTTTTGATCTTAACGCTTTTAAATTCCATCGATTTTTCTCCTTATGTTAATCTTCCGGAAACTAACCGTATCCGGGCAGGAAACCCCGCCATTGCCATGGACAGAAGCGAGGATAAAATCCGGATCGCCCAGCACGCTGAAGGGGATCTTAACAGTCAGTTCTTCCGGGCTTATCTGTATATCAATGCCTTCCGGAACGATCACCTTTTTACCGTCGAGCATTTTAAAGCGAGTGTGTTTGGTAAGTATAAGTATCTTTGGCATTTGGCCAAACGGAGTTTTACTGCTGTAGCCAAACAGATAAATCACGGTTTTTAACGTGCGGCCGATATCTTTCCTTTTATACATCCTGATCAACAGGCAGTTATCCTCACTGCCGTAAACAACCGGGCACTGCCTTTGCACAACAGCGACTTTCTGGCCTGCTTGCTCAAAATTTCCGCTTAAGCCGAAAAACGCGCTGATCTTTTCTCCAATCCTGTCTTTCAGCGAGACTTTCTTTTTCTCCGCGGCTTGCGGCGCTATATCAACGTTTATATCGGGATAAATGGAAAATAATTCATTTTTACGGCCAAAAGCTAAAAGATAAAATGCGCTGACTTGGGTTTGGCTTTTATAAACAAGGATAGCCTTATATTTATTATTCACCTGCTGCTGCGTAAGCCTGTACTTTAACCAACGGATATCCGAAGCCGTAGGCCGGAACTGGTCCGGCGGCAGAAGGGGGAGTTCAGGGTGATAATGCCTTGGCATTGGCCAGGCCCTCCAATGGACTAAATAGTGGTATACCCTTGGCCGCGGCAGTTCAGCGGTTAGATCGGCAAGCGCTATTTCCAGGAAAAGGTAAAGGGTTTTGTGGTCGCGGTTTAAATCCGCCGGATGCGAGACGAAAACTTTATTCGGCTTATAGCGCAACAGCGTATTTTTTAAATCCATTAAAATACTTTGACCTATGTAAGGAGCGCCGAAAGACGGGTCATTCTTATAAGGAACACTGCGCTTCCTCGTGAGCATACTCTTATACGGCTTGCCTTCTTCCCAGAAATCCTTGAAGATCTGAAAAGTGCCAAAATCCGGATAGCCCAGAAAAATAAGGTTATATTCGTCAACCCCAAACGTTTTCATCGCCTTTATTGCTTCGCTGCGCCGCACCTCTCCTAAGCGGACCAATTCGCTTGGCATGACCGGTATTCTTTTATCGTAAACTATAAAAGCAAATTCATTATTATCGCCGTTGGTAAGATACAGCACATGCGTGTCCGCGCCAACTGCCGCTGCAGCCTGGATGATCCCGGCACAGCCTATTGCTTCATCATCCGGATGCGGGGCAAGAATAAGGATACGGTCGCTGCTCCTGATCGGCTCGATATTCCTGATAATGGAAAGCCGGGTATTCAACGCTAGCGGCGACTGCGTATCCTCCGCGGCAAAGGCACAGGTCAATAGCAATGCCGTATAAACTAAAGCAAAAAATATTTTTCTACGCATGCTTTTTCTCCGAGAGGATAAACCAAAGGCCGATGCTTGCCGCTATCCCCATAAAACTGCCGAAATAAAACGTTGCCTGCGGCCCGATGTATTTCCAAAGCAATCCGGCGAATAAAGATGCCGGAAGCAGGCCTATTCCCACAAGCGTGGCGTGTAAACCAATGGCCGTAGCGCGCAGGTTCTGCGGCGCAATATCCGTGACCAATGCTTTCTCCACGCCTTCGGTAAACCCGGTATAGATACCGTAAATGCCGAATAAAAACCAGAACATCGCCGGAGAATGATTCAACGCGAAACCCAGGTATACCAAGCCGTAAAAAAGATATCCTAATACCAGAAGCTTCCTCCGGCCGATCTTGTCCGAAAGCTTTCCCGCGGGATAGCTTACCAGGGAAAAAACAAGGTTATAAACAAGGTAGAGCAGGATCACTGTCGGCAAAGGATTGCCTGCTTCTTTTGCGCGTAAGAGCAGGAACTGATTGGAAGAATTACCCAGCGTGAATACGAAAGTAAAAACCAGGAACAGTTTAAGCCGCTTATCCAGCGAACCCCATTTCAACTGCGGCATTTCCCGCTGTTTTTCCCGCGGGGCGGATTTTTTTTCCTTTACGAAAAACAGAAAAAGTACGCCGGCAATTGCCGGGATAATGGAAAGAAAAAAAACATTTTTCAGGTTACCTTTAAAATTTGTCAGCAATAAGTACGCTATCGTAACTCCGATAACCGCGCCCAGCGTATCCATTGCCCGGTGCAAGCCGAATGCCGCGCCCTTTTTTCCTTCTTTAGAGCTGTCGGCAATCAGCGCGTCGCGCGGAGCAGTGCGTATGCCTTTTCCAAAACGGTCAATTATGCGGCTGAACAGGACATAGCCCCAGCTTGTGGAAACATAAAGCAGGAGTTTGCCGACTCCCGAAGCGGCGTAACCAAAGATCGTAAAAGGCTTGCGTAACTTTATCCGGTCGGAAAAATATCCGGAAAATACCTTCAGCAGGCTGGCTAAGCTTTCAGCAATGCCTTCGATCAACCCCAGTATTGCCGGGCTTGCCCCGAGCACAGAAACAAGATAAACCGGCAGGAGCGGATAGACCATTTCACTGGAGATATCCGTGAGCAGGCTGGTAATCCCAAGCAGAATAATATTAAACATGTTTTTCTTTTTTAGGCATTATTATACCGTAGATCACAAAAATTAAACACCCTAAAATAAATATATCGCCGGATTTCGTATAAGGACTCAAGCGCCTTGCGCCGAAACGGATATCATCTGTTTTATAACCGCTGATAAATATCTCTTTCCCGGAAGCATCGCGTACCGTAGAAATAATCCTGCCTGACGGCTCGATAAAAGCCGATACGCCTGTATTGGCGCTGCGTACGACAAAAACGCGGTTCTCCACAGCGCGCAGCACTGATGCCTGAAGATGCTGATACCCTGCCGGAGTTTCTTTATACCATCCGTCATTGGTTATGTTTATCAGGAAATCCGCCCCCTGCCTGACAAACCTGCGCGCCAATGCCGGAAAGACGTCCTCAAAACAGATCAACACGGAAAAATTTGGAATTTGGGCCAGCCGTAGGCTGGTCCGCCTATGGCGGAACTTGGAGTTTGGAATTTGGAATATGGTATATTCCTTTCCCGCTGCCACGTCTCCGATCGGCACAACTGTTTCCAGGAACGGTAGCAGCTTCCTTAAGGGGATATATTCGCCGAAAGGAACGAGGTGGATCTTATTATACTGGCCCGATATCCCGCCGCTATCGGAAATTAAAATGCCGCCGTTATAATAATTACCTTTACTGTAAGTAACGGCGCCCAGCAATAACGGGGTATTTATATCTTTGGCAAGGCCGCGCACCTCTTCAAATAACTGCGGCTCTTCCTGCGGGATCACCGGTAGGGCTGCTTCCGGCCAAATAATCAGGTCTGCCTTATCCCTGGATGCCTGCCTGGTTAAAGCTGAATATTTTTCAACGATGGGGACTCTGGCATCAGGGTCCCATTTTAATTCCTGGGGAATATTGCCCTGGATAACGGAGATCTTAACAGGCGTTGGGTGATAGGTGTTAGATGGTAGGTAAAGCTTAAAGTAACCATACCCTAAAACAGCAGCAATAAACAAAATACAAAATACTGCTACCTGCCGCCTAGCACCTAACACCTCAACCAACGCCACATTTACCATGATGATTAAAAATGAAATACCCCAGGCGCCGGTAATATCCGCGACCTGGATCACCGGAAGGTTAAGATACTGAGAATAGCCCAAGATTGCCCAAGGGAAACCCGTCATCAGGTGGCCGCGGGCATATTCAAGCAATACCCAAACCGAAGGAATAAATATCAAGGCGTATGGCGTAGAACTTTTAGTGCAGGGACGGATAATCAGGCCAAAGAGCGCGAAATACAGGGATAAATATAAAACAAGGACAATGGTCCCGGCTAAAGTAACATGCACCAGCCAATAGATAGTGCCTGCCCAAAAAATTATCCCGGTAGTGAAAAAAAGGAAAAATGCCTGCTTAAGAGATTTGTTGTTCAACGCAAAAAATACCGGGACAAATCCAAACCAGGCAAAAATCCATAATCTACCGTAATTAAAGGGAATCGCTAACAATAAACCGGAAAGAACGGCTAATAAAAGAGGGATTCTCCCGCCGACCTGACACCTGACACCCGACACCTGACACCTTATTTGCCGCAGCATTTTTTGTATTTTTTGCCCGAACCGCACGGGCAGGGATCATTGCGGCCGACTTTAGGATGGGATTGCTGCGGGATATTAGGCTTATGTTTTTCTTCCGGGGCCGGGCCTGCTTCTTGCTGCTGGGGGGCCTGGAACTTTATAGCTTCCGGATGCACTAAATTCTGGGAGACCTGGCTGAACACCCCGCGGAACCGCTCATGCTTTGCCGGCTGCAACTTAAAGATCGCCTCGATTGCCTCGTCTTCGATCGCGGCGATCATCTGGGAAAACATATCAAATGCCTCGCGCTTATATTCAACTAATGGATCGCGCTGGCCATAGGCGCGTAAGCCAATGCCTTCGCGTAAAGAATCCATCGCGTAAAGATGGTCTTTCCATTTCGCATCAATGATCTGTAAAAATACCATCCGTTCAAGATGGCGTATCAAGCCCTGGCCTACTGCACTTTCCTTGGCGTCATATTCGGCGGAGATTATATCGGAGAGATTCTGCTTGATATCCTTTCCGGCAACGTCTAATTTAACCGGATCAACTTCAATGCCGGACTTTAATTTTACCGCGCTGATCAAACCCGCGGTATCCCACTCCTGCGGAGTAAGATTTGCCGGCGCATACAACGCAAGCATATCCTCAACCGCCCTATCTATGATGCCTAATATGTTTTCCTTCAGGGAAATTCCCTCTAATATGCCGCGGCGCTGGGTATAGACAACTTCTCTTTGTTTATTCATCACGTTATCATAATCAAGCAGCTGCTTCCTGATCTCAAAATTATGCTGCTCCACGCGGCGCTGGGCAATCTCTATGGATTTACTTACCCATGGGTGTTCAATCACCTGGCCTTCCTCAAGGCCGAGTTTATCCATCAACCCGATCATCCTGTCGGAACCGAACAGCCGCATCAGCTCGTCTTCCAGTGAAACATAAAACCTTGAGGAACCCGGGTCGCCCTGACGGCCGCAGCGGCCGCGTAACTGGTTGTCCACCCTGCGCGCTTCATGACGCTCTGTACCCAGAACATGCAACCCGCCGAGAGAAACTACTTTATCGTGTTCTGTTGAAGTTTCTTTTTTGTATTTATCTATGATCTTGCGGCATTCCTCCTGATAATCCGGGCTTTCCGGATCAAGCTTTTCTTTGATCAGGCTGCGGGCCATAAATTCCGGGTTGCCGCCTAAAAGGATATCTGTCCCGCGGCCGGCCATATTTGTGGCAATCGTAACTCCCCTGAAGCGGCCTGCCTGGGCAACGATCTGCGCCTCCATCTCATGGTATTTTGCGTTTAATACCTGATGCGCTATACCGCGGCGCTTGAGCATTTCTGAAAGCCGCTCTGACCGTTCTATTGAAATTGTGCCTACCAGCACGGGTTTTCCGGAATTATAAAGCTCGGCAATTTCCTCAACTACGGCGTTGAATTTTTCTTTTTCCGTGCGGTAGATCCTGTCGGGATAGTTGGTACGGATCAATTTCCTGTTCGTCGGGATAGTTACTACGTCCAACTGATAAATAGTCTTGAATTCGCTTGCTTCGGTAAAGGCAGTGCCGGTCATGCCGGCTAATTTTTCATACATTCGGAAATAATTCTGGAAGGTGATCGTGGCCAGCGTCTGGTTTTCCCGCTCGATCTTCATCCCCTCTTTTGCTTCAACCGCCTGATGCAGGCCGTCTGACCAGCGCCTGCCGGGCATCATCCTACCGGTAAATTCATCAACAATGATCACTTCGCCTTCTTTAACTACGTAATCCACGTCTCTTTCAAACAGGTTATGCGCGCGCAGCGCCTGGATCACATGATGCCGCCACTCCATCGTTTCAATATCGTGAAGATTGGCAACCCCGAGCATGGAGCAGACCTTTGTTTCGCCTTCCTCGCTTAAATATACGCTGTGCGATTTCTCATCCACGATATAATCAAAACCCTTTGAGAGGTCCTCGCCGCGGTGTTTTGCCGCGATCTCATCCCTTTCCAGGATCTTTCTTCCTTTGAGCCGGGGCACGAGCTTATCAACGATATAATATTTATCCGTGGATTCTTCCGCCGGGCCGGAAATGATCAACGGGGTGCGCGCTTCATCGATCAATATTGAATCTACTTCATCAACAATCGCGAAATAGAACGGCCGCTGCACAAGGTCTTCCATGGAATATTTCATATTATCGCGCAGGTAGTCAAAGCCGAATTCGTTATTCGTCCCGTAGGTAATATCGCAGCCGTATGCCAGCTTTCGCTCTTCGTCAGACATATCGTGCTGGATTACCCCAACGCTTAAACCCAGGAATTCGTAGATCGGGCCCATCCATTCGCGGTCCCTGCGCGCCAGATAATCATTGACCGTAACAATATGCACGCCTTTGCCCAGAAGGGCGTTAAGATAAGTCGGCAGAGTGGCAACAAGGGTTTTTCCTTCGCCGGTTGCCATTTCCGAAATTTTTCCTTCATGCAGCACAATGCCGCCTGCGATCTGGACGTCAAAATGGCGCAGGCCGATGGTGCGGCGGGATGCCTCGCGCACCACAGCAAACGCTTCAGGCAGGACGTCTTCAAATATCTTATTGCGCGTAAGCTTAATACGCTCTTTTATCCTCTGTTTTTCTTCGGGGATGGCTGCTTCGGCAAGCGCTTCTTCCAAGCCATGAATTTCCGGATCCAGCTCTTTGGCTTTCTTTAGAATAATCCCGCGAAAGGCGTTTGTTTTCGCGCTGAGCTCTGCGTCGGAGAGCCCAACAAGGCCGGGCTCAAAAGAATTGACCTTATCCACAGCCCGGGCCACGCTGATCATTTTCTGCATGGAAGGCGCAGACATCTCTGCGTGCAGCCTGATATTGACTTTGGGGAACCTGCGGCTGATCTTGTTCTGCCTGTTTATAAGGATCGTTTTTTTGATAAAACTCAGCATTTTAATTATTTGTTTTGCTTCTGGTATTTTAAGTACGCTTCAATAAAGGCGTCTATCTTGCCGTCCATCACGCTGTTAACGTCGCCGGTCTCAAAATCCGTGCGGTGGTCTTTGACCATCGTATAGGGATGCATGACATAAGAACGTATCTGGCTGCCCCATTCGATCTTTTTCTTTTCTGAAGAGTGCTTTTGCAGTTCTTCCTCGCGCTTCTGCCGCTCCAGCTCAAAGATCTTCGCGCGCAATATTCCGAGAGCGGTCTGTTTATTCTGAAACTGGGAACGCTCATTCTGGCATTGGGCAACTAAACCCGTGGGCAGGTGAGTGATGCGCACTGCCGAATCGGTCTTCTGCATGTGCTGGCCGCCCGGCCCGGAAGCGCGGTAGGTCTCGATATTCAAGTCTTTATCTTCGATCTTTACTTCTGTATCGCCTTCGATCTGGGGAATGACATCCACGGAAGCAAAAGAAGTATGCCTGCGCTTATTAGAGTCAAACGGCGAAATGCGTACCAGCCTGTGCACGCCCCGTTCTGCCTTCAGATAGCCGTAGGCAAAATCTCCTTCGATAAGGGCGGTAATGTTTTTTATGCCTGCCTCTTCGCCTTCGAGTATGTCTATGGTTTTAAAGCTATATCCCCGGGCCTCTGCCCAACGGCTGTACATCCTCAAAAGCATGCCTACCCAATCACAAGACTCTGTGCCGCCGGCGCCGGCATTAATGCTTAAAATCGCGCTGTTTGCATCTAATTCTCCGCCGAGGAGCGTGGCAAATTCCAGTTTTTCTATTTCTCCTGAAAGCGCTTCGGCATTGCGGCTAAGATCGACGATCAACTCTTCATCGTTAGCCTTTAGAATGTCTGCCAGCTCTTTTAATTCCTGATATTTCTTTACTGCCGCCTGCCACGGCTCAACCGTTGATTTTAGTATCTTTAATTCTTTTACCAGCTTTGAGGAGCCTTCGCTGTCATCCCAAAATCCAGGCTGGGACATGCGCAGGGAAAATTCATTGATCAGTTTCTGCTTATTATCTATGTCAAAGATAACCTCTTAACTGTTCAAGCCCTGCCTCCATCAACGATAACTTTGATTTTATTTCCTCTAACATGGCTGCCTCCGTTAAAATTATACCTGCTTAATCCCTTTCAACGCCAAGATAAATTCGTCGCGGCTGTCGGCAATCGTAGCGGCGTCTTCCTCGTTTATCTTTCCTTCTTTTACCAGCTTTACCAGCGACTGGGTAAACGACTGCATGCCAAAGACGCTTCCGTCTTCAATAAACGGAGTTATTTCTCCCAGCCTGTCTTCCCGGATCAGGCGGCTTATTGTAGGAGTAAGGACCATGGATTCATAAGCAGGCACGCGGCCAGGCCCGTCTTTTAACGGCACCAATCTTAATGAAATTACGCCTTTGAGCAAAGTGGATAATTGCGTTTTCACTTCCCTGTGCTGATAGGGCGGGAAAAAATTAACGATCCTTTCAATGGTCTTTGCCGCATTTACCGTATGCAGGGTGCTCAGCACCAGGACCCCGGTTTCCGCGGCAGTAAGGGCAGCAGCCATGGTCTCATGGTCGCGGATATTGGCGATATAGATGACGTCCGAGCTCTGCAAAGTAAACCCGCGCAGCGCCGCGTCATAAGACATCACGTCAATATTAAGCTCCCTTTGGTTGATCACGCTTTTATTATCCGCGAAAGTGAATTCGATCGGCTCTTCTATGGTCAGAATATGTTTTTGACAGTTCTTATTGATATAGTCGATCATCGTGGCAAGCGTAGTGGATTTTCCGCTGCCCATACTGCCGGTCAAAAGCACCAGGCCGCGCGCTTCCATGCAGAGCTTCTTTAATATATCTACCGGCAAATTAAGCTCTTCAAAAGTCTGGATATGCGAACGGATATTGCGCACCACCATTACCGGCCAGTTGCGCTGCATAAAGATACTGATACGGAAACGGTGATCAAGTTCCGGCAGGTAAACGCCGAAATCTACGTCGAGGTTCTTCTGGAAAAAACCCTTTAGTTCGCTGGAAGTCAATTCTTTGACAGAATCGTTGATCTCGTCAAGGCTGATGATTTGGTCGCCCACGGGCACGACTTTTCCATCAATGCGCATGCGCACATTCGCTCCGGCGCGGTAAAACATGTCCGAGGCGTCTTTTTCAATCATCAATTTAAGGTATTTTTTTATTTCCATTTGGCCTCCTTCAAACAATAATACAGGTATTATATCACAAGTTTCTTGATTTGCTTCTCTAATTCCAAGAGCTGTTTTTTCATTTTTACCCCGCCGCGGTACCCGCCGATCCTGCCGCTGGATTCAACCACGCGGTGACAGGGAATGATCAGCAGGTAAGGATTATTCTTCAGCGCCTGCCCTACTGCCCGGCAGGCCTTGGGATGGCCGATCTTCCTGGCGATCCATTTATAAGTGCGCACCTCACCAAGAGGAATGCCGGATACGGCCTTATAAACTTTTTTTGCAAACGGCGTGAACTTCATTTTCCAAGGACCTTCTTTCTTCTTAATATATGGTGGTAAGCCACGGCAAACCTGTGCGCCTCATCGCGCACGCGGCGGATCAGGTTCAAGGCAGGCGTATCATGCTTAAATCTTATCGGCATTGCCCGGCCGCGGACGTATATATTCTCTTTTTCTTTAGCAATGCTTGCCAATGCCAGATCAAGCCCGATTTTCTTGATCTCGCCTTCGGCAACCGAAAGATGCGCTTTGCCTCCATCAATAAGCACAAGGTCGGGCAGGCTTAAATTTTCCTCCTTGACCCTTTTATAGCGGCGGCTGACCACTTCCCGTAACATCGCATAATCATCGATGCCGGTTTCCGTTTTTATCCGGAAACGGCGGTAATTATTTTTATCGGGCTTACCCCGGAAGAAACTCACCATTGAGCCGGTTGCCTGCCTGCCGGAAATATTAGATATGTCGAATGCTTCAATCCTTTCCGGCAGTTTCTCAAGCTTAAGCGCGTTCTTTAAATCTTCCAATTCGCTAAAAACGGCTTGCATGGGGCTGGCCTGCCGAAAAACGCTGAGCGCGTTGATCTGATCGCGGATGCGGCCTGCTTCTTCAAATTTTTTTTCTTTTGCCGCCTGTTTCATGTTTACGGAAAGCCGGCCCAGCAGCTCTTCATATTTTGAACCTAGGAAAAGTTTAATCTGGCTGATCAATTCTCTGTATTCGGCGCAGCTGATATTGCCGACGCAAGGCGCCGGGCAAAGGCCCAGCCGGCAGTATAAGCAGGCCTGTTTAGGCATTGTTTTACAGGAACGGAAGCCAAATATCCGGCGCATAACTTTAAATGCCTGGCGCAGGGAAGCAGCATCGGTGTACGGGCCGAAGTACAACGATTTATCCCCTTTTTGCGGCTGCTTCCTTCTACATATGGAAACGCCGGGGAATTCCTCATCGCTGATCTTTATTAAAGGGAATGATTTATCGTCCTTTAGGCTGATGTTATAATAAGGCTGCTTCTCTTTTATCAGGCTGGCTTCCAAAATCTCGGCCTGCGCCTCCGAAGGCGTAAGCGCGTATTCTATGTCAGCGACCTTTGCCACCAGCGCCTGCGTTTTAGCGGAAAGCAGGCGCGTAAAGTATGAACTTACCCGTTTTTTAAGCGACTTGGCCTTACCGATATAAATAATCTTTCCGGCAGCATCCTTGAATTTATATACGCCGGCTGCATCGGGCAGGCCGGTAATTTTCTTCTTAAGTTTATATTCCACGATTATCTCTTTTTATCCGCGGCGGACTTGTTTTCCGCGGCCATATCGACAACTGCAACCTTGCCCCGAAGCATATCCTCAAATCCAGCCTCAATGGTTTCTATCACTATCCTGCTGCCGTCTTCTTTTACGCTGATGACTTTCCGGATAAAACCGTTAGGGATCTCCCTGCAGGCGCCGGCAACCAGCAGATCTCCGCCGGAGACCATTTTCAGCGTTTCGCTTTTCTTTTTAAAGATCAGCACAGGGTCATCCTTTACGGCAAGATTCTTAATATCTTCCGCGCTTAAATTAATGATCTTATATTCTGCCTGCTCATTATTATTGATATAGAGCGAATTCCCGGCAAATGAATTTCCGGATAAAACCAGCGATAGTAACGCCGCGATAAATACTGCTTTCATTGCGCTTCTTTTAACCTCCTTGACATTATCCATTCCCATGCTTGGCGTATTTCCTTTACGCCCAGTATAAAACAAAATGCCGCATAAGAAACAATACTTGTCACAATGATCAAAATCAGGTTCGGAAGCCTGTCGCGGATAAAGTAACATACCGCAGCCATTAATAAGCTTGCCGCCAGTATCTTCAGAAAAGAAATGACTACAGGCCCGGCCTCAAATAATTTAAGTTTGCGCTTCAACATAAAAAATAAAACCAGAAATGAGATTATCCCGGAAAGCGAATTAGCCAGGGCAACTCCTGCCAGTTTCATCGGGAATATTAAAATACCGTTAAAGAAGACATTAAGGCATAAAGCCAGGGCGGAAACTTTCGCCGGGGTCACTGTATCCTTAAGCGCGAAAAAACAGGATTGAATGATTTTTATTGCGCCGTAGGCAACCAGGCCGATGCTGTAAAAAAACAGGACATTGGCAGTGGTTGCGGCGGAATAGTCGTCAAACCTGCCTCCTCCGAATAAAAACGAAACCAGCGGACGCGCCAGCACCATGAACCCCGCGGATGCCGGAAGCATAACGAAAAAAGTCAAGCGCAGGCCGAAAGAAAGCGTATGTTTTATTCGTTCGCCGGAATCTTCCAGCGCTTGCCGGGAAAATTCCGGCAGGATCGCCTGCGAAAGCGCGTTGCTGAAAATACCCACGGGAAACTGGATCAGCCGGTAGGCAAAATAAAGCCCGGCAACCCCGCCCTCACCCACGACTATCGCCAGAGAACCAAAGATAGAATCCACAAAGTTATTCAACTGATAAATGCAGGAACTGAACAGCCGCGGCAGCATCAGCCTGCGGATGGTTTTTGCCGCCGGATGGCTGAAGCGCCTTAAGAAATGGTCAAGCCGGAAACCTTTTTTGTAAAGAACCGGCACCTGGATCGCCAGCTGCAACAGGCCTCCGGCTAAAACTCCGGAAGCCAGGCCGGTTATGCTCTCTCCGAAGATCATCGCGCAGGCAATTATTGAAATATTAAGCAGGCAGGGCGCGAATGCCGGCACACTAAAATGTTTGAGCGTATTCAGGATAGCTGTGGCATAAGCAGCCAGGCAGATCAACAGGACATACGGGAAGATTATACGCGTGAGCGTTACTGTCGCCGCAAGCTTTCCGGGATCAGCGCTAAAACCCGGAGCGATCATGCGCACGATAAAAGGCGCGAATAACACGCCCAACAGCGTGACCAGCGTAAGCGCGGCCAAAAGCAGATTGAGTATGACGTTGGCCAGCTGCCAGAATTCTTTTTGATCGGATTTTACGCTGTATTCGCTAAAGACCGGCACGATCGCGGCATTTGCCGCGCCTTCACCCAGCAGGTCACGGAACAAATTCGGGATCTTAAAAGCAATAACAAATGCCTGCGCGTATAAATAGACCCCGAAGAGGCGGGCAATGACTATATCCCGGAACAGGCCCAAAATGCGGGAACAAAGCGTGGCAAGGCCGATTATCCCCGCGGATCTGGCTACAGAACGGTGGCTATAAGCGAATTTGTCTGTTGACATCGGCGGCTAAATATGTTATAAGTAATGCCACAATTGGATCAAAATTACCCCGCTTCTTGCTTTCGTAAGAAAGCAGCGGGATTAATTCGCACTTATAACTTATGTCGTCCTGCGGACTCCATAAGTTATGTGCTCATTTAAGGAGAAAATATGCCCAGACGCAAAAGTTCAGTAATGCACGCACGTTTATCGAAAAAAAAGCACGCGAGAAATCTAAAAATACGGCAGGAAATCAAGAAAACGATAAAAAAATTCCAAGCGCTGATTTCCGCCAAGAATCTTGAAGAAGCCAAAAAGCTGCTCGTAAAAGCGTTTTCACAGCTGGATAAGGCCGCTAAGAAAAAGGTTATTCATTCCCGGCTGGCCAGCCGCAGAAAATCCCGCTTAAGCAAACAGCTAAGGCCTGCCAAGGCTGCATAACCTGATCACCAGTTTTTCCAGCGCAAAATCCGGCCTCAATTTCCCGGTCTTGATGTCTATATCGCAATTAACCAGCGCCTTCAGCTTTTTCTTTGCCTGCAACGAATAAATATCGCCTCTTTCCCACGCGTAACGCAAGCCGCCGATGATGCGCTCCGGCTTTTCGCCGTCCTCCAGGAGCTGATTAAGGACCCTTAGCGCCTGGTCCATTCTCCTTATTTCGATCTGCCGCGAAAGCGTAAACGTATCCGCCTTGACAACATCCTTAAAACGGACTGCTTCGGCATACCGGCTGAGAGTTTTTACGAATTCGTCTTTGCGGTCCGCCTGAACGATATCAATTATGAGGACTACCGAAGGGGTTTTTTGCCGGGCATATTCAAGGATGAATTCGCGGACGTCTTCTTTTAATTGCTGACCGTCCTTGATAACGATGATCCTTGCCTTTGCCTTGACCGGCAGGGTGAGTATTTTTTCCTGAAGGCTGCGCAGCGAAGTTTGCCGGCCGTACATTAGATCAAGATTGAAATCACGCGTAGCAACAGGCAGGAGGTCTTCTTTGATCTTATTGAGTCTTGCGTCTTTGGAAAGGGGGTCGTCTCCGATAAACAGATAAACCATTTACCATTGTTCCACGGTGCGTTCAACAATCCTGCGGGCAAGGTCTTTTATCGCGTCATTGACGGCAACGTCTTCCGATTTTATTTGCGCGCCCATGGTGAAATACGTCGTCTCTCCGATAAACCCGTTCTCTTGCCAGACCAGCTCTTCCGTTTTTCTGTCTATAAGCTTGATATTGACTATGATATTAAGGCGATATTCCTCTATGTCGTCGTCTTCCGTGTAGCGCACGGGATCGCGCCGGAAATCGATCAATTCACCCTCTAATACCAGGTCCGCGGCCTCTTCTTCTACGGGTCGTAAGTTACCGTCAAATATATATTTATCCACTACTGCCTTGGTCACTTCGCGTTCAAGCATCGGCCGGTATACCTTATATCTGTTCGCCACCGCGTTTTCCTGCGTAAAGTCTATTTTATTGACGAACGGGGTCACGTAGATCTTACGGTATTTAGTGGAAATCATCGAACGGGTGGTATAACCGCAGCCGGATAAGACAGAAAACAAAAAGCAAAAGACGGAAAACAGTATGACCTGACGCTTATTTTTTCCCATTTTTCTTCTCCAGCACCTGCAGCTTATCCGCTGCCTTAGCCGCCCATTTGCTGTTAGGGTTATTGTTGATTAAGTCTTCGTAATAGATCCTCGCCGAGTTATAATCTTTTTGCTTCTCATAGAAAACGGCGATATTATAATTGCCTTCGGCTTCCTTATCCCTGAGCTGCTCAATATTTTTCTCTGCTTCTTCCGAAAGGAAAGCGTCCGGGTGTGTCCGGACAAATTCTTCAAATTTTTCCTGCGCTTCTTTGGACGCGCCTTGATCGTATGCCGGGCCGCGGGACATTGCCTGACGGCAGGAAGCGATCTGGAATTGGGAAGCGTCAACCCATTCGCTGTCGGGATAATTTGAAATTACCTTACTGAACGCTTCTTCCGCTTCATAATAGCGGGCCAGACCTTTCAGGACCAAACCCAGCTTATACTGCGCTTTGGCTGCCAAGGGGCCGTAGGTGGAATTTTCAATGACCTTGTTGAATATCTCTATTGACGGATTCTCTACCGGCAACTCAAGGCCCATGGCCTTACGCTTTTCTCCGGACATGAATGCTTCGCCGATCTTGAATTCGCGCTCAATAATCTCCTGGATCCGGCCGGAAAAAGGATATTTATCGATCACTTTCTGATAGGCCTTAAACGCCTCATACAGGTGGCCCTGGCCCTCTTCAATAAGCGCCAGATAATACTGGCCTTCTGCTGCCTCGGCAGATTTGGGATAACTCTTTAACAGCTTCTTGAATTCACGCTTTGCGTCTTCATAATTTTTAGCGTCATAAAGCTGCTTGGAAAATTCAAACTGCTCTTTGGGTGAAGGCCTGACCGCTGTTTTGGGGTTGATCCACTTACCTGTCTTAGGGGTCCAGATCCAATAGGGATATGCCGGGCTTACCGCAAGCCATAGGGAGATAAACACCGCGAGAAGAATTGTGCGTTTCATAATATGACAATTTAACATAGATGCCGGCTTTTGTCAATTGTAGTATCAACTTCTTCCCGGCAGGTAAAAATACGCGGCAGGCAGCTTAACCAGCCAGCTGTTTATGCTAAGCAATAACATCACTAGCAATTCCGTAGTAATGCTGAATAGCCTGGCGGCTGCCGGACAAAGGCTCGCGGCGATCAGCGTGCTAAAGCCGCATAAAGTGACCAGGGACGACAACGGCACAATAAATAAATTGGCAAATACGGTCACCGGGCTGAAAATCTTGAAATAGTAAGCGATAATCCCGGCTGTACCCAGCCACGCAGAAAAAGAAACCAGCATCGCCTCTATTGCCAGCTTGAACAGCCTGATTTTTAACGCCTCCGTGCGCAAAAATGCGCTTAGGCGCGGGTAAAAACAGGCTATGGAAAACACGCTGATAAAAGAGAGCTGAAAACCGATGTTAAATAACTGCCGCGGGTTAAGCGCGAGGATAAAAATTGCCGCCAGCGCCAAAGAATTGTAAATATCCGGGTCCCGTTTAAAGAAATACGCCGACATGAATACCAACGACATTACTGTCGCGCGCACAACCGGAGTAGATGCGCCGGCCATAAAACAATAAATAACCAACAAGAAACCGGCAGCGATGATGCGCACGCGCCGCGGCAGCCGCAGGACCTTTAAAAGCAGGACGATTATCCCGGCAATAATGCCGGTATTAAATCCGCTCACCACCAGGATATGCACGGTCCCGGATTTAATCATTGAATCATATATCGGCCGGGGGATATTTCTTTTTTCGCCCAATACCATTGCCTCCACCACTCCCGCCGGTATGGCGCTAAAGTATTCGGAGATCAACCTCGTAAGCCTCTTTTTCAGCCAAAATGCCAGGGCCCTTATCTTTAGGCCTTTGTTGCCGCCCAGTTTTATAACTTGTACCGGAGCCCTTACGCGCATCATAGCGCTTGCGCCTTCCGCGCAGAAACGGCTGCGAAAAATATTACCGGCCAGGATCAGCTCTTCGCCGTAATTCAGGCTGTCCGCATATGCCGCGGCCACTAGAATGTCTCCGCTGCAGGAATGTTTCAGGCTATTGGATTCGATTTCTTTTAAACGGAATAGAAAGGTAGTCTTGCCGTCCGTTACTAAAGGGTTATTTAATATTACCCCTCGGGCAATATGCGGGCCGCTGCCTTTATAAAGATACTTTTCAACGCAATCCGCGGCTTTTTTGTCTGAACCGGAGAGCGCAGCCATTCCCAGCAGAAAAGCCAGGCCGAACGTAATTGCGCCGGATAAGCGCGTATTTCGAAAAAACAGCAGGCTGAAAACCAGCAATAGCGCCGCAAGGCAATAGCTATATAAAAAAGGGGTACGCAACCAATCGGCGATAATGACCCCCAGGCAAAACAACAGGGCCATGGCCCATAGAGGGCTTTTCATTTTTACCAGTCCCGCACAAATACCAGGTTTTTTAATTTATCGAACCGCGAAGCAGTTACTCCCTTGATTTTTCTTAACTCACCGGTTTCCCGGAAACCCGCGTTCTGCATGCGATACTCAATTATACGCTTGGCCAGCGTTTCGCCGATACCCGGCAGTTTCATCAGGCCGGAAGCGTCTGCTTCGTTGAGCTCAAGCTTGCCCAGATTTTTGTCAAAACACGACAAAAGCTGCGGCTGGCGCGTGATCTTAAGAAAGTAATCCGTCCCTAAACCGGCCAGCGCGATGCTGAAAACGAATAAGGCCACTCTTTGTTCTTGTTTTGTCAGATTAAACATGGCTCTGCCTCATATCTTAATAGACGAAACAGGCCGCCAAATCTAACTGGAAAACCGCAGGATATGGTGTATACTTATTGGTATGGGCGCAGATAAGAAGCGGATCATAATAATCGACGATGACCCGAACAACATCCGGGAGATCAAGGATATGCTTGAACCAAAAGGCTATTCTGTCTTCTTTGCATCAGACGGCCCATCAGGCATCGAAAAAATAAAGAACCTTAAGCCCGACCTTCTCCTCCTTGACCTTGTCCTGCCCGGCCAGAGCGGTTTTAAGATCGCGCAAGAGATCAGGGCCTTGCCAGAGGCTAAATATATACCGATTATTGCCATTTCATTAAAGCGGGAAGATATTGACAAACATATTGCCGCCCACAGCGGGATCGCCGATTATGTGGAAAAACCGATTGACTACCAGCGGCTCTTCTACATTATTAAAGATATTATCGGGGAATAATAATTAGACTACGATACTGGCGAGTTTTTTTGGAACGAGGATAAAATTCTTCACCGGCTTGCCTCCCAGCCACGGCTTAAGCCGTTCATCGGACAAGACCATTTCTTTAAGCGTGCCTTCCGCAATATCAGCCGCTACTTCCACCTTAAAGCGCACTTTGCCGTTTACCTGCACCACGATCGTCACATTTTCATCAATAAGCATCTTCGGGTCATACGCCGGCCACTTGGCCTTAAAGATGCTTTCATTATTGCCCAGCGACTGCCAGAGCTCTTCGCAAAAATGCGGGGCGATCGGCGCAAGCATGGTCAACAGATTGGAAAAAACCTCCTTGTCCGCTCCGGACTGGTATATCGCATTGACGAATTCCATCATCGCGGCGATGGCAGTATTAAACTTAAAGCCGGCGATATCTTCCGTAATCCGCTTGATCGAACGGTGCATCGCCCGGACTAAGGCAGGGTCGGCTTTTTCTTTCAGGTTATCCGCGATACGCCAGACGCGGTTCAAGAATTTATGGGCGCCTTCAATACCGCGGTCATCCCATTCCAGTTCGGTTTCAGGAGGCGCGGCAAAAAGTATGAATACCCGCAGGGTATCTGCACCGTATTTACCGATGATCGAATCCGGATCAACGATATTACCCTTGGATTTTGACATTACCTCTCCGTCCTTTAAAACCATGCCCTGCGTAAGCAGGCTGATAAACGGCTCGTCTCCGCCGGAGGCGGATCCGCCTGCGGCGGAAAATTCCCCATACCCAATATCTTTGAAAAATTTGGTAAAAAACCGCGAATACAAAAGATGCAGCACCGCGTGCTCAATACCGCCGATATACTGGTCAACCGGCATCCAGTATTTCGCCTCTTTTTTGTCAAAAGGTTCCACGTCATTACGGGGCGAACAATACCTTAAGAAATACCAGGAAGAATCAAAGAACGTGGCCATAGTATCAGTTTCCCGGCGGGCATTGCCTTTACATTTCGGGCACTTAACATTCACGAATTCTTTTACTTTTGCCAGCGGGCTGCCGCCTTCGCCGGTAAACGGCGCATCCTCAGGAAGCTTAACCGGCAAGTCCTCATACGGCACAGCCACAACTCCGCATTTTTCGCAGTAGACCACCGGGATAGGCGTACCCCAGTAGCGTTGGCGGGAAACCAGCCAGTCGCGCAGCCGGAAATGCGTCTGAATTTTGCCAATCCCTTCTTTTTCCATCCATACGGCGATCTCGGCCTTTGCTTCTTCATTCGGAATGCCGTTGAATTTGTCTGAATTTACCAAGGCCCCCTCACCCTCATACGCTTCCTGCATATCCTTCGGATCATGGTTTTTGAATCTTGCATCTTCTATCACTATCCGCATTGCTAAACCATGTTCTTTAGCAAAAAGAAAGTCGCGCTGGTCGTGGGTCGGCACAGCCATGATCGCTCCGCTGCCGTATTCCATCAGCACATAATCCGCGATCCATACCGGCACTTCCTCGCTGTTAACCGGGTTTATCGCATACGCGCCGGTGAATACGCCTTCTTTTTTCACGTCCGATGCCTGGCGCACAACTTTGCTTTCCTTAGAAACTTTTTTAATAAAGGCAAGCGCGCTTTTTTCTTCGGATTTTCCCCTGACGATCTCCTTTACCAGCGGATGCTCCGGGGCAAGCACGATATAAGTAGCGCCGAAGATCGTATCAACGCGAGTCGTAAAAACCGGGATGGTTTTTCCGCCTTCTTTTAATTTAAAATATATTTCCACGCCCTGGCTTTTACCGATCCAGTTGCTTTGCATGGCAATGACCCTTTCCGGCCATTTTTTTAGCTGGCTCAAATCATCCAATAGCCGCTCTTTGTAATCGGTAATGCGCAGGAACCATTGCTCAAGGTCCTTCTGCTCTACCTCCGTATGGCAGCGCCAGCATCCGCCGTCAACCACTTCCTCGTTGGCGAGGGTGGTGGCGCAACTAGGGCACCAATTAACACTGGAAGCTTTTTTATAGGCCAGGCCTTTTTCAAACATTTTCAGGAAGATCCACTGATTCCATTTGTAATAATCGCTGTCGCAGGTAGAAACCTCCCTGCCCCAATCATAAGCAAAGCCCATCTTGTTCAATTCCAGCTTCATTTCCTCAATGCATTTATGCGTCCAGATATCAGGCTTGGTGTTATTTTTGATCGCCGCGTTCTCTGCCGGCTGGCCAAAGGCGTCAAAGCCCATCGGATGCAATACATTAAATCCGGACATCCATTTATAACGGCTGTAAACGTCGCCAATCGTATAGTTACGTACATGCCCCATATGGATCTTGCCCGAAGGATAAGGGAACATCTCAAGGCAATAAAATTTAGGCCGCCCGGAAAGATCAGCCTTAAATACGGCTTTATCCTTCCAGTATTTTTGCCATTTTTCTTCACTTACCTTAAAATTATATTCGGTCATCTTTAAAACTTGCCTGCCTTTTATAAATATTCTAGGCCGTTGGTAAATTTATCCGGAAAGTTGTCCCCTTGCTTAAATCGCTTTCAACATTAATGTTGCCCTTGTGCTCCCGGATAATAGCATAGGCTATACTTAAGCCAAGGCCCGTTCCTTCGCCCACGCTCTTGGTAGTAAAAAAGGGCTCAAAAATTTTATCTAAGTTATCTTTCGGGATGCCTATCCCCGTATCAGCTACGGAGATCAAGGCCTGTTTATTATTTAAATCAGCGGAAGTCTTTATGGTGATGGTACCGCCCTGCTTAGCGGATTTCTTATTAATTGCCCACTTGGCATTGGCGATCAGATCAAAGATAACCTGCTGCAGGAGCTGCACATCGCCCGTGACTTCAGGAACGCCGTCTGCAAATTCTGTATGGATAGTGATATTCTCCAGTTGTATTTCATGCGCGACAAGATTGATCACCTTTTTAATCAATTCATTCGGAGAAATCCTCCGGAATTGGCCGGTAGACCCGCGGGAGAAATTCAGCAGGGCCTCGGTGATCTTCTTACACCTGAAGGCGGACTCTTCGATAGCCTGCAGGATGGCCATAAAGTCATCTGCGTTAAACTCTTTTTTCATTTCTGCCTGCATCCGTATTAGCTGCACGTTATTTAAAACTCCGGTCAAGGGATTATTTATCTCATGCGCCACGCCTCCGGCAAGCTGGCCTATAGAAGCCATTTTGGCAGATTGTATGAGCTGGAACTGGGCCTGCTTAAGCTGTTCGTAGGCGCGCTTTAGCTGTCCGTTGGCTTCTTCCAGTTCAACGGTGCGTTCTTGAACTTTTGTTTCCAGTGTTTCGGCATATTTTAAAACTTCCCGGTGTGATTTATTCAGGTCTTTAACCATCAGGTTAAAGGCAGAGGCCAGCTCTCCTATTTCATCTTCGGAATAAATATCAAGCTCTTTGGCGGAATCCGTGCCCTTTTGCCTGATTTCCATAATCATATTTACCAATTTCTGCAATGGGCTGGTAACCCATTTTGAAATGGCAAAAAACAGCAAAATTACCGCCAATAAGAAAGAAATGGTTGCCACAAGCAGCGATAACGCGACCAATTCGCCGGTTTTCTTGGTAATTATTTCAACGGGCACGCCGATGATTACTGCGCCAAGGGGCATATTGTTAATGCCGATAACCGGCACTATGGCACCGTAATATTTATGGCCCTTTTCCGAATAAACCTGCATGGACTTTTCGGCAGAGCGGATCGCCTTCAACGCCTTTTCATCTCCGATACTTGCGGCGTATTGGCCGGGCGCGCTGCTGTGGAAGAGCACCTTGCCGCTACCGTCCGTGACCAGCGCATACGCTACGCCATACTTATAGACTATATCCGCGCATTGTTCTTCAAATCCTACCAGCTCATTTAAAGGTATGCCTAAAGACAATAACTTCTCCATCTGCAATTCCAGGGTTTCACCGATAACCATGCTCTTTGCTTTTATTGCCGCGGAATATTCTTTGGTAAAAATATAGCTGCTGATCCAGGTGTTTGCGCCGATGGCCAAAAACAGCCCGGCCAGCATGATAATAACGATCTTGTTCCTTAGGTCTAGTTTCATTTTATTTTTCCCACTCAAATTTATTTACTATTTCTGAGTTCAAGAGAATCGTGCTTTTCGGGCGCAGGCCCAATTTTTTTGCCCGGGCAAGGCTTATGATCGGTTCCCCTTTTATTGTAGGCAATATCGGATAATCCGAAGCAACTTTGCCTTCCGTTAAAATGCCCCGCGCGATCTTTCCCGCTGCCAGCCCCTGTTCATAGCCGGAGACATAAACCACGCAGAGCGTGCCATAAAGGATCCTGTCTTTCCAGAAGCTGAAATCGGGAAGCTGGGAATTTTCCGCTGTCCACTTTAATACTTCCTGCCAGGCAACATTATTGCCGCTTTCATCCTTAAACGTATGGACCCCAAGCAAGGCCAGGGCATCTGCTTCTTTCTGATATGCGGCAAGCTTTTCTTTGTATTCCTTAAAGGTAGAGATCGGTTCGCCGACAATTAATTCTATTGATGGCAGCTGCCTGGCTATTCTTTCTCTCATGCGTTTTACCACTCCCGGCCAAGTCGGATCATCATCAATGATCACCGCGACTCTTTTAACGGAGGGAACGATCTCTTTAAGCAGGTTTATTGTTTCAACCGAATGCTCGTGCTCCATGACGCCGGTAATGTTTTTAGCGCCGCTAAAGCCGTAAACCGCAGGATCAGCATTTACTGCGCCGAATACAAAAGGCGTGGCTGTATTGACATAATATTTTACTACATATTTCTGGGCATTGTCATCGGTTGTATAAACCAGGTCAGGCTGCCAACTGTCAATCAAATCCCGCGCTTCTTTTCCCACCACCTCTTTCCATTCTTCGCTGCTTTTGCGCTTGGTATCCATCTGGAATACCTTATATTCAACATCCAGATCCTTTAATTGTTCCTTAAACCCGATCAACTGGTCGTCGGTCCATTCCCAGGGAGAATGATAGCTCATAATATGCAGTATCTTAAATTTCTTTTTACCGGCTGCCTGGGCATTAGCCGGATGCCCCCACGCGCTGAATAATAACCCGGCTGCAATAGCTAAAATAATATAAACTCTATGCTTTTGCATGCGCCCTCCTGCGTTTGCCATGCTTAAAACTTGATCTGTAATTCGCTCCTTAGAAATAACGCCGGGTCAGAGCCATCTACGTAGAAATCTCCGGGGATAAAATATTCCGCCATTACGTATGCGCCGACATGTTTATTAAAGGCATAGTTGAATATCGCGTGCGCCAGATGCCCGCGGGTTTTCCCGTTACCGAAGGAAGCATTGACTCCCGGCTGCGGCTGGTTTGCCCTTAGATAATCGTAAATCATGCATAGCTTGGCTTTTTTTGTAAGATCTAACTCCAGCCAAGCCCTGTACATCTGCAGATTTGTCCAGTAGTTTGTGCCGGTTTCCATGCTATAGGACAAATTATAAAGTTCAGATACCCAGGAATAGGTTGAAAACAACTGGGCAAAACCCTCGTATTTTTTCTCGTTGGTATTTCCGCCGGAAAGATAATAATAGCCGAGGCTTGCCTTGGGAGAAAACAAAACATCATTGAATTCCCTGTCTAAAAATACATAACCGCCGATAGCCTGCCGGTCTTTAGTGCCGTACTTGCCGAACTGCCCGGCCAGTTGGCCGCGCAGTTCCCAGGGGAAAAAAGTGTATCTGGCAAACGAGCCAAGGGTATTGATGAGGCTCTTTTCCGTTAACGGGCTTGGCCGGTCCTTTTCTTCCCTTTTATAGATGTAGTAATTTTCCAAATGAAGGTTTTTGATCGCATCGTTTCGGTGGTAAAGCAAAAAGGCATATTCATCGCTGTAATTAAGCAGGTACTTCCCCTTTAGCTCGTTAATGATCGGCAGCGTGTCGTCTGTTTTATCATCTTTGATCGCGATGAATTCAAGCTTATTCTTATCATCCATGCGCCAGATGACTTTTGCGGCGTTGAAATAATAAGTCCTTGATCCGTCGCGGGGCGTGCCGTCGGCCAGGACAAAACCCTCACCGTATTCAGCGGGCGGCAGGTCCTGCCTTCCAAAACGCAAATCCAAAGGAAAGTCTAAGATATTCCTCCAATCAAAATAGAGATTATCAAAGACTGCTTCGTTGATCTGGAATTTCATGTATTTATCGGTTTTCCCGGAAGGCTTGCTTGCAGAAGGCGCATAATAAGTATAGGCGCGGAATTCATCGGTAAGCTTGGCATGTAAAGTAAAATTCTCGTCAATATCTGCCTGCCCCCATAAGGAGGTTTTAAACCTGAAGAAATTACGGTTATCCAGCCTATGGTTGTCCATATCGAAAATATTTTTCCAAAACTCATGCCGCACCCTCAAATACGGGCCCCATTTGAATTTTACCTCTGCAAAGGCGCAAACCGGAAACAATGAAGTCAAAAAAGACAAAGTGAGAATGATATAGAAGAACCGCTTTTTCACCATACTCATCAACTCTCCTCTTATTATAGCGTTAGGATTAATTTATTTTTATTATACATCTTGAAGCTATGGGGTCAAGATATTAAAAGCGCGTTATGAGGTTTGCGCTAAAATAATCCTGTTAGAAAGTGCCGGTTACGCCGTCTATTTATTCGGGGAAAAAGATGGCTAAATACAGCAACCCAATCAACCGCTGGCCAGAAGAAGACCGGCCGCGGGAAAAATTACTTAAACACGGCGAACACACCTTAACCGATTCCGAGTTACTGGCGATCATCTTAAGGTCGGGAGAAAAAGGCTTAAGCGCCGTGGACCTGGCAAGAAAAATCATGCATAAATTCAAGACTTTCGGGGCTTTAAGCCACACGGATCCTTCTCAATGGCAGGAATTTAAAGGTTTGGGCAGCGCAAAGCTGGCCCAGATCAAAGCCGCGGTAGAGATCGGCAGGCGGCTGAAAGAAGGAGAGGTTAAAGAATGCCGGCCAAAAATAGAGTCTGCGGCAGAGGCAGTGGAAATCCTGATGCCGCGGATGCGCGACTTAAAGAAAGAAATATTTAAGGTGATTTTCCTGAATTCCAAAAGCAGGATCATTGAAATTGCCGAAGCCGGAGAAGGTACGGTGAACCAGGTGCAGCCGCTGTTAAGGGAGATCTATCACAAGGCGCTGCAGAATTTCGCGCCCTTCCTTATCTGCAGCCATAACCATCCCTCAGGCGATCCTGAGCCCAGCGAAGAAGACAAAAAATTCACCCGCGAGCTGGTTGCTGCCGGAGAAATACTTTCAGTAAAACCGCTGGATCATATAATTATCGGCGATAATGATTATTTCAGTTTTGCGGACGAGGGATTGATCTAAAAACGGGCTATTTGAGGAAGAAATCGATCTTCTTTTTGTAAATCGCAGCAAATTCCTTTAACTGGACAGTATCAATGCGGCGCTGGCCGGATTCGATCTTGGAAATATACGACTGCGTGCGCCCGAGTTTCTTGGCAACATCGGACTGTTTTAATTTTGACTTCTTACGCGCATCTATCAGCCTGCTGACCAGATGCCTGTGGCTGTCAGTATAAATTGTCTTATCCATCGGGTTGACGCCTCCTGGAATATATGATATACTTTCTTGTCATATATTCCAAAATGGAATACGGTGTTAAGGGGAGGCTTAAACATGGCTGCAAAGAATGACTCTATCAAAGTCCTTATTGTTGAGGACGACGACTATGTCAGGGAATCTACGGTCTTTATGCTTAAGGAAATGGGCTTTAGCGTTCAGGCTGCGAAAAACGGGCGGGAAGCGCTGAACAAGATCTCCCGGAACAAGCCGGATACTATTGTCCTTGACGTGGCAATGCCGGTAATGGATGGGATTGAAACGTGCAAACGGCTCAGGGAAAGGCCGGATACGCAGAATATTCCGGTGATCTTCTTATCTGCCCAAAGTCGCGTGGAACCCCTGATCGCCGGCATGCCTGGGCCGGCCATAAAATGCATGGAAAAGCCCTGCGATATTAAATGTATTGCCGAAGAGATCAGGCTTGCCGCGCTGCATCGCTGAAGTTCTCTTTAAGCGCCTTCTCAAAAAGGTAACTGTCATAAGCGCTTAACGGGCATACGCAATGCTCCTGGGGGCACGCGAACAATTTATCTTTTAGTTTAAAGCTATTATAGATGCTGCCTAAATTATCCTGCGCGCTCCAGCAAGGCGCTACATCGCCGTTTTCATAGACCACAATCGCATTATAACCGGCATTGCATATCTTCCCCCGTGAATTAAACATTTGAAAATCCGGGGCATTTTCCAGGCCGAATATTTCCACCTCGCGCTGCGTATAGGCGGCAGGGTATTCCTTGCGGTTATAATATCCGTTAAAACCGGTAAAACTTAATTTAATCCCGTTTTTTTGAAAAAATCCTTTATATTTTTCTATCTCTTCTAAGAGCGGAGGATAGGCAACTTCTTTAGCCGATATCTTAAACCCTTTTTCCTGGCATAATAAAAAATTGCGGATAAAAATATCTGTCAGGCCGAGCCTTTCCAGCTCTTTAATATGTAAAGACGCCTCGATTGCGACGACCTTTTGCGGATCTATTTTCTCGCAGAATTCACCGATCTTCCCGGAAATTAAATTGGTATTAAGAGAAAGGTAATGTTTTTTTGTTATTTGTCTGCAGGCCTCAACAATATTATCCGCCAGAAAAGGCTCTCCTCTGCCTGTAAGGCTGACCCGGAAGATTTTGCCTGTTTTCTTCAAGGCGATCAGTAAGGCGGCAACATCTATGGTGCCGCTGGCTTTAACGGCCTTGCCCTTGCTTTTTTTTATATATAGCCTGACCCTGTTTATTGCCTCGGGAAATTTTCCCCGGGATATTGCGATGGCTTCTTTTTTTATCCAGGGGAAAATATGCCTTAACGCTGCGGCAGGGTCGTTTTTCAGGGGGAGGTTATAACAGTAGGCGCAGGATAAGCTGCATTGGCAGGGAAGCTGCCAATGCAGCCAGGCATCATAATTACGGTCGCTGCTTTGCCTGTCTGCCATAACTTACCGGGAGGGGAACAAAAGTGGAGCTGGAGGGAGTTGAACCCTCGACCCCTTGCATGCCATGCAAGTGCTCTCCCAACTGAGCTACAGCCCCAAGTATATTTACGAAATTGATTGACTTTACTATTTTAGAATATAAAATAGATCCGGCCCTTCGTCAAGGCTATATTATACTTGAATGAATGGCTGGGTCAACAAGTTATTGCCGGAGTGGCGGAATGGCAGACGCAGCAGCCTCAAAAGCTGCCGAGGGCAACCTCATGGGGGTTCAAGTCCCTTCTCCGGCACCATTATTCCGGGAGAATCCCGGTCTTGCAGACCCGCGCTAAGTTCAGCGCGCTTTCCCTGGCAGTCCTTCTATAAGTGCGATAATCAATATCCACCAATCCGAACCTCGGGCCAAACCCTTTATCCCACTCAAAGTTATCCATCAGCGACCAGTAAAGATAGCCGATAACATTAGCTCCCTTTCCCATTGCCCGATGGATGTTCCTTAAATGAGATTCGATATATTCCCAGCGTAAGTCATCGTCGGAAGTGCAGATGCCGTTTTCCGTGACCATCACGGCCAATCCATATCTTTTCATCAGCTTTAAAAGCAGGTCATACAGGCCTTCAGGATAGATGTCCCAGCCAAGCGAATTTTTTTTCACCGGATGGTGGCCCTCATTACAAACATCCATTGCCAGATTGCTGATCCCCCATTTTTTCAAATCCACCAATTGCCGCGAGTAATAATTTACTCCGATAAAATCCATGGTCTTCTGCGCCATTATCTTATCCAGGAACCCGAAATTATACCATTTGTCCCGCAAATAAGCGGCAAAACGGTTCTTTAGGTCCGGTGAGCACGGCACAAAAGCCTGCATATTATGAGCAATGCTGATAAAGGGCAAGGGTAATCCCAGCCCCTGATAAATCCCGCGTATCAGCCGATAAGTTTTAATATGCCCTGCAACAAAATTGTCTTCTACCGCTTTAGCCTTCAGGTAAGATTTCTCCTGCGGCGGCCATACTCCGAGGATATAGGCATGGTATGCATATACGACGGGTTCATTTATAGTGACCCAGTAACGCACATGTTTTGCCAGCGCCCTGACTACAAAATCGCAGTAACGCGAGAAAGCAGCAACGCAACGCCTGTTTTCCCAGCCGCCTGTTCTGCTGATCCAAAGCGGATTGGTAAAATGGTGCAGCGTTACTACGGGTTCGATATTACGCGCCTTTAATGCGAGGACAACATCAAGGTAGTGCTTTAATTGCTCTTCGGAAAATTTGCCTTCTTCCGGCTCAATGCGGCTCCACTCAATGGAAAGACGGTGGCTATTATGGTTCAGGCTTTTGGCGAGGTCAAAATCCTGCTCGTAAAGCTCATAGTGCCGGCAAGCCTCGCCGGAATTTTCCCGGCCGGCAGCCTTTTCCCATTGCCACCAGTCACAGTTGGCATTGTTGCCTTCAACCTGGTAAGCGGATGTTGCCGCCCCCCATAAGAAACCTTGCGGAAACTTGATCATGATAAGATTATATCACTATAAAGATAAAATCAAAACTGATTCTCTTGTTAGCCAGCGGGTGGCTGCTGATTGGGGGACCCCGCGAGCGAAAGCGAAAGCTTGAGCGCAGCGGGGTAAATCAGCAGACAGGACCCGCTGGCTAACAGGCGCGGCTTGACTTAAGGTTGACAAAGGTGTAAATTAAGCGCATGTATTCCCTGATAAAGCTGATCAGGAAAACCTACAGGATGGCAGAGCAGGAAGAACGCAAAGTGGTAATGAAAAACTTTGCCTCTCTTTCCGCGTTGCAGGCCATCACCTACCTCCTGCCGGTAGTCATCCTGCCTTACCTCTTCAGGACGATCGGCCCGGAAAAATTCGGATTGATCGCTTTTGCGCAGGCTTTTGTGCAGTACTTTATGATCCTGACGGATTACGGCTTCAGTATTTCCGCTACAAAAGAAATTTCCCTTTGCCGCGAAGAACATGATAAAGTCTGCGCGGTTTTTTCTTCGGTGATGACGGTAAAAATCGCCCTTGCGCTGCTGAGCCTGCTGGCATTAAGCATTATCGTGTATTTTGTGCCGAGATTCAGGAATGACTGGATGGTTTACGTATTCAGCTTCGGTGCGGTCATCGGGAACACCCTTTTCCCTGTCTGGTTTTTTCAAGGCACGGAAAAAATGATGCACATTACCAACTTGAATATATTCGGAGGGGCGCTTTTTACGCTTGCTATTTTTCTCTTCGTAAAAAGGCCGCAGGATTACCTGATGGTCCCCCTGATAAACTCCGCGGTATTCTTGATCACCGGCGTGGCCGGCTTACGCGTTGTCTTTAGGCGCTTTGGGGTATTATTTAAGTTCCCGGGATACGGCAGCCTCCGTCAGCAGCTAACGGCTGGGTGGGATATTTTTATTTCTATCGTGGCGGTGAACGCTTATACTACCACGCGTATTTTTACCGTCGGACTGCTTACCACCAACGCGATCACCGGGTTCTATTCCATCGCGGAGAAAACCGCCAACCTTATCCAAACATTCCCCCTGATCTCTTTCTCACAGGCGATTTTTCCGCGCCTAAGCAAGATATTCCATAGAAACACGAAAAAAGCGCTGGAGATCATGCAGCATGTACAACGCATCACTACCGGCATCTCTTTGATCTGCCTGCCGCTGATCTTTGTGTCTGCGCGTTGGATCGTCAGGTTTATTTGCGGCGGCGACTACCCTGCGGCAGTATTATCTTTAAGGCTCTTACTTGTCTCGGTATTCTTTATCAGCGCGAATGCCTTTCGCGTCCAATTCCTCCTTGTCTGCGGCAAAACACACATCTATTCCCGCATCCACGTAGTTATGGCGCTCGTAGGCCTGCCGTTGATCTTTCTTTTGATATATTCTTTTTCTTATGTGGGGGCGGCGATCGCAACGGTGATCATTGAAGCGGGGATCTTTACCATTACCTATGTTACCGTAAAAAAGCTCAAGTTCTCTTGACGCCTTGACGAACAAACCAACCTTGTGTTTTTACGCAAACCTTCACCAGCATAAGCATTACCGGCACTTCGATCAAAACCCCTACCACTGTTGCCAGCGCCGCGCCTGAAGAAAGCCCGAATAACAAGGTCGCGGTCGCAATAGCGACCTCAAAATGATTGCTTGCTCCGACTAATGCCGACGGCGCTGCGTCGCGGTAAGGTAACTTAAGCCATCTGGCTAAAACATAGGTCACCAGGAAAATCAAACAGGTCTGGATAAATAACGGGACCGCGATCAAAAATATGACCTGCGGTTGCTTGATGATCAGCCCTCCCTTAAAAGAGAATAACAAAACCAGAGTTAAAAGCAGGGCAGAGATCGACACCGGGGTAAGATAATGTAAAAATTTTTTTTCAAACCACTTTAGCCCCTTACGAGCGATGATCTGCTTGCGGGAATAATACCCTAATAAAAGGGGCAGGCCGACGTAAATAACCACTGACAATACTATCGTTTGCCAGGGGATCGGCATCTGGTTAACTCCCAGCAGCCATCCGCCAAGCGGGGCATAAAGAAAAAGCATGGTCAGCGAATTGATTGCCACCATTACCAGCGTATGGCCGTCGTTACCTTTTGCTAAATGCCCCCAGATCAGCACCATTGCCGTGCAAGGCGCAATGCCGAGTAAAATACATCCTGCGATATAAGACCTGAAAAGCTCTACCTGCGCACCGCCCTTGATAATTTCTACTCCCGGTAACCAGCCCTTAAATAGAACTCCGAGAAAAAGCGTTGCTATGGCCAACATGGTAAAAGGCTTAATGCACCAGTTCACAATCAAAGTAAGAACAACCGGCTTCGGCGTTTTCCCGGCTTTAATAACCTCGGCGAAATCAATTTTTACCATGATCGGATACATCATAAAGAACAGGCAGATGGCGATGGGGATAGAAACCTGATAAACCGAAAAACTATCCAGCGCCACCGCTATGTACGGAAAGAATTTTCCCAGAAGTATGCCCAAACCGATACAACCAAAGACCCATGCCGTCAGGTATTTTTCGAAAAAACTCAACCGACGTTCTTCATGAACAATATGCTCCATGTATTCTCCTTCTAAAATATCCTTAAAATATAAATTCCCGTGTAATACAATCCGACGAGAATAAATATAGCTCCGGTTATCCTGCGGGTATAGTATTCAAGTTTCGTGATCCGGCGGAACCAATGACTCAATGAAGTAATACCAAGCGCAATCGCCACCGCAAACAGCAATACGGGAAGCCCTGTTCCTATGCCGTAAACAAACGGCAAGAGAACCCCTGCTTTACTGTTAAGGGCCAGGGGTATTAAGCTTCCAAAGAATAGCGCCGCGGAAATCGGGCAAAATGCCAGGGCAAAGATAAAACCCAGGAGAAAAGCTCCGGGAGCGCCGGCCTCCGCAAGTTTATTATGCTGCTTATGCGACAGTGACAGCCCCGGTAGGCGGATAGTAACTGCTTCTAATAGGAATAATCCGGTAACGATTAACAGCGGGCCTAGGGCTTTACCCAGGTATTTCTGCAGGAACTGGGCAACCTGGGGAACACTAAGAAGAGAACTAATAATGATCCATCCCAAAATAGCGTAAGAAACCATCCTGCCTAGCGTATACGCCAACCCCGAAATAAATACCAGCGCCGGATGGGCGATCTTCTTAGAGAGGAAGGAAATAGCAGCCACATTACTGGCTAAAGGGCACGGGCTAATGGATGTCAGAATCCCCAGCCACAACGCTGAAGCAAAACCTATGAATATCTCCGTCATTAAACTTCCTTTAATAAATCGGCGACTCCGTTATTTACGTAATCAATGAACCTCTGCTTGTTGCCTACATACTCCCATATCTTATCGAGATTCTTCCATTTAATCTCCTTACCGTCTTTGACTAAAGACAGAATAAGCGATTTTGTATAAAGCCGGTAATCGTCTCCATAGTGTTCGTTGCCTTTATCTTCTATGTTGACTACTTTAAACTCCAGCTTTCCGGAAGCAAGCGCATCTTTAAAGTTAGCCTCTATCGCTTCTTTTGAATACTGCTCAAGTTTATGACAGGTGGGACAACGCGCTGTTCCATGAAAATAATAGGCGATCACTTTACCCGAAGATATATCTTCTCCGGCAAAGGCTGAAAAATTTGCGCTAATTACCGCAGCAACCGCCAGAAGTACTACGATCGGCTTCTTCAACTTTCCCTCCGCTTTGTCCCGCAATTATTTTTTTGATCTCGTCCTTGCTTAAAACTTTCCCCGCGGAAACAACCTTGCCGTCAATCACCAGCGCCGGGGTCACTATCACGCCGGATTCAATAATCTTATCGATATCCTCAACTTTATTGACCGCAGCGGGAATGTTCAATTCTTTTATTGCCGCTTCGGTATTAGCTGTAAGCTGTTTGCACCTAGGACAGCCAGCCCCTAATATTTCTATTTTCATGATAAACCCCTTACTTGGCTATAAACCCAAAGATCATTCCGCTGATCGTTGCCATAATAATTACTAAAGATACGTAAACCATTGTCTTTTTCGTACCAATGACCTTGCGGATCACCAGCATACTCGGCAGGCTCAGCGCAGGCCCGGCTAAAAGAAGCGCTAAGGCAGGCCCCTTACCCATACCTGAACCGATCAACCCCTGTAGAATAGGTACCTCGGTAAGCGTGGCAAAATACATGAATGTCGCAACTATTGAAGAAAAGAAATTCGCCCGTAACGAATTGCCCCCCACCAGCATTTCAACAAAACGCGATGGGATTATCCCCTCGTGGCCGACCCTTCCTAATAAAAATCCCGATACAAGTACCCCGCCTAAGAGAAGCGGCAATATCTGCAAAGCGAATCCCCAGGTTGCTCCGGTCCATTCTTTTAATTCATTCTTTTTAAACCATCTAAAAAGAGTAAAGGTTAAAACCACCGAGAAGAAACCGGTAATCCACCACTTATAAGCATAAATAATACCCCATATCCCGGTGTCGCCCTCCAGGGGTTTGCCCCAATTGGCGAAAACAAGTATCGCAACCATGGAGAAAAAATAAATAATATCTTTCCAAAGCGGCCTGCCTGCCTTAACCTCTCCGAATTGCAGATCGCCGCTTGCATGGCGCGCCCTTTCTTCCTTCAAAAATATAAGATGCATTAATAAGCCGATAACTACGCTAAAGATCACTGCGCCAATTGCCCTTGCCAAACCTAATTGCCAACCAAGGATACGCGCCGTAAGAATGATAGCTAGAACATTTATCGCGGGCCCGGAATAAAGAAACGCGATCGCCGGCCCAAGCCCTGCCCCTCGTTTATATATACCGGAGAACAATGGTAAAACCGTACAGGAACAAACAGCCAGGATCGTTCCGGATACCGATGCCACGCTATATGAAAGGAACTTATTCGCCTTTGCCCCGAAATACTTCATCACCGACGCCTGGCTGACAAATACGGAGATCGCGCCGGCAATAAAAAATGCCGGCACTAAACATAACAGCACGTGTTCGCGGGCATACCATTTTACCAGCGCTAAAGCTTCAAATATCGCGTTGCTGAAATGCATGTTTTCAACCGGTAGATAAAAACATGACAGAAAAGCTGCTAAAATATATAGAAATTTTTTCCAATCTTTCATTTCTTGCTCCTTCCGCCTACCTGGCAGCAGCCGCCTTCGATCCTGATCGCTTTGATGTTCACCAGGCCGTCAGCAATTTTATTTTGTGCCGCGGTAAGGATGCGGGAAAATGTCGGCCGGGAGATTTTCATTTTTCTCGCGGCATCAACCTGCTTCAATCCTTCCAGGCAGGCCAGGCGCACTGCCTCAAACTCATCAAGCGAAAGAAATACATCTTCCAGCTTGCTTAGCGGCCGGCATAAAGGCTTAAAGCACCTTTCCTGCGGAGCGCATTTTATCCATCTGGTCTTCTTTGGCCTCAAGCTAGCCTCCCGGTTATGAACATATGTTCATAATATAACATGTGTAGCGGTAATTGTCAAGCCTGATTGTTCGTACGCACAAAGGGGTTGGTTAAAATGAGGAAAATATAACGCGGGAGATCGTATATTAAAAATATCAGCGCCGATAGCGCTTTATTTAATTTGAGCTTTGCCAGAAGGTACTTTCTGTTCCTCCAGCAGAGATACTGGCGCATCTTTGCGTTGGTTAAAGAGCTGTTGCCCTGATGATAACATACGGCATCAGGGGCATACAATGCTTTATAACCATTTCTCTGCAACCGCCACGATAAATCAACGTCCTCAACCAAAAAGAAAAACCGCTCGTCAAAATAGCCGGTACTTTCCCTTACCTCATCCAGCATTTTCCGGCGGTAAAAAGCCGCGGCAGAACAGGCGCCAAAAATATATTTTCTTACGGAAAAATGTCCGCGGTCAATCTTTCCCCTTCCGATATCGTAGAATCTTTTCAATATCCGGGAAAGATAAATGCCGCAGGAATAAATAGTTTTCTTATCTGCGCATAAGATCTTTGGCTGGATCATCGCGGTATCAAAGGGCACGGAATTGATCACAGCGATTGCCTGTGGGAAAAAGCCATTCTCCAGCACGACATCGCAATCCTGCGTAAAGACCCAATTGCCCCTGGCAATATCAATGCCTTGATTTCTCGCCTTGGCCGCGCCTAAATTTTCTTTATTTTCTAATAATATTACCGCCGGATACTGCCGTTTTATAAAATCTTGAGTTCTGTCGGATGAGCCGTTATCAACGACGATCACTTCCCGGTCTTTATAGTCTTGGCTAAAAACAGAATCCAGGCACGGCCCAATCGTTCCAATGCTGTTAGAAGTTAAGATAACTACCGATAATTCAGGCATTATTTTAATAATTCGGCCAGCTGTATGCCAAGCGCTTCCAGTGAATAGCTGCTCTCTACTGTCTTGCGGGCGCTGCTGCCTATACGTAAACAAAGCTGCCGGTCCTCTATCAATAGCCGCATCTTTTCCGTAAACTCTTCCTTATCCGCGGCAAGCAACCCGTTTTCGCCGTCACGGATGACCTCTGCTGCTTCGCCGATACTTGAGCAAACCGACGGTTTGGCCATTGCCATATATTCAAAGAGCTTGGTCGGGCTCTTTGCCCGGTTAAATTTTGAATCCCGGGCCACCGGCAAAAGGCCCGCGCCTATCTTCGTAAGGTACCCCGGCACATCCTGCGGAGCGATCCAGCCCTTTAATAAAATATTACTGTCGCCTGCTTCCGCAATGATCTTTTGCACCTGGTTACCGTGAATGCCCGCGCCCAATATTTCCAAAAATATATGGTCATAGCGCTTCCTCAGGCGCATAAAACAATCCACGGCAAAACGGATATTTTCAACGTATTCGCTGCGGTGAAAAGTCCCGATCCAGGAAAAAACTATTTTCTCCCTTTCCGGAATTTCAGGTCCGGGCCGGAATAATTCCATATCTACTCCCGAAGGGATATAATAAACTTTTTTATTAAATTCCAGGAGGAACTTTTCCAGGAAACGACTGGCCGCTATGCAGAAGATGCTTCTTCTGGCGATCTGGCGCGTGAAATAATGCGCCTTGGAAGACGGATAAAAACCGAAATGATATACCGGATCTTCGCGCATTTCCCAATCATCAAGATCAAGGATAATTTTATTCCGGTTTACCAGATGCGCCAGATACGGGGCAAAGGAATGGTAATTAAAGCGCTGGATGCAGATAACCGCGCCTTTGTTTTTTAAAAGCCTGGCCAAGGCCTGTTGGTTAAATGCTATTTTTTCCCTTAAGGTCAGTTGGCTCTCGCGTTCCCCGTCCTTTGCGCCCAAGGTGTCGGAGAATGACAGCACTTCACTGGCTATGCCGTTGCGGTTGAGTTCGCGGCTAAAATTATAACATCTGATCCTTGCGCCGGGCAAATTATAGCCTTCACGCGTAACAAAAACTACCTTAACCGCGGCCATGATCCCTAAAGCCCCTTTTTAGTCATGAAGTTCGTATAATTAAGCACCAGCCTCTGCCTGATGGAAGGCTTGATCACGCCGATCCTGTTCAAGAAATTCCCCATGAAATAGAAAAGCGTAATCACGGGCATCCCTAATCCAACCGGGAAATGCCTGAACATGAATTTTATGAGCAGTCCGGCGTTTTTCAACCGCGCTGCTAAAGACGGCTTACCCGTTGATTCCGGAACGTAAGAACAGCCGGAAATAAAGTTCTTTAGCAGGTAAATTCCGATACCGCTAATATCGTTTCTTCTCGCTTCTATATCGTCACTAAACCCCGCTTTGTATCCTTTTTCGCAGCAGCGGATCACAAAATTGGTATCATCGGAATTGGAATCGGCCGAAAATAATCCCTCTGCGGCAAAAACACTCCTTTTTATCGCCAGGTTGCCTGCTCCGGCTATAAGCATACGGTAATCTTTCTGCGCGAGCGCGGCCTTTATTTTTTCACGGATAAATAAACTATGGACTTCCAGGAGCTTTACGGGAACAGCCGGCAGGCACCAGCCGATAAGTATATCATAATTATTTTTCGCGAATGCAGAACGGATATTTTTCAGCCAGTCGCGCCTGACCTCTATATCCGCGTCGGTAAAAACCACTACCGAACCTTCTGCCTGCCGTATCCCGGCATTGCGGCCGGCATAGCTGCCCTGCTTTTTTTCATGGATCAACTTAAGCGAAGGGCGCCTGCCGATGATCGCGCAGGAATTATCGGTTGAGTTGTTATTGACGAATATTATCTCGTACCTGCCTTCGGTATAATCCTGTGCCAATAAAGAATTGATGCAGGCTTCAAGGGTTTTTTCCTTATTATATACCGGCACAACTATGCTAAAATCCATAATACCCCCGGAACGCAAGATAAGCGTGCGTTTTATAATTTGCCTGCCAGATTATAGTAGAACAGCCTCAAGAGGTCAAAAGCGCAATACGCGCTGTCCGGAATGATGTTTACGCGGGTAATGAGGTGGTTTGCCCATGATACCGGCACTTCTTTGACAGGCACGCCCATCTTCCTTGCCTTAAGTAAAAGCTCGGCGTCAAATACCCAGCCTTTTATCTTTTGCTCGGCAAATATTGACTTGGCAATTGCCGAAGGAAAACATTTAAAGCCGCAGCCGATATCATTCATTTTCAGGCCGAATAAAAAGTTGGCCATGAAGTTATACGTCCTGCTGACTATTTTGCGGATTGCCGGCCTGTCTACTTTTTTATTTTTTACCGTCTCGTCTCTTATGCCGATGACGATCTTATCATTATAGGCAAACCCCGGTTCCAGGATGCTGTCCAGCTCTTCTATGGGCGTTGACATATCCGCATCCGTAAAGATAAGATAATCCCCGCGGGAAGATAACATCCCTTTTCGGACTGCCGCGCCCTTACCTTCATTGCGGCGGTTTGCCAGCAGCCGCACGTTCGGCCGGTCGGATATTTCATTCCTGATCTTTGTGACGGTTGCATCCGTGCTTCCGTCGTTTACCAGGATCACTTCGTATGTTGACCTTCTTTTGTTAAAGTAATCCTCTATGCGTTTAATCGTAGAAGTGATCGCGGCTTCTTCGTTATAAACCGGGATGACTACGGAATAAAGTATGGGCCCCATATCCGATGCCTGTATTTTATTGCCTTTTTAAAAGAAAAACGTATATTTCTTCCGGCCTGAGTACGCCGCGCTTTATTATTTTGAAATCCCGGAATGCCTTTTGCGCCTCAAGCAGGACGTCCCTTTCCGCATTGCCCGAAGGTTTTTGGGCATTCCAAAAACTTGGTTTTAGCGGGTTCTGCGAGAAAACAAGCAAAAAATCAAAATTGTTTAAATTAGCGAGGAACCCTTCGGACGCACGAAATCCCGCCTCGTAGGGGTAAAGTATGATGTACCCGTCGGCGCTTAAAAAAACTTTGCTTTGAGGATTAATAAGCTTTAAAAAATATCCCAGGCGGATGCAGGGGTCGCCCCGGAAATAATCTTCTTCGATCATGCCGATATTGCTGTTTACTGCGCCATGCCTCTTAACCTCACGGCTAAAGATGTCCATAACCTTACGGTGATTGTGCTGTTGCGGGCGATGCGTGATCCATGAGGAGCTAGAGAACTCGGCCGTATAGCTTGAATTGAAAAAATTTACCAGCCCGAAAAAAATAAAAAATAAAAACAGCGCCAGCCTGGCTTTGCGGGAAGGCATTTCAAGTATGCCCGTTACAGAGATCAGCGCCAGCGCAGCAAACGCCGGAAAAATATAGCGCTCATGGTTGGACGTATAAAATGCAAGTAAGAGAAGGCACGGCGTGACAAGCCACAATAATAAGAATAACGGCGGGAGTTTCCGGCGCACTAGATAAAAAGCAATGCCCATGAGGAAGGCGGTAAAAAACAGCGGGGACATTTGATGATATGCGGTAACCAAAAAGTACTGCAGCGCAACCGGGATATTGTATCTTAGATAAACCCCCCATAGTCCCGAATGCATCCTGTACCACCAGGATAGGGCAATGGCCAGCGCAATCCCCAACATTACAGAAATATTAACCAGGGATTTCTTTCTGCTCTCCCTGTTCATAAAGCCGTTTCCGGCCGTATATAAAAATGGCCCGATTAGAAAAAGCAACAATTGCCCTTTTATCAGCATGCCCAGGCCTGAAGTTATTCCGAATAGTATGCTGTAGCGCCGGTTTTGGAAATTATCGCTGCTGAAAAGCAAATACATGGCCAGGGCGGTTATGCCGATCAACGGAAAGTCCAGGCCGAATTTCCGGGACAGGCCGAAGATACCCGGATATAAAGAAATAAAAACTGCGGCAAGCACGCCTGCCTGCGGGCTGTGCGCCTTTTTTCCCAGAAGGTACACGCTGATGATGAGGATGGCGAAATAAAACATATTGGAAAACCTGATCCAGAAAAGCGGATCAGGGGGCAGGTAAGATGCCAGCGCCGCAAAAAAAGGCACGAACTTCGGCCAGTATGATTGGCCGCTGAAAAAAAGCCCTGCGAACTGTTTGCCTTTCTGCGCTAGGCTTACCCTGGAAAAAGCTATTTCGCCTAAACCCTGGCGCAATGATACTGCCGAGTTGATGTGTATCGCCACATCAGTGCCCATACTTTCATTATCCTGCTTCAGCCAGAGATAATTGTTAATGCCATGAAAAAGTATGATTACGGCTACGCAAAAGGCGTATTTATGTTTTTTTAAGGAGGAATACATATATTTCTCCCGGCCAGAAGATCCTTCGTTTTATGATCTGAAATTTTTTAAATTTCTTTATCGCCGCGGCAGCCATTTCTTTTTCCTGCTCAGTGGAGAATTTTTCAAGCCCGGAAAAATCAGGCCCTTCCCCGTCCTGCGAGAAAACAATCAAAAAATCATAATTGTCCTGCCGGCTAAGAAATGCCTTTGAAAGGAGTTCTCTTGATAGGCTTAAATGATATATGCGCACACCATCAGCACTTAAAGAGACATTATTTTTCTCATCGGCCAGCTTAAGAAAGTATGCCAGCCGCAGGCAAGGGTCGCCGGAAAAATATTCCTCTTCAATAATCCCGATTTCTCTCCTGCCCGGCTTAACCCCCTGCATGATCCGGTTAAATTCATTTATGATCAAACGGTGAGTATTCTTCTGCGGGCTATGGACCATCCAGCATGACGGCGGGGCAAGGCCGGCGTAGCTTAAGCCAAAAAATTGCAATGCGCCGGTAAGGATAAAAAATATGATTAGCCGCCGCATTAACTTCCTGGAGGCAAGCTCCAGTATTCCAATCGCGGTAATCAATGCCAGCGCCGGAAAAAATGGGAAAATATACCTTTCGTTGTCGAGTTTATAGAATAGGAGAAAAAAAATGCACGGCAAGGCTGCCCAAGACAGGAAAAATAGCCTCACTTTCTTAAAATTCTTCAAATATAAGGCCAGGCCCAGGAGAAACGCCGCAAAAAATAACGGTGAGATGTACAAAAACGCACCCCTCAAATAAAAATAGAAGCTCCGTAGGGCACCGGGCTTATACCATAAAAAATCTATATACCGCGGCGCTTCAATGGCGGGAGAAAAAAACTTATGCCACCAGACAAAAGCGATACCGGCGGCAAGCGCGGCAGAAAAAGAAAGATTAAAAAAATAATTTCTTTTATCCCGGCTGCGCATAAACCCCGTAACCGCCACAAATAAAGACGGGCCGGCCAAAAAAAGCAGGAACTGCCCCTTTATCAGCATGCCTAACCCCGAGGCAATCCCGAACAATGCGCTATAGCGTCGGTTCTGGAATCCTTCGCTGCTTAGGAGAAAATAAATCGCCAGACAGACAATACTGGTAAGCGGAAAATCCAACCCGAATTTACGGGATAGGCCGAATATGCCCGGATACAAAGAAATAAAAACTGCGGCAAGCAAGCCTGCCTGCGTGCTGTGCACCTTTTTCCCCAAAAGATAGGTGCCGATGACGAGGGCCGCAAAATAAAATAGATTGGAAAACCTGATCCAGAAAAGGACGTCCTGTGAGATAAAAGCGGCTAGCGCAGCAAGGAAATGTACCAGATGGGGCCAATAGAACGGGCCGCTAAGGAACAAAAAAACAAGCCACTTACATTTTTCTGCCGGCTGCTCTCCGGAGAAGAATATGTTCTTTAGCTGTTGATGGAAAGAAACTGCGCAGCTGACGTGGCTGGCCACATCCGTGCCCATGCTTTCATTGTCCTGCTTCAGCCAGAAATAATTATTAATGCCGTGGAAGAGTATAATAATGGCCAGTAATAATGCGCGCATGATTATTTTAGGGCTAGCTATGAAGACTTCTGCGGCTTTTTATAATTCGGCCTGAACCAGGCACTGATCTTATATTTCTCGCCTGCCTTGACGGCGATCTTGGCAATTACCGGATTATCATGCCAGACCAGGATGCAGTTCTTCCCGTGCTTGGCAAATTCGGGCACCTGGCGGTATTTGGCCCCGGACAGGTCAGCCCATGCCCAGCCAATCAGGTTACCGTTGGGATTACGCAGATATTCAAAACTGCCGTTTACCAGCGCAGCGCCTTTACCCTGCACGGTCACATCATCAACCCATACTTCATGACGGTTTTTTTTGATATCGGGATAATACGAACCTCTTAGCTGCATAACTACGTATCCCGAGGCTGAAGGCGTAAACTCGATCCAAAGCTCCTGCCATTCCTCATCAAGCCGCAGCGCCATTTGCGTCAGCCAGTTTTTTGGCTGCTCTTTTACAGGCACCCAGTCGGCGACGTTACATTGGCCGTTGCTGCTTACGTTAGTAAAGCTAAACGCGGAATTTTCACTATTGATGTCTATCCGGGCGCTGGACTCGTTAATATCGGCAGCCAAACTCTTTTCTGCGGCCAAAAGGCCGCAACAAATGCAGAATACCGGAATGAAAAAACAGGAAAATATGGCTTTTTTCACTTTCCTTTTCCCTCCTTGCACAGCTTAAGTATTATTTATACGCCTTAAACCACGCGCTGATCGTATATCTCTGCCACGCGGTTACGCTGATCTTCTGCACTAGGGCAATATCGTGCCAGACCAAGACCGAGCATTGTCCGCCGTGCGACTGACTGCCGTCGGTTACATACCTGTCCGGCGTGCCGTTCCATCCCCAATACGCGGGCTTGCCAGTAGGGTCAATCATTTCAAAGTCGCCGTTTTTTATTGACGCTCCCGACACATCGCAATCATCCACCCAGACATCATGATGATTCTCCTGGATATCTTCGTAATACGACCCCCTGAGATTGATCAGCACATATCCGGAAGCAGAAGGAGTAAACTCTATCCACAACTTCTCCCATTGACTGCCAACCTCTCCTTCCACGACCCAATGCTTTCTCTGGTCGTCAGGGCTTAACCAATGCGCGTAATCGTAGCGCGTCTTATTAGTGCCGCCTGCCTTTATGTCCTTAAGCTCAAACTCCAGGTCCTGGCTGTAAATGTCTATCCTGCCGCTCCTTGTCCTTGACGACTTGTCAACATTACGAGGGCCCTTGCGGCCCTTCTTAGCAAAAAACCAGACAACCGCAACTGCCATAACTGCGAATAAAATAATGCCAACGATAACCATAGCACACCCCCCTTTTTAATTTCCTCTGCCGCAGAGCGCCGTATCATACGCGCGCATGATACTCTCCGCGGTAACCTTCCAATTATACCTTCTTTTCGCCCTTTCTACAGCTGTTTTCGCTAATTTTTCCCTTAACTCATGATCCTGCAACAAAAGGGTAATCCCATTAGCAAGCGAATCCACGTCTCCGGGTTTTGTCAACACGGCAACGCCTCCGGCCATATTACGCACCTCTCCCACATTGCTGGCAACGATCGCCTTGCCGCAAGCCAGGTATTCCACTATCTTTAAAGGGCTTTTGCATTTGGTTATATCATTTTCTTCAAAACAGGCCACGCAGATATCGGCAGCGGCAATATAGCCGGGGACTTCTTCGTGCGGCACATATCCGGTAAAAATAAGCCGGCTGCCAGTCTTGAGCTGCCCTGCCAACTCTTTGAGTTCCCGTAAACGGTAACCGTCTCCGGCAATCATGAAGGTGGCATCCAAACCTTTATCTATGATCATGCGGGCTGCTTTTATAAAAAGTTCGGCATATTGCGCGCCGTGCAATTGGCCTAAATATAGAACAAGATGGTTATTAATGCCGTATTTCTTTTTTACCGCGCCGCGATCCAGGTCCGGATGGAATTTTTCCAGGTCAGCGCCTACGGATGCGGGGAATATCCTGTTTTCCGGCACTCCCCTTTTCAGGCTAAGCCTGCGCACATGCCGGCTTGATACGGAAACCGTATCCACGATGCCCGGGATCAGCTTTTCAAAAATATCTATAAACCCTCCCACAGCTACTACCCTGGGATTAGAGTAATAAAATATTTTCGTCTCCCAATCATCCCAGTCATAATGCACCGGCTTATTCTTGATTAAGGCAGAGATCAATACCGGCAGGGCTACATGATAGTAGCATTTCTGAAAATGAATGATATCGCACCATCCGGTCAGCCTGGCCATGCGGATAATATTGCGCAAAAGCACCAATATCCCCAGCCTCCTGCTTAAGGTATACATTTCAATGCCGTCTTCCTTAAGGCTCATATAAGCGCGGCCGGAATTAAGCGGGAAATAAACTATTTTTACCTCATGCCCCATTTTCCTGAATTCAGCGGCGATCTTCTTGATGCGGATAGTCCAGGGCTCCGAAGGAGAATGCAGGTCATGAGGATGCACCATCAATATCTTCATAGTAGATTAGCCGCCGGGAAAATACAGCGATCCCCTTAATTTCTTCAGCAAAAACAAGGCCGTATCCATGACTACGGCAATGGCAAATAAAAATAATATTACTGTCAGGGCCCGGATCTTTTTCATAGCATCATCGTGGCCTGCGGCCTTTAAAAAAATGGAGCCCCAATGTTTCCCGCAAGCGGAATACTTGAAGCGGCCAATGCCTCTCTTTACCGTAAAGCATAAGGTTTTTGGCCGCGAAAGTATAGCGCAGCCGGTTATGCACGTGTTCGTTGATTACGGTATTATCGCAAAGCGCGCTGCAGCCTAAACTCCCCGCGGAATTACCCATCAGGCTGAAAAGCCGCTTGTCGCGCGGCAGGCAAATGCCGCTCATCCTGAAAAACTGCTGTTTGCGGCCGTTCCAGATAGCGCCGAAACTTTCTTTATAAATGTTACCGACGGGAAAACGATGGGACTTCAGGCAGGAATTGACGCTGCCATTGGCCCTTACCCTTAAAAAAAACCACCCCGCATAGCAGGGGGTCTTTGAGACGGCTCCGTCATATTCCCCCCGGGCTGCGCCTGGGCTGGAGATCCTTCTTAAAAACAGGCCCTTGTTGACGATCCTGACTTTTTTATTTTTCATCCGGTTGACGAGCTTTAGAAAACCGTTTTTCAGGATATCAAGCTGGTCTTCATTTAAAAGCAAGCGGTCGGTTGCTCCGGCTACCGCATCAATCACCCCAAACTCAATCCCCGTGCAGCCGGTTTCCTGCGCCATGGCAGCTATTGCCTTCAGGTCAAAATAATTCAGGTTGCTGATCACCGCATATAACTTTACTTCCATTCCTTTCTTCCTGGCGGCGTTAAGGGCCCTTAGGTTCTGCTTGACCCGCAAGAACTGCTGCGCAGGACGATTGTGCAAGAAAGCATACAGGTCCTGCCTGCCGGACCAGACGCTGGCAGTCACAGAGACAAGCTTCCTGAAACTTGTCAAACGAAGAATGTCTTTTTCGTCTAGCAAGGCAAGATTGGTATTCAGGCGAAAACGTAAATTAGCGCCTTGGGCATATTCAAGCACCTGCCAGATACGCGGGTGCATGAACGGCTCTCCTCCGCCGGAGAATATCAGCTCTTTAGTCCCTCGCCGCTTTAGCTCATCAATAAGATTTATTACCGCGCCATACTCCAATTCCGGAAAGTCGCCATGCGGGGGCTTATTCAAAAACGGTGAATGTAGCCAGCAGGCGGTGCAGCCGCAGTCGCATTTATCCGTCAGGTCTATCTGCACGACATCCGGGCCCTTATAGGCATAGCGGCCGCTGATAATGCCTTTTAAATTAAGGTACCTTCTCTTATTCTCGGACAAAGAAAGCCTGTTTAATATTCTGCCCAGCATTTTAAAATATCCGTTTTAACAACGACTCGGCTAAAGGAACGAGCCGGCTGCTTTTTTTAAGCGAAGTTATCTTTTTGTGCGTAGGGATATTCTGCCACATATTATCGCAGTTATAACAGCCTGTGCGGCTGACCGCGTCATTGCCGATCTTGGAAAAATAAGAGTCGGATTTTGAGATCTTCAGGCATTTATCCCGGAATTCATTATAGGACTTGCCAAACCAGATATCCCTGAACCTGTTTTTAAAAACATTGCCGAGGATCATCCTGTGGCCTTTACAACAGGGAACTACATTGCCCGTAGTCATGATCCGGGCAAAGAGCCAGCCCACATAACAGGGGAACTCATCCACCACCTGCTCATCGTACGCTCCGCTTGCAAGATCCTGCCTTTTGATCCGCTGGATAAAGCCGTCAAAATCAGGCAGCTTTACTACCCGGCCGTCCCCGGCAGTATAATCGAAACTCCGCGCGTCATAATTCTCGCGGATGCGCCGGCACATCTCAAGCAGCTCTGCCCTTTCAATATCATTTAAAAGTAAAGATTCGGTCCTGTCTTTAACCGGGTCTACGGGCACGAACTGGATGTTACTGGCTTCCACGTCCAGGGCAAAACGCACCATCTCTTCAATATCCTTATAATTATGTTTAAAGATCACGTCGTGGATAACGATACTCGGGTGCAGCCATTTCCTCCCTCTTTTTTTAGCGGCGATAAATTTAAGGACCTTGGCGATCTTCTTAAAAGTCTGGCCGCTCTGGTTCGGATGCACTGCCGCGTATACTTCAGGCGTGCCTGCCCAGAGGCTGACGGTAAAGAGATCAAGGCCTAAATCCAGCAATTTTTCCGCGACCTCCTCGGTAACCAGGCTAAAGTTGGTATTTATGTCAATCTGGATATTTTTATCCTTCTTCTTTATGTATTCCACTATCTTGAGGATATCCGGATGCATGAACGGCTCTCCGCCTCCCACTAATTTTACCTGCTTCAATCCGCCCATCCGCGAGATATCGTCAAAAATACTCTTTATCAGCTTAAACGGGATGATCAGTTTCTTTTCCCATTCCGGCATTGCTTTATCACCCAAGAGCGGCGACCTGCACCAGCAGGCAATGCAGTTAAAATTACACCAGTTGGTAAGGTCTATGTGCAGCACTTCCGGGCCAAGGAACGCCTTTGATGAATGCAGTATCCCGGCAGCCAGAAGCAGCTTATTCTTATCGCGAATTACTTTCCTGAATTCGTCCATTTTTCCTCAGCGTCTCCCCCAATCTCTTTTCTATATCAACGTTGATCTGGATATTATCGCAGCTTTTCAGGCAGCCGCAGGGGTAATTCGGGTCATTGCCTATCTGCTGAAAATACGGATCGTTAAAATCAAGGGAAAAGGTCTTTTTCCTGAATAACTGCTGCTCAGGGTTATTCCAGATTTCCCGGAAGGAATGCTTATAGAGACTGCCCACGGACAAACGGTGGGCCTTAAGGCAGGGCTCCACGCTTCCGTCGGCATTGATGCGCGCAAAGGCCCAGCCTACATAACATGGCTGCTTGGTGATCGTCTCGGCTTCATATTTGCCTTCCATGGCAAAAGGGGAGTTGATCCGCTTAATGAAACTGTCTTTCTGCGCAATATATACTTTTACCGGCTCGTCTATATTATAGCGCTCAAGCCTGCTGGCCTGTTCATTCACCGCCTGCACTACCTGCGCGATCTGTTCTTTATCCATGAGCAGCGACGCGGTTTTGCCGGGGACGATATCTACCGGCGTAAACTCAACGCTGTCTGCTCTTACTTCCATGGCCAGGTCAACCATCTTATCTATCTCATGATAATTACGGTTAAAGATAACGTAATACAGGTTGATATGCGGCAGGGGATTGTAAAGGTGCTGTTTGCGATTGGCTTTTAACACGGAGATGTATTTAAGTATCTGCTTGATCCCCGCAAAGGTATCCTCATTCTTATTGGGATGGATCACGGCATAGGTCGGGGCAGTGCCTGCCAGGAGGCTGACGTGGATATGGTCTACTTTGGCGGTCACTATCCGCTCCGCGCGCTCTTTATCGACCAGCGTAAAATTGGTATTGATAAACACGCGCATCTGGTTTTTTTTGGCGTATTCCAGGATCTCCATGATATGCGGATGGATAAACGGCTCTCCTCCGCCGGCAAAGAACAGGGTACGCGTGCCCATCTGCCGTAGCTCTTTGATGGTCCGCTTGACCAGATCAACCGGCAACTCGTCTCTCTTGTCGAGCTTATCATTTACGGCTACATCGCCCAAAAGCGGCGAATTGTTCCAGCAGCACAAACAGTCGTTGTTGCATCTATTGGTAATGTCAAACTGCACGATCTCCGGGCCTAAAAATGCCCGCGCACCGTCCAATACGCCTTTTAACAGAAGGTCTTCTTTCTTAAAGAACATATCTTGTCTCCTATATAGTTAACGTCGCGTATGAAAGCCCGAGCTGGCTGATCAGTTCATAAATACGCTCTGCCCTTTTTTTTCTGATCGAATAAGTATTGGTATTATCTTCGGTATGCCACTGCTTGGCCCTGATCCGGTGGTCCGGGCTTAAAACCAGGCCGTAATTCTGGGAAACCACCTCCAGGTCGCTTTCGGCATTGACAAGGCAGACGCTGACAGCGCCTATCCGGTCGATATACTGCCGGTTCCTTTTTATCGCATCATAAGTCTTCTGGAAATCTTCTTCTGTTTCTCCGGGAAAACCGACGATGATATTGAACATCACCGGTATGCCCGCTTTGTGAGTGTCCCTGATCACCCTTTCTGCGATCTCGCTGGTGAATAATTTGCGCATCCGCTTGAGCACGTTATCGGAAAACGTCTCAATGCCGTAGATCAACGTGCCGCAGCCGCATTCCTTGAGTTTACATAACAGGTCATAGGTCATTTCCTTGCGCGGGATGGCCTGGGAATCCCAGTTGATGCCAAGCCCGGATTCAATTATCAAATCAGCCAGGCGGCTAAGTTCATCTATGTCGCCGTTGCATAACAGGTCTTTAAAACTAAAGGTCTGTATTTTATAACGCTCCTTCTGGTATTTTAATTCTTCGAAGATGTGCCCGGCGCTGCGGTGGCGATAAGGCTTGGAAATATACCAATCATTACAGAAGCTGCAGTGGCCGATGCAGCCCCGGCTGGTAAAAACCGGGAGCACCCTGTGCTTATATTGGTTGAGTTGGAATTCCTCAAATGTCGGCCAGGGGATGCTGTCAAGGTCCTTGATCGGCGGCCGCGGCCTGTACTCGATAGCGGGATTTTTGCTAAACACCGCTCCTGCGACCTCTGCCTCCGGCCTCTCGCCGTCTAAAACTTCCATCACTTCAAATAAGGTCTCTTCGCCTTCGCCCACGACAAATACATCTACCGAGCCTGCCGGGAAGAGGCTGCGCATATGCGAGGTAGAACACCCCCACCCTCCGACGATGATTTTCAGGTCCTTGTGCAGGCCGGTAACCAGCTTAAGGAATTCCCCCGCGAAATTAATGCTTGCATAATTTACCGACAACCCGATGCGCTTAGCGCCTGATTCTTTTAGCGCTTTGGTAAAACAGGAAAGGACATTATCCTGGAGTTTGCACCAGGTATCCTTAAATAAATTGGTATCTACCCAACAGTCATAATTTTTCTGTTCCCAGAGATATTTACTATCTTCGCCTGCCATCTGGTATAATGCGATATTCAAATCCAGAAGCGAAACATTGCGGCCGAATTTTTTAAGATAGCTGGAAAGATACGCCGTGCCAAGCGGGGGCATCTCCGTATCCCAGGGCGGGGATTGTATAAGCAATATATCTGCGCTAGCTACTTTATCCATATTATTTCTCCGTGGATGAATTATCCATCTTGAGATATTTGGGCCTGCCGACAAAAACATAATTGAGGTAACTGAAAGACTTGGACGCGGCATAAGCCGGGCCCTTATCTTTCAAGTAAGTAAAAAATCTCTTAATGTCCCCGGCAAATCCCCTTCTTTTCCTCAAATGGTCGCGCCAGGAGCGGTAAGCCATTTCTTTTGCCATTTCCAGGTCCTGGGGCTTAAGCCCTTCCAGCCGGATCGTACTTTTATAATGCCCGTCATAATCGGAAAAATTCTTTGATACGATAAAACCCTGTTTGTCCAGCGCGTCATAATATTTTGTCCCCGGAAAAGGCGTAGTGATGGAAAACTGGACCGAAAAAGGGTCCAGCTCCCGGACGCGCTTGATCGTGTTACGGATCGTTTCCATCGTTTCTCCCGGCAGGCCGAAAGTAAACGTCAAGTGCACCCTGATCCCCAACTTATTGGTCAGCCGAATCATCTGTTCGGCGATATTTAAATCCATATTCTTTTCTATGTTGTCAACGAGGGATTGCGTGGTTGACTCCATGCCGTATTTTACCGCCCACAGCCCGGCGTCCTTCATGCTTTCCAGTATCTCCTTATCCATCAAGTCAGGCCTGGCCATTATTGCCCACGGGGTTTTGTCCAGGCCGCGGCGTTTTAATTCCTGGCAAAAGTAAAGCATCCTTTCTTTACCGATATTAAAAGTATCATCGTCGAAATAAACGGACTTGAAGCCTCTTTCCCGGACAAGGTATTCCATCTCATCAATGGTATCTTCCACCGACCTGGCGCGGTAATGCCTGCCGGCGTAAATTACCTGCGGCCAGAGGCAAAACTGGCACTTAAACGGGCAGCCGCGGGAAGCGATCATTTGCACGCTGGGCAAAGGCAGCTCTCCGGGAGCGTCAAGGTACTTACCCATCGGCAGGCTGTCCCTGTGCGGCCACGGCAGGAGATTTATATCAAACGGTTCCCGGGGAGGATTTTTTATCGGCCCGGCTTTATCGCGATAGATCAGGCCCTTGATACCGGAAGGGGCCCTGCCTGCCTCCAGGCATTCAACCAATTCAAGCAGGGTGAATTCGTATTCTCCGTATAACACAAAATCAATGAACGGGTGTTTCTTTAAAAATTCCAATTTATAAATTTCCGAATTCGGGCCGCAAAGGATGATTTTAATACCTGCATCAGATACCTTCTGCAGCAAAGCCAGGTCGTAATCAAACGAAGGAATAGAGGTTTCCGCGACCAGATAATCAATACCCATGCTGTGCGCCTTTTCCAAAAATATCGCCTCGCTCATATGGCCGGCAACAGCATCAATTATCGAAACGTCAATGCCGAATTTTTGCAACAGAGAAGTCGCGTAGGCAAGAAAGAAAGGGAACGGCTGATAGTCGCGCTCGGTCTCGTATTTAATGTGCGGCCAGCGGGAACCTGCCCTGACGCCCCATCTGCCGCCTTGATACCAGGGAAGATTTGCCAAAAGGACCTTTAATTGCCGCCGGGAAGTATCCAGCTTTGATTTCTCAACGATCGTCTTACGCAATGATCTTTGCCGGAAGTTTTCTAACTTGCTATCCAATAAATTATCTTTGCCGAATAAACTCAAGCGGCCGGTAAAAACATGAAAGCGGCCGGGGGAATGATCATGTTTGCCCTGGGAGATAGTATGCCTTAAGCCGATAAGGTGCGTGTTTTCATTTATAGGCGGGTTCTGGATCAGGGAGTGCCATTCTTTTTCGGCGGTCTCAAGGACAAGCGAAGGCAGGAACTCGCCTTTTGCCGGAAATCTTACCCCGATCAGGGAAACCGGCACATCCGATAAATAAAGGTCTTGCCACCAGCCGCATAAACGGGGAAAATCGCACTGCTGCGTATCGGCGATCCATATCTTATAACGGCCGGAAACAAAACAGACGATACGCAGCTCATCAATATGCAGCCACTCTTCTGTTTCCATTTCCATGTGCCAGGAGATCCTGTCGTTATCTTCTATCTCAATGGCCCAGATTACACTCAACGGCAATTCCTTGAACGCTACCCTGAAAGTAAAACAATTGCCGGTCTTCTTTAGAATACTCCAGTCCGCCTTTGCGGAATCAGTCCACTGCTCCAGCGTATTCACCGACAGGTTCAAACCCGCGCCCTCGGTGATCCTGGCATTGTTCCAGAATAAACTCAGGCCGTTTCCGTAAAACCTGATCTTGATGTTCCCGTTTGAGATCTCTTCATACCGCGGATGCTTTGGCCGGACTACGACTTTTTTGAATAGAAAACCGAAATATTGCAGGCCGCGCCAAACGGCATACGCCATGCCGCCGCTCTTATAGTGCTGCTTGAGTTTCGCGTAATTATCTTTAAGCCGCGATGTCAGAACCCTGCTCATGCTGCGCCTTCTTCATCTCCAGATATTCATCAAATTTTCTTCTCTCCGGGAAAATCATCATACGGAAAGAAATAAGGTTATTATTGTTTAAGCATAGCTGTATAACGTGGCACTCCAGTTCCATACCGGTATTAAGCAGTTTTATCCTGGCGTCTTTGTCGTCAACGCTAAAAATGATCCCGGGCAGCCCATTCTCCTGCGCGCTGCTGGATATGGCAAGTATGCCGCCGGGTGATTCGGCCAGGCCGATATCATGCCAGTTTGTCCTATGCAGATAAGGAGGGAAATCGCCGCGCTGGCCTAAAACCTGCCATTGGTCGTATTGGCAGGAAAGTAACCAATCTATATGCGGCTCTTTAATGCCCCCTTTAATATCCGCCTGCGCGCATAAACAACCGTCTTCCAGGGAAAACTGCCAATTCTGGGAAATCGCAGCGTCACTGGATTTGCCTTCCGCGATGATCTTGTTCTCCGGCAACGGCCTTGCCTCCCAGTAAAGATTAAAAGAGAAATTCCAGGTATTGGAAAACGGAAGGAATGCCATATAGCCGGCCATTTTATTGGTGATCGCCACGCCGTTATAGCTAAGGCTAATCTTGCCGTTATTAAAAACTATGCGCATGCCGGACTTTTCCATTACCGCTATGCCTTTTTTGTCGCCGGAGGTTTCCGTATAACGGGAAACCACCCTTTCCGGATCGCCCTGCAAAATAATCTTGCCTTTTTCAAGGAGTAAGGCGCGGTTACAGAGCCGGCAGATCATATCCATATCATGGGTCACCACCACAACGGTCTTACCGGACTGCTTTAATTCCATTACCTTCTTAATGCATTTCTGCTGCGCCTCGGTGTCCCCCACTGCCAGGACATCGTCGATCAGCAGGATATCGGGATTGATAAAAATTGCCAAGGCAAAGGCAAGACGCATATACATACCCTGCGAGTAATATTTGATCGGCGCGTCTATGAACTTGCCGAGGTCTGCAAAAGCAATGATCTGCTCTACCGTGCGGCTGAACACGTCTTCCGCCAAGCCGTAGATCCGGGCATTGAGCGTGATATTTTCCCTGCCAGTAAATTCGGCGTTAAAGCCGGCGCCTAATTCCATCAGAGTAGCAACCTTGCCTCCGACATTGATACTGCCTGAATCAGGCACGATCATACCGGCAATCAGCTTAAGCAGCGTAGTTTTGCCGGCGCCGTTCTGGCCGATTACCCCGAATACCTCTCCCTCTTTTATTTCAAAAGAGACGTCTTTAAGCGCCCATATCTCTTCCCATGAGACTTTATTTTCCCTGACGAACTTAATGCGGTATTTCTCGCTGACGTTATCAAATTTTATTATGCTCATATCCGTTTTAACAGTTGCGATTCTTTCTTTATGAAGAACAGTCCGCCCAAAGCGATTGAGAGAAAAGACAGGCAGGATAATAAGAAAAAACTTGAGAACGCGGGCGGCTTTATTTCAAAGAGTATCCTCTGATAGGCAACGATATAATGAGTTACCGGATTTAAAAGGCAGATCCAGCGTAATGAAGGGGTCAGCATGTTTAATGAATAAAATACCGGGGTTATCCAGAACCAGACCATAAATATTACCGGCAGCATGCAGCGTAAGTCAGGCCAAAAAACATTCAGGCAGGAGAGCAACAAGCTTGCGCCGGCGATAAAAATAAATTCAAGTAGAGCCAGCAGGAATAAGACGGGTATGAATACGGCTACCCGCACGTCAGCGGCGGCAAACAGCGGCAGCAGGAAAATAAACCCGATAAGAAAATTCAGCAGATACGCCAAGACACAGGAAAGCGGGACTAATTCTCTCGGGAAAACGCCCTGCTTAAGGATCGAGCGATTGACGCTAAAAGAATTCGCGGCTTCATTTAAGGCATTAATAAAGAACATCCACGGGATAATCCCCGCCAGCACAAAAAGATAGTAATCTTTCATGGTCACCTTAAAGACCACCGTAAAGATAAAATTAATGCTTACTGCCAATAAAAGCGGGGTTACCACTGCCCACCAGATCCCCAGGAATGAACCGGCGTAATTTGCCTTTAACTGGCGGGTAGTCATATCCCATAAGATACGGCGGGATAAATACAGTCTTTCTAATCTCTGCTTAATCATGTTTGCGGCAGGCGAGCGGGATTATGCGTATCTTCTTTAATAGAAACGATTTATTAGCCTATATTATAAACCGCGCGAACAAAAAAATCAAGCTGATTATCGGCGGCTGGAGGCGCCTGCAGCATAGTAGTTATACACGTAAAGCGCTAGATTAGAGATGAATTTTTTGGCGGGCCTTGCGGTTTTATAATTATGCTTTGTCAGGGCGCAAATAAGAAGATCCCCACGGGAAGTAAAGATTATGCCGGCATCATGACAGATGCCGCGCTCCAAACCGGTCTTATGGGCTACCGGAGTATCGGCAGGAAGCCTTGCCGGGATGCGGTCACGGATCTTCTGGCGGCTTAGAATAGCAAGGCATCTTTGGGAATATGCTTTGTTTACCAGCCGGTTACGATAGATTTCTTCCAGCAGGAAGGCGGTGTCACGGGCAGAGGTATAATTTTCAACCCCGGCTTTACGGCTTTTAAAATCCATCATCTTACGGCTAAGATTAGTATTCTCTAAGCCAAGTTTACGGAAATAAGCATTGAGCGGCTCAAACCCCATATAGCCGATAAGCATGTTTGCGGCAGTATTATCGCTGTGCACAATCATGATCTCAATCAAATCTTCAATGCTAAACTGCGTGCCCGGGGCATAATCTTTTAATATGCCTGATCCCAGGGCGCGGTCGCGGTTCCTAAGCGTAAGGTTACGCTTTAAATCTATCTTGCCAAGGCTTGAGGCAAGCATATAAGCAGCCATAACCGGCACCTTAACCATACTTGCGGAAGGAAATAACTTATCTTCGTTGACCTTTATTTCCCATCCCATAGAAAGGTCCTTGATCACAATGCCGGCTTCCTGATGGAAATTATTTGCTGCCGCAGCTACCTGTTTTTCCAGAACAGCCCAGGCGGCTTTTTTCTGCAGGAATTGTTTTCTCAGCTGCCAATAATTCCACGCGGCCAGAGAAGCAAAAAACAATACGGCAACCAGCAGGGCCGGTAAAGACAGGGTTAAAAATTTATTCTTTTGGGCCATAATTACGGTTTACGCAATTCCTCTTTGAGGCGGTTAAAAGGAAAGTTCCTGCCAGGGCATTCGGTGATCAGCCCGGGGATGTCCCGGTGCCTCCTGACGCGGGAAACCGGGATAGAATACTGGTTCATCAGCACCTTGATGAGCTTGGCCAAAGAAACATATTGCGCATCAGACATCTGCTGCCGGTTAAAATCACCTACCAGGCATATTTCAATCTCGGCCTTACGGTTGACTTCTTTCTGCCTGCGCCAGCGCCAGCCTACTTCTATCTCTCCGTCGCCTGACCCGGTGCCGTTACCGATGACAAAATGGTAAAATAACCCGCCCATTCCCCTGCGACGGTGGTTGCGGTCAAAAGCCCCGGCATTGCCCTCTTTTGTCGCGCTGTGATGCACGGTGATCCTGTTCCAGCGCACGTGGTATTGTTTTTCACCGACAATATCTTCTACCGGGCCCAAGCCTACGCAGACAGACGGCTGTATATGCAGCGGCTGTTGCGCGTGCGGGATAAGCAATCTTTCTCCTACGCCGATAAGGTTGGGGTTTTTGATAGCGTTGGCAGCCATGATATCATTGATGCTGACATCATATGCCCTGGAAATACTGTAGAGGGTCTGGCCGCTGCCTACAATATGGTATGTCCCGGGCTGAAGAGGGACGGCCGGAGGCCTTACCTGCGGCGCAGTGGCGCAGCCGGCCAGTAAGACGCATAAAACAGCCGATAAAACCAGTTGCTTATTTAAAAACATCCTAATTCCGGGCCTCGCACGCAGCCAGGCTGTCGTTTATTTGCCGCAGCTGCTGTTGTTGATCGTCAATGATCTCCTGCAAGTTCTTGATCTTGGCGTCTTTATCGGATGTCTCAACGCATTCCTGCATAGCCACACATCCGGAGACAGATAATACGACAATAAAAGCAGCCAATAATAATCCTGATTTTTTCATGGTATCCTCCAATTAAATTTAAAGTGAAACCATATTACTACTTCTTGGTTAATCTGGCAAGCTTGTTTTTCTGAAGGTAGGGGGAGATCGCGCGGTATATTTTGTGGGCGATCATACTATAGCCGCTTGCATTAGGGTGGAGAAAATCACTTTTGAGGCTCGGGTTAGTAACGATGCCGCTTAATATCGCGGGGATAAAAAGCACGTTTTTACGCCGGGCAAGCTGCCTGAACTGCTGCCGGTATTCTTTAAGTAAAAGGCCCGCGCTGATATCTACCAGCGCGACCATTGATCCGTAGGCATGTATTTTATCGATCATCGCGCTTATATTCTTAAGCGTCTCCTCCATCGGGACTTTTTTTAAAAAATCATTGCCGCAGAACTCAATGATCACCAGGAACGGGTCCCTGTCCAAGACGCCGGAATCTATACGCCCAAGCCCCTCGGCACTCGTGTCGCCGTCAACGCCCGCGTTGACCACCGGAACATCTACTAATTTTGCCAGGGCAGTAGGATAATCCTCCCCCGGCCCGGCGCCGTAGCCGAAAGTTAAGCTATCGCCGTAACAGACGATGCTTGTACCGCTTGATCCGATATTCACCGTTTCTTTCCGGGCGCAGCCAAAAAAGAAGAAACCAACGGCGAGTAAAATTAAACTTAATTTTTTAAAAACCTGATACCTGATACCTGGCACCTGGCACCTAACCCTTCTCATACTTCAATCTCAATTGCCCGCAGGCAGCGGCAATATCCGCTCCACGGCTTTTACGCAGCGTAGCATTTACCCCGGATTTTAAAAGCAGGTCTTTAAACATTAAAATTTCCAGTTTGCCCGGAGGCTGGCCGCGGAAACCAGCCGCGGGGTTAGAAAGAATAAGGTTTACCTTGCAGTTAAACCCCTTTAATATTGTAATCAACTTTTGCGCGCTTTGCAAACCGGAATTCACGCCTTTGATCAAAATGTATTCAAAGGTAACCTGACGGCCGGTCTTTTCGACATACGCGCGGCAGGCGTCCAGTAATTCTTTTAAAGGATAGATCTTATTTACCGGCATCAAGAGCGACCGCGTTTTGTCGTCGCTGGCATGCAGGGAGACTGACAGTTCTACCTGGATGCCTTCATGCGCCAGCCGCGCGATCCCGGGGATTATCCCGCAGGTAGAAATGGTGATCCTGCGCGCGCCGATATTCAGGCCGTCTGCTGAATTAATGATCCGTATTGCCTTAAGCAGATTGTCGTAATTATCCAGCGGCTCGCCCGTACCCATAAATACGATGTGGGTAAGTTTATTATCCGCGGAATTATTTTTTAGAAGAACGGCCTCTTCAATTATTTCCCCGGTTGTCAGGTTCCTTTTAAATCCTGTTGCGCCACTGGCGCAAAAACCGCAGGCGAATTTACATCCTGCCTGCGTGGAAAGGCATCCGGTTACGCGCTTTTCCGCCGGTATAATCACCGTTTCGATAAAGTTGCCGTCTTTTAGCTTAAATAGCAGCTTTTGCGTGCCGTCTATAGAGATCAACTTATCGGATAAGGAAATAGAACGGACAAAGAATTCTTTTGCCAGGCTGCTGCGTAAATCGGCGGATAAGTTACTCATTGAGCCGAAGTCAGCCGCAGCCTTTTTATATATCCACGACCAGACTTGGCGGGCGTGAAAACGCTCTTCGGCTATATCTGCCAGCGCCTTTTCCAATTCTTTCAGCGTAAGGTCTTTAATGTCCTTCATTTGTCCGCGAGCCGGCCCTGCCTCAGCAATTCTTTATCTATTTTGCCTGTGCGGTTTTTCGGGAGAGTTTCCCTGAATTCAAAATAATGCGGGATTTTAAAATGCGCCAGGTGTTGGCGCAGGAAATAACGCAGGTCTTCTTCGGAGAGCTTCTCTCCTTCTTTTACGCTGATATAAGCCTTGGGCACCTCGCCCCTTAATTTATCGGGCACGCCCACTACCGCTGCCTCGGCAATTGCCGTATGTTTATGTATTGCCGCTTCCACTTCCGGCTCAAAGACGATCTCGCCGCCTACCTTGATCATTTCTTTTTTTCTGCCGACGATATATAAATGCCCCTCGCTGTCGAATTTACCTAAATCTCCGGTGTGGAACCAGCCGTTGCGCAGCGTCTCGGAAGTCAAGCCCGGGTCTTTATAATAACCGTCGGTAACTACCCAGCTTTTTACTACTACCTCCCCTACCTGGCCTTGGGGTAATTCCTGATCGTTTTCATTAAAGATCTTTACTTCAATCCACGGAGCAGGCCTGCCTACGCTCTCGATCTTGTTTGAGCCTAATGGAAGGACTACCGTCGGCGCATTTGTCTCTGTCAAACCCCATCCGTTTAAAAGGTGCGCCTTGGGGCAAAACTGATGAAAACGGCGCAGGGCATCCGGCGAATTGGACGCTCCGAAAGTAACCATCCAGCGCAGGCTGGACAAATCAAAGCTCTCAAACTCTTTTAACTGCAGGAACGCATAATACATTGAGGGGACGATCCAGAAACAGGTCACCTTATAATTCTGGATGATCTTCAAGAATTCAAGCGGCATGAACCGTTCCATTAAAACTACGCTAATTCCGTAAGAAAGGCAATTCTGGATATAGATCAGGCCGCCAAGGTGCGAAAAAGGAAGCGCGCAAACCGTGATATCTTTTTCGTTTAGATCCACAAAATATTCCATTGATTTCGGCGGCGCGCTTAGCTGGAGATAATTGATCAAAACGCCCTTGGGTTTTCCGGTTGTGCCGGAAGTATAAAAAATGATCGCGTAATCTTTGTCATTAAAAACCGGAGTTGGGGCGCTGCTTGATCCGGAAACGATCAATTCTTCAAAATTAAGCATCCCGTTAATTTTTTCCTGGCAGATGACGATGTTTTTAAGCTTGGGGCAGCGGGATTTAACATCGGGGAGCGCGAGATTCGCCTTATGCTTGGCGATCAATAATTTGCTCTCCGAATGAGAAATACAGGAAGCAAGCTCGTCACCGGTGAGCATAAAATCAAGCGGCACACAAGTCGCGCCCAGGCACCAGGCAGCGAGGTAACTGTAAACATATTCCGGCCAGCTCGGCAAATAGATCGCGACTTTGTCGCCTTTTCTTATGCCCAGTTTTTTCAGGGAATCGGATAGCTTGAATACGGTATCCCGTAAATAGCGGAAAGTTATTAACTGGTCACGGAAAATTATTGCCGGTTTGTCAGAAAGCTTCTTTGCTTTTTCTTCCAGAAGTTTTATCACATCCATTTACCTGCTCCTGTTTTAGAATCCGTACCAGTAACTTACCAGCGGCTTACCGCTTTCCGCGCGGTCTGAAACGATATTTTTCAGCCGCGTGTATTCCAAAAACCCTTCCCTGCCCAGTTCTTTTCCAAAACCGCTTTGCTTAAATCCGCCGTAAGGAAGTTCGTTGTAAAACATACCGTAGGTATTGATCCAAACTGTGCCGGCATTGATCTGCAAAGCCAGCTCTTGCGCGGTTTTTTCGTCTTTTGTCCAAATACTTGCCGCTAAACCGAATTCGCTTGAATTCGCAAGCTTAGCTGCTTCGTCAATGCCGGAAAATTTATTCAAACAGGCAACCGGCCCGAAAACTTCCTCTTTAAAAATAGGCATATCCGGCTTAATGTCCGTCAATACTGTCGGCTCAAAGAAAAAGCCGTCTTTAAGCTCTGCGGAAGGGGCTTTCCCGCCGCAAAGTAACTTTGCTCCGTCCCTAACTGCCTTTTCCACGTAGGCAATGACTTTTTTACGCTGCGCCTCAGAGATCAACGGCCCCATTTGAGTTTCAAAATCAAGGCTGCTGCCTAATTTGATCTTTTTTGCCTTGGTAATGAAATCCGCAGAGAATTTTTCATATACCGCCGCATCAACAAATATCCGCGACATTGCCGTGCACATCTGGCCCTGGTTCAAGAAAATCGCGCACAATAGGCCGTTCACCGCCGTTTCGAGGTCGGCGTCTTTTAAGACAACGGCAGCTGATTTCCCGCCCAGCTCTATCGTCAGCTTTTTAACGTTTTGGGAAGCATAATTTATGACCTGTTTCCCCACTTCATTGCTTCCGGTAAAAGAAACCATGTCCACGGCCGGATCAGCGCATAAAGCCTGGCCAAGTTTTGCGCCCGAGCCGTTGATAATATTTACTGCGCCTTTAGGCAGGCCGCAAGCGTTGATTATTTTTGCCAATTCTAAAACGCTTAGCGGGGTCAAGCTTGAGGACTTAAGGACTACGGCATTGCCGGCTGCCAGGGCTTGAGCCATTTTCCATGCGGCGATCAAAAGCGGATAATTCCACGGCACGATCAGGACAACTACTCCTTGCGGCTGACGCATAAGCTTTGCCTGCGCCTGGGTTTCCGCGGAAATGTTTATGGTTTCCGGCTCCAGATACTTTTCCAGGTTATTGGCGAAATATTCAAAAGTTTTTGCCGCGGAAGGCACATCCATGAACGTGGCTTCTTTGATCGGCTTACCTGTATTTTGCGCTTCAATGCGGGCGAGCTCTGCGGCGTGATCAAAAATTGCCTGCGATATCTTCAGCAGGAATTCTTTACGCTGCTGAAGCGGAAGCTTTGGCCATGGCCCGTGATCAAAAGCATTTCTCGCCGCTTCCAGCGCCTCGTTTATCTCGGCAGGGCCGGCAAGCGAAACCTTAGCGATTGCCTGGCCGGTACAAGGGTCAATTACATCCTGCTTTTCGCGGGTTTCCTTGAATTCACCGTTAATATACATTTTATTTTATCTTTACCTGTTTAAATAACTGGAACAGTCGGTTAAACGGCACGTACCATCGCGAGAGCTTGCCGAATTCGCCCTTCAATTTCATCTTACCCTGCATTGTTGCCACAAACGGGTCGATCTTGCCGAGGAATACCGCTTCCCAAACGTCAGAAGGCGCAGAGATCACAAATGCCGCGTCCTCGTCATTATCAAGCCTGGGGATCTTACCCTTTTCAAAATTAAATTTATAGGCTTTGTCCTGGCCGTCGAGTTTTATTGCCAATTTAACCGTGAGGTCTAATTCTTCGCCTTTTTTAGCGATCAGCTCGTCTTTATTCACCAGATCTACGATCGCCTGAATATGCTCCTGTGAAAACATCAGAAAAGCATTATCCTGGCCAAGGTCTTCTTTTATTGCTTTATCCAGGTCATCAAGGATATCTTTCTTAAACAAACGCGCCACTGCCGCAACCTTGACCGCTTCTTCCAGCGCCTCGATAAGATACAGGGCATCAGAGAATTTATCGGCAACAGAAATTACGCCGTGATTTTTCAAAACCACGATATTGCTGTTTTTAAGCGCCTCAACCACTGCTTCCGGCTTAGTCACTGTGGGCGTGTCCTGCTCAACAACCGGGATGTTACCCAGGTAAAGCTTGGTTTCAAAAGTCAATGCTTTGATCTCCGGATAAACGGCAAAATAAGCATTGATCAGCGTGGCATGGCAATGGATCACTGCTTTATGAGGGAAATTTTTATAGATCAACGAATGCAGGGGGAATTCTGAAGTCAGCCGTTCTTTTTTAATGTCCACATTAGAAGACAGATCAACTTTGATCACATCGTCATAAGTCAAGCTGCCAAGGCAGGTGCCGGTGGCAGTAACCAAGACATTATTTTTATCAATGCGGCAGCTTAAGTTACCCGAACGGGCAACTACCAGCCGCAAGCCGTATAATTTTTTTCCGATATTGATGATGTTTTCCTTGAGCGCTTTTTCTTTATTGAGAATCATCGGGGAATCTCCAAGTAAATGTGTTTAGTGATCAATTCCGCGGGTGTGACGTCAAATGCCGGATAATACCCTTTTGCCCCTTTTGGCGCAAGCTGAATACCCTGATATTCCAATAACTCTTTGTCCGGCCGGATCTCGATCTTGATCTCTTTTCCCGTTGCCAGCCTTGATGCCGGCGGGCATAAGACATAGAACGGCACATTAAAACGCCTGGCAATGATCGCGATCTGGTACGTGCCGATCTTATTGGCAATGTCGCCGTTCTGCGCCAAGTGGTCTGCGCCGACGATCACCTTATTGATCTTTCCTTCCTGCATGACCTGGGCCACCATATTATCGGCAATGATAGTCACGTCAATGCCTGCTTCGCTTAATTCCCATGCAGTCAGGCGCGAACCCTGTAAATAAGGCCGGGTTTCCGTGGCAAAAAAACTGATCGTTTTGTTTTCTTTACGGCAGAATTCCGCGATCAAAGGCAGGAGGCCGCTGACATTGCAATGCGTCAGGACCACGTCTTTATCGTTCAAGAGCTTTGCCGCTTGTTCTGCCTGTTTGATCCGGCTGTTCTTTAAAGTTTCCAAAAATCCCGGGATACTTTTTTCTAACGGCGCTCCTTGAGCAGCCCAACCAAGTACCATATCCGTGAGATATTTAAAGGAAAGCGTGGGCCGCGTGGCGTTAATTTCTTCGCTAACTTTTTTTAATATCGGCAGAATATCTTTTTTGCCCTTATTCTGGTTTAATACCATCAGAAAAGTATAGAACACCAAGATCACCTGGCCCACAGCGCGCGTTTTCATTTCTTTAATCGCCTTGCAGGCCTGGATATAGTTGCCTGCCTTTATATAGCGCACTTTATGCGGCAGCAGCGTCTCATCAAGGATATAAACAGCGCTATTCTTGTATTCAATCGGCCAGAAAAGCGGAGAAAATTTCATTATTTTCCTTCCAGCTTCTTTACGGTTTCCAAAGCAATGCTGATCAAGCTTGATTCTGCCATATAATAAAGCGGGTTCATAAAACCCATCTCGCCGGTGATCACGTTGTCGCTTACCGCCAGGATCGATCCGGCTTTGACATTATATGTTTGGGCAATGGTCAGGAGCGTTGAGGAAACCATATCCACGGCAATCGCACCTTCTTTGCGCTTTGCCTCTACGATCTCCCTTGTTTCGCGCAGCAGCGCGTCGGTTGTCCAGGCGCATCCGCGATGCACGTTGACACCCATACCTTTAGCAACTTCAAATAAAGTATCGGTGATCTTTTTGTCGGCTACGGTCTGAAAATCCTTATCCACATAATACGGGGTTACTCCGTCGCCGCGGATCACTTTATCTACCACAACAATGTCCCCGACTTTAATATTTTCATCCAAAGAACCGCAGGTGCCGATACGGATGATATTCTGTATACCGGCATTGCACATTACTTCCGAAGTGATGGAAGTGTCGGTGGAGAACCTGCCGCCGTTTATACCGGTGAGCTTGATGCCTTGATACATACCGGTGTACATGGTGTATTCCATGAATGAGAAATTCTTTACCGGATTCTCCATCTTTTTTAATAAAACTTCCAGCCGGTCCTTTGGCCCGGGCACGATCGCGTATTTGCCCACGTCCTGCGGTCTGAGCTGCACCATCTGCGTCAAATCCTTACCCGTCAAATGCACATCCTTAACCATTTGCATCGTTATACTCCTTGTTGGTTAGTTTAACAAACTTATATTTCCTTATCTAATCAATCTTGTAGCGTCTGCCTTGTCTTGCTTTTCGCAGCACCGCTTGATTTTCCCCTGCGAGGAAAATCTTCGCTCGTGAGTCGGCTTTCGCTCTGCCCTAACGTATATGAGGGCAACCGTGCCCGCTCAAGCCTCCTACGTGCTGCTCAAAGCAAAGCCAAGCCAGCCGCTGCTATGATTTATACTTATCTTGGATGCTTATGGATACACATTAATAAATTCATGCTTTTTGTTCGCAGGCGCATTGCAAATTTTTGCCAATTCGTTTACAGGCCAGTCGGCAAGGCTTTACGAGGAGCGGAAGCCCTAATGTTACGAAAGTATGCCTGAGAGCGACGAGTAAACCGTAGCCGACGGCAAAATGTTTGCAGCGCCGAGAATAAAAAGGCATGAATTAACCGTGCGTATATTAAAGAGCGAACAGCTTTGCTAAATTGTTGCCGAGGATTGCTGTTTTATCGGCAGCGGATATGTCTAAGTCCTGTACTGCTTTGATCGAAGCAGCCGGGTCTTTTTTTGCCGGCCAATCGCTGCCCCACAAAATATGGTCCGGGCCCACCAGCTCAAGCGCGGCAAGGAAATTAGCCTGGCGCACGTCTCCGCTGGTATCCACATAAATATTCTTTAAGAATTGCGTAGGATTGCCTTTTAAGTCTTTGACGAAATTTATTGAACGCAGCATCTGGTAAGTCGCGTCAAAACGGTAAGCAAGATGCGGGATTACCCCGCCAAAATGCGCAAAAATGAATTTTACGCTGTTAAATTCCGCAAGCACCCCGCTCATTAATAATTTGCCGATGCAGATCGTCGTATCAAAGACATACTCAATCACCGGCGTCAGCAGCGGATCCTGCACGCGCTCAAAGCCGATAGGATTAACGATCTGGGAATGCACGAAGACCGGCAGGTTCTTTTGCGCTGCTTTTTCATAAAGCGGGAAAAAGCGCTTATCGTCAAGATATGCGCCGTCATAGCTTGATGCCAGTGACAATGCCTTAAACCCGAGATCTTCGGTTGCCCGCCTGAATTCCGCGAGCATTTTCATTTTATCTTCCACGGGCAGGATTGCTGCCCCGATGAATTGATCCGGCGCCTGCTTGATGATATCCGCCACGTTGTCGTTATAGATCTGCGCCACCTCAAGTGACCCGCCTAATTTTAAGTGCGCGTCGGAAGTCGGATAGCTTAAGACCGCCTTATCAATGCCCGCAGCTGCCATGATCTCTATCTGCGAGCTGATCTGGCCCCATGCCTTGGAATAAAAATGGGCATTGCTGATTATTTCTTCGGGAAGCCAGTGGCTGTGCGCGTCAATGATCATTTATGCTTTGTCCCCCGCGAGATCTTCTCGGTCATTTCAGATTCGTAAAACGCCTTTATCTCATCCAGGGCCTTTGTGCCTAATTCTTTGACGATCGCTTTTTCAAGCGCATCCAGTTTTATATCAAGAAAAAGGAATTCCGGGTCGATCCTTTTATCTTTATACTTTAACTTCAGGCAGACTTTTTCTTTCTCGGCAATATATTCGCGAAAATCATTAATGTATTTTTCCAACGTCTTTTTGTCTCCGGGCAGGTATGCGCCTTTAAGCTCTTTCTCCATCTCAAAAAGCATGAATGTATCAATGTCCAGCTGGGTGAATTTTCTTTCGTAGCGGTCAAATGCCTCTTTGGTGGTCATATACAGCCAGACAAGGTAGCGTTTCTTCAAATTCTTGATATCCTGCTTAGTCATTTCCTGCCCTCCATTAAGGTTATCCTATTTTACCAGCTCAACTTCGTCAAAATAAAGCACGCCCTTTGCTTCGGGCAACGGCTCAAATTGGTAGTGCTTAAGAGGGAAATCTATATTCCCGTTTTTATCCGCGCTTTCCGGCTGCCAATCGCTGCGGGCAAAAAACTCCGCAAACGGGCAAAGGATCGGTTTCCAACCGGTAAAATCATCTTTGACAATAAAACGCCACAGCTCCCCGCCGCTGTCCTTGATGTCAAATGCCACATCAACCTTGGAATCACTGCCGTACATATAAAAAATTATTGCCTTGTAAGCCTTCCAGTCAATGTCTTCCGGCTTAACCAGCCATCCGGCATTTTTTGCATCAAGGCCGCTGCCCTTTGCCACATAAATATACCCTCCGGCCAGGGCATCATAATCAACTTTAAGCGAATGGCTGCCGGAATGTTTAATATCCGTAGCTGCCAAAACCTGGACCGCGGAGCCGTTGCCCGCCCCAAAATCAACCGTGCCTTCAGGCCCGCCGGAAATCGCACCTTCAAAATCATCAATGAGAAGATTATCCCCTTGCGCGAAAGACAGAGAAGCCGAAATCAGTAAAAACATCGCTGCTAATAATATTTTCTTCACATTCTCCTCCTTTTTCAACAAAGATGATGCACCAGACGAAGTTATTTTCCCGGGTGTGCCTGCTTGTATGGTATAACCGGCGCAGTCCACGGCGTCTGCTGGTTGATCACGGCAATTTCCAATGGACAGACATTTGCCGGGACAGTAAGCGCGAATTTCACTGCATTTTCAATTGCCTCGGTAGACATTAACCGGGAATTTTCATTGGTAATCTCTTTAAGCTTTCCGGTCAGGTCCGTATCGGTGACCCCGGGTAAAAGAGAAGTCACTTTTATGCCGTAGTCGCGCAACTCCCAAAATAAAGCCTTGGAAAATGCGCGCAAGCCGACTTTTAAAGAACTATAGACGATAAAATTCCTCGGTAAAGGGTCACAAAGCGTTGACCCGGAAACCATGTTAATGATCGCCCCGGATTTATTTTTAATCATATCATTGATCACCAGGCGAATCAAGCGCACATAGCCCAGGTAATTGGTATGCGCCAGTTTCTCAAAGTCTTCTATCGGCTGTTCATGGAACGGGTATTGGCTGGAAACGCCGGCGTTATTGATCAGGATATCTATTTTCCCGAATTTTTCCTTTGCCTTATTCACCAGATTCTCAAGGTCTTCAAGCTTGGTAACATCGCAGGCTACCGGCAAGACCTGAACGTTATATTTTTTGGCGATTTCATCCGCCGTCTCTTTTAACGGGCCTTCCTGCCGGGCGGCAATTGCTAAATTGATCCCCAGGCTTGCTGCTGTACAGGCAAGCGCCTTACCAATGCCCCGGCTTGCGCCGGTAACGATCGCTGTCTTTCCTTTTAGTTCTGACATGTTATCCCCCTTGGTTTAATAGTTTTTTCGCTGAAACGGCCAGTGCGGTTAAAGCTACGGCCGCGATGATGAAACCGGTTGAAAAACTTTTTTGCATGATCATGCCGCCTGCTGCCGCGCCTACACCGCCGGAAACAAAACGCACGCTGCTGTTCAAACTCGCTGCCTCGTTAAGGAATTCAGACGGCAGGTCGGTAAGCAGCGTAGACAAACCCGCATGATTAAATGTCCAGCCCAGGCCCCAGGCAATCATCGCTACGGCAATCATCACAAGCGGTATTTTAAAAAGCAGTAATATTAAAGACACTATCATGATCATTATGCCCAAATCAATGGTCCTTATCCTGCCGAGCGTATCCGCAAGCCAGCCGCCGATCACCTCGCCGAATATGCCGCTTAGGCTGGTAAGCGTTACCAGCATGCTGACTAAAAACTGGCTTAAACCGAATTTCACGGAGAAAAATACTCCCAGCCACTGCTGAACGCCGTGATAAAGCAGGCTGATAAGGAATATATAGGTAAATATGGAAACCACTGCCCTGCTTTTAAAAGCAGCCAGGTAATTTATTTTAAAACCGCCGCAGTCTTTCTGGAAACTTGGCAGGTTAAAATACATGTATACCCAAAGCGCAATGCCTGCCAGGCCGGGAATAAGAAAGATCATCCGCCAATTAATCAGCCCGCTTAAGAATAAACCGGCAAGCGAGGCAACAAAAGTAGCGCTGAAAAATACGCCTATCTGCCTGCCCCTTGTCTTTGCCGCGCCGTGGCGGGCGATCAGTATCAACACCAGCGGGATCACCGAAGCGCCGAATATGCCCATTAAAAGCCTGGCGGTGAAAAACCTGTTGATGTCCGGGGAAAGCGCGGCAAACAGGTTTGCCAAAGAAAAAAATAAAAAACAGGTTAATTCTATCCTGCGCGCGTCAAAGCGCCGCACCAGCGGACCGTATAAAAGCGCGGCGATCCCGTAAGGCAGCATATACAGCCACACTGCCCTGCCGGCGATAAATTGTGAAACAGAAAATTCCTGGGAGATTGAGGGGATCAAAGCTGAACAGGCAGCGACGTTAAAAGAGAGGATCGCGCCTTCAAGACAGAAGATAATGAATAAGGACCTTTTCACTTATTTGTCTTGGCTTCTTTTTCAATAACTTCTTTAAATATCTTAAGATTGTCCTTGGAGTGCTTATTGATAAAGCCTTCCACCTGCTCGTCGTTGAATTTGGCCTTTTCATCCATTTCAAAATGCTGAATCCAGGTCAACTCAATTCCCCCGGGCTTAGGTGTATAGAGCCAAATGATCTTCATATATTTAAAGGGGAATTTCGGCTCTTCTCTTTCCGCATACGCAAGGTAATTGTCCTTGAACAAGAGCCGCCATGACTGCCATGATTTTCCTTCGTCATCGGTAAGCCGGAAGGTGATCTTATTGCCTTCTTTTTTTACAATCTCGGCTTTCTGGTACTCTGTGCCGAACAATTCTGTCCAGCGCGGGATGTCGTTGGAAATATCAAAAATCAAATCGTAAGGCGCGTTGATGATAATGGAATTACACGTATGGCCCATATTTCCACCTCTCTAATCTAATATTGCTACTACTCTTGCCCAGGCAGCGCCGCAATCAAGGATCTTGATCGGGAAACACTGTATCTTGAAACCAAACGGCGGCAGCTTGTCCAAATTAGTAAGACGCTCAATATGCGCGTATTCCCGCTTCCTGCCGAAAAAATGCGCCGGCCAGAGGAATGCCGGGTTTTTCGTGCGCATAAAATCGCGCATCATGAATTTATACGGCCGGTCAAACCCAAGGGTGTCTATACCGATGATCTTCACCCCCATATTCAGCAGGAATTCTATGGCATCCGGAGAAACTCCCGGGTAATTATTCAGGTAATCAAGCGTGCCGAAAAACCGGTCCGCTGCCGTATGGAAAAGCACGATGTCGTTGGGCTTTACGCTGTAATTTATTTTCTTAAGCGCCTCTTCCACGTCCAGCCGCGAGATCACCTCTCCGGGCTGGCGGAAAGTGAAATTCAAGACAACGCCGTCGGAAAAACACCATTTTAAGGGCAGTTCGCTGATGCTCTTAGATGCGCGGCCTTCGCATTTCGTGCCGTAATGGTATGTATAGTCAATATGCGTGCCGATATGCACCGGGCAATGCACGGTCTCCAAAGAAAGGAATTCCTCGTCGGGAAGCTCCTGCGGTTTGATCAGCCGCTTGCCCAGGAAAAAAGATACCCGGCCCAAAAGGGTTTTCTTCATCATCACCCAGTTTAAATGGCGCACGCCTTCTTTATGGCCAAGCCGTTCAATGCCGAAGGGGTGCACTTCCGGGGCGCGTTCGTCAATGGGTAGGCTTAAGTCGATTATCGTCATTTTATTTACCTGCCAGCTTGGACTGGATATTCTTTTCAATGTCGTTAAGCGTGGAAAATTTGGTGATCTCTTTCGGGCTTAATTTCACGCCGAAGGCCTTTTCCAGGGCGATCACGCTCTCTACCATTTCCGTGGAATCCACGCCGATCGAACTCTGCAGGTTGATATCGTCTTTTAATTCTGCGCGCTTGACCTTTAAAAGATCCACGAACACATCTTTAATCTTTTCTTTTACTTCCATATCCGCCTCCGTTAAATATGCACCTCGCCTTTTGTCGCTCCGGCTTCCCATTTGTTAATCCCGTCCATAACATCCTTGAAACAGAGCTTGGCAAGCATATCAAAATTGCTTTCCATGATCCGGTTGATCCTGCCCGGCTTTGAGAAAAATTCACGCATACACCAGGAACCCAGCCTGCCCAGGTCTTCAGTACTTAAATGATCGGTAGGGATGACCGGGTGCAGGAAATCCCAGGTGCTGAAATCAACTTTTTTGGGGTCAATCCAGTTTTTCTTCAAGGCGATCTTCCACATCGGGGAATTCGGCGCAGGCGTGACATAGCCGACCCAAAGGATATCCGGGTCAACCTGATCGGTGAATTCAAACCGCTGTTTGATGATCTCTTCTGTATCGTAATCAAAACCCATCATAATGTCCGCGACAATCGCGATGTCGTTCTTGCGCAGGATCTCGATGGTTTTTTTGATCTGATCTAAAGTTATGCCCTTGGCGATCTTTTTAAGCTCTGATTGCGTAGTAACTTCAATGCCGAATACGCCCATGAACAAGCCGGTCTCCTTCATCAGGGGAAGCACGCTTTCGCAATTGACCCAGTCAATGGCGCGGCCCAGGGAAACCCATTTAATATCTATCTTTTTCTGCTTCTTTAGTTCGCAGAATCTTTTCACGCGCGCAGGATCAACGTTAAAATTATCGTCCTGGATCACCACTACCTTGACCCCGTATTTATTCTGTAAAAGCTCCATCTCTTCGATCACCCGCTCCGGTGATTTAGCGCGCCATTTCAGGAAATCCGAAGGGCTGCGCGGGTCAAACTGGTCCCACTCATAACAAAAAGTACACGCAGAAGGGCAGCCGCGGGAAGTAACCATATCTACGAACGGCTTCCAATAGGTGTGCCCGACGTATTTACCCATCGGGAACAGGTCATATGCCGGAAGCGGCAGTTTATCCAGGTCTTCCATGAGCGGCTTGTGCGGCCCCATGACAATCTCGCTGCCGATGCGCGAAGTAACTCCGCCCACGTCTTTAAAATCTTTCTTTTTATCGATTGCCTCGATCAGATCGCCGAAAGATTCTTCTTCGCCCATGACTACAAAGTCTACCTCAGGGATACCTTCTAATGTATGCACAGGCATGGCAGAATACCATAACCCGCCAAAAACTATTTTTGTTTTGGGAAGCGCTTTTTTAATGCCGACGGCTGCATCGTGAAAATGCCGCAAAACTCCGTATCCGCCATAACCATGCAGCTGTTCACCCATGACCACGACATCGGGATTCTTCTCTTTTACCTGCTCAATCAGTTGATCCATGGGTATCTGATCGGCTTTGCCGTCTATAACCGCCACATCCTCATAGCCTCTTTCGCGCACATATGCCGCCCAATGCGCATAAAGTTGATTTGGCGAACGATGAATGCCGTGCGTTGCCCACGCCCCTACTTTTGGCATTACGAATAATATTTTCACTTTGACCCTCCTTTTTCTATTACCAACGCTGAATTGATCCCGCCCCTGCCGCGGGAAATGATCAGGGCTTTATTTATTTTATACTCGCGCGATTCCCCGGTAACATAGTTTAGCCCGTTCAAGTCCGGGTCGTCAAGGTTGATTGTCGGAGGCACCAGGCTGTTTTCCATTGCCATAACCGCGGTGATCAGGTCAACTGCGCCGGAAGCGCCCAGTAAATTACCGAACATTGATTTTGGGCAACTTACAGGTATGCCTTTGGCCTTTGGCCCGAAAACTTCCTTTATTGCCGCTACCTCTCCTGCATCCCATGATTTTACCGCCAGTCCATCTAAGCTTATATAATCGATCTCTTCTGCTTTTACTTTTGCGTCACTCAGCGCCATTTTTATCGCGCGTGCCAATTGCACACCTGAAGCATCGGGATTAATCCGATCAATAGCGTCACAACTGTAACCATAGCCGCAGGTATAGGCTAAAATATTTGCCTTCCGCGCCTTTGCGCGCTCTATAGGCTCCATAACCATGATCCCCGCGCCTTCGCCGATGACAAAGCCGCTGCGTTTCCTGTCAAACGGCCGGTAAGCAGCCGCGGGATGCGCGTTATCGACAGAAAGCCCGCCGTAAGTATTGCAGCATAACAGCGCGTAAGGCGTTACCGGCGCTTCCATGCCGCCGGCAAGGATCATATTCAATTTATCCTTACTTAAAGTTTTATTGGCATAGCCGATGGCCATCGCAGAACTGGCGCGGTCGGCAACTACAGTTTTACTGAAACCTTTTATCCCGTAATAAATGGAGACCTGGCCTTGCGGCGCCGCGGGAAACCACGCCGACGCCATATAAGGCGACACACCCTCGCGGCCTTCAATATACAGGTCGCGCAGCTCGGTTTCGGCATAGAGCCATCCGCCGATGGCATTGCCTAAAAATATACCTACGAGGTTCGGGTCTTCATTTTTGATATCAATACCCGCATCCTGCAGCGCAAGTTCGGATGCGATCAAGGCCATATGCGAAAATGCGTCGATCTTTTTTAAAAGCCGCTCGGAAACATGGCTATATTTTTCTAAGTCGTCGATCTGGCCGGCAATATGCGCGGGATATTTTGAAGCGTCAAAACGGGTGATCTCTTTTATGGACGAACGTCCGGATTTAACGTTTGCCCAGAACTGGCGCTTACCTATACCCGAGGGCGCGACAATACCGATCCCTGTAATTGCTGTCTTTGCCATTTATATCTCCAGACGTTTAATAATCAGCGAAGAATGAATTCCGGAAAACCCGCTGCTTGTCTTTAATATCGTATTCACCTTCTTTGCCCGGGCAACATTCGGGATGTAATCCAGGTCGCAGAGGGGGTCTTTTTCTTCCTGGTTTATCGTAGGAGGAAGGATATTTTTCTCGAAGATCATCGAGCAAACCGTCAGCTCAATTGCGTTAGACGCTGCCAAAGGATGGCCGATCATTGACTTAAAGGAGCTCATCGGCAGCTTATAGGCGTAATCGCCAAAGATCATCTTATATGCAGAAGTCTCAAAAATATCGTTCATGCGCGTAGATGAGCCGTGCGCGTTGATATAATCGATCTCCTGAGGTTTCATTTCCGCGTCCTTAAGCGCCATGCTTATGCAATTTGCCATTGCCGATCCATCACCCGGCAGATCAGTCATATGGAAAGCATTGCAGCTCGTGCCAAAGCCGAGCACTTCGCAATATATGCGGGCGTTACGTTTTAACGCGTGCTGAAGCTCTTCTAATATTAAAATACCAGCGCCTTCCGAAAGCACAAAGCCGTCCCGCTTATTGTCAAACGGGCGTGACGCTTTTTCCGGCTCGGCATTGCGGCTGGAAAGGACGTTCACCACGTCAAACGCGCCGAAAGTGATCGGGGTGATCGGGGCCTCTGCTGCGCCCGCGACCATGATATCCTGTTCGCCATCCTGGATGGTTTCCAGGGCAAAACCTAAAGAATCCGTGCCGGCAGTACAGCCGGTGGATAAAGTATTGCAGATGCCTTTTAATTTATAACGCGCGGACAGTTCGATCGAAGGAGTATTAAACATTGCCGCGTCATAAAGGTCCTGCCTCACCCGCGAAGGGTCAATGGGATTTTTACCGTTATCGGTAACCATAACGAACTCTTCTTCCATATACTTCGTGCCGCAGATGGCGTTAGCAAGGCAAACGCCTACGCGCTCAGGGTCTTCCTTGGAAAAATCAAGGCTGGAATCCTTTATTGCCATATCTCCGGCAACTACGCCAAATTGCACATACCTGTCCATACGCACGGCTTCTTCATGCGTCAGGCCTAATTTGAACGGGTCAAAATCCCTGACCTCGGCAGCGATCTGCGTGTTGAACATTGACACGTCAAAACCATCCACGAGCTTTACCCCGGATTTTCCCGAAGACATTGCCTTCCATGCATTCTCCTTACCAATCCCATTAGGCGAAACCGTGCCGATACCGGTGATCACCACTCTTCTCTTTTTCATACTATTCCTTCTCTTCTTCTTCCACTCTTTTTACTTTGAACACGATATTCCCGCCGTCCGGGCAGGTAACTGTATCTACGGAATTTGGATCGGGCATAAAAAAGAACTTTGCCCCGAAATTAAGCGCAAATAACGCGGGGAATGCGGTATGAAACGCAGCCCCGCAAAACCCGGGAATGCATTTAAGCCCGGTAGTTTCCCACTTATCTCCTACTTTATAACCAAATGCGCATTTACCTTTTGCTTTGACTGCCTCGATGATCATTTTTTTAGGGTTCGGCCCTTTATGGCCGGGGTCCTTAGGCAGGAATTCAACCTTGCCGTCCTTATCTAAAACTTCAGCCTTGAATTCAAGCTTGCCGCCGTCCGGGCAGGTAACTAAAAGTGAACGCTGGTTATCGCGGAAGCCGAACTTTGCCCCGAAACTTAACGCGTAGATCACCGGGAATAAGGCATGCGCCAGCCCCAGGCAAAAATGTTTCGGCGGATGGGTAAAATCGCCGAGAACCAGCTCGTCGCCTACTTTATACCCGTGGTAACATTCCCCAAAAACATTGGTTACGGTAAGCTTTAGCTTTGGGAACGGGCTATTTACAGAGCCCGCGTCATAATTTTCGTTTTTGCCTTGCATATTAATCGACTAAATCCTTCGTTTCCTCAAGCAATTCCTGCTTAGAAAGGAATTTGCCGGTTTTTTCCACCCGATGCACCATCTCCGTTAATTTTTCATTTAAAGGAGCGTGGCTGTTATTCTGCCGGCTAATGTTTACGAATTCGCCGTTGATATAATCTATTTCCGAAGACTTTCCCCGTTTTATGCTCTGTAATATCGACCCGTATAAAGGCTCTTTACTGAGGCTGGCCATGATCCCGGAGAAAATCTTTGCCGCTTCAGGCGCGGGTAAAGATAAAAGCCTGGTCAGCCGTTCCAGAGGAAAATCCGGCAAAGAAGCCATTTTTATCCCCGCCCTTCTGATAATATCAAACCCTTCGCGCCAGATAGCAATGCTGATGCGGCTGACTTGGATATCGGCAAACGCTTCCTGCATGCTTATGCCCAGGATCGCCGGAATGCAGTTATTGGCATTCACAAATACTTTCAGGTATTTCATTCCCCGGATATCCGCAGCAACGGTTACGGGGAATATTTCACCAAGCGCCGCTGCCGCCTTATCTACGACGCTGTCATCAGCGCCAAAGGCCTTGCCAATGATCCAGCCGCCTTCAAAATTATGCACTATTTTTGCCGGCTCAATACAGGTTGAGCCGAACATCACAATACTGGAAACGATCTTTTCCTCGGCAACAAAGCGGCTGACAATATTATCCGCCTGAATACCGTTCTGCGCGGTCAGGATTACGGAGTCCTTTAAAAAAGCGAGGTTATCTTTTACAGCTTTTTCAACGTCCTGCGTCTTAACCGCAAGCACTACCAGACCGTATTGCCGGTCTAAACGGTTGGCAATATCTATCTTTACCTTAATATTGCCCCTTACCCCGCTTATGGATAGGCCGTTAACCTTGACCGCTTCTACCGCAGCCGGGTTACCCACCAATAGGACGTCCCGGCCTTTTTCTTTAAGATACCCGGCAACAAGGCCGCCTATGGCGCCGCTGCCAATCACCGCAATCATCATTTGTTCTTAGGGTAACCGTATTTTTTATAATCAAAACCGGACTGCTCCAGGAGGCGGACCATCATACTGTAAAACGGGGAAGGCACGTCTGAAAAGAACGCGGCAACCACATCCTGCTCTTCAACCTGCGGGCTTTTCCTTGCGCCGGCGTTTTCTTCGGCCTTTACGGCCACAGCGTTCTCGGCGATCCGGCGGTGAAAGATCGGAAGTTTAGAGATGACTGCCTTGAACCTTGCCTCTGTACCCGGTTCCCAATTCATAGGTTATGCCTCGTGTATAGTAAAATTTTACTATATTTATTATACGAATCCGATTCCTTAAGTCAAGAAGTTTTTCAGATGCTGCGGAGGAGCCGGTAACGCGGGTTACATCCTGATCTTATTGCTTAAGAACAATATGACCAGTGAAAGAAAAAGGATCACGGAACCAAAGATCCTTTTGGAGTGCGCGCTGACTATTGCTTTATCTACAATATCAGTCCCTTTGTCCAATATAGCCTTAAGATAAATGATCACCTTGGCCCCCAGGACCAAGTCGACCCCGGCTAAAACGCCAAAAATACCGATTACTAAACTCGTATATCTAATAAAGTCACCAAAGACAATTTCATCCATTATTGCCTCCTTTCGGACTGAATTCAACCTGGCTATCTATACTAATTAATACGCGCTTGCCGAAGTCCAGCTGTCCGCACCGGTATCAAAATTAGTAACCAGGCTGATCGTTCCGGCTGTTGCGGCATTCGGGTTCTTGCCATTAACTGTGCACCTGGTAGCCACAGCAGTAAATGAATTGCCCGATGCGCCGGCAAGGCTATAGGAAAAATAATGGGTTATTGTGCATGGCGATGGCGCGTCTGAGCCGGCTGCGATGCCCACGTCCGCAGCTGTGCTTGTACAAGATCCATTCTGCAGCCTGATCGCAGCCTGGTTTGTACGGATAGAACCGATGATGATCCTTGCCTCTGCGCCGCGTGACTTCTCTACCATCCTCGTGTATTGTGTAGTGGCTAATGTCGCCAGGATGCCGAGAATAACAATAACAACGATCAATTCCAAGAGCGTAAAACCTTTTTTCACTCTGCACCTCCTCCCTACTGAAAAAACATTAAAGGAAAGTTAATTAAGCTTCTTGTATGCTATTATAACCCTGATAATTATTTTTGCAAGTATTTGTTAATACAACGGCATATAGCGCGACACCAGCCGCATAGACACCGATAATAAGGTAAATACGAACCCGGCAGTCAAAACAGCGTACCCTGCCCAAAACTTTGCCTTAAAGATCTCTGCGCCTTTTATTATCGCGCAAAAAATAAACGGCGCGATAAATAAGGTAACCCTTCCCGCGGTAAAAGGAAAAGCGCGTAACAGGCCGGTAAAAAACAGGCCGGCTAATAAAACGATTGTCAGACTATCCAGCGATACACACAGGTATTTATCGGCCCTGAACTGCTTTATCCCATAACGGAAGGCATAATACAGCGCAAAGGGCATAAATATGGTCATTATCCACGTAACCGGCGGCCCCTGCTCAAACCAGCGCACAAAGATATTCCTTAAGCCTTCCCAAAAAGTTTCCATAAAAGCTGCCGGGGATGCCGTAGAAATAAAATAGCTTTCCCAATATCCGTGCAGCGCCGGCGCGGCAAGCGTATATTTCAGGTCATAATTATAGGACAGGAAAGAAAACGCCGCGATGGATAACAGATAAGCCGCCAGATAGAAAAGACTCCGCCTTTGGCGCAGGGAAGACAATAAAAGATTATACGCGGGAATGATGATAAAAAAATAGGCAGCGTAAGAAAATAAAAGCAGCACCGGCAGGAATAAGTATTGTAAAAAAAGGCGCGGCCGTAAAGCCCCTGATAAAACGGATTCTTTCTGCTTCAGGATAAAATAAGTAAAGGCCCCTGCCGCGAACACGTCCGCGGAATACTGCTTGAATTCCGCCGCGTAATAAGTCATAAACCACGAGCCGCACCAGCAAAGTATAAACAAGAGATACGCATCGCCCCTGCCATACTGTTTCCGAAAGGCAGCCAACCACAGGCCAAAACCGGTTATCATGAATACGAACGGCAGAGCCCTTAACGATATTACGCCGTAATTAAACGCCCGGCTTAAATTTTGGATAATGAATAAGTAGAGACGGGGAAACCCCTGGGAATATTTCAGCGGCCCGAATATACCTGCGGGAGAAAGCTCTTTGAGGTTATTGATCAGGAATATCTCGTCCAGCCATGGCGGCCGGCGTAAGATCAGATGTAAAGTGCAGATAAAAAAATAAAATATTATCGCGGAATAGATGAAAACAGGGAAAGCGCGGCTCGGCTGGCCCAGCCCGATCTTCATAAGCCTAGGTGATCTCTTCTACCGGCAGAATAAAGGCCTTTGCGCCTTCATGGCCGATCTTTTTTCTCAGCTGCTTAATCGCCTCAATAAGCTTCCTGGCCTGCGCGTCTTCGCAGGCAATATACAGGATGTTATTCCTTCCGGGCCAGATATCATTGCCTAAATGGCTGCCGGAAGCTTCTCCCCGGCCAAAAACACCCATTACCTTTGTATAATTTTTTAACCCGCAGGAATCCATAGCCTCCATAACTTCCATATCCAGGGCCTCATTATAAACAACCATTGCCATTTTTAAACTCATTTTACCGGCCCTCCTGCAGCCGCAATTTGCGTCTTCTTATGGAATATCGCATAAAGCGTGGGAACAAAAAACATAGTAATTAAAGTAGAGACGCTTAATCCGCCGATCATAGTAATGCCCAGCGGCTGCCAGATCTCCGAGCCTTCGCCGCGCGAAAGCGCCAAAGGTAAAAGGCCGGCAAGAGTAGTGATCGTAGTCATTAAAACCGGACGCAGCCTATCCCTGCCTCCGGCAGTTACCGCATCAAACATTGATAGCCCGCGCTGGCGCAATATGCTGATGTAACTGATCAAAACAATAGCATTATTAACGACAATCCCCATCAGCATAACTATGCCGAGGAACGTGATCACGCTTAAAGTCGTTCCGGTCAAGATAAAACCCAGGACAACGCCGATAAAAGTAAAAGGAATAGCAAACATAACGATAAACGGGTCAAGAAAAGATTCAAACTGCGCAGCCATAACCATATAAACAAGAGAAATGCCCAATAATAAAAGCAGGGTCAAGTCTTTAAACGCCTTTGTCTGCTCTTCTGCCGTGCCGCCAAAAGCGAGCTGGATATCCTGCGGCAGGGCGATCTTATCCAACTCCCGTTTTAAATCCTCAACGATCTTTCCCGATGAACGCTTAAATGCATTACATTCTACGCGCACCACCCTTTCGCGATTCTTACGTTCAATGCTTTCCGGGACTGCCGTTTCGTAAATTTTAGCGATATTGGAAAGCTTGATCGCCTTGCGGGAAACTCCTTTTAAAGAAGCCAGGTTCTCAAGCCCCGCGAATGACGATCTTTCTTCCGGAAGCGGCGCGGTGACCGCAAGGTTATCAATATCTTCCAGCGTGGCGCGCGAGCTTTCTTCCAGCCGGACATATATATCGTAAGTTTCGCCCTTTTCGCGGTATTTTGTCGCCGAGCTGCCCTGGATGAACATATTAAGGGAATCGGCAATGGTCTTCATATCCAAACCCAAGCTAGCGGCTTTTTGCCGGTCAACTTCAATCTTTAATTCCGGCCGGTTAGCCTCTCTTGATACGCTGACATCTACAGCGCCGGGTATTTTTTCAAGGATAGCCTTGATCTTTTCAGCTAAAACATCTGTCTCCTCAAAGGAATGGCCGATGATCTCCAATTGTACGGTCTTGCCGCCTGCTCCGGTGATCAGGCGATTTAAAGGATTACCGGTACCGATATCGGTTTTTAAGACTCCGGGTATATTTTTTATCTTGCCTCTAAGCATCTGCGCCACATCATCTACCGAGCGCTTTCTTTGCTGCTTAGGCACGAGCTTCACCCCGGCAGAAATAATATGTGTACCCGATGCATTACCCATTACCCTGCCCATGCCGGTGATCTGACCGCTTCGGGCATAATAAAACCGCGCTTCCGGGACATTGCTTTTAAATAGCCCTTCTATCCTCTGCGCCACCTTATCGGACTCTTCCATGCGCGTGCCGATCGGAAGAAAAACGGTCATGCGTACGTCGCCGGAATCTTCCTCGGGGATAAATTCATTTCCCACCAGCGGAACCAAAAGCAGGCTAAAAATAAATGCGGCAAAAAAACCAAAGACAACTATTTTTTTATGCCGCAATGCCCGGCCCAGGCAGCGGCTATAGAAACTCTCCAGGCTAATAAACCATTTTTCGGAGAGCGCGTAAAATTGGGAAAATAGCTTTGCTTTGCCGTTTTTACCACTGGCGCTTGGCCTTAGCCATTTTGAGCAAAGCATCGGGCTAAAAGTCGCGGCCGTAAAAAGCGACGCCAATAGTGTAACGATAACGATGATCGCCAGCTCGCCGAACATGATCCCGACTACACCGGGGATGAACAACATCGGCATAAAGACCACTATTGTGGTCATTGTAGAAGCGGCAATAGAAAGGAACATTTCCGAAGTACCGAAGATCGCCGCTTCCTGCAGCCGGCTGCCCCGCTCAAAGCGCCTGACTATATTATCCACAACAACGATCGCGTTATCCACGACCATGCCCGTGGCAATGGCGATGGAAGAAAGGCTGATCGTATTGATCGTTTTGCCGCTTAAAAAAAGATAGATAAAGCTGATCAAGAGTGAAAAAGGAATGGTCAGGGCAATGATCATGCTGGGCGCAAACTGGCGCAGGAAGAACCAGACTACGACAATAACCATGATGATCGCCAGCCACAGCGAAGATTTCAAGGAATTTACCGAATCAATGATGTCTTTTGAGGTATCAAAGATAAGATTCAGCCGCACGTCGGAAGGCATGACCTTCTCTAACTCTTTGAGTTTTTCCTTTACCCGGCCGGATACTTCCACGGTATTGGTACCGCTTTGTTTCTGGATCATCAACATCAAGCCCGGCTCCTGGTTGATGCGTACGCGCGTGGTCTCTTCCTTGAAGCTATCCTCGATGCGCGCCACATCTTTTAAATAAACCAAATTCCCGTTACGTTTACCGAGGATCACTAAGTTTATTTCATCGGGATTGGCAAATTCACCCGGCAGGCGGATGAGATAATCCGTAAGCCCGGTTTTCAGGTTGCCTACCGGCTGGGTAACATTTTCCCGTTTCAGGGCGTTGCTGATATCAAGGATGGGAAATCCATAACCCTCCAGTTGCTGGCGATCGATCCAGACATTGATCTGGCGCTCCAGGCCGCCGCCTTGTATCTGCACCGTGCCTACTCCCGGGAGTTGACGAAGCACATCACCGATTTTTTTGTCCACCATATCATAGAGCTCGGCATAAGACTGTTTTGCAGTAATACCTAAGTAGATGATCGGAATATTTGCCGTATTGAATTTAAAAATGAACGGATTCTCCATTTCATCGGGTATGTCGGGAAGGAAACGCTTTGCCAATTCAATGCGGTCGCGGATATCATTGGAAGCCTCATCCAGGTTTGTACCCCAGAGGAATTTCAAAGTGATTAATGATGCCCCTTCGTAAGAAACCGAAGTCAGCTTCTCAAGGCCGGGTGTCGTGGCAAGCTGGTTTTCCAGCTCTTCGGTAACCTTGATCTCTACGTCTTCCGGGCTGGCTCCCGGATATGTGGAAATCACGGAGATCGCAGGCGGTTCGATCTCAGGCATCATATCTATGCCGATGCGCGTCATGCTGTAGGCGGCAAGGATAATGATCGCCAAAAAGATCATTAAGTTAGTGACCGGTTTTTTTACCCCGAATTCAGGAAGGTTCATTGTTTTTCCGTTTCTACGGCCACGGCTGCGTTTTCATAAAGCTTTTGCTGGCCCATGGTCACTACCGTATCGCCTTCTTTTAACCCTTCTTTTACTTCAAAATAAGGGCCTTGGCGTATGCCTAATTTGATTTTTTTGAGCATTGCGCGGTTATCCTCAATAGTATATACATAAAGGCTCGGTTCTTTACCCATGATCGCCTCTTTTAAGATCACAGGCACATCTTTTCTATGCTCAAGGATCAGGCTTACCCTGGCGAACATCCCGGATTTTAACTGCTGCTTGGGGTTATCTACGGTTATTTCGATCGGCGCCGTGCGCGTAGAAAGGTCCACAACCGGGCTGATCTTAGAAACTTTACCGGAAAATTTTTCTTGCGGGTACGCATCTACGGAAATCGTGGCGTCCTGCCCCAAAGATATCCGGGAAAGATATTTTTCCGGAATATCCAGGTCTATCTTGACCTTGCTCATATCTACAACCAGCGCGATCGCTGTCTGCGGAGTAACCTGCGAACCTATATCCATGGCAACTCTGCCGATAACGCCGCTTAGCGGGCTTTCTACCGGTGCCTTCTCAAACTTAAAACCTACTTCATCGCGGTCAATATAAGCGATCACTTCGCCTTTAACTACAAAGCTGCCGTCTTCCCTGACTTTCTCAATGATCTTACCGCTGACCTTCGGATAAACCATTGCCTCATCCTGCGCCTTGATATTACCGACATAGTCGATTGCTTCATCCAGGTCGCGGAATTCAACGCGTATCCCTTTAACCGGGATCACTTCTTTTTCTACCGCTGCGCTCTTTGCCTTTGTGCATCCGGCAGATACGCATAGCGAAAGCAGCAGAAAAATATATAAGGCCGTTTTTGTTTTCACATTCATTGCCTACTCCTTTAATGATTCATCTAATTTAACGTTATTTTTCACCAGGGTCAAACCCTGCGATCTGTCCAGGTTGATCAACGCCAGATTATAATCAACCACTGCCCTGACGTGGTCGAGTTCTGCCTGCGATAGTTTATCCTGATAATCCAGCATATCATGCGTAGAAACCTGGCCTGCGGCATAGCGTTCTTTCTGCGCTGCGTAATTCTGGGTTTCTTTGTCCAGGGAGATCCTTGCCGCTTGCTCCTGCCGGAAACGCACGTTTACCTCTCTTACCTTATCTCTTATATCCAGGATAATCTCTTGTTCCAGTTTTTTAAGCGCGATTAATGCCTGCGCTTTTTCCAGCTTACGCTGATCGTATTTTGCGCGGTCTGCCCCGCCCCAGGGAATAGTGACATTAACCCCGGCGCTCCAGTCAGGATAATTGATGTTAGTCTTCTGCAGGGCGTTGTTATAATCTTTACCCAGCCCGTTCATGCCAAAGCTTCCGCTTAAGTCTATTGTAGGAAGCAGGGAGTTTTTTGCAACCATAATTTTAACATCGCGGCTTTTCAGGTCAATGCACATAGACTGATAATCCGGCCGGAAAGAAAACGCGTTTTTCAACGACTGCAGGAGATCGGCTTCTTCCTGTCGCATTTGGAGTTTATCGATCAATTCTACTTTCGCGTTCCAGATCTCCGGGTCACTTACCAGGTTAGTTACCAGTTTTAATTCATCTTCGGATTTTTTGACTGCGGCTTCCGCGGCAAGCAGGGTTTTCTCCTTTTGCGCGACTGCGGCTTCGGTTTCTAACAGGCCGACCGAACTTACCATGCCTTTCTCGTACCTGGCCTTATCTATTTCCAACAAGTCAACAGTGCGTTCAAGAGAAAGTTTATCCAAGGAATAAGTTTCCAAAGAAAAAACGTAATTATAATACGCCGCCTTTGCCTTGCTGACGGTATTTATCGCCGTGTCCTTAAAAGATTTTTCCGATATCACTTTATTGTTCCTGGCGATGGTGATATCTGCCTTATTAACGGCTATTCCGAAACCTTTAAAAAGCGGCTGAGTAATAGTGATCGTCGGCTCTACGGTATAAGCAGGATTAAAGATGTCATAGATAGAATCACTCTTGTACCTTTGATTATAATAATCAACGCTGTATTTTGTGCCGGTAGGCAATTTCCCCGATACTCCGGAATTTAAATCTATCTCATGCGTGGTGTAGACATTCGCTCCCTGCAGGGCTGATGAGGCGAGCTCGGTAGATTCATGCACGTTGAGATCGACGGTGAACTGCGGCTCAAAATCTGCTTGCGCAATCTTTACGTCGTCAGCCTTTAGTTGCGGATCAACTTGTTTGATCAATATATCATGATTATTCTTCAGAGCATAAAGCAGGCAGTCGACCAGGCCGATCCTCAAGACCCGGCTCTGGCTGCTGGAAGCAAGGAAAATTGCCTTTTCGATCTCAAGCTGCCTCTCCTCATCCCCCGATTTATTTTCTTTTGCGCTGAGTGGACAGACGTTACCTAAAAATATAAGATTAAATAAGAAAACGGTTAGAAAAACCCTATACATGGCTGCCTTTTTCCTGATGATTGCCGTTACTAAGCAGAATATCCTTGATTTGGGTGAGGATCCTTAAATAATCGCGGCGGTCTTCTTCGGAAACTTTTCCGAATACCCCCATGACCATCCGGTGCTTTTGCAGGTTGATCTGTTTTAAGAGTCCAAAGCCTTTAGGCGTAAGCCTTATCTTGATCACGCGCCGGTCTTCCGGGTCAAATGCCCTGACAACATAGCCGCATTTTACCAACCGGTCAACAATCCCGGTAGAGGCGGCAGTGCTGACGCCCATAAACCCGGCAAGGTCCTTCATTTTGGATTCCTGTTGCCTCTCTAAAAATTCAAGGATCAGCACCTGCGGCAGGGTAACCTTATTCTCCAGGCCATCGATTATTCGCCGGCCAAATTCCTTCATTACCACCGGCATGATCTCTGCCAGCTTATCGGTAAACTGGGCTATGGAAAGCTGCGTCATCATTAACCTCACTGATTATTAAGTATATTAACTATCAAGAGTATAAGACATATTTGGGAAATGTCAAGCAAAAAATGAAGGGGGGACGTTTTTATATCGTTTTGATCAGTCCGGCGAGGAATTTTGATTCTGCTTCCAGCATCTGGAGGTTATGATCGAGGATCTTGTTCAGCGGGACCGGCCCTTTCAGCTTAAAGGCGCGGGATTGCAGTTTAAGCGAGCGGCTGATTTTTTTGAGGATCTGCATACGGCCGCGCAGCCGGCGCTTTACCGCCTCCGCAGGCAGCTCATTCAGGAAATAAAGGCTTGAGTCCAGACAAAACTGCGGCCGCTTAAAATCGAGGAAGCTCTTTGTCAAAAGTTCTTTGAAGCGCAGCTTGCCCTTGGGAGTTAACGCGTAGATAAACCGCTGGGGCCGCTTGCCCTGCTGGTCAGCGTGCTTTACCACCAGCCCCTTGTTCTCCATAACCGCAAGCGGGTAATAAACCGACTTCAGGTCCAGCCCGGCGAAAAAAGATAATATTTCCCTGATCTTTTTCTTTATTTCGTAGCCATGCTTCGGGCTTTCTTTTAACAACCCCAGTAAGATCAGTTCGTGTTCGATCATCCTAAGCTGCCTATGCTGCGGAATTTCTCATACCTTGCTTCGATAAGTTTATCTTTATTTTGGGCCTTTAATACCTTCAAGTGTTTGAGCAAGGTTTCCTTCAAGGTCTCTGCCATTTTTTGCGGCTGGCGGTGCGCGCCGCCCAACGGCTCAGGCACAACTTCGTCGATAATCCCCATCTTCAAAAGATCTTCGCCGGTAAGCTTTAATACCTCTGCCGCGTCCGGGGCGCGGGAACCGCTCTTCCATAATATCGCTGCACACCCCTCGGGAGAAATCACCGAATAATAGGCATTCTCAAGCACCAGCACTTTGTCTGCGACCCCGATGCCCAGCGCTCCGCCTGATCCGCCTTCCCCGATGACCGTGCTGATGATCGGCGTCTGGATGCAGGCCATTTCCCGCAAGTTAAGCGCGATTGCCTGCGCCTGTCCGCGCTCCTCGGCGCCGATGCCCGGATAAGCCCCGGGAGTATCAATAAAAATTATTACCGGCAAATTGCTCGTTTCTGCCAGTTGCATTATTCTTAAGGCCTTACGATACCCTTCCGGGTGCGCGCAGCCAAAATTACGCTGCAGGTTCTCTTTAGTATCCCTGCCTTTTTGATGGCCGATCACCGCGACCTTCTGGTTATCAAGCTTGGCAAGGCCGGTAATAATCGCCTTATCATCGGAAAATATCCGGTCGCCGTGCAGCTGGATAAAATCGGTCATCATCATATTAATGTAGTCCAGGGTATACGGCCGTTGGGGATGGCGGGCGATCTGCACCTTTTGCCAGGCGCTGAGATTGCCGTAGGTCTCTTTTTTCAGCCGCTCCAGCTTTTCTTCCAGCTTTTTTATCTCCGAGGAAAAATCCATTTTATTCCCGGAGACAAGGCCCCTGAGCTCTTCAATCTTTTTTTCCAGTTCAATAACCGGTTTTTCAAAATCCAGCCTGTGCATATTAATCTACGATGGTTACTTCCGTGCCTATAGGAAGGATGGTATAAAGCTCTTCTACTTCGGTGTTGGCCATGCGCACGCAGCCTTGGGTAACCTGTTTTCCCAGGTTCTGCGGTTCGATCGTGCCGTGGATGCCGTAGCCGGGCAGATCAAAACCCAGCCAGCGCGTGCCGAGGACATTATCCGGGCTTTCCGGAGGCACGACAGCGCCTGCTTTAAACCATGTGGGGTTCTGGATCTTATTTACTACCTTAAAATTTCCCGCGGGAGTGGAATTATTTGCGCCGGTGGAAACAACGTATGTCTTGATGATCTCATCGTCGCTTTTTAACATCAGGATATTCTGTGATTTATCCACTACCACGCTTAATGGCCCGCTCCAGACCTTGATCCGCTTGCCCGGGAATATCTTATCGCCGGAAATATTGTTGCTCTTCATGATCAGCTCCGGGGTGGTCTTAAATTCCTTGGCAATCTTAACAAGGGAATCGCCGGGCTTTATTTCATACATAATGCTCTTGGGGGTAAGCACCGGAGAAAATAAAAGTTTTATGTTGATCGCCTCTGCCTTTTTCTGCCAGTTCATCACGTCGGATGAGCCGGGAAAATTATTGATCAGCTCCTGGTATGTATTCTTGGCGGCAAGCAGCTGGCCTTTTGCCTCCATATCTTTGGCCTGGCTGGCCAAGCCTGCCTGCGAAAACGCAGCAGCCGGCTTGCCCTGCTGGGGCCTGCGCGCATTCTTTAATCCGAATAATACAAACGCCATAATTATTATTACGGCTATACTTACGATAATGATGAGCCTGTTCCTCACAACTCCCCCTTTTTTTGCTGCGGTTATTCTATCCTGCCAATATCGCTATGGCTATCCCCAGTAACGCCCCGACGATCACCTCTATCGGCGTATGCCCGACGAGCTCGCGCAGCCGGTTATCGTTGATCCTTCCGCGCCAATAGATGTCCTCGGTGATCTTATTTAATATCTGCGCCTGTTTGCCCGCTGCCCGGCGGACGCCCTGCGCGTCAAACATCACCACGATCGCAAACGAGGCGGCAAGGGCAAAATGCACGCTGTCAAATCCGTAATCAATGCCGATTGCCGCGGCAAGGCAGGCTGCGCCGGCAGCATGGCTTGAAGGCATGCCGCCTGTGCCCACGAACCAGCGGAAATCGAACTTCTTTTGCCGCATCACGCCGATGGTCACCTTTATCGTCTGGGCGATCACCCAGGCGGAAAGCGTGGTAATAAAAATCTTATTGCTGAGGACCTGCGAAAATATGTCTTTCATGATTAATCCTTCAGGGCGGGGCTCACTTCTATTTTAACCTTAGCGCTGGATGATCCGGGAACAAATACGCCGTCTTTGATGATGTAGCCTCGGTTACCCGCCGGCTCCGTATCCTTTAACGGCTTTTTTTTTACCTCGATTTTTTTGATCTCCACGCTGGTTGAGCCTTTTTTATTTTTTAATTCGCGGATGGCTTTTTTAAGTTCCGATAGCGAACTTAAGCGGCTGCTTAATGCTTCTTTTTCCTGATTAGCATGCTCCAGTTCAAGCTTAAGCCTGATTTCTTCCACGCGTACAGCATCATTCTCCGCTTTCAATATCGCTACCTGGGAATTTAAGCGTTCGTTATCTTCCTGCGCCTGCATATATTGCCCAAAAAGCCGGCTTATCCTGCTTGCGCCGGCCTTTAGGCTATCTTTGAGCCGGGCGTTAATCCGCATGAATTTTTGGGTTGTTTCTTTTTCTTTCTCTATTTCCTGCAATAGGTTTTGTTTCTGATTCTCTAGCCCGGCGATCTCGGTTTTTTTCTCTTCCAGGCTGCTGTGCAGCATATTCTGCTCTCTAAGCGCGGAAATATACCTGACCGCGCTAAAGATACTTACGCCCAGCAAAAAGGCAATAAAGATAATTTTCAAGTCCTTCATACCGCTTCTCCGTGGGTAATATTATAGGTTACCTGCCATAAAAAGCAAGAATTTATTCTGCGTTAGATTTTAGGGTTTTTTACGTCTATTAATATAGAAAGGAGTCAAAAATGTTAGCAAAAGTGTATAGTTGCGGGTTGTTGGGCATTGAGGCGTATCCGATTGAGATTGAAGTAGATATTTCCGGCGGGCTGCCGGCAGTCACGCTTGTCGGCATGGCAGATACCTGTATAAGGGAAAGCCGGGAGCGCGTAAAATCGGCAATAAAAAACTCCGGGTTTAACTGGCCGCAAGGCCGGATCACCGTGAGCCTGGCGCCCTCGGACATACGCAAAGAAGGCGCCTGTTTTGACCTGCCGATCGCCTTAGGCATCCTGCTTGCCAGCGAACAACTCACTAGCGCGATAACCCCTGAATGCTGCTTAGTAGGAGAGCTTTCTTTAGACGGAACACTGCGCCCGGTACAGGGCATTCTGCCGATCAGCGCCAGCCTGGTAAAATCCCGGCTGAAAAATATCCTCCTGCCATGGCAAAACTGCCGGGAAGCGGCAATTATCCGCGATATTTCCGTGCGGCCGCTAAAGACCTTAAGGCAGGCCGTGGAATTCCTGAATAGCCCGGAAACGATCGAGCCGTTTGCGCTGGATATGGAAAACCTGTTTAAGCAGAATTCCGTTTATGATATTGATTTCTCCGAAGTCAAGGGCCAGTATTTTGCCAAAAGGGCGATCGAGATCGCAGTAGCCGGCAGGCACAACATCCTGATGATCGGGCCTCCGGGAAGCGGCAAGACCATGCTTGCCAAACGCATACCCACGATCATGCCTGAACTGACCGCGGAAGAAGCCTGCGAAACCACCAAAATCCATTCGGTAACCGGCCTGATCCCCTCCGGAGAAGGATTGATCGCTAAGCGGCCGTTTCGCAGCCCGCATCACAGCATATCCGCAGTGGCAATGACCGGAGGAGGCCCTCTGCCAAAACCGGGTGAGTTCAGCCTTGCCCATAACGGTATCCTTTTCTTAGACGAACTGCCGGAATTCCGGCGGGACTGCCTGGAAGCAATGCGCCAACCGCTGGAAGATGGGTCTATACGCGTCTCAAGGATAATAAAATCACTGGTCTTTCCCGCGGATTTTATACTCGTTTGCGCAATGAACCCCTGCCCCTGCGGCGCGCTCGGCCAGTTGAAATCTCAATGCCGCTGCAGCACAGCTCAAGTATATAAATACCGCTCAAAGATCTCCGGGCCGCTCTTAGACAGAATAGATATCCATATTGAAGTTCCGGCTGCCAAATATCAGGAATTAAGCGGAGCGCTTGCCGCTGAAAGCTCCGGCCAGATCAAAGAACGAGTGAATATAAGCCGCGCTGTGCAAAAAGAAAGATTCAAAGAAGAAAAGATTTTTTATAACAGCCGGATGGGCCATAGGCAGGTGCGTAAGTTTTGCGCCTTGGGAAAAGAGGAAAATGAGTTACTTAAAATGGCGATGTTTGAATTTAATTTTAGCGCCCGCGCATATGATAAGATATTGAAGGTTTCAAGGACGATCGCGGACCTGGCAGGATCAGAGCAGATAAAAACCGAGCACCTTTCAGAAGCGATACAGTATAGGAGCTTAGACAGAAACTTCTTTTAATAGAAACTGTTTCTCTATATAATAAGCAAAACATGCTTAAAGAGAACGGAATCTCAAAACTCATCCTGGCTTTGGCGATAATTGCCGCGTTTGCATACGTTGTTTTTCTGCAATTCCTCTCCCCGGTGCTTTACGATCCCGACAGTTATTACCACATCGCGGTATCCGGGTTTATCCGGAACCATGGGCTGCGCTATCCTTTTCATTGGGCGCAGTTCTCGGTTTTTAAAGACGCTTTTTCCGATAAAGACATTCTCTTTCATATCTTAAACCTGCCGTTTTTATTCCTTAGCGACAATCCGGTTACCGCCGGAAAATACGCTTTTATTTTTCAGGCCGCAATATTCTTTTTCGTTTATCTGTTTATTTTAAAAAAATACCTGACTGACCGCCTGGCAGCTGTTTTCCTGCTCCTGCCGCTTACTTCTTCGGTATTCACGACTTATCTGCTGCAGCTAAGGCCGGCAACGCTGGCAAACAGCCTGATGCTGTTGGGAATATATTTTCTTATCAATAAAAAACCGGCCGCCGTTTTTGTAACCGTGCTGTTATATTCCCTGTCGCATGTTTCTTTTTTTATGCTCATTGTTTTTGCTTTTAGCTGCGAGACCATAAGGCAGTTGACGCAGAAAGAATTCTTCGCGAAAAATATTTACCTGGCGCTGGCCGGTGCTGCCTGCGGGCTCCTCTTACATCCGAATTTTCCCCATAACTTGTTTTCCCAATATTTAAACGGCATCGTGGTGCAACTGTACGCTTTCAGGGGAGCAGAAACGGAAATCGCCGGGGAACTGCTTACCCTGAACACCAAATCCGCGGTGATCGCTAATTTTACCGTTTTCTTCAGCCTGAACCTTGTTCTTTGGCTGGCATTCACGTTGAAACGCAAGGCCATCGGCTTTACCACTGCCGTATGGTTTAGCGCAACAAGTATATATCTGTTCCTGGCGTTTTTCGGTAACCGCTACTGGTACCAGGCCAATATCCTGTTCTTTGTATTTTTTGCCTCCTGCGTGAACGATTGGCTGAAAAATAAGAACTGGAAGGGCTCCTCCGGAAAACTTAAACTGACTCTCGCCTTATACCTTGCTGCCGTAATCGCCCTTTCCCTGCCGGGGATGAAACAGCTGAAAGAATTCATTGATTTCTCTTCCGCAAGGAGCAGCCGTTTTGAAGAAACCGGACGCTGGATGCAAAAAAATATCCCTGCCGGGCAAACCATATACCACAGCTATTGGAACGACTCGCCGTATTTTATCTGCTTAAACCCCAAAGACAACTACCTCAACTGCCTTGACCCCATTTACATGTCTTACCGCTATCCGCGGGAATCAGAACTGCTGAATGAATTGCGCCTCGGCAGGGTGGATAAACCTTATGTGGCGATCAGGAAGATTTTTAAATCCGGGTATGCTTATTTGAATAAATTCGAACCGCTCTACCGGCAGGCGCTGGAATACCCCCGCCAGTTCAAGATCCTTTATACAAACAGCGAAGGCGCTGTCTTTGAGCTGCTTTACTGACCGGTTTTTCTGTGCGGCTTAAGCAGTTCCATAAACGCAGGGTCGATCTTGCCGCCGGCATTGACCACCGCGTCGGCATGTTTGATCGCCCGGCCATACTGCTTATTCTGAAAGTAGAACACCGCCAGATTAAAGTGGCCGGTCATAAAAAGCGGGTCAATCTCAACCGCCTTCTCCCAAAGCGCTATTGCTTCATTTAGCCGGTTGGTTTCCGAATACAACGCAGCGAGGTCGTTACAGGCCTCGAGGTATCCCGGGTCGAGCGCGATTGCCTCTTTATAGGCCTTTTCCGCTTCAGAATACCTGCCTGCTGCCGTATATAAATACGCAAGCCGATAATGCAGGACAGCGTCTTTAGGGTTCAGGCGAAGGGCTGTTTTGAATTCTCTGCCCGCCCTGTTCTGCATGCCGCTTTTTAAAAAAACTTCTCCCAGCCCGTAATGCGCATAATAATTATCCGGGTATCTGGCCGCGATCTCCGACCAAAGGGAAATATTATCGCTCCAGACCGCAGTCCTTTCCATAGACAAGAGCGCGTAAACCGTAAGGATTACAACCAATATGACGCGGAATAATTTCCCCGCTGTTTTTTTCAGGGCCAACGCCAAAAAAAGGCAAAGCCCGGCTATGGGGATATATAAGTAACGCAGCCCGACGATATGCTGCATCGGCACTATGCCGGATACCGGAAGCAGCGTAACAAAAAACCAGGCAATCGAAAACGACATCTCTTTGGCGAGCTTGCGGATGATTATTGCTGCGGCGATCCAGGCAGCGATCAACAGCAAAGAAGAAAAAACCTCCGGGTTAAAATGGCGCACAATCAAATGCGGCTCGGTTACCGCAAAATAAAGCTGGACCGGAGCAGCGATCCACTGGATATATCCGGCGATGACCGTTGACATAGTCAAGATATGCGCATACAGGCTGTTGGCCTGGTATGCCGCCGGAGGATTGGGGTTTTTAAAAACCACGCCCCAGATCCAAAGGTAGAAAGCAAGGATGATAAAATATCCGGCGTAGCCTGATTTCAGCCTGGCAAGCGCGGCAGTAAGGCCGCGCTTTTTAGCGAAGTAATAATCGTATAGGATTATGACCAGGGGCAGGGTAACCGCCATTTCCTTAGAGAACAGGGCGAGAAAAAACGCAGCCAGTGACAGGCCATAAGCGCATGTTTTCCTTATCCCTGCTGACCTTTCCCTGATTATATAAAAAATAAGCGAAGAAACAAAAAACAGGAACGCCAGGAGGTCTTCGCGAAAGCAGATCGCGTTCACTGCTTCGGAATTGACCGGATGTAGGGCGAATAATAAAGCGGCGGAAAGGCTGACTGCGTGGCTGCCGGTCAAAATATTGGCGAGCGCAAAAATGAGCAAGGCGTTGATTATATGTAAAAGCAGGTTCGTCAGGTGGAAACCAAAAGCTTTTAGTTTCCATAGATGATAATCAACAAAATATGACAGCGTTGCCAGCGGCCGGTAAGTTATTTCTCCCGCTCCGACACTGCGCGTTCCCAGGAAACCCAGGTCCCTGACATCAGTCAGGTACGCGCTGCTAAAAACAAGCGGCAGGTTCTTCCAGTCTTTTATAAAATCGTTATTTACGATGACGGCGATATCGTCGCCGACAAATGAATTCATCAGCGCGCCGCAGTAGATAACCGCGGTGAGCGCGATAATCAGGATAACCGGGCCGATAAGCGCCGGCTTGGTTTTAACGGGCATCAACATAGGGAATTTCGCCTTCCGCGTTATCGTCATCCGGCATGATCTGGCTTAGCTTAAAAAGATTGTCCCGGATAACCGTATCGTCCGGCTTTATTCTTAATGCCTGCTGCCAGATCATCCTTGCCGTTTCAAATTTTCCCAGCCGGGCATAGGTAACGCCGAGGCCGTTATATGCCGGCGTATATTTACGGTCAATATCCAGCGCGCGGTTAAAATAAACTGCGGCTGCGGCATACAACCCCCGCTCTCCCAATGCGCTGCCAAGATTGCTATACGCCGCAAGCAGGCCGGGATCCAACTCCAGCGCCTTCTGGAATTCAATGATAGCCTCAGTGAACATCAACTTAGCGTAATAGCAAGACCCGAGATTATTATGGTCATTCGCATAATCCGGGTCAAACTGCAGGGCCAACTTATACTCTTTTATTGCTTCTTCAAGCCTGCCTGCTTTCTTTAAGGCTCCGGCAAGCCCGCTATGCGCAACCGCGTTTTGCGGATAATACTGCGCCATCTCCGACCATAAAGCAATGTTGTTTTTCCATACCGAATTCCTTATGAAAGTAAGCGCGCTAAAAAGCGCCAAGATCAAAAAGCCGGCGTAAACGGCATTTTTTTTCATCCTGCAAAGCGCAGCTGCCGCAAGCAGGCAGAAGCCGGCAGACGGGATATACAAGTAACGGCAGGCGATATGGTTCATTAGCGGGATAATATTGGAAACCGGTAAAAGCGCAAGAAAAAACCACAGGGCAGCAAAAGAAATGACCGGCGCGATTTTGCGGATCTTTATCGCGGCGACAAACAGCGCGGCCAGTAAAACCGCGGAAAATAACGCCGCGGGTTCAAATACGGAACGGGCAACAAACAGCGGGTATTCCGGCAGCGTCACGTGGACGTTAAAAGGCCAAAGCAGCCACTGCAAATAAACAGCGAAGATTTTGGGAATTGCCGGAAGGCGGCTGAAGATTCCCGCGCCGGCAGAAACCGCGGGGATAGGCGCGCCGCCGCCAATAACGAAAAATGCCGTAAAAAGATAAAAAAGCGCGGCCAAAAAATACCATATATAACGGGAGCGGAAATTAACCCACAACGCTTTCAGATTTTTTCCGGAACCGAAAAAATAATCGTAAAGGACCAAAAGAAACGGCAGCGTAACTGCCATTTCTTTAGAAAAGAGGGCGAACAGAAAAGAACTGAGCGAAAATCCGTAAAGCAGGATTCTCCCCTTGCGCGAAAGCGCGGTTGCGGCTTTTATGTAAAAAAGCAGCGACGATAAATAAAACAGAAAAGCAAGCAGGTCTTCCCGGAACGATATTATCCCTACTGCTTCCGCGTTTACCGGATGCACCGCAAATAAAAGGCCGGCAAACAGGCCGGCCATGCGATTGGAGGTTATTGCCCAGACAAAGACAAACAATAAGACCGCGTTGATTATGTGCAGGAGAAGATTGGTAAGGTGATAGCCAAAAACCGACAGTTTCCAAAAATGATAATCAAGAAAATAAGTCGCGGTGGTTACTGGCCGGTAACTTGTTTCACCCGATCCGGAGCCGGAATAAAAATCTTTTGACCCGATATCGCCGGAAGGCGTCAGGTAGGCGCGGCTGAAAAGCAGAGGAAGATTTTTCCATGACCTGGTAAAATCGTTCTTTTCTATGACGACGGCATCGTCCCAGACAAAGGAATTGCCGAGCGATCCGGCATATACGGCTGCGGTAACGGCAGCGATAACCATTGCCGTCCTTAGAAAAGCTAGCCTGTTGCCGGCTTTATTTTCCATAGGCGCTTATTCCCGCAGGTTCTGCAGGATCAGGTTATATACCGAATCAGGGCTGATCGCTTTTAAACACCGGCTGTCTCTGCATGATGATTTACGGTGGTTAAGCGCGGAAAGGCAGGGAGAACAGGCCAGCCCGGAATAAAAAACAAAATTATTCTTACCCAGAGGCCCGAAAACCGCCGGGCTTTCCGGCCCGAAAATGATGAATTTTTTTATCGTTGATAAGCCGGCAATGTGCGCCAGGCCGCAGTCATTGGCGATCAGCGCTTCGGAAATGCTAAAAAGCGCCAACAGGTCAGGCACCTCGGTCTTGGCAATAAGGCTTGTGCAGCGGCTACTGCCGATTGCCTCAAGCAGCAGGCCCCCTTTTTTAGCCGCTTCTTTTGTGCCGACAAGCACGACGGCGTTGCGGTTATCCGCTAAAATTTTCTTTGCCAGGCAGGCAAAATTTTCCAGCGGCCATTCCCGCAGCGCCAGCATCCCTTCCCCGGGGTTCAAAAGGAATACGCGGCTATTTTCTCCGATGCCGGCCTGCCTTAAGGCGGCCCTTGTTTTCTCTACCATTTCTGCCGGGGCAGCGGGTTGCGGCAAGACAATGTCTTTATCGTTGACCTTCTCTGCCAGTTCAGGGGAAACTTTTTTATCTGTTTTCAGCGCCTGCCACAACGATAAATACGACCTGCTTATGTGCAGCAGCGGGTTATATTGCAGCCGGTGGGTAAACAGGCTGCCGCGATAAAGCCCTTCGTAATTATAGCGATAGAAACCAACCCGCTTTTTGGCTGCGCTCAGATAAGATAATATCGCCGTAAACCTGGAAAAAAACTCAAGGTCAAAAAGAACCTCTATCTTTTCCCGGCGCAGGCGCCTGATCGCGGCAAACGTATCCGCGATGAATGCAAACGGGCCACTTTCCCTGATCGTAATGATATTACTGTCTTTGACCAGGCCGGGAAAGAGGCTGAATACGCTGCGGTTCCTCCGGAAAGTAACAAAAAATATATCTGCCTGCGGCAGTTCCTTTTTGGCGGCAGTTAAAAGCGGATAGGCCAAAATGATCGCGCCCATTTCCGATAATTTAATGAACGCGATCTTACGGGGCAAAAGTTTAGCTGTTTGCCGGCCAAGGCCCGTCAGCCTTACAAAGACATCCACAATGCTCAAGGCAAAACATAAAGGGACACCCAGCCAGTAATCAACAAGCCTCATTAATCCGATATTCATAATCCCGGCGCTTTCATTCGCAAAGTTTAAAATTATTCTCCTGCAGCTTCTTTATTGCGTAGGCGGCGATTATATCGTTTGCCTGGCGCCCGGCATAGCTCCATACCGCGATATCCGCCTTGTTTAAATTCAGCCTGCTGAATTCTTCCATCGGATCAATAACGGTAATGTTATCATGCCTGATCGCGGTGAGCATATTGTTGATATACCGGAAGGGATAGCCGTCACGAAAATCTTTTACCGGCTCAGACATTTCCGGAACGATCAAAAGGACCATTTTTACTCCATGCGCCGCAGTTAAATCTCCCATCGCCATAATCGCGCCTTTAGCAATACGCCAGCCCTCTGTAGAATAAAGGTAACGGAAGTTATCTTCAATGCTCTTAATGCCTTTCTTCTTCTTTTCCGCTTTGATCGCGTGTTTCTTGGCTTTATATAAAATATACTGCGCAATCCGGAAGTTCCGGTTGATAAAATTCTTTTCAAAGTAATACTCCGGCTCTTCGGGGTCATTAAAACAATAATACACCACAACAAGGTCCGGCCCGTATTTCAACCCCTTGGCCTTGAGCACTTCCAGTTCCTGCGCGCTGTTATAGCCCTCCACGCCCATGTTCAATACTTCAACCTTCCTGCCGGGGCAGGCAGAGCTTAAGGCCGATCTCAGGCGTTCGCCGATACTGTCCTCAAAAGAAAGCATCCTGCCGAAAGTCGCGGAATCACCGATCAGGACAACGCGGAAAGTGTCTTTGTCTTTACTGATCTTGTATTCGCCTCCGCGAAATCCGGCGGAGTTGATCGCCACCGGCTTGCCGTCATATACCGTATTCATATCCGGCTTCAATTCGTAACGCAGGATCTTATCGGAGCTGACGCGGTAAATGCTCCCTTTTAACGCGCTCATCCGCCAAAACAGCCTCAAGCCGGCTTCAAAAATAAGCAGGAATGCAGCCAGGATAAGCAGGTTAACCGCAACTATTTTAAGCAGCCTCTTCATTGTTTTTTACCTCATATCCTATCGTAGATTATAGCAACAAATGATTCTTTTAGCAACCGATTGACAGGGGGTGGTTTGTATGGTAATTTATCGCTAATGCATAAGCTTAAAAATTTCTTTCTCTCCAACCCGGCAGTCCTTTTTTCCGCAACCTGCCTGATCGTGTATTTCGCCTACTTACAGTTCGCCTCTCCGGCGTTCTACGATCCCGACAGCTATTTTCATGCCGCGGTAACAAATTTCATAAAAAACTCCGGGGTCAGGTATGATTTTCACTGGACACAGTTCTCGGTGTTTAAGGAATTCTATTCCGACAAAGACTTCCTGCTGCATTTTCTGGCCGTACCGTTCTTCTACCTTACCGATAACCTGGTCACCGCCGGAAAATACGCCATCATATTTTACAGCGCGCTGTTCTTCGCGGCCTATGCCTTTGTCCTGAGAAAATACCTTTCCGATTTCTTTGCCGCCATCTTCCTGCTCTTACCGGTGCTTTCTATGACCTTCCTTGCTTTTTCCAGCCAGTTCCGTTCGGTTACGCTCTCTAATATCCTGACGCTGTTGGCAATATACTTTATGATCAACAAGCGCGTTGCGTGGGTTTTTATTATTTCCCTGCTTTATCCGCTGACGCACATTTCTTTTTTCATGCTTGTGCCGTTTGTGCTTATTTGCGAAACTCTCCGCTATGCCGTAAACCGGGAATTTTACCTGCGCAACGTCTATACGGTGCTGATCGGGATACTCCTAGGAAATTTTATCCATCCTAATTTCCCCAATAATTTTATTTCTTTCCACTTGAATGCCGTGCTTGTTCCTTTATATACGCTTACTAAAGTAAAGCTGGATTTCGGAGGAGAATTCAATCCGGCTGCCTGCAATTTCGCCGTGATCAATAATTTTACGCTCTTTTTTACGGTCAATTTCGTGCTCTGGGCGTCGCTTTTTGCAAAAAGGAAATGGCGTTTGCCGACTTATGTATGGCTGGGCTGCGGCAACATTTATCTGGCGCTTTCTTTTTTCGGCAATAGGTATTGGTATCCGGCAGGCATCCTCTTCCTTGTTTTCTTTGCCTCTTATACAGCCGACCTCATGGAGGGCGTGGAACCGAAAAAAATGTTTTTCCGGGCTAAATTATTTATTGCTTTTTATTTTCTCGCCATGCTGGTAGTTTATCCCTCCAACATGAAAAATACGAATGATTACTTATATTTTTATACCAAAAGCGGCATTGGTTATGCCAACGCTGCCGAGTGGATGAAAAAGAATATTCCGGAAGGAGAAACTATCTACCATGCTTCCTGGAGCGACTCGCCTTATTTTATCTGCCTTAACCCGAAAAACAATTATCTTACGGCGCTGGACCCCATATACATGTTTTACCGTTATCCGCGGGAATTCAAGACATATCAGAACCTGATCTGGGGGAGAGTGACAAAGCCCTATAAGCCGCTGCGGGAGATATTTAAGGTAAATTACGGATATACCCGGAAGGAAACTCCGCTCTGTTTTCAGGTCGTAGACGACCCCGAACATTTCAAGATCGTCTATAAAGATGATACCGGCCTGATTTTTAAGTTGATCGGGCCGCCGGAAAGCGATTCAATAGGCCCGGCTGCCGGGGATCCCCGCCCATAACCGGAAAAGTTGCAAGCTTTCTTTCCTTAAGACGCCTGCCTTGATCCGCACAGCGCACTTACCCATATTTTTCATGCGGCTGCTTGCGATTTCCAGTTCGTTGAACCCGTATTTTTTGGCATCTTTTATCCCGGTGCCGAAGACAATGCGCGAGATCCCGGCCCAGTGGCAGGCGCTAAAACACATTGGGCATGGCTCGCAGGTAGAATATACCACGCAGCCGGACAGGTCGATGTTCTTTAATTTTTTACATGCCTGCCTTATCGCATTGATCTCGGCGTGCGCGGTAATATCAGCACTCTTCCATACGACGTTGTGACTTAAGCTTAATACTGCGCCGTTTTTGACAATGCAGGCGCCGAAAGGCGACTGGCCTTTTTTGATCCCCTGCCTGGCTTTATTGATTGCCAGCCGCATGAATTTTTCATCTTTGAGCTTAGTAATTTTCATAGCCTGCCGATATCCTCATCCCAAAGCCTGGGGTTATTCTTTATAAAATCGCGCATTAATTGTTTGCATTCTTCAAGCCCGAGGTCTGTTACCTTAACGCCGTGGGATTCCATGAACTCTCTTGCCCCGGAAAACGTTTCTGATTCGCCAACGACAACATCCTTGATCCCAAACTGGACAACTGCTCCGGCGCATAAAAAACAGGGCATTAAGGTGGAATAAAACACCGCACCTTTATAGCTGCCTATCCTTCCTGCCCGCTGCAGGCAGTCGATCTCCGCGTGCAGCACCGGATCGCTTTCCTGAACGCGGCGGTTGTGGCCGCGGCCGATAATTTTATTATCCTTAACCAGCACCGAGCCGATGGGTATGCCGCCTTCAGCCAAGCCCTTCCTTGCCTCTTCAATAGCGACTTTCATGAATTGATCCATAGGTTTATTTTAACACAAAAGTAGGGACAGAGACTACTTTTATGTAGAAAAGTAGTCTCTGTCCCTACTTTAATGCGTTAGCTTTTTATTACCACCTCATCAGATTGATCTTAAAACCCTCGTCCGGATTTTGTACTTTATATTCCGGTTCCATCAAAGGTTCATCGTAAGGGGGCAAGCCGAAAGTAGCCACATCAAATGCCCCCGAAACTCCGCGCGCAATGCCGGAAACCAAGCCCGTGCCAAAACCCCAGGTCCATCCGGCAAGCGCATTATCCTCATCAGACACGCGGCTAACCTCCCGTGGCAGGTCTGTCCATGACGTTGCTGCATTAATAAAACCCATGCCCATTTTATTCGCCGGCGAATCCTGATAGGTAACCGCATCGGCGTTGATCGCTTCCAGATACGGCGAATTGAACATTGTCGTATCTTCTTCCATACGCAAAGACCTGACCTGATACGTGCCTAAATTGGTCAAAGGCGATATCGGCTCGGTTTGCGCATACACGTTAGCAGTCAGAAGTAGTATTAAGGTAAGGGATAAGATCGCTTTCATCATTCTACCTCCTTCTTATTTTAATAGCCCTCCTCCGGGGAGGCCTATAAAAAAAGCCCCAAGGGCAAACCTTAGGGCTAAAAAAATCTATCTACCCCCTTTGGTAACGCAGCCTCCCGCTGTTGCGGGACTGTCGCTTTGCGCCCTAAGATTGCTCCTAGTTTGCCCTTATCAGTAGGTGTTCCAAATTGTCAATCAAAGTATAACATATTTACCGGCCTTGTCAAGGAAGCCTGCTTAAGGCGATCTCTTTTACTAATCTGGCAATAGAAAGGCAGGCAGTAAGGCCGGGAGATTCAATCCCGATAAGATCAACTAGCCCGGGCAATCCGTTATCCGATTCTTCCTTGATCAAAAAATCCCGGAAGCCCTCGCCTGGGCCTTGCAGCTTCGGCCGGATGCCGGAAGAATCCGGCCTGATTGCGTCCAATCTGATAAACGGCAGAAATTGCCGGCTGCTTTCGTAAAAGTCCTTTTGTTTAGCCGGGTCAATATTATAATCAATATCTTCTACGTATTGATCATCCGGCCCCAGCCTGAGGCTGCCGGCCAGATCTAAAGTCGCGTGTATGCCTAGCCCCGCGCCCTTTTTTCTGGGTACCGGATAAACCAGATGGCTGATCAACCGGGAAATGGCTGCATCAACCCTGAAATAATCGCCTTTGCAATATTTTAATTTATAATCATCCCTGTTTATACCGGCCATTGCGGCCATCTTATCCGAGTTTAGGCCGGCGGAATTAATCAGGGCTTTTGTCGTAATGCTAAAGGCCTCGCCTTTCCTGTCCTCCACGCGCACATTAAACCCGTCTTTTATTTTTTCGATGCCACAGACCCGGGTGTCGTAGGCGATCTGGCCCCCATTTTCTTTGATCTCCCAGGTCAAACTTTTCATTAAAGCATGGGAATCAATTATCCCCGTAGACGGCGAATAGATCGCGGCTTTAGCCTCTATTGCCGGCTCAACTCTTTTTACTTCTTCCTGCGACAACAGCCTTAGGTCCGTAACCCCGCTGCTGCGGCCGTTCTCCAAAAGGGCTTCCAGGTCTTTGATCTCATTTTCATTATTCGCCACAATAAGCTTGCCTATTTTTTTGTGCCCGATGTCATTCCTGCGGCAAAAATCATAAAGCAGTTGCCTGCCCTCTACACAGGTCCGCGCCTTTAAGGAATCCGGCGGGTAATATATCCCGGCGTGGATGACTTCGCTATTACGCGAACTCGTTTCCTGGCCGAAAGAAATATTTTTTTCAATAACCATAACTTCTTTGCCGGCCAAAGACAATTCTCCGGCTATGGCAAGCCCAACCACGCCTGCGCCGATTACCGTGACCTCGTTATCCATATTAGCTTTTATTTCTTCTGATCGTGCTCTTTGATTAGGAGGGTGTAACCTAAACCACCGGTATCCTTGATCTTAAGCGGAAGCTTCATACTGTCTGCGCTGATCCAAATCTCAAACTTCGGAGGAGAACTGACAAAATGATAAGCAGAAAAGGTGCCTGCCGGAACGCTTATTTTCTCAATTGCCGCCATCGTCACCTCAAATTTATCCGGTAACAGGATATCCATTTTCCACCCGGGGTAAAGATCGGGGATCCTGCGCAGGGAAAACGGCAGGAGGATGGCGTTATGGACCGGACCGTCTCCGGCAAAAGAAAGCACTTTGGTTTCCTTACCGTCTTTAAATTTTGTTATCTCCAGCGTAAATTTCTCCGGGTCGTATTCTTCAACCAGGTATTCTTTGCCGATCGGCAGCAGGATATCGCGCTCTACCCTAAGCGGCAGGAAGGTTGCCGGGTCGCTGTAGATCTTTTCCGTATCGTCAAACCCAACGGTCCGCGTCCGGAATGTAACGAGATTGACCTGCCTGCCTTCTAATTCAACCATTCCTAAGTCATTATATTCGGCCATACCCATAGGGCTGATGGCAAAAACCACCCTTTCCCCGGCATAGTCGGAAGCAGCCCGGGCTTCAGTTACCAGGCAGCAAAAACAGATCGCGAAAGATAAGATCCACTTGGTCATGGCTGTAATTTTTCCCTGCTTTTTTCAGTAGGATAAAACTCCATGTATTTGCCCAGCATTAACCGGGTTTGCGCGTCAAGTGCCGGCGTAGAGCCGAGGATGAGGACAATGAGCGGCACGAGTATCCATTCGGCAACCATCACGATATTCTTAAACCACGGCACATCCTTGGGCCGGGGAGGCAGGATGGTCAAACTCAATAATACCCAGACAAAACTGGCGCCCAGCGTAAAATTGAGCAGCATCCCGGTGATCAACGGCAGGTTATAGCCGATGGACATTTGCTTGAAAACCGCCCCGCCAAGCAGCAGAGGCAGCGGCGCAATAAACATGATAATTATTGCCCAGATCGCCCAGGTAACGTGGCTTTCCAAAAGATGGTACGACCGCCTTGCTTTCTTTACCATGGGGATATCCTTATTGCCCAATAACCCTTTTATCAGAAAAGGAAAATTTTCCACTCCCCAGGCCCATCTTTGCTTTTGTTTATACTGCATGAAAATGGTCCGGAATAAACTGCGCGAATACGCTACGTCCATAGAAACCGTAATATAAAGCGGGATGACGCGGTAATCCCCGTTATGGAACAAGAACGCCTTCCAATATACTACTGAATCGTCGGAGATCATATTCACCGGCCAGTAATCTATTTCCACGAGCGTCTTAAAACTCATACTGTGGCTGGAAAAAGTGACGAATTTCTCCAAACGCATACTTTCAATCAACTGGCAGAAAGAAGCGCTGAGTTCTACCAGCCGCGCGAATGACGGCGCGTGCCAGATATTGTTGTTATAAACCGGCATTGGCTGATAGCTTGCCTGGTGCGGCCGGGGCGTAGTGAGAAAATGGTAAGTCAAGCAGCCGAAATACTCTTTTTCCGCGCAGGTATCGGCGTCAAAACAAGAAATGATCACTTTATCAAGCGGAATACCTTTTTGGGAAATGAATTCCTTTGCCTGTTTAGCCGCCCAGGTGGCGTTGGCGCCTTTTGTGCGCGCCTCTCCCGGAATGCCGTCAGGATGGAAAGTAGATAAATAGGCAAAAAATTCGTTTTTAAACTCCGCTTCAAGCGCCGCGGCATTCTGCCTGGAATCCTTGTTGCGTTCCTCAAAAGCCATGATCACGATCATTTTATCTTTTGGGTAGTCGCATTCTTTCAGCGCCGTTAAAGACGGCCGGATGATCTCCAGGCCTTCTTTATATACGGGAAAAACTACGAGATGGTAGATCTCCTGCCAGTTGTCCCCGAGTTTGCGGCAATCATCAAGCCAATCGCGGTTCTTCTGGCGCGCTAATTTATTGTAAGCCATCACCAGCAGCGTAGTCAGGTATGATGTGCGGATGATCCAATAGAAATCAAAAACAATGATCAAAACCGCGCAAACAACCGGCTTCCATGCGGCTAAGATAGCCAGAAAAATGATGATCAACCAGGAGATCGCCCCAGGTGTGATCTCAAGCGCCCTATTTAATAATTTAGTCTTATTCATCGGTTTTAGGTTTAATCAAGTCAAGAAAAGGGAACATCTTTGCGTTCAATTCCAACTTATAAAGATTTTCGTAGACTTTCCCGTCTCCGGCTTTCTGGGAATCGATAAAATACAGCGTATCGGCCCGGTCATTAAAAAACGCGTGAGCGCCCGGCTTATTCAGCTTTACCAGGACCACCGGCTGAGAATTAAACTCAGCCTCTATAACTTCAAGATTTCTGTTGCTGACCACAGCGAGATGATAATTATCGGAATGCCAGAATACGTCTTCTATCGGCCCTTGCGTATGCTCAATGATAAACGCCTGCCTTTGCGCTGCCGGTTCTTGATCGCTGTCCAAATAAGCAATGCCGATCTGGCGGCGGTTAAAATATAATATTTTTTTCCGGTCAGGCGAAAGTTTCCATTTAACGGCAGGAGGGTTAAGCCTTACAAAATCAGCGACTTTTTCGCTATACGTGCCCTCAAGATCGGTAGAATAAACGCTGTGTTCCTCGTAGTCGGCGTAATAGATCATGCCCTTTTCTTCATCTACCCAATAAAAGTCAAATTGCTCTTTGTTTACCTGCTTTACGTCCGGCCGCAAAGGAAAAAGGATTATTTTATCCAGGAGCGTGACAATATTACGCTTAACGCCGACCTCTCCTGCCCATGAATAATGGTCTGCTAATTCCAGCTTGATATTGTAATCCCCGGGCAGGACATCGCGGATGGTGGCCGGCGTTTTTTCTTGAAGCAGTTTACCGTTAAGAAAGATACTTGCCCCGGCAGGCTGGGTTTTTAGGGAAATCAAGCCGGTTTTAGTGAATTTAAGCGTGCGGCGGTCAAACTTATAGCTGAATGCGGAAGATAAAATTACAGGCAGGCCGATGAGAAAAATAAAGACGCTTAAATAAAACAGGAATGCCCTGATCCTCTGCTCTGTAAACATAGGCTATTTCATCAGCGCCAGCGCTTCTGAACGCGTCTTTTCATTTGCCTGGAATATGCCCCTGACTGCGCTGGTAACGGTCATTGTGCCGGGTTTTTTTACCCCGCGCATGGACATACACATATGTTCAGCCTCGATCACCACCATGCAACCTTGAGGCTTAAGCTTGGACATGATAATATCGGCGATCTGGGTAGTCAGCCTTTCCTGCACCTGCGGCCGCTTGGAAAGGATATCCACTACGCGCGCAAGCTTGCTTAAGCCGGTAACCCGTCCGTTCTTGGGGATATAGGCGATATTCGCCCTGCCTAAAAACGGCAGGAGATGATGCTCGCAACAACTGTACAAAGGAATACCTTTTAAAAGAATAATCTCTCCGTGCTTCTGGTCAAGGACAACTTCCAACTCTTTCTTCGGGTCCTGCTTGATCCCGGAAAAAATTTCTTCGTACATTTCCGCTACCCTGCGGGGGGTATCCTGCAGGTCTTTTCTTTTCGGGTTTTCTCCGATCGCTTCAAGTATGTCCCTGACCGCTTTTTCAATCTTCTTCTTATCCATTTATCCCTACTTTCCTATGCAAAAATCAGAAAATATCTTATCCAATAATTCTTCTGAAAACCTTTTCCCTGATATATCGTCGAGATAACCCAGGGCATCTTTAATATCCTGGGCAATCAGCTCTATCGGCAACGCATTATTATCTATCGGATTGGCGGCTTCGGCAATAAGTTTTTGCGCTTTGCGCATCGCTTCAATATGCCTTAAATTACTTACCAGCCCAGGCTCAGGGCAAGCGACCTTACCTTTATATACCAAATCGGCAATTGCTTCTTCCAGCAGGCTGATGTTTTTCATTTTTTTAGCGGAGATTTCCACTACCCGGCCAAAATTTTTGGCCAGTCTTTCTTTTTGCAGCCGGCACTTAAGGTCGATCTTATTCACCACGGCAAGGCTGGTTTTACCTTTTATCTTCCTGATCAAGAGCTCGTCCTGTTTTTCTATTTTTCTGCCTGCGTCAAATATCATAATCACCAGGTCCGCATGGCGGATAAATTCCTTGGAGCGCACTACTGCCTTTTTTTCCACCAGATCGCGCGGCTCAATGATCCCGGCAGTATCCACGATTTTCACCGGTATGCCCTTAATATCAATGATCTCCTCAATAGTATCCCGGGTTGTGCCGGCAACCGGAGTAACGATCGAACGTTCCTGCTTTAACAGGGCATTTAACAAAGAGGACTTGCCGACATTCGGCTTACCGCAGATCACCGCGCTGATACCTTCCCTCATTACCCTGCCTGCTGCGGAAGATTCTAAAATGCGCTTCAGGCTGTTTTCTGCTGACGCTAAGCGGCTGGACAGGTTTTTTGCTTCTGTTGCGCTGATGTCTTCTTCGGGAAAATCTATGTTGGCTTCAACCAGAGACAGGATGTCTAAAAGCTCTTCTCTGATCCGGTTTAATTCTTTAGATAATCTCCCCTTTAATTGCTCCGCGCCTATTCTTAAAGCTGAATCGGTTTTTGCCCGGATAATATCAAGCACGGCTTCAGCCTGCGCCAGGTCAATCCTTCCGTTTAAAAATGCGCGCCGGGTAAATTCACCGGGCTCGGCCAAGCGGCAGCCATTTTCTAAAACCAGGTCTAAGACGCTGCGCAAGGCAATGATCCCTCCGTGGCAATTGATCTCTACCACATCCTCGCGGGTAAAGCTTTTTGGGCTGCGCATTACCGTCAAAAGCACTTCATCTACCGGTTCATCCGGCTTTCTTTTATCTATGATCCATCCGTAATGCGTAGTATAAGCCTTAAACTCCGGCACCTTTTTATCATCCTTGGAAACAAATATTTTATCGGCAACTGCCAAGGCGTCTTTTCCGCTTAAGCGCACAATGCCGATGCCTGATTCGCCTACTGCCGTGGCAATCGCGGCAATCGTATCATTAAAATCATGCTTCATTTCCAACCACTCCTCTGTTTTTTAACAGGTAAAACAACGCTGCCGCATAACAGGCGATCGCGACCAGATAAAGCGCGTTCAGCCCCCACAACATTGAAGAATATTCTAAAAATCCGCCGATCACCGCGCCTAAAAGGTTTGAGCCAAGGCTGACTCCGCTGTCTTTTGTCCGGCTAAAAAGGATTGCAAAAGCTGCGGAAGAAAAGAATATCGGCACTCCCAATAACAGGCATACTGCCAAAACCTTTACGAAAAACGTTGCCCCTAATAAGGGCTGCAATGGAAAAAAATAGATCGTCGTTAAAGACAGTATTGCGGCCGTCAGAAAGAATTTCGGATCAGCGCTATGCCTTGCCATGACAAATTTATTGGCAAGCAATATAATGATCATGATCACCGAAAAAAGTACGGCATTTACCAACCACGTAGACCCAAAAAGCAGCGAAAAAGTAGTTACGCTTTTTGTTTCCAGGAGTAAAAATCCGCTTCCCAGCAAAAAGAATACCGGGTCCAGCCTTTTTGTTTTCTTAGGCAGCAATAAAAATATCGCTGCGGCAGAAAAAATGATCAGCCCTGCTAAAGTAACAACGTAAAGCCGGGGTATGCCGCGGCTGGCAAGATACAGATAGGGCCAATCGTCTTTAGGGGCCTCTATCTTAGCCGGCTTTTCCGGAAGCAGCAACAGGCGATTGCAAAAATCCTTTTTTCCCAATAGCGCGCGTTTGAGACCGGGGCCGGCAACGATCATCAAGTTAAATAACTGCCGGTCCAGGCTAAGGTAACGCGTGCTTTCCGTGCCAAAAACAGCGCGCACAGACTCAAGCAGCCGCGTTCTCATCCATTCGGTGGGAACGGAAAAAAGCATAACCAGCACGCCGTCGGCTTCAAGAATATTACCGGCTTGCTGCAACGCTTCCTGCGTATAAACGTAATTATCCAAACGCACGGAAGAAGTAGCGGAAAGTACGGCATGGGAATCCAGCGTCCCATAGACAACCATATCGTATTTGCTTCCGGGCCGGCGCATGAATGAGCGGCCGTCATCAACAACCGCGTGTACTTTGTCGCTCTCATAAGGCCGCTGCGGGTGCATTTGGCGGCCAAGCCGCAAAATCACCGGGTCAATCTCTACGGCATCAATATGTTCTGCTCCTGCCTGCCAAGCGGCAAAAACATCATTGCCTGTGCCCGAGCCCATGATTAATATCTTCTTTGGTTTGAACCATTGATAAGCAAGTAAATATTTTTCGTATAACTCTTTATTTTTTTCAAAATTTACCGCTACTTGATGCGGCATACGATTTACATAAACAGCAACGTCATTATACGGGCTGACTATGGTTCTAATTGCGTAATACGGAGACCATAAAGTATCTTTTTCAACAAATTTTAAAACTATTGCTACTGCGGCTATAACCAACACACTGGAAATCAAAAACCGCTTCTTATTCATCACCAAAACAGCAATTGCCCCGATTATGGCAAACCACAGATAAGCCGGCGCGGAAAATACCGATAAGGCAGCGAAAATAACGATCCCCAGCAAACTTCCGAAGATATTCCACGAATAGGCCGGCAAGGGCTTGAATTCTTTCATCAGCCGGCAGATCTTTTGGCCAACCGGAATAAATACCAGCGCGGCAGCGGCAAAAATTATGGCAATCGCCTGGCTAATGGAAACTTTTAATAAAGAAGCCTGGCCCTTGTTGCCCGTAACATAGCTCCATAGCCATGTCTGGTTGTTAAAGGGAATTTCAATGCGCAGGTCGCGTAAGGCCAGGGCAAGACACACGAAACAGGCTAAAATAAAAATAAAATAATCAAATAATTCCTGCCTTAAATTTGCCGCCATAAAGCCCAGGCCAAGGCCAAGGAAAGCAGCAATCAGGACAATATTGGAAAAGAAAGCCAGGGAAAAAACATGGGCGGGAAGCCAGCGGATAAGGCTAAGCTCAAGGAATAAAGCCAAAAAACTTGCCGCAACCAAAACTAATCTCTTATCTTTCATCCCTGAATTCTCCGACCACAAATAAAGAACCGGTCACGACAATTAAATCCTCCTGGCCGGCAAGCATTAAGGCTAATCTCCCTGCTTCCTTAACGTTTTTTGTGATAAAAATTTCTTTACCGCAAAAATTTCCTGCCAGCTTTTCCGGATCTATTGCTCGCGGGTTATCAGCTTTAGTAAGGATAACCCTGTCAACAAAGCCGCGGAACTGCCGGCAAATGCCTTTGATATCCTTATCGCTGGAAATGCCCAGCACAAGGATCAGTTTCTTATACTTTCCGCCGGAGGCGGATCCGCCTGCGGCGGAGAAGTTCTCCCTGATCGCCTTCTTTAAAACTCCGGCTGAAGCGCTGTTTTGCGCGCCGTCTAAAACAATTGTCGGCCTGCGCAAAATAACCTCGCATCTTCCCGGCCAAACCGTCTCATAAAGCCCTTGCCTGATAGAACCGGCAGCTTTACTGCCGTAAAAACCCAACGCTTCTACTGCTGCAATGGCAGCGCTGGCATTAGCCATTTGATGCGGGCCTAAAAGCCTGATCCTTAATCCGGAGTAGCCGGCTTTAATCCCCCGGACCGTGAAACTTCCATTTCTGTTTTCTTTATACTTTGTATCTTTCCCAACCCGATATAATCTTGCGCCTGTGTGCTTGCATCTTTCCCTGATCACTCTGGCGACTTCTTCTTTTTGCTCCGCGCTGATCACGATGGATCTTTTGGATTTAATGATCCCTGCTTTTTCCCCGGCAATCGCTTTAAGCGTATTGCCTAATTGCTGTGTATGCTCATAACTGATCGGCGTGATCACGCATACCAGCGGGTCAACCGTATTAGTGGCATCCAGTCTTCCGCCAAGGCCTGTTTCTAAAACCGCGAAATCAACTTTCTTTTCTTTAAAATAAATAAACGCCAGCGCCGTATAAACTTCAAAAAAAGACAGCGGCTCATGCTTTTTAGCCCGATGAAATTTATCTATTGCCGGCTTAAGCCCGGTTACTAACCGCGCCAGGTCTTTCCTGGGGATCATCCCTTCAAAATCCCCACCTTGCCTGACACCTGACACCTGACACCTGACACCTAATATGCGTATTCTTTCCCGGAAATCTGATAAGTGCGGAGAGGTATAAAGCCCGACATTATATCCTAACCTGCGCAAAACATAGCTGATGAACGCGCAGGTAGAGCCCTTTCCTTTGCTGCCGGCAACATGCACGCATTTTAACCCGGCTTGCGGATCGCCGATGCTATGCAAAAAATCCCGGAAGCGCTCCAGCCTAAAAGATTCCCTATAGGCCCAGCCGCTGAATCTTTCGTAATTGATTAACGATCCAAGGTAGCTGATCGCCTGCGGATAAGTCATTAGTGGCGGAAATGCCTGATGCCGGTTGTAACCATCGGGATCTTGTGTTTATCAGCCATTTTGATGATCTGTTCATCCGCAATGGAGCCGCCCGGCTGAATGATCGCCTTGATCTTGTATTTGGCAGCCAGTTGGATCGCGTCTTCTTTGGGAAAGAAGGCGTCTGAAGCAAGCACAGAGCCAAGGGCTAATTTGCCGGCTTTCTTCGTGGAGATAAATACCGAATCAACACGCGACATCTGGCCTGCGCCAATACCCACAGTCTTTGTGCCGCGGGTAAGGATAATCGCGTTTGACTTAACGTGTTTTGCCACTTTCCAGGCAAAGAGGAGTGATTCCATCTGCGCTTTTGTCGGCTTTATTTTAGTTACCACCTTCAGGTTGTTCTCGTCCAGCGTCAGGCTATCTTCATCCTGCAGTAATAAGCCGCCGTTTACTTTTTTAAAATCAAGGCCTGCGGTCTTGTCCAGCATGCCCGGAAGTTCCAAAAGCCTTAAATTTTTCTTGGCTTTTAATAGTTCAAGCGCATTCGGGACAAAGCCCGGGCAAACAATACATTCCAGGAACCCGCTCTTGGCAATTAACTTTGCCAAAGCAAGATCAACCTTTCTATTAATGCTTAATACCCCGCCAAATGCGGAAAGCTTATCACAGCTCCAGGCATCGCGGTATGCCTTAAGCATATCTTTATTTTCGGCAACGCCGCAGGGATTATTGTGTTTAATGAATACTACTGCCGGAAGCGCGAATTCCTTGACGATATTTACCGCGGCATTCAGGTCAAGGATGTTATTAAACGACAACTCTTTACCCCAAAGCTGCTTCATTGCAGTCAATCCTGCTGCCTCGTTTGCCAACTTATAAAAGGCTGCTTTTTGATGCGGGTTCTCGCCGTAACGCAGGTCTTGCAGTTTATCAAAACTAATGGACATTTGAGCAGGGAATGCGCTTTTTACTCCCGGATCATATTGATTTTTAAAATAATTATAGATTATCCCGTCATAATGGCTGGTTGTCTTAAATACCTCCAGACCTAACTCGCGCATCAGTTTCGTAGGAAGATAGCCGTCATTTCTATTCAGCTCATCAATGATCTGGCCGTAGCGCGAAGGATTGCAGACTACTGCCACTGACCTGGCATTCTTTGCCGCAGAGCGCAGCATGCTCGGACCGCCGATATCAATGTTCTCAATGGCTTCTTCAATGGTTACCCCGGGTTTATTGATCGTTTGCTCGAAGGGATATAAGTTAACCACCACCATATCAATCAGGCCGATATCATGGTTTTTTAATGCGCGCATATGTTCCTCTTTGTCTCTTAAGGCAAGTAAGCCGCCATGGATCCGCGGATGCAGGGTCTTTACCCTGCCGTCTAACATTTCGGGGAATCCGGTGTACTCGGATACTTCTTTTACCGCAATACCGTGGTCGCGTATCATTTTTGCCGTGCCGCCGGTAGAAAGAATTTCCACGCCGAATTTATTCAAGGTTTTTGCCAGTTCCAATACTCCCGTTTTATCCGACACGCTGATCAACGCCCGCTTGATTTTAACCATTTCCTCTCCTGTCTTATAGGGACTGTCCCTAACGTTTTACTTTTATTGTTCCAACTCCTCTGCGATCCGGGTTGCCACATAGCGCGTTGCATTATCCGAGCTTCGCAAAGCCATATCAACGATGATTTTTCCGTCGCGCATTTTAGAATCGCCGATATAATTAAGCAAAAGGATCCCGGCAGCATAATCCGACAAATAATACTGTGAGTTTGTGGATATGGCCTTGGCGATCACGGCAAAGAGATCAGCCGGCCGATCGTCCCTGAATTCATCATAATAGAATGCCTTAGCCACGATCCGGATCAGGTTCCGCAGCCGGCGCTCGGAGGTTCCGTTTTTGATCTGGCTGCAAAGCAAAGCGTAAATATCGTCTCTTAGTTTTTTGCCATCCTTTATGCAGGCAAAGCTGAAAATTTCCTGAAGGATATCATCCATAAGCCCGGAGTCGCGGAAAGAAATATTTGTATCATCAACGCAGGAAAGAAAATCCCGGAAAACCGATAGATAATCAAGCTTTCCTTCTTGCTGGTCATAATAGACCAATGCCTGGATGGCTTGTGTTTTTATGGATTTTACCTTCTCTTCCCCGATAAATTCCTGAAGCCTTGCGCTTATCTTGGCTTTCGGAAGATTGGGGTTTATCGTGCTGCGCCGCATCTGGCTTGCCAGCTCAATGACTGCTTTTTTTCTGACTGAAACATCCATACTATCCAGCTGGCCCAGGAGGCCGTCAAAAAATTCTTCTCCTGCCGGCTCCTCGGTGAAGGCGGCAGAAGGCGCGAACAACAACGCCGCCAGAACCACAGTTACCCCGATCACCCGCCCTCTAAATATACCCATAATTAAGTACCCTGTCCCCGGAATTATTTTATTGATGAGGAGCGGTGGCTGTCCGAATTCCATCAGTATATTTTATTGATGAATCTATGTCTTCCCCGTTTAATTGAAATTTATAACGATCAATATCCTTGATTCCTTCTATTTTATAAATTAAATTGTGCTGTCCTTTACAAAGCATCATTTCTTTCCAGTTCATTTCTTTTTCTATATACTTAAGGTTTAAAATACCACTTTTGACTTCAATACTACCTTCAAATTTCTGAGCACAATTTGCGAAAATGTTAGCTACGGTAATAACTAATACTCCGGATTCCACCTTCTTTTCTCTTATCCTTGGAGCCTCAGCGTAATAAAATCCTGGCTTATCAGGATCGGCCCGCCCCGTGACAGAACCTGTACTTCTACTCTCAAAACCCAAAAGTTTTATATCACTATCCCGTGCTTGAGCTGTAAGGCTTGCGACAGATAATAATAAAATTACACTCGTCAATAATTTACGCATACCTTCCTTTCTCCGGCTGGCTCCAAGCCTCCTACGCCCTGCTCCAAACCAACCCAATCCATCCGCTTAAACGCTGCAATTAGATATCGTATCTCCGGAATTAACCCGGATTTGTTTTATAATACCTTGGGAATTATTGAGTTATATAAAACGTCTTGTTAGGCGCACGCTGGGCGGGGCGAGCGTCCCTGCGAAAAGCCAAGACAAGCCAGACGCAAAATTGCGAAAGAACGTTGCTATATACGGCTAAAGCCGGCGATCTTTCTCTTTTCTTCAACCGGCGCCGCCATAAGCTGCCTTATTGCCTCAAATATATCCTTAATCTTGCCGTCATGCATTGCAACCCGGCGTTCCAACTCATCCAATTTATGCGTAAGCTCCTTATGCGCAGATAAAAACTGCCGTAATTTTACGAAAGCCCGCATAATAGCAATATTCACCTGAACCGCCCTATCGCTTCTCAATACACTGGAAAGCATTGCAACTCCCTGTTCGGTAAAAGCGTAGGGTAAATATTTAATATTCTTACCTTTTCCCAAGGTCACAAATTGTGACCTTGAACTTGAAGTCACAATTTGTGACTTCAAACATAAAGCCTCCCGCCAAGTAAGTTGAAACATAAAATCTTCCGGGAATCTTTTAATATTACGCTTGACCGCCTGAATAAGCACTTTGGCTTCTACGCCATATAATTCTGCCAGATGCGTGCTTAGCATCACCTTTTGCCCACGAATCAAAAAAATCTTACGCTCAATGATCTCTTCCGGAACCAGTTCTTTCATGATTGCCTCTCCTTTCTATGTTAATAGACGAAAGGAGAAGCTAAAACTAACAGTTATTTATTACACCTAAAGACGATATAATCGCCGTCTTGGACGATATATTCCTTCATTTCAAGGCGAATGTGATTACTGGAACGCGCCTTGGAAAGGCTGCCGTCGGCAGTGAGGTCATTGTAGCTCACAACTTCCGCGCGGATAAAGCCCTTCTGAATATCTGAATGAATTGCCCCGGATGCCTCCCAGGCATTCGCGCCTTTCTTGATCGGCCATGAATGCGCGTCTTTATCACCGGCAGTAAAAAAGGAAATATAGCCAAAGCAATAATACGCATTAAAAAGCAGCTTCTCTTTATTCTCTATCTCTTCAGGTTTAGCAAGATAAACCGGCTTGATCGTTAACAGAGAGTAACCGGCAATCAGCTTCTTTTCGTCTTCACCAAGCTGCGCCTCAGAAAGGAACTTTTCTTTATCCAGCAATTCCTTGAAGCGGGTAAACAAGCCTTTTTCCAGATCATCAGTTGCCCGTCCGAGCCTCGTCTCTACAAACTCCATATCATTAACGATCAAATCCAGTTTCGCGCTTTCCGGAGCAATAATCCCGTCAGCTTCAACTAATTTATCCGCATCAATCACCACGTCAGCCTGAATATAAACCTCTTTGGGAGAATTAAACATTACTTTCAGGGCTTTTACGCGGCTGTCAATGATGTTAGCCTTGCCTTGATAAAATCCTTCAATGCCAAAAATTCCTATTTTCACGTAATCGTTCCTTTCTTCTTACGCAGATTAGTTAAAAGCGGCGGGAATTATTCCTGCTCGTCTTTTTTGGCTTGCGCCTGATACCTGCTGATAATGTTATTTGCGATCTTCGCAGGCACTTGTTCATAATGCAGGAATTTCATCGTGAACGTGCCTTTACCTTGAGTCATTGAACGCAAGTCATTACCGTAAGTGAACATTTCTGCCAAGGGCACCTGCGCCTTGACAATATTGGTCTTGCCTTTTACTTCCATGCCCAGCGGCCTGCCGCGCCGGGAATTAAGGTCACCGGAAACCTGCCCCACGAAATCTTCCGGGATATAAACTTCCACTTCCATGATCGGCTCAAGTAGCGCAGGATGCGCTTCCATTGTCGCCTTTCTCAACGCCATTGACCCGGCAATCTGAAATGCCATGTCCGATGAATCAACTTCATGATACGAGCCGTCCTGCAGCACCACCTGCATATCTACCACCGGATATCCGGCAACCACGCCTTCAGCCATTGCCTGGCGCACGCCTTTTTCTACCGACGGAATAAAGTTACGCGGGATCGCGCCCCCGTAGATCTTATCCACGAATTCAAATCCCTTGCCCGGCTCAAGCGGCCTCACTTCAATCCAGACATCGCCGTACTGGCCTCTTCCTCCGGACTGGCGCTTGTATTTGCCCTGCATGCGCACTGTCTTGGTAACTGTTTCTTTATACGGGACTTTGGGCGTGCCAAGGTCAACTTCCACGTTAAACCGTTTTTTGAGCCTGCCCACGGCAACGTTCAAATGCAGGTCGCCTAAACCGGAGATGATCTCTTCTTTAGTCTCCGGGTCGCGGTATACTTTTATCGTCGGGTCTTCGGCAGTTAATTTTGCCGTAGACTGGGAAATTTTTTCTTCGTCCTGGCGCGAACGCGGCTTTACCGAAGCAGACATCATTGGCTCAGGGAAGGCCATCGGCTTAAAAGTTACCGGATGTGCCTGCTCGCACAAAGAATCGGAAGTGTGCGTTTGCTTTAATTTGGGGATGGCGATAATATCGCCGCAATCCGCAAAATCTATTGAACGCTGTTCCTTGCCTTGGGGCAGGTAAATCTGGCCGAAACGTTCTGATGTTTTCTGGGTATTATTGTAAAAACTGGAATTTGCCGCGAGTTTACCGGAAAAGATCTTTACCAGGCTTAGCTGCCCGACATAAGGATCAATGATACTTTTAAATACGAACCCGGAAAATGGCGCATCCGGCTTTAAAGTAAGCTGGCCCTCAACCAGCTCCGGGCTAGGCCGCTCATCAGGCGCAGCGCAGTAATCTTTTATTGCCTGAAGCAGGCCTTCAATGCCTGAATCTTTCAGCGCCGAGCCGAAAATTATGGGAAAGACCTTGGCATTGGCAACTGCCTTGCGCAAACCGATGTTTACTTCTTCAGGCGAAAGACTTCCCTGCGCAAGGTATTTTTCCAGGAGAGCGTCATCGCTTTCAGCAACCAGTTCGATCAGTTCCACCCCGTCATCTAAGGGGATTGCCTTTTTGGAAAGCGAAGCCTTAATATCCGCGATCACTTTGTTATTATCTATGCCGTCAAGATCGGATTTATTGACAAAAATGAGCCGCGGCATAGAGAGTTCTTCTGCAAGCGCCCATGCCTTTTCCGTGCCTATCTGCACGCCCTCTATCGCGTCAATTACTACCACCGCGTTATCTGCGGCGCGGATGCCGGCAATTACTTCGCCAAAGAAATCAATATAACCGGGGGAATCTATGACCTGGATGCGGGTATTCTGGAAATCGCAGAACATAAAGCTGTCGTTGATGGAGATCTTACGCTCAATCTCATCCCAGCCGTAATCGCTGACCGTATTGCCTTCTAAAACGCTGCCCTTTCGGCTGGTGGCTTTACACCGGAAAAGCAGGCTTTCTGCCAAGCTTGTTTTTCCGGAATGTGAGTGGCCCAAAAGGATGATACTTCTCTTGTTCTTAGCGTCCATATTAGCACTCCTTTTTTAATAGGAAGTTATTAATAGAGGGAGAAAAGAGTATCAATACCAGCAGCTTATGTCATTCCCATCCCATAGCGTATGCTATGGACTTATTATATCTCTGGGGATGTGGGGGGTCAAGCGGTTATTCCAGGTAGGTGTAGATCTTTCCTTTGTAATTACGCAGCACGTACTTGCCTTTTGCCTGCGAAAGGATGTAATTCGGGCCTACGGGGATCTTACCGCCGCCGCCCGGCCCGTCAATCACATAGGTAGGCACTGCATAACCGGAAGTATGGCCGCGCAGTTTTTCCATAATGTTGATGCCTACTGCCACGGGAGTGCGGAAATGCTGCGTGCCTTTTACCGGATCGCACTGGTAAATATAATACGGCCTTACCCTGATCTGCAAGAGCTCCTGCACCAGCTTTTTCATGATATACGGCCGGTCATTAATGCCTTTTAAAAGCACGCTCTGGCTGCCCAAGGGTATGCCTGAATCAGAAAGCATATCGCAGGCGAGTTTGCAGCGCTTGGTTATTTCTTTTGGATGGTTAAAATGTATGCTCATCCACACGGGCGAATATTTTTTCAGCATTGTTGCTAGTTTTTCCGTGATGCGCTGCGGCAGGGTTACCGGGACCCGGGTACCGATGCGCAGGAATTCCACGTGGGAAATAGAGCGTATTTTCTGCAGCAGGTTCTCCAATTGATCGTCTTCCAGCGTTAAGGGATCTCCGCCGGAGATCAGCACGTCGCGGATCTTGCGGTTGGCTTTAATATAATCTATCGCCGCGTCAAAACGGGTGGAAAAATCAGTTTCTTCAATGCTGCGTTCGCCTACCAGCCTTCTTCTGGTGCAATGGCGGCAATACATTGCGCAGTGGTCAGTAGCCAGGAGCAGGACCCTGTCCGGATACCTGTGCACAAGATGCGGAGCAGGGGAATCACGGTCTTCTGCGCAAGGATCAACCATTTCATGCGGAGAGACCACGAATTCCGTTTTTACCGGCACGGATTGCCGGCGTAGCGGGCAATCCGGGTCATCCGGGTCAATCAAAGTCGCCCAATAAGGGGTGATTGCCAATGACAGCCTTCCGCTTGCCTTTTTTAAGCCTTCTTCTTCTTCGGGAGTTAATTTAATTACCTGCGACAGTTCTTCTTTTGCGCGGATGCGGTGCTTGATCTGCCAATGCCAATCTTCCCAGTCCAGGGGATTAACGTCTTTATAAAGGCTGATCTGTTGATAATCCAGGGACTTTCTTGATTGGCGTGGCGGCGTTACAGCTTCCTGCTGCGCTTTTGTTTCAACCGTCAATAGGTTACTCAATTAATCTTTCCCTCCTCTTAATTATTCCGGCTGATTGCTTTTTTACCGAAATAGCGCTCGGCAGCGCTGGTGAGTATCGCATCTATAAGCTCGTCGTATTTCATCCCGGCTGCATATGCCATGATCGGGAAATTAGATTCTTTGGGGTCAAGCCCGGGCAAAGGGTTTATTTCCAGCACATAGGGCACATTATTTTCATCCAGCCTGATATCCGTGCGGGAGATGTCAAAGCATCCTACTGCCTGATGCGTCCTGATAGCAATCTCTTTTACTTTTGCTTCAGTCTCTTTGTCCAGCCGCGCCGGGCAGTAAAAATTAGGCATCAGGCCAAGCTCGGCATTGCCCTGAAATTCTTTCATCCGCCAGCTGTAAAAATATTCACCGCTCTTAACGCAGGCGGTAAAATCGATCTCTAAGATCGGCAGCGCCGTGGCCTTGCCGTTCTCAAGCACGCCCACAGTCAATTCCTTGCCGTGGATAAATTCTTCAACCAGCACCTCCTGTTTATAGAGGCCGATGATTTCCTCGGCTTTTTTGTACAAGCCGTCTTTGGAATTGACAACGTTTGAAGCGTTAATGCCCTTGGCAGAGCCTTCGCAATTCGGCTTGACGATAAGGGGGAATTTTAACGCCTGGTCAAGGTCTTCGTTTCCTTTTGAAAATACCTGGAATTGCGGGGTAGGAATATTCTCTGCCTTGAGGATTTTTTTAGTCACCGCTTTATTCAAAGCAAGGGCAAGGGAAAATGTATTTGAGCCGGTGTAGGGGATATCAAGGTAATCCAGTATTGCCGGGATCTCTGATTCGCGGAATTTTCCCGCCCTGCCCTCGGCGATATTAAATACCATATCCACGCGGTTCCTTTTAAAATACGAAAAAAGGTTTTCCTGTCCGGCGTTTACGCCGCACACTTCATGGCCGCGGTTGCGAATCGCCGAGATGATCGCGTTTATCGTTTCCTCCGAATCAAATTCGGAAAAATAATCCGGAGGTTTTGTCTCGTCCTTTTCTTTTAAATTATAGGTCAGCGCGATTTTCATTTATTTTAGGTTATGCCTTTTTAAAGCGCTGCTTAAGATCCTGCCGATGATCTGCTCGTAAGTCAGGCCGATCTGTTTGGCTACGAGCGGAAATACGTCTTCGGTGGACAAAGACGGCAATGGGTTTATTTCCAGCACGTATGGCCTGCCGTCCTTATCTACCCGGAAATCAACCCTGCCGAAATCTTGGCACTCAACCGCATTATAGGTTTTTAAAGCCAGGTCGGAAATTTTTTTGTTCAGGCCTGCGTCTATGTGCGCCGGGCAGGTATATTCAAGGCGATTGGAAGTGATACGCGCGAAGGTATAGAATTTATCGTTCAATTGCAATTTCCCGTCGATTTTTATCTGCACCACAGGCAGGACTTCCGGCGGGTCATTGCCCACGACTGCCACGGTGAATTCCTGGCCGGAAATGAATTCTTCGATCAATGCCGGCTGTTTATAGGTATTAATTATATATCCCGCCTGCTTTTCCAGTTCTTCGGGAGTTTCCACGCGCGAACTCTCGCTTAGGCCTTTTGACGAACCTTCAAAGCGCGGCTTTACGATCAGGGGAAATTTCAGATGGTCGGAGTCGGAAAGCGAGTCTGTATTTTTTATCTCGCGGAATTTCGGGGTGGGGATGTTTTCGGCGATGAAGATCTTTTTCGCCATGATCTTATCAAGGGTGAGTGAAAGCGTCAGGGCGTCCGCGCCGACAAAAGGAATACCCGCCATTTCCAGGAGTATCGGCACCTGCGATTCCCGGTTCCTGCCGGAGATGCCTTCAGAGATATTAAAAACGATCGCCACGTTAAGGTCATTGATCTGCTCAAGGAGGTTTGCGGCATTACCGATCTTTTTTACTTTAACGCCCTGGGACCTGATCGCGTTTGCGATCACGTCTATTGTCGAAGGATGGTCAAACTCCGCGTTTGCGTCCGGTGGATCACCTTTTTTAAACTCGTAATCGCTTTTTAAGTCGTAAGTCAAGCCGACGGTAAGCATCTTAAATAAAATAAGGGCTCCACGAATCTTGAGCCCTTAATCCTTTACCTGATTTTTCCAATTTTATTAATTTACCCTCCAAAATATTATTTAAGCCGCGCAAAATATTGCGCTGATATTATTTTTTTATCACAATATCTTGTTTTTGTCAAGTGTTTTGACGCAAGAGAGGAAATAAGTAAGGTTGATCAGCTGCGTCGAGAGATCAACGTTGCGCAGCTTCACCGATGCGGGGACGTTGAGCTTGACCGGAGCGAAATTCAGTATCGCCCTTACCCCGGCGGTGATCAATTTATCGGTTACTGCCTGCGCTGCCTGCGGCGGCACGGCAATGATCGCGATGTCAATGTGCAGCTGTTTTGCCACGCGGCTGATCTTATCGGGGGCGAATATTTTTACCCCCTTGACCGATTCGCCGATCTTATGCGGGTCATTATCAAATACCGCGACAATATCCAAATGCAGCTGCCTGAAACCCCCGTAAGCGAACAAGGCGCTTCCTAAATTGCCCATGCCGCAAAGGCAAAGGTTCCATTTTTTTTCCAGGCCGAGTATCTTGCGTAATTTATCCCGCAGCTCTTCGGCGCGGTACCCCTTTCCCCTTTCGCCGAATTTTCCGAAATAGGAAAGGTCTTTGCGTATCTGATGGGGGTTTATGTCAAGAAACCTTGCCAGCTCCTCTGAGTTGATCGTGGAATCCGCGCCCTTTTCTTCCACAAAACCTTCAAGGAACCTTAGGTAAACTGCAAGCCTGTTGATGGAGATATCCGGCGGACGGTTCATTTGGCTAATCTAAACCCTTTCCCAAAACATGCCAGGTTATTTTTAAAGATAACCACTGCCCCAAAAACCCCTTTTATTGAACGGGCAAACCCCAATGCCTGCCCTAAACTGTTTTTACCCTGCGTGCGGTTGCAGGTTGCCGTGGCTGCTGCGTCGGCAAGAAAGGCATCCTTTGCCAGGATCACCACGCTCTCTGCCTGCCCAAAACTAAGCGAATGGCCGATCGTAGCGCTTGATGCGCAGACCCCCATTGCTTTTTTTTGCGGCATGATTTCAATGCCGAGGCCGCTCCATAGCTTTGACCGGCCGCTGTAAATTGCTGCCTTGCAGGGCCGGGAAATCTTCAGAAAAATATCCCCACCGTTCTCAATGATAATATCTTTTGCTCCGCGCCTTAAAAGATCCCTGCCTAAACATTCGGCAAGCGCTCCGGCAACTGCCGCCATGGGCCCGACACCGGCCAGTCTTGCCGCAACGGCCATTTTTTTTATTATCGGCGCTGCTTTCAATTCTACTGCCAGCGGCTTTAGGCTGGATGAAAACCTCGGGTCTTTGGCAATATAGTTTTCTATCTGGCTGCGGTAAAAACTTATTCTCTCTGCGCAAAAATCGCGGTCTATCGGCTTATCGGATAAGATCATCAGGTCGGTCTCTTTTACCCTGACGCCTGTTTTAAATAATCCTTTTGCGGTTAGCCATTGCCGGTAAAACCTGGGTTGGAACTTAGCCGTTTTCATCAGCCGATCTCTACGCCCGCAGCGAGCAGGTCATCCTTTAACTGCTCAACTCCTTTAAATACAAAAGCCTGTATGCCCAGCCCGGCCGCGCTCTCAATAAGCTCCGGTCGGTCGTCGGTGTAAAAGGCCTCGTGGGGCAATACGCCGAGGGTTTCCAGCGTTTTTTTATAAATACCGGCGTCGGGTTTTTTAAGCTTCATCTCAAAAGAAAGGAGCAAATTATGAAAAGGGCCAAAGATGGGAAAATTCTCTCTCAGATAATCAAAATGCAGGGAGTTAATATTGGAAAGGAGCGCGGTCTTATATTTCTTCCTCAATTTTTCCGCCAGGCCATATACGCTGCGGTTGGATTCGGTAAGAAAAAAGATCTCGTTCCATACCGGCAGGAACTCATCATAACCAATCTTGAGTTGCAGGGATTTTTTTACTTCCGAGAAAAACTCCAGGGCGTCGATCTTGCCTTCTTCAAACAGGCCGGTAAGCGGCGAGTCAAAGAAAAAATTGTAGATCTCCTCTTCCTGCATGGCGCAGAGGGGAGCGATTTTTATGACCGCAATGCGGTGGTCAAAGTTGATCAACACGTTGCCTAAATCAAAGATCGCTGCCTTGATCATTTTTCCGCCGGGTTAGTTGCTGTTGTCCTTTTTTTTCTTGAACAGGTCAAGGAAACGGTCCTCGTATTCCTTGTACACGTTCCATTTATCCAGCTCCCGCTTAAGTTCTCCGGCTTTGCTGATATCCGTCTTTGCCTGGTTAAAGAGCCCGTCGATCTTTTCCTTGACCGAAGCCGGAAGCTTGGTAAGCTGGCTAAGGGATTTTTTTATTTTTTCGATCTCCTCTTCTCCGATGGGCCCCAGCGGAGTGCCGAGCTTCAGATAATCCATGAGCTTATTGATCTCTTCTTCCATGATGTGTGCCTGTGTCAGCAGGCTGCTAAGATCGATCTGGATACCCAGTATTTTTGCCAAAGCCTCCAATACCGCGCAGCTGGCTTTAGGATTTTCAATCTGGATGGTATAAAGCGGTATCTCACCCAACAGGCAGAATCCCTGGAATCCTTCGCGTTTGGCAATGCCGAGGAACAGGCCGTTCATGCCGCTGATCTGGCCGTCGGCAAGGATATCCAGCTCGTATTTTTTTAAGCTGTTGATCTGGTCCGCGGAAGTCGCGGTTACCCAGACATTGGGCTGCTGCGTATGCTCCACCGGCTGCGGCATTGCCGCGATGCCGATCAAAGCCTTTACTTTAATATGCTTGGCATAAGCAAGTATCCGCTCGCAATATAACTCTGAGCCGGAAAGGTCAGGCTGGGCATTACTCATAAAGATGACAATGTCGTTCTTGCCGGATTTATTTTTCCAGTAATAGAACTTGCCGCTCGGCAGGTCAGGCAGGCTTAATACCCCGCTCTTAACGTTGCTTGAGGTAGGATAAAAGAATTCATCCGCCAATAGCTCTGCGCATTCTTCCGCCTTGAGCGTTTCTACGAGGTAGTGCGCTGATTTAAACGCCACTTCGCCCATTCCCGGCCAGGCAACAATAAGATAAGGGTCTTTTAATTTCGGCCGCTTGATGATTTTAATACCTTCCATGAGTTTCTCCTTGCGTAAATTCAGAATTTATACCTTTTTAAAAATTCTTCCAGTGCGCGGCTGCCCTTATAAAGGTCTTCAATCTTTACGTATTCGTCAACCGTATGCGCGCATCCCGCTGCCCCGAAGCCCGTGGCAATCGCCGGGATATTTTTATCCTGAAAGAACGTTATCGTGGTCGCGCCTTCTGAGCCGGAAACATCCGGCCTGATACCGCAGCGCTTGAACGCGGCGCTAAGGCTGCTTACTAAAGGATGCCTGCTGTCTATGCGATAATCTTTTTGTATGCCGGAGATTTCAATTTTATATTTCCTGGCACGCCTGCCGATGATCTTTTTTAGATCACTGATGATCTTTTCCGCGCGCATCCCCGGCAAAAAACGGAAATCCAATTCAAATTCGCACCAATCGGCAACGATGTTAACCTTGTCCCCGCCACGGATCGTGCCGATATTTACCGTCGGCGGCTTCAGGTATTTATTCTTCGTATATTTAAACTTATACGCCTTGAGGTCTTTCAAAATATCCACGGCAATCGCAATGGCATTGATTCCGCGCCACGGATAAGCGCCATGCGCTTTTTTACCGGAAATTTTTACCTTTAAATGGATCAGGCCTTTTTGCGCGACCACGATCTCAAAGTCATCTGCGTCCAATACTACCGCCGCGTCCGGCTTTAATATGCCTTTATTTATCAGCGGTATCAGGCCGCGATCCGAGCCGGTCTCTTCATCTGCCGTAGCGGCAAAGACCAGATTATAATCTAAAACTTCCTTATCTTCAACTAAACTATTAATCGCTTCCATGCCTGCGGCAAGATTGCATTTGCAATCGGTAGCGCCCAGGCCGTATATCCGGTTATTTTTGATCGTTGCGCCAAAGGGCAAAAAGTTCCAGTTCCTTCCCGCGGGTACAGTGTCAAGATGGGGCGTGATCAAAAGCGATTTGCTGCCGCGGCCTTTCAGGTAGGCGAGCAAATTTGAGCGGTCTTTTTTAAACGCGTATATCCTGGTAACCAGGCCGAGCTTGCGCAGGTACCCGGCAACAAAAAACGCGATCTCTTTTTCCGTTGACCCGGGATTCTGCGAATCTATGCGGATCAACTGCTGCAATAATCTTACTAACCTCTGTTTATTTATCATAAAGTCGTGGTAGGGACGGTTCTGCGGACAAAGGGAAAAGTGTCTTGCTTTTGGGGACACTTTTCGCTTTGGCCCAGAACCGTCCCTAATCTTAAAACGCGTAATTTATGCTGACTGCTAATGCGTCGCTGTCAAAGCTGGAACCTTCGATGTTGAGCCAGAATTTTTCTGTTAAAAGGATGTCAAAACCATAGACCAGACCCACGCTTTTGGTAAAATCCGACATCACGCGTTTTTTATTATCGCCTACCCAGTGGATATAATCAACCCTTGACCACCTTACGCCCAGATATGGCGTCAAGTGTTTGAACCCATAGGACCCGAGCAATGACCATTGCCAATCATCCAGGATCGTTTTATTCCTTATGTCGCCCAAATGCGTGCTTTTGGGGTGGACGCAGATATGCTGGAACCCCAGGACCGCCTTCATATTATTTTTGTCAAAGAATTTTACGCGCAAGCCGTATCCTCCGGCAAAGCTGGATGAATAATCTACTTCGTCGCTGCCAAGGGGATGCTGCTTAACATTGCCGCCCCCTGCCTTCAGGTCAATGGAAAGCCAGTCAAATACGCCGAAAGACATGCCGTAAAATTGCTGCTGCGAACGTACTTTGCCCTGGCTGTCTTCCAGATACCGCTTAAAAAGAGAATACGATTCAAAACTGGCAAAGAATTTGTGTTTTTCGGGCAGTTTTGTGCCGTAACAAGGCGCCGCATAAGATACCGCCGTTAAACTTAAAATGATCGCCAGGGTAATGATCAACTTACGCATAACCTTCCTCCTTTGATATTGCGGCAATAATTGCAGCGCCTGTGCCTGAACCGTCTTTGGTTAAAGCTATTTTTATTTTTTTGGCCTTGTTGCCGAGTATCTGCCCTAGCCCGACCCTGATCTTTTTGGCAAAGCCCGGGTATTTTTCGTATACTGTCCCGTCAACAGCAACCGTGTGTTTGCGCAAGACGCGCGGATCAACTTTTAAAATTATTGCCGCCAGAGCAGCTGCGCTTAAGAGGGCGCTGCGGCTGGCTATTAAGTTGCATATTTCTTTGATCTGCCTGCGATCTGCGTAAGATGAACCAATAACCCCCAGCTTGCGTAATAATGCTTCGGTTTTTACCAGGCTGGCGGTCTGATCAGCGGCAATGCAAGACATGTTTTCGGTTTTAAAACTACGCCTTGATCTTAATACCGCGGGCATTTTGCCGCAAAATAAAATACCCTGCTTTGCCGTATCCAACATGACCAGCCGGACAAGTTCTCCCAGGTACATACCGGAAATCATTTTTTCTAAAAGATGATAGCCGGGATTTTCCGAGGCGTTATCAAGCATGCGGTCATAAACCGTAACATCAACCTTATTGAAATTCCCCCACTCCGTATTCACCAGCATATAGCCGCTTTTTGTTCCTGCGCCCTTCCATTTGGCAATACGGGAAAATTTTTCGCGGTAACAGGCATTTGTCCCTGTGCCCAGGATCACCGAGGTATCACAGCTATGGTCTTGATAAGCCCGGCTAACCAGCGTGCCTACGGTATCATTGACCAGCGCGGAAACTTTTATGCCTGTTAGCCCCTTTTGTGCCAGTGCTTCATTAAGCATGGCTACCACGTCTTTACCGACAACGCCTGTGGCGGAAAACCCCTTTGTCCAATATAAAAGTATGCCTGAAGCAACGGCCTTCTGTCTGACCGGAAAAGAAAAAGTGAATCCGATGTCGCAGCTCGCGCTGCCGGAAAAATCTTTGATGCAGCCGGCAAAAAAATCAAAAAGCTCTTCTCCGTTGCCCTTAATGTAACTATCTTTTAAGATGAATTTTTTTTCTTTAAGCTTTTTTATCCTGCCGTTTCCTTTAAGCCGGAGTTCAAGCAAGCGAAAGTTTGTGCCTCCCAGGTCAAGGGCGATAAACCTTCCCTTTTCTTTTCCCGACGGGATATCCACGAATGCCGGCAGCATCTCCAGCGAACTTTTCCTGCCGGCCAGCCCGGCATCCATTTCCGCGTGCATCTGGCTGATGAACCTTTCTATCCTGGCAGGGCCTAAAGAAAAATCCCGGTATAATCTTTTCCATAGCCGGCTTTTTTCTTTTTTTATTTTATCGGGCATTTTTCGCATTTTGGCTTTGACTTTAAACAGAAGTCCTTAGCTAATTTTACCAGAAGCGCGTGATATTCGTTAAATATTTTTTCTTCCTTCTTAAGGCCGGACATAAACAGCTTCTGCACCTCGTCGTATCCGCTAGACTCTTTTATCAGCTTGTGCCTGCCGATGATCCTCTTAGTGTAAGCATCGACTACGAACACCGGCTTGTTCAAGGCATAAAGCAGGATTGAATCCGCTGTTTCCGGGCCAATGCCGTTTACCGACAGCAATTGCCCGCGCAAAATATCGGTGTCAACAGCTGACATTTTTCTGATGTCGGCCTTATACGCGCCGAATAAGAAATCAAGAAAATTCTTCAGCCGTTTTGCCTTAATGTTATAGTAACCTGCCGGCTTAATCAGCCGGCTTAACTGCTTGTGGCTTAGGCGGCGCAGCTTGCGCGAATCCAGCGCTTTATGTTTTTTTAGGCTGGCAATCGCTTTTTCCACGTTAGTCCAGCTGGTATTCTGGGTGAGGATCGCTCCCACCATCACCTCAAAAGCTGTTTCTGCCGGCCACCATTTCTGCGGGCCAAAGGCCTTGTATAACTTATTATAAATAGAGTTCAGCTCCTTGTTCATTCTTTCAGCTTCAGCGGATTATAATTATAATACGCAAAAAGTGTATATGCTGTGCCGGCTACCGATCCGGTAGTCTTACCCTTAGGCGTCATCCAGCCGTGGCCGGTATCTACGTTTTCCTGAGTTGCGTAAGGCAGGCAGCTGTCGCCTTGCCCCGACGGAGAAGGGCTGGAAATGATCATATTGCCGAGGCCGGTCAGGTAATTGTCAGCCTTTAATTCATAACCGCGCGCCTTAGCCGGCATTTTTTTCTTATAGTAAAAATCAGCCATGATCTTAAAGGATATGACCATCTGCGAGGTCCATTCCGCAGAAACAACTCCGCCCCGGCCAAGGTGCCTCTGCGGGGCAAAATCAAAACCCTTGATCTTGACGGCCTTGCCTTCCGGCCGGATATAATCTACCTCCACCGCGCAGTTCTTCTCGGCAAAATCCATGATCATATCGGGATTCATGCCGATCTCTTCCAGTTTTTGCGGCCCGATGGCGGCAATGGACCAGGCATAAGTATCTGTGGCAATCGTAGCATCGCCCTTGCCGCGGATGACCGGGACATCCTCCTTATCGTAAGTATGTATATTCAGCCAATGCAGTATTTTATCCCGGCTGTCGCGATATTGACTTTTACCCGTGCGCTTATAAAGCATGTTAAAAAACGCGTAAGCGTCAAGGTTATGCTCCGTAGAATACCATTCGACATTTGGCCCGCCCCTTAACCCGCCGTCCTGATCTTCCATTTGCAGCCTGATGATCGCCTGCGCGATCTCTTCTGCCAGCTTCATGAACGTGTTGTCTTTTGTCTTCTCGGAATACTGGATGATCGCGATGCCCAGCCAGAGGTTTGGGCCGCAATGCACGGTAAATTCTGCGGGAGTGGAATCGTTGGAATAATAAGCGTTATAAAATAATCCGTCGCTCCTTTGCGCTTTCTTGGCAAAAAAGGCCAGCACTTTTTTTGCCCGTTCAAAATCGGATAAAATTAAATACGCCTGGGCTGCCAGGGACTGGTCATAAACAAACGCCCAATTGGTCAGCTCGCCGTCTCCTTCAAAGCTCATTACCAGGCCGGTGCGGTGGTTTTGATGGATCGCCAGCCAGTGGTACATTTTATCCAGATTCGTTTTCTCAAGCCTGGCCTTGCGTTGGTCAAGCTGCAGCAATTCTTCGGCGATCGCGCTCTCTTTCTGCTGCAGCCGGATAAGGCTATCCTCCAGCGCTGACTTTTCTTGCATCAGCTTTCCCACGTGGATATCCGGGCTGAACCCGGCCTGCACGATCTTTTCCTGTTCGGCTCTTGCTTTCTCGTTTTCAACCGTTTCTATGCGCAACTGCAGAGCCTGGATCTTTGACAGCAACTCCTCCCGGTCTCCGGTGATCTCTCTTATTTTTTGCTTGGCAAAGCTTGATTCCTGGATGGTCTTAACAAGCTGCTCCACGGCAGCTTTGTTGCCGCGGACCAATTTCATATTAAAGTAAGTGCCCAGTAAAAAGGCAGATGCCAAGATCAGGATGATCGCTGCGGCTACGGGAAGGATTATTTTTTTCAGCCGCGCCTGGAACATGATCTTTGAATTCTGGCACCTGTCAATCTCTTCATAGCTTAAGCCGATCACATACTTCTGATCATGGCCCTCCGGCTCTTTTATCCAGACGATGTTGGCAACGGCGGGAACGGGGCTGCGTAAAACAGGCATTTCTATTTTTAACGACAATTTCGCTTGCCGGCTGCGCAAGAGCGCCGCCACATCAGCAGGCAGGCGGTTTACTTCAAGGCAAATGCCGCCTTTGCTGACGTTACGGGTAAAACCCTGCAGCCATTCGGACATCCGGGTTGCGTCGTCTAACCCGATTACCTGAAATTCAACCGGGAATACCGAGTCCAAACGGATATATTTGCGGGACTGCTGCGATAAGGCGCTGCTTTCCATAAAACTACTTGTTCCTTTCCAACACGATCCTTTGCTTGATCTTTTTTGCCAGCCGCTCAATAAAATTTTTGAATGCGGGGTATTCCGTTTCAGTTACAAGCGTATTTTTCATTTCCATTCTTTGCAGAAAATATATATTCTTGCCGTCCTGCCTGTAAGCGGCGCTGAACTTCAGCCACGGGCTGTCTTCGCTGACGCTCTCAGGCATATACTTGACCTTAAAACCGTCCGGTAATGCAATACTAAAATCCGTTTCCTTGCTTTCCAGGACGTTAAAATCAATAGGGAAACGGCGGCTGTCCTTTGCAACAATGCCGGAATCAATCCCTGTCAACTGCGGCAGGATCATTAACTTCCCCGCGACAGTAAGGTATTCTTTGCCTTTAAAAGCATATTTCAGGACTACCGGTTTATTCAGGTCGTTTAAATTATCAATATTGTAATTTTCAAGCTGGCTGCCGATGGAAATTTCCTGTATCTTTTGTTTCAGCACTTCTTCAACCAGCTGCGGAGGGGTATATAACAGCCAATAGCGCTGGGCCTGGTCGTACATGCCGTGCGTGAAAACTGTTTTTTCAGCGGCAATATTCTCTTCGCTGTGGATCTTTATCTCTATGACCTGCTTGGCTGAATTGTGCCCGGCCGGATAAAGCGGCGTGGCCGCGATCTCGTATTTTCCGTCTTTAAATATGAGCACCTGCCGGTTTTGGTCATCCGCAGGCAGGTCGCCGAAAGAACAGGTTTCAGCCGTAGGGTCAAGAAATACGACTTTATCCTCAAGCACTACGGCGGCAATGCAGTGGTTGAACATCATAGAAGGAAAATCCGGATCCAGGTTATAAGCCTCGCGCGTGGGGATCAATACGGGATATGCTTCTACGCCTATCTCCTTAAGCATTGTTACCAGGAGTATTGCCTGGTCCTTGCAGTCGCCGTATTTGTTCCGGAAGATATCCTCTGCCTTATGCGGCTCATAGCCTGCCTGGCCGTATTCAACCGCAACATAACGTATTTTTTGCGCACAAAAATTGTATATTGCCCGGATCTTTTCTTCTTCCGAGGAAACTTTCTGCGTTAATTCGCGGGCCTTGTTTTTTGTTGCTTCGTCGGCCTTTATTTTGTCCTTAGCCAATGCCCACCACCACTTATGGATATCTTCCCAGGTTTTAAAGGTAGAAATAAGGATCGTCGGATTAATCTGGACTGCTGCCGGCATGTCTGTTTCGGGGATGATCTGGGGAATGTTCTTAAACTGCCAGCGATAAACCTTACGCCCGGAAGTTTGTTCAATCGCCGGCTTTAGGTCGGCGTTAAAATTATTGTATTTTTCATTCAGCGTTTTTATATTTATATCGCTTGATGCCGGAACAGCCAGCAAGAAATCCGCGGAAATCACCGGGGCAGATGTCTGCAGGGGGTAATCCAGTACAAAGTCGTTTTTGTTGATCAATTTATTACGGTAGATCTTAAGCTTATACTCTACTGCCGCGCCTTCGGCGATCTCGGGAAAAGAAATAATATAAACGTGGACATTGCTGTAAAGCGGGAAATTCAGGTATCTGGAAACATCGCGGATATGGCGGCTGCCCACGTCCACAACCGTGCCGTCGGGCTTGATCGTGCGGGCATATTCCAACTCGATCTTCTCATAGGTGGTATCATACTCTATCTGGGCTTCGGAAAAATCTTCTTTGCCGCGCTCGTTAAGTATTTTAATTATATAATGCAGGCTGGCGATCTGGGTATCTTTATCGGTAACTTCAATGCGCTCGTCGCAGGATAAAATCAGTCCCCCTGCCTGAGGGTACTCTTCGTCTGCCGGCGCCCCGGCGATTATTTTGGCGGCTCGCGGGTCAATATCCTTGATCAACGCCGGACCGGCCTTCCTTTCGATCATGCCGGCGCGTCCGGAGGCAAGCCGCGAAAATTGTCCTGCCTTTATTTGGCGGTAAATATCCAATGCCTGGTCATAAAGATTAAGCCGCTCGCAGGTCAGGCCGTGGTAATAGCGCGTTTCGTCGTCGGGCTCTTTAAGATTATTGAACGCCTCCAGCGCGTCGGTAAAGTCTCCCAACCGAAAATAAGAAAGCGCAATAAGCTTGGCTGCCTCAGGCCGGCTTGTTTTTTTGAGCTCTTCAACAGCGGCTTTTAGATCGCCGCGGCTGTGATAGAGCCGGCCAAGTTCAAAATGCAGTTGGTTTAATTGTTCGCTGCCTTTAGCGCGGGAAATCGCGGCTTGATAAGCTTTTGCGGCGCGGATGTATGAAACATTGGACTGCTGCACTGCCTGCCGCGCTTCGTCTAGGTCGGTTTTTGCGTTGCATCCGGCCAGATTGACAAAAATAAACGCGGCTAAAAGTAATCTTAAGGGCATGATACCTCCGTAATTTAGCCTAAATTATAACAGAAACCATGGCTCTAAACAAGGCTGGCGTAGCGATGCATAAAGAGGCGGATTAACGGATGGGGACGGCGCTTATTTATCGGCTTGTTCTCTATTTTTGTCAGCGGCATGACCCCGATCAGGGAATTGGTAAGGAACGCCGCGTCGGCATTGGCTAGGTCAGCGATGGTGAATTTTCCTTCATATACCGGGATCTTGTTTTTTGCGGCGATATCAAAAACTACCCGGCGGCTGATGCCCGGCAAACAGGAACATTCAAGCGAGGGAGTAAATAGGGTGCTGCCTTTTATAAAAAATATATTGCTGCGGCTTGCCTCGCAAATATAGCCGCGGTTATTCAGGATGATCGCTTCGTCGAAATTCTTGTCCTTTGCCTGCCGATAGGAAAGCTCGTAGGGTATCCGGCTTACCAGCTTCAGGCGCGCAAGAAAAGAATTTTCTGCCTGTCTTAAATCGGAAATACAGACGGAGTAACCTCGCTTATATTTTTCCGGAGCAGGCGGCTGATATTTTTTTGCCGAGACCGTCAACCTGCTCTTTCCCTTGCCGGCACAAAGAACTAATCGCAGGCGGACGTCTTTGGCCCTGCATTGCTTAACTGCTTCTGCAATAAGGCGTTTTATCTCTGCCGATGAGTACGGAATGCTTAAGCCGAGGGCCTTTGCGGATTTTCTCATCCGCTCCAGATGCCGGTTAAAATAAATGATTTTCTTGTTACGGGAACGCATTGTTTCAAAAATGCCAAAATCTATTTCTTCCATATTATACCTGCCTGCCGATCGCTTCAAACATGCCTTTTGCCTTAATCAGCGTTTCTTCGTACTCTGCAGCCGGGTCTGAATCGGCAACAATCCCGCCGCCTGCTCCGAAACTTAACCTGTCGCCTTTTTTAAGGATGGTGCGGATCATGATATTAAAATCCATACCCCCGGAAAAACTTAAATAGCCGAGGCTGCCGGTATAGATACCGCGGCGCGCAGGCTCCAATTCCTCGATTATTTCCATCGCGCGGATCTTTGGGCAGCCGGTGATCGAGCCTCCGGGAAAGCAGGCCTCTAAAAGGTCAAGCCGGTCTTTGGTTTTATGCAGGGAACCGGTTACCGTAGCAGTTGTCTGGAATACCGTGCGGTATTTTTCCAGCTGCCTTAAACGCGGGGCAGTTACCGAGCCATAATCGCACACCCTGCCCAGGTCATTCCTCTCTAGATCTACGATCATCAGCAATTCTGCTTTGTCCTTGGCGCTGGCTAAAAGCTCCTGCCTGTGTTTTTTATCCAGCAGCGGCTGGTCCGCGCGCGGCCGCGTGCCTTTCATCGGCCGCGTGGAAACCGCGCCTCTTTCCAGTTTGAGGAACCTTTCCGGAGAAGAACTGATGATCTGAAAATCTCCGGCGTCAAAATACGCGCTAAAACAAGCCGGGCTGGCAAGCCGCAGCCTGCGGTAAATCTCCTGGCCGGAAAGGCCGGATCGCGCGTTGAACTGCTGGCTAAGGTTGACTTGATAAATGTCGCCGCGGCGGATATATTCTTTTGCCAGTTTTACGGCTTTGATATAATCGTTACGGCTGAAATCCGAATTTATCCGCGCCGGCTGGTGCCCTAAAAGTTCATCCGGCCCACCGGCATGCCTGCGGGTTTCTGCCTGCGCCAGCAAGCTGCGGAGCTTTTTAAAATTAAGTTCTGCCAGTTTCTTAACCAAAGAAGATTTTTTCTCAGGCAGCCCGAGCGACAAAACATAAAGCAGCCGCTTATAATGATCAACGATCACCGCGGTATTATAGAAGCCAAAAACGCATTCCGGAACTCCGGAGGCAGGCTTTTTTCTTTTTTTAACGCTGCCCTCCAGCGTGAACCCCAGGTCATAAGACAAATAACCCACTGCCCCCGCCCAGAACGGGATATTTTTACGATAAGATGCCGCGCTGCCGCATTCAAGCAACTGCCGCATTATTGCAAAAGGATTTTTATTATCCGTCCTTAAAACAAAATAAGGGTCAGCGCCCAAAAAGGAAAACCTGCCTAAGCCGCCGGAATTAAGGCTGGAGTCCAGGAAAAAACAATGCCTTTGCCGGCTCAAGGCTGCGAAAATATTCAAAACCGGAAGGCTTAATTTATACGACTTCAAGATGTAGTATGCCATCAACGCGGAAAGAACGTTCTTCTTTTTTTAAACAGCAGTACCCGATCAGGTAATAATGGTTGTATTCCTTGCGGACTTCTTTAGGGATCACTTCGCGCTCGGTTACTGCGGCGCTTGAGCCGGAAAGATATTTTATCTTGATCTTTAATTTCAGGTCCAGCGCCTGCTGTATCTGGGCAAGTTTCTGATTGGTCAGGTCATCCAGGAGCTGCGACTTCAACCCGAACAATCCGGAAAAATTATGGAAATCCAGGACACCTTTTGCCTCCAGTATCGCGTTAAGCTTATCAAAGACCTGTATGGTCATTGCCACGTCGGACATTGCGCGGTGCTCCTGCTGCATTTTTACCCCCAGCTTATCCGCCACAAACCACAATGCGTAGCGCTCCAGGCCGGGCAAAAGCCGCCTTGCCATTTTTAGAATATCCGCGGCAACGACCTCATCCAGGCTGCCTGCCCGGCAAAGCGCCAATTCATTATTCAGGAATTCAATATCAAAGCCGGCATTATAAGAACAAAGGCAGGTGCCGCGGATAAAATCCAAAAATTTCGGCATCACCTCTGCCGCTTGCGGCGCGTCTTTAAGCATTTCCGGAGTAATATGATTTACCTTAAAGGCGGCGGCTGATATCTGTCTTCCGGGGTTAATCAAAGTTTGAAATTCAGCTAACTTTTCTTTGCCTTTCCTGCGCACGGCGGCGATCTCAACTATCCGATCGCCTAATGACGGGTCAAGGCCGGTAGTTTCGGTATCAAAAATCGTGAATTCTACTGCGTCGATATTCTTATTCATAGGTACGATAGTAATTGCGGGTGACTGCTGATTTGGGGACCCCGACCGAACGAAAGCGCAAGCTTTCAGTGAGGACGGGGTAAATCGGCAGGCAGGACCCGCAATTACTTATGCCTCCTTGCAATATATGCAGGTACTAATTTTACAGGGCGATACGAAAGCTTTACTTTTTTTAGGTTCTCAAGCCCGGAATCATCCATGATATTAATGTAACGGAATTTTTTCAACTCGGAGCAGAATTCGCGGAAAATGAATTGCGCTATTCCTTTAATGGAAAGGTCGGTTATCTCATAAAGAATACAAAAAGTTTCCCGGTTCAGCCGATAACCAAAGCTGAATGCCTTGATCTTTCCTTCAACCCTGACTATCCTGCCGGTGATATCAAGCTTGCGACAGGCGGCAAAAAGTATCTTCAGGCATCCGAGGCTGTCTTCGATCATGCCGCGATAGATCTTGTCACTGCTTGCGCCGGCGCGTTGTTCCTGCCAAAGCCTGAATAATTCCAGGCATCCGGCCTTATAACGCGGAGAAAATGGCAGGTATTCGTATTTATAATGCTTCACAAAATAATTATATGCCGCGCGCTTGGGCTTGAATTTATCTCCGGATAATCCGGCAAGGCTAATCCGGCTACAGACATAATCGCTGGATTTATATTCGCACGCATAGCCAAGTTCTTTAAATAAGGCGATATCCGCCTCTTCTATGTTTTCAATGCGGGAAATTTCCTTATTGGAATTAAAGCTATCCATGATCCTGAACGCCGGATCTACGCTCTTACGGCTTATCTGCCTGCCCAGCGGAGGCAGGTATAAAAACGCGCCGATCCTGTCTATAAAAAATACGCACAGGCATTCACCAATAACTATCCAGCGGATATCATAAAGCTTTTTCCAGATATAGATGTTGGCGAACGCGAAAACCGACAACTCTTTTCCCTGCCCGCGTAAATTAAGGAACCTGACAAATAAAGATTTATCCTGCAGCCGGAGTTTCTTTAATTTCATTGCTATACCTTTATCCGGGCAATGTTCGTTACTTGCGGATACGCCTGGATGATCTGCGGATTGTCTTTTAATAATTTCCGGAAGGCCCTGCCGTTTAAGAGGCGCGCCAAATAAGCGGCGTAATCCTTAAACGGTTTACTTTCCATTTTTTCACTGACAAAAGGGCAATTACGGTCAACCGCAAGATAGATCTTGCCGCTGCTACGGTTAATCAGGAACGGATAAAGCCGGCATTCAAGCGGCCTTAGAGAGTAAATCTTACATTGATTATCGCTGCAGTTTAAAAACGGACAGAGAAAAATATTTTTATCTTTAGAGGCAACGGGCTTAAGCTTCTTCCCGGGGGAAATGAACGCGGCTGCGTTTTTCTTTAGGAGGGTTTTTATTTCTTTATCCAAAAGGGCGGGCGCCCAGATAGTTGCCGCCTCAGCAAACCGGCAGCAGCCCTGGCATTTTAAACAAGCTTCTTTCGGCAGGAGCTGCCTCATTATTTGACGATGCTGCCTAACTTTACTTTCCTAAGCGGGCTGACAACGGCAATGCCTTCTTCATCAGAAGCAGCCAGGAGCATGCCCTGGCTTTCCACGCCGCGCAGCATTGCCGGCTCAAGATTATCAATAACCACGACCTGTTTGCCGATCAGGTCTTCTTTCTGATACGACGCCCGGATCCCGGCAACGATCTGCTTGGTTTTATCGCCCAAGTCAACGGTGATCACATACAGGCGGTCTGCGTTGGGATGATCATTAACTTCCTTGATTTCAGCGACTTTTAGTTCTAATTTCCGGAAGTCTTCTATCGTAACCATCGGTTCCCCCATAAGACTATAAATTTATGCGCGGGGAGGGAGTTGAACCCTCACAGGTCGCCCCACTACCCCCTCAAAGTAGCGTGTCTGCCATTCCACCACCCGCGCGTAGCTTTCCTTAAAGATTGGGCAGGGTTATTATACAACACCGGGCTTAAATATCAAGAGTTTAGGCAGCGCATAAAAATAATTCCGCAACCTGCCGAAACGATGTATAATCGGGCTCATGGCCATATTAACCACGGAACAATTTAAAGCTACTGCCGCATACAAAAACGCCGTCCTGAACATCGAAGAGGCGCGGCAGAAAAAGCAGGTACTCCAATCCTATCCTTTCAGGCTTTTTGTCGAGCCTACGCAGAGGTGCGACCTGGACTGCATCATGTGCTGGCCGAAGAGGCGCCAGGACAAAAAAGAGATGCCGCTGGAACTGTTCCAGAAAATAGAAAAGGAGCTTTTCCCTTACGCCTCGGAAGTTAACCTTTTTCTCGTCGGAGAGCCGACCATGGCGGTTAATTTCCCTAAAATGGCCGAGACCTGCGCCAAATATGATTTCCTGCCGAAAATATTCACCAATGCCGTAAATACCAAAGAAGGGGTCATCCGGATGCTCGTAGAACTAGGCTTCTTTGTAAACATCTCGCTGGACGCGGCTACGCCCGCGCTTTACGAAAAGATACGGCGGGGAGCTGAATTCACAAAGGTCATCGCTAATATAGAAAAATATATCTCCTTCCGGGAAAAAATAAAGAACCCGCGTTTCCATATCCGCATTGCTACCACTTGTTCTCCTTTTAATATTGATGAAGTGCCGAAAATAATGGAGTTCCTCAAAGCGCGCGGGATAAATGACATTTTTCTCAACAATTGCGACATGGGCGTATTCCAAAGAGAATTCCAGCTCTCCGCGATAGCGGATAAGGCGTATAAAGTATTTACGGAGGCCGAGGCCTTTGCCGACGCCAACAAAATAAGGTTTTCCTGCCAGAAACGGATCGGAGGAATAGAATTGGAAAAAAATAATAACTGGGATGACTTTAGCATTGATATTGATCAATATGCCATGCCCTATCTTGAAAAATATAATCCTTACCGCGGGAAATGCCCATACCCGTGGATGGGGACGATTTTCAGGACCGACGGCACGGTAATGAGCTGCTGCCAGGGTAACATTAAGATGGGCAAATACGCAGGCGGAGATTTCCGGACGATATGGAACAATGAAAAATACCAGGCGCTAAGGGCAAGGAAATCTTATTATCACTGCGGAATGACGCGCAACCGCTGGTATTGCAATATGACCCGGACGTCCGTGCACCAGCCGATGGAATTGGAATTTAACCCGGGCCTGCACACGGATTGGATGAAATAATACGTTATACGGCGTTTTTGCTGATGAACCGCGTGTAGCGCTGCACCAGGCGGGACAAGTCTTGCGGAGACAATATCCGGGTTTTGCTTAAAACATAGCCGGAGAAAAAGGAAAAGGTAAACAGCAACAGGCCCATGCCTACCGGAAAATATTTAAACATGAATTTTACGGTAATGAACATATATTTGAGCTTTCCCGAAAAGAGAAGCCTGTCTTTTATGTCCAGGGCATTGGAGCAGCCGTATATAAAATTCTTCAACACAAAGATTCCTATAGAATCAATATCATTGCGTTTTACCGCGATCTTTTCTTCAAATCCCACGTTGTAGCCGGCCGACATACATCTTATCGTAAAATACATATCCTCGCTGTTGGAATTATCAAAGAACAACCCTTCTTTCAGGAATATTTCCTTTTTGATGATAAGGCAGATCGCTCCGGCAGTAACCATAGAGGTATCTTTGTCTTTTACCGCCTTCTTTATCCTCTCGCAAAGCAGCAGGCTGTGTATTTGCAGCAGCCTGATGGGCCGGGCCGGCCAATACCAGCCGATGAGTATATCATATTTATTCTTTTGCATTGCGGAATAAATATTGGAGAGCCAATCAACCGGTACCTCCACATCCGCGTCGGTAAAGACCACGGTTGAGCCGGATGAATTCCCTATCCCGGTATTCCTGGCGGCATAGACATTTTGTATCTTCTCTTCGATTATTTTTATGTTGCCATATTTTTTGACTATGGCAGCCGAACCGTCCGTAGAATTGTTATCTACGCAGATGACCTCATAGTTATCTTTAGGGAAATCCTGCAGCGCTAAAGACCTCAAGCAGGTATCAAGAGACTTTTCTTTATTATAAAAAGGGATAATGATGCTGAAATATGGGCTAGCCATATGCCGCGCCTTAATCTTCTTGCCGCCTCAAGAGAAAAACATAGATTTCATCAGGCAGGAGCATGGCCCTTTCCATGACCATGTAAGACTTGAATTGCTCCATCACTTTCAATACCGCCTCCCGCTCAGCGCTGATAGAAGACGCCAGCAGCCCGGAAAAGTCGGGGCCTTCTTCATTTTCGGAAAAGGCGATCAAAAACTGGAAATCATTTACATTATCCAGGAATTCTTTTGAAACCTGGAAACGCGGAACGATAAATCCCCCGGCGCTTAAAAAAACTTTATTCTCTTTATTCAGCACCTTTAATAAATATCCGAGGCGTATGCAGAAATCCGTCTTAAAGTATTGCTCCTCGATAATGGCGATCCTTTTCTGGCCGGGGCAGTCTGTTTCGATTATCCAATTGAACTTTTCCATAACCGCTCGGTGATTATTCTTTTCGGGCGGCTGCCCGAATTCAGAAGTAAAAACGAACGGCTCAAGAGCGCCCCGGTAGCTTACCAGGAAAAACTGCACGATACCGAGGATCAACAGGGAGGCGATTAAAAAGCGCTTTGTTTTTTTGGCGGGGATCTGCATTAATCCCATGGCCGAGATCAGGGTAAGCGCGCCAAATACGGGAAAGATATATCTCTGGTTATTGTACGGCAGCATCCCGGAAAAGAAAAGATACGGCGGTATGATCCAGCAGCCAAGGAAGAACATCGCATCCCTGCTTGCCTTGCGGAAACACAAGAACAAACCCAGCAAAAATGCCGCAGAAAAAAGCGGAGACATATGGATATAGAGCGCTTCAAAATATTTGCGCATCTGCAGCGGCACGTTAATCGAGAAATATTTAAAAACTAATTTCGCGTAGGCATTGGCTTCCGGGGCTTCGATAAAAAAGATCCGGTTCCACCAAATCAGGGATATGGCAGCTGCCAGCGCCAGCGAAAAGAAAAGGTTGGAAAAACAACCCTTCTTATCTCTGCCATAGATAAGCCCCTTGAGCGCTACGTATGCTAAAGGGCCGGCGATAAAAATCAGGATTTGCACTTTGAAAAAAGTTGCTACCCCTAAGCTTACCCCGAATAATATGCTCGGCAGGCGCTTCTGAAAATTATCGCAGTTAAGCAGGAAATAGGCAACTACGCAAATAAAAGCTATCAGCGGAAAATCAAGGCCGCATTTGCGGGAAAGGCCGAATACGCCCGGATAAAAAGAGATAATGCACGCGGCAAGCATGCCGGCCTGGGGATTGAACAGTTTTTTCCCGAGGAAGTAAACCGCGACGACAAGGAGGGCAAAATACAACATGTTGTAAAACCTGATACAAAACAGGATGTCCTTGCAGCCAAAGGATATTAAAGCGGCAATAAAATGGAAGAATTGCGGCCAGCACGCGCTTCCCGGAGCAAAGACGGTGGCTAACGGGCCGGGTTCTTCCGGGATCTTCTCTCTAAAAAGGTCGATATTCTGTAATTCTTCGCGGATAGAGATTATGCGGTTGACGTGGCTGGCGGTGTCTTTCGCCAAACTTTCATTATCTTGCTTGAGCCAAACGTAGTTATTCACCGCGTGGAAGGCGATCAAAAGGATCAACAGGAAGGCGTATTTATGCTTCATTACTTTAAGCTTTTTTTGATAGAAGAGCAACCGCATCCCTGGCGTCAAGTATAGCGTCCTCCATGGAAAAATAACGCCACGAGCCGTAACGGCCGCACGAGATTACTTTGTTACGCTTTAAGAAATCCAGGATTCCCTCCCTTACCGGCCGGTAATTACGGTCATGGATGGGATAGGCATATTTTATGTCATTAATATCATCACAGCAAGCTTCTTTCGGGCTATTGATGATCCCCGCCTTTACCAGATCATTTTTTATCCGTTTGCTAAGCAATTCTTTTTTTACCGGCGCATCGGGGGAATAAGCCACTTCCGCGTACAGCGAACTTTTCCCGGCAGGCGCGACCCTGTCGGAAAAATTATGCGGGAAACCCAGCCTGAAAAAGCAAATATTTTTTTGGGGGAAATACGCCCAATGCCTGCCGGAATTATCTTTTTTATCAAGTCCGAGGTTTAAATTTACTACGGAATTCCACTTTAGTTTAGCAAACATCCCCTGCATCCTGCCCGGCATATCTTTAACCATGAAAGGCAGTTCTGGCAGGGCTACCGTTGATACCAGCCAATCAAATTTTTCTTTGGCGCCGGACTCCAGCTTCAGCTGCCTTTTTTGCAAGTTGATCTCCGCAACCGGGCAAGCAGTATGGATGTTCCTGATCCCGGAAGCAAATGCCAGAGGTAGCTGGCGTATACCGCCTTCGCGAGGATACCAGAACCGTTCGTTATAGCCCAAGGCTTCATCTTTGGCTCCCACTGCCCCCCGGATAAGCTGCGCGAAATCCGGGACCGGTATAAAAGCATCCAGCCAATCACAGGTCAATTTCCGCGGATGCACAGTCCAGAATTTTGTGTTATAGGGGATCATGAAATGCTTGGCAATGCCTTCTCCGAGATTCCCCTTGATCCAGTCAAGGAAATTGGCATAGCTGCGGCTGGCAGGCGCTGCGCTGCGCATAAACCCGACAACACATTCCCTGATAATGCGTGGAGGCAAGCCATAGAGGTTGGCCTGGAACGGATAGCGGATATACCGGCCGCGGAAATAAACCCACGCGCTGCGCCGGTGCTCAACCAGATTATGCCCCAGCAGCCGCTTAATCAGGTCAAAAACATAACGGGTTTTAAAATGCAGCAGGTGGCCGCTGTAATCAAATACGAATCCGCTTATTGATTTTGAATGGCAGAGGCCGCCCACTTCTTTTTCCCGCTCAAAGATTACGGGTTCAATCCCGCGCCTCTCTAAGTGCCAGGCAGCGCTTAAGCCGGCAAGGCCTGCGCCTAAAATAATGATCCTTTTTTTAGCCATTTATCGCTTGCGGAACATCTTTACGGAAAAAACTGCTGCCGTTAATAATGCTGCCAAAACAACGAATACGGAAAACGGGGCCGGCAGGACTACCAGGATCAGCCCGCAAATGGGAAAAAGTATTCCTACGGCAGACAGGATCAACAGCGTTTTTTTAACGGAGAAGCCTGCGGCAACCAGCCTCATGGCAATGTGGTCATTGCTTTTATTAAACGGCAGCCGGCGTTTTTTTATCCTTACCCAGATCAAAAAACTCGTATCAAGGATCGGCAGGCCGAGGATAAACAACGGGCTGAGCAGGGCGATCTTTTTATCGGCGGAAGCATAGCTGACCATCAGGGCCGCAGCAGCAAGGGCAAACCCCAAAAAATGGCTTCCCGAATTGCCCATATATATTTTTGCCGGCGGAAAATTATAAAACAGGAAGCTTAAAATGCTTCCTGCCAGGGCCAGAGAAAAGAACGCCGTTGCCGGATCGTTGCCGGATGAAGAAAGGATAAAGAATACAACGCTTACCGCCAGCGCGGATATACCTGCTAATCCGTCAATAATGTCCAGGTGGTTAAAGGCATTGGCAATCCCCAGCAGCCAGACGAAAGTAATAAACATGTTGGCTGCATCCGGGATACCCGCGATTTTTGTTTTTACGCCGAAGAGGACAAGGACGCAGGCGCTGATGACCTGAGCCAGGAATTTCGCCGCCACCGATAATTCGTATTTGTCATCTACCAGCCCGAACAAAAACATCACCAGCGAAGCAAAAAACGCTCCGAAGACCTGCCGGGGCAGGCCGCAGTAAAATGCGGAACATGCCATGACCGCGGCTGCGAAGCCTGCGAACATTGCCACGCCTCCGACCTGCGGAATGCCGTGGCGCATTAAGATCTTATTTTTTTCACCGATCTTTCTTAAAATAATAACCGCGGCGTGACCGGCGAAAAAAGCAATCAGAGCTATGGCAAAATATTTAAGCATGACAACAATTCCCCAAACCGGATAAGCTTGCATACAGTTTTTGCGTATTAAACGCAAGCGCGTTGATATCAAAATCTGCTGTCAGGCTTTCTTTTGCCGCAGCTGCCATTTTTATTCTCATGGATCTATCTTTAAGTAACCTCTCCAATTTTTCCGCCATTTGCCCGATATCCCGGCGGGGACAAAGAAAACCGTTCCTGCCTTCTTCTATTATTTCGGATATTCCCCCGGTGTCGGTTGCCACAACCGGCAGGCCGCAGCTAAGCGCCTCAAGCGCGGAAATCGGCAAGCCTTCCCAAAGCGAAGTAAGGACAAAAATATCGGCGGCTGCCAGTATTTCGGCTACGTTGCGCTGCCATCCGCAAAGTTTGACTTTCTGCTGCAGGCCGAAACTATTGATCATCTTTTCAATCTGCCTGCGCAAGACACCGTCACCAACAATAATAAATCTTACGTTATTATACTTCTTAGTTATACTTGCGGCAAGCCGTATAAAATCTTGCGGAGACTTTTGCGGCTTAAGGCAGGAAACCGTGCATACCGCTAATTCACCCGTGTTCGATCCCGGGATGAATTCATTGCGATCTATGCCGTAACGGATAAGAGAATATTTATCCGGCCTGCCAATGCCCTGTTTTAATCCTTCTTGCCGGTCGTGCTCGGATACAACGATCAAAGCGCGGGAAAAACCTGCGGTGATTTTTTCCAGCCATATATACGCGCATCTGATCAGGGGATTTTGATAATCATTAAAACTCCACCCGTGCACGGTATGGATAATGATCTTTACGTTGGCAAGCTTTGCGGCAATGCGGCCGATGATCCCCGCCTTGGAGCTGTGCGTATGAACGATATCTATGTTGTTTGCCTTAATGAAACGCCGGATCTCACATAAAGCCAGCCAATCGTTAAGCGGGCTGATTTGCCTTTTAAGCCGGCTTGACCTTTTTATTCCCAGCCCCGGTATCGCGTCCGCCTCTTCATCCAGCAGGCCGCTATCGCCGGTAAATAAGCATGGTTGGAATTTATCTTTATCAAGGCCGCGGATCAGGGCCAATAGTTGTTTTTGCGCGCCGCCTAATTCAAGCTTCGTGATCACATACAATATTTTCAGCGGTTGCATATGGTGGGGAAGGTTAATGGAACATGCACTTTCGCTCACTGTGCGGCTTGCCGCCGCACTATCGTTCGCTCAAGTGCCGTTGAAATTTTCCTTGTCGGAAAATTTCAACGGGGTCGACGAGATTTGAACTCGCGATCTTCGCCGTGACAGGGCGACGTGTTAGACCGGGCTACACCACGACCCCAATTCGTAGGGTGCTAATTGTAGACTAAAAATCTGCTGTTTGCAACAAATATTTATGGTGGGCGGTAGAGGACTCGGACCCCTGACCTTCTCTGTGTAAGAGAGACGTTCTAACCAGCTGAACTAACCGCCCGATATTTTATGCGCCGGCGAATTTTCCCAGGACGCCTAAAGTAAACGCCATCACGAACAACGCGACGGTTTCAATAATACCCAGGACAACAATATAGTTTCCAAACCCCTTACCTGTTTCTCCCATGGCGTCGCAGGCAGCTGCCGCGCATTTACCCTGCCAGTATGCAGAAAGCCCCATGGCAATGCCAGCGAAAATCCCGACGCTCCAGAGGTATGTTCCTTTGTTGGCGATCTCGGCCATCCTATTCATAATGATCATGCCATAAACCGTCTGGGTAAGCGGCGCGCCGACAAAAGCCACCATCATAAAGGACGCCGGTTTATTCTGGGAAAAATTTTTCTTCCATGCACCGATTGCGCTCATCCCCGCAACGCCGGCGCCAAGGGCTGACCCGAACGCAGAAAGAGCCAAAGCCGTTATCGCGCCTAAATCTTTGAATTGCTCCAACATATCAGACTCCCTTCTTTAAAAATTGACTTAATCCTGCTTGAGCGGCTTATACGCTGTCCCGCTCCACGATACGCCTGCGTGGCTGCTGAATTCCAGCACATTAAGCCGCACCCCATGCACCAGAACAGACATCGGCCCCAGTAAAAGATTTAACAAATGCCCCGCCAGAATGATCACCCCCGCCAATAACAGCGAAAAAAAGTTCGCGGAAACAACTCCGCCGGCCATAGAATTAAAAGTATCGGCGATCGCTACGCCTGCCAAGCCTACGGCAAAAAGGCGCACATAAGAAACCACGTCGGTGAAATTATTCATCAGGCTGAGCGCCAGAGTCCCCAACCCGCTGCCGATCGTTTTTAAAAGATTTTTTTGCGGGCTGGTAAATAAAACTACGAGGCTGATGCCGCAGCTAACCAGCCACTTTCCGAAGCCCGGAAAAGCATCTCCTAAAATAAGCGCATTTGCCAGAAAATAAGCGGTCCAGAGGATACAGACCCAGCCGATGTCGGCCAGCGCCTTTAAGGAAGGGAACTTTATTGCCGCCTGCCATGAGTGCGCTAATGTAAGATGTAGTGCACCGAGAAAAAAACAAAATGCCTGTATATTTTTTACGTCGTTTAAGGCGGGTATTAACGGCCTGTATCCGGCTTTCAATAACCAGGCTTGCCCGAAAAATGTTCCTGTCAATAGCCCCCATATGATAGCGCAAAAACTCAAAACGTAAAAGAGGAAAAACATCGCTTTATTGGATACTTTTTTACCGAACTTCCTCTGCGCCCAAAAAGTGACGGCTGCATAGATCAAGCCGTAACCGGAATCTCCGATTAACATACCGAAGAAGATACCGAAGAATACCAAAAATAACCGGCTAATGTCCATTTCCCGATACCCCGGCACGATCTCCAACATGCGGAAAACTGGGCTGATAATAGAAACCCACCGGGGATTGCGGATCAAAACCGGCACATTATCATCTTCTTGCGGGTCGCTGATCAAGATGCCCCACTTTTTTATTTTTGCTTCTGCCAATATCTTGCCTTCGCATTCCCGCGGAATATATCCTGTTAAATAAACGACTGCCCTGCTTTCTCCCATGCCTGCCAATGCCTGCTGGAACTCAATCTCTTTTTCCAGCTTCTTTTTTACCTCCAATAGCTCCGGGACATAACTTACGGCAAGACAGATCTCATTTTTTATCGCCTGCATCGTTTTTTCATCTTCCTCAAGCTTGGCAAGCATCCCGGAAAGGCTCAGCTTAGGCAGGCTAACCTCCTTGAACGGCACTTCAAATTTATTTGTGGAAATCGCCACGCAATGCGCAAGCCCTCCGGTAACAAATACCTGCTCTATAACAACCTCCCGGGGGAATTCTTTTAGTTGACGGATAGGAACCTGATAAAATTTAAGGTAAATGCCTTTTTGCTGGAGTTCCTGTAATCTCTGCAGGTCAAAATCACCCCATTTCCGCCATTCATTGATCTGGTGCTTGAGCGTATTTGAAAAATCACCAAGGTGGCCGTATCTTTTCCATAAATCAACAACGTGCCTTGCTTTTATTTTCCAATCAACGAGCCCTGTTTTAGCAATAACATTATTTGCCTGGCAGCCAGCCTGGCCAAAAACTTCAAGGCAGGCATTAACTAATCCGGCATCTTCCTGCAGGATGTTTATATCCTGGCTTTGCGGCGGCTTTTGGTGTTCAACATGCAGCAGCCCGAGTTTACGCAGCTGCCCGACAGCCTCCTGCGCATCTTTATGCTGGGTAATGACCGTGGTTTTTTTCATCGGTACGATCATACCAGTGCCTCCTCTAAAACATTCGCTTCTATCTTTGCCTTGGCGATCTTAGAGCGGCCCACGGCATTAGCCATCTGGTCTCCGATATAGATCTTGATCAGCCTGATCGCCTCTTCCGCTTCGGGGATCTTTACCTTCTCAAACAAATTGACCCGCTGCGTGGTGATGCGTAGCTCACGCTTTAAGATATCCACGCCTTTTTCCATTACCTTCATTTCTTCCTGCAGCGAGACGATCTGCCTTAGTGCCTCTATTGCCGCGTCCAACCAGAGAGGCTCAAGGAATAGATCATAATCCGCTGCCTTAAATTCAAGTTTCTCAAAAACCGGGATGTCCACTCCGGCAATATTTTTTTGGCCGGTAGCCACGCGTTCCGGAAAAATAAAATTACGCAGGCCCTCCTTCTGCTCGACGATCAAGCCGGCCCAGCTGGCCGCCGCCTTCTTTTTTCCTGCCAGGGCATGTTTTCTTTCCTCCAGCAAATTGTGCTGCTGCAGGATCTCAAGCTGCAATTGTTGTTTTTTTAACTGTAAGGTAGGCAGATAACGCTGATATTGCCTTAACGCATCGCGCTGCCGCTTTAACTCGCCTTTAGTTAATTTAATTTTCATTATCGCCTACATCCTTAATTCCATGTTCCTGGAAAATATCCCATAAAATGCTGTTTGGCGGGAATAACGGCCATCCCTCGGAAGACCAATAGCCGGAAAAGTATTCTCCGCCGGCCGGTTTATGGCCGGCGCTGAAAAGAAAGCATTCTCCCCGGGCAAAGCTTGGGACATCAGAACTAAAGGTATAAAAAATCCCTCCGTATTTCCGGTAGCTTATTTTCTCATCGCATTCATCGGGCGTTGTCTCCAGGCTGCAATATTGTCTTACGTCATCCATGTACTCGGCGTATCTCCTGACTACGGCGTTTTTTATGTCCTTTAATATGTCCGGATTGCCTTTTATTTTTTTGAAATAATCGTTGATCGCGCTGGTTTCATGCTCAACCCAAAGCAAATTTCCCAGATCAGCCCAAAAATACGGATTTCTTTCGGTAAAGAATTTATCTTTCTCCAATAAATAGTTTTTCTCTTTTATCCGCCCGGCTATCTCTGCCTCAAAACCCCCCGGCTTAAACCCGCTTACGCCGATTATCCCGATGTCGTATTCCGGGATAGCGCAGTTACCAGCCAGAAAAATGTTTCCGGCGGGGCTGCGCAGGTCCGAATAAACTGCCAGGGCTATGCGTTCGTTCTCTACATCCGGGCAATGCCGGCAGAGAAGGGAGCCCGAATGATATATGGTAAGGCCGTTGGCAGTCTCTACGATAAACTCCACGCCCGGATGCGGCGCCTGCTGCTCAAGCACTGAAATAGTATTGCCCTTAACAACATATGTGTGGTTTGGCAGTACGCGTTTAATCACGCTAAAAACGTCTTTTTTATTTAAATCGGCGCTGTCTGCCTGCTTGAGCTCCTTGATTTGCTCCTCATATTTTAAATAGATTCCCTCCGGCAAAACAAAAAGCACATCCTTGATCGCATCCTTCCATTTAAGCAGTTTGATCAGCTTTTCCGCCGGATGCTCATGAGAAAAGAAAAATATTACGGGCTGGTCCTTGATTTCTTCGGGGTTGATCACTCCCGTAAGCAGGCTTTCCACAATGCCGGTTTCGGATTTCTTATCATTCTGCGGAGCGGGGGTTTCATTATCGTAATCAAAAATCATCAGGCAGCCGGGAACGAGCGCGGCAAAACCATTATAATCAAGGTGCCAGACTATGGCTTCTTCGGAACTAAGCTGCTGGCTAAATAGACGATTTACAGCGATATGCTGCCAGGCCTTGTTAAGCTTATCTTCCTCGCCGGCAAAAGCAGGAATGCGTAGAAACGATAAAACCACAAGACAGGAGATAATAAAAGGCTTCATTTTGGCCAATATTTCTCGATCATGGATTTTTTGATGCCGGTTTCTTCAGGCTGGAAACAATCTGCCATGATTTGCCAACCCAGGTCAAGCGCCTTTTCCAGAGGGATATTCACTTTTAAAGACATCATTTTTTCTTCAAAAAGCTTTCCGTATTGCAGAAGCTTTTTATCCCAGGCACTCATCTGGAAACCCATGGATTGTTTTTCCAGCGCTTCGCGGTAGCTGGCAAAAAGCTGGATCATCATATCCATGATCACCCGGTGGTCGTCGCGGGTTTTAGCGTTTACCTGCTGCTTTAAACGGCTTAAGGACCCAAAAGGCTCGATCACGCCGTTCTTTAAATAAAACTGGCCCTCGGTAATGTAGCCGGTATTATCCGGGACAGGATGCGTGACGTCGTCTCCGGGCATAGTAGTTGCCGCCAGGATGGTGATCGATCCGGCAGTGTCAAAATCCACTGCCTTTTCATAACGGCTGGCAAGCTGGCTGTATAGGTCGCCCGGATATCCGCGGTTAGAGGGGATCTGCTCCATGGTAATGGCGATCTCTTTTAAAGAATCGCAGAAATTAGTCATATCGGTCAAAAGCACAAGCACCCTTTTCCCCTGCAGCGCAAAATTTTCCGCCACTGCCAGGCTGATGTCCGGCACCAGCAGGCACTCTACTGTCGGGTCAGCTGCCGTATGCACGAACATGATCGAGCGCGAAAGGCTGCCGTGCTCTTCAAGCGTATCGCGGAAGAAAAGGAAGTCGTCGTATTTCAGGCCCATGCCGCCGAGGATAATGATGTCGATTTCCGCCTGCACGGCAATGCGCGCCAGCAATTCATTATACGGCTCGCCGGCAATGGAAAAGATCGGCAGTTTCTGCGACTCGACAAGCGAATTAAAAACATCAATCATCGGGATACCGGTGCGGATCATTTTACGCGGGATGATCCTTTTTACCGGGTTTACCGGCGGCCCGCCGATCTCGATCATCTCGTCTGTCAGCTGCGGCCCGTTATCCAAAGGCAGGCCGCTGCCGTTAAAAACGCGGCCTAGAAGATTTGCGCCGCTGGCAACGCGCATGGCATGGCCTAAGAACCTTACCTTGTCCCCGGTGGAAACTCCGCGGCTGCCGGCAAAGATCTGTAAAAATACCTTTTTCCCGTCGAGACGGATAACCTGCGCCAAAGAAACGCTGTTGCGGGTAAAGATCTGGGCAATCTCCGAATACCCTACCCCCTCCGCTTCAACCGTAACCACGTCTCCGGCGATCTGGATGATATTGGTATAAACTTTTTGCATATTATTTTTCCTTTATTTTCTCTTTCAATAAACTATTTATTTCCGCCTCCGCCTCATGGAATTCCCTGCTTTCCCAGCCGGCGGAGTTCCAGCCTTTAAAAAGCTGACGTAATTTCTGGAAGAAACGCAGCGCGTCTTCTTTGTCTTTAAAAACAAGTTCCGCGCTCAGGATCCCGTAGATAAAATCAAATATATATGCCTGCCGTTCTTTGGCTGAGGCTTCATCCACCGCGTCAAACGCATTTTGCTGCAGGTAGACAAAATCAAAAAATTCTCCCTTAAGATAATCCGTGTAATCGGCCAGGGCAGTGCCTTCTTCGCCGATAACCTTCATCATTTGCGCCACATTATGGCTCTTACGCAAGATACCGTGCCCGGAGGCGACCCGGTCATCGGAAATGAAGCTTTTATACTTGCTCCAGCTGATCAAAGGGTCGATTGCCGGGTATCTTCTGGCATCGGAGCGTTCCCGGGAAAGGCCGTGAAAAGCGCCCACGACCTTTAGCGTTGCCTGGGTTACCGGTTCTTCAAAGTTTCCGCCTGCCGGGCTGACTGTGCCTCCGATAGTAACTGAACCGGTTGTGCCGTCATAAAGCCGCACCAGACCTGCCCTTTCATAAAAAGAAGCAATGCGCGATTCAAGGTACGCGGGGAATGCTTCTTCGCCGGGGATCTCTTCCAGCCTGCCGGACATTTCCCGCATTGCCTGCGCCCAGCGCGACGTGGAATCAGCCAGAAGCAGGACATTCAGCCCCATCTGGCGGTAATATTCGGCAATGGTTACGGCAGTGTAAACGCTTGATTCGCGGGCAGCCACAGGCATAGAGCTGGTATTACAGATAATTACCGTGCGGTCGCTTAATGGCTTGCCGGTGCGCGGGTCGGTTATCTCCGGAAAGGTCTTCAAAGTTTCTACGACTTCTCCGGCGCGTTCGCCGCATGCGGCAATGATCACGATATCGACTTCCGCATGGCGGCTGGTCAATTGCTGCAGCACGGTTTTTCCCGCGCCAAACGGGCCGGGGATGCAATAGGTCCCGCCCTTGGCAACCGGGAAGAGCGAATCGATCAGGCGCATTTTGGTAACCAGAGTCTCCTGCGGCCTGAGTTTTTCCGCATAGGCCCTGATCGGCATCTTTACCGGCCAGACCTGGGAAAGGCAAATATCAAAAACCTTGGCATTCTGGTCCTTTATTTGCGCGACCGGCTGCTTTAAATTATATTTGCCTGCCGCGGCAATATTCACCACTTCAAATACGCCGGATAAAGCAAACGGCACCATGATATAATGTTTAAATATTTTTTCCGGGACAAAACCGATCTTTTCTCCGGCGCGCAGCTTATCTCCCGGCTTAACCAGCGGGGTAAATTCCCATTCCTGCTTGTCTTCCAGGGGATCCATATAAATACCGCGTTTTAAGAAAAATCCGCATTTTTGCGCTAACAAAGGAAGTGGGTTCTGCAGGCCGTCAAAGATCTGACCCAGTAACCCCGGCCCCAATTCCACGGAAAGCAGCTCTCCGCTGAACTCAACTTCTTCGCCGAGTTTCAAGCCGGTAGTGGCTTCATAAACCTGCATCTCCGCGGAGTTGCCGCGCACGCGGATGATTTCCGCTTTTAAGCGCTCTTGGCCGTGGATAATATAAGCGACTTCATTCTGCATGACAAAGTCGCTGAACTGCGCGCTTACCATGTTAGCGTTGATCTTCGTAATCCTTCCTTTTCTTATTTCTCGCATCTTTTAGCCCGCCTTAATTTTTAACAAGAGTTTCTTCAAATATCTTTTCTTTGTCCGCGCTGCCTATCTTTTCCCAGCGGATAAGGATGATCAATTTATACGCGTAGATCACCAAAGCCCCAAAGTCAAAAAACCGGCCCGCTTCCAACTCGTCCAGTTCATGCCACCTTGCTTCATCAAGCAATCTCTCCGCTTCCAAAGGAGAAGGGTTCCTTTGAGCGGCATTAACAACATGCATTACGCTGCCGTCACGTAAGCCGCCGGCGCGTAAGTAGGCCGCAGGGTCAACATGCCTGCGGCTGGCGCGGATCTTTGCCAAGTCGTTCCTTAAAGACAGGTCAAAGTCAATCCACTGCCGGATAACCGGATCTTGTTCCTTGGATCCGGCATAGCTATCCGGCTGCGGCAGGCTGCTTAGACGCTGCGCGTCTTTTTCCGGGATGAATCGTTGGCAAAGCTCCATGAACTTTTCAAAAGAAAGCGCCGGCTTTGCGTTAAAATGCAGCATTGGCAATTGAGAAATCAAATAAACGTAATTAGAATTCATTTTAGGAAGTCGCTTCTTTAAGTATCCCGCTTAAATTCGGCTTAAGATATAAACTGATGTATTCTGCCAGCGCCTTATCGGTAAAATCAAATTGGGATTTTCCCGCGTCAAAGCTGATAGTAAAGCCGCCGAGGATATCTTCCGAAGGCTTGATCACGATATTTCTCTTTGTTTCTTCCTTGAGACGGCCCAAGAAATGTTTTTGTAACTGTTCGGCATCTTCTTTCTTTAAGGAAATTACAATTTCCTGTTCTTGGCCTCCGGGATAATTCTTGACCATCTCCAGGATTATTCTTTGCAGCGCATCCGGGTTTAACGCAGAACGCACATCTGCGTTGACCAGGCGGCCCAAAACAGCATTGATCTCTTTTCGCAAAGAAAGCAGGAGGTCTCTTGCTGCCTGGGTAAGCAGGGTTTTGCTTTTTTCTTCCATGCGCGAGATCCGTTCCTTGGCTGCGGAAAGCATTGCCTCCGCCTCTTCTTTTGCCCGGCTCACGATGGCATCTGCTTCTTCTCTTGCCTTATTTTCAATCTCTGCGGCCTTGGCTTCAGCTGCCTGTATTCCTTCGCTGTGGATCTTCTCAATCAGATTTTTGATTTCTTCTGCCATTGTCTACTCTCCAATTTCTGCTAAGACTTCTTTTACCGCGAGCAGCGGATTTTTTGCTTTGAGTACCGGCCTGCCGATTACTAAAAAATTACTTCCTGCCTTAACCGCTTCCCGGACAGTGGCAGTGCGCTTCTGGTCGTCGGTGCATGCATTACCCGGCCTTATGCCTGGAGTAATAATATAAAACCTGCTTTTTATTTTCTTCCTTAAATATGCTGCTTCGCGGGCAGAGCAGACTATCCCGTCTAAACCGCAGGCAAGGCCTGCCTTTGCCATCCTTAGCACTGTTTCCGCAGAGGCTTTTTGGCTGGTCAATACAGTTACTCCGATCAAAAGCGGTTTTTTTACGCCAAGCGAGCGCGCTTCGTTTTTGGCTGCTTCTACGGCTGCTTTTAACATTGCCTCTCCGCCGGAAATATGCAAAGTGAGCATTTTGACTCTTAGCCGCACTGCCTGCCGGATAGCATTGGCAACCGTGTTGGGAATATCAAATAATTTCAGGTCCAGGAAAACAGCTGCGCCTTTACGGTTGATATATTTGATCATCTCCGGGCCGCTAGCGCTAAAAAGCTGCAGGCCTATCTTAAATATTTTTATCTTCGGATAAAGCCTTGCCGCAATTTTTTTTGCTTTTTGCGCCGCGTCAACGTCTAAAGCCAGGATGATCTCACTTTTCAAGCTTCACGCTCCCGATAAGCTGCTTAATGTCAGTTATCTTATTTTTTACCATAAATCGCCCGAGGCCGGAAATGATTTCTTCGGCTACCCCGGGATTAATGAAATTGGCCGTGCCTATGCTCACGGCGCTTGCTCCGGCAATGAGAAATTCTAAAGCGCTATTCACATCGTTAATGCCGCCCATGCCGATCACCGGTAGCTTTATTGCGCGATAAACCTCCCAGACCATCCTTACGGCAATCGGCCGGATCGCCGGGCCGCTCAAGCCTGCGGTAACGCAGGCGATCTTCGGCTTACGCGTATCCACGTCAATACTCATCCCGGTCAAGGTATTTATCAAGCTTACTGCATCGCTGCCTGCCGCTTCACTGGCAAGGGCAATCTCGGAAATATCGGTAACGTTCGGCGAAAGTTTAGCGATCAATGTTTTTCCCGTAACTTTGCGTATTGCCCTGATCGTCTCATAGGTTGCCTTGGGGTCCTGCGAAATCAATTTAGCGCTGGTGGCCATACGCTTTGCGCTTCGCACGTTCGGGCAGGATATATTTACTTCTATTGCCGCAACCTCTTTCAACTTATCCAGGCATCCTGCCAATTTTACAAATTCAGCAATGCCGGATTCCGAGGCGATACTCACGATTACCGGCGCTCCGGTCTTAACTAAAACAGACAGTTTATCGCCGATAAATGCGTTTAACCCGGGATTTTCCAGGCCAATGGAATTAAGCATGCCGCCCGGGGTTTCGCAGGTACGCGGCGGAGGATTTCCTTTACGCGGATTCAAAGTGATGGTCTTGGATACGATCGCCCCGATTTTTTTCAGCTCAACAAAATCGGAGAATTCTTCCCCATACCCGAAAGTGCCGGAGGAAACCATTACCGGGTTCTTTAATTTGAGCCTGCCGATATTAACGGAAATTTTTGTTTTCATATTATTTTCCGATGACCATATGCAAAGACACCACCAGAAGGAACGTGCCGAATAGCTTTTTCAACAGTGGAGCAGATATGCCCTGCACAAAGTTGGCGCCGATCAGGCCGCCGATAAAAAACCCAGCGCAAATAAACCCTGCCATGCCCAGCTTTACATTGCCGCCGTAATAATAACGCATTGCCGCCAGCAGCCCGATCGGCGGAATCATTACTGCCAGGGTTGTCCCTTGCGCCTGATGCTGCGTCAGGCCGAAAACGTATACCAGCGCAGGAACGAGGATCGCGCCTCCGCCGATGCCGAACATTCCGCCGAAGATCCCGGCAGCCAAACCCAGAAGAATATAAGCTATTTGGGTCATGTGCCCCTCCAGTTTATTCCCAGATAATTTCCTCGGCCGAAAAAACCGGGCCTTCTTTACATACTCTTTTATATCCGCCGGTAGTACTAACCACGCAGCCTAAACAGGCGCCAAAGCCGCAGCTCATATGCGCTTCCAAAGAAAGCTGCGCAGGCAGGCTGCGGTCTTTTGACAAACAGGATATTGCCCTTAACATCGGCCCTGGCCCGCAGGCATAAATAGTCCACGGTGCGTAATCCGTGGTGCGTAATTCGCGGTTCAATAAATCGGTAACTCTGCCCTTAAATCCACGCGAACCATCATCGGTAGCAATCCTCACTTCACAACCTATTTTTTTGAATTCTTTTTCACAAAGAATCTGATCTTTGGTCTTTGCCCCAAGCAGAACTATAATTTTGCCTTTTGCCTTTTGCCTTTTGCCTTCCGTTAACTTTTCTGCAAGAAAAGTTAACGGCGCTACCCCCATTCCCCCGGCTACCAAAACCTGCGGCCTGTACCGGCCGTAGGCTGGCCCATAATCAAAGCCATTGCCCAGCGGGCCGATAATATCTATGCTTTCGCCTGGCTTTTTGCGTGAAAGAAGACCTGTTCCCCTGCCCACAACTTCATAAAGCAGCTCTACGATATTTTTTTTCTGCCCCGGAAGCCTATGCACGCCCAGCGGCCGGCGCAGCAGCGGCTCAATGCCGTTATTCACCTGCACCATCACAAACTGCCCGGGCCGAGCTGCAGCAGCAACGCAAGGACAGATAACCTGGAGCTTAAAATAGTTCCCGGATATTTTTAAATTGCTTAAGATCTTACTTTTGCTTTGGGTAGCCTTCATAATTTTTTACCAGAACAGCTGCCAGGACAATCAGCGCGCAGATTATCCAGCTAAGGATCAAAAAATACGGCAGCGCGAGGTCGTTTTCGCATAATATGAATTTCTTCCACATATCAATGCCTAAGACCCCCGGGACAATGATCAAAATGCTGTTCAGTTCTTTTTTTATCCAGCTCAGCTTTAACGGCAGGCAATTCAGCAGGTCCTTATTCAGCCGCGTGTTCAGCCTGGGCAATATCCGCGGCACGTCTTTCTGATATTCGCTGTAACGGTGTCCGAATTTTTCAAGAAGGCCTTTCTCTTCAACCCGGATCAAGGTAAGGTAACGCAACGCAAAAAATATACCGAATACGGCCAGCGTCCACCACTGGAATAGCACCATGATAATACCGAGGGCAATGCAACAAATACCCAGGTACATCGGGTTCCTTACTAACGAGTATGGGCCGGTGCGCACAAGATTATTGCCCCCTACGGAAAGTTCGGATTTATAACCGCGGCTGGAAACCCTTAGCAGCAGCCCGAAAAACATAAGCTCTAATCCTAGTATGCCCGTTAAAATATCTATCTTGTTGAAGCTCATGCGCAAAAATACATTAGGAAAAAGCATCATTGCGATGACGCAGATAAAAATGATGACTCCGTTTATCTTAATACGTTTTTTCATCTTCTGCTAGCTCCCGTTATTTCTGGCATTTAGGGCAAAAATATGTTCCCCTGCCACCCAAGGCAATTCGCTTTACCGGCGTTTTACATATTGGGCAAGGCTTGCCCAGGCGGTCATAAACCCGGTGGTATTTCGCGTAATTGCCGGGCTTACCCGTTGAACGCACATATTGGTCAACGGACGAGCCGCCGTATTTTATCGCCTCTTTCAATGTATCTTTTATTTCCTTAAACAACAAATCTTTTTCGGCATCTTTCAGGCTGCATGCCGGGCGCGAAGGATCTATCTTTGCCCTGAATAACGCTTCGGCAGCATACAGATTACCGATACCGGAAATGAATTGCTGGTCCATGATCAGCGGCTTTATCTTTGTTTTTTTATCGGTAAGCATTGCCTTGAAACGTTCCCGGGTAATATCAAACGGTTCAGGCCCCAACTCCCGCACGAACTTTAAGGCGCGCCAGTCATTAACCAGCCGCAATTCCGCGAACAGGCGCTGGTCATTAAAATCCAGCAATCTGCCGTCGGAAAGCTTGAAGCTTACCCTGCTGGACTTGCCGTTACCCGGATAGATCAGCTGGCCGGTCATTTTTAGATGAATGGCCAGGGATTTACCGGTAGAAAGCTCAATGATCAAAAGCTTTGCTTTTCTTAAAACATTCCTGATCCCGGCGCCTTTTAAGCCTTTGACAAAACCGTCTTTCTTCGGCTCGCGGATGACCTTCGGGTTATTGACGATCACGTCGATGATCTTCTTACCCGCCAACACCTGTTCTAATTCCCTCTTTATTGTCTCAACTTCTGGAAGTTCCGGCATTTTTATCTTCCTTAGGCCATCTTGTTTTGACTTTTGATTTTTGACTTTTGATTTTTTTATGGTATTCCTGCAGCGGCTTTACATCCAGGCCCCTTTTCATCAGCGCCTCAATGCCATTTGTAGTTGCCTGGGCGCCGGAAATCGTCGTGGTATAAGGTATGCCGTAACGAATAACGCGCGAACGGATGGCCACTTCATCCTGGCGCGGCACCCTGCCTGAAGGCGTGTTGATCGCCAGCTGAACCTTCCCGTCTTTCATTAGATCCAATATATTCGGCCTGCCCTCGGCGATCTTACGCAGGACCTTGACTTTAATGCCATTTTTCTCCAGCGCCGAAGCTGTGCCGGAGGTAGCAAGAATCTTGAATCCCAGGTCTTGTAGTTTTTTAGCGATAAAAGCTATCGCGCGCTTATCGCGGTCTCTTACCGAGATAAAAACATTTCCCTTGACCGGCAGATCCTGGCCGGCTGCCAACTGGCTCTTGATATACGCCCTGCCAAAATCACTGTCTATGCCCATTACTTCTCCGGTGGATTTCATTTCCGGTCCCAGGATCACATCTACTCCGGAGAAGCGGCTGAAGGGGAAAACCGATTCTTTAACGGAAAAGTAATCCGGGATAATTTCTTTGGTAAACTTGAAGTCTTTTAGTTTTTTCCCCATCATTACTTTAGTCGCCAGTTTTGCCAGTGGCACGCCGATCGCCTTAGACACGAACGGAACGGTGCGCGATGCCCGCGGGTTAACCTCCAGCACATAGACTTTATCGTCTTTAACCGCATACTGGACATTCATCAGGCCTCTGACCTTAAGTTCTTTTGCCATTTCGTATGTTGCCTGCCTGACTTTATTTAAAATCCCGCCGGAGAGGGTAAATGTCGGCAAGGCCATTGCCGAATCTCCGGAGTGGATCCCCGCTTCTTCAATATGCTCCATGATCCCGCCGATGACAAAAGTTTCTCCGTCGCCGATCAAGTCCACGTCAACTTCAATGGCATCTTCAAGGAACTTATCGATCAATACCGGATGTTCGCCCGATACCCGCGCCGCCTCGGCAATGAATTTTTCCAGCATAGATTCGTCATAAACTATCTCCATTGCCCTGCCGCCGAGCACATAGGAAGGCCGCACCAGCACCGGATAACCGATCCGCTTTGCCGCTGCTTCGGCCTCTTTGAAATTAAACGCCGTGCCGTTATCCGGCTGCAACAGGCTTAGCTTGTGGAGCATTTCTTTAAAACGTTTACGGTCTTCGGCAATGTCTATGCTGTCTGCGCTGGTACCGAGGATATTCACGCCCAACTTGCGCAGGCCGACTGCCAGGTTAAGCGGGGTCTGGCCGCCGAATTGCACGATCAAGCCGATCGGCTTTTCCAATTCAACAATGTTCATCACGTCTTCTATTGTTATCGGTTCAAAATACAGCCGGTCAGAGGTATCGTAATCCGTGGATACGGTCTCGGGATTACAGTTGACCATAATACTTTCAATGCCTTCTTCCTCAAGCGCATAGGAAGCGTGGCAGCAGCAGTAATCAAATTCAATGCCCTGGCCGATCCGGTTCGGGCCGCCACCTAAGATAATCACTTTCTTTTTCATTTTAACTTTTTCCTGACTTCTTTGATTGTTTGCTCAATAGTTTTGGCCTTGATCACGCCGGGGATATCCCAGGAATTAAAACTTACTACGGGAACGCCGAATTGCAGGCAATAGGCGATTTCAGAAAGCGTACCTGCTTCTCCGGGCAAGGCTACTACAACATCGGCTGCCTTGACCACCAGCACATTTCTTGCTAATCCCATTCCCGTAGGAATGACTATATCAACAAAAGAATTAGCTTCGGTCTTGTGGTAACCCGGTAGAATACCTATGGTTGTGCCTCCTGCAGCCTTAAAACCCTTGCTTACCGCCTCCATTACTCCACTTAAACCGCCACAAACAAGTAAATCAGCCACTTTAGCCAATTTTTTGCCTAATTTTATGGCTGTTTGCTCCACTTCCTTATTACACTGTCTTCCGCCAATTACCCCTATGATTTTCTTAGTCATGGCATTCTCATAAACACTTATTCGTTAGCGCGGGTGGCTGCTGATTGGGGGACCCCGCGAGCGAAAGCGCAAGCTTGAGCGCAGCGGGGTAAATCAGCAGACAGGACCCGCTGTTATAAAAGTGCGCCTGACAGGAATCGAACCTGTACCACCAGCTCCGGAGGCTAGTGCCCTATCCGTTGGGCCACAGGCGCATATACTAAAACAAGCTTAATTGCTTTTCACCTTCTGCTGTCGGCTTATCTTTTTCGCCAAAAATGGCGACTTTGCCGTATTCTCCGTCAAACCCGGGGTTAATATTCACTTTGCCCTTGCGCACCCGCAAAACTCCTTCCGCGACTTTTGACGGCAGGCCCTTGCGCAGTTCATCTTCTGATGCGCGCAGCAGAATATTGAATTCTGTGCCAAATTTGGCAAGCAGGCTATGATAGTCCCGCTCTACGCTGACAGAAGTGGACGCCACGCCCTTTGCCTCGGCAATGATCTCCTCAAAGGGGATAAGATTCTTAAAGGGAATGCTATTGGACGGCTTATATCCTTCCGGCCGGTCTGCCAGCTGGTCAACGCGATTCATCACCCCCACAGTAACCGGCTTGTTGCACTTAGGGCATTTCCCGTTATGCTGTTTTGTTTCTTTAGGTGACCATCTGATATCGCAGTTACGGTGGCCGTCATAATGGTATTTGCCCTCTTCCGGGAAAAATTCAATCGTGTATAAAAACCTCTTTTGGTCCTTGGTCTTAAGCACTTCCCGGATCGTTTTATAATCCAGATCACAGTCAAATACATTTGCTTCTCTGCCGATCTTTGACGGGCTGTGGCTGTCGGAATTGCTGATCAAGGTGAACTTATCCAGCGCGCTTAAACGCCAGTTCATTGCCGGGTCGCTGGAGAGGCCGGTTTCCAAAGCGAAGATCTTCGGCGCCTGGTCTTCAAAGCAATCTTCAATGCGGTCAAAGCCGGACATTGACCCGAAGAGGGAAAACCATGGTGTCCAGATATGGCCGGGAACGACCATGCAGTTCTCGTCAATATCGAAGACAATACGCGCAAGCTCTGCCGCGTCTAAGCCCAGTATCGGCCTGCCGTCAGAAGCAAGGTTGCCGCACTGTGAAAGCTTATAATTGATCTTATCCGTAGTCTTAAGCGAAGGGCTGAAGACCATATTATGGATGCGGTAGGTCTTCCCCTTTTTGGAATAGATACTGCTGATCTCGCTGGTGAGGATAAAATGTATATCATTATATTTGAACAGGCCATTGCCAAGGTCTTCTAAGTTATTTCTTAGCTCTTCAAGCCACAAATGATGGGTAAAATCACCCGTGCCCATCAGGGTGATGCCCTTTAATTTTGCCCATTCCGCCAGATGCTTGACATCCATATCCTTGGATGTGGCGCGCGAGTATCTTGAGTGAATGTGGAAATCAGCGATAAATTCCATAGAATAGTATTATAGCTTTATTGTGGGCGATATTCAATGCTTTTACAGCCTTTGATATGCGATATTTCCGTTGCAGACAGTATACTCGGCAACGCCGGTTAGTTTTTTGCCGATGAACGCGGAGTTCTTGGATTTGGAGGCGAGTCCATGCTTTTGCACTATCCATTCATCTTTGGGCGAAACAACCATGATATCTGCCGGTTTGCCGATTTGTAAAGTACCCCTGTCTATACCTAATATTTTTGCCGGATTAAGGCAGAATTTTTTTACCAGGCCCGGCCAATCCAGGACTCCTTTTTGCACCAGCTCGGTAATGCCGGCGGCAAGTTCGGTTTCCAGGCCGATCACCCCGAATTCAGCGCGGTCAAATTCAATGTCCTTTTCATTCTCTGTATGCGGGGCATGGTCAGAGGCGATCGCATCAATCACCCCGCTCTTCAACCCCTGCTTTATTGCCTCCACATCCGCGGCCTCTCTAAGCGGCGGGTTCATTTTAAGATTTGTATCGTAGCCAGCTAGCGCGTCCTGGTCCAAAGAAAAATAATGCGGGGCAGTTTCCGCGGTTACCCTGACCCCTCTTTTTTTCGCCTGCTTGATGAGCTCCACTGACTCCCGGCAGCTGACATGAGCAATGTGGATTGTTGCCTTTGCCTTTTCTGCCAGTTTAATATCGCGCTCAACCCTTGTATATTCCGACTCTCTGGAAATTCCGCGCAAGCCAAGTTTAGTGGAGATGATCCCCCGGTTAACTACACCGTTACCGGAAAGTTTTTTATCTTCGGAGTGGCAGATCACCGGGATACCGGCGGCCTTTGCCTTTTTCATCGCTGCCAAAAACAAGTTTTCGTCATCTACTGACGCGCCGTCGTCTGATATGGCGATCGCGCCTGACTTATTAAGCCCTGGGATATCGGTTAATTCTTTGCCCTGCCTTTCCTTGGTGATCGCAGCGCAGATAAAAACATTACAAAGGCCGGAAGCCCTAACAATCTTCTTTAATAATATCAGGCTTTCTTTAGTGTCCATTGCCGGCTGGGTATTCGGCATTGCCAGCACCGACGTTACCCCGCCCTTTAATGCCGCGGCTGTAGCGCTGGCCACGGTTTCTTTATCTTCCCTGCCCGGCTCCCTTAAATGCACGTGCATATCTACGATACCAGGCATGACGATCTTTCCCGAGGCATCAATTACTTTATCGGCATCTGCCTTAATATTTTTAGCGAGCTTGGCTATTTTTCCGGACTGCACCAGGATATCCAGGGTTTCTCCGTTGATATTTTGCGCCGGGTCAATAACCTTGCCGTTCTTAATCAGTATTTTTTGCATTACCCTTCTCTCTTGCCTGGGCAACCAAGAAAAGCACTGCCATGCGCACGGCAATGCCGTTGGTCACCTGCTCTAAAATTACGGAATTGGCGCCGTCTGCAACTTCACTGGACATTTCAATGCCGCGATTGATCGGGCCGGGATGCATGACGATGATGTCTTTCTTTGCTTTTTTCAAGCGATCAACGGTGATCCCGAAATTCTTAAAATATTCCAACTGTTTTGGAAAGGCATTTTGTTCATCGCGCTCAAACTGCATGCGCAAGACATTCACTGCGTCGGCAGAGGCAAGCGCTTTATCAATATCACTGGTAACATAAGCCCCCATTTGCTCAATTGCCGGCGGGATAATCATGGCCGGGGCGCAAACCGTTACTTTTGCGCCCAGCTTAGTCAAACCCCAGATGTTTGAACGGGCAACGCGGGAATGGGCGATATCTCCAACAATGGTTACGTTTAAACCTGCGATCTTTCCCAGTTTTTCCTTCAGGGTAAAAATATCCAGCAGCGCCTGCGTAGGATGCTCATGCCAGCCGTCTCCGGCATTAACTACGCTGATATCAAGGCTGCGCGCCAGCATTGCCGCTGCTCCGGAATAATTATGGCGCATCACGATAATATCCGCCTTGAGCGCCTGTATGTTCTTACCCGTATCAATAAGCGTTTCTCCTTTCTTTACGCTGGAAGTTTCCGTGGCAATATTAATTACGTCGGCAGACAGCCTTTTTGCGGCAACCTCAAAAGAAACCCTTGTGCGCGTAGACGGCTCATAGAATAAATTCACTACGGTCTTTCCGCGCAAGGCAGGGACTTTTTTGATCTCGCGGCTGGAAACTTCTTTAAAGGATTCCGCGGTTGCCAGGATCAATTCCAGTTCTTCGCGGCTTAGGTATTCCAGGCCCAATAGATCTTTTTTTGTCCAGGTCATAATTTAATCTTTCTCTACGATCACCGCTTCATCTTTACCGTCAGCTTCTTCCAGCCTGACTTCCACGGTCTCGTTTTTAGCCGTCGGGATGTTCTTACCGACAAAATCCGCGCGGATCGGCAGTTCGCGATGGCCGCGGTCAACCAGCACTGCCAACTGTATGGTCTTTGGCCTGCCAAGATCAATTAGGGCGTCCAGGGCAGCGCGGATGGTCCTTCCGGTATATAAAACATCGTCCACCAGCACGACATTTTTGTCGTCAATATCAAAGTCTATTTCGGTTTTGTGTACTACCGGCTGAGTGGAGATCAATGTCAGGTCATCGCGGTATAAGGTAATATCCAAAATACCTACCAGCGGCGGAGTTCCTTCAATCTGCTTAATACATTCTGCTAAACGCTTTGCTAAATGCGCTCCGCGGTTTCTGATGCCCACCAGGCAGAGGCCTTCAGTCCCCTTATTTTTCTCAAGGATCTCGTGGCTAATGCGCATCAGGCTGCGGCTGATCGTATCTTTATCTAATATCTGGGCTTTTTCTTTCATTAATAAAAAAGCCCAACCGCGTAATTTGCAGTTGGGTTCCTTGTGCCTTTTTTGATAATCTGTTTCATTTTCTCACCTTGCCGACTTCTCAAGAGCCAGCTTAAAGGTTATCTTCAATTTTTATAAGTTTACCACCGGGGGATAACTTTGTCAAGGCTAAAGTTATCCCCCGTAAATTAAAGGGGGCGCGCTCTTTGGCTTACTTTGGCTGATAAACCAAACAGGCAGGTCGCCCCGCTTCGTAACAATACGCTTTTAAGGTTTCACCAGAACCGGATCTTTCGCGGAAAACGAGATCGCGGCTACTGCCAGCTGCATCTCATTTGCCGGCTTATCCGATTCAAGCACCATGACCAACTGTCTTAACTGCGGATCGGTTTCCTCAACCCGCTCTTCTTCCAGTCTTAAGATATCCGCGATACAAGATAATATTTTATCTATGTCCTGGCTGCCGCAAGTCTGCGCATATTCCTTGATTCTCTCGCTTGAGGGAACAATTCCGGAATCAATCATCTTCCTAATCTGCTGTAATTCCTGGTCAAGAGAGGGACGGTTCTCAGTCCAAGGTAAAAGCGTCCCCATTTGGGGACGTTTTTCTCCTTGGCTGAGAACCGTCCCTAAAACCGGCTGCGTCACAACCGGCAACGCCCTAAAATCAATACCGCCCTTATCATTCGTAGCTTCTGTTTTTACCGGCGAGCTGATCTCTGAGCCGACACTGCTTAAAAGGTCATTGAGATCCAATATGAGGACGGAAGGGCTTCCCGATCCTCCGTTTGACAGCTTGGTTTTAAATTCGCTCTTTGAGGGGCCAGTGAGTTTTTCAAAGATTAAAATTGCGTTCTCTAAAAATTCAATGGTTTGGGTAAGCGTAGTTATCAGGCTCAAAATTAAACGCGATGAAATGGATCCTTGCGAATCAAGTTGGTTTATCCCCATTTGAACATAAGCAACAAAACCATTAAACTGGTCGCCAAAATCTGTGTTTATAGGAGCATCAAAATCCGCCCGGGCAAAGGTATCATAAACCGGCCTTAACTTATCGGCAGCAGCTACTTTTCCCAAAAATTCGCTGATTGCCTCTTTGGCGATAGGCAAAACGCTTTCGAGCTTTCCTTTGTCTTTAAGATATTCGGGATGTTCAAGGTAATTTGATAATTTCGCTTTTAAAATCTCCAGGGTACCCTTATATTCCATTAATTCTTTTTTATCAGCGCCGTTGAGTTTCAGCGGCAAGATGACGGTAGGCGCATTCTGGGGGTATACAAATGGTATTTCCAGCTGCGCGGCTTCTTCTTCAGGCAGCTGGCCGGATAACTCGGTGATCGGCGAGCTGGAACCGGGCTTTTCTTCTGTGTCTTGCATATCTACTACTATCCGCTTTTCTTTCCCCTCATCCTGAAACAATATTTGCACCTGCCTTATGGGGAATTTTTCCGGGACATCGATAACTTTCCTGCTATAAAGCCCCGTGGCTTCGGCCAGGCCGGAAATCGTATCTTCGTTTTTATAAAACACCACTCCCCTGTCCGGGTTGGTAGCAACGGCAAATGTCAACAGCGTGGCATAGGGGCTTAAAGAAGCCCGGAGATTGTCCGCTGCTTTTCCGTTATTAACGGCATTTGACAAAAATTTGGTTACGCCCGGAGAAGCCTTTTCGGGCGCGATCCAGACAAAGCGTATGTTTTTATCCTTTAATTTCTGCAGGAATTTTTCCTTGACCCGTTCTTTCTCCCCGTCAGTAAAATCCCGGTCATTAAATACGCCGTCTGAAATAAAATATAATGTCGCATTATCGGGCATATCGTCCATTTGCTGGAAGATCTTTTTTAAGGCCGCCCAGCCATGGGTATACCCACCCCTGGGCGATTCCACGGCGCTTAAAACGCCATCAAAACCGGCTACCGAGATGACTTCCGGGCCAAAGAATGTCCCGCCGATAATCCGGTCTCCTCTCTCTTTTAATTTAATAAGTAAGTCTTTCAGGAAAGCATTCCACTTTATATCCCTGACGCTGCCGCTATAATCTTTCACCAGGTAAATATCCTGCGGGGTGTGCGTTAATGGTAGCGGAACTATCAGGGGTTCATACGAAAAAACGACCTGCGCGGAATCAACATCCCCTAATCCCTTAAATAAATCTTTTAGGACTAAAGTGCTTCCGTTTATTTTTATACTACCGGCAAGGGACCCCTGTTGCGGGTTGACCGCTCCGGAGGCGTCTTGCCCGCCGGGGCCAGAAGAAAGAAAATCTATCTTGATATCCTTATTCTGCGTAGGTAAAGGAATTTGTTCAGGAAAATCAGATTCAGCGATAAAAGAGGTAAATGCGGCGCTCATATTTTCCGCGCCTACAACCTGGTAATGAATATACGGCGCCTTTCCCTCCGCCTCGCACTTTTTAAGATACTCATCCGTCAATATTCGGATGTTCTTTTGACTGTCAGCATTTTGCGTTGCAATAAAAAGGTGGGTATTAAGCTCCTCTAATTCACCGGCCATTTCATAAAAAGGAGCTCTCAAATCTTCCGGTTTTACAGGATCACTGCCTCTGGCCAAAGGATCCTGTTCAAAATCTGAAGAGGCTGCTAAAATTATCCCCGGAGCGCTATTATTAAAAGATTTGATTGTATTTCTTACTGCCTCTACGAAATGCGTGGCTCCCAGTAACGGGTCGCTCTGGAATACCGGCTGATTAAAATAATCTTGCGCATCGGCTGCACCGGAATAAGAGGAAACTTGAGGGTTGGGATCGGTAACCGTGCTTATTCGGATATTGCGCATGCCAGGATATCTATTCTGGATAAACTGCAGGACTCTTGCGAACTGACGGCCCTGCTCGGTCATGGCTTCTTTATCCTGGCTTCCCGATTCATCGGTAATAAGGGCAAACTGCGGAACAATTTTTCGCGCGGTTATTGTAACTACGTCGTTGGGTTTGCTGACATTGACATATCCCGGAATAGCATATGTAATCTCCAGCATCCCGGTTTGAGGGTTGTAATTGTATGTACGGGGGCGATCAGCCTCGGCAGCTGCCGTAATATCAACGGCTCCCCCTAAAGATGCCAAAGTAAGAGAGACATTGTTCTTAAACTCTGCGCGGCCTTGCGCATCGGTAGATAAAAGTTCAGCTTGCTGGCCGAATAATGGCTGGCCCAATGCCGGCAGGAGCACCAACATTGATACCAACGCAGCTGTTTTAAAGAACCCGCCGGCCTTCAGCGGCGAGCTGGTAACGGTTTCTTTTGGCCCGAGCGCCAGCAGGCCATCCGGCTTAAGCGTATCGGTCTTAGGTTCAGCCTGGCCGATCGGGAAAAACCAGACTTTTCCCCATTTTGTCTTGCCGCCGAAAATATGGTCTAACTCTTCCCTGCCCTCCAGCGGCAGAAAAACCGAAACGCGCGGATTTTCAAGAACGAACATCCGTTTATATCCGGCAATCTCGGTATCTAATATCTGCCTGCCCAGGAGCGGCTTTCCGGGAACGCGCGGCATAAGGCTTAACTCGGAATAAAAGAAACTCTGGCCTTGCTGGTCCGCATAACTAGGGTGGTTATCGTCCGAAGTTGAGACTACGGTCGGCAGGCCCCTTCTGATAGCTGCTGCTTTGGAAGCAGGATCATAAGGATCGTAAAGCAGATTGATCATCCCTTCTGTAAGGTTGGTCGACAGGCAGCCGTCAAGAATAATATTTACATTGGTTAAAATACTTCGTGCCTCAAGCCATTTGGCAAACTCTGCATAAGAAAGCTGATTGCCTTCGGGATCCATGCGCCAGGACGCTTCATTCCCTTCCATATTTGTGGCGATGGTTAGCGGCCCGGTGCTCTCGGAAATAAGCGTTGCGAGCTTACGCTTATCTTTCATGCCCCGGAAAATATGGATATTTTCTTCCAAGACTCCTGCGTCCAGCGCAATGCCCCGTAACAGATCAACGTCCTTTTGAGATTCCTCTCCTTCGGTAACAATGAATATGGCTGTGGTCTCTTTATCAAAGAATACCCGTTGGCCAAAGGCCTGCCGCTGCTGCATAATATAATCCGTTGCCTGGCTGATAGTCGTATCGCTTAAGCCTACCCCGGCCAGATTCAGCAGGTCATAAACAGCCATGGAAATGGAATAGTATTCCCGCGTGTCGGCGTTATATTTTTGCACCCCGGCGATAAACTGCGGATTTTGATAAACCGGATAATGCGGCCACGGCTTATAAAGCAGCTGCGGTTGGCGCTGCCTGCTGATGAATTCTGCCAACGACCCGGGCTTGATAAAATCCGGGTGATCGGCAGCGATCTGCTGGATCAGTTCTGCTGTGCCTTTATAAACATCTATCGGCGCAAAGAGAGTATCCTTACCCCCCCACCAGATAATTTCATATTTCTTCATGATCTGTTCCAGCCAGCTGACTGTATTCCCGTTTATTAGATTGCTGGTCTGCGGATCATTATAAATGTCTTCAATCGCGCCAAGTGCCCTCATCAGGTCCGAGGCCTTATTCATTACCATAGGCATGCGCTGCACGGCATCCATCGCCTGCATCTTAAACAATGCATGGGCCTTATCGTCTTTGATGATCTTTAATAAACTGCCTAAGTCTTTGGCCTCGGAAAGGTCCTTTACGCGCGACATATATATCGTCATCTCTACATTGGTAGGCGCCCTTGCGCTCTGGCTGAATGACTGCTGGACAAACACCGGCAGGAAAAACAGCATTGATAACAGCGCGGTCGTCTTCAAGAACCCTGCAGCCTTCACCGGCGAGCTGGCATCCACTTGAGCATTGCCGACCTCATCTAATATCAACCGTTGTTTTGCCGCAGGGATGTAGTTTGTGTTTTTTAATAAATATGCGCGTATCAATTCACGATATAGCCCGTCCCCCGCGTTCCACAATTCATCAAAATAGTTGGCAAATAAAACTCCGAAGAATTCCTTGGTTTCAACCGGCTGCGACTCAACAGATTCTAATATCTCCCCAAGCGCATCGAGCCCCAGCCGCCTGTATTCCGGATAAATTTCCCACTGGTCTTTTGAGCCAAATATGATGATATCCAACAATGTTGCGGGCAGCTTAGTAATAAATTCCAAGTGCCTGAGATGATCCCTTAATTCAATGCCGGCCTTATTATAGGTTTCTTCATAATATGCATCTTGCCACGGCCCCCAATGACCTCTGTTTGCCGCTTCAGAAGACAAATTAAGGATAAATTTATCTGCGCCTAACCTGATATTTGCGTTTTTTAATATCAGATCACCTAAATATATCGCAACGCTCTCTCCTGCGGCCCCGCCTACAGGCATTCCCATCAGCTCCAAGAAGCTATGCGCGGCCTCATGCGCCAGAAATGCGGCGATTTCTTCAATGGCATAGTTGTCAAGCAAAACGCCGTAATATATTTTGCGCTCATTTTCATATCCCCCGCTTTTATTATAAGTAAAATCAAAAATTATTCTTTGGGCATTAAACATAACGAACCTGAATACCCAGGGATGATGCTGACTGAGATAATTCAGGCCGCCTTTGATCCTGATTAGCCTCTGGATATCGCTGTCCCCTGTTTTTGAGGAAGATACTAAATCCGCAATATCCTCCGGTGCATAATAAGGCAGGCTTAACCCCTTCTTCTCTAACATAGATTCAGCCACCGACTTAAATTCCGTAAGGTCTTTTGCCGTCAACAGCTGCTTTATCTGGTCTGGCGATAACGAAACTATGTCATAAAACTCTTTCTTTACTAAGTTGTTTATGGAATCCTGGAGCTGCGAGCTAACGGTAAAATAATAATCAATTGCCGGCGTGTCATTGACTTGGGCATTAACGTTATGGAAGCTCAAGCAGGACAAATAAAACGCCATCATTGCGCCGAGAGCTAATTTCTTAAGATCCCCCAATTTCATCGGCGAGCTGGTCGCTCCGGAATTAACTTCTTTTGTCAAGGCATCCAAATAGATCTTATCCAGCTCGATAATCCTTCTCTCCAATCCCCTGTTCGGCGATATGTAAGGATAGAGGATAACCCGCGAATTAGACGGGTCAAAATTCGCCAGCTCATCCATGGTTATCTTATCCAAGTCCAATTCGGGCTCTAAAACTATGTTCAGGCGGTTATTTGCGATCTTATTCTCGTATCCGATAATATTCAAGTATCCGCCTCCCATGGCATCCTCTGAACTGGGGCCCGGTTTCTGAAAACTGCGCAGTCTTTCATAAGAATGATTATGGTAATCACCCAGGATCTGTTCACCGCTCCGCAGTTCATTCTCAATGATCCGGATCACCTGGGCCTTTCCGGGAAGAAGGAAATCATAGCTGCTGCCTTTTTCAAACTCAGTGATCGGAACCAGCCTGGTAATTCTATATGCTCCGTTTTCATGCGTGCCGACAATTAAACCCATGCTCTCGCGGAAATCTTCTTCCGAAAATTCCGTAGTAATTTGATTGGCCAGCCTCCGGAACTCACTTACTATCCGGGCCTGGTCTCCGGAAGATAAAGAGATTGTTGTTCCCGCCGTGCTCAAGATAACCTTATCGCCGCTGACCGGCGAGCTGGAAACCGCGGGCAGCTTTACCACAAATTGTATCTTTTTAAGCGTATCATCGCCGGGAATATCTTTAATGTAATAATCAACGCTTCCGCCGTGCTCTTTAACGATCTCTTCAATGAGGGCCAGGCCAAGGCCTGTGCCGCTTTCTTTACCGGTTTGGCCTTTGGCAAAAAGTTTTCTGCCGCCATATAACTCCGCATTCATCTCCGGAGTTATATAGGCTATGTTTTCAATGCTGAACTCCGCGTAATCTTTGTCGCCTTCTTTAATGTTCTTATTCGCGATAATGATGGTTTTATTTTCTTCAACAGTCCTTTTCTGCTCATCGGTAAGCCGAACCTCTGTAAACTTACCGGATGGCGTTTTAACAAACTTGCTTCCAGTGGCAAGCCCCGCTGCTTCATCTACGGCATTAGTGATCAGGTTCTTAAAAATAGAATAAACGCGCAGCGGGTTTCCATATGTTTGGAGATTTTCTGCTCTTAACCTTAGTTGAAAGTTCAGGTTAGCCGATTTTAGTTTTTCATAAGACCACACTAATTTATTGATAATAAATTTTTCATCTATGGCCGCGGCCCTTGAAGGATCTGATATGTTGTTCTTAAGCTCACTAAGAAGAAAGTCAATTATTTCTCTCTCTCCTCTGCGCAAGTCTACTGCCGCCGAATAATCAGCCACTATCTCACTATCTACATGCCGGTTAAAATAATCTTTTACCTCGTTATAAAAATTGCCCACGCTGTCAAGATCGCTGCCAATCTCCTCTGTCATGCGTGAGAGGATGCCGGGAGCAATGCCAAGGGTTTTTTCCCAGTCTAAGATTGCCTGCCAAGCCTGAATTTTAGCCCACAGCTCCAATGCCCTCTTTTTATAACCAGCCGGATCGTTCTCTACAGGCACTAATTCCAAAATACCGAGAAGTACGGTCATTTCTATGATCATATGGCCGATATCGTGGCTGACGATGTTAAAATCTATTTGCTTGCCCGCGTAAACTCCTTCTGCCGGCTTAACTCCTTCTTTTTCCAGAATTGCGAGCGCTGTCGCATATGCTTTCAGGTTTTGGCTATCGTTCTCTTCCTCTATGCGCTGGACGTAAAAATCCATTTGCCGCGCGTGGTTAAGCATGGCGGCCTTATCTTCCCGGGTGATCTTATCGCTATCCTTTTGAGCGATCTCGCTTATAGCCACCGGCGAGCTGGCAACAACGGGCAGGCGGATGACAAATCTAGCGCCGCGCTTCGGATCTTCTGTTTTCTCGGGCCTGTCGTCAAATTCACTCACTCTCCTCGGTTCAACACTTATAGTCCCGCCGTGAAATTCCGCAGCCTCTTTGCACAAAGCAAGGCCCCTGCCTGTGCCCCCCTGCTTGTCGGATTCGCCGCGCAGAAACAGCCTGTCGTTCTCGCTCATCGCCTTGGAAATACCGCCGCCGTTATCCTGAAACGATACTTCCATTATGTCCGTATTCTCCGTATGCACCGGCCTGACAGAAACAGTCAATATCCCATCGACTCCTCTTCCTTCGGGAGTACGCTTGAATTTATTAACGGCATCTATGGCATTCCCGATGAGATTAGTCCATGTATAGGAGAGGCGCAAAGCATTGGCCTGCACCATCATTCCCTGATCCCGGAAATCCGTAATAAACTTGACCCTATGGCCATTATGCAAATATGGCTCAATAGCCTCGTAGACAGAAACTCCAATGTTAATCGGCTCTTTTTTTCCGGGCTCATATATTTCTTCCTTGAGCCGTTTCAGGATCCCAAGATTATGGGTGCATTCGGAATCAACCAGCCTGGCTCTTTCCAGATAGCCGTCTATCAGGCTATACAGTCCCTCTTCTTTTTCCCTTATCATGTCCCTGTTGGAATTTAAGATATCTCCTATTTCTTTAAAAAGCGCGCGCGAACCCACCACATAACGGATAGTATCGGTAAATAAGTCGCTAACGGCTTCCGGATTAATTTTGTTGAGGCCATCCCAGGAGAGCAGTTTTCTTATGGCCTGGTACTCGGCAAGATACATATTCATCTGCCCTGTTCTTAATTCCACTTCATCTACTTTATTGAAACTTATGATCGCGATATTAAAAAGATTGTTAATGTGCCCCAGATTATGCGAAAGATTATCCAGATGGACGAACATCTCCGATGGCTCTTGATGGACCCTGGGATTTAACTTAAGCAGCTTTTCCAGCCCTAAAACGTACTCAAAAAAATCTTCTTCATCCTCTTCGTCTAAAAGTTCCTCCACGTAGAAATCAAATTTTTCGGCAATACCGATTACCCTATCCCTGTTTTCATCGCCTTTTTCTCCGGACAAAAATGCCTTAGGCCCCTGATTAATAAGCGCGTGCAAAATAGCGATATTCTCTTCTTGCGCAGAAACACTGCCTTCGGCTATCCTAATATTACCGTTTGCATCTATCTCTGCCGCCTGATTAAAAGTTTTATTGGCAAGCGGACTGCTGCTGCGTTTGGAAGCGATGGTTTGAGCCTGTATAGCTGACGATATTTCATTGCCCAGGGTAAGGCCGCCGCTCATATAGGTGCGGATGGTCTGGCCAAAGGGAGTGGAGCGATTTTCTTTCAGGTTGTACTCGCCCTTATTGAATGAATCCTGATATTGCTGGAAGTAAAATTGCTTATCCCAGAATATTTGCGAAGTCAGGCCGGAAAGGTTTTTTCTATTTATGAGGTTTTCATATTTGCCGCTGCCCGAATTGAATTTTGCTTTAAACCATTGCGCCAGGATCAGAGAATAGTACACCTGCCTGAGGGATGCGTATTTCTTAGAAGTATTTATTTCCCGGGTAAGCTTTGGGATGATCAGTTCCCGGATAAGCTCTGAAGCGTATTCATTAAGCGCCTTTAGCCTTGGGTCTTTGAAAGAATAATCTGCTCCGTTTGCAATCGGCGCTTTGCTGCTTGCCAGGTAATCCTGTTCCAGCATTACCTTGAGGGTAGCTTTATAAATATAGGCGTTATCGCTGTTCTCGCGGATAATGATCTCGCCCGGCACGATCCACGGCCTGGTTAAGGTGGGAATAGTAATATTCTCATAGCCAAAAAGCTCTTCGGCTTTTTTATAAAGCGCGTCCCAGTATTTTTTTCCTTCCGGGGTATTCGGCGAGGTAAAGCCGGCAGTATCTTTTTTTAACTGGACATCTGCTTCTAAAAATATCCTGCCGATGTCTGTTTTTTCTACCTCGCGGTCAATAATGCCCTGCGTAGAATCAGGCCGCAGGTTTACCCAGAAAGATTCATTAGGCAGGGCCAGGCCGATAAGAAAATAATCAAACAGTTTTTTGGTTTCTATTTTAAGCTCTTCTTCGGGGACAGTCCCCTGCGGGGACAGCCCCTGTCTACTGCCTTTATCCAGAAGCAATTTAAAAGTATCGGCATTATTGTCGTAAGAGAGGTAGCGTAAATGCAGCGGCCGGAATTTATCCTGCGCGGGCTGGAGAGAAAGGCCGGAAAAGAATCCGGATAAATTTAACTCAAAGCCGGCTGCCTGGGCAAAGCCGGCCTGGTTAAATAGAAAACAGAAACACAGAATAATAGAAATGATCTTTTTGATTTTTTTCGGCATTTTAGTTATAGATCAGGTTTATCAGCTTATTAAAAGTATGCAATATATATAGGTATGAATCAACCCTATAACGGGGATTTAGGAAAGCGGTTTCTCGGGTGGTTAGTTAGATAATTACGACGAATTCGCCGCGGGGCTTGCTTTTTTTGAAGTAGTTAATCAGATCAGCGGGTTTGCCGCGTTTTATCTCTTCGAATTTTTTGGTCAACTCCCTGGCAACTACAATGTCCTTATCCCCAAAAACGGATCTGATGTCTTCCATGCTGGCCAAAATACGGTGGCAGGATTCATAAAAAATAAGCGTGTATTTACCCCGCGCAAGCTCTTTTAGGCGGTTGCGCCGGCTGATCGGGCGGTTAGGCAAAAACCCCTCAAAGATAAATCTATGCGCGGGTTTGCCTGAAGCAACCAGGGCATTGATGAAAGCAACTGCCCCGGGAATTACGGTAATTTCAAGATTGTTCTCTAACGCCAGGTTGATCAGGTTATAGCCGGGATCAAGTATTCCCGGCATGCCGGCATCAGATACCAATGCAACATTCTTGCCTCCTTTAAGCAAGCCAACCAGATGATCTGCTTTGACAAACCGGTTATGCTGAAAAAAACTTGTGGTGGGAGTCTTAATGCCGTAATGATCCAGCAGGATCCTGGTGTGCCGCGTATCTTCGCAGGCGATCAAATCAACGGATTTCAAGACCTCAATTGCGCGCAGGGTAATGTCTTTGAGGTTACCGATGGGAGTGGCGACGATATAAAGCATTATTCTACTGTTACGGACTTTGCTAAATTCCTCGGCTGGTCAACGTCGCAGCCGCGCCGCACTGCGATATGATAAGCCAGAAGCTGTAAGGGAAGCGCGACAATGATCGGAGAGAACAACTCATCTATTTTTGGTATGTAGATCACTTCGCGGGTAAGATCCTTGATCTTGTCATCGCCTTCGGTAGCAATGGCGATCAGTTTGCCGTGGCGGCTGCGGATCTCCTGGATATTAGAAACCATTTTTTCATAAACCCTTGACTGGGGCGCAATGCAGACGACTGCGCGATATTCATCAATCAGCGCGATCGGCCCATGTTTCATTTCGCCGGCGGCATAACCTTCGGCAGGTATATAAGAAATCTCTTTTAGTTTTAGCGCGCCCTCAAGCGCAGAAGGATAATTAATGCTTCTGCCCAGGAACAGGAAAGAACCGAAGTGTGAATGCGCGTGCGCTATTGCCTTAATACTCTCCTGATGTTTTAAGACCTCCCGCTGTAAGGCCGGGCAGGACTTAAAAACCTCAATGTACTTCTCTATCTTTTCGCGGCTGACCGACTGCCTGACCTTGGCAAGATAAAGCCCTAAAAGATACATTACGCTTACCTGCGCAGTATATGCTTTGGTCGAGGCAACGCCGATCTCCGGCCCGGCATGCGTATAGATCACTCCGTCTGATTCCCGCACCAGGCTCGAGCCAAGGACATTGCATACCGCAAGGACTTTAGAGCCTTTTTTCCTTGCCTCTCTTACCGCCGCCAGGGTGTCGGCAGTTTCGCCTGACTGGCTGACGGCGATAGTTAAAGTATCCGGCCCGGTCAATGGGTCGCGGTAACGGAACTCACTGGAAACATCTACAATCACCGGGATCCTGCATAATTCTTCAATAATATATTTTCCGCACATGCCCGCATGATAGGCAGTGCCGCAGGCAACGATATTGATCTTGCTGGTTGCCGCAAGTTCTCCGGGTGGAATGCCCAAGTGCTCAAACGAAATATCCGACGTATCTTTATCGATCCTCTGACTTAAAATCCCCTCTAAAATTTCCGGCTGCTCGTTGATCTCTTTAATCATGAAATGCGGCCAGCCGGTTTTTTGCGCCTGGGAAATGTCCCAGACGATCCTGCTGGGCGAAACCTTGACCGGCTCACCATCGAGCTTGCTCACCTTTACTTCGTCTTTAGTCAAGACCGCTATTTCGTTATCGCCCAGATATACTACATCCTGCGCAGAATCAAGAAGCGCCGGCACATCCGAAGCGAGGTAATTTTCTCCCTTGCCAATGCCGATAACAAGCGGGCTGCCGAGTCTGGCGCCGACCAGTTTATCCGGTTCTTTTTTGGCAATCACCGCAACGGCAAAGCTTCCTTCAAGCATTTCCAGGGTTTTCCTTACCGCTGCTTCCAGCGGCGTAGAATCACGGTAAAATTTTTCAATCAAATGCACGATCACTTCAGTATCTGTCTGGCTGATGAATTTATGGCCCTCTTTTATGAGATCGTTTTTAAGCTTGGCATAATTTTCAATGATGCCGTTATGGACAAGGGCAATTTCTTCCTTGCAGTCAAAATGCGGGTGGGCATTGGCTTGGTTAGGCTCGCCGTGCGTTGCCCAGCGGGTATGGGCAATACCGATAGACCCCGAAAGGGGTTTGTTCTTTAGGATTTTTTCCAGCGCGATGATTTTTCCGGGAGACTTACGGATGGAGATTGCGTTTTTTTGAGGCAGGATTACGGCGATGCCGCTTGAATCGTAACCGCGGTACTCAAGGCGCTTAAGGCCGCTTAATAATACCGGCTGTGCCTCCCTGCTTCCTATATAGCCGACTATTCCACACACCTGGGCACCTTTATTTCAGTGTCCCCACGGGGATTTGAACCCCGGTCGAGAGCTTGAAAAGCTCTTGTCCTAGACCAGGCTAGACGATGGGGACTCAATCTATTCTTCTTCCGCGACTACCTGAGCAACGGTAGAAACAACGTCTTTGTCTTTTTCGTTTAACTTTATCAACCGCACGCCCTGCGAAGACCTGCCGGTAGCGCGGATATCCTTGATCGGGCAGCGCAAGAACATGCCGTTCTGCGTAATCACCATCAGCTCATCCTTATCTGACACTGTCTTCAGGCTGACTGCCGGGCCGTTCTTTTTGGTAACCTTTATATTAATAATACCTTTACCGCCGCGGCTCTGGATACGGTATTCTCCGACCGGCGACCGCTTGGCAAAGCCCAGTTCGGTTACGGTCAGCACGGTATTATCTTTTTCCGGGGTTTCCATGGCAATCACCTGATCGCCCTTGCCTAAAGAAATTCCTTTCACTCCTTTGGCTGCTCTGCCCATATCGCGCACCTGGGCTTCGGAAAATCTGATCGCTTTTCCCATGCGCGTTGCCAACAAAAGCTCCTGCTTGCCGTTGGTAAGGCTGACTCCGATCAGCTCATCGTCCTTTTCTATGGTAATACCGATGATCCCGCCCTTACGCGGGTTGCTGTATTCATCCAGCCGCGTCTTTTTGATCAGGCCCGTCTTGGTTGCCATGACCAGGAAATTCTCCCCGGAAAACTCTTTTACCGGGATGGTCGCGCTTACTTTCTCGCCGGATGCCAACTGCAAAAGATTAATCACTGCCTTGCCTTTGGAAATCCGGCTGGCTTGCGGGATCTCATAGACTTTTAACCAATACACCTTTCCTTTATCCGTAAAGACAAGCAAATAGTCTTTTGTCGAGGCGACAAACAGATGCTCGCTGAAATCTTCTTCTTTAAGTTCGGCGCCGGTAACTCCTTTGCCCCCGCGTTTCTGTTTGCGGTATGCGCTTACCGGAAGCCGCTTGATATAGCCGCCGTGGCTGATAGTAACTACCACGTCTTCTTCGGCGATCAGGTCTTCCACGTCCAGTTCTTCCACTTCTCCGACGATCTCTGTGCGGCGCTCATCGCCGTATTTTTTCTTCAGCTCTTCCAGCTCGTCCTTGATGATCCCTTCAATCTTCTTTTCCGACGCCAATATTGCCCGGCAGAGCTCGATCTTTTTCAGGAGCTCGGCATATTCCGCGTCGATCTTGTCGCGCTCAAGCGCGGTCAAGCGCTGCAGCTGCATTTCCAATATCGCCTGCGACTGCACGTCGGAAAGATCAAACTCTTTCATCAGGTTTTCTTTTGCAGCCTGGACGCTCTTGGAAGTCTTGATCACCTTAATGATCCGGTCAATGAATTTCAGGGCGATTTTTAAGCCTTCCAGGATATGCGCTCGCTTTAACGCCTTATCTAATTCAAACTGCGTGCGGCGGCGGATAATGATCTTGCGATGGTCAACATAACATTCCAGAACCTGGCGCAGGTTCAAAACGCGCGGCCGGTTATCTACCAGCGCCAGCATAATGATCCCGAATGTGCCTTCAAGTTGCGTATGCTTAAAAAGCTGGTTCAGGACGATCTGCGCCTCAGCATCGCGCTTCAGTTCAAAAACAATGCGCATCCCGTCTTTATCCGATTCGTCGCGTATATCGGAGATCCCTTCGATCTTTTTATCTTCCACCAAAGCGGCAATGCTTTCAATGATGGAAGTTTTTTGTACCTGGTAGGGAATCTCGGTGACCACGATCAGGTCTTTGCCGCCTTTTTGATGCTCGATAGTTGCCCGGGCGCGCACTGTAACTTTGCCCCTGCCGCTGGTGTATGCTTCCTTGATGCCGGTCTTGCCGCAGATGATACCGCCGGTGGGAAAATCCGGCCCCTTGACATAGCGCATCAGGTCTTTAACCTCTGCCTCGGGATTATCCAGCAAATAAATTATCGCGTCGGCCACTTCATTGAGGTTATGCGGAGGAATGTTTGTGGCCATGCCGACGGCAATGCCGTTTGAACCGTTAACTAAAAGATTGGGCAGCGCAGAAGGTAAAAGCAGCGGCTCTTTTAAAGAAGCGTCAAAGTTGGGGCCGAACTTAACCGTTTCCTTATCAATGTCCCGCAGCATTTCATCGGCGATCGCAGCCAGGCGCGCTTCGGTGTAGCGCATTGCCGCGGCAGAATCGCCGTCAACAGAACCAAAGTTGCCCTGGCCGTCAACTAACGGATAGCGCAGGGAAAAATCCTGCGCCATTCTTACCAGCGAGTCGTAGACCGCGACGTCGCCGTGCGGATGGTATTTACCCAAAACCTCACCGACGATACGCGCGCATTTTTTATAGGGCTTAGTGTGATCAAGGCTTAATTCCTGCATCGCGTAAAGTATTCTGCGGTGCACAGGCTTTAACCCGTCGCGCACGTCGGGCAAGGCCCTGCCGACGATTACGCTCATCGCGTAATTCAAATAAGAATCCTTTACTTCTTCTTCAATATAAACCGGGACTAATTTTTCGTTTCGCGTGTACATAAATGAGGCCGCAACTTATGTTCACTTTGTTCCATAAGTTGCTGGGCCGAATTTACCCCGCAGCCAATTTACAAGTTGCTGCGGGACTATCCTTATATATCCAAATTCTTTACCTGGTGCGCGTAGTCTTCAATAAACTGCCTGCGCGGCTCAACCTGATCGCCCATCAAAACAGTAAACATTTTATCGGTTTCCACCGCATCTTCCAGGGTTACCTTAAGCATAGTCCGCTTTTCCGGGTCCATGGTCGTTTCCCACAATTGGTGCGGGTTCATTTCACCTAAGCCTTTGTAGCGCTGAATATGCATGCCGCGCGTTGCCACTTCTTTTATGTAAGCCAACACGTCCTTCAGGCCAAAGAAATCCTGGTGGTCTTTTTCGTTTGTGATCCTAAACAAGGCCTTGGGCTTTTTGCCGGCCTTTTCATCTGCTTGACGCTTAGCTTGAGGCAAGATTTCCTGGGCATAATTGGCGATTTCCAGGCCCAGTTTTTCAATTGCATTCACTGCCTTTTCAATATCCGGAGCTTCAAATAATTCCATTACGTCTACGTCTTTTTCTGCTTCTTTGCCCTCTTTACCCGTAAGCTTGGCCAGTTCAGTATCAGAATAGACAAAATGGGTTTCTGCCTCCACTATGGCCTTATAAATAGGCAATTTTTTGGTCTTTGGATGTCTAAAACTAAGGTATTTTATAAAATCCACTCCCTTTTTTTCAAAGTTCCTTGCTGCCTGATCAAGCTCGGTTAACAGATTAAGCAACTCTTTAAACTGGTTGTCGGTAAAAGTTTTCTTCTCCTTAAGGATCGCGAATGCGTGGCCTTCTCTACCCAATTCCAACAATAATTCGTTCATTTGCTGCTCGGTCTGGATATATTCCTCGCGGTTGCCGCGCTTGATCTTATAAAGCGGCGGTTGGGCAATATAAACAAAGCCGCCTTCTACAAGCTTGGGCATTTGTCTGTACAAAAGCGTCAAGAGCAAGGTCCGGATATGCGAACCATCTACATCCGCGTCTGCCATTAACACTAATTTATGGTAGCGTAATTTCTCAATGTCAAATTCTTCTCCAATCCCGGTACCAAGCGCGGTGATGATCGTGCGGATCTCTTCATTGGAAAGAATTTTGTCCAATCTGGATTTTTCTACGTTAAGGATCTTTCCTTTGATCGGCAGGATTGCCTGGAACCTTCTATCCCTGCCCTGTTTTGCCGAGCCACCGGCTGAATCTCCTTCTACAATATAGAGCTCGCACAGCGCAGCGTCTTTTTCCGAACAATCAGCCAGCTTTCCCGGCAGGCCGCCGCTTTCCAGCGCCCCTTTACGCCGGGTCAACTCTCTTGCCTTACGCGCTGCTTCGCGGGCGCGCGAGGCAAGGATAACTTTATCGATTATTTTATTGGCAACTGACGGGTTCTCTTCAAAATAGGCAACCAGCGCATCAAATACTGCCGACGCTGCTAAACCTTCCACTTCGGAATTGCCAAGCTTAGTCTTTGTCTGGCCTTCATATTGCGGGTTGGGTATTTTTACCGAGATCACCGCGGTCAGGCCTTCGCGGGTGTCGTCGCCGCTGATGCCGATATCATCCTTGATCAAGTTTTTATTTTTGGCGTACTGGTTGACCGCGCGCGTGAGCGCGGACTTAAAACCCGAAAGATGCGTGCCGCCTTCAACGGTGTTGATGTTATTGGCAAAGGAAAAAATATTCTCGGCGTAGCCGTCGTTATACTGCACGGCTGCTTCAAGATAGACCCCTTCCTTTTCTTTTTCAAAATAAACTACTTTATTATGCAGCGGGTTTTTGTTTTTGTTCAGATATTCCACAAAAGAAACGATCCCGCCGGAAAATTTAAATACCGCCTCTTTATCCTTATCCCCGCGCTCGTCTTTTAAGGTGATCTCCAGGCCTTTATTTAGAAAAGCCAGTTCCCTTAACCGTTGCGACAGCACGTCGTAGGAATATTCTATGGATTTGAATATTTCCTTATCCGCCTTGAAGGTAACCTTGGTGCCGGTGGTTTTTGCCTTGCCGATAACGGTAAGCTTGGACATGGTCTTGCCGCGCTGGTATCTCTGATGATAAACTTTTGCGTCCCTGCGTACCTCTACTTCCAGCCATTCGGCAAGCGCGTTGACTACGCTTACGCCTACGCCGTGCAAGCCTCCGGAAACTTTATAGGCGCCGTGGTCAAACTTGCCGCCGGCATGCAGCGTGGTAAGCGCAACTTCCACCGCCGGCTTCTTTTCCGTCTTGTGCATGTCCACGGGAATGCCGCGGCCGTTATCCACAACGCTGATGCTGTTATCGTGATGAATGGCAACGTCTATCTTATTGCAGTAGCCGCCCAGCGCCTCGTCAATGGAATTATCCACAACTTCATAGACCAGGTGATGCAGGCCGCGGGAATAAGTGTCGCCGATATACATTGCCGGCCTGCGGCGCACTGCCTCCAATCCTTCCAAAACTTGGATGGATTCTGCGTCGTATTTTTTTGCCGGCTTATTTGCCGGTTTTGCTTTTTCTTTTGCCATTATCGTTTATTTCTCCGAGGGAAAAACGGATGTCTTTTATTTCCGCCAGGCCCTGCTGCAATTCTTTTAGCAGGCCTTCTTTTTCAAGGCTCAACTGGTAAAGCCAGCTTGAGGAATCGACCTTTATCCCGAGAATGCCCTTTTTAAAATAATGTAACTTTATATGCTTTAATTCCTTTTTCGTCAAGAGTTTTTTTAGCAACTCTTCAATTTTAACTTCGCCTGAAGCCAGCCGGCCGGTTTCCAGCAGGCGGATAACCGCGTTTACAGTATTCCGAATTTGCTCCATACTACCCTAGCCGCATCGGCAGGACAATGTAAATATAACCGTTGATCCTGATCACGCCCGGCTTCTCGCTGTCTGTCACCTCAAGCTCAACGCGTTCATCCTGCAGGTTCTTTAAAACATCCGTGAGATACACCGGGTTAAAGCCGATGGCGATTTCTTTGCCCTGATATTCCACGGGGACTTCTTCCCGGGATTCCCCGACATCCGGCGTTGATTTTGAGACCACCATTTTATTTTTAAAAAGTTCCAGTTTTACCGCCTGGTAGTCCGGAGTAGAAAGCAGCGCCGCGCGTTTTGCCGCCAGCAAAAACTGGTCGCGGCCGATACGCATCTTGTTTTCAGAAACCGGCGGGATCACCTGCCGGTAATCGGGAAACTCTCCTTCAATCAGCCGGGAGATCACCACCACTGTCCCTAAATCAAACATTGCCTGGTTATTCCCCAGCACAAGCGATAACTCGCCTTCGGGTTTTAAGTTACGGTTTAACTCATGGATTGCTTTGACCGGCACAATGATCGAGATCTCTTTTTCGTCGCCCTGCTCAAGCTTCCTTTCCACAACTGCCAGTCTTTTACCGTCGGTAGCTACAAGGGTAAGGCTGCCTTTGCCGATATGAAAAAGAATGCCGTTTAAAATATAGCGCGTTTCATCAAAAGAAACCGCGAAAGAAGTGAGCTTTAGCATTTCCTGTAAAACCGGCTGCCCGATCTTTATCGCTTCTTTATCTTTAAATTCCGGCAGTTTGGGAAATTCCTCTTTCGGCAGCCCCATCATCTTAAACTGGCAGGTATCGGTTTCAATCACCACCAGATTATTTTTTTTCACCCCTAAAGTAACGTCGCTTTCCGGTAACTCCTTAATAATATCCCCAAAACGTTTAGCAGGTAAGGTTATCGCGCCGGCCTCCTGGGTATTCACAGGTATTACACAGCTTATCCCAACGTCTAAATCCGTAGCAGTCAGCCGAATATCGTTACCCTGGCCCTCGATCAAAATATTCGCTAATATAGGTAAAGCAGCTTTAGGAGTCACGACATTTTGCACGGTTTGAATACCGTTCAGCAGAACGTCTTTTTGTACTTTAAACTTCATTTTAATCTCCTTCTTTTATTAATCTTTAAATATATAATATCGTATTGGTAGTAATACGGTTTAGTTTCTGTTGAAAAGCCAGTTAACCCCTTTGTTTTGGTATGGATAAAAAAACAACATCCTTTTGATAAGGTCTTAATTTACTGTTGAATAACCTGTATAACTTTCTCAATCTTGTTTTTTAAGAGTTCATTGCTGATCAACTCTTCTTTTATTTTATTATAAGAATGCAAAACTGTAGTATGGTCCTTCCCGCCGAAAAACCCGCCGATCTCCGGCAGGGACATTTCCGTCAATTCCCTGCTTAAATACATCGCGACCTGGCGCGGCAGCACAATGTTCTTATTGCGTTTTTTTGTTTTTAGCTCGAATAACGAAACGCCGAATTCTTCGGCAACGCAGCGTTGGATAAAATCTACCGTGACCAATTTTTTCGGCTCGTTCAGGAGATCTTTTAACACGTCTTTGGTCAGGTCCGAGGTGATCGGCTTTTCTTCCAATAATGAATAAGCGATCGTCCTGATCAGCGCGCCTTCTAATTCCCGGATATTAGTTTTGATCAGCTGGGCGATAAAATAGATCACGTCATCAGGAACAGATACGGGCTCCCGCTCGATCTTTTTTTTCAGGATCGCGATGCGCGTTTCCAGGTCCGGCGGCTGGATATCCGTGGTCAGCCCCCAGCTGAAGCGGGAAACCAGCCGGTCCTGGAGATTAGAGATCTCTTTCGGCGGCCGGTCCGAAGAGATTATGATCTGTTTGTGCGCGTCGTGCAGGGCGTTAAAGGTATGGAAAAATTCTTCCTGCGTAGATTCCTTGCCGGCAATAAAATGAATATCATCTATGACCAGGACATCTACGCTGTTACGGTATTTCTGCCGGAATGCCGACGTAGAATGGCGCTGGATAGCATCAATAAGCTCGTTGGTAAATTTTTCCGACGTGATATAACAGATCCGCGCAGCCCCTTGAGTGTTATTTTTGATGTGATGACAGATTGCCTGCATCAAGTGGGTTTTACCTAACCCCACCCCTCCGTAGATGAAGAGCGGATTATATGTTTTAGCCGGCGACTCCGCCACAGCCAGAGAGTAAGCATGCGCATGTTTGTTAGAGGGCCCCAGCACAAAATTTTCAAAAGTATAGCGCGGGTTAAGATTGGCACAGCCGGTGATGTCCCCGGGTTTCGCCGGGTGAGGCAGCGTGTTTTGCGGAATGATAAACGGGTCTCTCAGTCCGGGGTTAACTTCCAGGGAAAAGTCCATTTCCGCCTGGCCAGCAGCCTTCATTGCCTCATGGATGATTTCCCGGTAATGCTTGTCCACCCAGTCGCAGAAAAAGCGGTCCGGCGCCTCTAATATCAAACCGCGTTCTTCCTGGCGCGGCCTTAGCGGCTTAAACCAGGTTTCAAAAGTAGTCTCGCCCAGCCTTCCTTTTAAATACTCCCCTGCTTTTTCCCAAAATTCAACTACATTTGCCATAGAAATAGGACAGTTGGTCGCTTTTATCTGTGGATAACCGCCATTATGTGTAAACGGCGGCAATTCGCCTTGAGTCGGAAAACGCAGCCGCTTGGGCGATATCCACAGCTTATTCACATCTTGGATAAACCTGTGGAAAATATTATAGCAGGAGAAAATCCTCCTGCAAGGAAAAAACTTACGCGCCAAAACATTATACACGATTTATTCCGGGCGTCAACAAAAAAGTCAAACAGATGTTATCTCCCGGCCCGTTTAATCAGCGATTGAATATATTGACTATCTGCGGCTTTATGTTATAATTGTAAAACTGCAAAAATTATTAAACGAAAAGGAGCGGTAAAGCGATGAAGAAAAATCTTAAAACACCGGCTAACCGGATCGGGAAAAAGCGCCACGGATTCCGCGCGCGGATGAAGAGCAAGGACGGCAGGAAAATCATCCGCCGTCGTCGGCAAAAAGGCAGAAAACGCCTTGCGGTCTAATGCTGCGCAGCTACCTCTCTGCCGCCATAACAACATATCAAAAGTATATCAGGCCAGCCCTGCCGGTTTCCTGCCGTTTTGTGCCAAGCTGTTCGGAGTATACCCGGCAGGCGGTGATTAAATACGGGCCTGTCAAAGGGTTATGGCTGGGCTGTAAAAGGATTTTTAAGTGTAATCCCTGTTCCGGTAAATCCGGCTATGACCCCTTAGTTTAAAAAAAGGAAAAAACATGGAAAAACGTTTAATATTGGCGATTGTCCTTTCTTCTTTAGTGCTGTTGGCGTGGTCTGTTATAGCGCCTAAACCCGAACCAGCGCCGCTCATGGCTCCTGCCGCTGTTTCTTCCGTGGCTGCGCCTGCGCAGCCGATAAAGGCAATCTCCGACGGAGAAAAGCCCGGGCCGGAGGTCCTGACCAGTTTTAATAATGAAAAATTTGAAGTAATTTTTAATCAATCCAGGGCCGCGATCAAAGAGGTTATTTTTAAAGAATACCAATCTTATAAGTTTCCTCTCCTGGAAGGATTTGCCAACGACCTAAATTTTAAGAAGGCGGAGATTACTTCTGAGGCTGCGGCGTTTAAGTATGCCGACAGCGATAAAGAAATAACTAAGCGCTTTATTTTTCCTAAAGCTAAGTATTGTATAGAGTTAGAGATTACAATCAAGAACCTAAGTAGTGCTCCTCTCGTCTTGTCTTTACCGCTGTCTTTAGGTGCAATAGATTTTACAATGGATCCTACGCACGCGCGGAATTTTGATTTCACCGTTTCCACCCAGGATAAACTACTGCATCCTAACCCCAACAAAGATATTGCTTATAACAATCTCAAATTTATAGGGTTGCGAGATAGGTATTTTTGCGTTATCACCGCCCCCCCTACTAATAATTACTCTGCATTCGTCAAAAAAACAAGCAGCAAAGGATCAGTACTTGGCCTGAATTCTCCGGAGTTGACAATTTTGCCAGGGCAAACAACGCAGCAGAAATTCCTTATCTATTTGGGACCCCAGGAAATAAAGCAGATTGGACAAATAAATCCAGAATGGTCAGGAATTGTCCATTTTGGGACATTTGATATTATCTCCCAGATATTGCTTAAATTGCTGGAAATATTCTATGGCTTAACGCGCAATTGGGGCATGGCAATTATAATCTTAAGTATTGCCGTATATTTCCTATTATATCCGCTCAGTGTAAAGCAAATGCGCTCAATGAAGGAAATGCAGGCATTACAGCCACGCATTGAGGAATTAAGAAAAGCCCTTAAGGATAATCCCCAGAAATTAAACAAAGAGATTATGGAGCTTTATCGCGAGCATAAAGTTAATCCTCTGGGCGGTTGTTTGCCGCTACTGCTGCAGATGCCGATATTCTTTGCCTTGTATCAGGCGCTGCTGCGTTCGGTCTCATTAAAAGGATCCGGGTTCTTGTGGATCAAGGATCTGTCTGAACCGGACAAGCTGTTTGTTTTACCGACAAGCTTGCCAATTCTTGGGAACGAGGTTAATCTTTTGCCGATCCTGATGATGATCGGGATGTTCGTGCAGCAAAAACTCACGATGAATACAGGAGCCGCAAATAACGAACAGCAGAAGATCATGCTTATAGTATTCCCGTTGATCTTCGGTTTTATATTTTACCATATGCCGTCCGGCTTAGTCTTGTATTGGTTTGTTAACAGCGCTTTAATGTTGATCTTCCAATTTAAGGTTAGCAGGGCAAAATGACGCATAAAAAATCCATTGAAGTAGAGGCTGCCACGGTAGAGGAGGCAGTGAAAAAGGCTTTAAAAGAATTAAAGCATGGCCGCGACAAGGTTAAAATAGAAGTACTCTCTGAAGAAGAGAGAGGGCTTTTTGGTATGGCAGGCGCAAGGCCGGCAAAAGTACGTGCAACCATAATTGAATAGAAGAAAATACTTGACAGCTATATTTAAAAGAGGATAATAAATTCTAGAAAAGCGGCCAAAAGCGGAGGTTCCGCGTGAAACGTTTCGTAACTACTTGAAATATAATGGGTAAGATAATCGCCATTTGTAATCAGAAGGGAGGAACAGGTAAAACCACAACCTCAATCAACCTATCTGCATATCTTGCACTCGCCGGGAAAAAAGTCCTGCTGATTGATCTGGACCCGCAAGCAAATGCCACCAGCGGTTCAGGCATTAATAAACACAATGTACAAAACAGCTCGTACCATCTCTTATTAGAGGAGATGGATTTAAAAGAGATCATTCAGCCGACTGCCGTGAAGAACTTTTTTATTGCCCCGTCTAATTTAGACTTAACCGGCGCAGAAGTGGAACTGGTCGGCATGCTGGCAAGAGAATATAGATTAAAACGAGTGCTGGCAAAAGAAAAAGAAAATTTTGATTTCATTGTTATTGATTCGCCGCCGTCGTTGGGCCTGTTAACGATTAATGCTTTATGCGCTGCGGATTCAGTGCTTATTCCTGTTCAGTGCGAGTATTATGCCTTAGAAGGTGTAACGCAACTATCTCACACTATTAAACTTATAAAAGAAAATCTTAATCCTGACTTAGTGATTGAAGGAGTATTGCTGACAATGGCAGATTTTCGTACCAATCTTACCAAAGAAGTTATTAACGAGGCAAGGAATTATTTTAAAGATAAAGTTTATAAAACTGTCATTCCCCGCAATATCCGCTTGACAGAAGCGCCGAGCTTTGGCAAACCGATCGCCTTATACGATAATGAATCCATAGGCGCGGAAAAATACGAAGAATTAGCCAAAGAGATTATCGGAGAAAAAATGTCCAATCTGAGATTGGACATTTCTCAGCCTGAAAAACCAAACTTAGAAGAGGTTAAACCAGGAGAATAAATATGGAGAGAAAAGCCTTGGGCAAGGGTATCGGCGCCTTGATCATAGAAAAAGAGCCGGACAAGTCGGATAAAGAGGAAAAGATATTACATTTGAAGCCGGCCCAGATAAAAGCAAATCCATTTCAGCCGCGTAAAGACTTTGATACAGAAAGCCTTGATGAACTTGTGCAATCGGTCAAAGAAAAAGGTATAATCCAGCCGATCATCGTCAGAAGAAAAGGGGACAGCTATGAATTGATCGCCGGAGAGCGCAGGTTACGCGCAGCAGGGATCTTAAATTTAAGTGAAGTCCCGGCAATCGTCAGGGAAGCCGCGGATGAAGATTCTCTGGAGCTGGCCCTGATCGAGAACATACAACGGCAGGACCTTAATCCGATTGAAGCGGCGCGCGCCTATCAGTACCTGATTGACAAATTCCATTTAACCCAGGAGAGGATCAGCGAGATACTCGGCAAGGCAAGGGTCACGATCACGAATACGCTGCGCTTATTATCCTTACCGCAGGAAATCCAGCAGGAAATGAAAGCCGGCCGCATATCTTTTGCCCACGGCAGGGCGCTTTTAGAAATTGAAGACGCGAATCAACAGCGCAAACTGGTGCAGCAGGTGATCAACGAAGGGCTTTCCGTGCGCGAGCTGGAAAATATGATCAAGACCTGCAGGCCGCGGAAACCCAAGCGCAATATCGGCCCGGGCATACGCGAGCCGCACGTCAGCATCATGGAAGAAGAGCTGCAGCATTCGCTGGCAACAAAGGTGAGGATCAGCAAAAGAAAAAAACGCGGCCATATACTCATTGAGTTTTATTCCGAAGAAGATTTACAAAGGATCGTCAACAAGTTGAAAGGAGCAAAGTAAACGTGGGACAGTCAGTCTTAATCCTCATCAAGCCCGACGGGTTAAAAAAATCTTTGACCGGCAATATCCTGACGCGGTTATCCGAGACAAAGCTGGAGATCGTCGCCGCCAAGATCGTCGCCGTATCCGAAGAATTGGCATGCGAGCACTACAGGCACTTAAAAGACAAGCCGTTCTTTAAAGAGCTTATAAAATACCTGCGCGGCGAACTGCATAACCGGCGCAAGGTCATGGCGCTTGTTTATTGGGGGCCGGAGGCGATCACAAAATGCCGCGGCCTTGCCGGGGCAACCAATCCCGAGGAGGCGGATCCCACGTCGATAAGGGGCTCCTACGGGAGGATCACCACGCAAGGCGTGTATGAAAACGTGATCCATGTTTCTTCGGACCCCAAAGACGCGGAAAGGGAAATAAAACTTTGGTTCCATCCGGAAGAGATCATTGTCGGCCTCTACCCGGTGAAAGAAAAAGTAGAGAAAGAATATAAACGAAAGGTCTGGGCATAAATGATAAACAGTATGACTGGTTTTGGCGGCAAGGCCGGAGAGGTCCCGTTATTTGGGAAGATTTCCGTTGAGTTGCGCAGCTCAAACCATAAATTTTTGGAAACGGTTTTGCATCTTCCCGAGGGGTTCTTGATCTTAGAAGACAGGATCAAGAAAGAGATTGAGTCCCGCGTAAAACGGGGCAGGATCACCTGTATGATCAATATCGGCGCTTCCGGCAGCCCGGGCGTGTATATAAATGAGAAGCTTTTAAAAAATTATCTTTCCGCGCTGACGAAGATCAGCAAGCAATTCCATATCGGTGGAGAGGCAAGTCTGGACACATTGATCCATCTGCCGGGAGTGTTGTCGCTTGCGGAAAGCGAGATCCCCAAAGAGCGGATCTGGCCCGCCCTAAAGCCCTTGGTTGTGGAGGCAGTGAACAATTTTGTCCGCACGCGGCAGAAAGAAGGGGCTGCTTTGCAAAAATACCTTAAGTCCAGGATAAAGATCCTTAAATCCGAAGCCGCCTTGCTGCAAAAGCGCTTTGAGTATGTCCTGGAGAGAGAGGTCGCGAAATTAAAGACGCCCGAGGAGAAAGCAAGTTTTTTAAAAGACGCGGATATCGGCGAAGAAATCTCGCGTATTGCCTTTCATTTAAAAAATTTTGAGCATAAACTTTCAAAGGCCGGGCCGGTGGGCAAGGAGCTGGATTTTATTGCGCAGGAAATGCAGCGGGAGGCAAATACTGTCGGCGCCAAATCCTGCGATTCGCTCTTGTCGGCAAGGGTGGTGCATATAAAAAGCCAGATTGAAAAAATCCGGGAACAAGTGCAGAACGTAGAGTGAAAAAACAGAGCCCAGGGCAAGGAAACCGGAAAAAAGCACGCGGGTTGATATTTGTGATCTCCGGGCCGTCGGGTTCGGGAAAAACCACGCTGGCCGAGCGGATATTAAAAGACAAGGTCTTAGGCAATAGTTTAAGGAAGTCCGTTTCCTTCACCACCCGGCCAAAACGTTCGGGCGAAAGGCACAGGCAGGACTATTTTTTCCTCACGGAAAGCCGCTTTAAACAACAGGTTAAGGCAAAAAAAATCCTTGAATGGACTAATTACTTGGGGTATTATTACGGGACGCCCAAGTCAAGCGTTGACAGTCAGATAAGCAAAGGCCGGCACTTGCTTTTGTGCATTGATTTGAAAGGCGCAAAAAACCTCAAGCGGCTGTATCCAAAGAATACGGTAACGATCTTTGTAGTGCCTCCTTCTTTGGCAGAGCTGCGTAAACGGATCAAGAACCGCTGCAGCAAGACCGCGGAGCATGAAGTCCGCCGGAGATTGGAACGGGCAAAGAAAGAAATACCGCAGGCAGCCAGGTTTGATTACCGGCTGAAGAATAAAGACCTGAAAAAGACGGTGCGGCAGTTAAAGGATATTATATTAAACAGAATTAGTCTGTTGAGCCGGACGGCTCATTAACAAAAAGAGGTGGTTTATGGCTTACGTAGCTTTGGAAACGATGTTGGATAAGACCAACGAGTCCATTTATAAACTGGTGATTATCGCGTCCCGGAGGGCGCTGGAGATTGCCGAAGGCCAGCCCAAGATGGTGGTCGCGGACGCTTCGATCAAGCCTTCGACGGTAGCGTTGATGGAAATTGCCGCCGGTAAAGTTACCTACAAGAGGACAGATAAATAATCCTATTATGCCGAAGACAAAAAATATTATTTTAGGCGTAACAGCCAGTATTGCCATCTATAAAGCCTGTGAGATCCTGCGCCGGCTCAAAGAAGCGGGTTTTGACGTTACCGTGGTGATGACCAAAGAAGCGCAGGAATTGATCAAGCCGGTGGTTTTCCAGGCTTTAAGCGGTAATAAGGTTTATCGCGAGCTCTTTGGAGAGCCGGAAACCTGGGAGATTGAGCATATTTCTTTGGCGGATAAGGCGGGGCTGGTGTTGATTGCTCCGGCAACCGCCAACATCATCGCAAAAATATCCGGCGGCATATGCGATGATCTTTTGACCTGCGTAGTTGCGGCGACAAAAGCCAAAATTTTGATCTGCCCGGCAATGAACGAGAATATGTATTTAAATAAGATTACGCAGGACAACATCAAGAAGCTTAAGGGCCTGGGATATAAATTCGTCGAGCCAAGGCAGGGAAATCTTGCCTGCGGTAAGGCCGGTGTGGGCTGTCTGGCAGAAGTCGACAGGGTAATTAAGGAAGCAAGAGAGATCCTTTAAAAATTTTGGCGACGTAGCCAAGCGGTAAGGCAGCTCTCTGCAAAAGAGCTATTCAGCGGTTCGATTCCGCTCGTCGCCTTAAATGAGGCCACAACTTACGGAACGAAGCGAACGTAAGTTGTTGAGCCGAATTAACCCCGTACTTACGAGAAAATTTCTACAAAACCTTCGAGTGTTAAGTACGGGATCTAGATCGACGGGCAAGTGGTGGAATGGCATACACGGCAGACTTAAAATCTGCTGACCGTAAGGTTGTGAGGGTCCGACTCCCTCCTTGCCCATAAATTTACGAAGAAAAAATAAAATCAGTGGGCTCATAGCTCAGTCCCGCCAAAGTGCGGCGGGACTCCTCAAGATGCAAAAATGCATCTTTCGTCGTTGGTTAGAGGTATTCGCTATGAGCCGATACGAAAATCAGTGGGCTCATAGCTCAGTTGGTTAGAGCGTTTCCTTGACATGGAAAAGGTCGAGGGTTCGAATCCTTCTGGGCCCACCATAAAATTAAAAAGCGTATGGACCTGGAAATATTACGGCATTCCTGTTCGCATGTGATGGCTGAAGCGGTAAAAGAGCTCTGGCCGGAAGTAAAACTGGCCATCGGCCCGGCGATCGAAGACGGGTTTTATTATGATCTTGACCGTAAAGAGCCGTTTACCGACGCAGACCTTGCCGGCATTGAAAAAAAGATGCAGGAGATCATTGGCCGCGATGAACCGTTCATCCGCGAGGAACTTGATAAAGCCAGGGCAGCAGAGCTGTTTAAGTCTCTGGAAGAAGATTACAAGATTGAATTAATCCAGGGCCTTGCCGATGCCAAAGTATCCATATACCGGACAGGGAAAAATTTTGTTGACCTTTGCCGCGGCCCGCACATTAAATCAACCGGTGAGATAAAGGCGTTTAAATTATTATCGGTTGCCGGAGCGTACTGGCACGGGATTGAAACCAACCCCATGCTGCAGAGGATCTACGGCACCTGTTTTAAAACCAAGAAAGAATTAGAGGAGCATTTAAAGAATTTAGAAGAAGCAAAGCTGCGCGATCACAGGAAGTTAGGGCCGCAACTGGAGCTCTTTGACATATATCATGAAGAAGCCGGCGCAGGATTGGTGTTTTACCATCCTAAGGGTGCTTTGCTGCGCAAGATCATTGAAGATTATGAAAAAGACAGCCATTTGAAAAACGGCTATCAGCTGGTGATCACCCCGCATATCATGCAGGCAGAGCTTTGGAAAACTTCCGGGCATTACGATTATTATCTGGAAAACATGTATACCTTCAAGATCGAGGAGAGAGAATATGTCCTCAAGCCGATGAATTGCCCGGGTCACATACTTATTTATAAATCAAAGATCCACAGCTACCGCGATCTGCCGCTGAGGTTATTTGAATTGGGCACGGTTTACCGGCATGAAAAGGCAGGCGTGCTGCACGGGCTTCTTCGCGTGCGCGGTTTTACCCAGGATGACGCGCATATCTTTTGCCGGCAGGAGCAGTTGGTCAAAGAAATCGAGGCGATCATTGATCTTGTTACCGCCACAATGAAAGATTTCGGGTTTTCTGACTTGAGCATTGAGCTTTCCACGCGGCCGGAAAAATCCATTGGCAGCGACGGTGACTGGGACCTGGCAACCAAGGCCCTGGAAGGCGCGTTAAAAGAAAAAGGCCTAGCCTATGACATCAATGAAGGTGACGGCGCATTTTACGGCCCTAAAATAGATATCAAGCTCAAAGACGCCCTAAAAAGAAAGTGGCAGTGCGCCACTATCCAGTGTGATTTTGCGCTTCCCAAGAGGTTTAATCTCGTTTATACTGATGATAGCGGCAAAGAGCAGCAGCCGATCATGCTGCACAGGGTTTTGTTCGGCAGTATTGAGCGCTTTACCGGGGTGCTGACCGAGCATTACGCGGGAAATTTTCCCGTATGGCTCTCGCCAATCCAAGTCGCGATCATCCCGATCGGCCCTGAGCCGCAAGAGTACGCGCTGGGTTTAAAAAAGCAATTGCAGGAAAACGGCCTGCGCGTTGAGTTGGATGACCGCAATGAAACGTTAAATAAAAGGATACGCGAGGCAGAAGTGGGAAAAGTTCCTTATGCCCTGATCGTTGGGCGCAAAGAAGCAGACAGCAATAAAGTTTCAGTCAGGAAAAAGGGCAAGGGCGATCTCGGCGTTATGACTGCGCAGGAATTTATCACAAAGATAAAAGAAGAAGTCATAAGTAAATCATAGGGGGCTGCCCCTTGAGATTATCTCGCTTGGCTCGCAATGGCGGCCAAACGCATTATTAACAATAGCAATAGGAGGTAGTAAGATTAAAAAATTTATCCGCGTAAATGACAGGATCCGCGTTCCGGAAGTCAGGCTTATCGGCCCCGACGGCAATCAATTGGGAGTTATGGCGATCCAGCGCGCGCTGGACCTGGCAAATCAGCATGAGTTAGACCTGGTAGAAGTCGCACCCGCAGCTACGCCGCCGGTATGCCGGATCATAGATTTTACTAAATTCAAATACGACCAGGAAAAGAAGGAACGCGAGGCAAAGAAACACCAGAAGCAGAGCCGGCTTAAGGAGATACGCGTTAAGCCGAATATTGATGAACACGACTACAAAGTCAAGTTGAAACAAGTGCTCACTTTTCTGCAGAAAAACGATAAAGTTAAAGTCAATCTTTTCTTCCGCGGCAGGCAGATGGAGCATATTGACCTCGGGCGGAAAGTTTTAGATAAATTCATTACCGACACCCAAAACGACGGCCAGATAGAAAAAGAGCCGATGATGGAAGGCAGGATCATGTCGTTGGTAGTGTCGCCGAAGTAACAACTAAAGAATGGAGTGAACCATGGGCAAATTAAAAACTAAAAAAGGTGTAGCAAAAAGGTTTAAGCTGACGAAAAAAGGGAAACTTAAATATAAACCTTGCGGCACGGGCCATCTTTTGTCCAGCAAGACGAGAAAGAAAAAAAGGCATCTAAGAAAATCCAAGACCGTGGAGAACAAGCAGCAGATCAAATATTTAAAAAGGTTGTTGCCTTACGGGTAATCAACTTTAAAAAAGAACGGAGTGAGTCATGGCAAAGATTAAGCATAGCGTTGCGTCAAAAAGAAGAAAAAAACGGGTCCTGAAAAAAGCTAAGGGCTATTGGGGCGACCGCAGCAAGCAGTTTGAGCAGGCGCGCCGCACCTTGATGCACGCCCTGGTATATTCATATCGCGACAGGAAAGTAAAAAAACGCGATTTCCGCCAGCTCTGGATCGTCAGGATCAACGCTGCCTGCCGCGCAGAGGGGATTACTTACAGCCGTTTTATGAGCGGGCTCAAAAAATCAAAGGTCGGGCTTGACCGCAAAATACTCGCTGACTTGGCAGTGAACGATATCAAGACGTTTAAGAAGCTCGTAGAGATCGCAAAAGGATAAGCAGTATGCACGTGATCATTGTCGGATGCGGAAGGGTGGGCTCGGAGCTTGCCAAGCTTTTGTCTAATGAAAGCAATGATGTAGTTGTCATTGACAAGAATGTTTCGTCATTTGACCGCTTGGGCGAGACCTTTAACGGAGTGACCCTTACTGGCAACGGCTTTGACCTGAATATTTTAAAGCAGGCCGGGGTGGAAAAGGCAGAGGCGTTTTGCGCGCTGACTAACGGAGACAACACCAACCTGATCTCTGCCCAGGCAGCCAAGAAAATATTCAACGTTCCTAAGGTGATCGCCCGTGTTTATGATCCGCAGCGCGCGCATATCTATGCCGCGCTCGGGATGGATATTATCAGCGGAACGATCCTCTTTGCTTCAATGATCCGCGATAAGATCATTGAAAGTCGGTTTTCCAGCTACCTTATTGAAACAAAAGACCTCGGGGTCATTGAAATTGAAGTCAAGTCCGGGCTCAAGGGTCAGTTGATAAAGAACATTAATATTCCGGGCGAATTTATGGTGGTGGCGATAAGAAGGATGGACGGCGTAATTATCCCCGAGCAGGATACGGTAATGAAAGAAAAAGATATCTTGATGGGCGTAGTCAAGGTTGCCAACCTTAACGAAGTCAAGGAAAGGCTGGGCTTAGGGTAATGTACGTAGTGATTGTCGGCGCGGGAAAAGTGGGCTATTTTCTGGCAAAGCGCATGCTGTTGAATAATCATACGGTCAGCATTGTGGATAAAGACCGGCAGCTTTGCGAAGAAACGGCAAAACAACTGGATGCATTAGTGATCCACGGCGATGGCTGCGAGCCGCGCATACTGGAAGAAGCAGGCGCAGCTCATGCCGATGTCTTAGCCGCGGTTACCGGAGACGACGAGGACAACCTGATTATCTGTCAGTTAGCCAAAGAAAAATTCCATGTTCAGCGCACAGTAGCCAAAGTCAATAATCCCGATAACGAGCATACGTTTTCAGAACTGGGCATTGACGTGCCCATAGATTCCACCAAGATCATCGCCAAGATTATAGAAGAAGAAGTTTCTTTTTCCGATTTCGTGAACCTGATGAGTTTTAAGCGCGGCAAGCTTTCCATTGTGCGCGTTGACCTGCCTCAAGATTCGCCGGTAATAAATAAGCAGATACAGGATATCCAGCTGCCGGCTGATTCCGTATTCGTTTCCATTGTCAGGGGAGAAGAAGTGATTGTTCCCAAGGGCAATACCGTGCTTGAGCCCGGGGACGACATCATCGCCCTTACCCTCGTCGGAAACGAGCCCCAGCTGTTGAGCGTGTTAGTGGGCAAACTCTAAATGAACGCAAAAACAATTTTGAATCCCGTATTCGGAATAGCTGTTGAGGTTTTATATATTCTCTTAATTGCGGCGGCGGCATTTTTGGTCGGCTTTGGCCTGGCAATCAAATTTTAAGGATAAATAATGATCCTCAAGCCCCGGCTGGAAGATATAAAAACAATCGGTTATTATCTGGGTAAAGTAATTGTCTGCCTCGGTTTTACTTTTTTTATCCCGGTTGCCCTTGGTTTAGTGCTTAAGGAAGTTAATCCAGCCTTGGATTTTTTAATCGGCGGCGCAATAACCTTGATCAGCGGCCTGCTCTTAACGTTTTTCTGCCGCACGGAAAAGGACTTGAACTGGATGCAGGGGATGATCGTAGTTTCCCTTTCGTGGCTGGCAGCAGCTATTCTGGGGGCAATACCTTTTTATTTAAGCGGGCATTGGAAATCTTTTCTTGACGCCTGGTTTGAAGCAATGTCTTGTTTTGCTACTACCGGGTTGACCCTGGCGCAAGGACTGGATCATCTTTCGTATAGCCATAATCTCTGGCGGCACCTTAGTCCATTTATCGGCGGCCAAGGCATTGCAATCATCGCGCTTTCCTTATTCGTAAAGGGCACTGCCGGGGCATTCAGGATGTATGTGGGCGAGGGCCGAGACGAAAGACTGGTGCCCAACGTAATAAACACCGCCCGTTTTATCTGGCTGATCAGCATTGTTTACCTGGTCCTCGGCACCATTGTTTTAGGCGCAGTCGGAATATCTATCGGCCTAAGGCCATTTAATGCGTTTTTTCACGCCGTTTGCATATTTATGGCCGGCTTTGATACTGCCGGTTTTGCCCCGCAATCTCAAAGCATCCTTTATTACCACAGCCTGCTTTTTGAAACAGTCGCTATTTTATTTATGGTTTTGGGCGCGCTGAATTTTAACCTGCATTATCAGGTTTGGATCGGCAACCGTAAAGAAATGTTTAAGAATATTGAAACAAGAACCTTTTTCTTAAGCATACTGCTGATATTTTTCATTACCGCAGCCGGTTTAACCAGCCTCGGCGTATATCCCCAGGCCATCGTATTATTTAGGAAAGGGTTTTTCCAGCTTCTTTCAAGCCATACCACAACGGGATATATGACGATCTATGCCCGGCAGTTTATAAATGAGTGGGGCAGTCTTGCTCTACTGGGCATAATCTGCTCAATGGCATTAGGCGGCTGTATTTGTTCTACCGCAGGCGGCATCAAAATGCTGCGCGTGGGGATTATCTTTAAAGCCCTGGTGCAGGATATCAAGAGGATCATTCTGCCGGACCGGGCAATCGTGGTCCAGAAATTCCACCATATCAGAGAGGTTTTTCTTGAAGATAAGCTGGTGAGGTCGGCATTGATGGTTACGGTCTGTTATTTTGTTTTATATGGCGCCGGCGCTTTGGTAGGCATGGCTTACGGTTACCCATTTTTAGATTCCTTGTTTGAATCTACTTCGGCAGCAGCCAATGTTGGTTTTTCCTGCGGCATTACTGACGCAGCCATGCCCGCGGGATTAAAACTTACTTATATCATTCAGATGTGGGCAGGCCGCTTAGAATTTATGTCCATATTTACGCTGATCGGAGCGGCAGTAGCGGCGGTAAAGGGGAAATGAAAAAGGTTTTTCTGATTTTTAATTTTATAATTTGCGCTTGCAGCCTGCCTTGTTATGCTGATGCAGTTTCCAGCACAGAGCTGATCAATAATGCCAAGCAATATGACGGCCAAACCGTGGTTTATAGCGGCGAAGTTATCGGCGATGTCATGCAGCGCGGGGAATTCGTCTGGATAAATGTCAACGATGGATCCAGCGCCATTGGCATTTGGGTAGCCAAAGACCTGGCTAAAGATATCGTTTATACGGGAAACTATAAATTCCTCGGTGATACCGTGGAAATAGAAGGCGTTTTTCACCGCAGCTGCCCTGAACACGGCGGAGACCTGGACATACATGCTGATTCGCTGCGTAAGGTTAAGGCCGGGACAGCTGTTGAGGAAAAAATAAATCCTGCCAAAAAGAAACTGGCAATAGTATTATCAGGAGTATTATGTCTGCTATTGATATTAATGCGCTTAAAGCGCAGATAGAAGCGGAAGCCGCGGCAGTAGATTCTCCGGCAAAGCTTGAAGAATTCCGCGTCAAGTATCTGGGAAGAAAAGGTATTCTTGCCGAACTAACTGCTTCAATCCCGGGTTTGCCCAAAGAAGAGCGCGGAGCGTTTGGCCAACAAGCCAACCTGCTTAAAGACAGGATCAATGCGCTCATCGCAGAAAAACAAAGGCATTCCGGCTCTACAGATTTAACGGCGCGGGTTGATGTGGCCCGGTCGGAGCAAGTTGACATTACTCTTCCCGGCATAGCGCAGGAGGTTGGGCAATTGCATCCGATTACCCAGATCGTCAATGAGATCTGTGACATTTTTATGCGTATGGGTTTTTCCGTTGTGGAAGGCCCGGAAATTGAAAGCGAATATAATAATTTTACCGGCTTAAACATTCCCCTGGACCATCCTTCACGGGACGCATTCGACACCTTTTACCTAAAACCTAACACCCAACACCTGTTATTGCGCAGCCATACTTCTCCGGTGCAGGTACGGGTAATGAAAAAACAAAAACCTCCGCTGGCAGTGATTGTGCCGGGAAGGGTGTATCGCCCGGATGCCACAGACGCATCCCACTTATTTATGTTCCATCAGATTGAGGGCTTTATGGTGGATAAGGGCATAAAATTTTCCGATTTAAAAGGAACGCTTGAGCTTTTTGTAAAGGCGGTATTCGGCAAAGAAGTCAAGATGCGGCTGCGGCCGCACTTTTTCCCGTTCACCGAGCCATCGGCAGAAGTGGATATTTCCTGCACCATCTGTAAGGGCAAGGGATGCCCTTCCTGCGGAAGAAAAGGCTGGCTTGAAATCCTTGGTTCAGGCATGATCCATCCTAATGTTTTGAAAAATGTCGGTTATAACCCGAAAATTTACAGCGGGTTTGCTTTTGGCATGGGCATTGAGCGGATCGCCAATCTGAAATACGGGGTAAAAGATATTCGCATGTTTTTTGAGAACGATCTAAGAATGTTAAAACAATTTTAAGATGAAATTTACTTACGCTTGGTTAAAAGATTTTGTGGATGTAAATATCCAACCGCAAGCGCTGGCTGACAAGCTGACTATGGCAGGCCTGGAAGTAGTTTCGCTTGAAGAACAGGGGGGAGATTTCATCTTTGAGATAGAGATCACTTCCAACCGCCCGGATTGGCTAAGCGTCATTGGCATTGCCCGGGAAGTAGCGGCCGTTACCAACTCTAAATTAAAATGGGCAGGTGTCAGGTACCAGGTACCAGGTGTTAAGAAACAACCGTCATTCTATATTAAAGTTGAAGATAAAAAAGACTGCCTGTTATACACCGCAAAAATAATCAAAGACGTAAAAGCCGGGTCGTCGCCTGAGTGGTTAAGAAAACGGCTTGAGCTGGTCGGCTGCCGCAGCGTGAATAACATCGTGGATATTACGAATTATATCCTTTTTACTTATGGCCATCCGCTGCATGCTTTTGACCTGGATAAATTACATTCTGATACGATCATTGTCCGGCGCGCCAGGCCCGGGGAGAAAGTCACTACTATCAGCGATAAGCAAGCGGCATTAGACCGGGAAATATTAGTCATCGCCGATAAAGAAAAGCCGGTGGCAGTTGCCGGGGTAATGGGCGGCAAAGATACGGAAGTTACGCAGAATACAAAAAATATCCTGCTTGAGTCTGCGGTATTTAATCCGGTGGTAGTGCGCCGCAGCAGGCAGAAGCTGGGGATGCAAAGTGAGTCTTCATACAGATTTGAGCGCGGCACAGATTTTAAAACAGCGCTGGCTGCTTCTTCGGCTGCGCTAAAAATGATCAATGAAATTTCCGGCGGAGTATGCGTAGCGGAAAAATTGACCCCTTTGCCTAAAACAAAAGGGAAACAGATTCCTTTATCTGCCGTTACAGTTGAGAATACTCTTGGAGTAAAGATTCCAGCTGCTCGGGTAAAAGCGATATTAAGCCACCTGGGTTTTAGCGTAAAACAAAAAACAAAAGAAAGTTTTAGCGTTAAACCGCCGTCATTTCGCCAGGATGCCAATTCTGATATTGACCTTATTGAAGAGATCGGCCGCATATCCGGCTATAATCAAATACCAGCAACCCTGCCGTATATCAAGCCGCAGCTAACTCCTTGCCGGCAAAGAGATTTAGTCTCTGCGCTAAAAAATATACTTATTGGCCTGGGGCTTAACGAAGTGATTACCTATAGCCTTATTGACCGGGAGCTGATAAAAGGTTATGCGGTATCGGCCAAGCCGCTTGAACCGGTTGAAGTAATGAACCCTTTAAGCAAAGAACAGGAAGTTCTTAGGCCAATGATCGGCCCGTCTTTGATCCGTTGCATCAGCTATAATCTTAATCAGAAACAGCCTTACGTGAATATTTTTGAAGTCGCAAATATTTTTCCCGGCAGTAACAGCCAGGGCTTGCCGCGGGAAGAATTGGTGCTGGGCATTGCTTTATGCGGAGAAAAATCAATGCTCCTGGAGCGGGGGTTAGTTAGCGAACGGATGAGCATGTTGCATTTAAAAGGTATCCTGGAAACGGTTTTTCAGCGCCTGGGTATTAGCGGGTATACATTTACCTCCGGGCAAGGCGGCGGAGTTTCTGCCCTTCTTGGCGATGAAAAGCTCGCTTCCCTGCAAACTGTAAACAAAGACTTCTTAAACAGGATGGAGATCAAGAACAGGGAAGTATTTGTCGCCGAAGTTTACCTGGATAAAGTCTTTGCTGCGGCCGGCCTGAAAAAGAAATTCAATGAACTGCCTGCGTATCCGGGGATCTTACGGGCGATCAGCCTGCTTTTAAAAGAAGAGATCAGCTCAGAGCAGGTCTTATCCCTGATAAAGATAAGCGCCGGAGATCTATTAGCAGAAGCCCGGATCAGCGATTATTACAAGGGCAAACAGGTTCCTGTTGGCTTGCGCGGCTTGACGATTTCATGCCTTTACCGTTCAGCCAGCCGCACTCTTACCGATGAGGAGATTAACTCCCTGCACAGCCGCGTGCTGCAAGCGCTCGTCGATAAGTTCCAGGTGCGGATAAGGTAAGGCAGGCCCGAGGATTGATTTATTTTAAAGATGTGCTATACTTTGACTGTAAGGAACAAACGCTCTTTTAAATATCCCTGCCGTGCGCGTTGGGAGCCTGAATATTATTGAACCAACACTAATATCAAGGGAGCCCGCATCTTCCGGCGCTTTGGCGCCGAAGTAGGGCACCCACTTGGACCGGTTCGGTTCAATTGATCAGGCCAACGGCACAGTGCGGGGATTTTTTATTGAGGCCGCGGCTTACGGAGCGCAAAGCGCGACGTAAGTCGCATGGCCGAAATAATCCCCGACGGTTGTCTCGCAATGTCGGGGATCCCCGAATACTATGGATTTCTTTGAAAGCAAAAAAAATATAGATCCCAAGGCCCAGCCCTTGGCAGTGCGCATGCGGCCGGCTAATTTAGATGAGTTTATCGGACAGAGCCATATCTTAGGCAAGGATAAACTTCTCCGCAGAGCGATAGAGGCCGACCGTTTAAGTTCGCTTATTCTTTACGGCCCCCCGGGAGTCGGCAAAACCTCTCTTGCCTGGTGTATCGCCCATATCACAAAATCCAATTATATCGCCATAAACGCGACTACTTCTAATGTTGAAGAGTTGCGCAAAGTGATTGCCGCTGCCAAATACAAAAAATCCAGCGCGCAAGAACGGACTATACTTTTTATTGACGAAATACACCGTTTTAACAAAGCCCAGCAGGATGTTTTGCTTCCGGATATTGAAGACGGCAATCCGGTCCTGATCGGCGCAACTATCCATAACCCGTATTTTTACCTTACCCCGCCGCTTTTGTCGCGTTCAATGGTCATGGAATTAAAATCTTTGACCAGCGAAGAGATTTTAAGTATACTGACATTAGCGTTAGGGGATACGGTCCGCGGCTTAGGCAATATTAAGGTTAAGGTTGATAAGAAGGCTTTGGCTTTTTTAGCCAAGGCCTCGGAAGGCGATGCCCGACGCGCGCTTACTGCTCTTGAAGTAGGCATCTTGACCACCCCGGCTGCTAAAAACGGCGCAATAAATTTTACCCTGGAGGCGGCTTCTGAGTCCATCCAGAAAAAACCCGTGGTTTATGACCGGGATGAAGACGGGCATTATGATACTGCCTCGGCGTTCATAAAATCAATGCGCGGCTCTGATCCCGACGCTGCTATTTATTGGCTGGCAAAGATGCTTTATGCCGGGGAAGACCCGCGGTTTATTGCCCGCAGGATCTGTATTTGCGCTTCAGAAGACGTGGGCAATGCCGATCCACTGGCGTTGGTCTTGGCAAATGCCGCGCTTAGCGTGGCGGAATTCGTGGGTATGCCTGAAGCGAAGATACCTTTGGCACAAGCCACGATTTATGTTGCCTGCGCAGTAAAATCAAATGCCTCGTGTAAAGCAATCTCTGCTGCTTACGCCGATATTGAAAATGAGCGGGTGCAGGATTATCATACGCGTAAAAAAGTCAAATACTACGAGCCCACAGGCATGGGCCATGAAAAAAAGATAAAGGAAAGGCTGGAAAAACCAAAACCATGATTATCTCCGAACAGAAACCATTTTCCGAAATACTGGAATACCTTAAGTCCTATACGCGCATATTTTTGATCGGCTGCGGCGAATGCGCCACGGTCTGCAACGTAGGCGGAGAAAAAGAGATCGCCAAAATTAAGCAGGACCTTGAGGCTAGCGGCAAAACCGTCGTCGGCTGGGCAATTCCGCAATCCGGCTGCGTTGCCGCTAAAATAAAAACTGAACTGGCAAAAAATATTAAGGCGCTGAAAGATACAGAGGCAGTCCTGGTAATGTCCTGCGGCTTAGGAGCGCAATCGCTTAAGGATAATGACCGGCTTGGCTTGGCAGTCATTGCCGGGTGCAACACTCTCTGCGGAGCATTAATGGACAGCCAGGGAAATTTGCTTGAGAAATGCTCAATGTGCGCGGAATGCGTCTTGAACGAAACCGGAGGAATTTGTCCGGTTACGCTCTGTCCTAAATCTTTATTGAACGGCCCTTGCGGCGGGATGGATAAGGGTAAATGTGAAGTTGACCGCGAACGCGACTGCGCATGGGTATTGATTTATAAAGAAATGGAAAAGAAAGGCCGGCTGAACGACTTTAAGAAGATCAAAGGCCCCAAGGATCACGCTAAATCAAGAAAGCCGCACAAGATATTGATGGCCAAATGAGTGAACAGCCTTATTCAGACAAAGTAATGGATCATTTTTTAAACCCGCGTAATGTCGGGGAGATCCCGGATGCCAGCGGTATAGGAAGCGTGGGCAATCCTATTTGCGGGGACGTAATGAAGATGTTTATAAAAGTAGAGAACAACATAGTTACCGACGCCAAATTCAAGACCTACGGCTGCGGAGCGGCAATTGCTACCAGTTCCATGGTTACGGAAATGGTAAAGGGTAAGCCGCTTGACGAAGCGCTGAAGATCTCCAACAAATCCGTGGCAGACGCTTTAGGCGGCCTGCCGGCGGTTAAGCTGCATTGTTCGGTCCTGGCCGAAGAGGCCCTGCGGGCAGCCATAGAAGACTACCGCAATAAACAGGCAAAGGTTTAAAAAATGCAGGCGCATAATCCGGTTCTTCTAGGATTGACAAAACAGCTTATACGTAGTAAAATTCTCTTAAGACTAAAAACGCAGAAGGAGGAAGACCGAAACAGAAAAAGCAGTTTAATCAAGCAGAAGCTGTTTAGGACTTTAGTTTTTAAGCAGGCAAAAGTAGTGATGTTTTTTATCTCGTTTGGTGGCGAGGTTGATACTCGAGAGATGATAAAGAAAGCTATAACGTTAGGTAAGACGATCGCGGTTCCCGTGTGCAGTAAAAAAAGAGCAATGCGGCCGAGCATCCTTCGGGAGAAGGCTAAGCTCGTCCGGGGACTCTATGAAATATACGAACCCGCGGTTAAAAAATTTGTGAAATTAGAAGATTTAGACCTTGTGATCGTGCCGGGTATTGCTTTTGACAAGAAAGGCAACCGTTTGGGCCGCGGTAAAGGTTATTATGATACGTTTCTGCATAAACTAAAACCTTATCGCTGCGCTTCCATCGGCCTGGCATTTGATTTCCAAATCTTACCTTCCATCCCCACCACCTGCGAAGATAAAGAAGTAGACAAAGTTATCTTTGCCTGATCCTCATTTAATAAAAAACGCGCCACAAAAACGTTCGGTTATTATCTAAGACAGGAGGTTGATCGCGAGATGCTGAATATAATTATATTTTTGGCCATTGGAGGGGTGTCTCTTGCCGTCGGGTATATATTAAGGAAACAGGTGGCGGAGAAAAAGACCGCTGACGCCGAAACAAAGGCGCAGCATATTTTAGAACAGGCAAAAAAAGAAGCTCAAGGCTTACGCCGCGAAGCAGAGCTTGAGGCAAAGGACCTGCTTTATAAGATGCGCCAGGATTTTGAGCGCCAGACGCAGGACCGCAGGCAGGAGATCACCAATCTTGAGAAGCGGCTGACGCAAAAAGAAGAAAACATTGACCGCAGGCTCAATCTTTTGGAAGGCAAGGAAAAAGAGATTGACGCAAAACAGCATGGTATTCAAAAGCAGGAAGACGGCTTAAAGGCTAAAGACGCCCAGCTGAATTCGCTGATTGCCGAAGAGAAGGAAAGGCTGCAGAAAATCTCTTCGCTTTCCGCTGATGAAGCAAAGCAGATCCTTCTTAGCCGCCTGAGCGATGAGCTTAATGCGGAAAAGGCGGTGGTGATCAAAAAGCAGGAAGAGGAATTACGCAGCAACGCGGATAAAAAAGCAAGAGAGATCGTAAGCCTGGCAATCCAGCGCTGCGCTGCGGAGCATACGGTTGAATCCACGGTAAGCGTGGTCAATCTGCCCAGCGATGAAATGAAAGGCCGCGTGATCGGCAGAGAAGGCCGGAATATCCGCGCTTTTGAAATGGCTACCGGAGTGGACGTGATCATTGACGATACTCCTGAAGCAGTCAGCCTTTCCTGTTTTGATACGGTGCGCCGGGAAGTCGCGCGCATAAGCCTTGAAAAGCTGATCTCTGACGGCAGGATCCATCCGGGCAGGATTGAGGAAGTGGTTGAGAAGGCAAAGAAGGAGATGGACGATAAGATCAAGGAGGAAGGGGAACGCGCGGCCTTTGACGCGGGAGTTGACGGACTGCATCCTGAGATCATAAAATTATTAGGCAGGCTGAGATACCGCACCAGCTTTGGCCAGAACGCGCTGCAGCATTCAAAAGAAGTTTCTTTTCTTTTGGGCGTAATGGCTTCCGAGTTGAAATTAGACGCCAAACTCGGCCGCAGGATCGGCCTGCTGCATGATATCGGAAAAGCAGTTGATCATCAGGTAGAAGGCACGCACGCCAAACTGGGCGCAGAGCTTGCAAGAAAATATAATGAAACAACGGAAGTCGTCGCTGCCATAGAAGCGCACCATGAAGAAGCTGAACTGAAGAGTTTTTACGCGGTGCTGGCAGTTGCCGCTGACGCCATCAGCGCTGCCCGTCCAGGAGCAAGGCGGGAAACCCTTGAAACGTATATAAAGCGTCTGGATAAGCTGGAATCCATTGCCAATGTTTTTAAAGGCGTGGAAAAATCTTTTGCCATACAGGCAGGCCGCGAGATTCGCGTGATCGTGCAGCCGGATAAGATCTCCGATTCCGACGCGGTTAACCTGTCGCGGGAGATCCGCAAGAAGATCGAAGAGGGTATGGAATACCCCGGTCAGATCAAAGTAACGGTGATCCGGGAGACCCGCGCGATTGAGTATGCGAAATGAAAATACTTTTTATCGGTGACATAGTCGGCAATCCCGGAAGAGAGGCGGTAAAAAAATTACTGCCTTTGCTAAAGCAGGAGTTTAAGCTTGATTTTGTGATCGCCAACGCGGAGAACGCTGCCGGCGGCTCGGGGATTACCAGCCGGGTTGCCAATGAATTATTTGACGCGGGAGTTTCCGTGCTTACCTCGGGTGATCATATCTGGAAAAAAAGCGAAATCTTTGAGATAATAAAAGAAGATAAGCGCATCTTAAGGCCGGCGAATTTTCCCGAAGGCGCTCCCGGATGCGGCAGCCAGATATTCAAGACAGAGGCAGGCGCAAAGGTGGGCGTGGTTAATGTGCAGGGCAGGGTTTTTATGGAGGCCTTGGAATCGCCGTTTAAGGCCGCGTTAAAAGCGCAGGAAGAATTGTCCAGGGAAACAAAAGTGATTATTGTGGACATGCATGCCGAAGCTACTTCTGAAAAGGTCGCGCTCGGCTGGTATCTTGACGGCAAGGTATCCGCGGTCCTCGGCACGCATACGCATATCCAGACTGCGGATGAAAAAATCCTTCCTCAGGGCACAGCCTACATTACAGACGCCGGAATGACCGGGCCGTATGATTCCGTGATCGGCAGGGATGTGGCGGATGTGCTGCAGCGGTTCTTGACTAGCGTGCCGGTGAGGTTTGAAGTGGCGCAGGAAAACATACAATTGCACGGCGTAGTTCTGGATATAGACGAGAATACCGGAAAAGCAAGGTCAATTGTAAGGATACAGAAGAAAATCAATGAATAAATCACAAATCCCAAAGTCCAATTTGATTTGTAATTTGGCGCTTGTAATTTGGTGCTTGACATCGGTTGTCTTCGCCCAAGAAAGCAATGAACTTGAATTTACCTTAGACGTTAATTCTCCGACTATCAGCCTGCCGAAGATCTTCCGGCCCAACATTGACCTAAGCGGACGCGGACAGCATTACGCGGCCAGTTGGCCTCAAGGCATGGCTGCGCCGGAAGTACTGGATACCTGGGGAAAAGACATTGGTTTTACGGGGATGTATCGGCTGCAATATAACCTTTGGGAAATAAATGCAAGCGCCAAAGACAAGTCGCAGCAGGACAGCCTGCTGGCCAACTACGAAAGTATTATTAAAAGGATCAATGATGCCGGAGGGGTCGTGATCCTTGATATATTCGGCACGCCTGCGGGCTTAGGCAAGGCATTAGATAAAAAAAGCCCGCCCCTTGACCTAAGGGCATTTAAAGAGTTGATAAAAGGGTATATCCGGGAGCTTAGCTGCAACAAGAAGTATAATATTTGGTATGAAGTCTGGAGTGCTCCTGATCTGGATGATTTCTTTTTAGGCAGGAAACAGGAATATCTTGCGATCTATCGCGCGGTTGCCGAAAGCATAGTTGAGCTTGAGGCAGAAACAAAGATCAATATACCTGTGGGCGGCCCGGGCGTAAGCTGGTGGTTTCAAAACTGCGACTCAAACAGTATTATCACGCCGGAAAAAAGCCTCATCTATGATCTGATCAGGTATTGCTACCGCAGCCGCCTGCCGCTGGATTTTATCAGCTGGCATGCTTATTCAACAGATCCCAAGGTGGAATTTGAGGTTACCCGTTATAATAAGACTTCGGTTGCGCTGGTCAGGGACTGGTTAAGTTATTTCCATTTCCAAAGAGACACGCCGCTTATTATTGATGAATGGAATTACGACAGCGGCGCCAACCTTCTTCCTGCAAGGGGAGAGTTTGCTAATGTCGCAGCCAGTTTTATCCCCGCGCGCTTGAAGAACATGTATGAGGCAGGCCTTGACCTGCAGCTTTATTTCTGCCTCGAAGATTTCCAGAGCAACAAAGAAAACGTGGTAAGGAATACCGGCGTGTTTTGGTTTGACTCTGAGGCCTCGGAATACAAAGGCAGCCCGAAGTCAACATATAATGTCTTCAGGATGATGTCCGGCTTGGGAAAGAATATGTTCGTTCAGCCGAAAACTAATGATGATTTCTGCGGCATGATCGCCACAAAAGAGGATGGTTATGTAGCGCTATTACTCTATAATTATATTGATCCGTATATCGGCCGCAATTATCTCTCGCGCAAGATCGCTTCGCTCAATGACTCCGAAAGGAGAACGCTGCTTGGTCTGGCTAGGACGGAAAAGATTGAAAAGATATTTTCCCGGGAGATTGATGTCTCAACCCTCAGGCCGGCCACGGGAAAACTCAAGACTATGTTAAAGAAAGCGCAGGAACTCAATGATAAGGCAAAGGCAGCCAAGTCAGCCGGCCGGGCAATAAAACTTGCCATTAAGAATTTAAAAGAAGATTATGTCTATCAGAGGTTCGTGGTGGACCCGGACTGCAGTTTTAATTGCAAGTTCGCGGCGCTGGAAGAAAAAGAAATTAAAGGATCAGCCTTGTATCAGGAGGCATTGACGCTTCCTGCTTACTCGGCGCAAATGATAATTTTGAAAAAGAAGCCGGCGGAAAATCCTCCGGAAGAGCAGGTTGCAGATGACAAGCGAGAATAGCGATCTGTTTGCGGCCTTGCCGGGCAAGGAACAAACCCGGCACGTTTACACAATATCCGAAATAACCCGGGATATAAAACTGATCCTGGAAAACACTTTCGGCGAGATTTGGCTGGAAGGCGAGATCTCTAATTTTAAGGCGGCGACTTCCGGGCATTTTTATTTTACTTTAAAAGACGAAACCACGGTGATCGCGGCTGCAATGTTCGCCCGGGCAAACCGGGATGTGAAATTCAAGGTTGAAGACGGCCTTAAGGTGATTTGTTTCGGCAGGATCGAAGTTTACGGCCCGCGCGGCCAATATCAAATCATCGTTGAGAAGATCGAGCCCAAGGGCATAGGCGCCCAGCAGCTTGCTTTTGAACAGTTAAAGAACAAATTATTTAAAGAGGGCTTGTTCAGCCCGGAGCATAAAAGGCCCCTTCCGCTGATGCCTTTCTGCGTCGGCATAGTTACTTCCAGCGTCGGAGCGGCGGTAAGGGACATATTGCAGATACTCAAAAAAGGCGCGCCTTGCGTGGACGTAGTTATCCGTTCGGTAAGGGTGCAGGGAGAACAGGCAGCAGAGGAAATTGCCGCTGCCGTAGATGATTTTAACCGGTTCAAACAGGTCAGCGCGGTCATTGTTTGCCGCGGAGGCGGCAGCGTAGAAGACCTCTGGTCGTTTAACGAAGAGGTTGTTGCCCGGGCAATATATAATTCAAAAATACCGGTGATTTCCGCGGTAGGACACCAGATAAATATTACGCTTTCTGACTTAGTAGCCGACGTGTTCGTAGAAACTCCTTCTGCCGCGGCCAAGCTCATTGTAGATAAAAAGAATTCCTTGTTATCCGAATTGGATAATTGCCGCTACGAAATAAGATCGTCTGTTATTGAGGCGATCCATAGTTTAAATGCCGGGCTGATGCATCTGCGGCAGATGCTCAAAAGCCCGCAGGACCGCCTGATGGAAAAACAACAGCTTTTGGATGAAGTCAACAGCGGCCTGTTTTTAAATATGAAACATTATCTGGAGATCTGCAAGCAGAAAACAGGCAATTTAATACAGAGGCTGGACGCGCTTAGCCCGCTTTCAATATTATCGCGGGGCTACAGTTTAAGTATGCTTATGCCGCAAGGGGCGATTGTTAAGGATGTCTCGGGGCTCAAAGCCGGGGATGTCGTAAAGACCGTATTGAGTAAGGGTAGTTTCTTGAGCTCTGTTCAGGAGGTAATTAAGGATGAAAGAAAAACAGACGTTTGAAGATGATTTTAAGCGGCTGCAGAAGATCGTGGAAGAATTGGCCGCCGGCAAGCTTACCCTCGGAGAATCGCTGAAAAAATATGAAGAAGGGGTAAAGCTGGCGCAGGGCTGTTCTGAAATGCTCTCCGATGCCCAGCGCAAGGTTGAGCTGTTGATGAAAAAAGACGGGAAGTATGCGCTGGAAAAGTTTGATGATTCCGGAGCGGAAGAAAAATAAAAAATGCTATTAGAATCGGTTAACTCGCCTAAAGATTTAAGGAAGCTTAGCATTGAGCAGTTGCCCCTGCTGGCTTCAGAGATCAGGCAGCGGATGATCGAGGTAGTTGCGCAAAGCGGCGGCCACCTTGCTTCCAGCCTCGGCGCGGTTGAGCTGGCAATTGCCCTGCATTATTGTCTGGACACTCCCAAGGATAAAATTGTCTGGGACGTAGGCCATCAAACGTACGCGCATAAGATCCTCACCGGAAGAAATAAGGATTTTTCCTGTATCCGCAAATACGGCGGCTTAAGCGGTTTTCCTTCTAAGAATGAATCAGAATACGATGTTTTCACTACCGGGCACAGTTCTACGGCGGTTTCTTTGGCTTTGGGCCTTGCCTGTTCCCGCGAGTGCCTTGCCAAAGAAGATTATTTTCGGGCAATTGCCGTGATCGGTGACGGGTCTATCAGCGGCGGCCTGTGTTTTGAGGGTTTGAACAATGCCGGCCATTTAAAGAAAGATATTTTGGTCGTGCTTAACACTAATGAATTGAGCATTTCTCCTAATTCCGGGGCCTTGAGCATTTACCTTAATAAGCTTATTTCCATGCCGGTTTATAACCGTTTCCGGCAATCCCTGGAAACCTTCCTGAAATCCCGCGTTCCCAGAGGCAGCCGTTTGGTAAAACTCGCCAATAAATTTGAGGAGGGCCTTAAGGGCTTATTTATTCCCGGCATGCTCTTTGAAGAATTGGGTTTTAGGTATTTCGGGCCGCTGGACGGGCATAATTTAAATCTGCTGATTCCGACGCTGAAAAATATCCTTACCATTAAAGGCCCGCTACTATTGCATGTTGTCACAAAAAAAGGCAAAGGTTACGGACCGGCAGAGGGCGATCCGGTCAGGTTCCACAGCGCGCCGGCCTTTGACATAAAAACCGGCGAGGCACTGAAAAAATCCGATCCGGCAAGCCCGACCTATACGCAGGTCTTCGGCAGGAAGATCGTTGAGTTGGCAGCCGAAAATAAAAATATCGTCGCCATAACCGCGGCAATGCCTGAAGGCACAGGATTGGATAAATTCCGGGATTTATATCCGCAGAGGTTTTTTGACGTCGGTATAGCCGAAGCCCATGCCGTATGTTTTGCCGCCGGCCTTGCCAAAAAAGGCCTTAAGCCGGTAGTGGCAATCTACTCTACGTTCTTGCAAAGGGCCTATGATCAAATCATGGAAGCCGTGGCGCTTCAGGACCTGGGCGTGATCTTTGTCATTGACCGCAGCGGCATTGTCGGCGATGACGGGCCCACGCACCAGGGCGTTTTTGATATTGCTTATTTACGCAGCATTCCCGGCGTGGTTGTCATGGCGCCTAAAGATGGCGCGGAGCTGGAGGCAATGCTTGAATTCGCGGTTAATTCGGATAAGCCGGTGGCAATACGTTATCCCAAAGACAATGTGCCGGATGCCAAATGGCCGATGGCTAAACTTGAACTGGGTAAAGCGGAAGTTTTGAAAGAAGGAAAAGATTTTACCCTGGTTGCATTAGGCAGCATGGTTATGGTTGCGCAGGAGGCAATTGACCTGCTTGAGAAAGAAGGCCTGTCAGGATCTTTAATTAATGCCCGTTTTGCAAAGCCTTTGGACAGCCGGCTTTTTGAAGAAATTGCAAAAAAAACAAAGCGTATTTTTACCGTTGAAGACGGGATCAAAGACGGCGGCCTGGGATCGGCAATAAATGAACTTTTAAGCCAGCAGGTTTTCCGGATCGGCGTTGATGATGAATTCGTGCCTTGCGGCAAAAGGGCGATGCTTTTGGATAAATGCGGGTTAACCGGATCCGGGATCGCCGATAAGATCAGGCTTGCTATCTCCGGAAAGGCGTAATCTACAGATGGCAAAATTAAAAATAGATAAGGAAAAATGCAAAGGCTGCCTTTTATGCGTTGCCTTCTGCCCCAAGGGTTTGATAAAGAAGAGCAAGGCGTTAAATAAAAAAGGCTTTGCTTTCGTGGAATTTAAAGACAACGGAGAATGCGCAGGCTGCAAGATGTGCGCGGCGATCTGTCCTGACTGCTGCATTGAAATATATGAAGAAAAATAAAATTTTGATCTCCGGGAACGAGGCGATTGCCGAGGCGGCCATCCAAGCCGGCTGCCGCTTTTATGCCGGATACCCGATCACCCCGCAAAATGAATTAACTGCCTATATGTCGGACCATATGCCGAATGCAGGCGGGGTGTTTATCCAGGCAGAGTCTGAATTGGCGGCGATCAGTATGGTTTACGGCGCCGCTGCCGCAGGCGCAAGGGCAATGACATCTTCATCCAGCCCCGGCATAAGCCTGAAGCAAGAAGGCATCTCTTATATTGCCGGAGCCCAGCTTCCCTCGGTAATCGTCAATATTATGCGCGGCGGACCGGGATTGGGCAATATCTGGCCGGCACAATCGGATTATTTTCAGGCGGTAAAAGGCGGCGGCCACGGAGATTACCATTGCATTGTGCTTGCCCCGGCTTATGTGCAAGAAGCATATGATTTCATGTATTCGGCATTTGACCTGGCGGATAAATACAGGAATCCGGTGATCATTCTTGGCGACGGTATTTTGGGCCAGATGATGGAACCCGTTCAGGTGTCAGGTGTCAGGTGTCAGGTGTCAGCTTATAAAAAACCATGGGCCTTGACCGGCTGTAAAGGCAGGCCCGCCAATATCGTAAAATCTTTTTATATGGCCGAAGGCGACCTGGAAAAGGCCAATCTCGCCACGCAGAAAAAATACCAGGCGATCAAGGAAGCAGAGCAGCGGTATGAAGGCTTATTTTTAGACGACGCGAAAGTCATTTTAGTTGCCTACGGCACAATGGCGCGGATCGCTGCCGGAGCTGTTGAGGCGTTAAGAAAAAAAGGAAAGAAAGCCGGGTTGCTGCGGCCAATGACTTTATGGCCGTTTCCGGATAAGATCTTCAAACGCCTGGCAGCCGGGCGCAAGCGGATCTCTCTTTTAACCGTAGAAATGTCTTACGGCCAGATGGTGGAAGATGTAAGGCTTGCAGTCGGCTGTAAGCTTCCGGTTGAGTTTCTCGGCCGCGCAGGCGGCGGTATTCCATCGGAAGAAGAGATCATAAAAAAGGCGATTAGGCTGTTGGGGAAACAGGCATGAATAAAATATTTACTCGTCCAGAATCGCTATATGAAGCTCCGACGCATTATTGCCCGGGCTGCGGCCATGGTATGGCGCACAGGCTGGTAGCTGAAGCAGTGGATGAGTTGGGCATAAGAGAGAAAGTCATTGGCGTAGCGCCTGTCGGCTGCGCAGTGATTGCCTACGATTATTGGAATTTTGATTGTTCGGAAGCAGCGCACGGCAGGGCGCTTGCCGTGGCAACGGCAATAAAGCGGGTAAGGCCGGAAAATATCGTTTTTACTTATCAGGGAGACGGCGATCTGGCGGCGATCGGCACCAATGAAACAATCCACGCGGCTAACCGAGGCGAAAATCTCACGGTTATTTTTATTAATAATGCCGTTTACGGTATGACCGGAGGTCAGATGGCGCCTACGACCCTGCTTGGACAAAAGACATCAACTACTCAAGCCGGACGCCAAGCTTGGCCGCAAGGCTACCCACTTAAAATCTCGGAGCTCTTAAGTCAGCTTCCGGCGGTAAAGTTTATTGAGCGGGTGGCTTTGTCTTCGCCTGCGCAGGTCAATAAAGCAGGCGCGGCAATAAAGCAGGCATTTCGTAACCAGATTGATTCGGTAGGCTTTTCGCTGGTAGAAATATTGTCGCCTTGCCCGACATATTGGGGGATGTCTCCGAAAGAGGCGCTGGATTGGATCAATGAGGTTATGGTAAAAGAATTTCCTCTGGGAAGGATAAAATGATTGAACGGCTGATCATCGCCGGTTCAGGCGGACAGGGTGTAATGCTCCTAGGAAAGATCGTTGCCTATGCGGCAATGAAACAGGGGTTGAATGTAACTTGGCTTCCCTCCTATGGCGCGGAAGTGCGCGGCGGCACAGCGCACTGTATAGTGATCATATCTGACAGCCGGATCGGTTCTCCTTACGCGGCTAAAGCAGATACCATGATTATTATGAACGAGCCTTCTCTACAGAAATTTAAAAGCCGGATAAAGAATAATGGGCTTTTAATCGTTAACTCATCTTTGGTAGGTTCCGGCATACCCGGCAATGCCTGCGTGGTCAGCCAGCCGTTTACGGATATCGCGATTAAGATGGGTAATGTTAGGATAGCAAATATGGTTGCCTTAGGCTGTTATCTGGCGCAAAGAAAGATCCTTAACTCCGAAAGTATTTTGAAGACCATTGAGGAGATCGCGCCGGCAGACAAGAAAAACCTTGTGCAAATAAATAAAGACGCTTTGAACATGGGGATCAAGCTATGGAACAAACAGTCAGGGTAAGATTCGCGCCCAGCCCGACAGGGTATTTGCATATCGGCGGTTCAAGGACCGCCTTGTTTAACTGGCTTTACGCAAAGGCAAAGGCCGGCAAATTCATTTTAAGGATCGAGGATACGGATGCGGCCCGCTCGCAAAAAGAATACCTTGATGAGATATTGCTCAGCCTTAAATGGCTGGGGTTTGAGTGGGACGAACTTTATTATCAAAGCAAGAGGTTTGATATTTACCGTAAATACGCCGATCAGCTTTTAAAAGAAGGAAAGGCTTACCTGGAAAAAACAGAAGGCAGGGGAGAGGCGACTATTTTTAAAGTCATTCCCCACAAGATCATGGTAAGTGATCTTATCCGCGGCGAAATCGAATTCGATACCGAGGTGATCAAGGACCAGGTCCTGATTAAGTCAGACGGCACGCCTACATATAATTTTGCCTGCGTGGTTGACGACGCGGAAATGAACATCACGCACGTGATCAGGGGCGACGACCATATTTCCAATACGCCCAAACAGATCATGCTTTATGAGGCGCTCGGCTTTAGCGTGCCGCATTTCGCGCACTTGCCGCTTATATTAGCCAAAGCAGGCGGCAGGCTCTCCAAGCGTAAGGGCGCGACTGCGATCTCCGATTACCGCAAAATGGGCTATTTGCCGCAGGCCCTGGTCAACTACCTGTTACTTCTGGGTTGGGCGCCGGGCGAGAACAGGGAAGTCATTGATATCAACGAAGCGATCAAGATCTTTGACATAAAAGATATCAACAAAACCGCGGCAGTGCTTGACCTGGACAAGCTGGACTGGATGAATAACCAATATTTGAAAAAAGACGACCCGGAAAAACTCGTCGATGAATTATTGCCGGTACTGATAGAAAAAGGTTATATCCAAAAAGAAGGCTTTGACCGGCAATACGTAGTTTCCGTAATGAAGCTGTTCCAGGGCCGGCTTACTGTATTGAACGATTTTATTGATTGGGCGGATTTCTTCTTCCTGAAAGAGATAAAGATAGACCCGGCAGCGCAGGAAAAATTCCTCACGCGCGATTTTTCCCGGGAGTTTAAGCTGTTTATTGCCCGGCTTGAGGCATTGGAAAGATTTGACGTTGTTTCCATTGAGGCCGCTTTCCGCGATATGGTAAAAGAACTGAACATTGAAACAAAAGTGTTAGTCCACCCCGTGAGGGTTGCTCTTACGGGGAAAACCGTCGGCCCCGGATTATTCGAGGTCGTGTACTACTTGGGAAGAGAGCGCACAAAAGAAAGGCTGGCAAAATGGATAAAATAAAATTAAAAGGCAGCAGGGTAATGTTATGTGCGGTTATTATTTTTACGGGTTTATTGCTCAGCGGCTGCGAAACCGCTAAGGGATTTGCCACGGGCGTTGGCGCTACTGCCCAGGGCGTAGGCAAAGACAGCTATAATTTATGGACGCTTTTGAAGAAGACCGATACCTGGATGACTGAAAATTTGTGGTAACATATTGAAAGGAGAAAACGGATGAAAAAAATATTTGCTTTCTTGTTTTGTTTTGCTTTCGCGATATCTGCTTTAGGCTGCCAGGGTACTAAAACTCATGCAGTGGAAGGCGGAGTGATCGGCGGAGTATTGGGCGCGGGAGTCGGCGGGATCGTCGGCCATCAAATGCACCGGGGCGCTGAAGGCGCAGCGATCGGCGCGGCAGCAGGCATAATCGGCGGGTCCCTGATCGGAGCGCAAATGGAAAAGCCCGGCCAGCAACAGACAGCAGCGCAGCCGGCTGCCAATTCTAACCAGATGACGCAGCAACAGATCGTTGACCTTACTAAACAAGGCGTGCACGAAAACGTAATTATTGATAAGATACGCCTGACCAATTCCAAATTCAGCCTTACCGCAGACGATGTCGCTTATTTAAAACAGCAGGGCGTGGCCCAAAAAGTCATTGATGCCATGCAAGGGTTGACCTGAAAACGTTTTCCCGGGCCGCTAATATTAAGCTTGAAAAACCCGCTGTTATAATGCATAGTTACAAGTAGGGTCGGTCTTTTTCATTATGGTCGCGGAAAAAGAGGGATAATTATGGAAAAGAGTTATCCGGAGGTAGATCGGAGACTATTCTCGCGCTGCATTATCGAAGGCTCCGCTGTTTTAGCCGCTAATAATAATCCTAAAGAACCGGTTATTGTAAATGATTTATGCCAGAGGGGCGCCGGCTTATTCTGTAGCCACCCGATGGAGGTCGGCGAAGAAGTAGAGATTGAAATAAACTGTTTTTTTGACAGGATCGTCCGCAAAAAAGCAAAGGTCATCTGGTGCCGGGAAGTCAACAGCGGCCTCTGGAGGATCGGCCTTGATTTCGGCTTGGCCGATCTGGTGGAATTCGGCAAATCTTCATAACCAGCCCGTAACTTTGAATTGACGAAGCATTCCTCCCGTAGTATCATTATTAAATCAATTGAGCACCTTAAGTTTTATTTAGCGAAATCCCCGCTGCTTTCTAGCGGGGACGGTAGGACTAGCATATAAACGGTATTGCCCTGTCGTCTAATCGGTAGGACTTCAGATTCTGGATCTGACTATCATGGTTCGAGTCCATGCGGGGCAGCCATTGTTGACAACTATCCGAAACTGAGGATAGCGATGCAGTGGATGCAAGCGCCTTACAGGCTTCTGTAGGGCGCTTTTCATTTGTAGAGGCTATTTCGGTGGGGAGGATGCTTTCCAGCGGCTCATCAATATACATGTTGATTACCAGTCTGTCGCTATAGACATAGATATCCTTGATCAGGGCGTGTATAAGGCTTTTCTGGGCTTCCGGAGGGGCGTTTTCGAGGTGCTGTATGGCAAAACCCATGGCCCCGTATACGAGCTCGCCGGAACAGGCATTTATGCTTGCAACTCTCTTTTGCGCCTCGAGCTTGTCTATTTCGTCTTCCAGCTTTGCGATCTCGGTTTCCAATTCAGCCATTTTGTCTTTATAGGTGGAGCCTTGGGTGACTGTGTTGCCCATGGCTAATTCCAGCAGCTTATTGGCCTGGTGCCGGAAGCCGTTTAGTTTCAATTCTTTTTCTTTGAGATCCGCATCTATCTTCTCAAGCTTTGCCTGCGATTCAAGCATTGCGTCCCCAAGGGCCTTTATGATAATGCTCTTGTCTTTAGATGCCCGCTTAAAATAGTCGATTATAGCTTTGTCAAAGGTGGTTGCGGAGATGCGAGCAGCTTTGCATCCCAGAGCCTGCTTGGAGCGGCTGCACTCATAATAAAAGAATTTTCTTCGGTCACGGCCTCCTGAGAAATTACATACCATATGGCTTCCGCAATCGCCGCATCTTAGGATACCGGCAAGGAGATATTCATAGAATCTTTCTTTTTGCACAAAGTTGTGGCCGGGAAGCTTGGCGCTCAATATCTTGTTGGCCCGCTCCCATAGTTTCTCATCGACAATTGCAGCATGATTGCCTTTGTGGTATTCGCCGCTGTACTGGATGTAGCCTTTGTAGAAAGGATTCTTTAGGATCCTTGAGATGACCTGCCTGCGCCATTCCTTGCCGTTCAGAGTTTTTAGCCCGCGTCTATGAAGCTCAAGGCCTACCTGCGTGAGCGATCTGTTATCAGCGGCCATCTCCCAGATGACTTTAAGATGCGTAGTTATTTTTTCATCAGGAATAATTTTATGCGGCTGACGGCCGTTAGGAAACGGCTCTCCATCCGGTATAAGCCTATATCCGTAAGGCAGCATCCCGCCGACCCATTTGCCCTGGCGCACACGGGCAATAGCAGAGGCTTTTACACGCTCCCCGGTGAGTTCCCGCTCAAAGGCTGACAAAATCCCAAGGATACCAATCACTACTCTGCCTATGGCAGTAGAGCTGTCTAAGTTTTCTCTTACCGAGACAAAATCGATTTCCTTTTCTCTGAATAGGTCAATAAGCCAGTAAAGGTCCCGGGTATTGCGGGTTAAGCGGTCAAGGCGGAAGAAGATTATTCCGTCAAAGGAGGCGGTTTCTCTACGCACGTGGTCAATAATCATCTGTATGCCGGGCCGGTTGAGATCCTTGCCGGAATATCCGTCATCGTCTATTCGGCCTTTGTTGCCTATTCTGGCGAGGTCATATCCAAAGGCGTCCAACATATTCTTGCAGTGATAGGCCTGCGAGTCCAGGGTGGTAAAATCTCCCTGGGCCTGGTCATCAGTAGAGCAGCGGGTATATATTACATAGCGCTTTTTGTTATTTGTATTATTTGTTTTGGCATTCATAATCATAGAATTCCTACCACATTTTAATGCAGGCATGCGCCAGGCAGAAGGTGCTCTTCTGCCTGGCGGCGCTAAAATAGTTATGCCTGGGCCTTCTGCTTTTTGCCTTTGCCCCAGCCAGCCTTCCATCTGGCCACTGCCCCGGAGACGATCTCGTTGATGCGCTCTTGGGTCGTGCCTTCCTTAAGGATCTCAACAAGCTCCTCTTTGTTGATTACCCGGAAGTTTTTGATGCCGCGCTCTTTGGCCTTGAGCATCAGCTCATTGCGCGTCGGCTCTTTGGTGGCAGGTTCGCCGGATTTAGCTTCTTTTGAAGCTTTAACCGGCGCCTTGGTTTTTTGAGTTTTTGATTTTTTCTTGCCGTAATGCTTGGCGTGGAGCTTACTCAAAAACTCTCTGCCTTTCTTTTTCTGCTCTGTAGTCATGTGGTAGTCACCCCCTTTCAGTTTTTTGGACACCCCAACCCTATAACAAAACCCCTACAAGTCAAGAGGAATCGACGATAAGAACTCCTATATGTGTATATCGGATTTTCTCGTCTTTTGTCGCATGGCGATGCGACATTTTGCAGAAAAAACCGATATACATCTGTAGGAGCAGATATGGCACGCGGGATAAAAAGCGATTTTAATAAGCGATTCGGAGACCGGATTCAGGTGGTTTATGCGCAGAAGCTTTCGCCCTCAGAAAGAGAGCTGCGGAATAAAAGGCTCTGCGAGGCAATTATAAAAATCTTGACCGGCATCCTGGGCAGGGAGCCTACGCAGAGGGAATTGTTCGGCATCGACGAGCTTGCAAAGCCAAAAAGGCATAAATAGCGATATCTCTATAAATATTTATGAGCCCTCCGTGATTTACTTCGCATTTTTAAAGGCATATCGTTAGTTAGAGCTCATTTGAGACACCCCAAGAAATAAAAAAGGAGGTGTCTCATGAGTTCCAATTACGGAGGCTTATTTGAGAGCTGGGAGATCGCAGTTGCCAAGAAAATCATCAATGATTACAGAAAAGAACACGCATATCTGGCGCGGGAGGGGTTAGATGATTTATTGCAGGAGTGTCTCATACGCTGGCTTGAGGTCCGCGACCGCTATGACCCTGCGCGCGGCGCTTCAAGAAAGACCTATATGGCAAAGGTTATCGCAAGCGCGCTTCGCAAGCTTGTTGAGAAAGCAAATACTAATAAGCGCAAGACAATTTACGAAAGCGCATCTTTGGAAGAACAGCTTAATGATGATGAAAATGAGCTTACCCTAAAAGGCAAGCTTACAAAAGACGAGGATATTCCTCCGCAAGCCAAGGCAGAATTAAAAATAGATATTTCCCGGGTATTGCAAAAGCTTACGCCGGAAGAGCAAAAATTGTGCAGGCTGCTTGGCGAAGAGGGATTAAGCATAAATGAGGCCTGCAAATATTTCAATAAGCATAGAAGCGTTGTATATCGGGATGTGCTTCGCATCAGGAAGCTTTTTGAGGAAGAGGGGCTCAAAGATTATTTGAAATAATTTTTAAGGGATGCGACATTTTGCAGAAAAAACCGATATACATACAGTGGAGGCAGGAAAGATGACTGATGTATGCAAGTTCAAATTCCGCGAAAAAGTGGGCAGGAAAATCATTGAGAAAGAGATTGCCCGCGCTATTGAGACTGCTGAATACGCCTTTGGCCAGGCCAAGGTAAGGCTTCATGCAGCATATCTGGCTACACACGACAAAGTGGTCATTGACGCCTCGAGCGAAGTCGGCGAATACATCGCCCAAATATTTATCGGGATAATGACCCGCAAACTCGGCGAGGATAAATTCACTGTGGAAAGGATAAAAAGGAGCGAAGAGCTATGAAGGTTACAAAAGGCTTAAAGAAAGTTTACAAAGGGCTTAGCTGGTATAACCGGCAGAAGCTTATCGAAGCAAACCGTCCTTGCGGGAAAAAGAAAAGAAAGCCCAAAAAGTAATAAGCAGGTTTTTCCATGGGCAATGAAAAGATTGACATTAGGGATCTGCGTGATGGCAAATTCCTTTGGATAGATAAGACAGCATTAAGATATATCAGCGAAAGCGCTGGTACGATGGGCGTTGCTGTTTATTCATGGCTTTGTTATTACGCTAATTTCAAGGCGCAGGACTGCTTTCCGTCTGTTACTACACTTGCGTATCATTGCGGAGTGTCTCGACGTACGATAATGCGCGCTATTAAGCAATTGGAGCAGTTGAGGGCTGTCTCAATTGAGAGGAAAAAGGGTAAGCCGAATATCTATAAGCTGCTTAATATGCTCGGGCCGAAAAGTTATCCACAGGCAAGTAGTGACACTGATGTCACCAGTGACAAGGCTGTCACCGGAGTAGTGACACCTGTGTCACCGGCAGTAGTGACGCCCGTGTCACCCTAACAATAGATATTAAACAAGAGATAACTAACAAAAGATAGTAGTAGAGGTTGTGAATTTTGTGAATAACTCTGATTAGTTCTTAAAAGAAAGTCATGGGTCCTTCCAGCGGGGGCGAGGGGCGCGGGTCGGGCGAGGCGCGGGCAGTGAGTGATACAAATTTCAAAAAGGTATGTCGTGGTCATTTTAGGGCATTTTTAGGGTGTTTTGGCAGAGAAAGTTAAGCATCCTTAAGGTGATTTAACTCATTATGGATTATTAAGTTATAATAAAAAACGAAAGGAGTTTTTGCATGCCGAAGATTAATGTAAAACCGGACATCCGCGACATTGCCATGTCCGATATAAAGCCTGCACCGTATAACCCAAGAGAGATTTCCGAGCAGGCGCTGATGGGCTTAAGGCACTCTCTTGAGAAGTTCGGTCTGGTGGACTTGCTTGTAGTCAATAAGCGTACGATGCATATCATCTCAGGCCACCAGCGCTACAAGGTCCTGCAGGTTGACGGCGCAAAAACTGTCACTGCTATCATGGTTGACTTGGATGAAGCTTCGGAAATGGCTATGAATGTCACCTTAAACTCCCAGCAGATTGTCGGCGCCTGGACAGCTGCTTTAATCCCAATCTTAGAAAAACTGCGCAAGGAGATGCCGGAGGATTATTTGTCTTTAAGGCTTAAGGAGCTTCGGGAAGAGGTTTCTAAGCTTGAGATGGAAAGCTTAGGTGCAGGCAAAACTCTGCCTGACGATCTGCCGGAGCCTCCCCCTGAGGCAATTACCAAAAAAAACGACCTTTGGGTTTTAGGGGAACACCGGCTTTTGTGTGGAGATTCAACCAAGGAAGAAGATGTCTTAAAGTTAATGGACGGCAAGACCGCCAAGCTCTTTGCTACTGATCCGCCGTATCTGGTTGACTATACCGGCACAGGCAGGCCTAAAGGAGACCACGGCCAAGGAGGCAAAGACTGGTCCGGCGTTTATCATGAGATTGACATTGAGGATGCGGAAAGTTTCTTAAGGGATTTTCTGACCCGCGGCTTAAAAGTTATTGAAGCCAACACGCCGGTTTATCTTTGGCACGCTTCGGCAAGGATAGTTCTAATTAGGAAGATCTGTGATGAATTAAATATCCTGGTGCATCAGCAGGTGATCTGGGTTAAGCCCTGCGCAGTTCTGTCTTTTGCCTATTATCCCTGGAGACATGAGCCGTGTTTACTCTGCTGGCAGAAAGGCCATAAGCCGGATTACAGGCCTCTTGATAAAGCAATAGGCACGGTCTGGACAATTGATTTCTTAAGGACAGGAGACCCGTCAAATCCTGAATACCATTCAGATGTCTGGGAGCTGGACTGGGAAGGCAAGAAAAGAAACACCGGGCTTTATCATCCCACAGTCAAGCCTACTGAAGTTTTTGCTATCCCTATGCGCGTGCATACTTCAGTAGGTGATATCTGCTATGAACCATTTAGTGGATCCGGCTCGCAGATTATTGCAGCTGAAAGATTAAACCGCAGATGCTTTGCTATGGAGATTGAGCCGGTGTTCTGCGATGTGGCAGTTCAAAGATGGATAGATTTTAGCGGTAAGGAAGCGGTCCGGGAAAGCGACGGAAAAACCTGGAGCGAACTCAAATGACCGAAGCCAATCAGAATTTAGCCGAGCTTGCCCGTAAGAAGCGCCACCTGCATCTGATTGAGAAGATCCAGGCAGGCAAGGCTTTAACCAAGCAGGAGATTAGCGAGCTTGAGCAGTTTGAGGCAGAGCCTTTACCGGTTACCATTGTCAAGACTATTGAAGAGGTGGCCAAGGTCATGGGTGTTACTTACCGGACTGTGCAGCGCTGGAAAATAGACGGCATGCCCTCAACCAGGGAAGGTTTTTATGATCTTGAGGAAGTTAAGAGCTGGCACATTCAAAGAAGTCAGCGCTTTAAAGAGCAGGACGGCCGGGCCTACTGGGATGAGAAAATCAGCCAGTATAAGGCAGAGCTCTTAAGACTGGAAGTCAAGAAAGCCACCAGTGAAGTCATTCCTTACCGCGAGCATGTGGAAGTTGTCAGGGAGCAGGTGCGAGGGATTAAGATGGGGTTTTTAAGGCTTCCGCGCTACATTGCGCCTAAGCTTTACCAGCAGGAGCCCAAGGTTATCTGCGAGATTTTAGATAACGAAATCAGGTCTATCATCAATCAATTTGCCGGAGTATACAATGCCGATAAGATTGACAAAGGAAAATCTAAAGAGCATTAAGCCCTATGCAGCCACGGAGTGGGCTTTGCCGGATAAGATAACTGTGAGCACCTGGGCAGACAGATTTAGACGCCTGGATCCTAAAACTTCAGCTGAGCCCGGGCAGTGGTCTACAAACAGAACACCGTATCTTAGGGGGATTATGGATGCTTTTACGGATCCGCTGGTTGATGAAATAACGGTCATGTCTGCTTCACAAGTGGGCAAAACCGAGGCAATTCTTAATATGCTGGGTTATATCATTGACCAGGATCCGGGGCCTACACTTGTGGTCCTGCCCAGAGCAGATGATGCCAAGAGCGTATCCTCAAACCGCATAAAGCCGATGATTGAAAGCTCTCCTGCTTTAAGCAAATATATCCCCCAAGACTCAGATGAAATCACCAAACTGGAATATCACTTTGACCGGATGATTCTTTATTTTTCCGGATCAAACTCTCCGGCTGACCTTGCCTCAAGGCCTATCAGGTATTTATTCATGGATGAAGTAGATAAATACCCGAAGTTCTCAGGCCGGGAGGCAGACCCGATAAAACTTGCATCCGAGCGCCAGAAGACTTTTTGGAATAAAAAGACGGTGAAGGTTTCAACGCCGACTACCAGGGAAGGCTATATTTCCCGCGAATACGAGAAGTCAGACCAAAGAAGATTTTTTGTACCCTGCCCGCACTGCGGGAAAATGCAGATTTTAGTGTTCGGCCAGATCAAGTGGCCTGCAGGAGAATCATCTCCTGAAAAAATCAAGAACGACCGGCTTGCCTGGTATGAGTGTTTCTACTGCAAAGAGCACATTGAGGATTCCCAAAAACCTAAGATGATGCTTAGCGGAGAGTGGGTGCCTGACAGAAAAGAGCCGAATAAGAACAGGGGTTTTTGTATCAGCTCATTATATTCGCCCTGGCTCACCTGGAGCGACATTGCAGCAGAGTTTTTAAAGTCAAAGGATTATATTGAGCTTTTAATGAACTTCATTAATTCCTGGCTGGCGCAGGTCTGGGAGGAAAAAATTGAGGAGACTACAGTTGATAAGGTGAGGAATCTTGCCCGGGATTATGACGAGGGGCTTGTGCCGGATGAAGTGCTGGTCCTGACTGCCGGTGTAGACGCACATAAGGATCACTTTAATTTTGTAATAAGAGGCTGGGGTTATTATGAGGAGTCTTGGCTTATCCGCGCAGCAGAAGTTGAATATTGGGAAGATATAATTGAGGCTTTATTCAAAACAGAATATAAGCGTTTAACCTCGGCAGAGACCCTGCCGGTTTATATGTCCTGCATAGACTCAGGGTTTAAGACTGATGAAGTATACCAATTTTGCAGGCGCTGGTCTGATAAGACAAAGGCAATTAAGGGTGTTGAAGACATCAGCGGAGGTAGATTTTACCGGGCAAATAAAATTGACATTAATTCCCGCACCGGCGCAGTCATACCGCAAGGCCTGGTTCTTTGGCATTTAAATGTCAACCAGTATAAGGATAAGCTCAACCGGCTGGTTCATTCCAAGGATCCGGTCAAATGGCATATTTTTAGAAATCCCAGCGATGACTATTTGAATCAATTTGCCTCAGAGCATAAAGTCCTGCACCGTAACCGCACCACAGGAAAAGCAAAAGAAGTCTGGGAGAAGAAAAAAGAGGCTGCTGCGAATCATTTCCTGGATGCCGAGGTTTATGCCTTGGCAGCAGCCGATATCATCCGCGCCTTAAATATGCGCAAAGACGAAACCACTGCAAAAGTTTATCAGCCTAAGGCCGAACCTTTTCTGCATTCAAGAGCAGGCTGGCTGCAGAAAAGGGAAAGGCCCTGGCTGTAATGGGAAGATGGCTGGAGAGAAGACCAAACTGGCTGAACAATGAATACAATTCAGAAAACATTGCGCTTAACAAAAAAGGAGCAGGCCGGCCCGAGAACACAGGAAGCGACTATGCGGTTAAGTTCATTCCGCTTCGCTGCCCCAGGTGCGGGTCAAAGAAGATCCGCTGGTATGTAAGCAATCCGCCGGTGCGCTACCACCGCTGCAAAATGTGCGGGCATAATTTTAAGTCTATTGAAGAGGAGTGAGTGAAAAATAATTATTACTATAACAGCATAACGACCCTATTGCCAAAAATTTAATTTTTTTATAATATTGGGTTAGAAAATAAAAGCAGAAGCAGCTGATCACTGCATCCTGCGCCCAATAGCAGCAAAAACCCGATTCCGATGCATCGGTTGGAATCGGGTTTTTTATTGGGAAGCCGAAAGGGGATTTTATGAGCGCGCCTACAAAACAGGAGATGCTTGATACTATCGAGACTGCTATTAACGGATTATGTTCAGGCGTGAAGTCATACACCATAGGCAATAGGACTGTGACTTACCGCGATATCACTGAGCTTAAACAAATGCGCGAGCAGCTTAGGAAAGAATTGTCGCCGCACACTGACAGAACGACGTTTGCTAAATTCGGGAATCCGTCATGAAGAATAATTTAGCTGAAAAATTAGCTGATGGCTTAGACCACATTATTTCGTTTTTTTCTCCAAGAAGAGGCTTCAGACGTAGGATCTACCGCCAGGCGATAAAAATTTCGCAGAGTTTTACTGCGTATAAAGGCGCATCGCGCGATAGACTGCGTTCATCCTGGCTTCCTGGAGGAGGCTCTGCAGATGAAAACATCCTGCCGGAATTAAAAGACATCCGCGAGCGCAGCCGGGATTTAAACCGCAACGACGCGCATGCCTCAGGCATTACCGGCACCATGACCTGCAATGTGGTCGGCGCAGGCATCCGTCCGCAGTCAAGGATTGACCGCGATATCTTGGGGATCACTGAAGAGCAGGCAAATACTTTTCAAAAAGACGCAGAGCGGGCATGGAAGCAGTGGCTGCCTTCTGCAGACATAGGCAACCGCATGGACTTTTATGAAATTCAGCAGCTCATTGACAGGCAGATTTTAGAAAACGGCGAAGCAGTCATCATTCCGAGAATGATTAAAGAAAGGCTGCCTTACGGTCTGTGTCTTCAAGTAGTAGAGTCTGACCGGCTGGATACGCCTCCTGATAAGAGAGGCGATAAATCAATAAGATCCGGCGTCAAGATTGGAGAAAACGGCGAGCCGGTTGCCTACTTTATCCAAAAGACGCATCCGGGTGATGTGCGTTACGCAGAAACAAAAGAAAAGAAATTTATAGAAATCCCGGCAGTTAACGGCTACGGCTGGCCGGGGATATTCCATCTTTACTTTGTGCAGCGTTCAGGCCAGACAAGGGGAGTGCCGTTCTTTGCTCCGGTCCTAAATTACTTTAAGGACCTTTCCGAATACGCCGAGGCAGAGCTGGTGGCAGCGCGCATTGCCGCCTGCTTCGCGCTCTTTATAACTAGCGAGGCCTCAATGGATGTTTCAGCAAACGGCGGATATGAGCGCAATCCTGCGGGGCAGCTGATTGAGAGTTTAGAGCCGGGAATGATTAAGCATCTTCTGCCTGGGGAAGACATAACTACTTTTAATCCGCAAAGGCCGGGAGCGACTTTTGAGCCGTTTGTGGAGCGGATTTTAAAGGCCATATCCGCGGCATTAGGCCTGCCGTATGAGCTGGTGGCTAAGGATTTTTCCAAGACGAATTATTCCAGCGCCCGGGCAGCGCTTTTAGAGGCGCGGCGGTATTTTAAGATGCGCCAGGAGTGGCTTTCAAATAAACTCTGCCAGCCGGTCTGGGAGATGCTTTTAGAAGAGGCTTATTTAAAGCGCGAGCTGAAAGCAGAGACATTCTTAGAAGCCAAGCGCTACTGGACAACTGCTTCCTGGCTTGCTCCCGGCTGGGAGTGGGTGGATCCGCTTAAAGAGGCGCAGGCAGTTGAAATAGGCTTACGAACCGGCACTTTAACTTATGCGGATATATTTGCCGACAAGGGCAAAGACTGGGAAGAAGAATTTGAGCAGGCCAAGCGCGAGAAAGCAAAACTAAAAGAATTAGGGCTTGAGGTGAACTATGGAGCAAGTGCAAAGCAAGGACAAGAAGCAGCTGGCGACGAAACGCCGGAGGATCAAGCTGCAGGTAAAACAGCAGATGTCAATGCCGGTTGAGGCAGATATTGCTGTGGAAGAGGTGAAAGATGGCAAATAAGGACATTCTTTTTCGCACGGATGTAGTGAGGGCCGGGGGTGTGCGGGTAAGCCGGGCTAACGAAGTTATCGAAGGTTTTGCAGTGGTCACTAAAGGTGTCACGCATGACGAAAGGGGGGAATTTGATGATCCGGCATTAGGAAAAATTATTGAATTAGGCAATCAGGCAAAGATGGGGATTAAGTCAAGGTTTGGCCATCCCAATATGAGCTCAACTGCTTTGGGGACATTTTTAGGAAGGGTGAGAAATTTCAGGCGCGACGGCGATATAGTCAGGGCAGACCTGCACATTGACCCTACTGCTCATCAGACCCCGGACGGCGACTTGGCTAGTTACGTCATGGATTTAGCTCAGAGCGACCCGGCTGCATTCGGCTCGTCCATGGTCATTCACTGGGATGAGGAATACAGACAGGAGAAAGACGGCTCACTAACCAAGGATGAGAAGGGTAATGTTTTACCGCCTCTAATACGCGTCAAGAAGCTGCAGTCAGTGGATATTGTGGATGATCCTGCAGCAAACAACGGGCTTTTCGGAGAAACGTTCTTTTCGGAAAGCGTTAAGCCGTCGGCTGAAATGACGGCTTTTTTAGATAGATTCTTGAATCATCCGGAGGCGGTTGATAAGGTAATCGCTTTTTTAGAGCGATACAGTTTTAACAAAAACAAAATTAAAGAGGAGGGCAGGCAAATGTTTGAAGATCTGACGCTTGAGAAACTGAAAGCAGAAAGAAGCGACCTTTACAACTCTGTTCACGCGCTTGGGGTTGAAGAGGGGACGAAGAAAGAAAGGGAGCGCGCTGTATCGATCCTGAAGAAATCCAAAGCCTTCAAAGATATGACGGATCTGGCAGTTGAATCAATAGAGACCGGCGCATCTTTTGATCAGGCAGTGATTAAGTTTCAGGACAAGCAGCTGGAGGGACTGCAGAAAACTTCAGCTCCGGGAGTCGGGCCGGATAATGATGAGGATCCGGCAAAGAAGCAAAAGACGCACTTAGAGCGCGCCAGGGCCTATAAGCAGGAGCACAACTGCTCCATGACTGAGGCCTTAAGGCAAACAGCAGAAAAAAGAAACAGCAGGCAATAAAACGAAAGGGGGACGAAAATGTCACAATTTAATATCGGCTCAAAGGCATTTACCGCAGGGGAAAATCTTGAGGCGTTCCGCAGGGTGAAGTTATCCGCAGGAAGCGGCAGCCAGGTGGAATATGCAGACGCAGGCGAGGCCTTTATCGGCTTTACCGCTGCCAAGGCTGTTCAGGGAGAGATGGTTTCTGTGGATCTAAAGACAACCGGCAGGACCTATAAGGTTGAGGCAAACGGCGCCATTGCAGTTGGCGGGAATTTCTACGGCGCAAATGACGGCAAGATTTCTGCTACCGTAAACGGCTCTATCCAGGGCCGGGTTTTAGAAGCAGCAGCATCAGACGGCGAAATCATCGAAGGTTTGTTAGTTTAACCGTTTTTAAAGAGGAGGAAATCAAATGGGAGTGGAATATCAGGGAACAAGGGCAGTACCGAGGATGGAGCTGGGAGAGGCAGCCTTAGAATTCATCCAGCAGCAGAATGAGTTTATCGGCACGCAGGTCCTGCCGATATTCTCCACTAAGAAAAAGGCAAGTATCTTTCCGGCCATCACCCGGGAGAGCATTACCAGGGAAGCTGATACCAAGCGCGCGCCAAGAGGCAACTACAACCGGGACGGCTTCTCTGCCAAGGACAGGCAGTATAACTGCGAGGAGTTTGGTCTTGAAGGGCCTTTAGATGACGGAGAGCGGGCTCTTTACGCCTCAGACTTCGATGCTGAACTGACAACGGTTCAGATCGTCACCCGCAGGGTCCTGCAGGCGCAGGAAAGGCGCACTGCCGGTATTGTCTTTAACACAACGACCTTTTCCGGAGCAGCGCTTTTTACCGATTATTCAGCTGCGCCCTGGGACAACGCCTCAACTGATGTTGTGGCGCAGGTCCGGGCAGCCCGCGAAAAGGTGCGCCAGAACAGCGGCCTTGAGCCGAACACCCTGGTTATCAGCAAGGCCAATATTGACCGGCTGCTGATGAATACCGGGATAAAAGACGCGATTAAATATGTGGCGCGTCTTACCGAGGCGGAGATCCTTAATGCCCTGGCAGATATTTTGGGCATCCGCAGGATTATCGTCGGCAGAGGTATTTACAATTCCGCAAAAGAGGGAAAGCCTTTTGTTTCAGCGGACATCTGGAGTGATGATTTTGCGCTTGTGGCAGTAATCGACGCCTCAGAAAGGCTCTCTATCCCAAGTGTCGGCAGGACTTTTCTGTGGACTGCGGACAGTCCCGAGAACGCCACAGTCGAGCAGTACCGCGATGACGCTGCGCGCAGTGACATCTTCCGGGTCAGGCAGCATGTGGATGAGATGATTATTGACCCGTTTTTTGCGCATCTATTGAAGGTCGACGCTTAAGGTTTAGAACTTTAAGCAAAGCAAATAATCCGGGAGGCCTTTTTGGGCCTCCCGGAAACAAAAAAGGAATGACTATGACCTTCAAGAGCCGGATAAAAGAAGACGCCCTTAACTGCTTATTAAATACAGATGAATTCGCCGAAGAAATAACCTATACCCCTGCCGGCGGCCAGGCAAGAATTATCAAAGCCATTGTTGACAGGAACCGGATAACTCCTGACAGACAGGATGATTCTCGCACCCTCCAAAATCAGGCAGAGATTTTTGTCTTAAACGACGACACTCTGGGTATCTCCCAAATCAACGAAATAGATGACAGGATTATCTTATCTGACTCTGGGGGCAACTTAAAAGAATGCCGTATTGTCGAGATATTAGCCAAAGACGATGCTTTATGGCATTTGTTAGCGCAGTGGTAAAATGAGCGATTTTATTGATGTAAAAATTGACAAAGAAAAATTAGACCGGGCAATCAGGATTATCCCGCAGGCCTTAAAGTTTGAGCTGGGTGATGCCTTTGACCATATTGGCAGGAGTTTCTTAGGCACCTTTAGAAAGGAACGCCTGCAGGGTCCGCCTGGAGTTTACGGTGCCGGCGCCTACGGGCTTTACGGCACATTCAGAAGGGCGAGTTTAGTTTCAAAGACGATTGAGGGAATGGGCTTAGAGATTTTTTCGGAGTCAAAGGTTTCTAAAAGGCATGAGTTTGGGGAAAGGGTTTTGCCTGCGGAAAATGCCCTGGCTGTGCCGATTAAGTCATTAAGTGAGGATGTGATGTATACCGCAGGCCACCGTTTAAAGAAGCAGTATAAATATCCGGCGCAATTGAAAAAGACTTTTGTAATTACTTCCCGTGGGAAATCCTTTTTGGTCAAATGGATTTCCAGACGCTTAAGATTTTTATACGTGTTTAAGCCTTTTGTGGATGTCCGGGAGCGTCTGGAATTCTATCATACTTGGGACAAGATGCAGGGGAAGATTTTTACTTATATCAATCAGGGAGTGGATAAAGCCTTGGCCAAGGTTTAATGATGGAAACAGTACGAGAAAGAATTTTAGCCGATATTAAAACTACTCTTGAAGGCATTACGCAGGCCGCCGGCTATAACTTTGACTTTACGCCCCAAACCGTGCAGCGCTGGTCAATGCACGGCAATACGCCGGTTGATATCCCGATGATTATTATTACGCCGGGGGATGAAACAGAAGAGCCGTCAGTGCATCCTTTTACTGAATGTTCTTTGAGCGTCTTCCTAAGTGTTTTTTATCTCAATGACAAAAATGATCCAATGCCAACAGATATCTATTTGAACCGCCTGCAGGGCGACATTAAAAAAGCAGTGCTTTTGGATCACACGCGGGGAGGCGAGGCAGTTGATACTGAGATTGTTTCCACCAGTCCTTTTGTCAGTGTAGAAGGCCAGCACTATGCAGGTTTAGTTATAGAGCTTAAAGTAAAATACCGACATTTAAGGAGTGATCCTACAAGGAGGAGTTAACGATGAGCAAGTTATCAAGAATTAGGCAGTTAGTAGCCAGGCCTGAGGCGCAGGAAGGCGTAGCAGAGAATTTAGCGTCTAGCGATGCAGGGTTTCTGGTTGATTATGTCCCCAAGGTAAGCTTTGAGCCGGAGATGTACCAGCGTGATCCGGTGAGGGAAAGCTTAACCAAGCTAGGCAAAATAACCGGCAAGCGGCCGGCAGGGTTTGATTTCAGCATAAAGTTAAGAGGCTGGGGAATAGGTTTTATGCCCAGGGAAACACCGTTGCTTCTTGCCTGCGGCCATCAGGTGAACACCTTAAAGAAAATCTCCATCGGCGCAGTTACGGGAGGGCCTTTTAAGCACGGCGAAACAATTACAGGAGGAACATCCAGTGCGCAAGGCAGGGTGGTAATTGATACCCCAAACGGCATAACTACGCTTTATTACGTTTCAATAAGCGGGGTGTTTCAAAGCGGCGAGGATGTCGGCGGGGAGACTTCAGGCGCAAGCGCGCAAACAAGTTCAGCGCCTTTAAACGCTGGATATGAAATCAAGCCCTTAAGCAGAAATGCGCCGTCCTTAACCATGGCCTCTTACGAAGACGGGCTACGTAAGCTCTTACGAGGCTGCCGGGGTTCGGTAAAGTTCAATATGAAGCTGGGTCAGCCTCTTACTATGGATTTTAAGTTCATGGGTGTTGAGGCAGGGGTGATTGACGCGACAATGTTATCCGGCATTGATTACGGCACAACAGTTGAGCCGGTTATCCTCGGGGCAGGCTTTTCTGTTGCCGGGGTTTCGCTGAATGTCGGCTCAATTGACATTGACATTGCCAATAAGCTCTCGCCCAGAGATAAGATTGACGACCCCAGTGGAATACTTTCTTACATGATCACTGACCGCCAGCCGGCAGGGAATATGGACCCTGAAATGCTTTCGGTTGCCGAGCATGATTTCCACGGCAGCTGGCTGAATAACGCAAAGCTCCCATTTGATTTTTCCTACGGCACAGCCGAGGGAAACAAATTCCGCTTTTACTGTCCGGCAATTCAATACACCAAAGTCGAGGACGCGGATAAAGAAGGCATACAGATTGCGCAGGTCGCCTTTGATTTGACCGGTTCATTCTCGCCCGGCGATGATGAGTACTGTATTTTATGTCTTTAACCTTTAACCAAAAGGAGGACTTATGTTTACCGGAATTGATATTAACGCAACGCGAAAGTTTATCTCAAAGCTTGACCCGGATCCGAATAACCCGACGGTGTTTCATATTGGCGTCTTGGATCCGGTGCTGCGCGCAGAGGTCGATGATGAAAGCTCCACTTTTAAAGTAAGCTCTCCCAAGCCGAATGACAAAGGAGACATCCAGTTTAAATGGAGCAGGCGCCAGCTGGCTGCTATAAAGTTCGGGCTTAAAGGCCTTGAAAACTTCCTTGATCCGCAGACCAATAAGCCGGTGGAGTTAATCTTTGACACTGTTTCTTACGCCGGAAAGATGCGTCAGGCAGTGCCCGACAGAATCATTGCAATGCTGCCGAGCGAGCTGCGCCAAGAGTTGGCTGAGGCGATTTTAAATGAGTCAAAGCTTTCCGGAGAAGAGACAAAAAACTAATCTTGGCGGTCCGCATACTTGAGTTAACTGCGGGCTGCCACGGCTGCCTGGCAGGCAAAAAGACGTCTTGCGAGTTTGCGGTCCCGGGACAGGAATTCTGGAGATTTGAAGGCAGGCAGTACCAGGGCTGTCCCTTTAAACAGGTTACGGATTTATCCGCCAATTTTTTAAGGGCATACAATTTCTATAAGAGCGGATTCCTGCCGAATCAGGGCAGCTGGCTGGAGCAGCCGGCAAAATTTATTGAGGCAGTTGAGGTAATAGAAAATGAGCTTGCGCAGATGCGCCAGGAACAGATAAGGAAATACAGGAATGCCTACAAATAGGGAACTCTCCATAATTATGCGCCTCAAGGATGAGGTGACTAAAAAGCTTCAGGGTGTTGAAGCCGGCATCCAGAAATTCGCCAACTCCACCCATAAGTTGGGCATGAATATGCGCCAAGTCGGAAGAGAGATTACGCAGGTAGGATCAACCTTGACCTTTATGGGCGCTGCCTTAACCGGTCCTTTGGCTTTAGCATTTAAATCATCAGAGAAATATTCCCAAGCCGTATCAAACGAACTCAAACGTCTGGACAATGCCTTTATTGCTTTGCGTGTGAGCATTGCTGAGGCATTGGTTCCTGTAGTGCATAAATTGGCCAATGTCTTTGGAAATCTTCTTGCCCTCTGGAACAGCATCCCGCCGGCAACCCAGCAGATGATTATTCAGGGTATTGCTATAACCGGAATATTTTTAACCTTAAGCGGAGTGGTAGTAGGCCTTGGAGGAAGGCTAATTAGATTAGGCGGGATAATTTTAGACCTAGTGAGCAAATTTGCCTTATTTGCCCTGGCCAACCCTTGGCTGGTAGGCATAGCTGTGGTTGTGGCAGGGCTCATTATTGTTTTTCTTAAATTCAGGGATGTGGCTGTGCCGGTTTTAAACGCAATTGAGATTGCTGCTGAGATGGTCTACATCGGCTTTGTAAAACTGATTAAGTATCTTTTAGTCGGATTTGACAAATTAGCTTTGGGTCTGCAGAAATTCTATGAGCTTTTAGGCAAAATCCCCGGCAAATTAGGCGAGCCTTACAGAGAGGCATCAGAGCATATCAAAAAATTCAGGGAAAATTTAGACGGTCTTATCAAGGCCTCTGATATGGAGATGGACCGTGTCGGCAATAAAATTTCAAATATCCTAGTTACCGGCGAAGGAAGCCTGGTTAAAGGCTATGACAAGGCCAGAGCAGCGATAGAAAATTTTATCAACTCGCTCAAAAACTTAGGCAAGGATGTAAAGATTGATGAGGTGGCGCAGAAGTTTGACGCCATAAAGTCAATAGGCGAAGGAACGGCCAAGTCCTTGGGCAGCGTGTTTAAACATTTCTTTACTGATCTATTCAAAGGTCAGATTGATGATGTCAGGGATTATTTTGCGGAATTCGGCAATATGATGCTGGAGGTCTTAGCCGAGGTCCTGGCTAAGATGATTTTGGTTAAGACCATAGGCGCGGTATTTCCCGGAATGATTCCCTTTTTCCACAGAGGAGGCATGATTTATCACGCAGGAGGGCCGGTTCAGGCAGTATACGCGCATGCAGGCCTTGAGCCCGATGAGGTGCCTATTATCGCGCAGTCCGGAGAAGGGGTTTTATCCAGGCGGGGAATACGGGCCTTAGGCGGAGCAGCCAACTTGCGCAGGCTGAATGAAGGAGAATCCTTAAAGCCCGGCATCACCATAAATGTAAACCAGGTAATACAGGCCTGGGATGCGCAGGATGTCTGGCGCAACCGCAAGATGTTATCAAACGCAATTGCGGATGACATTTATAACAACGGCAAGATACGCTCGGTAATCAGGAGCTATACATGAGCGATTTCACTTATCTGCCGGATTTTCTTATTGATGAGGCGGTGGAATATAAGACGCTTGTATCAGAGTTTGAGAACGGCGCAGAGCAGAGGCGCCGTAAATGGCAGAATCCTTTAAGTAAATGGACGCTTAGGTTTAATAACCGTGCGCTTGCAGAAATGGAAGCGGTGCGGGATTTTTTCAAGAATAAATTCGGCGCTTTTATGAGTTTTACCTGGACGAATCCGAATGATTCAACGGAATACACTGTCCGTTTTATTGAAGACAGCTTTCAATTTAGTCGCAAGGCATACGGAGTGTATGATTTTGAGTTTGAATTTATCGAGGTGAAGTGATGCCGCGCGAAATAGACGCTACATTTAAGCAGGAGAAAGCAAGGCGCGAGAATGCGCCTATCTTTTTGTATACCCTGGAGAAATACGACGGCATAAACGATTTACACCTTGCAGGCTTTGACGAGGATGTGGTCTATAACAGCGTTACTTATTCGCGGTTTCCTATAAGCCATGAGTTTATCGGAGAGAACAATCAAGGCCAGATTGACCAGGTTAAGGTAAGACTGAGCAATGTCTCGAGACTAATTCAGCTTTATTTAGAGCAGTTTGATTTTAGAGGCAAAAAGGTTACTATCCGCATGGTCTGGTTTAACCAGTTATCCGATCCCGACGCCTTTATGGATGACGTCTTTTACATCGATAATTATTCAGCAGATCAGAACAATGTGGAGTTTACTCTGACAGGGAAGTTCGATGTCCTCGGCGTAGATCTTCCGGCAAGGCGCTACTCCCGGAATTACTGCAGCTGGAAGTTTAAATCACAAGAATGCGGTTATGCAGGATCTGAAACTTCCTGCAATAAGACAAAGCAGAGATGCAAACAGCTGAACAATTATCAGAGATTCGGGGCTTTCCCCTCAGTACCGACAAGGCGCATCTACGTAATGTAGAAAGGCGCATTATCGGGAAGTATCTCGGTATTCCCTATCAGCACCGGGGCCGGACATTATCCGGCCTTGACTGCTGGGGATTCTTAAAGTTTGTCTACGCTGATTTAGGAGTGAGGCTATTTGATATTGAAGACTTAGAATACAGCAAAATCTGGGGCCTGGAGGGCAAGGATTATTTTAAAGCGCATTACTTCCATGACTGGTTCGAGGTTAAAACACCAGAGATTTTAGATGGGGTATTATTTGTGAATTCAAAAAGAATTGCCAATCACGCAGGAATAGTCTTAAGCAATAAAAGATTTATTCACTGCTGCAGACAGGGCGTGATTATTTCAAGGCTCGAGGATCCTTCTTGGGCTGTAAGGAAAGAGGGCTTTTACAGGTTAAAAGATGCTGACCATAAGGAATATAAATAATCCGTTTAAGTTAGAAGAGGCTCAGGTCAAAGAGATTGCTTATTCCCGCCACAAGACCCTGCAGGAAATCTTACTTGAATCCGGTTTTGACTACGAAAATAAGCGCGTTATTGTCAGCGGCAAGCGCATCGAGAATTTATCGGTATATCTTGATAACGAGGATGAGATTACGATTATCCCTGAAGTAAAAGCGCCGGTCGTTGCAATTATCTCTGCAATTGTATCCGCGGTCTGGGCTGTGGCTGTAGCGCATCCTTTTCTGTTTGCCTTTTTTGTACTGTCTATGGGCTATGCCATTTACCAGAATATGAACCAGCCTAAGATGCCGGATTTTAACCTCGGAGGCGCAGCCGGCTTAGATGAGGGCTCGCCTACTTACGGCTGGGACGGTGTGCAGACTATTCAGGAAGTGGGGGTGCCGGTGGCAGTTGTTTACGGGGAGCATAGAATCGGCGGCAACATAATTAATCAATTCCTCTGGGAAGACGGCGACAATCATTATTTAAATGTCCTGCTTGCGCTTTGCGAGGGCGACATTGAATCAATAGAAGCAATAGAAATTAACAATAACCCCATTGATAATTTCGGCGGAGTGACGGTTTCCAAGCGCTTTGGCACAAATTATCAGAGCCTTATCAGCAATTTTGAAGACCTGCATAATCTTTATCCGGTTAACGCCAATTTGGTTAAAAACAATCCTTATGTTTATACCACGGTAGATTCGGATGTGGAAGGCTTTGAGATTCACTTAAGGCTGAATAACGGCCTTTACCAGCAGAGCCAAGGCTCAGGCGATATCCAAAGCTGGAGCGTCGCTTATAAGGTTGAATATAAGCTGCATTCCGAAGGCACTTATATTGATTTAGGCGAGACCACCATTTCGGAGAAATCCCGCTCCACAGTGCGCAGGGTATTTCGCAAAGTCGGCTTAACTCCCGGCCAGTACGATATCAGGATTACCCGCACCTCGGATGACAGCTCGCTTTCACCATTAAGACAGGGCGATTTGTTGTTATTTCAAATAGATGAGCTTAAGACCGATGATTTAAGTTACCCGAATACCGCGCTTTTGGGCCTGCAGCTTTTAGCCACAGACCAGCTTAACGGAGGAACACCAAATATCACCGCAGTGGTAAAAGGGAAAAAGGTTCTTATTCCGGATATTAGAAATGCTGGAGTGTCGGTCAGTTGGGAAGATTATTACTGGGATGGAAGCAATTACCGCCTTTTATCTAATGACACCTTGCTTGAATGGGACGGTTCAACCTATGTGGAGGCATACAGCGCCAATCCGGCCTGGTGTCTCAGGGATTTTATTGTCAATAACCGCTATGGGTTGGGTGAGTTTATCTTAACCGCACATCTGGATAATGCTTCACTCTTGGAGATGTCGCAATACTGCGAGGAGAAGGTTGCCGACGGAAAAGGCGGATTTGAGAAACGCTTTAGGCTCGATGTGGTGATTGATTCCAATCATAAGGCCTTGGATATCTTGATTCAGTTAAGCGCTGTATTTAACGCTATGCCGGTATACAGCACAGGCGGGATCACCTTTAAGATAGACAAAGAGGCTTTGCCCACTCAGCTTTTTGGTATGGGTAATATCATCAAAGACAGCTTTGTGCAGAGCTGGAAAACGATTAAAGAAGTGCCGAATGTGATTGAAGTGCAGTTTACGGATAAAGAGAAAAACTACCGCCAGGAAACCATTGCATACATTGATGAGGAAGCCTTGGCTAACGGCGAGCCGATGCGTAAGTCTCAAGTACGCTTATTTACTACTGGCGCAAGCTATGCTATCCGCGCAGCGCGCTATGCCTTAAAAGTAGCAAAGTATATTAACCGCTCAATTGTTTTTAAGGCAGGCATTGACGCGGTTGCCTGTCAGGCCGGAGATATCATTTCGCTTTCGCATGATGTACCGCAGTGGGGTTTTTCGGGCAGGGTAAGAGCAGGCTCTACAACTACACTCATTAAGCTAGACCGTGCAATGACCATTGAGGACGGCAAGTCCTACAAAATACAAATCAGATTCTCTGATGACACAATTGAGGAAAGCACAATTACCTCTCCAGCCGGGACCTACACTGAGCTTGAATGCCAGGCATTCAGTAAAGTGCCGCAAGATTTTGATGTCTACGCCATAGGCGAAACCAATAAAGTCAAAAAAGACTTTAGGGTGGTAGCCATTCAAAGAGAAGGCAAGAATGAGGTGCAAATTCAAGCCCTGGAGTATAACGAGGCAGTTTATGATGACTCTGATATTATCCTGCCTCAAAATAATTACTCTGCGCTTTCCGGCGAGATTCCACTTGTTACCAATCTTACCTTAACCGAATCTCTAGTTAAAAAAACCGACGGCACCATTGAGAATGCCATTGATGTCTGGTTTGACCGGCCGATTTATGTTGATCACTATGTCAAATCATATGCCAAGGCAAAGATTTATTTAAGTGATGACGGAGGATTGAGCTGGGGTGCCAGGGGTGAAACCACCGGCTCATATTTTAGAATCATCGGCGATATCGTTGATCAGCATACCTATAAGGTCAAGGTTACCTCATTAACCGATATGGATGAAGAAAGCTCGCTTGCTACAGCGCCAGAGGCTTCAATTACGGTGGTAGGTAAATCAGCACCGCCAAGCGATGTCTCGAGCTTCTTGGTTAACCAAGACAGAGACCAGCTTTATTTTGGCTGGACTGAGATTCCGGATGTAGATGCCTGGGGTTATGAAATCAGGCGCGGGGAGGACTGGGAAAGCGGCGAAGTAATTACTTTTCAACAGGGAACGCATTTTGTGACTACAAATGTGAAAAAAGGAGTGGAGCAGAATTTCTGGATTAAGGCAATAGATACCTCAGGCAACTATTCGCAAAATCCCCGGCAGGCAGTCATTACTATCAGCGAGATACCTTTTAGGAATGTCATCGCAGAATACCAGGAGCATCCTTTATGGCAGGGTACTAAGACAAATCTTGAGGTCAGCGCTGAAACGCTGATAATTTCCGCGGGCTTTCTTTCCGGGGAATATGACACGCCGGTGCGGGACCTGGGCTATGTGGCAACCGCCTTTATTGAGATAGACGCGGTTATTTCCATCTCTACCGGCAGAAGATTTGACAGCGATCCCAATGCCAGGTTTAACGACAGCTTGTCTTACCGCTTTACCGGACAAGAGACCCAGCGCCAGGCAAGTTTTAAGATTCGGTTATCCGAGGACAACATCAACTGGTCAGAGTGGCTGGATTATCAGCCCGGGGATTATTACTGCAGATATTTTCAAATTAAGATGATTTTAAGCCGCGAGAACTTAGGGGATTATGTGACCTGCTCAACCTTCCAGTATCTGGCAGATCTGCCGGATGTGGATGACTTTGGCAGGGATGAGGTCACAGACGCAAACGAAGGCAAAGAGGTATTTTTTACCAAGACTTATCATGAAGAGCCGAATGTGCATATTGAAATAACCTCCGGCGGAGGCGTTTATATCCAGTTTGCGCAGAAGAACACAACCAGCTTTAAGGTGAAATTATTCAACGCCCAGGGCGCTGCGCAAACCGGCGCTTTTGACTGGCATAGCCATGGAGTATAAAAGATGGCAAAAAAACTAATGCCCGAAAAGGTGATTATTGAGTTTGAGAACAGCGCTTTTTCAAGCGGCGTCATTCTTTATAAAGTCAATGACAACGGCGCCATAAGCCGGGTAAAGACTATCGGGATTAAGAATGCTGACTTCAGCAAGCCGATGCTGAACGGCCTGCTGCAGAAGTTTATTCAGCACGCGCAGACTGCGGAAGGGATGCAGGAATGATCTGCTCAAGATGCAAACAGGAGATTCCAAAAGAAATGGCTTATGTGTTGATTAAGGGAAGCATTATCTTGCGCGCTCCAAAAAAGCGGCCTTTGGTATTTACCTGCATTGAGCAGGCGTTTAATTACGCGCAGGCGCTGTTTATGCATGATGTCTGCTGGATTGAGACTTTAAGAGAGCACGGAGTTGAGCTTTACGATATGAATAAAGTGGCAGAGCAATACAAGAATATGGAGGTATCCGATGGCTTGGGACAAGACAAAGCCGGAAAATGACATGCTTTTAATTAACTTCCCGGCTGCCTGCAGGGCAAACTGGGAGGCAATAGAGCTAGGCACAGACCCCAATCTTTTAATTACTAATGCCAAAGTGGTGCCTGGCGCCGGTATTGAAGACACAAAACTTGCGCAGATAGTTACGCCGAATAAGGTGAGCGGCGCAGCTTTAACTGGCCTGGCAAATATTCCTTCAGCAGCCGGGGTGCTTCCGGATGTGAATTCGCCGAATAAGCTCAAAGCCGATGTCAGCGATACAACGCCTGAGTATTTAGACTCTTTGATTGATGGAGGAGTGTTTCAGATTTCGGCTGGGGATCAACTGCAGCTAAAAGACGGCGGAGTGCAGACCCAGAAATTAGAAGGTGGGGCAGCCTCGCCCGGTAATAAGAAATACTACGGAACAAATGCTTCAGGCATAAAAGGTTTTTTTGATATTGGAGGAGGCACTGCGGTTTACGCTCCTTAAAAGGATAAATTATGGCACATTTATTACCGCCAAAACAATGTCCGTCAAATTTACCCAGCTGGACTGATCCTACGCTTACAGATTTGACTACCAATATCCGTAAAGTCCACATGGATGAGCTGCGATCCTTTTTAAATAACGAATTCACACGCAGAGGAAAATCAACTGGTAGTTACACAGATCCTACGATTACCGCCCTGGTGACTGAAATCAGAAAAGTTCACATCGATGAGCTAAGATCCGAATTAGCAGCTTGTAAATCCGGAAGGGGCGAATCTGGGTATTGCCCTCAGGATAATTCCGGCTGCATGGATTTTACTGACCCGGTAATTACTGCCTTAGTTACAGAAATAAGAGGCGTGCATTTTCGCCAGGCAAGAAGCAAGGTTGAAGCTTTAATGACCAGTTGCATCTGCGAGACCGAGCAGTGCCAGTACTGCGCAGACTGTGGATATTACTATCAGACCTGCTCGCATGCCGGGGTGGCCTGCGATGACCATAAATACAATGAGTGCTCGCACTCTATAAATAATTACTGGATATGCGCCAGCATTAATCTGCCATCAGGCGCAGCGCATCCTTATAAAGCAGCTTCAGGAGACCCATTATCAACTACACCCTGGGACGGCTATGTGCCCTGGGATTGGTGTGTTTATACGCCACCGGGATCTAACTGGGGAAGCTGCGAGTATCAGGGAGGGCATAATCATACGGCCTGGAATTGTAAATGCAACCCTTACACTTGGTAGTTACCTATGGATAAAGAAAAAATAAATACTGACTCCCGTAAGATTGCGCTTAAAGAAAAAGAAGTCACTATTACTGAGTTGCTCCATTGGGTCAAAGATAATCTCAAAGATGAGGATGTTAGTAATTTCACATCAGGACAATTCAGCGCTATTGCCGAGTTCATAGACGCATTGCGTCAGGTGTATCAGGGCCTGGGAGTCAGGGGAGCTAAGGGCCTGGAATCTGATTTTGTATTATTCATTGCCGGGGATCACAAGAATAAGATTTATGTTTCCTATTCCGTGCCATTTACTGAAGCACATAAAAATATATTCTCGGAGAAGCTGGGCGCCGAATTAGAAGAGGTAGACCAGAATTTAAGCAAACTAATCTGGAGAGGCAATGGCAGTATTTGAACTAGAAAAGACAGGCATAAAAGGCGGTCTTCCTGAGCAATGCCGGGAAATTATCAAGAAATATAAAGCAGATGGCATGTTTGATGTCTGCTCTATTACTAACGGCAGGCAGGATTACACCACTATTTACTTCTTAATGACCCAGGACTGCAATTTAAACTGTGCCTACTGCTATCAACCAAAGGAATTCCGCAATAAAGAAACGCAGCTTACTAAAGAAATTATTGACGATACCATGGTCTGGGTCCTGCACACATTTGACGAGCGCAAAATTAAATTCAGCATCTTTGGGGGCGAGCCATTTTTGAATACGGCGATGATTAAATATCTCTGCGATACCTATTGTATGTACCGTTATGTAGTTACCACTAATGGTCTTGTGCTGTTAAAAGACGAGAGATTGCGCGAATGGGTATTAAAACATAAATATCATCTGAATTTAAGCGTCAGCATTAGCGCCCTTCGGCAGGTCCTTGGCCAGGGGTATTTGGATGAGGCAAGGCCGGTGCTGGACCTGATAAAGGCAAACGGCGGAGATATTCATTATGTGGTTGATGATCTTCAAGCGCCGGGAATTTATGAAGAGATTACCCTGCTTTATGAATACGGCATACCCGTGGTGAGGGTTTCCTCAGCCAGACATTGGGATATGGTAAAAGACAAGAACGAACAGTTTAAGGAGCTGTTTAAGCAGGTTGCGGATTATGTATATTTTAAAGACAAGCCAAAATTCGGCAGATCGCAGTGGGATATTGCCTTAAAGAATAATATTTACCGCAAGTTAAAAGGCATAAAGCTCAAAGACGTCCCGCCGACTTTTTGCGGATGCGGGTATCTCTATTTGGCTGTAAATCATAAAGGCGAGATTTATCCCTGCGACTTCTTTGCCAATTTCCCGGAGTTTAAGATCGGCGATATCTACAACGGATTTAATGAAACAGCTTTTTTCTTCAAGAAGATGGGCGACTGGATTGAGGAGCTTTATGAGCATTGCCGGGATTGCCGAGTCTGCGAAGACGGGGATATCCGGCTATGTCCGCGGGCAATGTGCCTGGCTGAGAATTATATTGTCACCGGAAATCCTTTAAAGCCGGCTCCAAACCACTGCTGGGCAAATCGCATTGAATACTCAACCTTTGAATATATTGCCAAGAAGGCGATTGCTCTAGGCATTGATGATCTTTATCACAAAGGAAATGAAAATACCAGTTTATAAGTCAGTTTATCTTTATTTAACGCACGCCTGCGATTCAGGGTGCAGTTTCTGTTACCGCCGGGGGCTATTTGGGCGCAATGAGAGGGAATCTTTAGGCCCGGCTTTTATGTCAGAGGACACAGCTTTTAGGATCCTGGAATTTGTATTCTCGGAGCTTAAGCTGGATCCTAAATTTACAATCTATTTTTGGGGAGGAGAGCCGTTATTAAACTTTGCGGTGATAAGAGCTGTAGCCGAAAAACTCCCGCAGTTTTTATACCACACCAACACTAACGGCGCTCCCATAAATCAGGGAATGTATGATTGGCTTATCAGGCACAAGAACTTAAGTTTTACCTGGTCCCTGGGCAACGCCTACGAGAAATACGGAAGCTTGAAAGCAAAAGTTTACGCAGAGCCCTGGGCCTTAAAGCTGGTAAAAGAAAACCCTCGGCATAACGTCAACTTCATGGTGACAAAGTACGGCAGGCTGATTGAGGATTTTGATTTTATTGTCAATAACATTACACGCAATATCACTTTAGACCTGGCCACGCGCTATGAGCATAAGGAAGAGGACTTGGAGGAGTTTGCCGGGCAGTATTTTAACCTGCTTTTGAAATACAGAGATGATAAAGAACTCTATCGGGAAATTAATCCGGCCATACGCTCCAACCTTTATTTTAAGGAGTTCGGGTTTAAGGCGCAGGTAGAAGATTTTCATTATTGCAGGTCAGGCTTAGAGCGGTTATTCATAGACACTGCAGGCGGGATCTGGCAGTGCGACGGTATGTATATCTGTCAGCATAACAAATTAGGCGATATCGAGAAAGGCATTGATTACTCAATGTTGGATCTTGCCTGGGAAATCGATGCCAACCGGGAAAAGTATTTAGGTCAATACTGCCAGGATTGCGAGCTTTACAAGCTCTGCCCGCGCAATAAATGCCTTGGCCTAAACCTGGAATGGATGGGAGACATGTTTAAGCCGGAGCCATCATTCTGCAAGATGTGTAAAGTCTTATTCAAAATAACCAAGCGTTACATTGAGGAGGCGAGATTATGCAGAGCATAGAAAACGAAATTAAAAGTATCGATCTATTTATCACCGAGCAGTGCAATATGAAATGCGATTATTGTTTTCATACCCAAACAGATGCGGTCTTGTCAATTGAGCAGGGCAGGAAGATTCTGGAGCGGATGAAGGAATTAAGCCCGGGTAATCTGCAGGTTACTTTTTTTGGGGGTGAACCGTTGCTTTACCAACAGACTGTCTTGGAATTAGCTGAGTATGCCCGCAGCCTCTGGCCTCCGGATAAAGAAGGCAGACACACGTCAACATTCTCTATTTCAACGAACGGCATGTTTTTTGAGGAGAGCGTCTTTAAGAAATTTGCAGAACTCGGCATGGCTATACAGGTCAGCTGCGATGGAGATGAGATTACTCAAACCGAATACCGGCATGGCGAATATAAACAAATAATCGAGAATATAAAGCAGATTTTAAAGCTAAAGCCGGATATGAGCGCGCGCATGACCTTTACGCCTAAGACAGTAGGTAGGCTGGCGGTTAACATTCAGTATCTTCATGAGCTTGGCATTGCCAAGATTACGCATCATGCGGTGATGGAAGAGGACTGGACAGAGGAAGCAGTTCAGCAGTACCAGTATCAGCTTGCTCAGGTTTATCATTACCGCAGGTACTGCAAAAGGCAGGATATTCCGCTTGAGATAGCTTTCATTGATAAGCCACTTAAGGTCCTTAACGACGAAATACCTGCAGAAAAAGAATACTGCCAGGCAGGCAAAAGCTACATTGCTATATTAGACAACGGCGATGTCTATCCCTGCCACAGAGCGGCAAGCGCAAGGCTCTTTAAGTTAGGCAATATATTTAATAGGATTCCTTTTATCCGGGGAATCTTTCTGAACATAGATAAGGAATACACCGGCTGCTGGAAGAACTGTAGGCACTCCAGGACCTGTCACAGCTGCATTATCACGCACTTTAAGGTTACCGGAGAATTGACTCAGCCGATCGCTAAATACTGCAAACTCTGCGCAGTGGAAAACAATCAGGCCTTAGGATATCTGCCGGTTGAGCTGGCTGACAGAAGAGAGCGGATGCTTTATAAGATAGGTAATGTTTTGGTGGACGTTGCCAGACAGAATGAGGAAATCTTAAAGGTGCTCAAGACAAAAGGAGGGAATTAGTCATGGGTAAAGTTATCAATCACGAGGAGATAGTTGTTGAGGACATAGTAAAGAGCTTAAATCCGGCAGTATACAATCCGGGAAGCGGCGAGTCAGCCTCTTTTGCGCTTATCCACGCAGAAGACGGGCCGATGAGGTATTTCGTCAACGGTCAAGACCCGACGTCGTCAGCCGGAGCGCTTTTAGAGGATGGAGATATTGTAGAGCTGCCGTCAATTTACCATATTAAGGATTTTAAGGTGATTAAGTCAGGGGAAGAGCCGGGCAAACTCACCGTAACTTACGAAGTTTGAAAGGAGGCGCTAAATATGCAGCTGCATCTTAAACACAGAAAGGCAAGCAGAATACTTAAAAGAGTCTATGAGATAAATTCCGACGGAGGCCTTCCCAAGACCGGCCAAACTATGATTTATCAGTCTGGAGACGACGGCTCCTACCAGATGGGGTATCCTTTAGGCAGCGCTCAAAGGTTTATTGACAATGAGGACGGAACGATAGTTGATTTAACAACAGGACTTATGTGGATAAAAAATCCTGTCGAAATTCCCGGAGGTCTTTTTAGCTCGCCTATGTACTGGTACGACGCGGTTAATGCCTGCGAGAATCTTAACTTTGCCGGCCATGACGACTGGAGAATGCCGAATATAAACGAGCTGATGTCCATCGTAGACCACTCAAGATATGATCCGGCATTTGATATGTCATTCTTTACGCCTTTTCCGGACAACTGGACTCCTTACTGGTCGTCTACAACATGCGCGCCATGGACAGACGGCGCCTGGTGCATGTATCCTTATGATGGCTATAAAACTGTCTGGAGCAAATCTTATGACATGTGTTATGTCAGGCCTGTCAGAGGCGGGCAGGCTTAAAAACGGAGGATATAAAAATGGCAGGAGAAAAAATTACGGTTGAATATAAAGATGGCAAAAAAATAACCAAGTATCCCGGAGGGAAAATCTTCGAGATGACAAAAGAGGATATGGAAAGGTTTAAGGATTTCTTATTGCGGGAAAGGCAGCGGATTGACCGGCATATCTCTTTGATTGACGGCGATCTCAGCCAAATAACCGCAAGTCAGAAATCAAAGTAAATTATGCAGAATAACGCAGGCTGGACAAAATACATCACACCGATTCTAGTTACGATTGCTATCTTTATGCTCGGCAATATCACTATGCAGATTAGCCGGCTTGAAGATAGAGTATTCCAGCATCTGGCCAACGACCAGATTCATGCGCCGAGATCTCAATTTGTCTCTAAGGCAGAATTTGACTTGCACTGCAAATTCTCTGAAAAAGAAAACGGCCAAATCTTGAAGGCAATCGATGACTTGAGAAACGATTTAAAGGTAAGAAGCCGAGATGAAAGAAATCAGTAAAGTAAGGCTTGAATTTGACCTGCGTGAGTATCGGCGGCTTGCTCTAGTTATTCGGGATCACAAGAGCTTGCTTTATAAGTTAAAAATGAACGAGCTGATTAAGCAGGGTCTTATAAAAGATTTGAATATTATTGTTGGCATACTGGAAAGAGCCGAGCTTAAATCGCTAAAAGGGGAGGTGAAAACATGAAGGTGCTTATAGCTTTTACTTTGGGAAATATTGTCGGAGGTTTAGGGATGTTTTTCTACCTGTGGCTGAAAGGCAAGGGGCAGAATGTCGGAAAGCGAAAAGTTTAGCTTACTTAAGTTCGCAGGTAGTTTCTTCCAATTCTTGCCGTGGGTTAAGACCCTGCGTTATGCGGCAGGGATTGCACTTATCGGCTTTGTGGGTCTTAC
>JBAZJY010000001.1:0-647104 GCA_041651115.1 Candidatus Omnitrophota bacterium | reverse complement strand
TGTAGCCCTGGTTGGCCGCTGCTATGTCAAAGTCTGCGCTGAAGAAGGCAATATAGAATTAGGCGATGCCGTAACTTCTTCATCCATCCCCGGCACAGGCATGAAAGCAGCCAAATCCGGCAAGATCATCGGCTATGCCATGGAAAAAGCTGACTTCAAAGATACTAAAGAGATAAAAGAGATACTGGTGTTCGTGAAGCTGGGTTATCGCCTTTGCCCGGAAGACAGTATTAAGTTGGCTAAATTGGAGAAATAAAAGCAGGGGCAAAAAGTAGGGACAGAGACTACTTTTTAATTGAAAAGTAGTCTCTGTCCCTATTAAAATCTTATGGCTGCGAAGCGAATAATCTTAATGTACATTTCGGAAGTTTCCGGGCATCACAGCGCTACTATCGCCATTGAAAAAGCGATAAAGGTGATTGCCCCGAATACCGAGATAATGAACATAAACGCTTTTAATTATACAAACCCCATATCGGAAAAGATCATTAACCGCCTTTATATGGGCGTGATCAAAGCTACTCCCCAGATCTGGGATTATTTATACGATAACCCTTCGGTAGTAAAGAAGCTCGCCAATATCAAGGAATCAATCCATAAGATGAATTCGCCTAAATTAAAAAAACTTTTTGATGAGTTTAAGCCGGATGCCGTATGCTGCACGCAAGCTTTTCCCTGCGGAATGGTCTCGGATTACAAAAAAACCTATGATTCCGCTATTCCGCTGGTTGCCGTGCTCACGGATTACATTCCGCATGCTTATTGGATATACGATAATGTGGATTATTATATTGTCCCTTCTGAAGAGGTCGGCCAGCGGATGGTCAAAAAAGGCGTTGCCCCTGCGAAAGTAAGGGCGTTAGGCATACCGTTTAATCATAAATTCAATGAGCCTGTAGACCGGCAAAAAACAATCCAGCGGCTCGGCTTGGACTCCGGCCTGCCGACTATCCTGATCATGGGCGGCGGCCAGGGCCTGGGGCCGATAAAAATAGTGGTTAAGGCGCTGGAAAAAGTAAAGCCGGAATTCCAGGCGATCGTTGTTACCGGCACGAATAAAAAACTCTATAATTCCTTATCGAGGAAAATAAAAAAATTCAAACGGAAACTCCTGTTATTCGGTTATACCGACAGGATAAATGAGCTGATGACGGTTTCAGATGTCGTAGTTACCAAGCCCGGAGGCATTACCACCGCGGAAGCCTTAAGCAAGAACCTGCCGATGATCATTATCAAGCCAATACCCGGGCAGGAGGCCAATAATACCGCGTACCTGCTTGAGAAACAGGCAGCAATAAGGATTGATGATCCTAAGGCGATAAACCTGATATTTGACGAACTCCTGTCGCAGCGGGGAAAATTGGCCAAGCTGGCAGAAGCTGCAGCCGCGATCAGCAAACCCAACGCAAGCTTTGATATTGCCAGGCTCATCCTTGGTTTGAAATAATGTTTAATCATATACTTTACCGCATTGGAACATTTCTTGCCCTGCATTTGCCTCTGAAGGCAGCTTATGCCTTGGCGGTATTTTTTTCCGACCTGCATTATATCTTTGCCTTTGCCGACCGCCATGCCGTAACCGCTAATCTTAGGGCAATTTTTCCCGATAAGCCGGAACCTGAACTCAATGGCATTAGGCGCAGGATGTCCCGTAACTTTGCCAAGTATCTGGTTGATTTTTTCCGTTTCTCCAAATTAGACAAAGCCTTCATTGCTAAAAACATCAAGATAGAAAACATCAATTATTTTGATGAAGCGTTGGCCGAAGGCAACGGCGTGATCGTGCTTACCGCGCATCTGGGTAATTGGGAACTGGGAGGCGTGGTGATTGGGCTTTCCGGTTATCCGTTCTGGGTTGTTGCCCTTCCGCATAAGAATAAGAAAGTAGATGACTTCTTTAACCAGCAGCGCCAGAGCAAGAATATTCACGTCATACCATTTGGTAAGGCGGCGCGTCAGTGCCTTAACCTGCTTAAGGAAAATAAAATGGTTGCTTTGGTCGGAGACCGGGACTTTAACGCGAAAGGCCTCGTGGTGGACTTTTTTGGTAAAAAAAGTTATTTTCCCGCGGGCCCGGCAGCCTTTTCCATGAAGACCGGCAGCCCGATTATCCCGGGATTTATGTTCCGTAACTGCGACGATAGCTTTACTCTCAGGATAGAAAAACCGATCAAGTTTGAAAAAGTAGGGGATGAGCGGCTGCCGGAAGAAAAGGAGCGCCGGATGTTGGAAATAGTGAATTCGTATAAATCCCTCATTGAAGATTATATTAGAAAATACCCGGATCAGTGGTATATGTTCAGGAGGTTTTGGATAGGATGAGAGTTTGCGTAATTATTCCCGCTTATAACGAAGCCAGAGCGATTGGCGGGATCGTGGATAAGATAAAAAAAGCGGGGCTGGAAGTATTGATTGTTGATGACGGTTCTCGCGATAATACGGCTCAGGTGGCAAAAGCAGCCGGAGGCAAGGTTATCTCCAATGACGTTAATAAGGGGAAGGGAGTTTCTCTGGCAAAGGGCTTTAATTACGCGCTGTCGCATAATTTTAACGCGGTGATTACCATGGACGGAGACGGCCAGCACCTGCCTTCCGACATTCCGAAATTCATTAACCGGGCGGCAGCTTCAGACAACAGCTTTTTTATCGGTAACAGGATGATCAAGGTAAGGAACATGCCGTGGCTGCGGCTGGTAACCAATAAAGTCATGTCCTGGCTGATCTCGGTCGTTGCCCGCCAGGAGATCCCGGATACCCAATGCGGGTTCCGTCTGATAAAAAAGGACGCGTTGGAAAAGATCAGGCTTAAGACAAGCAAGTTTGAGGCAGAGTCGGAAATGCTGCTTCAGGTTTCCCGCGCGGGATTTAACATTGAATCCGTGACCATCAGTACGGTTTACAGGGGCGAAAAAAGCAAAATCAACCCGGTTACCGATACGGTCAGGTTCATAAGGTTCATCATGCGGGAGCTAACAAAATAGCCAGTCGCGTCATTAGGTATGGACTACACCGTTTCAAGAAAACAAATGGTTGATGAGCAAATTATCAGCCGAGGCATAAGCGACCCCCGCGTTATTTCCGCATTTTATAAAGTGCCCCGCCATAAATTTGTGCCTCAAGGCTCGATTGACAGCGCCTATGGCGATTTTCCCGTTCCCATCGGTGAAGGCCAGACCATTTCCCAGCCTTATATTGTGGCATTGATGACCGAGAAATTAGATTTGACCGGCAGCAAAAAAATCCTTGAGATCGGCACAGGCTCGGGTTATCAAACGGCAATCCTTGCCGAATTGGCAAAAGAAGTCTATACTATAGAGCGTATCCCGGCTTTGGCAGATAAAGCTATAGCGCTATTTAACGAATCAGGCTACGGGAATATTAAGGTAAAAACCGGGGATGGAACGCTGGGTTGGCCGGAACAAGCGCCTTTTGACCGGATCATTATTACTGCTGCTACACCGGCAATGCCGTTTCCCCTGATAGAACAATTGAAAGACGGCGGTAGGGCAGTTTTGCCTTTAGGTGAAAATTTTAGTCAGGTGCTTACAGTTGCCGAGAAAAAACATGGCCAGCTGCAGTATAAGGATATTTGCGGCTGCATGTTTGTGCCGCTGGTGGGAAAATACGGGTTAAGGGAGGAATAGGTTGATACAGGTTTACACTGGAAATGGTAAAGGTAAGACTACTGCGGCATTAGGCTTGGCGCTTAGGGCTCAAGGCGCGGGGCTTAAGGTGTATATCGGCCAATTCGTTAAAAGCGGCTGCTATAGTGAGATCAAGGCGCTAAAAAAATTAACTCACGTCAAAGTTGAGCAGTTCGGCGCAGGTTGTTTTATCCGCCGTATCCCGGAAAGAAAAGACCTGGCAATGGCAAAAAAAGGTCTAAAAAAAGCTGAAGCGGTGATCAGCCGGAAAGCTTATGATGTGGTGATACTGGATGAGATCAATGTCGCCCTAAAGTTGAAATTAATAGAATTGAGCAGCGTGATCAGTTTGATCAAAAAAACCCCCCGCGGAATAGAGCTTGTGCTTACCGGCCGCAATGCCCATCCGCAGGTTATAAAATTAGCAGACCTGGTAAGTGAAATAAAAGATAAAAAGCATTATTATGCGAAAGGCCTTAAGGCGAGGAAGGGGATTGAATTATAAAGGTCTTATTTCTTGCAGGAAAACTTAAGCAGCAGGAACCCGCCGATCAAAAGCGCCATAAATACCAGCGATAAAATATCAAAATATTTTTCAATTGAATCTTCGATTTTTTTACCGAATATCCGCAAGGCGCCGGCAACCAAAAAAAATCTGCCTGCGCGACCGATGAGCGAAGCGATGATCAGCGTTAACAGGGAGATGCGGAATAGCCCGGCAGTAATGGTGATAGCCTTATAAGGTATGGGCGTGAACGCGGCAGTAAAGATCGTCAGAAAGGCATTTTCCTGGTATTTGCGGCCGATCAGCTCGACTGCGGCCTGCAGATTATAAGTTTCCACGATAAGCTTTCCGACGGCTTCGTATAAACCCCAGCCGATACAATATCCGAGCAGGGCCCCGCATACCGAGCCAAGGGTGCAAATACCTGCGTAACGCAGCCATTTTTTTCTATTGGCGACGGTCATAGCGATCAGGAGGATATCCGGCGGAATGGGAAAGAACGAGCTCTCAATAAAAGCAACGCCGAAAAGCGCGGCTTGCGCGTGCTTGCTCTTGGCCCAATGGATGGTCCAGTTATAAAGTTTTCTGAACCAGCGCGTGGGAGTAGTGATTACGCGGACGAGTAATTTTTTCATGGGCTCAATTATAACAGTTTAGGCCAGATCATGCAATAATAATTGCTTGACAATATTTCTTTAGCGGTGTAACCTAAAACATATAAATCAATGCATGGGTTAGGGAAGGCCGTTTAAACCGGCCACAGTCCCGCTGCTGTAAGAGGGGACGAAAGCTGCAAAAGCCACTGCCGCGTTAAGCCGGCCGGGAAGGCGCAGCGAGTAGGATGATCCTTGAGTCAGAAGACCTGCCTGTGCATGTGCAGCCTCGTGGATAGGGCCATAGCAAGCTGGGTGCGACCCGATCATGGTAGAAGATACCGGATCGGGAATTTTTTTTATAAGGGGAATATGAAATTCCGGTCATTGAATTCTTGGTTATTGGTTATTATTTGTTATTTGGTGCTTGGTACTTGGAATTTAAGCGGCTGTTTTGCCGCAGATAAGCCGCGTTATATTTCTCTTGCCCCTTCTACCACCGAGATCCTTTTCGCCTTAGGCCTGGCTGACAGCATTGTAGGCGTGAGCACGTTCTGTAATTACCCGGAAGCGGCAGGAGATAAGCCTGCGGTAGGGAGTTTTAGCAGCCCTAATATAGAAAAAATAATTTCCTTGAAGCCGGATTACATTTTTTGCACAGGTCTAGAGCAGGCGCAGGCAGTGCAGGAGCTGCGCAGGCTGGGGTTCAATGTTTATGTTTCAGATCCTTCAAGCGCAGAAGAACTATTCGCGTCGATAAATGAAATAGCTAAGATCACTGCAAAGGCCGAAGAAGCAGGCCGGCTTATAAACAGGATGCGTGAAGATATATCGGCAATAAACGAGAAAGTAAAGCTTGTCTTGCCGGCTGACCGCGTAAGGGTTTTTATCGAGATCTGGCACGAGCCGCTGATGACCGCGGGAAAAGGCTCTTTTGTAGACGAATTAGTTTCTCTGGCAGGCGGCATAAACGTAGCCCATGAAGTAATCAGGCCGTATTGCAATTACAGCGCGGAAAAAGTAATTGATCTTAACCCGCAGGTAATCATCCTGGCTTATATGGATAAAGAGCCGCCGTTAAAACTGGTTGAGGGCCGTTTTGGCTGGAAAGATATAGATGCGGTGAAGAATAGGCGGGTATTTAACGATATTGACCCTGATACGCTGCTGCGGCCGGGGCCGCGCATTACCAAGGGGCTAGAAGAATTATACAAGAAATTATATGAAGCTAAGGCGTAAAATAATTATATTATTTATTTTGTTGGCGGGGGCTGTAGTTTTCGGCTTGATCAGCGGGGCGGTCAAGATACCTATTGCGGATCTTCTTCGTCAGGAGAATAGGGCTATTTTTAACCTGCGCATGCTAAGGATTGTGGCTGCGATCTTAACCGGCAGCGGCCTGGCTGTTTCCGGCATTGCGCTTCAGGCAATATTGCGCAATCCATTAGCTGAGCCGTATCTGTTGGGCACATCAAGCGGCGCAGGGCTTGCCGCAGTCAGCGCGGTTATCCTTGGGCTGTCGCGCGTTTATATGCCGCTTGCCGCGTTTTTCGGCGCGGCAGCAAGCATCTTTATCGTCTATAACCTGGCGCGCGAGCACGGCAGGATCTCCGATAAGTCGCTGATTTTATCCGGCGTGATCATTTCCGTCGCGTTTTCTTCGGTGATCGTATTCCTGGTTTCCCTGTTCGGCAACGAAGCGATGCACGAAATGAACTGGTGGCTTTGGGGCAGCCTGCAGGTTTATGACCACAAACTGTTGATGCTGGTAGCTGTCCCGGTAATACTGGGCATTTGCGCGATATATCTTTTTGCGCAGGACCTGAATGCCATCAGCCTGGGAGAAGAAGAGGCAATGCACCTTGGGATAAATACGCAGAATATCAGAAAGATCGTGATACTGATAACCGCTTTGATCACCGCGAGCCTGATCTGTATCTGCGGGATAATCGGTTTTGTCGGGCTTATTGTGCCGCATATGATGCGCTTAGTCATTGGGCCGAACCATAAGATTTTGATCCCGGTAACCTGCCTGGCTGCTTCGGTATTCATGATTGCCTGCGATACTCTAGGCCGCACGCTTTTTTCTCCGGTTGAGATCCCTATCGGCGTGATCACCGCGATCATCGGCGCGCCGGTATTTATAATTTTGTTAAAACGGGGCAAGCGGATATGACGGACAGTTTGCTTAAGATTGACGGATTATGCGGCGGGTATTATAACAAAGACGTGATTAAGGGGCTCTCGATGTCTTTAGGGCAGGGTGATTTTTTGGGGATCATCGGGCCGAATGGTTCCGGAAAAACCACGCTGTTACGGCTGGTAACGCGCGTGCTGAGGCCGTCTAAGGGCGCGGTTTATTTCCGCAATACAAATGTTTTCTTAATGGGCCTGAAGGAATTCTGTAAGAAAGCCGCTTTTGTGCCGCAGGACATTGCTACTAATTTTTCGTTTACGGTAATGGAGATCGCATTAATGGGCAGGATCCCTCATCTTGGCCGCATGCAGCTTGAAGGTAAGAACGACATCCGCGTTGCAGAAGCGGCTCTTGAGCTTACCGATACTTTACGCTTCCGGGATAAATATATTGATGAGCTTTCAGCCGGAGAACGGCAGCGGGTGATCATTGCCCGCGCGCTTACGCAAGAACCGGAACTGCTGCTTTTGGACGAGCCTACTTCCCATTTGGATATCGGCCATCAGATACAGGTTTTAGACCTTCTAAAACGGCTTAATCGCGCAAAAGGCTTGACGATCGTCATGATCATGCATGATTTAAATTTAGCCAGCGCTTATTGCAATCGCATTGCCTTGCTTAACGACGGCCTGGTTTATAAGCAGGGGACGCCGGAAGAAGTTTTGACTTATCAGAACATAGAGGCGGTCTATAAAACGGTTGTCCTGGTGAATAATAACCGGATTACCGGAAAGCCGAACGTTATGCTTGTGCCGGGAGAAAAGTCATGAACACGAGATTGGTCTTGATCCGCCATGGGATCACGGCCTGGAATAAAGAGAAACGTTATTGCGGCCGCATTGATGTGGGCTTGAGCAGGGAAGGAAAACGGCAGGCAAAGAAACTGGCATCCGCGCTTAAAGGCATCGGTTTTGATAAAATCTATTCAAGCGATAAGAAGCGGGCGCTGGAGACTTGCCGCATTGTTTTCGGTAAAAGTAAATTCACCAAGGTAAAGGGCTTGCGTGAAATAAATTTCGGGGTGCTTGAAGGCCTGCGGCATAAGGCGATCTTAAAAAAATATGGCGCGCTTTATGAGAATTGGGTTAAGGATCCGCATAGGCACCATATCCCCAAAGCCGAAAAACTACGCGATTTTAAGGAGCGCATCTGCGGCCAGATCAACCAGATCTGCCGCGCCAATCCGGATAAAACCGTCGCCGTTGTCTGCCACGGCGGAGTGATCGGCATTTTTGTCAGCAGCCTGCTTAAGTCAAGGAAATTCTGGCAGCATATCCCTAAACCGGCAAGCGTCACAGTAGTTGAATACAAGAGGGACGGTTCTCAACTCAAAGCTAAACTGTCCCCTAAAAAGGGACACTTTAAGATTGGCTTGAGAACCGTCCCTACTAAAAAGAAATGGGAAAAATAATTTTTATTTTAGGCGGAGCGCGCAGCGGGAAAAGCAGCTTTGCCCTGGAGTTGGCAAAAAAACATAAAAAGGTGGCCTTTGTGGCAACCTGCCGGGGCTTAGATAAAGAAATGCGGCAGCGCATTAAAAAACATCAACAGTCTCGGCCAAAAAGCTGGGCTACCTTTGAGCAAGGCCGGGATATTACCGTCGCATTAGGGCAAATAAAGAATAATTTTGACTGCATTGTTATAGATTGCCTGACATTATGGGTCTCTAATCTTCTGCTTGGCGGGAATAAAGAAGAAAAGATCACGCAGCAGGTAATAAAAATGCTTACGGCATTAAAGCAGGGGAAATCAAAAGTAATTCTGGTTTCTAATGAAGTCGGCTTAGGTATAGTCCCGGCAAATAAGCTGGCAAGGCAGTTCCGCGATATTGCCGGCAGGGTAAATCAACTGGTAGCCAAAGAAGCCGATGAAGTATTTTTTACGGTTTCCGGCATACCGATGAAAATTAAGAAAGGATAAAATGGAAAGGGTTAAAAAGATAACTACGCAGATCAGCGGGCTTGACATAAAGCTTATGGAGAGGACCCAGGGCCGGCTTAATAATCTGACTAAACCTTTGGGCAGTTTAGGTAAGTTGGAGGAATTAGCAAGACAGGTCTGCGGGATCACTGGAAAAGATAACCCGTATCTTGGTAACAAAGTGATTTTTACGCTTGCTGCCGATCATGGTGTGACCGATGAAGGAGTAAGCCCTTATCCTAAAGAAGTAACTGCGCAAATGGTCTATAATTTTCTTGCCGGCGGCGCAGGGATCAATGTTCTAGCAAATCACGCCGGAGCAAGAGTAGTGATCGTGGATATGGCAGTAGCTTCAGACCTGCGTCCTGATCCGCGCCTGGTAATTAAAAAGATTGCCTACGGCAGCAAGAATATGGCAAAAGGCCCGGCAATGAGCAGAGATGAGGCAATAAGGGCGGTGGTTGCCGGATTTGAGGTATTTGAAAATGAATTCCGGCGCGGGGCTGATATTATCGGCACAGGTGAAATGGGCATTGGTAACACCACTGCTGCCAGCGCAATAACCGCTGTTTTTACCGGAAAGCCGTTAGATGAGATCACCGGCCGCGGCGCGGGTCTTGATGACAAAGGATTAAAACATAAGATCGCAGTAATTGAAAAGGCCCTGGCAGTGAACAAACCTGACCCTAAAGACAGCCTTGATGTGTTGTCTAAGGTCGGCGGTTTTGAGATTGCCGGGCTTGCCGGAATAATCCTGGCAGCGGCAAGTAAGAAAGTTCCCGTAGTGATCGACGGATTTATTTCCGGTTCGGCAGCGCTGATCGCTTATTACCTTGAGCCGAAAGTAAAAGATTATATGATCGCGGCACATAATTCGGTAGAAGGCGGGCATAAATATATTTTAGAGCATATCGGCTTAAAGCCGCTGTTTGACCTGAATTTAAGGCTGGGTGAAGGCACGGGCGCTGCCATAGCAATCGGATTGGCAGAGGCTTCCGTAAAGATCCTCACACAAATGGCGACGTTCCAAAGCGCAAACGTTTCGGAGAAAAGCAAGTGACAAGTTTTTTACTGGCCATACAATTCCTGACCGTCATTCCCTTGCGCGTTAAAAATGTTAATGAGCGCAAGATAGCAAGGTCCATGCTTTATTTTCCTTTAGCCGGGCTGCTGATCGGGATGGCTTTGGTTGGTTTGAACGCAGTATTGATCGCTCTGCATTTTTATGAGCTGCCGGCCGCGATAATTTTAGTTGTGGCGTTGGCAGCGCTTACCGGAGGTATGCATCTGGATGGTTTATCCGATACATTTGACGGTTTAATGAGCGGCAGAAGCAGGGAAAAATGCCTGGAGATCATGCGCGACCCGCACAGCGGGGCAATGGGCGTGATCAGCATTGTCTGCGCGGTATTGCTGAAGACTGGGCTTGTTTTTTCTCTCCCGCCGCAGGATAAACCCGCGGCTTTAATATTTATGTGCGTTTTAAGCCGCTGGTCATTGGTGGAAGCGATGTTTTTCTTTCCCTATGCCCGTAGCGAAGGCAAGGCAAAAACTTTTACCGCGCATATGAGCCGGAGAATATTTTTTATGGCAACCGGGGTTACTTTGTTTATTGCGATAATGCTATGGCAGCTAAACGGCCTATTGCTTTTCATGCTCGCGGGTTTTAGCGCATGGCTATTTTCTAAATTAATCAGCCGCAAGATCGGCGGGATAACCGGCGATACTTTGGGCGCAGTGTGCGAATTAAACGAATTAACGATTTTATTTTTTATTATTGCCGGGAAAGCCTTTATCAAATGAAAGCCAAAGCACTACAAATTTGCGGCACAGGTTCGGGAGTAGGTAAGAGTGTATTGGTTTCGGCGCTATGCCGGATACTCCTGCAGGACGGCTACAAAGTTTGCCCTTTTAAGGCGCAGAATATGGCCTTGAATTCTTTTGTCACAAAAGATGAATGCGAGATTGGCCGCGCGCAGGCAGTGCAGGCGTTGGCATGCCGCATTGAGCCTGACGTGGATATGAACCCGGTTTTGATCAAGCCGGTTACCGATGTCGGAGCGCAGGTGATTGTCCGCGGCAAGCCGATCGGCAATATGAATGCCCGCAATTATACGCGTTACAAGGCTAAGCTCATTCCGGTAGTCAAAAAATCATTTGATACATTAAGCAAAAAGTATGAAGCCGTGGTTATGGAAGGGGCAGGCAGCCCGGCAGAGATCAATTTAAAGTCGCATGATATCGTGAATCTGAAAATGGCGCAATACGCAAAAGCCCCGGTGATACTGGTCGGCGATATTGACAAAGGAGGAGTTTTTGCTTCGTTAGTAGGAACGCTTGAGCTTTTGACTAAAGCTGAGCGGCGGATGATCAAAGGATTTATCATCAATAAATTCCGCGGGGACAAGAGCCTTTTGGATCCGGGGCTCAAATGGCTTGAAAGGCGCACCGGTATCAAGGTGCTGGGGGTTATTCCTTATTTTAAAAACATAGTGATCCCCGAAGAAGACGCCGTGCCTTTGGATAATTTTACGGCAGGCCCGTCAGAAGAAAAACAGCAGAAACTGGATATCGCCGTAATATACCTGCCGCATATTTCCAATTTCACCGATTTTGACGCCCTTTCTTCCGAAACTGACGTAAGCTTGCGTTATGTGAGCCGGCCGGAAGAATTAGGCAAGCCGGATATGATAGTTATCCCGGGGACAAAAAATACCCTTTTTGACCTGGCACATTTGCATGCCTCGGGTTTTGTAAAAAAGATTTTATCGGCTGTCGGCTCAAAGTTTCCGCCTGTGCTGTTGGGGATTTGCGGCGGCTACCAGATGCTGGGCAGGCTGATCTCCGACAAGCATTCAATAGAATCCAGCCGTAAAAAAATAGCCGGCTTAAAACTCTTACCCGTGCAAACGCGTTTAATGGCGAAAAAGGAGCTTAGCCGCGTAAGGGCAAGGGCATTATTTTCGGGAATTGAATTGTTAGGTTATGAGATCCACCATGGCGTTACTACGGTACCCAAAAGTTGCAAACCGCTTTTTGAAGTCTTTGAGCGCAGCGGCAGAAAGGTAAAGTATTTTGACGGCGCCTGCAGCAATAACGGCCGTATTTTCGGCACATACATCCACGGCTTATTCGATGCCCCGGGATTTCGCAGGGAATTTTTAAACAGGGCGCGGCTCATGAAAGGCTGGCCGGCATTATCGTGTGCCGCAGATTTTAATCCTGATGCCCAGATCGATAAACTGGCAAAATTAGTCCGGGAAAGTATTGATATCAGTTATCTCTATAAGATACTAAATAAAGGAAAGGCGCAATGAAGGCGGTTTCCCTCTGGAGCGGCGGTAAAGACAGTTGTTTTGCCTGTTACAAGGCAATGTCGCGCGGCTATAAGGTTACGGCACTTTTTAATTTCACGAAGCTTGACGGCACGGCTTCACTTTCTCACGGCCTTGATCCCCGTTTGATCTCGGATCAGGCAAGGGTTTGCGGGTTGCCGTTATTTCAGAAACCAATGCCCGGCCCGGAACTATATGAGCGGGAATTTAAAAACTTGATCGCCGAATGGAAAGTAAATAAGGGCATTGAGGCGATAATTTTCGGCGATATTTATTTAAAGGAACACAAAGAATGGATTGACCGGGTCTGTAAAGAATCAGATATAAAACCGGTTTTTCCTTTGTGGGGCTTAAATACAAAAGATATCCTTTGTGATTTTATTAATTGCGGATTCAAGGCAGTGATAGTCTGCGTCAAGGCCGGCGTGTTGGGAGAGGAATGGTTGGGCAGAGAGTTGGACAAGCGGTTTATCGAGGACCTGCGGCGTTACGATCCTGCGATTGACCCATGCGGAGAGGAGGGAGAATTTCACACTTTTGTTTATGACGGCCCTATTTTTAAAAGGCCGGTAGAGTTCAGGTTATTACAACAAGTAATTCTTCCGGACAGGTAAAGGAAATCCCCGTGAGATCCGGGGTGCTGCCCTGCAACGGTAATTCCGCCTCCGGCGGTAAGCCCGGTCGATTGCCTGTTTTGGCAAGTATTCTCATGGGAGGAGAAGATGGACAGGAATATGAAATATTTATTTAGCATAGTATTAGCGGCGGTTTTATTATTTTCGGTTGCGGCAGGCAGCTCAAGCGCCGGAGATATCGACCTGGAAAAAATAGTCGTAACTCCGTCTAAGATAGAAGAATATTGCGGTGATACTGCCTGCAGCGTGGACGTGGTTACCGCAAAAGAGATCGAATATTCCGGGGCAAAAGATGTTGCCGCGGCTTTGACGGGTTTGACTTCAGTCGATATCAGTGATTATGGCGGAGTAGGCGAATTAAAGAGTATCAGGATGCGCGGTTCCACGGCAGAACAGGTCCTAGTTACCGTTGACGGCAGGCCGGTGAATAATCCGCGCAGCGGGCAAGTTGACCTCAGCACGATTCCCTTAGACAATATCGAACGGATTGAAGTTGTCCATGGTCCGGCTTCCAGTTTATACGGCTCACAGGCAATGGGCGGCACCGTCAATATTATCACTAAGCAGCCTCCCATAAAAGGATTTGAGACGTCGGTCAGCTCCAGCTTTGGCACTTTCAGGACTTATACCGACCGGTTGCTTCACGGCGGCAGGGTGGGGGGTTTTGGTTACCTTTTTAGCGGAGGCTACTTGAGCTCGCAAGGTTTCCGTGATAATTCCAAGGTCAACTCCAAAGATGCAAACGCTAAATTTGAATACCGCCTTAACGATAGCAGTACACTTAGGCTGGGATCCGGATTTTACAGGAATAAGTCAGGCCTGCCCGGAGCTGTCAGTTCTCCCGATACGGATGATAAGCAGCTGGCTCTTACGAATTACCTTGATTTGGCCTGGAATTTTAAGCCGGATAATCTTACGGGCTTTTCTGCCAGGATCTACCGTAATTATGACCGCCTGGAATTCATTGAGAACAGCGCCGGTTCAATCTTTGATTCAGCTAATGCTAAAAACATCCATTCAACGGTAGCCAGGGGGCTTGAGCTGCAATTTAACCGTAAGCTCTTTGATTTTTATCAGTTGATCGGCGGTTTGAATTATGTAGGTAACTATAACGATAGTACGTCTTCGGCAAAACATAAATATAATGTCAAGGCAGCTTACATGGAAAACCAGTGGGATGTAACTTCTAAATTTAAGCTGAACTTCAGCGCAAGGGTAGATGACTATTCAAATTTCGGTGCGCAATTCAGCCCCAGCCTGAGCGCGGTTTATAAAATATCAGAAAATATTAAATTACACGGCCTGGTTGCGCGTTCTTTCCGCGCGCCTACCTTTAACGACTTGTATTGGCCGGATGAAGGCTGGTCAAAGGGCAACCCAAACCTTAGGCCCGAAAAGGGGACGACCGGGGAGGTTGGCATTGATGTTAAACCCTGCGAATATTTCTCTTCGGGCGTAACGTACTATCGAAGCGTTTACAAGCAGTTGATCAATTGGGCTGCCGATGACAACGGCGTATGGAGCCCTACAAATATCGGGTCGGCATTGATTGACGGCGTAGAATTCAGCAATACCTTTTATCTCCTTGATAATCTGGAGTTAGGACTTAACTATACTTATATGCGGGCGATAGATGATAAAACCAGAAAATACCTGATATATCAGCCTAAGAATAAAGCGGACCTTTTGTTGAGGTATAAGGGTTTTAAGGGGGTTGTCTTTGAATTCAAGGGCCAGTTTACGGATAAAAGGTTCCATAATGCCGCCAATTCTATTTCCGTAAAAAGATTTTTTGTTTTTGGGCTCGGTTTGTCAAAGAAATTTTCTAAGGGAGTAACCTGTTTTGGCTCGGTGGATAATCTTTCCGCGAGGAGATATCAAGTTATCCGCGATTATCCAATGCCCGGATTTTCCGCCACCGGTGGGCTAAAACTTGAGTTTTAAATTCAGGGACGGTTCTCAAGCCAATCGTAAAGTGTCCCCTCCAAGGGGACACTTTAGCTTTGAGTTGAGAACCGTCCCTACCTTGACTTATGGCCCTTTTATGCTAACCTAGGATTATGTTAACCAAACGGCCGTTTCTTACCGCGATTGTATTGTCGCTATTGGTCCATTTAGTGATCCTGTTACGCATGCCGGGATTTTACTCTATACTACGGCAGCCTGATACGGTGCAGGTAGAGGTAAAATACGTTGAAAGCAAAAAACAAGAGAACCTCCAGCCTACGCATAGCCAGCCTAAGGCCAGCCTAAGGCCCAAGCGGGAACCGCTGCTTAAATTACCGTCGTTTATCTCTGCTTCTGCGTCAGCGCCCTCGCCGTTTACGGATAAACAGGAATTGCAGCCCGGCAAAAAAAAGGACCTTGGCCGCGGAGGCCGCGTCCTTATTAAACCGGCGTTGATACGCCCGGATACTATCGGCAGCGTTAAAAAGAAAATAACTCTGGCAGCGCCCCGGGAAAATTTAGATCTGAATAAGATCAACAGCCCTTCTTATATCGGGTATTTTCAACTTACCCGGGAAAAAGTTAAGCGCATACTTTACCAGCGCTATACCTACATGGAAGAAGGGGAAGTTTACCTTTCTTTTATCGTCTCTAACAGCGGCGATATAAAAGACGTGCGCGTTGATGATGACCGGTCTTCAGCCAGCCCTTATTTAAGGGAGATCGCCATGGCCAGCGTAAGAGAATCTTCGCCATTCCCCGCCTTTCCTAAAGACCTGGAATATCCCGAGCTTACGTTCAATGTCGTAGTTTCCTTTGAAGTAGAATAAATAGTTAGATTTGCATATCGCCTTCGTCTATTAAGTGAGGACATAAGTTATGGAACGGAGCGACATAACTTATGCGTCCGAACTTACCCCGCCTTTTTTTGGCGGGGTTTACTGGAAGGGGGGTGAATTAATCTGTTTGACACGTGTAACCCGTTAAGATATAATCAATTTCTAACCTAAAAGCTAAAAATCAATTAAATTGGAGGCGGATATGGTTGTAGAAAAAAAGAAAGAAGAAATAAAGGTAAGTTCAGACCGGCAAAAGGCGCTGGAATTGGCGCTTACCCAGATAGAGAAACAGTTTGGCAAAGGTTCGATCATGAAGCTTGGCCAGGAAGTAAAGGCAGACGTAGAGGTAATCCCTACGGGCGCGATTACCCTGGATATTGCTTTAGGTGTAGGCGGCCTTCCGCGCGGCAGGATCATTGAAATATTCGGGCCGGAAGCATCCGGCAAGACCACGCTTACTTTAAGCGCGATAAAAGAGATCCAGAAAAAAGGCGGCGTTGCCGCTTTTATTGACGCAGAGCATGCTTTTGACCCCACCTATGCCAAGATCATCGGCGTGAATCTGGATGACCTTTTGATCTCCCAGCCGGATACCGGCGAGCAGGCACTGGAGATCGCAGAAACCTTAGTGCGTTCCAATGCCGTTGATCTTATTGTCGTTGATTCGGTTGCTGCGCTTACTCCCCGCGCGGAGATCGAAGGGGACATGGGCGATTCGCATATGGGCCTGCAGGCGCGGCTGATGTCGCAAGCGCTGCGTAAGCTTACCGCGGCGATCAGTAAATCACGCACCTGCGTGATCTTTATCAACCAGATCAGGGAAAAGATCGGCGTGATGTTCGGTTCTCCGGAAACTACTCCCGGCGGCAGGGCGCTGAAATTCTACTGTTCCGTCAGGCTGGACATAAGGAAGATCGCCACGCTTAAAGCCAATGAAATGGTGATCGGCAACCGCGTGCGCGTAAAGGTAGTAAAAAATAAAGTGGCTCCGCCGTTTAGAGAGGCAGAGTTCGAGATACTGCATAACGAAGGTATATCCAAGACGATCAGCACGTTTGATGCCGCAGTCAACCTGAATATCGTGGAGAAGTCCGGGGCGTGGTTCTCCTACCAGAATGAAAAGATCGGCCAGGGCAGGGATTCGGTGATCAAGCTGATGAAAGAAAGGCCGAAGCTGCAGCAGGACCTGGAAAAGGAAATCCGTGCTAGGTTTAACGCCGTTTGAAAAAGCAAAGAACTATTGTTTTCTGCTTTTAAAATTCCGATTGCGCAGCGAAAACGAGCTGCGCAGCCGCCTTAAGAAAAAGAAATTTGATGAGCCGGTAATCCGCAAGGCAATAGATTTCTTAAAAGAAAAAAAATTTATTGATGATGCAGCCTTTGCCAGGGGATGGGCCGATTCCCGTTTAAAAAAAGGCATGGGGGCAAGGCGGATCGCGCAGGAGCTGGCGCTTAAAGGCATTGATAAGCGTTTGATTGAAGGCGAGGTCGCGCGGATAAAAGAAGATTATCCGGAAACAGAAACAGCGTTAGAGATTGCCCGCAGGAGAAAAGAAAAAATGAAGGACGTTGACCCGCAAAAGATAAGGCAGCGCATTTACGGTTACCTTATCCGCCGCGGTTTTTCTCCGGACGTGGTCATTGACGTGGTGAATGAGCTATGACAGCAGATATCTTGAGAAAAAAATTCCTGGATTTTTTTAAAGCGAAGAAACATCGGGTCGTTGAAAGCGACTCGCTGGTGCCTAAAGAAGACCCTACCGTGCTTTTTACGCCTGCGGGGATGAACCAGTTTAAAAAACAATTCCTCGGGGAGGTAGGCGATTTTCGCAGGGCAGCAACTTCCCAGCGCTGCCTGCGCACCGACGACCTGGACAAAGTGGGCAAGACTGCCGGCCACCACACGTTCTTTGAAATGCTGGGGAATTTTTCTTTTGGGGATTATTTCAAAAAGGATGCGATCAGGTGGGCATGGGAATTCCTGATCCAGGAACTGAAGATCAGCCCGGAAAAACTCTGGGTTTCGGTTTATAAAGATGACGATGAGGCATATAAAATTTGGAAGGATGCGATCGGCGTCCCGGTAAATAAGATCGTCAAGCTGGGAGATAAAGATAATTTTTGGCCGGCAGAAGCAAAAGAAAAAGGCCCGAATGGGCCGTGCGGGCCGTGTTCGGAAATATTCTATGATTTCGGAAAAGACAAGGGCTGCGGAGAACCGGTTTGTGATCCGTCTTGCCCCTGCGGCAGGTTTGTGGAGATCTGGAACCTTGTGTTCACGCAGTTTAACCGTAAGGATGGGGGCGTACTTGAGCCTTTGCCGCAGAAAAACATTGATACCGGTATGGGCCTTGAGCGCCTGGCAGCAGTAATGCAGGGCGCGCCGAATAATTTTGAGACGGACATTTTTCAACCGATAATAAAGGAAATACGGCAAGGACAAGTTAAGGGACAGTCCTCTTTGGGGACAACCCCTTCTAACGAACTTATTTATGCCGTAGCCGATCATCTCCGCGCCGTAGTTTTTTCCATTTACGACGGTATCTTGCCTTCCAATGAGGGCCGCGGTTACGTGGTGAGAAAAATAATCCGTAAATCCGTGCTTGCGCTGCGCCAGATGGGCATAGAAAAGCCGTTTTTGCATAAACTTGTGCCGGTATTAGCGGAGATCATGAAAGGCCCGTATCCTGAACTATCCGTTCGCCGGGAGGATATTGCGCAAGTAATCCAGGCGGAAGAAAAGAATTTTATCGCCATTCTGGATTCCAGCGATAGGTATTTAAAAGAGGCTTTTGAAGGAGAAAAAGGCTTAAGCAATAGCCGAAAAACCGCTGATTCCATTTTTAAGCTTACCGATACCTACGGCTTGCCGCTGGAGTTGATCATCAGCTGGCTGGAAAAAAAATTTGGCAGCGTGCCGTTGACAGCGATGAAGCTGTACGATGAGAACCTTCAGCAGCAAAGGCAGCGTTCAAAATCCCAGAGCAATATGAAAGGTGACGTGTTTGCTTCCGGAGGATTAAAATTGGATATTGCCGCGACAAAGTTTTCCGGATATAAGAATTATGAAGTTTCTGCCAAGGTCCTGGCGATCATTAAAGACGGCAAGCAGGTGAAAAAAGCCGGCAAGGATGAGCAGGTGCAGATCGCCCTTGATAAAACCGCGTTCTATGCCGAGTCCGGCGGCCAGGTTAGCGATACCGGCGTGCTGGTTAAGGGAAAGAATATCTTTGAAGTTACAGATACGCAAAAATCAGGTAAGATAATATTTCATAGCGGCAAGGTCAAGGCAGGCGCTTTTAAGAAAGCAGACCAGGTTTTGGCAAAAGTTGATATAGAGCGCAGGCTTTCCATTGCCAGAAACCATACTGCCACGCATCTTTTACAGGCAGCCTTAAGGCAGGTCCTTGGCCCGCACGTGCAGCAGCAAGGTTCATTAGTTGAGGCAGGCCGCTTGCGTTTTGATTTCAGCCATTTTAAGGCTGTCAGCGACAGCGAGCTTAGCCGGATTGAAGAAACAGTTAATAGCTATATTCTCGGCAGCCACGGCCTCTCGGTAAAAGAAATGCCTTTGGCAAGCGCGAAAAAGACCGGGGCATTGGCATTCTTTGCGGAAAAATACGAAGGCAAAGTGCGCGTAGTTTCTATCGGCGGGTTTTCCCGCGAATTCTGCGGCGGCACGCATCTTGATTCAACCGGCCAGATCGGATTATTTAGGATTGCCAGCGAAGGCTCGGTAGCCAGCGGTATAAGGAGGATAGAGGCGGTAACCGGGTTTGCGGCCTTGCAGGCAGTGAAGCAGGAAAAAGAAGAAATGGCAGTTGAATTAGAGAAACGGCTTAGCCGGATAAAAGAGCTGGAAAAACAGCTTAATTCTCAAAAAATAAATACGGTAAAATCTTCGGTAGATGAGTTGGCTCAATCAGCAGAAAAGATCGGCAGCTTAAAGCTTATCGCAAAAAATATTCCCGGAGCAGATATGGCTGCTTTGCGCAGCGCAGTAGATTTGATCAAGCAAAAAACCGCGGGAGCAGTCATTGCCTTGGCATCCACGGCTTCCGATAAAGCCCTGTTGGTGATCGGCGTTACTGCCGATCTGACGCAAAAGGGCATAGATGCTGCGGCATTGGTAAATAAAGCCGCAGGTTTTATCGGAGGATCAGGCGGCGGAAGAAAGGATTTTGCGCAGGCAGGCGGCAATAACCCGGCAGGCATTGACGCAGCGCTGGCAGAATTGAAAAACATCATCAGCCAAATCAAACTATGAAAATAATCCGTTTTAATTCCAAGAAGCTGGAAAAGATCTATAACTGCCGTATTAATCATTCCAAGCGGGTCAGTGAAAAAGTAAGGCATATTATTGAAGACGTCAGGCTTTTGGGTGATGAGGCGCTGTTAAAATACACGAAAAAATTTGATAAGGTCAAGATGACGCCCCGGCAGCTTAAAGTCGCGGCAATTGAGATCAGCGGCGCTTATCAAAGTATCAGCCCGGATTTTGTTTCCAGCTTAAAAGTGATCATTGAAAATATAAACCGCTTTTACGGTAAAACGATCAGGAAGTCCTGGAGGATCAAAGGCGGAGACGGCCTTGTGCTGGGTGAGAATTATACAGCGCTTGAAAGAGTGGGTGTTTATATCCCGGCAGGGACCGCGCCTCTTGCTTCAACGGTCTATATGACCGTGCTGCCGGCAAAGATCGCCGGAGTAAAGAAGATCGTCCTGATCAGCCCGCCGGATAAATCCGGGCACATCAATCCGCATATCCTGGTGGTGGCTAATCTTCTGAAGGTGGATGAGATCTACCGCGTTGGCGGTGCGCAAGGTATTGCCGCGCTTGCTTACGGCACAAAGACCATCCCTAAAGTTGATAAGATTGTTGGCCCGGGTAATATTTACGTCAGTGAAGCAAAGCGCCAGGTTTTCGGGATTGTGGATATTGACATGATTGCCGGCCCTACAGAGCTGGTAATTATTGCCAACCGCCACAGCGATCCTAAATTTATCGTTGCCGACTTAAAAGCGCAGGAGGAGCATGCCGGCGGACTGGCGATATTGATCACGAATTCTAAAAGCCTGGCTAAAGAAGTGGAGCAGCAAACCGCAGGCATAAACGGATTTATTATTTTAACTAAGAACCTTGAGCAGGCAGCAGAGGTTGCCAATAAGATCGCGCCTGAACATTTGGAGATACTCGTAAATAACCCGCAGAAGCTTTTAAGGAGCATCCGCAATGCCGGGGCAATATTTTTAGGGCCATACAGCCCGGCTGCGGTTGGTGATTATGTGGCAGGCCCGAGCCACGTGCTTCCTACCGGCGGCACGGCAAGGTTTTTCTCCGGGCTTTCCGCGCTTGATTTCATCAAGTCTAACCACATTATCAGTTATTCCAAGAAGGCGCTGGAAAAGGTACGCGAGCCATTAGAAAAGATAGCCGGCATAGAGGGCTTAAGTAAACACCTTGAATCGGTGAAAGCGAGGTTTCAATGAGAGAAGCCGAAAAAATAAGAAAAACAACCGAAACAGAGATTTCCATAAAGTTAAATATTGACGGAGAGGGAAAATCAAAAATTAATACCGGTATTGGTTTTTTGGACCATATGCTTGAGCTCTTTGCTTTTTGGGGGCATTTTGATTTAGAGATTACGGCCAAGGGCGACCTAAAAGTAGACATACACCATACGAATGAAGACGTGGGGATTGTCTTGGGACAGGCTTTTAAAGAAGCATTGGGAGATAAAAAGGGAATAAATCGCATAGGCAGCGCTTCGGCACCGATGGAAGACGTAACCGCAGGCGTTACGGTTGATATCAGCGGCCGGCCTTCGTTTAAATTAGTTCCTAGTACCTTGGCCGCGCTTACCAGCGTGCAAAACAAAGAAAAATATGAAATGGAGTATGCGCAGCATTTCTTTGAATCGCTTGCGCAGCAATTAGGGATGAATCTTAACATAAAAGTAGAAAATCCCAGCGAGGATTTGCACGCGACATTGGAGCCGGTATTTAAGGCCCTGGGCATTGCCTTGGACCAGGCTACGCAAATTGACCCGCGCAGAAAAGGCATTCCTTCTACAAAAGGGGTAATTGATTAATGATCGGCATTATTGATTACGGAATGGGTAATATTCACAGCGTTCAGAAAGCGCTGGAAGTTTTAGGCGCAGAAACCCTGGTAACCAATAAGCCGCAAGAGATCAAGCAATGCGCCAAGATCGTGCTTCCCGGAGTAGGGGCGTTTGACGACGCTGCCATAGAGTTAGAAAAACGCGGTTTATCCGCGGCAATCAAAGAGGCAATCGCCGCGAAAAAGATATTTTTAGGCATTTGCCTTGGCATGCAGCTTTTATTTGATAAAAGCGAAGAAGGCAAAAAGCCCGGGCTTGGTATTATAAAAGGCTCGGTAAAGAAATTCAAGGCTTCCAGCAGCTTAAAAGTGCCGCATATGGGCTGGAATACCTTAAAGTTCCGGCAGAAAGATTGTCCTTTGTTCACGGGATTGGAGGATGGCTGTTACGTATATTTCTGCCATTCTTATTATCCCGCAGTGTCAGAAACAGTGGTAACAGCGGCAACGGCGAATTACGGCCTTGAATTTTCCGCGATCGTCAGGCAAGATAATGTGTATGGCGTGCAGTTTCACCCGGAAAAGAGCCAGGAAACCGGGATAAAGATACTGAAAAATTTTATACAAATATAAATGTTGATCATACCGGCGATAGATTTAAAAGACGGCTGCGTGGTAAGGCTTACCCAGGGCCGGCTTAAAGATAAAAAGATTTATTCACGCGACGCCATAAAGGTTGCCAAGCATTGGCTTAGGCAGGGCGCGCAGCTGATCCATGTCGTAGACTTAGACGGCGCGACGACCGGCATCCCGAAAAACCTGGAAATCGTAAAGCAGATCGCAGCGCAAACCCGGGCCGCGCTTGAATTCGGCGGCGGGGTCAGGAAAATTGAAACTATCAAAGCCCTGCTTGATGCCGGAGTTTCCCGGGTTGTGCTGGGCACAAAAGCCATTGAAGACAGCACGTTTTTAAAAGAGGCTTTTAAGAAATTTAAAAATAAAGTTATTGTTAGCATAGATGCCCGTGACGGACAGGTGCTGGTTAAGGGCTGGCAGGAAAAAAGCACCAAGCTTGAGGCAGTAAGCCTGGCAAAGCAGCTTAAGGCGCTGGGATTTAAAGAAGTGATCTACACTGATATATCTAAAGACGGTATGTTAAAAGGGCCGAACATCAAAGGGATAAAAGCCCTGCTTAAGGAAAGCAGATTAAAGGTTGTCGCTTCCGGTGGAATATCTTCTCTTGAAGATATAATGAAATTGAAATTATTGGAAAAAGACGGAGTCAGCGGAATAATTATCGGAAAGGCCTTGTATGAGGGTAAGTTTACCCTGACGCAGGCATTGAGGATTTAGGGACGGTTCTCAGCCAAGGAGAAAAATGTCCCCGGGTGGGGACACTTTTCCCTTGGACTGAGAACCGTCCCTAATCAGAGAGGAGCAAGATGTTCAAAAAATTGACTTTGTTTTTCGTTTTACCTTTATTCGTACTTTCGCTCGCCGGATGCGCTACCTGCCGCAAGCAGAGCAGCGAGGAAATGCAGGGTTTGAGGAATCAGGTTTCTGTTTTAGAGGCCCAGGTCCAGGAAAAAGATGAAGAGATCAGCAGCCTAAAAGATTCACTGGCAGCGCAGATGGATAGAGCTTCTGCATCCCGCCAGAATTTCGCAAAAAAATCCGTAGCGTCTAAGTCTAAAAGCCGTTTAAGCGCAAAGCAGATCCAGATTGCGCTTAAGAATGCCGGTTATAATCCCGGGGCAATTGACGGAAAAATCGGCCGCCAGACACGCGAAGCGATCAAGGCGTTTCAGAAAGATAACGGCCTTAAGGCAGACGGCATTGTGGGTAAACAGACCCGCCAGCTGCTGGCAGAATATTTATATAAAAAAGTAAAATAATGCTCACCAAGCGCATAATCCCCTGCCTTGACATTAAAGAAGGCCGGGTGGTAAAGGGAATAAAGTTCCTCGGCCTTAAAGACGCGGGAGACCCGGTAGAAGTTGCCAAGGTTTATGACCGGCAGAAAGCGGATGAGCTGGTGTTCCTTGACATTACCGCAAGCTTTGAGCAACGAAAGACCCTGATTGAACTGGTTGACAATATTGCCCAGAATATTTATATGCCGTTTACAGTAGGCGGCGGCATCAGGGACATTGACGATATCAGAGATCTCCTGAGCGCCGGGGCGGATAAAGTTTCCATAAATACGGCAGCAGTTAAATTCCCCGAATTGGTCAGGGACGCGGCAGGAAAATTCGGCAGCCAGTGTATTGTTGTGGCTATTGATGCCAAGAAAGAAGGCGACAGCTGGCAGGTTTTTATCAATGGCGGCAGGACGCCGGTTGACCTGGACGCCGTGGAATGGGCAAAAAAATGCGCTGAACTTGGCGCCGGAGAGATCCTTTTAACGAGTATGGATTATGACGGTACCAAGGACGGCTATGACCTTGCTTTGACAAAGGCGATCAGCGAAGCGGTGAATATACCGGTGATTGCTTCCGGCGGAGCGGGAAAACCGGAACATTTTTATGATGTGATAACTAAGTCCGGGGCAGATGCCTGCCTTGCCGCTTCAATTTTTCATTATCAGGAATATTCGGTGGGCCAGGTCAAGGAATACTTATCGGAAAGAGGAGTAGCGGTTAGGATATAGAATAATAGGTTAAGGTTAGGGTCAGGAAGCCGGTATGGTTTAAGGGTTCAGGTTAGGTCATTGATACTTAACCATAACCTATTTACCATACTGGCTTCATAACCTTAACCTAATGACTTAATCTTATTTAAGGGAGAATGTTAAGAGTGAAAAAGATTAATATTAAGGACCTCAAGTTTGATAGCAAGGGTTTGATCCCGGCGATCATCCAGGATTATAAAAACGGCGAAGTGCTGATGCTAGCCTATATGAATGCCGAATCGGTAAGGCGGACTTTAAAAAAGAAGCTGACTTGTTTCTGGTCGCGCTCAAGGAAAGAATACTGGGTTAAGGGAGCAACATCCGGCAACTATCAGCACGTTAAATCCATAGCCTATGACTGCGACCTGGACGCGCTTTTGATCAAAGTCAGGCAGATCGGCGTTGCCTGCCACACCGGCAACCGGTCATGTTTTTTCAGGAAAATATAAATGCTATATCCACCGGTCAAGGAATTTTTAAAGTTATCAAAAACCGCCAACGTTATACCTGTATACAAAGAGGTGAACGCCGACCTGGATACGCCGGTGTCTGCCTTTTTAAAGATCGACAAGGGCGATTACGCGTTTTTGCTTGAATCGGTTGAGGGCCAGGAAAAGATCGCGCATTATTCATTCCTCGGCGCGAATCCGTCGCTGGTCTTTAAAAGCAAGGGTAGGAATATCGAGATTGATTATCCCCAGCGCGGCTCAATAAAAAGATTTGTCACGAATACCGACCCGTTGGAAGAGGTCAGGAAAATAATGCGGGATTTCCGTCCGGTGCATATTAAGGGCCTGCCTCGCTTCTACGGCGGAATGGTCGGATACATCGGTTACGATACGGTAAGGTTCTTTGAAGAGATTCCCGATAAAAATCCCGATGAATTGAGGCTGCCCGACATGGTATTCCTCCTTACGGACACAATGCTGGTATTTGACCACGTAAACCATACGATCAAGATCGTTTCTAACGTGTTGCTGCCCGGAGGTAAAAAACTTAGCGCTGCCGCCAGGGCCAAATTTTATAATCAGGCAATCAAAAAAATTGAAGCTATAGAAGGCCTTTTGGAAAAACCTGTCAGCCCGGGCATCCCGGCTTGCGCCGGAAAGAGGTGCGCGTCAGGCGCAATAAAATCCAATTACAGTAAGCCCGCGTTCCAGGAAATGGTAAAGCGGGCTAAGCATTTTATAAAGATCGGCGATATCATACAGGTGGTGCCGTCGCAGCGGTTTTCAGTAAAAATAAATAAGAAACCGTTTGATATCTATCGCAGCTTAAGGAGCATTAATCCTTCTCCGTATATGTTCTTTCTGAAGTTGAAGGGCGTATTTTTTGCCGGTTCTTCTCCGGAGATGCTTGTGCGTTGTGAAGACGGAATTGTCCAGACGCGGCCGATCGCAGGCACGCGGCCAAGGGGTAAGACTGAAGAAAAAGACCGGCGGCTGGAAAAGGAGCTCTTGGCTGATGCAAAGGAAAAAGCCGAGCATATTATGCTTGTTGACCTGGGTAGGAACGACTTAGGCAGGGTTTGTAAAAAGGGGAGCGTTAAGATAAGCGAGTTTATGTCTGTAGAGAGGTATTCTCACGTGATGCACCTTGTTACCGAGGTCAGGGGCATCTTGAATAAACAATACAGCGTTTACGACGTGATGAGGGCAAGTTTTCCCGCGGGCACTGTTTCCGGCAGCCCGAAGATCCGCGCGATGGAGATCATTGACGAGCTTGAAAACTCGCGGCGCGGCCCGTATGCCGGATGCGTAGGGTATTTTAGTTTTTCCCATAATATGGATACCTGCATCACCATCAGGACAATTGTGATTAAAGGTAACACTGCCTATGTGCAGGCAGGAGGCGGGGTCGTAGCGGATTCCCGGCCCGAGAAAGAGTATTTTGAGACGGTGAATAAAGCAAAGGCGTTAATGGAAGCAATTGTGCGTTAATAACATCAAACAGGAGGTAGGAAGAAATGTCAGTGCATATTCGTTTAAGAAGGATCGGTAAGAACCCCAAAAAACATCCGCATTTCCGCATCGCCGCTTATGAAAGGACCCGCAACCGCGACGGCAGAGCCATAGAGCCGTTAGGTTTCTACAGCTCACTGACCGGGGAAGTAAAAGTGAATAAAGAGCGCGTTAATTACTGGATAAAGAACGGCGCGCAGGTTTCTGAAACCGTAAAAAGCCTTATTAAGAAAGCGAGGTAACAAAAATGCAGCCAACACCCGCGATAAATCCGATTGTGAACCTGTTTCCGTTAGTCCTGATCTTCATTGTTTTTTATTTCCTGCTTATCCGCCCGCAGAAAAAACAGGAAAAAGAGCGCCAGAAAATGCTCAACGCCCTTGAGAAGAACGACCAGGTGGTCACTTCCGGCGGCATTCACGGCACCATCGTAAATATCAAAGAGCGCAGCGTTACATTGAGGGTTGACGATAACGTCAAGATTGAAGTGGAGAGGAATTGCATTGCCAGCGTGAAGAAGTCTCAAGGCATGGAGGCAGCTTAAGTTATGGATAGACGACTCCTTTATAAATCGCTTTTGATCCTCGGTGTTATCGGTATCTGCGTATATTATGCCTTTCCTTTGGACAAAAGGATAAACCTCGGCCTTGACCTTCAGGGCGGGATGCACCTTCTCCTGAAAGTGGATACTACCAATATTCCTGCTGCTGACAGGGAAGATGCCGCAGACAGGGCGTTGGAAGTTATTCGTAATCGTATTGATGCCTTTGGCGTAAGGGAGCCGTCAATCCAGAAACAAGGCGTTGATGAGATCGTTGTCCAGCTCCCCGGCGTTACTGACCGCGAACGCGCGATCGATTTAATCGGAAAGACCGCGCTGCTTGAATTTAAGCTGGTGCTGTCGGATACGGAAAAGCTGAAAGAGGCGATCAGCGGCACTGTGCCGGAAGGATACGAGCTCAAATATGCCGAAGAAGATAATGAGCCGATGCTTGTTGAAGCGCAGGCAGCTTTGACCGGCGGAGCGCTTTCCAGCGCAACAGTGCGTTTTGGCGATATGAGCGAGCCGGTGGTGGGTTTGCAATTTAATGCCGACGGCGCTAAAAAATTCGCCGAGCTTACCGCTGCCAATGTAGGCAGGAGGCTGGCGATCGTGCTTGATGGTAAAGTTCAGTCTGCTCCTACGATCAGGGAAGCGATCCCTTCCGGCGAAGCAGTTATCTCCGGAAGATTCAGCCCTGAACAGGCACAGGACCTGGCATTAGTTTTACGCGTAGGCGCGCTTCCCGCTCCAATGCACATAGAAGAAGAAAGGACCATCGGCCCTTTATTAGGCCAGGATTCCATAAATAAAGGCGTAAAGGCCAGTATTGTCGGCGGCGCGCTTGTATTTATCTTTATGGCGGGCTATTACCTGTTGGCAGGCATGATCGCTAATGTCGCGCTTGCACTTAACATGTTGATCATCCTCGGATGCTTGGGGTTATTGCCGCTTTTATTCCCGGGGATATCCGCGACCCTGACCCTGCCGGGCATTGCCGGTATGGTGCTGTCATTAGGTATGGCGGTTGACGCCAATGTGTTGATTAACGAGCGTATAAGAGAAGAACTCACCGCGGGAAGGGCAATACGCACTGCGATCCTTAACGGTTATTCGCGCGCCTTTAGCGCGATCTTTGATTCCAACGTAACCACGCTGATCGCGGCATTTCTTTTGTTCCAGTTCGGCACCGGCCCGATAAGAGGTTTTGCCGTAACTCTTACGATCGGTATTTTAGCAAGTTTATTTACGGCGGTCATAGTTACGAAGACGATCTTTGAGATCTTGCTCGGTTTGGGCTGGTTAAAATCTTTGCCGATGCTTAAATTGATCGGCGAAACAAAGGTTGATTTTATCGGCAAGCGCCGGATATTCTATGCTATTTCCATTATCGTGATTGCCGTAGGGTTGGTATCTTATGCTAAAAGGGGTAATGAGGCTTTCGGCATAGATTTTGCCGGCGGCCAGATACAGGAATATAGTTTTAAAACCGCGCCGGATATTGGTAAGGTGCGCACTATCCTTAAAGAACTCGGCCTTGCCGATGCCTCTATTCAACAGTTTAAAGATAACCCCCGGGCAGTGCTGATAAGGACCAAAGAGGACAAAACGCATGACCTGACTGCTAAATTTCAGGAATCGTTTCCCGATCAGGAGATCCAGATCCTGAAGATCGAGCATGTTGGCCCGGTAGCAGGTAAGCACCTTAAGGGCAAGGCGGTTTCTGCGCTTGTCTGGTCGCTCATCGGCATACTTGTGTATGTTGCTTTCAGGTTCAAGCATTTTAATTTTGCCGCTGCCGGCATTATTGCCTTGCTGCATGACGTATTGGTAGCGTTCGGCGCTTTGGCGTTTACCGGCAGGCAGATTGACTTGTTAAGCGTGACGGCATTTTTGACCATTGCCGGTTATTCCATAAATGACACGATTGTTATTTATGACCGCGTAAGGGAAAATATCCGGCTGCAGCGTAAAATGGGTTTGAAGGAATTGATCAATTTAAGCGTGAACCAGACGCTTGGCCGGACACTGCTTACTTCCGGAGTAACCTTGCTTGTGGTACTGGCGATCTTTCTTTACGGTGGCGATGTTCTAAGCAATTTTGCCTTTACGCTGCTGGTTGGTTTTGTGGCCGGCGTGTATTCAACGGTATTTATTGCATCGCCGCTTGTGCTTGCCTGGAGCAAGAAAGGCACACGATAGTATTGATTAATGTTTAAATCCCTCAAGCTGTATGTCGGAGAGGCCGTTGACTTAGAGCGTGTTCTTGCTGATCTGGTTGACTTCGGCTACAAGAGGCAGGAAGCAGTACTGCAGGAAGGCGACTTTGCCCGCCGCGGCGGGATAATTGACATCTTTGCCTTTACCTTTGAACTTCCCGTCCGTATTGAGTTAGAAGCGGAAAAGATCTCCGCGATCAAAAGCTTTAGCCCTTCCGACGGCACTCCTCTCTGGCAGCACAAGATGGTGATCATCCTGCCGGTCAAAAAGCCGCATACCATAAAGTCCATTGCTTTAAAAGAAGAATTCCCCATAGATAATTTCCTTGACCTGGACGTCGGCGATTACGTCGTGCATACAGAGCATGGCATCGGCAGGTTTCTCGGCCTTGACAAGATAAAGATCGGCGAAAAATATAAGGATCATCTGGTTATTGAATATGACCGGCAGGAAAAGCTTTATGTGCCGGTTGACCAAATGCACTTCGTGCAGAAGTATATTTCCTTTCAGGCGCGCAGGCCTAAGCTCTACCGCCTCGGCAGCAAAGAATGGCAGCGCGCCAAACAGCGGGTCAAGAAAGGCATCCAGAAGCTGGCATGGGAGCTCTTATCGCTGCAGGCAATGCGCATGAGCGTGCCGGGTATTAAATATGCCCAGGATACCCAATGGCAGGATGAATTTGAAGCCAATTTTCCGTTTAAAGAAACCGAAGACCAGGTAAAGGCAATGGTTGACGTAAAAAATGACATGGAGTCCGGCAGGCCGATGGACAGGCTGCTTTGCGGCGATGTAGGCTACGGAAAGACCGAAGTAGCGATGCGCGCCGCGTTTAAGGCAGTGATGAGCGGCAAGCAGGTAGCTTACCTTGTGCCTACGACTATCCTCGCGGAGCAGCACTATCAGAATTTTAGCGGCCGCCTTAAGGATTTTCCCGTTAACGTAGAAATGCTTTCGCGTTTTAAGACAAAGCGCGAGCAAAAAGACATTATCGGAGCGGTAAGTAAAGGCAGCGTTGATATTGTTATCGGCACGCACAGGCTGTTGTCCGATGACGTAAGTTTTAAGGACCTCGGCCTTGTGATCGTTGATGAAGAGCAGCGTTTCGGCGTGCGGGCAAAGGAAAAATTAAAAAAGTTAAGGCTGAATACCGGCGTGCTTACGCTTACTGCCACGCCCATACCGCGGACATTATATATGAGCCTGATGGCAGCCCGGGACCTCTCGTTGATCAATACTCCGCCGCAAAACCGTTTGCCTATCAATACGATTGTGGTAGAATATGATGACGATTTGATCCGCCAGGCAATCCTCAGGGAGCTGGGCAGGAAAGGCCAGGTCTTTTTTTTGCACAACCGTGTTCAGGACATTGAAAAAATAAAGGAAAAAGTTGCGCGGCTGCTGCCGCCCGGCGTCAGGCTTGCGATCGGCCACGGCCAAATGCCTTCAAAGATGCTGGAAGCGGTGATGCTTGATTTTTTAAAAGGCAGGATCGACGTGCTTATCTGTACGATGATCATCGAGTCGGGCATAGACATTCCCAATGTCAATACGATCATTGTTAATAACGCTCATTGCTTTGGCCTTGCCGACCTGCATCAGCTGCGCGGCAGGGTAGGCAGGTTTGACCGGCCGGCATACGCCTATTTCATGGTGCCGCGCAGGGAGATAATGGACACAGAAGCCCGTAAAAGGCTGGCGGCAATACAGGAATACACACAGCTTGGTTCGGGTTTTAAGATCGCCATGGAGGACCTGGAGTTACGCGGCGCAGGCAATATTTTGGGCGAGCAGCAGCATGGTTTTATCGCCTCGGTAGGCTTTGACCTTTACTGCCGGCTGCTTAGAGAAGCGATCGGCACTTTAAATAAGGCAATCACTAATGGAAAAGCGCAAAATTAAAAATTTAAGACTTTGGATTCTGGCATTATTTTGTTATTTGGCGGTTGCCTATCCCTGCTTTGCCCAGGATAAGATCATTGCCGTTGTCAACAACGACGTGATCACCCAGAAAGAATTTGACGATTTTGTCGCGTTCATGCGCATGCAAATGAGCGGGGAATTAAAAGGCAGGCAGCTGGATGATAAGATAGCTTCTATGAAGGCTGAGTTCCTTGACCGGCTGGTAGAAGACAAGATCATCCTGCAGGAAGCTAAGAAAAACAAGATCAGCGTGGATGAGAACAGGGTCAAGGGCAGGGTAGAGGAGATCAAGAGGCAATACCCCTCAAGTATTGAATTTCAGGAGGCAATCAGGCAGCAGGGCATGGTGCAGGCGGACATTGAAGCAAAGGTAAGAGACCAGATGTTTATGTACGCGATAATCGAAAACAAAATAAGGAGCAAGGTAATTATCAGCCCGGCAGAAGTCACTGAATTCTACCAGCAGAATTCCGCTAACTTTCAGTCCCAGCAGGTATGGGAGCTTGAGTACATCGTACTGGAAAGCGCGGGCCTTGCCGAAGAAATATCGCAAGGCATTAAAAAAGGCCAGCCCATTGAGAATTTTCTGGATAAATATTCCCTTTCCCTCGGTAAGCTTAGCATGAGGGAGGGGCAGTTCAAGAAAGACGTAGAGCAGGCGCTCATGAAATTAAAAACCGGCAGCGTTTCCGAACCCCTGAAAATTGAAGATAAATATTATGTTTTTAAGCTGAACAATATCATCCCGCCGCGGCAATTGAGCTTAGCGGAAGCGCAGGAAAGTATATATTCTTATCTCTCCAACAGGAAAATGCAGGAACGCCTTGCGCAGTGGTTAGATGAACTCAAGAAGAAGTCGTATATCAAGATCTGCTCGTAAAGAACTCAATGCGTAAAATCCGCGTCGGCATCACAATAGGCGATCCTTCCGGCATCGGCCCGCATATCACCGCCATTGCTTTAAATAAACTCCGGGGTTTGGCTGAATTTACGGTTATCGGCGATCTAAAACAAAGAAACCTTAAGCTTGGCCGGGCCCTGCCTGAATACGGAAGGGCATCAATTGAATACCTTGACAGGGCGCTTGGCCTGATCAAGCGCGGGGAAATTGACTGCCTTGTTACCTGCCCGATCTCCAAGGAAGCGATCAACCTTGCCGGATACAAATATTCAGGCCATACGGAATATTTTTCTTCTAAGTGCGGGGTAAAAGACCCGGTAATGATGCTTTTGAACGATCGCCTTAAAATCAGCCTGGTAACCCGGCACTTGCCTTTAGTCAAAGTCAGCCCTGCGCTGACAGAAGAAAAAATCCGCCATACTGCGCTGGTTACGCTGGCGTCCTTAAAAAATTTATTCGGCATAAAGAATCCGCGCCTGGTTATCTGCGGCTTAAATCCCCATGCGTCCGATAACGGCTTGCTGGGTAAAGAAGAAAACCGCATTATAAAGCCTGCGCTGAAAAAAATAGCCGCTCAAGCAGCCAGGGGCAGCGTTATTGATGGTCCGTTTTCTGCCGACTCGGCAATCGCAAAAACGGCAAAGGGCAGATATGACTGCGCGGTCGCGATGTATCACGATCAGGCCCTGATCCCTTTAAAGCTTACCAGCGCGGAAACCGGGGTGAATATTACTCTCGGCCTGTCGTTTATCAGGACTTCGCCTTTGCACGGCACTGCCTTTGACCTTGCTGCTTCGGGTTTTAAAGGCGCAAGCGCCGAATCATTGATCGCAGCGATAAAACTCGCCGTAAAGTGCGCATCTATTGCGCGCCGATATTAAAGGATTAACCGATGAACGTTCTTTTTATCTATCCGTTATCATACTGCAGCCTGAAAGGAAGTTCGTTTGCCGCAAGTTCCATCCATCTGGGTATTTCCTACATATCGGCAATATTAAAAGAATACGGGCATAAAACCGAATTATTGGTTTTAAGCAGGTATTCCGGCAGAAAGAACCTGGATTTAATTGATAACTGCGTAAAAAAGTTCTCGCCCGGGTTGATCTGTTTTACTTCTATTTTCTCCGAATATTTTTTCTCCACAGGCATGGCAGGGTATATTAAGAGCCGTTATCCGAATATTTATTTGCTGATCGGCGGCCCGCATGTTTCATTAAATCCGGATAATGTCCTATCGGATGCCTTTGATGCTTTGTGCATTGGCGAGGGCGAGTATCCTGTGCTTGAGTTGGTTTCCTGCCTTGAAAAGGGCCGATTGCCTTCCGGGATACCTAACCTTTGGATCAAGCAGCCGGGCGGCATTGAAAAAAACAACACCCGGCCCTTTCTGGAAAAAATCAGCGAACTGCCGTTTCCCGACAGGCAAATCTGGGACGCCTGGACGCGTCCGAGGGGCACGACGTATTCGGTTATATTAGGCAGGGGTTGCCCTTTTCAATGCACGTATTGTAGTAACCACGCGCTAAGGAAAATCGCGCCGGGAAATTATGTGCGGTTCAGGTCGCCGGATAATATAATTGAAGAAATAAGGGAGATGTCATTAACATTACCGATAAAGGGAAAGATATTTTTAGAAGTAGAAACGATCGCGGTAAATAAAGAGTGGGCAATGGAATTATGCGCGAAATTAGAAACCTTCAACTCGGCGCTCAAGCAGCCGCTTACCTTCGGGACAAATGTGAGGATTGTGCCGGGCGCAGATTTAAACAGCTTGTTTGCGGCGATGAGAAAATGCAATATTGAGCTTATAAATTTCGGCCTGGAATCTGGCAGTGAAAAGCTGCGCCGCGAGGTGCTTAAGCGGGATTATTCCAATCAGGATGTTATTGATACGGTCAAGCTGGCAAGAAAACATAAATTAAAAATCGGATTCTATAATATGGTGGGGATCCCGGGAGAGACAGCTGCCGAGTTTAGAGAAACCGTGCGCATAAACCGCCGGTGTTTGCCTGATTGGTATAATACTTATATTTTTTGTCCTTATCCGGGAACCGTCTTGCATCATTTTTGCAGCCAGCAGGCCATGCTTAAAACCCCCCTTAATGACGATATGGAAAGGCAGCATGCGGTTTTAGATTTTCCCGGCGCTTCCAGAAGGCAGATAAATAAAAGATTCGTTTGGTTTGGATATCATGTCTATAAGGGGCACCGGCCATTATATAAAATATTAAAAACCGTTTTCATATTAAGATTAAGGATCATTGCCAGCTTTCTGATATTGTTTAATAATGATAAATTCATAAAACGGCTCCGTAAAAACTATGAACAATCCCCGGCCTAAAAAACGTCTTGGCCAGAATTTTTTAATTGATAAAAATATCCGCGTAAAGATCGCCGCAGCCTGTGATCTGTCGGCTTCAGATACGGTGCTTGAGATCGGAGCGGGAAAAGGAGAGATTACCGGTTTACTTGCCGCCAAGGCCGGACTTGTCTACGCGCTGGAGATTGATCCGTCGCTTTGTGAGATTCTGAAAGCCGGCCTTTCGGAGCTGCATAATATAGAAATCCTGAAGGCAGACGTTTTGAAATTTGATCTTAACGGATTTTTCAAGAAACTCTCCGGTAAGGTCAAAGTCGTCGGCAATATCCCGTATTATATCACGACCCCGATAATTGAGCGCCTTATTGAACACCGGGATAAGATCAGTTCGGCATTTATCATGGTACAGAAAGAATTTGCTTTGCGTGCTGCTTCTGTGCCCGGCAGTAAGAGCTTCGGGTCATTGAGCTGTTTTATCCAATATTATACCAGCCCGAAAATTTTGTTCCCGATCAGCAAATCTTGTTTCTACCCGGCGCCAAAAATTGATTCTTCGTTCCTGCAGCTGGAGATGAGAGGGGAACCGGCAGTGAAAGTAAACGATGAAGAGCTGTTTTTGAAGATCATACATTCGGGGTTCGGTCAAAGAAGAAAAACCCTGCGCAACAGCCTCAAAGGCATTATTCCGCAGCAAAAACTGGAGGCCTTTTTTGAGAAATACGGCATTGATAAGAATATCCGCCCGGAGCGCATGAGCCTGCCCGATTTCGCCAACCTCGCAAATCTCGTTAACACATTAAACGGGGACGCATAAACGTAAACGGGGACGTCCTCTGAGGTACCACCCTTTTATAAAATATGAGTTACAACATATTGATTTATAGTGGGCTGCATCCGTTTAGCCTGGTACCTTGAAGGACGTCCCCTTTTATGAAAATATATAAAAAAAAGGTTGACAAAATCGTAAACATAATGTATATTTTAGGTTCTACATAAATCCGCAGATAGCCTTTCGACGATAAACTCTAATTTTTCAAGGCTATACAAAATAAGAATTTTCCAAAAAATTCTTATGGGGCGGAATTTTTGTCTTGTAAGCTGAAGGTAAAAAGAATAAATACAAGTAAAACCCGATGACGCAGAATATGCTGGAGTAGCTCAGTTGGTAGAGCACGTCCTTGGTAAGGACGGGGTCACGGGTTCAATTCCCGTCTCCAGCTTTTAAGATAAGCGGCGGCGGGCCGAAAGAGACAATCAGAAATGCGTGAACACATCGCCTTAGAATGCACGGTTTGCAAAAATAGAAATTACACGAGTACAAAGAACAAAAAGTTGCATCAGGACAAGCTGGAATTAGAGAAGTTTTGCAGGTTTTGCCGTAAACATACCCCACATAAAGAGATTAAGTAATTTTTTGCTGGCAGTTATTTCTGGCTGCCAGTTTTTACTAAGTTATAGGGGCGTCCGTTAATTGGCTAAACGGCGAGACTCCAAATCCCGTCCTGGGGGTTCAAGTCCCTCCGCCCCTGTTGACGAGGAGTGAAACAAAAGATAGATATGTTTAAAAAATTAACCGGTTTCTTAGGCGAAGTTAAGGGAGAGTTAAGCAAGGTTTCCTGGTCAACGCGGCAGGAAGTAATGGGCGCGACAGCCGTAGTGATCACGACTACCGCGATTATGGCTGTTTTTATCGGCGTAGTTGACCTTCTGCTTTCAAAAATATTAAGCGTGGTGTTCAAGTAAGATGAAAAACTGGTACGTCGTTCATACTCAAACAGGTTCCGAAGACAGGGTCAAGACTTCCCTTGAGGGCAGGGTCAGCGCCCAGGGAATGCAGGAACTGATAAGCAAAGTGATCATCCCCACGGAACAGGTTTCAGAAATCCGCAGCGGCAAAAGAAAGATCTCCCAGAGAAAATTTTTCCCCGGTTACCTTTTAGTAGAGATGGAGTATAACGAAAATACTTATATGTTGGTTAAGACCACTCCCGGAGTCACCGGTTTTATCGGACAGGGCAAGCGGCCGATGCCCCTGCCCCAGACGGAAGTTGACAGTATCCTGAAACGGACCGAAGAAACCCAGATCAAGCCCAGCCCTAAAGTCATGTTTGAGCGGGGCGAGCAGGTCAGGGTTACCGAAGGCCCGTTTGTTAATTTTAACGGCACCGTAGATGAGATCCACCCTGAAAAAGGCAAATTAAAAGTCAGCGTCACGATCTTCGGCAGGGCAACGCCTGTAGAACTGGAGTTCTGGCAGGTAGAGAAGGTATGAGAGGCCGCAACTTATGGAGCGAATAGCGAACATAAGTTGCGTGGCCGAACTTATCCGCCGCAGGCGGATTAATTCGCGCGATACCTTACGAACACTGTGTGTCCGTAAGGTATGCGCTCATTAAATATGGCAAAGAAAGCAGTCGCACAAATTAAATTGCATGTCCCCGCGGGAGCGGCAAATCCCGCGCCGCCGGTAGGCCCGGCATTGGGCCAGCACGGCGTGAATATTATGCAGTTCTGTAAGCAATTCAATGACCAGACCAAGGGCAGGGATGGCCTTATCCTGCCGGCAGTAATCACGGTTTACGAAGATAAAAGCTTTACCTTTATTATAAAGAGCCCGCCTTCATCCATACTTTTAAAGCGCGCGGCAAACCTCGCTAAGGCATCAGGCATTGCCGGCAAGGAAACCATCGGTAAAGTCACGAGAAAACAGGTTGAAGAGATCGCCAAGCTTAAGATGGCGGATTTAAATACTTCCAGCATGGAAGAAGCGGTGAAGATAATCCAGGGCACAGCCAGAAGCATGGGCATTGTCATAGAGGGATAATTTATGAAGACGCGCAGCAAGAGGTATAAAACATCCGCAAAAGACCTTGATATAAAAAAGGTCTACGAACTAAAAGACGCGATACCGGTCCTTAAAAAAATGGCGTCGCCGAAGTTTGACGGCTCTATTGATCTGCATTTTAACCTTAGTATTGACTCTAAAAAGTCCGACCAGATGGTCCGCGGCACGGTTGTGCTGCCGCACGGCACCGGCAAGAAAGTGCGCGTTATCGTTTTTTGCAAGGGCGAGCATGAAAAACTGGCAAAGGAAGCGCAGGCGGATTATGTGGGAGGCGTTGAATTGATGGACAAGGTTGCCGCGGGTTTTCTTGATTTTGACTGCGCCATTGCCACGCCGGAAATGATGAAAGATTTAAGCAAGCTCGGTAAGGTATTGGGTCCGCGCGGCCTGATGCCCAGCCCCAAGACCGGCACCGTGACCAACGATATCGTAAAGGCAATCGAAGACGTGCGCCGCGGCAAGGTGGAATTCCGCGTTGACAAGCAGGGCGGAGTGCATTTGTCCGTCGGTAAAGTGTCGTTTGCCGAAGAAAAATTATATGAGAATGCCTCGCGTGTGATCGAGGCTTTAGTTGAAGCTAAACCCGCTTCCGTAAAAGGAAAATTCGTAAAATCGCTTTCTATTTCATCTAGCATGAACCCCGGCCTCAGGCTGGCAATCTAACTATGAAAAAACTCGGGCTGATCGTTAAGGAAATATCGGAAAGTAGAATTAAGAGCCAGTTAAAGGAATCCGGCACTGTCTTTATCGTAAAATATTCCGGCTTATCCAGCCCCGACCTTAGCACTTTAAGGCTCAAATTAAAGGATACGCAGGCGAACCTGTTCGTTGCCAAGAACAGCGTTGCCCGCCGCGCTTTAAAAGAAAACGGGTTAGAAGATTTAAGCAAAAGGATAGACGGCCCCAGCTGTTTTATATTCATTAAGGATGAGCCGGTAGCCGCTTCAAAGCTCCTGTGCGAATTTGCCAAGGCGCACGAGCAGCTCAAGCTTGAGGGCGGTTTATTGCAGGACAAGATCCTTGAAAAAAAGGACATTGAGGCGCTGGCAAAGCTTCCTTCCAAGGAGACGCTTAGGGCGCAGGTAGTGATGACGCTCAATGCCCCGATATCCGGTTTTGTTATCGTCTTAAACCAGACGTTAAAGAAGTTCGTTTATTGTCTGGATCAGATAAAACAGAAAAAAAATTAAACTAACAAGGGAGGTAGTAAAATGGCAACCGCAAAATTGGAAGAAATGATTAAATCAATTGAAGGCATGACAGTGCTGGAGCTTTCAGATTTAGTCAAAGCGCTGGAAGAGAAATTCGGCGTATCCGCGAATATGCCGGTTATGGCAGCACCCGCGGCAGGCGGAGCAGGCGGAGCAGCAGCTCCCGCAGCAGAAGAGAAAACATCTTTCAACGTTGTCCTGGCCAGCGCCGGAGCAAACAAGATCGCCGTGATCAAGGAAGTAAGGACGATCACCAGCTTAGGCCTTAAGGAAGCAAAGGACTTAGTTGACGCAGCGCCCAAGCCGGTCAAAGAAGGCGTATCAAAAGAAGAAGCTGAAGAAATGAAGAAAAAGCTTGAGGCTGCCGGAGCAACCGTAGAACTTAAGTAAATGAGGGCACAATTTAGCGAGCGATAGCGAAGCTAAATTGTAAGCCCGAATTTATCCGCCTGCGGCGGATAATAACCGTAACATAACTATAGATTAAAAAATGCCCAAACGTAAAAGTTTTGGAAAGCTGAAGGAAGTTTATGGCCTCCCTAACCTTCTTGACCTGCAGCTGGAGTCGTATAAGGAGTTCCTCCAGATGGACGTTCCTACGCAGGAAAGAAAACTTCAGGGCCTGCAAGAGGTCTTTACCGAGATATTTCCCATAGAGAACGTAGACCGTTCGGTAAAGCTGGAGTTTATCGGCTATGCTTTGGGAAAACCGAAATACGACCTTGCTGAATCTAAGAAACGGGGTATGACCTTTGCCGCCTCCCTTAAGGTAAAGTTCCGCATTACCACCCCGCAGGAGACAAAAGAGCAGGACGCGTATTTTGGCGATATCCCGTTGATGACCGAAACCGGCACGTTCATTATTAACGGCGACGAACGCGTGGTAGTCAGCCAGTTGCAGCGTTCTCCCGGCGTGTCGTTTGAAGAAGAAGGCCATCCTACAGGAAAGAAAATATACTACGGCCGCGTTATCCCTTACCGCGGCGCGTGGCTTGAATTCAAATATGACCTTTCAGATACTATCCTTGCCTACGTTGACCGGCGCAGGAATTTCCCGGCGACCCAATTATTAAGGATCCTCGGGTTTTCCACAGACCAGGAGATACTTGCCGCTTTCAGCAAAGAATACCCGGAAATCCATAATACCTTAAAAAAAGACTACACCAAAAATAAAGAAGAGGCCTATCTTGATTTTTACCGCAAGATGCGGCCCACCGAACCGGTTACCAAGGAATCGGCTGAAACCCTGTTCTACCGCCTGTTCTTTGACCCTGCCCGTTATGATCTGGAAAGAGCAGGAAGGTTCGTGCTTAACCGTAAGCTCGGCTTGAATGTTTCGCTGGAAAAGCGCATCCTTGATTCCGAAACCGTAATTAAGGTAATTGAATATTTAATCAGGCTTAAAGACGGCGAAGGCAAGATCGACGACATTGATCACCTTGGCAACCGCCGCGTCAAGACCGTAGGCGAATTGATCCAGAACCAGATCCGCATCGGCCTTGCGCGCGTTGAACGTTCGATCAGGGAGCGTTTGAGCATCTTAGGCGACCTGGGGAATCTAAGTATACATTACCTGGTAAATTCAAAATTATTATCCAATCAGATCCGCGATTTCTTCGGCCGCAGCCAGCTCTCACAGTTCATGGATCAGGTTAATCCCCTGGCAGAAATGACCCACAAGAGAAGGCTTAGCGCTTTAGGCCCCGGCGGTTTATCCCGGGAAAGGGCAGGTTTTGAAGTGCGCGATATCCATCCGTCGCATTACGGCAGGGTTTGCCCTATTGAAACCCCTGAAGGCCCGAATATCGGTTTGATTTCCTCTTTAAGCACTTATGCCCGCGTTAATCCCCTGGGTTTGATTGAAACTCCGTATAGAAAAGTTGAAGACGGCAGAGTTACCAAGAAGATTGAATATCTTACCGCTGACCTTGAAGAAGATAAGATCATTGCCCAGGCCAACGCCCCGCTTGATACAGACGGCACTTTCGTAGATAAAGAGATCTCCTGCCGTTTTAAAGGCGACTTCCCCAAAGTTCCGCCGAAGCAGGTCCAGTATATGGACGTTTCCCCCAAGCAGTTGGTTTCCGTAGCTGCCTCGTTGATACCGTTCTTGGAGCACGATGACGCAAACCGCGCGCTGATGGGTTCAAACATGCAAAGGCAGGCAGTGCCGTTGATGATCACCGAATCACCCGTGGTCGGAACGGCAATGGAAGAAAAAGTCGCCCGTGATTCAGGGACAGTGGTTGTTGCTAAGTCCTCCGGCAAGGTTACCAGCGTGGATGCCTCTTCAATCGTTATCGGCAAGACCATATATCACCTGAAAAAATTCATGCGCACCAATGCCGATACCTGCCTGAACCAGAAACCGCTGGTAAAGGTCGGCCAGCATGTTGAAGAAGGCGAAGTCATTGCCGACGGCACCGCGACAAGGAACGGCGAACTTGCCCTGGGAAGGAATTTACTCTGCGCTTTTGTACCGTGGAGAGGGTATAACTTTGAAGACGCGATTTTGATCAACGAAAAGATCGTCAAGGAAGATCTCCTGACCTCTATACACATAGAAGAATTTGAAATTGAAGCTACGGAAACCCGTTTAGGCAACGAAGAAGTGACCCGTGACATTCCTAATGTTAACGAAGAATCCCTGCGCAATCTTGATGAGACCGGCGTTGTGCGCGTAGGCGCGGAAGTAACTCCCGGCGACATCCTCGTAGGTAAAGTTACTCCTAAGACCGAGTCTGAGCTTCCTCCCGAAGAAAGGCTTTTACGCGCCATATTCGGAGAGAAGGCTTCTGATTTTCGTGATACTTCATTAACCGTGCCTCCGGGCGTGGAAGGCGTGGTCGTAGACGTGCACGTGTTCTCGCGCAAAGACCGCGGCAGAAAATCCAAAGAAGAAAAGAGCAAAGAGCTGGCAAAGGTCAGGGAACTCAAGGCGTATTATAAGCAGGAAATTGAATTTGTGCAGACAGAAAAGATCAACCGCTTGAGCCAACTCCTGGGTGTAGATAAAAAGAAGCTGGAAAAGATAGATTTCAGCGATAACGAAGAGGCAAAGATCCTGGCTAATTCCTTTGACGAGCAGATACAGGAATTGCTGATTGAACAGCAGCAGGAAATCGATAAGGTCAGGCGCGGGGACGAATTGCCTCCGGGAGTATTAAAGAGGGTAGTGGTTTATATTGCCACCAAGCGTAAGCTTTCTGAAGGCGATAAGCTCGCCGGAAGGCACGGAAACAAGGGCGTTGTGGCAAGGATCCTGCCGCAGGAAGACATGCCGTTCATGGCTGATGGTACGCCGATTGAAATAGTCCTGAATCCGTTAGGCGTGCCTTCGCGTATGAACGTCGGGCAGATCCTGGAAACTCATTTGGGCTGGGCAGCAAAGGCATTGGGTTTTAGCATTGACACCCCGGTATTTGACGGTGCCAGCGAAGCCGAGATCAAAGAAATGCTGCACAAGGCAAATCTGCCTGAAGACGGCAAGGTCACCCTTTATGACGGTTATACCGGCGATGCGTTTGACCAGAAAGTAACCGTAGGTTATATCTATATTATGAAACTGATCCATCTTGTTGATGAAAAGATCCATGCCCGTTCCATAGGCCCGTATTCGCTGGTTACGCAGCAGCCGTTAGGCGGCAAAGCGCAGTTCGGCGGCCAGCGTTTGGGCGAAATGGAAGTTTGGGCGCTTGAGGCATACGGCGCGGCGTTTACCTTGCAGGAAATGCTTACCGTAAAAAGCGACGACGTAGCCGGAAGGAACAACATTTATCAGGCGATCGTCAAAGGAGAACAGCGCCTGACCCACGGGATCCCGGAATCGTTCAACGTTCTGATAAAAGAATTGCAGGGCTTAGGCCTTGATATCCGCACGGAGAAAGCCAAATAATATGGATGAGATAAACAGTTTTGATACGATTTCGATTAAAATTGCCTCTCCGCAGATCATCAAGTCATGGTCTAAGGGCGAGATCAAAAAAGCCGAGACGATCAATTACCGCACTTTAAAGCCGGAAAAAGACGGCTTATTCTGCGAAAAGATCTTTGGCCCGGTGCATGACGACGAGTGTAACTGCGGCAAATATAAAGGTAAGAAATTCCGCGGCATTACCTGCGACCGCTGCGGCGTAACCGTTGATGAAGCCAAGGTAAGGCGTTCGCGCATGGGCCACATTGAACTGGCAACCGCGGTAACGCATATCTGGTTCTTTAAGGCTGTGCCTTCGCGCTTGTCCGCTCTTCTTGATATCGGTTTAAGAGACCTGGAAAAAGTCATCTATTACGAAGAATATGTTGTGCTTGACCCCGGCACTACGCCCTTGAAAAAGAAGGAGCTTTTATCCGAAGAAAAATATCAGGAGGCGTTGGAAAAGCACGGCTCTAATTTTAAAGCCAAGATCGGCGCGGAAGCAGTGCGCGAACTCTTAAAGGAGATTGACCTTGACGCGCTTTGCCGCAAACTGCGTAAAGACCTTGAGAAATCTAAAGATCTGCTGAACAACCGCAAAACGTTAAAGAATTTAAAGATCGTAGAAGATTTTAAGAAATCAGGCAACCGGCCGGAATGGATGATCTTAGAGATCCTTCCGGTTATCCCGCCGGATTTAAGGCCGTTAGTCCCGCTTGACGGCGGCAGGTTCGCCACATCCGACCTGAATGACCTTTACCGCAGGGTGATCAACCGCAACAACCGCCTGAAAAAACTCATGGAACTTAGCGCTCCGGAGATCATTATCCGTAATGAAAAGCGCATGCTCCAGGAATCGGTTGACGCGCTCCTGGATAACGGCAGGCACGGCAGGGCAGTAATGGGCGCCAATAACCGGCCGCTGAAGTCGCTCTCCGACATGCTTAAGGGCAAGCAGGGAAGGTTCCGCCAGAATCTTCTTGGTAAGCGCGTAGATTATTCCGGCCGTTCGGTAATCGTTGTCGGCCCTGAATTGAAACTTCACGAATGCGGCCTTCCAAAGCAAATGGCGCTGGAATTATTTGAGCCGTTCATCATTAAAAAATTAAAAGAAAAAGGTTTTGTGCATACGATCCGCGGCGCGCGCAGAATGGTTGAACGCGGCAAGATCGAAGTCTGGGACATCCTTGACGAGGTGATCAAAGATCATCCCGTGCTTTTAAACCGCGCTCCGACCCTGCACCGCTTAGGCGTGCAGGCGTTCCAGCCGGTTTTGATCGAAGGCAAATCTATTAAGATCCATCCTTTGGTTTGTACCGCGTTTAACGCTGACTTTGACGGAGACCAGATGGCAGTGCATGTGCCGTTGTCTCTGGAATCGCAGATTGAAACAAAGATCCTCATGCTTTCCATAAACAACGTTTTTTCTCCTGCCGACGGCAGGCCGATCGTCACCCCAACGCAGGATATTATCCTCGGCACCGCGTATCTATCAAAGGAAAAGCCGGGCGCGCTGGGCGAGGGCAAGGTATTCAGTTCCGCGGATGAGGTGATCGTTGCTTATGATGATAAGGCGATTGACCTGCACGCGCGCATTAAAATAAGGGTTTTTTCCGTGTTTGACCTGGAAGAGAAAAAGCTCACCGAAGGCAGGCAGATCATTACTACTACAACCGGAAGAGTGATCTTTAATCAGGAGCTTCCCGAGGGCTTTGGTTTTGTCAATACGGACTTAAATAAGAAAAACGTCGGTATGGTGGTTACGGAATGCTACAAGCGTTTTGGCCATCAGCGCACGATCAAGCTGCTTGACGACCTGAAGAGATTAGGCTTTAAATTCGCTTCTTCAGGCGGCATTTCCATTTCCATAGACGACTTAAAGATCCCGGTTGAAAAACCGGAAGTGCTCAAGGAAGCAAAGGCAGAAGTTGCCAAAGTAGAAGAGCAGTATCGCAGGGGTATTATTACCGACAGCGAGCGCTCAAACAAGGTTATTGCTATCTGGACGCATACTACAGATAAAATTTCAGACTTGCTGTTTAAGGGAATGGATCCCTTTAACCCGATATTCATGATGGCTGATTCAGGCGCCAGAGGTTCGCGCTTACAGGTGAGGCAGCTTGCCGGCATGCGCGGCCTTATGGCCAAGCCTTCAGGCGAGATCATTGAGAACCCGATCACCGCGAATTTCCGCGAAGGCCTGACCGTGCTTGAATATTTTATTTCCACGCACGGCGCGCGCAAGGGGCTTGCCGATACCGCGCTTAAGACAGCCGACGCAGGTTATCTTACCCGCCGCCTTGTTGACGTGGCGCAGGAAATGATCGTCACCGAAGAAGACTGCGGCACGCTTAACGGCATCACGGTTTCCCCGATCATTGAAGGCGACGAAGTGGTAGTCAGCCTTAAGGACCGCATTATCGGAAGAGTAGTTATGGACAATATCGTGGATATTATTACCGATGACGTTATTGTTGAGCAGGGATCGGAGATCACCGAAGAAAAAGCCGAATTAATCGAACGGCTTGGCATAGAAAAGATCCGTATTCGCAGCGTCTTAACCTGTGAATCCGGCAGAGGCGTATGCAGCAAATGCTATGGCAGGAACCTTGCCAGCGGCAGGATCGTGGAACTTGGCGAAGCAGTGGGCGTAATTGCCGCGCAGAGTATCGGCGAACCCGGCACGCAGCTGACCATGAGGACCTTCCATATCGGCGGTACTGCTTCCAGGGTTGTAGAGCAGTCATTTGTCAAGTCCAAGAATAAGGGTACCATTAAGTACCACAGCTTGAGGGTCACCCCGAAAAATAAAGAATTCATTGTCTTAAACCGTAACGGTTCCATCAGTATTAATGACAAGCAGGGAAGGGAACTGGAGCGTTATCCTTTGCCGCAAGGCACGTTCATCGCGATTGCCGACGGAGATGAGGTAACTAAAGGCATCGCCTTCGCGCGCTGGGACCCGTATACTTTGCCGATCCTCGCCGAAGTCGGAGGCCGTGTAAAATTTGAAGACCTCAAAGAAAATATTACCGTCAGGGAAGAGCTTAATCCGGTTACCAAGCTGACCGAGCGCGTGGTAGTTGAGCATAAGCAGGAATACCACCCGCAGATCGTCGTTACCGACGAGAAGGAAGAAGTTACGGGTATTTATCCCATTCCCATCGGCGCGCACATATTGGTAAAAGACGGCCAGAAGGTGGAAGCCGGCGACCTTTTAGCGAAGATCCCCCGCCTGGTTGCCAAAACCAGAGATATTACCGGAGGCCTTCCGCGCGTTGCCGAGTTGTTTGAGGCGCGCAGGCCAAAGGATCCGGCAATTATCAGTGAAATAGACGGATTTGTGGAATTCGGTGAAGCCAAGAAAGGCCAGAGGGTCATCGTGGTAAAATCGCCTACCGGGATGCAGAGGGAATATACCATTCCGCACGGCAAGCACCCCAATGTTTATAAGGGAGATAAGGTTATTGCCGGCCAGCAGCTTACCGACGGGCCGGTAGTTTTGCAGGATATCTTGAGGGTTTGCGGCGACAAAGTGTTGCAGGAATACCTCGTAAATGAAGTCCAGGAAGTTTACCGGCTTCAGGGCGTGCGCATTAATGACAAGCATATTGAAGTAATTATCCGCCAGATGCTGAAAAAAGTGCGCATCGAAGACCCGGGCGATACTGAATTCCTTTCCGGAGAACAGGTAGATAAATGGAATTTCCAGAAAGAAAATAACCGCGTGGCTAAAAAGGGCGGAAAGCCTGCCCTGGCTACCCCGCTGTTGCTGGGCATAACCAAGGCTTCCCTTACCACCGAAAGCTTTATCTCGGCGGCAAGCTTCCAGGAAACTACCCGCGTATTAAGCGAGGCAGCTGCTTCAGGTAAATCCGATGAGTTGTTCGGCTTGAAAGAGAACGTGATTGTCGGGCATCTTATCCCCGCGGGCACGGGTTTCCGCACGCACCGCACGATAGAGATAGAAAAATTGGCGGATGCCAAGTCCGAAGAGTTAAAATTAAAACAGGAAGAAAAAGAAAAAAGCGAAAAGAAAGAAGATAAAAAAGAAGACAAGAAAGAAGAAAAGAAAACCAAAAAGGTAAAGGACTAAATCTATGCCGACAATCTCGCAGTTGATCAGAATGGGTAGGATCTCAAAGGTCAAGAAGACAAAGTCTCCGGCGTTAAAAGGCTGCCCTCAGAGAAGAGGTGTCTGCCTGCAAGTGCGTACGATGACGCCGAAAAAGCCCAATTCCGCGTTAAGAAAGATCGCCAGGGTCAGGCTGACCACCGGCATAGAAGTTACGTCATATATACCCGGCGAAGGGCATAACCTGCAGGAGCATTCCATTGTCCTGGTCAGGGGCGGCCGCGTAAAAGACCTTCCGGGCGTCAGGTATCATACGGTAAGAGGCACACTGGATGCCGCAGGCGTTAACGCGCGCAGAAAATCGCGCTCAAAATACGGGGCCAAGCGTCCGAAAGAGGGCAAGTAATCATGAGAAGAAGAAAAGCTCAGGAAAAAGAAGTCGCAGCAGATCCCAAGTTTAACAGCAAAGTCGTGGGCAAGTTCGTGAACATGGTGATGATCAAGGGCAAAAAGTCCCTTGCGGAAAACATTGTTTACGGCGCGTTTGAGATCATTAGAAAACAGCTTAATGAGCCTGACATCCTGAAGATCTTCCATAAGGCGATTGATAATGCCCGGCCGAGGCTGGAAGTAAAGCCCCGGCGCGTGGGAGGCGCGACTTATCAGGTCCCGATAGAAGTAAGGCAGGAACGCGGCACTTCCATTGCGCTGCGCTGGATCAGGGACTTTGCGAAGGCCAAGAAAGGCAAATCAATGGAGCAGCGGCTGGCTGAAGAGATCATGTCGGCATACAGGGGTGAAGGTTCGGCGATCAAGAAGCGCGACGATACCCATAAGATGGCAGAATCAAACAAGGCATTCGCACACTTTAGGTGGTAAATATAAAGGAATAAATGCGTAAAACAGATCTAACTAAATTAAGAAATATCGGCATCATCGCCCACATAGACGCGGGTAAAACCACGACTACCGAGCGCGTGCTTTTCTATACCGGAAAGACCTATAAGATCGGCGAGGTCCACGACGGCGCCGCGGTCATGGACTGGATGGTGCAGGAGCAGGAAAGAGGCATTACTATTACCGCTGCCGCTACCGCCTGCCACTGGAGAGACTGTAATATTAACATTATTGATACGCCCGGCCACGTGGATTTTACCATTGAGGTTGAACGTTCGCTTAAAGTCCTTGACGGCGCGGTAGTTGTTTTTTGCGGCGTAGGCGGAGTTGAGCCGCAATCAGAGACCGTATGGCGCCAGGCAGACCGTTACGGTGTGCCGAGAATTTGTTTCGTAAATAAGATGGACCGCACCGGAAGCGATTTTATGGAGGCGGTCAGGCAGATCCGCGGAAGGCTCGGCGCGAATGCCGCAGCGATCCAGCTGCCTTTTGGCAAAGAAGAGAATTTTAAAGGGATCATTGATTTGGTTGAGCGTAAGCTCATTATGTATAAAGATGATATGGGCAAGGAATTGGAAACCGTAGCAATCCCGGAAGAGCTGAAAGCTGAAGTGGAAAAGTACCGCGCTGAACTTACGGAAAAAGTCGCGGAAGTGGACGACAAGATCATTGAGCAATTTTTAGCGGGCAAGGAAATTACCGCGCCGGAATTAAAAGAAGCGATCCGTAGAAATGTAGTGAGCAATAAATTCGTGCCTGTGCTTTGCGGCGCGTCTTTTAAGAATAAAGGTATCCAGCTTTTGCTTGACGCGGTATGCGATTACCTGCCTTCGCCTTTGGACCTGCCTCCGATAAAAGGCACAAATCCGGAAACCGGCGAGTTTGAAGAGATCAAGCCCGAAGACGCGGCCCCGTTCTGCGGCCTTTGTTTTAAGATCGCTACCGATCCATACGTCGGCAAACTTAATTATGTCAGGGTTTATTCTGGGCAGATCAAGTCCGGAACATATATTTTGAATTCAACAAAACGGGCAAAGGAACGCGTAACAAAATTGGTTAAAATGCACGCTAACCGCCAGGAGATCGTAGAGAGCCTTTCTACCGGAGATATCGGAGCGGTAGTCGGGTTAAAAGAGACCAAGACCGGCGATACGCTTTGCGATGAGGCCAATCCGATACTTGTTGAGGCAATGCGTTTCCCCGAGCCGGTAATCCAGCAGGCGATTGAACCCAAAACTAAGAATGACCAGGAAAGGCTGGGTATGTCGCTGCATAAGCTGGCAGACGAAGACCCGTCGTTCCGCATAATCTATAATCAGGAAACCGGCCAGTCGGTTATGTCCGGTATGGGCCAACTGCATTTGGAAATCATTGTTGACCGTCTTTTAAGGGAATTTAACGTTGACGTGCAGGTCGGCGTGCCGCAGGTTGCTTATCGCGAGACGATAAAAAAATCAGTGAGCTCAACCGGTAAATTCATTCAGCAGTCAGGCGGCCGCGGCCAATACGGCCACGTAGTCATTGAACTGGGGCCGCAGGAAGTTCCCGGCGCCGGAGTAACCTTTGAAAATAAGATCAAGGGCGGGGCCATCCCGCAGGAATTTATTCCCGCGGTAAAGCAGGGCATTTTTGAAACCGCAAAAAGCGGCGTGCTCGCCGGTTATCCGGTTACCGATATACAGGTCGTCCTCGTTGACGGTTCGTTCCACGACGTGGACTCCTCGGAACTCGCGTTTAAAATGGCCGCCGGAATCGCGCTTTCCGACGGAATGCGTAAAGCCCACGCTGTGCTGCTTGAGCCGATCATGGATATGGAAGTCATCTGCCCCGAAGAATATATGGGGGCGATCATCGGCGATCTCAGCTCGCGGCGCGCGAAAATAATTTCTCTTGCAAATAAATTAAATGTGAATATAATAAAGGCTCACATTCCGTTGGCAGAAACCTTTAATTACGCTACGATTTCGCGTTCGCTGACTCAGGGCCGCGCATCCTATACAATGGAGCCCTCATTTTACGCCGAGGTGCCTTCACATATAGCAGAAAAGATAATTACTGGTGTTGCCGCTGTAGGACCTAGGAGAAGCACGTAACCAATAAATAAATTGGAGGTGAATAATGGCTAAAGAAAAGTTTGTAAGATCAAAGCCGCACGTAAACATCGGGACCATCGGTCATATTGATCATGGTAAGACAACCCTGACCGCCGCGATCACCCATGTTTTGGCAAAGATGGGTAAAGCGACGGAAAGGCAGTATTCCGATATCGCCAAGGGCGGTACGGTAAGAGACGAAACAAAAGTCGTTACGATTTCAGTTGCTCACGTTGAATATGAAACAGACAACCGCCATTATGCTCATATAGACTGCCCGGGCCACGCAGATTACATTAAGAACATGATCACCGGCGCAGCCCAGATGGACGGCGCGATACTGGTAGTTTCCGCGGTTGACGGCCCCATGCCTCAGACCAGGGAACACATTCTTTTGGCCAGGCAGGTAAACGTTCCGTCAATGGTGGTATTTCTGAACAAGGTTGACATCGTGCAGGATAAGGAATTGATTGACCTCGTGGAAATGGAAGTAAGGGACCTCTTGACCAAATACGGTTATCCGGGAGATAAGACCCCGATCATCAAAGGAAGCTCGCTTAAGGCGCTGCAGGCAGCTGATGCCAACAGCCCGGATGCCGCTTGCATCCTGGAATTGGTAAAGGCATGCGATGATTTCATTCCTTTGCCGACGAGAGAAGTTGACAAGCCGATGCTCATGGCGGTTGAAGACGTCTTCACCATTGAAGGTAGAGGTACCGTCGGGACCGGCAGGATCGAGCGCGGCAAGGTCAAGATCAACGATGAAGTTGAAATCATCGGCTTGAGGCCGGAACCGCAGAAATCAGTTGTTACCGGCATTGAAATGTTCCGTAAACTCCTCGATGAAGGCCAGGCAGGCGATAACGTCGGGCTTCTCTTAAGAGGTATTGATAAAAGCGCTATTGAGCGCGGCATGGTCATCGCCGCACCCAAGTCAATTACCCCGCATACCAAATTCAAGGCCCAGGTTTATATCCTGACCAAAGAAGAAGGCGGACGGCATACCCCGTTCTTTAAAGGGTACAGGCCGCAGTTCTATTTCCGCACCACCGACGTTACAGGCTCAGTTGTCCTGCCGACGGGAGTGGAAATGGTTATGCCCGGTGATAACGTTAATTTGGAAGTTGAGTTGATCACGCCTATCGCTATGGAAAAAGAATCGCGTTTTGCCATCCGCGAAGGCGGCCATACCGTAGGTTCGGGCGTGGTAACGGAGATCATCGCCTAAAATGCAAAAAATTCGCATAAAGTTAAAAGCTTATGACCATCGGCTGCTCGATCAGGCAGTCGCGGAGATAGTTGAGACCGTGAGGCGTACCGGAGCCCGCATCTCGGGCCCGGTACCACTCCCGACCAAAAGGGAGATTTACACGGTATTGCGTTCTCCGGTCATTGACAAGAAATCGCGCGAGCAGTTTGAATTGGCTACGCATAAGCGCTTGATTGACATATTTGAGCCGACATCAAAGACAATAGATTCGCTGCGCAAGCTTAACCTTCCCGCAGGCGTGGACGTGGAGATTAGATGACAGGGATTTTAGGCAAAAAAATAGGGATGACCCAGGTTTATACCGGCGACGGAACGTTGGTTGACGTTACGGCGATCGAAGCCGGCCCCTGCCCTGTGCTGGCGATAAAGGAAAAGTCGCTGCAGTTGGGCTTTGACAAGGCCAATGAAAAGCGCCTGAAGAAACCCATCTCGGGATATTTTAAGAAATTGAACGTGCCGGCGGCAAAGATCATCAGGGAAGTAGTTAAGGACCCGCAAGCGGAATATAAAGTAGGCCAGGAGATCAAGGTTGACCTTTTTAAAGAAGGCGATTTTGTGGATGTTACCGGAACTTCTATCGGCAAGGGGTTTCAGGGCGGCATGAAACGCTGGCATTGGCACGGCGGCCCGCAGACCCACGGTTCAACATCGCATAGAAGGGTTGGATCCATTGGCTCAACCACTACGCCGGGCAGGGTATGGAAAGGCCATCACCTTCCGGGCCATATGGGCAACGAGACCGTTACTGTCCAGAACCTTAAAGTAGTGAAAGTGGACATTGAGAATAACATCCTGTTGGTTGAAGGGGCGGTGCCGGGGAATAAGAATAATTATTTGATCGTCAGGACGGCAAAGAAAAAGAAAGCAAAGGCAGCTAAGTAAAATGGAAGCGATTACCTTACCGGTATATAACATAGAAGGCAAAGAAGTGGATACTGTTAAGCTTGACGCGTCGGTTTTTGACGGAAACGTCAACCAGGCGGCAATCTATCAGGCAGTGACCGCTTTCCGCGCCAACCAGAGAAAGGGCCTGGCCGCGACCAAGACCCGCGGCGAAGTTTCCGGCGGCGGAAAAAAGCCGTGGAAGCAAAAAGGCACAGGCAGGGCAAGAGTAGGCTCAACCCGTTCTCCTCTTTGGCGCCACGGCGGCGTGGTCTTTGGCCCGCATCCGCGCGATTTTTCCTATGTGCTTCCGGCGAAGATCAGGAACCTGGCGCTTAAATCAGGGCTTAATTCCAAGTTAAAAGAGAACAACCTTATGGTATTGGATGCGTTGAAAATGGAAAGCACCAAGACCAAGGACGTAGTGAAGGTATTTTCCAATTTAAAGATCGACCTGAAAAAACTAAAAGAGAACAACGTCTTATTAATCACCGATAAAATAGATAATAATCTGAAATTGGCCAGCCGTAACGTCGGTTTTCTTAATACCGGCATTTCCCGGCAGACTAACGTATACGCGGTTTTAACTTGCCGCAAGCTTGTGATCACCAAAGACGGGCTGGCTGAATTGACAAAGAGGTTAAAATAATGCTTTCTTCTTTTGACGTGATAAAATCGCTGATCAGGACGGAAAAATCCACGCTCTCTGAACCGCAGGGCAAATATCTTTTTCTCGTTGCCAAGTCAGCCAATAAGATCCAGATAAAAAAAGCCGTGGAAGACGCGTATAAAGTAAAGGTCAAAGACGTGAATACGTCAATCTCCATGGGTAAGATGAAGCGCGTAAGGTACCAGATCGGAAAAACTCCTGATTTCAAGAGGGCAATGGTCACCTTGAAAGAAGGGCAAAAAATAGAAACAACCTAAAACCTGACACCTAACACCTAGGACCTAAAATATGGGCATACGTAAATTTAAACCGACAACACCGTCAAGGCGCTGGATGAGCGGGTCGGATTTTTCCGAGATCACAAAAGATAAGCCGGAAAAATCCCTGATCGTCCCGGTGAAGAGGAGCGGCGGAAGGAATGCCTACGGACGTATTACTACCCGGCATATCGGCGGCGGCCATAAGCGGATGCTGCGGATAATTGATTTTAAGCGCGACCTGCTTGACGTTTCAGCCAAAGTATTAGCCATTGAATACGACCCGAACCGTTCCAGCCGGATCGCTTTGCTTGAATATCCCGATAAGACAAAAAGATATATCGTTGCTCCTTTGGGGCTTAAGGTAGGCGAAGAGATCGTTTCCAGCAACCAGAAAGAAGCGGAAATAAAAGTCGGCAACTGTCTTCCTCTTAGAAATATCCCTTCCGGAACGCTCGTGCATAACATAGAGCTTGTTAAGGGTAAGGGCGGACAGATCGTCAGGAGCGCGGGAGCTTCGGCGCAGATCATGTCCAAAGAAGGTGATTTTGCCCATTTAAAACTTCCTTCCGGCGAAGTAAGGCTGGTGCATCTTGACTGCCGCGCGACTATCGGCCAGGTAAGTAACGTTGAGCATGAAGCGATCAGTATCGGCAAGGCAGGCAGGCAGCGCTGGCTGGGGATCAGGCCGACAGTAAGAGGCTTGGCAATGAACCCCGTAGACCATCCGCACGGCGGCGGCGAAGGCAAATCCGGGCAGGGTAATCCGCATCCGGTTACGCCTTGGGGTAAACCGACTAAAGGTTACCGGACAAGGAACCGCAATAAATATTCTAAGAAATTTATCGTCAGGAGAAGGAAATAATATGGCCCGTTCGCTGAAAAAAGGACCGTTTGTTGAGGAAAGCTTATTAAAAAAAGTAGAGCGGGCGCGCCGCGCAGGCATGCGTCAGGCAATAAAGACCTGGTCGCGCCGTTCCACGATCACCCCGGATTTCGTAGGGTTGACCTTCGCGGTTTACGACGGGAAGAAGCATGTTCCGGTTTTCGTTACGGAAAACATGGTTGGGCATAAACTAGGGGAATTTTCACCCAGCCGCATCTTCAGGAAACACGGCGGCGTAAAGGCCAAGAAAGCAGCCGAGAAAACCTAATAAACGGGAAAAGTTATGATATCCAAGGCACAAGGAAAATTCATAAGGTTATCGCCGACTAAGGTCAGGCAGGTCATTGATGTGGTGCGCGGCAAGGCCGCGGATGATGCCAAGAACCTGCTTTTCGCAATGAACAAGCGGCCGAAAGAGCACCTGCTTAAGATCCTGAATCAGGCGATTGCTAATGCCAAGACAAAAGGTTTTGAGGCCCGTCAGTTGTATATTTCAAAGATCACCTGCGACGTCGGCCCGGTGTGGAAGAGATTTAAAGCCGGGGGATTCGGCAGGGCAACGCCGATCTTGAAGCGCACCGCGCACATTAAGATAGAGCTGGATACAAAAAGTTAAAAGGAAAAAGGTAAAAATATGGGACATAAGGTTCATCCGTTAGCTTTGAGGTTAGGGTTTATCAGGAATTGGCAGAGCCGCTGGTTTGCCGGAAGCAAGGACTACGCTAAATTCATCCAGCAGGACTATAAGATCCGTAAGATCATCAGGGCTAAATTCAAGCACGCGGCTATCTCGGGGATCGTCATAGAACGTTTGGCGCAGCGCATCAGAGTGCGCATCGCTACTGCCCGTCCGGGCATTATCATCGGCCGCCATGGCTCGGACATAGAAAAATTACGCGAAGAAATAAATTCCCTTGTTAAAACCGAGGTTTCCATTGACGTGGATGAGATAAAAGTCCCGGCAATGGACGCGCAACTGGTTGCCCAGAACGTAGCCCTGCAGATAGAAAAGAGAGTTGCTTTTCGCCGGGCAATAAAGAGGGCGCTTGAGCAGACAATGAATGCCGGGGCAAAAGGCATTAAGATCACCTGTTCCGGAAGGCTCGGGGGCGCTGAAATGTCGCGTACCGAAACATATAAACAAGGGAAGATTCCGCTTTCCACACTGCGGGCGGATATAGAATATGGTTTTACGGAAAGCCTTACAACTTACGGCTTGATCGGTATTAAAGTATGGCTTTATAAAGGCGATATCTTAGGTAAAGTCGGCGTTGTATCATCGCCGGTTAGCCGGGAAACCAAGTCTGAAGCGCAGGCTAATCCGCCTGAATCCGCTGCCCAGCCGGCCAAAGAATAAAGGATATTTGAAATGGTATTAATGCCAAAAAGAGTAAAATACCGTAAATTGCAGAAAGGCAACCGCCGGGGGATTGCTACGACAGGCGCGGATCTGGCATTCGGCGAATACGGCTTAAAAGTTCTTGAGAACGGCTGGATTAAGAATAACCAGATTGAAGCGGTGCGCGTGATCCTTGCCCGCAAGCTTAATCGCGGCGGAAAGATGTGGATAAGAATATTTCCCGACAAATCCATCACCAAGAAGCCGGCAGAAGTGCGTATGGGTAAGGGTAAAGGCGACCTTGACCATTGGGTAGCGGTAGTCAAAAGAGGCCGCATACTTTTTGAATTGGGCGGCATCCCGGAAGAATATGCAAGGCAGTGTTTCCGGCTGGCAGTCTATAAGCTGCCCTTAAGGACTAAATTCATTACAAGGACACAGAGGTAATTATGAAGCGTAAAGATAAATTACAGGAATTACGCGGTATCGGTAAAGAAGAGTTATTGGCTAAGGCAAAGGCCTTAAAAGAAGAGCTCTCAAAACTTAACGTGCAGCGTTATTCCGGCAGAGTGGATAAGCCGCATATGTTTCTGTCCGTAAAGAAAGACATTGCGCGTATCAATACGATCTTAAAAGAAAAGAAAGTGCAGGCATAAATAATGGGCGCGAGAAGGCAATATACCGGAGAAGTAGTCAGCGATAAGATGCAAAAGACCCGCGTGGTAAAGGTCACGCGCATTGCCAAGCATCCTAAGTATAACCGGGTCAGCAAACAGTTTAACAAGTTCAAGGTCCACGATGAAGAGAACGCTTCTAAATTAGGCGACATCGTGCGCATAGAAGAAACGCGGCCGATATCAAAGGATAAACGCTACCGGCTGGTGGAAATAACCAAGAAGTCGCAAACGGCGCACATTTCCGTCAAGGAAGAATAAAATGATACAATTAAGGACAATATTAGACGTAGCAGACAATACCGGAGCAAGACGCGCCTCGATGATCGGCGTATTGGGCAAGAAGAACTGCAGCTGGGCTAAGATCGGCGACGTGATTAACGTAAACATCAAGGAATCTTCTCCGGACGCGGCAATCAAAAAAGGCGAAAAAGCAAAAGCGGTGATCGTAAGGACCAAGAGCCCGATCATGAGGGCTGACGGTTCGGTCCTGCGTTTTGACCGCAATGCGGTAGTTTTTATTGATACGGCCAATAACCCCCGCGGCACGCGCGTCTTCGGGCCGGTGGCAAGGGAATTAAGGGAAAAGAATTTTACCAAAATCATATCTTTGGCACCCGAGGTGATTTAATGTTCAGGATAAAAAAGAACGATACAGTCCAGGCGATAAAAGGCAGAGACAAAGGCAAAAAGGGCAGGGTCCTGGAAGTCTTTGCGGAAAGAGGCCGCGCGCTGGTTGAAGGCGTGAATATGGTTAAGAAGCACAAGCGCAAAACCCAGCAGGACCAGCAGGGCGGCATTGTTTCCATTGAGTCCACTATCGCGCTTTCAAACATTATGCTTGTATGCAAGCATTGCAACCGTCCCAGCCGCGTAGGCTTCAGCGTTGCAAAAGACGGGACTAAGTCGCGGGTCTGCAAGGCCTGCAAGGAATTAATATAATGAGCGAGAAAAAAACAACTCCCAGGTTACTGGAAAAATACAGGAACGAAATCATCCCGCAGATGACGGAAAAGTTTGCGCTTAAAAACAGGTTTGCCGTGCCGCGGGTAGAAAAAATAGTCGTGAATATGGGCGTAGGCGAGGCGCTGCAAGACGTCAAGATCCTTGAAAAGGCAATGGAAGAAATGGCTACCATCACCGGCCAGAAACCGGTAATGCGCAGGGCAAAGAAAGCTATTTCCAATTTCAAGGTCAAGGAAAACCAGCCGGTCGGCTGTAAAGTCACTTTGCGCCGCGCGATGATGTATGAGTTTATGGACAGGCTTTTTAACGTAACGATGCCGCGTATACGCGACTTCCGGGGCGTTCCCGTTGATTCTTTTGACGCCTCCGGCAATTATACGCTGGGGCTTACGGAACAGAATATTTTCCCGGAGTTGGAGATCGACAGGCTTAGTCGCTCGCAGGGTATGGACATAACTTTCGTGATCAAGAATGCCAAATCGCAGGAACAGGCAAGGGAGTTACTGCGGCTTTTTGGCATGCCGTTTAAACAGGCGGAGAAATAATGGCAAAAAATTCACAATTAGCAAGATGGAAAAGGCCGGCAAAGTTCACGGCGCGTAAGTATAACCGCTGCCATATTTGCGGCCGCTCCGGCGGGTATCTTAGAAGGTTCCAATTATGCCGGATCTGTTTCAGGGAATTGGCATGGCAGGGCCTGATACCGGGCGTAAAAAAAGCAAGCTGGTAATATAAGAGGGAGCATAAAAATAAAATGTCAAAAAACGATTTAATCGCGGATACATTTACGATCATACGCAATGCCATTATGGCAAAGAAAGAATGCGTAGATGTGCCGGCATCAAATACGATAAAGGCCATCCTGGAGGTACTTAAGAAAGAGAATTATATTGAGACCTTCAAAGCCGTAGAAGACAGCAAGCAGGCGTTGCTGCGCGTATATTTAAGGTATTTGTTCGGCAAGCCCGCGATAAGGAATATTAAGAGGGTGTCCCGGCCGGGCCTGCGTTTATATGTTAAGGCGGATAAAGTGCCGGTAGTCTTAAGAGGAAAAGGCATTGCGGTAGTTTCTACCTCCAAGGGCATAGTTACCGATAAGCAAGCGCGGGAGCTGGCACTTGGCGGAGAAGTAATAGGTTATATTTGGTAGAGAGGGAATATGTCAAGAATAGGAAAAAAACCGGTTGCGATAGCTAAAGACGTAAAGGTTGAAGCCAAGGACGGCATACTTTCTGTTGAAGGGCCTAAGGGTAAGTTGTCGCGTTCTTTTTCCGACCGGCTTAAGCTTGAAATAAAAGATAATCAAGTTTTTATAACGCGGATAGTAGATACCAAGCAGGACCGTTGTTTGCACGGCCTTTTCCGCGCGCTGGTCGCCAATATGATCAAGGGCGTCAGTGAAGGCTATGTAAAAGAATTAGAGATCATCGGTGTCGGGTTCAAGGCGCAGATCCAGGGCAATAAGCTAAACATGGCATTAGGCTTTTCCCATCCGGTGAATTTTGTCATACCCGAAGGAATTAAAATCGAAGCCCCAAAACCCACGCAATTGGTGATCAGGGGCATTGATAAAGAAAAAGTCGGCGAAATTGCCGCGGAGATCCGCGCCGTATATCCGCCTGAACCTTACAAAGGAAAAGGCATACGCTATGCCGGCGAATACGTGAAGAAGAAGGTCGGCAAGGCGCAGGCGACTTCTAAATAGGGAAAAAATGGAAAATAAAAAAGTAGTATTGAGATTAAAGAGGCACAAAAGGATACGTATGGGCTTAAGCGGCACGGCGGAAAAGCCGCGCCTGGTAGTGCGCCGCAGCCTGAAAAACTTTTGCGCGCAGGTCGTTGACGATACGGTAAATAAGACCCTATTGTCTTTATCAACGCAGGACAAGGATGTCAAGGCAAAGTTCCCTTATGCCGGCAATGTCAAGGCCGCGGAATTTTTCGGCGAAGAGTTTGCCCGCAGGGCAAAGGCAAAAGGCGTCAATCAGATCGTATTTGACCGCGCCGGATACCTTTATCACGGCAGAGTAAAAGCGTTTGCCGAGGGATTAAGAAAAGGGGGATTGGTCTTTTAAAATGCGCGAATTAAATATTGAGCAACAACCGGAATTAATAGAGAAGGTTATTTCCATCAACCGCGTAACCAAGGTTACCAAGGGCGGTAAAAAACTGCATTTCAGCGCTTTGGTTGTGGTAGGCGATACTAAGGGCAGGGTAGGGTTTGCCCTGGATAAAGCAAATGAAGTTGCCGACGCCATCAGGAAATCGTTGACCAAAGCCAAGAAATCGCTATTTCGCGTTTCTCTTGAAGGTTCAACCATACCTCATGAGATCATCGGGGAATACGGAGCGGCAAAAGTCCTGCTTAAACCCGCTTCCGAAGGAACCGGCGTTATTGCTGCCGGCCCGGTCAGGGCGATTTGCGAAGCAGCCGGCATTAAGAATATCCTTACTAAGTGCCTTAAAAGCAATAATCCTATAAACGTCATTAAGGCAACGGTAGAAGGGCTAAAGAACCTGAAAACATTTGAAGCACAGGCTCCCGCGGGACCTAAGGCAGAGAGTTAATCTATGGAAAGAAGAATTTTTAAACATAAAGCAGCAAAAAAACCAGCAGCTGAACCGGTAAAAGCGCAGGTAAAACCCGTACGCGTGCGCAGGGTTAAAAAACCGGCAGGGCCTCAAACGCCGAAAACCGAAATTTTCGGCCTGCATAATTTAAAAGCGCCCAGGGGAGCGCATCAGAAGAAAAGAATTTTAGGCCGCGGCCCGAGTTCCGGCCACGGAAAGACTTCCACGCGCGGCAGCAAAGGCCAGACCTCGCGCGCAGGCAGGCATATGTACGCGGGATTTGAAGGCGGACAGAGCCCTTTAATACGCAGGATTGCCAAGCGCGGGTTCGTGAGCAGATTCAGAAAAGAATTTCAGATCGTTAACCTTGATGCCTTGAATAAGATCAAGGATACAGTGATAAATCCCGAAGTTTTGGAAAAAAGCGGTTTGATCCGTACTAGGCACATCCCGGTAAAGATCCTCGGCGAAGGCCAGATCAAATCCGCAGTTACCGTGCAGGCAAACGCGTTTTCAAAGTCAGCGCAGGAAAAGATTAAGGGTGCAGGTGGCAGTTTCGAGGTCCTGAATGCTTAGCGCATTAGCTAATTCATTTAAAATCCCCGATTTAAAAAAACGCTTAATCGTTACGCTCGCATTGATCACGGTATACCGCGTCGGCTGCTATGTGCCGACACCGGGCATTGACGGAGCGGCGCTGGCGGAATTTTTTGCCCGTATCGCCAAGACTCAAGGCGGGGCGCTCTTTGGCATAATCAATATGTTTTCAGGCGGGGCAATGGAAAGGCTGACTATATTCGCCTTGGGCATCATGCCCTATATTTCATCTTCAATTATCATGCAGCTTTTGACCGCGGTTATCCCGGCGCTGGAAAAACTGGCGAAAGAAGGCAAGGCAGGTTACGAAAAGATAAATCAATTCACCCGTTACGGCACAGTCGTGCTTTCTATAATCCAGTCTTACTTTATCGCGCTGTGGCTGGAGAACCCGGAGCGGTTTGAAGGCTTAAAGATCGTGATGTCCCCGGGTTGGGGTTTCAGGATCCTGACCGTGCTTACCCTTACCACCGGCACGATATTCATTATGTGGCTGGGCGAGCAGATACAGGAAAGGGGCATTGGTAACGGCATATCGCTGGTGATCACCGCAGGCATCATTTCCAGGATACCTTCGGCGTTCCATCAGTTGTTCATCTTGATCTCGCCTTTTGCTCCGTCGCGCAGGCAGATCCAGCCGTTTACGCTGATCATTATGGCAGCCTTGCTTGTGGGCGTGGTATTCGCGGTAATCATGATCACGCAGGGCCAGCGAAAAATTCCGGTGCAGTACGCGCGCCGGGTAGTCGGCAGGAAGATCTACGGCGGGCAAAGCACTTACATACCGCTTAAGGTAGATACGTCGGGAGTCATCGCGATAATTTTCGCGCAGTCAATTATCCTTTTTCCGGCGACGCTGGCTTCATTCATCCCCAACCCCGCGTTCCAGAGGCTGGCGCAGGGCCTGATGAGAGGCCATCTTTTATATACTTCGGTTTACGCGCTGCTGATAATTTTCTTTTGTTATTTTTATACCGCGATCGTGTTCAACCCGGTTGACCTTTCGGAGAACATGAAAAAATACGGCGGTTTTATCCCCGGCATACGGCCGGGCGTTACCACTGCCGAATACCTGGATTTTATCATGACCAGGATCACCCTTGCCGGCGCGATATTTATCGCGGTGATCGCGATCTTGCCGGACTTCATTATGGCCTGGTTGAATATCCCTTATCTCGTAGCTTCGTTCTTCGGAGGCACGGGCATACTGATCACCGTCGGAGTTATGCTGGATACCATAAAACAAATTGAATCGCACCTTCTGATGCACCATTACGAAGGCTTTATCAAAGCAGGCAAGATCAAAGGCAGAAGATAAATGAAGATCATATTAATGGGCCCTCCCGGAGCGGGAAAGGGGACGCAGGCAAAGACACTGGCAAAAAAACTTGGCCTGGCCCACATCTCTACGGGCGATATCCTTCGCCAAAACGTTGCCAATGGAACGGAATTAGGCAGACAGGCAAAGGATTATATGAATAAGGGGCTGCTTGTTCCGGATGAGCTGGTTACCCGGATGGTTTCCGGAAGGCTTGACGAACCGGATACAAAAAACGGTTTTATTTTAGACGGTTATCCCCGTAATATCAGCCAGGCTGAATCCTTAGACGGGTTATTTAAGAAGAAGGGTATTGATATAGACCGCGTGATCGACCTGGACACCAGTGAAGCAGTGATCATTCAGCGGCTTTCCGGCAGGCTTGCCTGCAAGGGGTGCAATGCCAATTATCACATTAAGAACATGCCGCCGAAAAAAGATATGGTCTGCGACAATTGCGGCAGCCAGCTTTACCAGAGGCAGGACGACAAAGAAGAGACGATAAAGAAGCGGCTGGATGTTTACCGTAAAGAATCAGCGCCCCTGATTGAGTATTACCGGGCGAAAAATAAATTGCAGCAGATCTCCGCCGATGAAGAAGCGGAAACGGTTTTGAATAAAATTATCAGCCTGGTGCAGTAAATTTGATGATCCCCTTAAAGTCTGAGCGGGACTTAGAGATGATGCGCGCCTCAGGCCGGATCCTCGGCCGGGTAATGCAGCAATTAAGGCAGTGCATAAAAGCGGGCATATCCACGGTTGAGCTTGACCGGCTGGCAGGGGAGTTGATCCTTAAAGAAGGCGGCTTGCCGGCATTTAAAGGTTACAAAGGGTTCCCGGCAAATATTTGCGTTTCCGTCAACGAGGAAGTAGTGCATGGCATACCCTCCGCCAGGAAGCTCGCGGAAGGCGACATTGTCAGCGTTGACATGGGAGTAAATTACGAGGGGTATTTTTCCGACGCGGCAATCACCGTAGGCGTAGGCAGGATACACCCTGATTTAAAGAAGTTGATCGAGGTTTCCCGGACTGCTCTTTCTGAAGGCGTAAAACAAGCACGCATTGACAACCGGATCAGGGACATATCTCAAGCGATACAGGGTTGCGTGGAAAAAAACGGTTTTTCCGTGGTGCGGCAGTTTGTCGGCCACGGCATAGGCATAAACCTTCATGAGGAGCCGGAAATACCGAACTTTGTCAATCCCCGCCAGAACCAGCCGCTCAAAAGCGGCATGGTGCTTGCCATCGAACCGATGGTAAATCTGGGCGAGTGGGAATGTGAGATAATGGAAAACGGCTGGACAGCGGTAACGAGGGATGGCCTTCCTTCGGCGCATTTTGAAGAGACCGTTGCCGTGACAGAAAACGGCCCGGAGATACTGACACCCATAGATGGCTAAAGAAGACCTTATTGAGACGGAAGGCAAGATCATTGAAGCGCTGCCTAACGCGATGTTCAGGGTAGAGCTGGAGAACGGGCATGTTGTGCTTGCCCATGTTTCCGGCAAGATGAGGATGAATTTCATCAGAATACTGCCCGGAGATAAGGTAAAGCTGGAACTTTCCCCTTATGATCTAAGCAGGGGTAGGATAACGTTTAGAATCAAATAAGTGAGGCCATAATGAAAGTAAAATCGTCGGTAAAAAAGATTTGCGATAAGTGTAAGATCATCAGGCGCAGGGGCGTGGTAAGGGTCCTATGCGCGAATCCTAAGCATAAACAGAGGCAAGGATAGGAGGAACAAGGTGCCGAGAATTTTAGGTATTGATATCCCAAAGGAAAAAAGGATTGAGATCGCTTTGATGTATTTATTTGGAGTGGGCAGGGCATTGTCCAACGAAATACTTAAAGAAGCAGGGATCGATCCCGGCAAACGCGCCAAGGACCTGACGGAAGCGGAGATCTTGCATATCACCGGTATCATCCAAAAGGCAAATTATAAGGTAGAAGGCGATCTCCGGCGTGAAATTTCACAGAATATCAAGCGCCTGATGGATGTCGGAGCCTGGCGCGGTATGCGCCATAAAAAGGGCCTGCCTGTGAGGGGCCAGCGCACAAGGACTAATTCCAGGACGCGTAAAGGCCCGCGCCGCGGCAATATGGCGGTGATCAAGAAGGCTGACGATAAGAAACCGGCTGCAAAGTAAAGGAGTAATAATTAATGGCTACAAAAGAAAAGGCAAAAAAGAAAAAAATGGCCAGGGGCGTTACGCAGGGCATCGCCCATATCCTGGCAAGTTTTAATAATACGATCATCAATATAACCGACAGGCAGGGCAATACCCTGGCATGGTCTGCGCCGGGTATTGTCGGCTACAGCGGTTCAAAAAAATCCACGCCTTTTGCAGCGCAGATAGCAGCTTCGGATGCCGCCAGAAAAGCAAAAGAGATTGGGATCAAAGAAGTGGACGTCTATGTAAAGGGCCCGGGATTCGGCCGCGAATCGGCGATCAGGGCGCTTCAGGCATCGGGGCTGGTAATAACTTCTATCCGGGATATCACTCCTATTCCGCATAACGGCTGCCGCCCGAAAAAGAAAAGGAGAGTATAGTAAATGGCTCGATATACTGGCGCCAACTGCAGGCTTTGCCGCAGGGCTGGCGAAAAATTATTCTTAAAAGGCCCGCGTTGTTTTACGCCTAAATGCGGGTATGCAAAGAGGGCTTTTGCCCCCGGTCAGCACGGCCAGAATAGGATCAAGCTTTCCAACTACGGCCTGCAGATGAGGGAGAAGCAAAAAGTAAAGTGGATGTATGGCGTGCTGGAGAACCAATTCCGCAGATATTTTGAAAAGGCTGCCCGCACCAAGGGCGTTACCGGCCGCATCCTCCTGCAATTGCTGGAGAGAAGGCTGGACAACGTCGTTTTCAGGATGGGCCTGGCCAGTTCACGCGTTCAGGCAAGGCAGGTAGTGCGCCATAATTTCATATACGTGAATTCCCGCCGCACGAATATCCCTTCGTTCCTCGTGGACAAGGACGATATTGTTGAGCTTAAAGCAAAAGAAAAGGCGCTAAAGAAGATCAAAGAGAACATAGAGATCTGCAAGGACAGGACCGTCCCTGCGTGGCTTGAATTCAACGCCACTGAAATGAAGGCCAAGGTTTTAAGGCTTCCGGAAAAAGAAGATTCCGAAAGCGCGATACAGGAACAGCTGATAGTCGAGTTATATTCCAAGTAATAATTTAGGGAGGTTTTAGATGGGTATAAAATGGAGAGATTTTCAGTTACCGAAAAGGCTTGATTGCGACGAGGCCACTTACACCAACACGTACGGGAAATTCATCGCCGCGCCTTTTGAAAGAGGCTATGGCGTAACCCTCGGCAATTCCCTGCGCAGGGTGCTTTTGTCGTCTATTGAAGGCAGCGCGGTCACCGCGGTGAAATTCGACGGCGTAAGCCATGAATTTTCTTCTATCCCCGGCGTGCTGGAAGACGTTACCGAGATCATCCTGAACATAAAGAACCTGGTGATCAATTCCCATTCCAAGATCCCCAAGACGATCTACATCAAAAAGAACACAAAGGGCGAGATCAAGGCAAAGGACATTGAGGCAGACGACACCATTGAGATCATTAATCCCGAATTGCACATTGCCACGCTTACCAAGGATGCCAAGTTCCACCTTGAAATGGAAGTGGCAAGGGGCAGGGGTTATGTGCCGGCTGAACAGAACAAGAAAGAGGACCATCCGCTGGAAGTTATTCCGGTTGATTCCATATTTTCTCCGGTGCTAAAAGTGGATTTCTTCGTGGAGAATACCCGCGTCGGCCAGAGGACGGATTACGATAAGTTGATCCTTGAGGTCTTTACCAACGGCGCGATATCCCCTAAAGACGCGCTCTTGTATGCCTCAAATATTTTACAGAGGCATTTGGATATCTTTGTCAGTTTTGGCCAGCTTCCCGAAGACATTGAAGAGGAAGAGCCGGAGATGACCAAGGAAGAAGTTGTCCTCTACGAAAAATTAAGGCTGCCGATATCGGAGTTGGAACTTTCGGTCAGGAGCTCAAACTGCCTTAGGGAAGCCAATATCAAGATCATCGGCGACCTGGTCAGGAGAGGCGAAGAGGAAATGCTGGGATTCAAGAATTTCGGCAAAAAATCATTAACGGAAATCAAAGAGCTTCTTGCGGGTATGGGCCTTGCTTTAGGCATGCAGGTTGACCCGAAAAAAATAAAGAAATAGCAATCACAGGCGAGGAGAAATGAGACATAAAGATAAACGACTGCAGTTAAACCGTTTTACAAGCTGGTATAAGGCCACGATGATAAGCATGGCGCGAAGCGTGCTTATTAACCAGTCCATCAAAACTACAAAACATAGGGCGATGGCGGTTAAGCCTTTGGTAGAAAAGCTGATCACTTTAGCAAAAGAAGATACGCTTACTGCCAGAAGGCGGGCTTTTCAGATCCTGGGAGACCATAAGCTTGTAAGCGCCCTGTTCAAGGATATCGGCCCGCGGTTTGCCAAGCGCACAGGCGGTTACGTGCGCGTGATCGGTTTGGGCAACAGGCGGGGAGACGGCGCTGAAATGTCTATCCTCGAATTTACCGAGATCAAGAAAAGAGAAGTCAAGAAGCCGAAAAAAGAAGCTGTTAAAGGCGAAGAAAAAACAGCGGGAAAACCGTCGGAACAGTCGGCTGAAGAACACAAGCAGAAGCCGCGCACGGATACGGCGGTCAAGGAAGAAAAACACCCCGAAAATAAAAAACCGGCCAAGAAATTCCTCGGCGGGATCAGGAACATATTCAAAAAAGAGAGAGATTCTCTTTGAGAAATGAAAATAGACACGCGGGTATCCGATCGTCTAAAGAAGATCCATCCGTCGTCCACGCTTGCCATAACTTCCAAGGCAAAGAAACTTAAGGCCGAAGGCCAGGATATCGTAAGTTTCGGCGCGGGCGAGCCGGATTTTGATACCCCGGATTTTATCAAGGAAGCGGCGATTGCCGCGATCAAATCAGGCTTTACCAAATACACCCCCACCACCGGCATTCCCGATTTAAAAAAAGCCATCTGCGAAAAATTCAAACGGGATAATTCCCTGGAATACGAGCCTTCCCAGATCGTAGTTTCCTGCGGGGCAAAACACAGCATCTTTAACATATTAATGGCGCTGATCAAGCGCGGAGATGAAGTGTTGATCCCCTCTCCGTACTGGGTAAGTTACCCAGAGATGGTAAACCTTTGCGAAGGAAGGCCCATATTCATCAAAACCGCGGCGCAAAATAATTTCAAGATCACTCCCGCCGACCTGTATAAGCATATTACCGCCAAGACTAAAGTATTGATCTTAAACAGCCCTTCCAACCCCTGCGGGACAGTTTACATCGAAGAAGAGCTTAGGGAGATCGCCGCGATCTGCGTCGCAAAAAAGATATTCGTGATCAGCGACGAAATATACGAAAAGATCATTTTTGACGGCCTGAAGCACGTTTCTATCGCCGGCTTTGACAAGGATATTTACGACCTGGCGCTTACCGTAAACGGCATGTCAAAAAGCTATTCTATGACCGGCTGGCGCATCGGCTATTTTGCCGGGCCGCAGGATATCGTGGATGCGGTCGCAAAACTGCAGGACCATTCCACTTCTAATCCCGCTTCCATTGCCCAAAAAGCGGCAGTGGCAGCGCTTGCTTCCGGAGAAGGCTTTGTAAAAGAGATGGCTGCGGAATTCCAGAAGAGAAGGGATTTTTGCCTGGAAAAACTGGCGAAGATCAAAAGGATCAGCGTGGTCAAGCCCGAGGGCGCGTTTTATATTTTTTGTAACATTTCCAAAACAAAACTTGATTCTCTTGTTTTTGCCGACCGGCTGCTCTCTGAAAAACTGGTAGCGGTAATCCCCGGGGCGGCATTCGGCAGGGACGATTATATCCGTATCAGCTTTGCCGCAAGTATTGAAGAGCTTGATAAAGGCTTGAGCAGAATTGAGGCATGGCTAAACAAATAGTCACCTAACACCCAGCACCTAAGACCTAACACCTAATATGGGTAAAACAATAGCCGAAAAAATACTCAGCAATCACTGCGGGAGGGATTTAAGGGCCGGAGATTTTGCCGTATGTAACATTGATTTTGCGTTTGGCCAGGACGGCACTTCTTCGATCATCATTGACCGCGTCAAGGAAATGGGCCTGGAAGGCTTTAAGACAAGGTTCTGCATGGTCATTGACCACAGCGCGCCTTCGCCAAGTGAAGGGGTTTCTAAAGTCCATAAGAAAATGCGGGTATTTTCGCAGGATTACAGGACAGGGCTTTTTGACATTGGCTGCGGGGTTTGCCATCAGGTGATCCCTGAATCCGGCGAGATCATGCCCGGCGACCTGGTGCTCGGGGCAGATTCGCACACTTGTACATACGGGGCAATGGGTGTTTTTTCCACCGGCGTTGGCTCAACAGACCTGGCGATCGCGCTTGCCTCGGGGAAAAACTGGTTTAAGGTCCCGGAAACCTTTAAGATAGTAATTAAGGGAAAAGTGCCTAAAGGGATTTTTGCCAAAGATATTATCCTTTACATAATCGGAGACTTGAAGGCAGACGGCGCCACATATAAGGCGGTTGAATTTTGCGGCCCGGTAATTGACAGGATGAATATGGACGGCCGTTTTACAATGTGTAATATGGCAGTTGAGATGGGCGCGAAAGCCGGTTTTATGCCGGTAGATAAAATTACCGTTGCATGGATCAAAGAAAGTATCCGGCCGCAAAAAAAGATCGCTGCCGTATCCGCGGATAAAGACGCAAAATATGAACGGGTGATTGAATACGATATTTCGTGGCTTAAGCCGCAGGTTGCCAAGCCGCATACCGTAGACAATACTGCCGCGGCTTCCGGCTTAAAAGACGTTAAGATAAACGAAGCGTACCTGGGCACCTGCACTAACGGCAGGCTAAGCGACCTTAAGGTTGCCGCCTCCATTATGAAGGGCAGGAAAGTGCATCCCTCGGTAAGATTTATTATTGCCCCGGCATCAAGGCCGATCTATCTTGCGGCGCTTGAGGCGGGTATCGTTGATACATTTATCAGGTCAGGCGCGGTAATTGTCGCGCCCGGCTGCGGCCCATGCGTCGGCACGCATAACGGCATTCCTGCCGACGGAGAAAACGTGATCTCTACCGCCAACAGGAATTTTAAGGGCAGGATGGGTAATCCCAATGCTTTTATTTATCTGGCGTCTCCGGCAACTGTGGCTGCTTCCAGCATTGAAGGAAAAATTACCGACCCGAGGAAATATCTATAACCTTAAGGAGGTAGTATGGAACTAAGCGAGTTATTGACGATGTGCATTGACAAAAAAGCCTCGGATCTGCACCTTACGGAAAACGAACCTCCTATTTTGCGCATTGACGGAAAGCTGATGCGCACTGCTTTTCCCCCAATGACAAAATTGGATCTAAAACGCATTATTTACAGCGTCCTGACTAATCCGCAGAAAGAGATATTTGAGCGCGACCTGGAACTGGATTTTTCTCTTGCGCTTCCCGGTATGGACAGATTCAGGGTGAATACCCATATGCAGAAAGGCGCTGTGGAAGCGGCATTCAGGCGCGTGCCGCTTAACGTGCCTACGGCAAAAGACCTTAACTTGCCGCCGATAATCACGGAGCTTGCCCGCCGCGGCAACGGATTAGTATTGGTTACCGGCCCTACAGGTATGGGTAAGACCACGACTTTGGCGGCAATGATAGACCAGATAAACAACGAACGGGAATGTTTGATGGTTTCCATTGAAGACCCGATTGAATTCGTGCATAAGAATAAAAAGAGTATTATCAAGCAAAGAGAAGTTTACGCCGATACGCGCTCATTTGCCGAAGCGTTGAGGCACGCGCTGCGCCAGGACCCTAACGTTATTGTAGTCGGTGAAATGCGTGACTTAGAGACTATTTCCACTACGCTTACCGCGGCGGAAACCGGCCACTTGGTGCTTGCCACGCTGCACACTCCGGACGCGCCGCAGACTATTGAAAGGATCATTGACGTATTCCCTTCGCACCAGCAGCAGCAGGTTAAGCTTCAGCTTGCAGACTGCCTTCAGGGGGTTGTATCGCAGCTGCTCCTGCCGCACGCGTCAGGCCAAGGCCGGGTCTTGGCTACGGAAATTATGATCGGCACGCCTGCCATCCGCAACCTTATCCGCGAGCAGGAGATTGAGCAGATCCCCACGATCATGCAAACCGGCAGCCAATACGGAATGAAGACAATGGATAAGTCATTAAAGGATCTTTATAACCAGAAGCAGATAACTTTAGACGTGGCAATGTCAAAAGTTAAAAATACCGACGAGTTCAAACAGTTATAACTTAAAGCGATGAAGATAGCGGGCAAGTCAATCAGATTAGGCGATAACATTAATACGGATTTCATTATCTCCGGGCGTTATAAGTTCTCCATTACGGATATGAAGGAACTGGCAAAGCACATAATGGAAGATATTGACCCGGAGTTCCCCAAAAAGATCATTGCCGGAAGATCGTTGCTTGTTGCCGGCTCTAACTTTGGCATGGGCTCTTCCCGCGAGCAGGCGCCGCTGGTAATCAAGGAATCCGGCATTGTGGCAGTGCTGGCAAAAAGCTTTGCCCGCATTTTTTACCGCAATGCCTTTAACATCGGCTTGCCGCTGGTAGAAGTGGATACTGATAAGATTGCCGAGAATGATGAGCTGGAGATCGATCTTGATAACGGCATATTGAGAAATATCACCAAAGGAATAGAATTAAAGGTCAAGCCTTTGCCGCCGTTCATGCAGGCACTATTGCAGGAAGGCGGGGTAGTGCATTATTTTAAAAAGCACGGACAACTGAAAGTCTAAAATGGCTTATAAGATCACTTTAATACCGGGAGACGGCATTGGCCCTGAAGTGGCGTTGGCAGCAAAGCGCTGCATTGACGCTACCGGCGTGAAGATTGAATGGGAAGAGGTGCTCGAAAAATACGGGGACGTCCTTCCAGGTACCACCCTTGAGAGCGTAAAAAAGACAAAAGTCGCGCTAAAAGGCCCGATAACGACGCCTGTCGGCAGTGGCTTCCGTTCGGTTAACGTGGCGATCCGGCAGGCATTAGACTTATATGCTTGCGTCAGGCCGGCTAAATCATACGCAGGAGTAAAGAGCCACTACAAGAATATTGACCTGGTGATTATCAGGGAGAACAGCGAAGACCTTTACGCCGGTATTGAATTTGAAGAGGGCAAGCCGGAAACCGAGCACTTGATCCAAGAGATCGCCAAATACAATAAAAAAAAGATCCGTCCGGATTCCGGCATTTCCATCAAACCAATCTCAAGGACTGCTTCCGAACGCATCGTTAAGTTTGCCTTTGAATATGCCTTAAAGCATAACCGTAAAAAAGTCACTGCCGTGCATAAAGCAAACATTATGAAATTTACCGACGGGCTATTTCTGAAAGTCGCAAAGGAAGTTGCTCAAGAATATACCGGAAGGGTTGCCTTTGAAGACGCGATCGTGGATAATATGTCAATGCAATTAGTGCAGCGTCCGGAGAATTACGATGTCCTGGTACTGCCTAACCTTTACGGCGATATTATTTCCGATCTTTGCGCCGGCCTGATCGGCGGATTAGGCATTGCTCCCGGCGCCAATATCGGCAATGAAATGGCAGTATTTGAGGCAGTGCATGGTTCAGCGCCAAAGTATGCCGGTATGAATAAAGTCAATCCTACGGCAATGATCTTATCCGGAGTATTGATGCTTGAGCATATCGGGGAAAAAGAAGCTGCTAATCGGCTGGAAACCGCAGTCAAGCAGGTGATTGCCGAAGGCAAGTCCGTGACTTATGACTTAAAGCCGCGTCGCGACGACCCCTCAAGCGTGGGTACTGCGGAAATGGCAGACGCAATTATTGCAAAATTAAAATGAAAATATCCGTTATCGGAGCTGGTAATGTCGGCGGTTTAACTGCAATGCGCCTTGCCCAGGATGGGTTAGGCGATATTTTTTTGGTGGATATTGCCAAGGGTATTGCGCAAGGTAAGGCCTTTGATATGGACGATAGCCGGCTATTGTTAAAGTCCGACTTTAACATTACCGGCACAGATGATATTAATGGGATCAGCGGTTCTGATATCGTGATCGTTACCGCAGGCTTGGCGCGCAAGCCTGGAATGACGCGCGAGGACCTGCTGAATAAGAACGCGCAGATCCTAAAAGACGTTTGCTTAAATATAAAATCGCTTAGTCCGCAGGCAATCGTAATCATCGTCACCAATCCCCTTGATTTAATGACCCGGCTTGCCTTGCAGGTTACGGGTTTTGCCCCAAGTAAAGTATTTGGCATGGGTATTACACTGGATGCTTCGCGCTTTGCTAATCTCATTAGCAATGAACTCAATATTCCGGTAACCGAGATAGAGCCTTGTGTGATCGGCAGCCATGGCGAAGGTATGATGCCTTTAACTCGCTTTACAAAAGTAAAAGGCTCAAGCCTTGATAAGATCGTGGGTAGTGATAAGGCCCGTGAATTGGCCGCTCGTACTTTTGACCGGGGCAAAGAGATCGTTTCTTTACTTGGTTCAGGCAGCGCTTATTTCGCGCCTTCGGCAGCGATCGCAGAGCTGGCCGGTATCATTGCCAGGGGCCATAGCCGCGTAGTCGGGGTTTCCGCTTACTTAAACGGCGAATACGGCATTAAAGACGTTTGCATAGGTTCACCCTGCAAATTAGGCAAGAGCGGCATTGAAAAAGTAATTGAATTGGAATTGAATACAGAGGAACTTAGCAGCCTGCAGGCTTGCGCAGCTAAATTAAAGGAACAGTATAAAGAGATCAAATGAATTACGATTTGATCATCATCGGCAGTGGATGGGCAGGGTTTAACGCGGCTTTAAAAGCCAAAGACTCCGGCCTGAAAGTTGCCGTAATTGAGAACAGCCAAATCGGCGGCACCTGCCTTAACCGCGGCTGTATCCCCACCAAGGCGCTTATCCAGTCAGCCAAAGTTTACTCCCTGGCAAAAAAATCAAAAACCTTCGGTATAGAAGTTACAAACCCCGCAATAAATTTTCCCGAAATCCAATCCAGAAAAGATAAAATTATTCAGCAGCTTTCAGCAGGCATGGCATTTATGCTTAAGGGCGTGGATTTCATCAACGCCGAAGCAAAACTCATTTCCGCGAATTCCGTAAAAGCAGGCGGCAAAGAGCTGTCCGCGAAATTTATTCTTATTGCCTGTGGCTCAACGCCGGCAGAATTACGCCAGATCAAGCTTGATGGTAAGAAAGTTATTTCCAGCGACGAGATCCTGCAGTTAAGGGAACTTCCTAAGACACTTCTTATTATTGGCGGCGGGGTGATTGGCTGTGAATTCGCCGGCTTATTTGCCGGCCTTGGCATAACGGTTACAGTGATTGAAAAAATGCCCCAGCTTTTGCCGGGAATGGATAAAGACATTAGCCGCAAGCTTGAGCAATCTTTTAAAAAGAAAGGCATCAAGGTAAGCACTAATGCCGAGGCGCAGCCCGCGGATTTTAATAATTATGATTTGGTGCTGCTTGCCGTGGGCAGGGCAGTGGATACGCAAGGGTTAGGCTTAGAATCTATCGGTGTAGTAACTGAAAAAGGAAAGATCGTCGTTGATGAATATCTTAGGACAAATATTCCTAATATTTACGCCGCCGGAGACTGCACAGGAAAGTTAATGCTTGCGCATTATGCCGCTTACCAAGGAGTTATTGCGGCAGAGAACATCGCAGATTCTGCCAAGCCAAAAAAGTGCGATAACCAGGTCGTGCCCAGCTGCATTTTTACCGATCCCCAGGCAGCAAGCGTGGGAATGAGTGAAGAAGAAGCAATTGCCAAGGGTATTGAAGTGAAGCTGCATAAATTTGATTTTATGGCTTCCGGCATGGCAAGGATTATGGATGAAGCAGACGGTTTCATTAAATTTATTTCAGAGGCAAAATCCGGAGTAGTGCTTGGCTGCGCAATACTCGGGCCTTCCGCGGCAGAGCTCATTGCGATTGCCGGCCTGGCAGTTTCCAATAAATTATCCGTATCGCAGATCCGCGATACGATCTTTGCCCACCCCAGCCTGTCCGAAGGCATCCACGAAGCGCTCAAATAGCAGGGGACGTCCTTCCAGGTACCACCCTTTTCAGAGTTTTCTAATCCCGTCATTTTAACCAACTAAAAATTTCTTTGTTAGATTTTCCTTTTTCTTTCGTCTATTTAATTAGAAGGAGGAATCTATATGCCAAGAGTAAGTAGAGCCTTGATAGACGGAGGGTATTATCATATAGTTACAAGGGGTATTGACCGTAGGCGCCTGTTTAGGTGCAAGCATGACTATGAATACTTTTTGGCAATACTTAAGCAATACCAGCACTCCTACGAAGTCAAGATAACCAATTACTGCATTATGCCAAACCACATACACCTGCTGCTTAAAGCTATTAAAGCATCGGATCTACCAAAATTTATGCAATCAATTCTGCAGGTATATGCGGTTACATTCCGCAAGCGTTATGGTTCTGTCGGGTTTATCTTTCAGAACCGGTATAAGAGCCGCTCCATAAATAATGATGCTTATCTTTTAGAATGCGCAAGGTATATTGAACGGAATCCTCTGCGTGCAGGAATAGTTGATAATTTATCAAGATATAAATGGAGCAGTTTTTCTTACTATGCTTACGGCTCTACCGATGATATAATAATTATGCCTAATTTGCTCTATTCGGGATTGGCCCATATACAAGAGAAGAGGCAAGAGGCCTATATCAAATATGTATCCGAGGACAGGCCTTACGACCTCATTGTAGATAAAGTGTTTAAGATCAGATAGGGTGGTACTTTAAAGGACGTCCCCAATGAGAACGGTTGATTTAGGTTTAATAGATTATAACGAAGCTTTGGAATGCCAAAGGCTGGTTTTTTCCGACGTTAAAAAAGGTGCATATAATTCCTGCCTGATAACCTGTTTCCATAATCCGGTGATCACCTTAGGCAGGCAAGCAAGCCGTAAAAATATCCTTATCGGTAAAGACGAATTACAGGCAAAAGGCATCCAGCTTATTGAAGTTGAAAGAGGCGGGGATGTTACTTATCACGGCCCGGGCCAACTTGTTATTTATCCGGTATTCAACCTGAATTATTTTAAGAAAGACATCCACTTTTTTTTAAGACAGCTTGAAGAAACTGCCATTGATTTTTTATCCGATTTCGGAATTACCGCAACAAGAAGGCTTGGGCTTACCGGTGTTTGGTTCGGCAGCAAAAAAATCGCTTCTATCGGCATCTGCGTAAGGAACTGGATAACTTTCCACGGCATGAGCATAAACATAAAGAATGATGACCTGAAAAACTATTCTTTGATCCGGCCTTGCGGCATGGACATAGAAATGGTTTCTTTGGAAACGGCTTTAGGCAGGCAGGTTGAGGTCAATGCGCTGAAAGCCGGATTAACCGCGAAATTCACAAATGTATTCTTGAAAGAAAAGGAGGAGGCTTTAATATGACAAAAGTCATCTTACCGGAATTAGGCGAAGGCATCACCAAAGCGACGGTTTCTTATTGGTATTATAAAGTCGGAGATAAGGTAAATGAGAAAGACGACTTAGTTGAGCTTGCCACTGATAAGGCCACCTTTAACCTGCCCAGCCCCTGTTCAGGCACGCTTTCCGAGGTCATCTTTAGCGAAGGCGACACTGTAAGTGTCGGCGAAACCCTTGGCGTGGTTGAATAAAATAAGCTTGACAAAGGATTACTAGGGATATATACTTATCGTAGATGTTAATTATGTATACTTAGTAAATATCAGGCTTTGGGGGAAAACAAATGAAATACGCGCAGCTTCGCCGGTTACAGGAAAAGCCCTACTTTACAATAGCCAATCTGGCAAATATTGCCGGCATTAGCCTTGAATCAGCCCGGGTCCTTGCCAGCCGCTACGTAAAATCCGGCGTTTTTATAAGGCTTAAAAATAATTTTTACGTCTTGGATCAGAATTGGGGCAACTTTAGGCGGGAAGATTTTTTCGCGCTTTCCAATTACCTGCAGGTGCCTTCATACATATCTTTAATGACTGCTTTATCGTTTTATGAAGTTACAACCCAGTCTCCGCGGAATTTTTTTGAAAGTATTTCCCTAAAACGCTCCCAGCGTTTTGAAATAAAGGGAGTAATATTCAACTATCACAAAGTTAAAAAAACAGTCTATTTTGATTTTATCAGAAAAGACAATATTTTTATCGCCACAAAAGAAAAAGCTTTTATGGATGCCGTTTATCTTTTTTCTTTCGGCAAATATAAATTGGACTTCGCATCTTTGAATATTGAAAGGTTGGATATGCAGAGGTTAAAAAAAATAATAAAAGCATACCCACTTAAAACAAGGCAGATAGCGGGGAAAATATGCGGGATCTCATAAAACAGGAACAATTTGAATTAGAGGTTTTGGATCGGCTAAACAGCGCAAAATTATTGAGCGGGCTTGTTTTTGGCGGAGGCACAATGCTTAGGCTCTGTTACGGTTTAAACCGGTTTTCCGTAGATTTGGATTTTTGGCTCAATAAAAAAACCGATGCCCAAAAATTATTCCGCAATCTAAAGGATTGCCTTAGCCGCTATTATACGGTAAAAGACGCAACGGATAAATTTTATACAATACTTTTTGAGATCCGGTCAAAAAATTTTCCGCGGGCCCTGAAGCTGGAGATCAGAAAAGAGCTTAAGGCCGTAAAATCAGAACGGTCCATCGCATACAGCAAGTATTCAAACGTGCAGGTTATTTTGAATGCCCTGTCTTTAAAGGATATGCTGACGGCAAAAATCCGGGCGCTTTTAGACAGAAAAGAGATCCGTGACGCCTTTGACATTGAGTTTCTTTTGAAAAAAGGCGCAGCGCTGGATGAGCCTGCCGAGGTTTTGGAAAGACTGTTAAGAGGGGTAACGTCTTTTACTGCAAAAGATTACTCCGTAAAGCTGGGTTCTTTATTGGAGGAAGATGAGCGTAGGTATTACACTGCAAAAAAATTCGCTATTTTGGAGATGAAGATAAAAGCGGCCTTGCAGGGTGGTACCTGAAAGGACGTCCCTAGCAGCTAGCAGTGCTCTTGAATAAAAAAAGAAACAAATCTCCTAAATATCTGAATTTAAAGGAGTTACATAATATAAACCCTGGTTTTATTAAAAAACCCTTGACAAGTAAAGGTTTATATGTTAAAAGGGAGAAAATCGGTTATACCACTGGATATGGCTTTAATGTTGGGCAGAAGGGAGGCGATGAACATAAAAATAGCCCGAAGTCATACACAAATCCAGTGATATAAAAATAGATAGAAATAATCTAGGCAACACTTAAATACCTAGTTAAATATATTGTTTGGAATTTTAAAGGAGGTTACACAAATGAGTAAACGCTTGATATTAGTTTTGGCTTTGGCGTTTGTGGTAGGCCTCACATTTACCGCATACGCAGAAGTTCAAAATGTTAAAGTAAGCGGAGACATCACCGTGCTTGGTGTTGCTCGCCAGCTTGAGCTTAATAATAGCAAGGCCGCCGGAACCGGTACAACAGGAACGTATCCGGATACTTTTCTTGCTAGCATTGCCCGCGTAAGAGTTGATGCTGATCTTACAGACAATGTTTCTACCACCGTAAGGATACTCAACGAAAGATATTGGGGTAGCGAAACAGAGAATACGGGTTCAGTCGCAGCCAGTTCAGACAGAAATGTCAACACAGACATTGATCTTGACTTGGCTTATGTGACTTTGAAAGAGTTTTTGTATTCTCCTCTGACAATGACAGTTGGTCGCCAGGAACTGCACTTTGGAAACGAAATGATAGTCGGCGATCCTGATACTAATAACGCGGTTAGTTCAGCCAGCCCGTTCAGTAACGTGGTGGGTACCACCAGCGCTAACAGGTTAAACGCAGACCTGAGCGCCCGTAAGTCGTTTGATGCTATTCGCGCTACCCTTAATTATGATCCTTTGGTGATTGACATCATCGGCGCAAAGATCGCAGAGGCAGTTACCAACAGCTACGATGACACCAATCTTTATGGCGTGAATGCCGGTTATGATCTCACCAAGAACACCAAGGTAGAGGCATACTGGTTTGAAAGAAACGTTGACAGAAAAGCGAATACTAACATTAATAAGCCTACTCGTACAGATGTTATCGGTGCCCGCGTATCTACTACGCCCATCGAGAATCTTATGTATCAGTTGGAAGTTGCATATCAGTTTGGTAGATATAACACCAATACTGCGGCTCAGCCGACCGTAGCCCTTAAAGCTTGGGCTTTGGAAACGTCGTTGACCTATGATTTTAAAAAAGTCAAATATACACCTTCTTTGACTGCTTTGTATGCCTATTTTAGCGGTGACAGCGACAACTATGATACCAACGCAGGCCATCGCCGCGGATGGGACCCGATGTATGAGAACCAGACGTTCGGCAATATCCATAATGTGTTATGGAACCAGACCAATCAGCATATAGCTGGTATCAAAGGTTCAATGAAGCCTATGGAAGATATCACCTTAAAAGGCGAATATTATGGTTATTGGCTGGCAAAGAGGTCTACCAACGGTCTAGTAGCTACGAGTGTTGCAAGACCTGGACAGAACCTCGTTTTTACCAAAAAGGGCGGATTAGGTCAAGAATTGGATGTCACGGCTACCTATGATTATACCGAAGATGTTCAGTTCTCCCTTTTGACCGGTGTCTATTGGGCGGGTAATGCCCTTTCCAATAGGAATGACAACACAGCAACTGAAGTCATCGGTTCAATGAAGGTAACATTCTAATAGCGTTTATGTAATAAAAAAGCCCCTGGAGGCTTAAACCTCTGGGGGCTTTTTTTTAGGTGCTAGGTGTCAGATACCAGGTATGAAAAATCAAATAAATAGCTTTGAGGATTTAGACGTTTATCAAAAATTATGTAAGCTACATTTGGAGGTTTCTGCTTTAACACAGGAATTTCCTGATTTTGAAAAGTATGAGTTAGGCTCCCAATTAAGAAGATCTTCTAATTCAGCCCCTGCGAATCTTGCCGAAGGTTGGAATAATAAACATTTAAATATTTATTTAGAGGGTATTAACCGGGCGCAAGGAGAAATTCAGGAAACCAGACATCATATATCAATTGCCTTTAAGAAGCAATATGTTGCGGAAGATAAATATAATTATTTTGTGCAAGAATATAATGAATGTGGTAAAATGTTAAACGGTCTTAAGAATTCACTCGGGAAATATGCTTAATATCCATCACTTTAAACCTAACACCTATTACCTAACACCTATCACCTAATGCTATACCTCGCCTTTATCTTCCACATGCATCAGCCGTACTACAAGAATCTCCTTACCAAGGAGACTGATGTGCCTTGGGTGCGGCTGCACGGCATCAAAGACTACCTTGATATGGTTAAAATGCTGGATAAGTATCCGGCAGTGCGCCAGACATTCAATCTTGTGCCTTCGCTGGTAGAACAGGTAGAAGATTACGTTAGCGGCGAAGTAAAGGACAAATTTTTTGAGCTTACCCTTAAGCCGGCGGATAAGCTTGACCAACAGGATAAAGAATTCCTACTTAGCCGTTTCTTCAGCATTAACCCTGAAAAGTGTATTGCAGTACATCCGCGTTACTACGAGCTTTATCTAAAACATAAGGCCAGCAAGAATTTTACCACTCAAGACTTCCTTGACCTGCAGGTTTGGTTTAACCTTGCCTGGTTTGACCCGTATTTCCGCCGCAATATCCCGGCATTAAAAAAGATCGTTGGCAAAGGCCGGTTCTACAATGAAGAAGATAAGACCATTGTCTTAAATACCCAGTTAGAGATCCTTTCCGGCGTTATCCCCGTTTATAAGGAATTCATCGCAAAGGGCCAGATTGAGGCCTCTATCAGCCCGTATTACCATCCAATACTGCCGCTGCTTTATAATACCAAGACTGCCAAAGAGGCAAATATCAAAACCACGCTGCCGCAGGTCCAATTCAGCTGGCCGCAGGATGCCAAAGCGCAAATTGACGAAGCAGTGGAATTCTACAAGGCGCGTTTCGGTATGGCGCCGGCGGGCATGTGGCCTTCGGAAGAAGCGGTAAGCCGGCACATATTACCGTTCATTATGGAATCCGGGATTAAATGGATTGTTGCCGATGAAGGCATATTATTCAGGTCATTGGGCCTTAAAAAGCGGGATACCCGCGCTTTATATAAGCCGCACCTCTTAAAGGGCAAAGAGGGACAGCTAAGCATTATTTTCCGCGACCGCAATCTTTCCGACCTTATCGGTTTTGTTTATCATCGCTGGGATTCAAAGTCCGCGGTTGCCGATTTTATGAAGCATTTGGAAAATATCGCAGCCGCTTTTAAGAACCAGGATATTCTTGTTACGATCGCAATGGACGGTGAGAACGCATGGGAATATTATGCCAATGACGGCCATGATTTTCTTGAGCTGCTTTATGAAAATTTATCCAGCGCCAAATTCGTTACCGCAACCACGCCGCAGGAATATTTAAAATCACATCCGGCAGAGCATGAGATCAAGCGCCTTGCCCCGGGCTCATGGATTTACGGCGAGTTCGGCAAATGGATCGGCAACCCGCATAAGAATCGCGCGTGGGAAAGCCTGACTGAAGCGCGCTCCGAACTTGAAAGAATAGAGAAGGAAGGTTCAGACGGCATTGACATTAAGCTGGCGTGGAAACAAATGCGCGTTTTGGAAGGAAGCGACTGGTTCTGGTGGTATGGCGAAGACCCCAACGGAGATTTTGATAAATTATTCCGCATGCACGCGCGTAATTTTTATCAGATCATCGGCAAACCGCATCCGGCGTATTTGAATAATAGTTTATGATTGACATCTAACCCCTTTTATGGTATAACTTTGCATAATGGACAAGAGAGATATTTACGAACATCTTGCAAATATCTATCTCGACGCTTCATCCAGTAAAAAGAAAAAAAACAAAAAAAAGCATAAGTTCAATAGATATATCTTCACCGGTTCTGCGGTCGTAATTTTGCTTGGTTTTTTTTCATTCGCTGCCCTGAATGGCAGGAATTCTGTTGGAGCGCCTGAGGTCGCGCTTATTTTGTATCCCGATACGGCGAAAATTAACTTTAATTTCAACCCCGCCAGAAAAGAGATTTTTTCCTTAGATCTTAACCGTCTCAATCTCTCTCATTACAATACGCTTGCCTTTGCTTTGAAAAAAAGCAATTACGCCGACAAAATTTCGCTCAAAGTAGAATTCACCAACTCCTTCAACGAAAGATCCAGCCTTTATCTTAAAGACATACCCCACAGATGGAATAATTACGCCGTAAAATTTTCCGAATTCCACGGCATAAGCTATTGGAATGAGATAACCAAAGTCTCGTTTATCGTGGAGGAATGGAACGCGAAGGATAAAAAGGACGTGGTCTATATAGATAACATTAGAGTATTACGCTAATCTAGGAGGGGTCGATAATGCGTATAATCTCCATCACGAATCAGAAGGGCGGCTGCGGCAAAACAACTACGGCGATAAATTTAGCTGCGTCGCTGGCAAGCAATAACCGTAAAGTTTTATTGATTGACCTTGACCCGCAGTCTCACGCTACTCTCGGCTTGAACATTAAAGCAAACCTGACGATTTACAACGTCCTTTCCAAGCTGACCAATAAAAGAGCCAAACTTCACGATATCATCCAGAATGTAACGGACAATTTTGACATTGCGCCTTCCGGCGTTGTCTTGAGCACACTTGAGCAGGAACTCGCGGGTGAGATCGGCAGGGAATCCCGCCTGATGGATACGCTGAATGGCTTCAGCATGAAGTATGACTATTGCCTGATTGATTGCCCGCCTAATTTAGGCATCCTTACCATAAACGCCATCCGCGCGTCTTCGGAGATTATTATCCCGGTTGAAGCAAGCAGGTTCTCGCTTGAAGGCCTGGCGCAATTGGTGGACATCGTTAACCTAGTCAAGGACCGCTTAAACCACAACGTTGAATATAAAGTCCTGGTAACGAATTTTGATTCCCGGCTGCGCCATTCGTTTAAGGTATTGGAAAAGATCCGCGCGGATTTTAAGAACAAGCTTTTTAGCAACATCATCCACGTAAACGTAAAGCTAAAAGAAGCGCAGACTGAAGGCACCTACGTGTTAAATTATGATAAATATTGCCGCGGGGCCAAGGATTACTACAGCCTTGCGCGTGAGCTGATCATCCAGGAATCAGGGAGCAGCCCGGAAACTCCCGCGCCTGTTGCGTGCAAGCCCCTGGAAAAGAAAATGGATGAAATCGTCAAAGAAAGGATGCCCAAACTTAGCGAGATCATTTTCTCGCTTCCCGCGCCCGATGCCAATGAAGTGCACCTGGTAGGCGATTTTAACAACTGGCAGCCGGATGAAAAAAGCCGCATGGAACGCTCTAACGGCACGTGGGTTAAAAAAGTAAGCCTTAAAGCCGGACAATATCAGTATCGCTTTGTGGTTGACGGCAACTGGACGGAAGACGCCGGAAATCCCCGCAGGCAGGTCAATCCCTTTGGCCAGATGAATTCGCTTCTTGAGATAGAAGAAGGGAAGTGACTGTTTTAGGGGTCAGGCTATGGAGAAGAATAGTAAGGAAATAGAAGAGGGAAAGATTTTCGCGGTAGTCGCCTACTGGGGCTTTCTCTGCATTTTGCCGCTGATCTTAAAGAAAGATAATAAATTTTGCGTTTACCATGGTAAGCAAGGCCTGGTTCTGTTCATTTTTCTTGTAGGCGCGTTTCTTTTTAATGTTATTCCCGGTGTAGGGCAATTTGTCTGGCACTGGGCTTCTTATATTTATCTCCTGGCGCTTTTATGGGGATCTCTGCAGTCTTTGCTGGGCAATTACTGCCGCATCCCGATTGTTACGGATCTTGCCGAAAAAATCGTACTCTAATAAGAAGGGGAGGACGGATGGCAACTAAAAAGAAGAAAAAGCCCGTAAAAAAGAAAGCTACGAAGAAAAAAGCCGTAAAGAGAACAGTTAAGAGAAAAGTCAAGGCAAAGCCGAAACTAAGGCCTAAGATTAAGGCAAAAAATCCCAAGGCAAAGGCTAAGGCCAAGAAAGACGTTATCGGCATAGTTACGCATTATTTTCCTCATGTCCGGGCAGCAGTGATCAAACTAAAGGTTCCTTTGACAGCGGGGGTGGTAGTTAAAATAAAGGGCCACACCACCGACTTTACGCAAAACGTAGATTCAATGCAGATTGACCGCGTGCCGGTAAATTCTGCGAAGAAGGGGGATGAGATCGGTTTATTGGTCAATTCCCGGGTTAGGCAGCACGACGTAGTTTATAAAGCATAAGGAGGGGTAGTAGAAATGAGGCTTTCAGAAATTGAAAAAAGGGCAAGACAAAAAGGCATCAAGGACACCTGGAAGTATTCCAAAAAAGAACTTATCCGCGGCATACAAAAGCAAGAGGGTAACTCCCAATGTTTTGCCACGGGCTATCGTGATAGATGCGGCCAGATGAGCTGCTGCTGGCGCCCCGACTGCTCATAGAGAGTGCTCACCGCCATATTTTTGCTAGCCTGCGTTCTGTTCGTTTTGGCTTATAGAAGATATGGCTTCTTCCTTAAAGCGCATTTTGAGCTGAATAATAAAAATCATCCGCCGTCGCATGCGATGTATGACGGAGTGGACTATGTGCCTGCTCCCGCGCCCGTACTATTCGGACATCATTTCTCGTCAATTGCAGGCGCGGGACCGGTTTTAGGCCCGATCATTGCCGGTATTGCTTTTGGTTGGGGGCCGGTCTGGCTTTGGGTGGTTATCGGCTCTATCTTTATCGGTGGTATCCACGATTTTTCCAGCCTGATCATTTCTATCCGTAATCGCGGCCGCTCTATTGCCGAGATCGCCAATACCTACATGTCCAAGCGGGCATACCATCTGATGCTGGCCTTCATCTGGCTAAGCCTGGTATATGTCCTGACTGTTTTTACCGACCTGACAGCTAACACTTTCAAACTTGACGGGGGAGTAGCTACCTCGTCTTTATTTTTTATACTGGCGGCAATAGGTTTTGGATTTTCCTTGTATCGGCTGAAAATGTCCTTAAAATGGGCTTCTTTGATATTTGTGCCGTTAGTATTTTTTTTCATCTGGGTAGGCCAGAAAATACCCTTAAACAATGTTCCGACGCTCCTGGGAGACCAGGCCAAAACCTGGGATCTCGTATTGATCGTTTATTGCTTTGTCGCTTCAATTACCCCGGTTTGGATATTGTTACAGCCGCGGGATTATCTCTGCAGTTTTCTGCTTTACGCGTCGTTGTTCGGAGGTTTTTTCGGGATCCTTCTTGGCGGCCTGCCGCTTAATTACCCGGCATTTACCGCCTGGAACGTTCAGGATATCGGCCCAATGTTTCCCATACTCTTTGTAACTGTTGCCTGCGGAGCGATCAGCGGCTTTCATGCTGTAGTTGCCAGCGGCACGACCTCTAAACAACTAAAAAAAGAAGCTGACGCCCTGCCGATTGGTTACGGCGCCATGCTTGTTGAAGGATTGGTCGCAATCATTGCATTAGCCACGGTAATGGTTATTGGCAGAGGGGACCCCTTGGCAGCTAAAGCACCGCTGGCAATTTATGGCGCCGGTATGGCTAAATTCTTATCTGTCTTTGGCATTCCGGAAAAGATTGGCGCTTCTTTTGGCTTATTGGCATTATCTGCTTTTATTCTTACCACGCTGGATACTGCCACTCGCCTGGCGCGTTATATCTTCCAGGAGATTTTCAACATTGAGGGCAGACGTACGCGCTATCTGGCAACACTAATTACTCTTATCCTGCCGGCGTTCTTTGTGCTGATTAATATTAAGGATCCAAGCGGCAACATCGTCCCTGCCTGGAAGATCATTTGGCCGATTTTTGGCGCAACTAACCAGCTGTTGGCAGGCTTGGCCCTGATGGTTGTGGCAGTGTGGCTAAAGAAGAAGGGCAAGCACATTTGGTTTGTGGTCATCCCCATGGTTTTTATGCTGGTAATGACGCTCTGGGCCTTATTGCTAGTCATCCTACAATATAAGGTAAGCCTGATCGGCTTTATTGGCGCAATCCTGCTTTTCCTGGCGCTCCTGCTCATCCTTGAAGCCATTGAGATCTTTGAGTTCAAACGCCCCCGCCGTAGTAACAAATAATCTTGACTCCCGGGTATTTTTATGTTAACCTATACATGGTCGGTTAACATAGGTTAATCTGTTTAAGAAAGAGGTAATGGATGATGAGCAAGCAATATATCAGTATACCAGAGTTGGCCAACATTCTTGGTTTAAGCAGAATTGCGGTCTTTAAGAAGGTTAAAAACGGGCAAATCAAAGCAGTCCGTATAGGCAGAAATTATGCTATTCCCCGTAAATATCTTGACGCGATTACCGGCAAGGCCTTAAGCGTAAGCGCCAAACGGCAGATAGATGCTGCCGTAAGAAAGACCGTAAATGATTACGGTGAGGTCTTGAAACGCTTAGGCAGGGAATAAATGAAGGGTTTGACTGCAAAGGAAGTTGAGTATATATCTTTCAGGCTGGCTAAGGCGCTGATGTCTTTTAACGAGCCGATCCCGGATTTCTCTACACGTTTTGCCAATGCGCTGGAAAGCTGTCTGTCGGCCCCATTCCAGACTTTCGGCGGGAAGTCTCTTTATCCAACGCTTGTTACGAAGGCAAGCGTATTATTGTATCTAATGGTCAAAAATCATCCTTTTCAAAACGGCAATAAGCGCATCGCAATGACGACACTATTCGTATTTTTACACAAAAATAAAAAATGGCTCAAAGTAGACACGCAAGAACTGTATAATTTTACGATGTGGGTAGCCCAAAGTCCTCCGGGATTTAAGGATGAGACAGTTAGCGCTATAGCCAAATTCTTGAAAGCGCATATGACGGAACTTATCTCCGACAACATTAAGTAAAAATATCCGTTAGATTTATCCTGCTGCTCCGTCTATTGATATAAAGGAAGGAGGCAGCTAAATATGGCATATTATACATATAATTGTATTGACAATTAACCATATTTAGCATATACTTTGTTGATACTAAGCATTCAGCCGCGGAGGAGCGGTTGTTCTGCATTGGGAAAGTAGAAGGAAGGATTCTTACGGTAAGGTTTACGTATCGGGAAGGTAAAATCCGGATAATTGGGGCAGGGCATTGGAGGAAAGGGGCGAAATACTATGAGAAAGAAGAATGAATACGATGAGAATATGCCGATTGGGAAATTGACAAGAGTGAAGGACTTTTTGCCGCCTCCGGAGGAGCTTATTTTCCCGGAAGAAAGCGCGAAAATCACGATTTCCTTAAGCCGCAAAAGCATAGAATTTTTCAAGCGAGCTGCCCGGCAGCATCATCAAAAGTACCAATGCATGATCCGGCAGGTCCTTGATCTCTATGCTGGGCTATATTCTAAAACTTCGTAACAATTTGTTTATTTAAGTAGACATTAATCCTATCTTTTTGTGGCACAAATGGTTAGACTGGGATATTTTCCGGTCTATGCCTTTTGTGCCGTTTTCATCGTTGCTTAATATAATCATGATTTTTTAAATCCGCTTATAGCCCTAAAATCCACGTATTAGGTTGCTACGCCAGCAATATAATATCTTCAATTAAATCAATAACTTACAACTCAAATTAAAAATTTTTCCAAATTTCCTTTGATTTGGCACAGAATGTGCTATTATAAGTAATATACGGACGTTTTAGGACATACCCGGACATACCCGGACATAATAAGACTTAATAATACAAAATACCTAATTATTACAAGGAGGCTTAAGTTGAGTAACGGTAAAATGACGATTACGGATGTGGCAGGAAGGATCAAGGTAACGCCCAAGACGATCATCCGCTGGGAAAAATCCGGCAAGGTTAGCCGGCCCAAGCGCGATTGGCGCGGATGGCGCGTCTATGATAAGGACGACTTCCGGCGATTACGCGACTTTAAGGAAACAATTATATATGAGGAGAGCGGCAATGAAAAACAACTTTAAGTTTTTTATCCTGATTTTAGCGATTTTAGCCCTTTTTGGCATAGTTCAGGCAGAGGAGGAGATAACTATCTCTCTTCCATCAGTACCCGTAGCGCAGGAAGCGTCCGCAAACACCCCGCAATCAGGTTTTGACCCTTTGCGTTACACTTTAGGCCCGGATGACATTGTTGAGGTTAGCGTAATGCGCCATCCTGAATTCAGCGGCATCTACCCGATCAACCTTGAGGGAAAGCTCCAGTATAAGTTTGTCGGAGACATAGACGTCAACGGCCTGACCAAAAAACAACTGGAAGATAAACTTAAGGAGGTAGTTTCCGTCTACGTCATCAACCCGGAGATCAACGTGGCAGTAGTAGAGTATAAGAGTAAAGTGATTTACGTTTTGGGAGAAGTTGCCAAGCCCGGCAAATACTATATGCGTTCGGAAACCATCCCGGTCAGGGAAGCGGTAGTGCAGGCAGGCCTGCCTACGCTGGCAGCGGCAATGCGCAAGTGCCGCATCATTACCCCGGATAATAACGGTAATATGAAGACCCGCGCAGTGGACCTTTACGCCGTGCTTTACGGCGGGAACTTAAAATATAACTATGATATGCGCCCGGGAGACGTATTGTACGTGCCCAGCACTGTTATGGCTAAGATCGTGCGCATAATTAATCCTGTAACCGCGACTGTTTCAGGCATGAGCGCAGCTCCGGAAGGCGCATCTACCGCTAAGAGCGCGATTAGTAACCTCGTCACTAAATAAGAGAGATGAATATGGAAAATCAAGAAACTGCTAAAGTTACACACCCCCTAGAATACTTAAAGATATTTTTCAGGCGTAAATGGACGGTAATTTACCCGGCGTTCATCGGCCTGGTTTTGGGCATTGTTGCTGCTTTTGTTATGCCGCCGCGCTATGAAGCTTATACGCTGATCCTGGTTGAGGAAGAAAAGATCATTAACCCGCTGATCCAGGATCTGGCAGTTTCTACTTCCGCCATCCAAAGGATGCAGACCATAAAAGAAATGCTCTTGGGATGGAACAGTCTTGTAGAATTGACCAAGAAGCTGGACCTGGCAAAAAATATCCAGACGCAGCAGCAGTTTGAAAACCTTATTTTAGGTTTACGGAAAAATATCAGCGTGCAGATGCGCGGCCCGAGCTCGCACGCGCAAAATATGCCTACGATTATCAGGATATCTTATTTTGGCGATGAACCGCGCCAAACCCAGCGTATTACCCAGACCCTAAGCGACAACCTGGTTGATGAAAACATGCGCACGCAGACCAAGGAAACCGACGTGGCGATTGAGTTTATCAAGGAACAGCTTGATGTATATAAAAGAAAAATCAAAGAGTCGGAGGTTTCCGATTTGGAAGAACAGCTTAAGAACCTGCTGGTTGATTCTACTGAACAGCATCCATTAGTCAGAGAACTGCGCCAGAAACTGGATATTGCCAAAAAAGAACTGGAATCAGGCGAGTTTAAAGTTGCCACTGCTCCGCTAAAAGACGATCCGGCATATAAGGCGCTGCAGCAGGAACTGGATAAGGTCATTAGTCAGGAAACTACCTCCGGAGGAGCTGCGTATCTTGGCGTCGATAACGGCGCTACCGATCCTAATGCCGCGATCTATAAATTAATGCTGATGGATAAGTATGATTCCGTGCTTGCCCGGGATAAAAATGTCAACGAAAATATTTACAATATGCTGCTTCAAAAATTAGAAACCGCCAAGATCACCCAGCGCTTGGAAGCGTCAAGGCAAGGCACGCGTTACACTGTGATTGACCCGCCACGGCTTCCTTATCGGCCGGCAAAGCCCAATAAGGCTATGATCATATTTATGGGCCTGCTTTTAGGCGCAGGCGTAGGAGTAGGCCTTGTTTTAGCAGGTGAATTCCTTGACCAGTCCATTTTAGACATTGCCGATGCTAAAGATAATTTAAAGTTTCCTGTTTTAGGCGGGATATCGCGCATCACTACGCAGGAAGAGATAGATAAAGAAAAGAACTGGAGAAAAAAGCTGGCAATTGTTGTTTCATTGTCATCGCTTGCGTTAATCATCGCGGCCCTGTTATTCTCATTTGTTAGGAGATAAGCGTGTACGAACAATTTTATAACTTTAGCGAAAAACCGTTTAATACTACGCCCGATTCAAAATTTTTCTTTCCCAGCGCCAAGCATACGGAGGCGTTGAATAGCCTGATCTATGCGATCAATGAAAGAAAGGGGTTCATTGTCATCACCGGAGAGATCGGCGCGGGAAAGACCACGGTTTGCAGGGCTCTGCTTAATAAGCTTAATTTGAATACTAAGGTAGCGTTGATCACTAATACTCACTTAACCTGTAGGGAGTTGGTTACGGAGATACTGGAAGAGCTGGATGTGGATTATAAGCCCGGCACAAAGCAAAAATTATTATCCCAGCTCAATAAATATCTTATTCAGCAGCTGCGCGCTGATATGAATATTGTCTTGATTATTGATGAAGCGCAAAATCTCACCCCTACGGTCTTAGAAGAAGTAAGGATGCTCTCAAACCTTGAAACCGAGAAGGAAAAGCTCATCCAGATCATTCTGATGGGCCAGCCACAGCTTAAGGCAAAACTTGAGAATCCCAAGCTTGAACAATTCCGCCAGAGAATCATGGTTTACTGCCACTTAAATAGTTTAAACAGGGAAGAGACAGAAAAATACATTAAACATCGCCTTAGCCTTGTTAATCCAAACAGCCAGGAGCTTTTCACTCCGGAGGCAATTGAAGCGCTATATAAGCATTCAGTCGGTACCCCGCGCCTGATCAATATCCTTGCTGACAGCGCGCTCTTATCCGGCTATGTGAGCGAGGCAAAGCAGATCACCGCGGATATCATTAACGAAGTCGCCAAAGAACGCGACTTCCATTATAAACCTTTGGATATTCAGATACCCGATTCGATTTAAAAGTAGGGACTGAAGGAGATTAAATGGGCAAAATTACCGACGCATTAAAAAAAGCAGCCGAAGAGAGATTGCAGAGAATTGAAAAAATAGAGAAAAAAGCCGAAGTCAAATACGAATTCGTTGCCAAGAAGACCACGGATTCCAGTATTGACCCGCGTATCGTGGCTTTTTACGATCCGCATTCACCGGTTTCCGAGCAATACCGCACCTTGCGCACGCATCTTCAGGCGATCAGCTCCAAGCATCCGCTAAAGACGATCACGATAACCAGCTCTAATCATGCCGAAGGTAAAACTATTACCGCTATTAATCTGGCTATCTCTATGGCGCGCGACCTGAACAAAAAGCAGATCCTTCTGGTAGACGCGGATATGCGTCGCGCCAGCCTTAGCAAATATCTCGGGGTAAAAGCGGAAACCGGGCTGGCTGATTTAATTGCCAACGGCACCAACATTGATGAGGCTATGCTGCATATCGGCATAGACAACTTGATCATCCTGCCGGCAGGAAAAATCCCCCATAATCCTTCCGAGCTTTTAGGCTCGCAAAAAATGAAAAATCTCCTTAGCCTGCTTAAGGAGAAATACGACTACGTAATTTTTGATACCCCTCCGATCATCCCGGTAACCGACGCAGGGTTGCTGGGCGCGCAAACTGACGGCGTGATCATGGTGGTAAAGGCAGAGAAGACCCAGAAGGGCATAATCAAGCACAGCGAACAGTTGATCCTTCAGTCTCAAGCCAAACTCATCGGTTACATTCTGACCAATATCCAATACCACATTCCCGGCTACATTTACCGGTATCTGTAAAAAGGAGATACAATGAAGTTCTTAGTTACCGGCGGCGCCGGTTTTATAGGCTCAAATATAGCTGAAAGATTAGTAAAAGAAAAACATTTTGTTCGTGTCCTCGATAACTTCTCCAGCGGTAAACATGATAATTTAAAATTTCCTGTAGAATTAATTGAAGGCGACATCCGCAACAAATCCACTTGCGACAAAGCCTGCGAAGGCATGGATTACGTCATTCATCAAGCTGCTCTGCGCTCTGTTCCCGGTTCCTTAAAGGATCCTGACAGCTACAATGACGTGAACATTCAGGGTACCTTGAATCTGCTTCAGGCAGCAGCCAAACATAAGGTAAAACGTTTTGTTTTTGCCTCTTCAAGCTCAATATATGGGGATACCGATAAATTCCCCCAGCAGGAAACAGACCTTCCGCTATTGATCTCACCCTATGCCTTAAGTAAGCTTACCGGTGAATACTATTGCCGTATATTTTCCGAGTTTTTTAACCTGGAGACCGTATGCCTGCGTTATTTCAACGTCTTTGGCCCGCGCCAGGCGCTGGACGACGAGTATGCCGTAGTTATCCCTAAGTTTATTAATTGCGTGCTTAATGACCAGCAGCCGCCTATTTTCGGCACTGGCAAGCAATCAAGGGACTTTGTCTACATTGACAACGTCGTAGACGCCAATATCCTTGCTGCTACTAAAGCGGGCGTTTCCCACGATATCTTTAACGTCGCCTCTGGAGTTGATACTACAGTCTTAGACATCGTTACTACGCTCAACAAAATCACAGGTAAAAGTATCCAACCCAAGCTCCTGCCCATCAGGGCAGGGGATGTCTTCCGTACCCTCGCGGATATTTCCAAGATCAAGGCAAAACTTGGCTATCAGCCAACCGTTACCTTTACAGAAGGTCTAAAATGCGCAGTTAGCTATTTTAACGATTTCTTTTAAGAATAACCTATCAGAAATTATGATGAATATCGAACAAAAAATTTCACGCTACTTATATTTTATGATTGGTAGCCTATTCTCTATTATTTGTGCTCTTATGGCATTACATATTTTTTTACCATATACCTTGTTTGATCTTGATCAAGAAGGAAATATTCCTACCTGGTTTTCTTCGCAACTGTTATTTTTGGTTTCGATAATTACAGGAATTAACTATATTTTAAACCGCAAACTTATTAAAAAATCTGAAAGAATATTTAATAAGTCCTGGGTATGGCTATTAATTTCTGGTGTATTTTTATTCCTTTCGATGGATGAGGTGGCATATATTCATGAACGTCTACATGATAAATTGAAACTAGTTTTTTTAAATACGAAGGCATCTCATGATTTATGGATGATAGTATATATTCCATTCTTACTCGGTGGTTTATTTTTTTTGAAAGATTTCCTTAAATATCTATATCAGTTATCAAGAGCATCATTTAAATTTATATTCGGAGCGAGCATCTTATGGTTATCCACGTTTGTGTTAGAATTAGTAGGGCAATATTATTTAAAAAAAGGATATCCGCAAATTTATCAAATTGAAGTTATTGCTGAGGAAGGATTAGAAATGTTAGCTGCACTTTTATTTTGTGTAGCCTTTTTGTTAATAACAAAATTAATGATTATTAAATTGTTAGGAAAGATATCTAGAAATGAGAGATAAGCCGAAGACATTAATTGCGGGATCATTTTTTCGCTGCTCTTATTTTTTTATTGCCGCTATAGTAGGTTTTGTCCTTACGCCACTAATTATAAAGCACGTAGGAACCAGGCTATTTGGTATTTGGGAACTTGTAGGGTCATTTTTGGGTTTTTATGGTCTTTTTGATTTAGGTTTGTCATCTGCAATTGTTAGATTTGTGTCCTCTCTTACCGTTAAAAAAGATGATAATTCAATAAATAGAGTAGTTAATACAACGTTTTTTTTATTTCTGTCGCTTGGAATATTACTGTTGATAACAACATTGCTGATTATTTTTGGCTCAGCAAAGTACGTTAAAAATATTGAAGATATTGCAACATTTCAGATAGTTTTTCTAATACTGGGATTAAACTTCTCCCTGACACTTCCATTAAGAGTTTTTACATCGGTGCTGCATTCTTTTTTACGCTTTGACCAGGCGTCTATGGTGGAAATTGCTACTGAATTGATTAAACCTGTATTAGTGATTTATGTTCTAACAAAAGGATATGGGATAATTGGTCTCGCAAGCGTTGTAACTATCCTTGTATTGATTGGATATTTAATTAAGTTCTTTCTTGCGAAAAAAGCATTTCCGGCGTTATCAATAACTGTGAAATTTATAGACTTAAAATTGATTCGATCGATTGTAAGCTACAGTATATTTAGTTTTATAAATCAAGTCGCGTCATTATTAAGATATAGTTTGGATAATTTCGTAATTTCCGTAATGTTGGGGATCGGTTCCATAGCATATTATGCTATTCCCGTTAGGTTGATTAGGTATTTTAAAAGTTTTATTGAAAATGCATTGCAGATTACGCAGCCGATATTTAGTCAATATGAATCGCAAAATAATTACGAATCGATTAGGCAAAAATATCTTTTTTTTCTAAAAATAAGTATATTTACCTCTTTATTTATTTCTACCATGTTGGCCTTTTATGCTCCATTGATAATAAAACTTTGGGTAGGTAAACAATTTTTAATTGGGTTACCAGTTTTATTTATTTTACTTTTTGGCCAAACCATAGAACTCATGCAGAGTCCCGCATATGGAGTTTTATATGGAATCTCTAAACATAAATTTTATGCATATTGCAATATTATTGAGGGCGCCATCAACTTGCTGCTTAGTATTCTTCTCGCCTCTAAATATGGTCTTATCGGTGTTGCATTAGGCACAGCGATTCCAATGGCTGTATTTAATTTGACCATACAACCGTATTATTTATGCAAAGTGGTAGATCTTAAAATATCGAAATTTCTGAAGACTCTAGTAATCGCGACATTAAAGGCAATTTTCGTATTAGCTTTATTAATTTTTATTATGAATGTCCTGTCTATTACGAACTATATAGTAGTATTTTTATTGTTCATTATTTCTTTATTGCTATATGCAATAGTAATATTTCAGATGGGATTTACTAAACATGAAAAGAATTTGTTTTTAAAACATTTTATAAAGCGCGATGATAAGCATAGTCTTACCTACTCATAACAGGTCTTCTTCTCTAAAGAATGTTATTGAAACTATTCTAGGCCAAGAGCCCATAGATTCGATTTCATTCGAACTGTTAGTGGTTGATAATAACTCAACTGATGATACAAAAGATATTGTTAAGAATTTAGCGATTCGTAACAATCGAATAAAATATCATTTTGAAAAACAAAGAGGTAGATCATGCGCTCTGAATAAGGGGATAATCGAAGCTCAAGGTGATATTTTGGCAATAATAGATGATGACGATGTCCCCTCTCGATATTGGCTATCTGCCATTTATAAGAAATTTTTATGTGATGCGGAAATAGATGTAGTTTTGGGGTGGCTGGTAAAGTTTAAGGAAGGAGATCAGTTAAAAGATGTTTACCGTTCCGCCACATATCATCCGCCACGTGAGCTATTAATGGGGAATGGTGGTAATATGGCTATGCGCAAAAATGTATTTTTGAAAATTGGATTATTTGACCATCGGATTGGGGTTGGTTCTAAGTTTGGTGGAAGCGCTGAAGATACAGATTTTATCTATCGGTGTATGCGGAATAATATAAAGGTAGAACACTCCAAAGATATCGTAGTTTTTTATCGGCAGCGTAATACGAATAGCAAGCAGCTCATTCAATTAAAAAGGGATTGGTACGGAGTTGGTTTCCTTTGGGCTAAATACACAATACTGATCAAGGATTATTACGCTTTGAAACGAGTATATTGGCATACCTGCGAGAATCTTTATAAATCTTTTTTTGCTAGGGGAGAAACAAGAAAAGCGGCATTAGTTAAATTAATTTATTTACTGCGGGGATTCATATTTGGTGTTATATTTTGGCCATTTCAAAAAAATATCTACTGTAATGGAGTAAAAATAAAGTGTTAAAATTTAGCGTAGTAATACCTACTCGCAATAGACCCGAATGGGTCCGTAGGTGTATTGACAGCTTATTAAGGCAGAATCCTATTCCATATGAGATTATTGTTGTCGATGCATCTTCTCAATTAGATACCGAGAATCTAATAAAAAATAATTACAATTTTGTTGGATATTATAAATTTTTAAATGGTTTTAACCAAAGACCAAAGTCAAAAAATATTGGTATATGCAAGGCAAGAGGAGATATCTTAGCGTTTCTAGATGATGATTCACTCGTACAGAAAGATTGGATAAAGACCTGTTTGGATAGTTATTCAAATGATAATATTGGTGCTGTGGGAGGCAGGGTTATTGATATTAATGACCCAAATCCGTTAATTCAAATAGGTGGTAATAGGGAAATTGGCCGGTTGACATTTAGTGGAAAAAGAATTAACAATTTTAATATGCAAATTTCGCATGTTATTGAAGTCGATCATTTACGGGGAGGCAATATATCGATAAGAAGGCACCTCTTGGAATTAATGGGTGGGTACGATACGTATTATATAGGAACAAATGTATTCGAAGAGACTGACCTTTGTGTCCGAATTAAAAAACTAGGGTATCACGTGGTTTATAATTCAGACATGCTTATTGAGCATCATTTTGCACCTAGAGAAAAAATACAGCGGAATCTTCGCAGCTTTAGGACAAATTTTTATATTGCACGAAATGGAACTTATTTTATGTTTATTAATTTTAGTATATTTCGTAGTTTATTTTTCCTATTTACGGATCATACCGGAATCCCTGCGTTGATTAAGCAGCCTAGTTTTACGCGGCTGCTACTCATTTTTATTTATTTCATAGGAAAGGTTACCGGTATATTCGCGTGTATTAAAAACATATTTACGCGCCATAGGAGAGGGGCTATTGTTAAATGTTAAAAATTGCCATAGTCAATGATTGTGGCTTACCTCCTGAAAATTTAGGCGGCGTGGAGCAATATACGAGTGATTTAGCAAGTATTTTGCAGGAAGCTGGCAATGATATAACTGTTGTATGTCCATCAAGTAGCTCTAATAGAAATAAGTATAATTTTAACTTACATGAGATAAAGCCATTTGGCAACTTCTGGAAGAACAGATTAGAATTTCGCGTAACTTATTATGTTCGGTATAAACGCCTTTATAAAGCACTTAAACAGATAATAAATAAGGTAGACATAATTCATACGCATAATCCCTATTCTGCGGGCCTAGTTGGTAGCATTATAGGTGCTAATTATAAGAAGCCCATTGTTATGACATTCCACCTTAACCTTTTAAACTTTTTCAATGAGGAAAGACCTAGATATCATGAGAAGATAGCAAAAAGTTCTTTAAGGAACTACAAAAATTTTGTAGTAAACACAAATACCCTTAAAGATGCTCTTATCGAACGATTTAAAATTGATTCGAATTACATCAAAGTTATTTCTCCGTATGTCAATATTGAGAAATTTAATCTAGGCGTCTCTGGAGAGATAGTGCGTAAAGAGTTGAACATACCTAAAAATAGCGTTGTATTATTATTCGTTGGAAGATTAGTTACTACAAAGGATGTTCTTACATTGTTAAAAGCAATCAAGCACATGAGAGATGATAATATGTTTTGTCTTATAATTGGTAATGGTCCCCTTGAAAATGATCTAAAGAAATATTGTCAAAATAATAACTTAGGTTTAGAAAAGAAAATATTTTTTTTAAATAAAATTACGGTGGATAATCTACCAAAATATTATGCCGCTTGTGATATTTTTGTATTGCCATCGATAAGTGAAGGTTTTGGTTTAACGTTTTTGGAGGCTTGGGCGTCTGGAAAATCTGTTATTGGGACTGATATACCTATCGTAAAAAATGAAGTTATAAAAAATGGGATTAACGGTTTAATATTTGAAAGGGGTAACTACTATTCTTTAGCAGAGAAGATTAAGGATCTGATCAATAATACAGAAACTAGGATGCGTATGGGGTTGGCCGGTCGAACATTAGTTGAAAATAATTTTAGTGCTAGGATTTTTTTAACGAAACACCTTAAGCTTTATGAGAATTTGATCACTAACCGGGGAAAATGAAATGAATAACTTGATTTTAAAAATAAGAAGGAAAGAAAATAGGTTCTACGAATTTTTAGGTTCGGTCTATAAGAATTTTAGTTTTCCTTGTATTACCCCCTTGCACAAAACTTTTTGGTGGGAAAGGAAAATTCGCTTGGAATTATGGAGATGGTTTTTAAAAGTGTTTTACTATACTCCGCTTTTTAAATCTATTTGTTTTAGGGTGGGTGGTAATCTTAATTTAATAGATGGGTTACCCTTTGTTAATGAAAACATAAAAATAATAGTCGGCGATGATGTGACAATTCATGGTGACGCCGGGTTCCAGGGATATAAGGTAAATAAAAATCCGGTGTTAGAAATCGACGACAGCACATTTATCGGCCCACAGGTAAGGATAGGCGTAGGCAAGGAGATAAAGATCGGAAAATATTGTTTAATCGCGGCGCGTGTCTATATCTCTGATCACGATGGTCATCCGTTAGGATGGCAAGATCGCAGAGAGCGCTTGCCTGTCACGGGAGAAGAAATCAAGCCTATAATGATAGAAGATGATGTCTGGATAGGCGAAGGGGCTTTTATCTGTAAAGGTGTCAAGATCGGCAGAGGCGCTGTTATCGCTGCCAGAAGCGTGATTACCAAAGACGTGGAGCCATTTACGATTGTCGGGGGAAACCCGGCAATAATAATAAAAAAAATCCAGTAAAATTTAGTATGAAAATAATTTTTCTTGCTGAAAGTTATCCCCCTTATATAAGCGGCGGATCTTTGTATACTTATGAGGTTGCCCGGGCGCTGGCTTTGAAGGGGTTTAACATAACGGTTTTTGCCAGAAAATATGCACTTGGCAATACTGAATATCCCGATGAAAATCAGAATTTTAGAATTAGCCGTTTCTTTAATAAGTATAAATCAAAAAAGCTGAATGTCTTTCTGGGAGCGGTAACGCTTTTATGGGTATTGTTTAGACATAGACCAGAACTTGTTGTTTTACCTGATTTGGAATCGCATATTTCAGGCGCTTTGATAAGGTTATTTATTCCCTTTAGATTCTTTTCGATTATGCATTGCGAAGAACCGATAATATATGACAAGGGAATAAAGAGAGCTCTGTTTTCGTTTTACGCGCGCAGGGCAGATTTTATTGTGACTCCGAGCAATTATACTAAGAATCAGATAGCAGCCCATGCCAACGTTCCTTTGTCAAAAGTATTCGTTGTCAACCCGGGAATAAGCATTGAAAAATTTACATCTGCCGGAGATAGCGAAAGCCTGAAAAAAAAGTTTGGTTTAAAGCAAGAAAAAATAATCCTGACTCTGGCGCGCCTGGTTGATTATAAAGGGCAAGGAGATGTAATTCGATCATTGCCGGCCATTATTAAAGAGATACCCGACATCAAGTATGTTATTGCAGGAAGGGGGCCTGATTATAACAGATTACAAAGGTTATCTAGAGATTTAGGATTAACTGATCAGGTAATATTTACGGGATTTGTTGATAGCAACAGCGTAAACGACTATTATGAGCTTTGCGATTTATTTATTATGCCAAGTACGTTAGAAGGTCTTGCAATATGCTTTCTTGAAGCAAGCGCAAAGGGAAAGCCTGTTATAGGAAGTAATTGCTGTGGCATTCCTGAAGCGATAGTTGATGGTAAAACCGGAATATTGGTTGAGCCGCACAATATTGAACAGATTTCAGGCGCAATAATCAAACTTCTTAGCAATTCTGAGTTGTCTAACGCATTTGGCAATGCTGGAAAAGAAAGAATTTCTTCTCTATTTACTTGGCAGCAAACTACTGAAAAGATATATAATCTTATTAATAAATTTGAAACTAAAAATTAATTATGAAAAAAATTGCCCTTGTTCATCCTGAGCTTGGTTTAGGCGGCCCGGATACAGTTGCTGCGTGGATAGCAGATACGCTGCGGTATGAATTTTTGGTTGATTTTATACTTTGTAAAGAGCCCGACCTTAAAAAAATAAATAGCTTATACGGCACATCTTTGAACAAAGAAAACATCAAAGTTAAAGTAGTAAATATGCCCTCTTTTATCAAAAATTCTGCCAAGGGCCGGTTATTAAAGCAGCATTTTTTAATGAGATATTGCAAGAAAAACGCAGCGCAATACGACCTTATGTTCAGCACCTACAATGAAATGGATTTTGGACGGAAGGGAATCCAGTATATCCATTTTCCCAGTATGGATATCGGTCAAAATGCCAAGTATAACCTGATGATTGACAAATGGTATTATAAGGATTCTATTATCAGAAAAATATATCTTTTGTTGGGAAAATTTATTTCTGGATATGATCTGCTAGGCGTATTGAATAATTTAACTTTAGTTAATTCTGATTGGACCGGAAAAATTGTTAACTCAATTTATGGCTGTCGGACTATGACGTTATACCCTTCTGTTCCCGATGATTTTTTTAATGTAGATTGGGAGTCAAGAAAGAATGATTTTGTCTATGTAGGCATTATTTCGCCGGATAAAAAGATAGCGGAAATTATTTCTATTTTGGGTAAGGTTAGAAAATCCGGGTTTGATATAACACTGCGGCTGATTGGGAGGATACGGGGAGAAGGCAGTAACTATGATATTGAATTCCGAAAGTTACTGGAAAAGAATAAGGATTGGATAATTTATGAAGGGGCGGTTTCTCGGAATAAGATGTTAGAGATTATTGCGCAATGTAAGTATGGTATTCATGCAAAAAAAGAACATTTTGGGATTTCTATTGCCGAATTAATTAAGGCCGGATGTATTACGTTTGTCCCCGCAGAGGGCGGACATCTGGAAATAGTTGGCAGCGCCAAAGAGTTTCTCGGCTTTATAGATGAGGATGATGCCGTAAGAAAAATTTCCGCTATTATTTCTGATAAGCAATTACAAGATAAAGTCAGAGCCGAGCTTAAAATAAACATTGATAAATTTTCCATCGCTGATTTTAAGCGTAATCTATTAAAAATAGTGGAGCAATTTTTTACGGAACAGGCGAATAAAAAGGGATAAATGCATCTTTTAGCAATTGGTTTAGATTATTTAATGTTAAAAAAAGACAGTGTACGTGGGGATGTGCGCGAGCGCCAATTTGACTATGCGAAGCAACTTGGTTCTTTAAGGTTGATTGTTTATTCTCCCAAGAATTTAAACTTAAAGCCCGAACAGTGGGCAGATAACCTCTGGGTATATCCGACAAATTCACGGAATAAGCTCGCTTTTATTTATGATGCGTATAAAATCTGTTCAGCTATCTGCAGAGAAAACAAAATAGACGCTATAACCGCGGAAGACCCGTTTACAACCGGCTTTACCGGATATTTGCTGAAGAAGAAGTTTAAAATACCGCTTAATATTCAGGCGCACATTGATTTTGTTGATAATGAATACTGGATAAAAATGAGGCCGGTTAATGTCTTATTTAACGCTTTAGGCAAATTTATCTGCAAGCGGTCGGATACGATCAGGGTAGTTGCCAGTGAAACAAAAGAAAAATTAGAAAAATATGGAGTGGCGCAGGATCGTATATCTTTAATTTCGGTGCATTCCGACCTGAAGCGTTTTAATGCAACTGATGGTTCTAAGATTAGGCAGGAGTATTTGAATAAGGGGTTTGAGCAAATATTGCTGTTCGTTGGGAGGCTAGTTGACCAAAAAGACATTCCGAATCTTTTTTCGGCATTTGCGATAATCCTAAAAAAGAAGCCAAATACACTACTTTTGATAGCTGGTAAAGGGCCGAAGGAGGCATTTTTAAAGGATTTGGCTAAAAAGATGGGTATTTCTTCCAATGTTATTTTTGCCGGCGCCATAGAGCATCAGCTTATCCCGCAATTTTATGCTGCAAGCGATATTTTTGTTCTTCCTTCAATATTTGAAGGAAGGGCTACGGTAATCGTGGAGGCGATATTATCCAAGAAGCCGATTGTAAGTACTGATGTATCCGGCCTAAGAGAATGGATGGTAAATGGTGAGACCGGATTCGTTGTAAAAAGGAAGGATCCGCAGGCTTTTGCGGAGAAGATTACTTTCCTCTTGGATAGGCCAGACTTGGCAAAATCTTTTGGCGAAAAAGGATACGCTTTCGTACAATCCAGGGTTGATGAAATAGGCGATATAAGCTCAATGATAAAATTATGGGAAGATACCGCTCGCTCTGTAAAATAATCGCGGTCGCCGGCTCTACGGCGTCTGGCAAGACTACGTTTGCCAATAAGCTTAAGAAAAAATTCAAAGATAACAAGGTAGTTATTATCTGTCAGGATAATTACTATAAGGATTGGTCGCATTTAAATAAAAAAGAGCGTAAAAAGATAAACTTTGACGACCTTAAGGCATTTGACTTAAGGCTATTAATTAAGCACCTAGATTATTTAAAAAATGGTATGCCGGTTTGTATGCCTTTATATGATTTTGTGCAGAGCAGACGTTTAAAAAAAGTTAAAAAAATTAATCCTAAACAGGTCATCATAGTGGAAGGATTGATGCCTTTTTTTGATAAGAAACTAAGGCAGATGTTTGATTATAAGATTTACATTGATACAAGTAATGCGGTTTGTTTGGCTAGGCGGCTAAAAAGAGACACTAAGGAGCGTGGAGAAACTGTTGAGTCTGTTTGCTTCAGGTATTTTAACGATGTGCTGCCAATGCAGAGGAAATATGTTGAGCCGCAGAAGAAATGGGCGGATGTGGTCATCAATGGAAAAACTTATTAATAAATACGCAAACGAAATAACAGAAAAGTTGGAAGGTAATCTTGATACTTTAATTCTGGTGGGCAGCTTTGCAAGAGGCGAAGGGATTGAGGGGGTAAGCGATATTGAATTTTGGGCAGTAGTGAAGGATCTGGGTTCAGCGAAGAAGCCCGATCTTGGGAGAGATGTTTCTCTCGGCTTTACAACACGTAGGCATCTTAAACGGCTTAAGCCGTATATCTATACCGTTGAAGTGCGCAAATTCGGTAAAGTATTATATGGCGACAAAAATATATTAGAATTAATTCCGGATTATTCTTATGATTCTATATTCCGGGTAGATGGATTTATACTTCTAAATAATCGTATTGTTGAGCAGTTGATCCTATTAAGCCGGATAGAGGGTGATCAGTCAGTCAGCCAGTATGAATTCAATAAAGGATATGTCCAATTGATAAATGTACTTTTAGTATTGCATAAAAAATACAAAAGCCTTTATCCGGAAAAAATAAGAGAGTTTTGCAAAATTCATAAGGATAACAATACGGGGTTTTTAAATAAAGTGGAGGAGGCGTTTGCGTCTATTGGTAAGCAGATTGCTTCGGGCGCTACGCATTCTCGCAATGACGGTATTGGAAAAAAAGAAGCTTTAAGCAGATGGCAGGAATTAAGGGTATATTTTAAAAAAGTATGGGCAGAAGAGTTAGGGATTTTAGATAAGGTTAGGTACTGGCTTAACCTTTTAAGCTTGGGCAAAATATCGCAGTTTCTGATTTATCGGAAGGCAGCAGGGTTATACTTTTCAGATAAATATTCAGACAAAAAGCAAAGAGAAACCATAATCAGACAATGGAAAACACGAATAAAATAACTAATATATTTATCCTTATTGATGCCCTAGGATGGGAATATATCCGGGATAGGCATTTTTTAAATAATATCGCGGTTACGAAAATGCCGGTAAAAAGCATTTTGGGCTTTTCCAGCGGGGTCATCCCTTCAATATTGACCGGCAAGTATCCGCAGGAGCACAAACACTGGTCACTTTATTTTTATTCACCTAAGACTTCGCCATTTAGATGGACTAAGGCGCTGCTTTGGCTTCCGGATGCAGTTTTGAATTTACGGATAACGCGCAAAATTATTGAAGAAATATCCAAGCACTTGATGGGCTATACGGGTTATTTTGAAACATATCTTATTCCTGTTGCGCAGCTTTATTTGTATGATATCTGTGAGAGAAAGAACATCTACGCTTCTAAAGGTATAGAAGAGGCAGAAACCATCTTTGATATCTTGGAAAAAGAAGGAGCTGGTTACCGTTGTTTCGCATATCCGCTTAAAGATAAAGAGATCATTACCGGCGCAAAGGAAAGCATTGAAAAGCGCGAAAGTGATTTTTATTTCTTGTATTTGTCAGAATTTGATGCCTTATTGCATTCGTCCTGCAAAGATAGGGCAAAGGTTAATGCTGCGATAGATGGATATGAAGGAGAGATCAAGGACCTTTACCGGATCGCAAAAGACAAGTCAAGGCATGTAAATCTATATATCTTCTCTGACCATGGCATGGCCCCAGTGGAAAAGAGTGAAAACCTTAAAGCAGAGATCGAGAAGCTTAGATTTACGGCCCCGAATGATTATGTTCCATTTTATGATTCCACTATGGCGCGTTTCTGGTTTTTTAATCAGAAAGCCAAAAGCGCGATCCTAGATGTGCTCAAAACCAAGAGCTATGGCCGGATATTACCGGAAAATGAAATCAAAGAATTGGGCATTGATTTCAGCAATGATATGTATGGCGAAGTTATATTTTTGATGGATGCCGGGGTAGTGATAAACCCGAGTTTTATGGGGAACAGGCAGCCACAAGGAATGCATGGGTTTGATATTAAAAATAGCACGATGGATGCAGTATTGGTGAGTAACCAAAAGATAGAGCAAAAGATAGACGATGTAAAAGATTTCTTTAAGTTGATGGCTTTTAGGGACAGTCCCCTACGGGGACAGTCCCTAAAAGTATTGTATTTCCTTAATTCAGTAGTAAGGGCGGGGGTAGAGGAACATGTGCTACGGTTAATTGAAGGATTGGATAAGACGCAGTTTGAACCGATTCTTATATGTCCGCGGCAACTGATCGAGCAAATAAAGCCGGATCTGGAAAGGCTACAAATAAAATTTTATTCTGTTGATATAAGGCGTTGGCGTAATTTAAGTGAAATAAAGAAGTTCATGGGTATTCTTAAAGAAGAAAAACCGGATATTGTGCATTCACATTTATTTTTTGCCACTCGTTTTGCCGCGCCATTGGCAAAATTAGCGGGTATCCCGGTCGTAATAGATACTAGCCATTTAAGGGAGGCGTGGCGAAAAGGAATTAAAAGGTCATATTTTGTAGATAGATTTTTTTATCGTTTTGTGGATAAGATTATCGCGGTTTCTAATGCGGTAAAAAGTTATCTGGTCAATGAAAAAGAATTAGATGAGAAGAAAATAGAAGTTATTCATAACGGGATTGACCTGGCAAGGTTCAAGCCTTCTGTAAATAGGGACAGTCCCCTACGGGGACAGTCCCTATTTACGATAGGGGTAATCGGCAGGTTAGAGCCGCAAAAAGGGCATAAATATTTTTTGGATGCAGTTAGTCTCTTGGATGGTAAATACGATGATGTAAAATTCTTAATAGCAGGTGATGGCAGTTTAAGAAATGAGCTTGAGAGGCAAGCTAAAAGGTTGGGAATCTCCGAGAGGGTAGAATTTGTGGGATACAGAAGAGATATTGAGAATGTATTAAAGGAGATTGATTTGTTAGTTTTACCTTCATTATACGAAGGGCTCCCATTAGTGGCGCTGGAAGCGGGTGCGATGGGCAAGCCGGTAATCGCAACTAATGTTGACGGTAGTCCGGAAGCGGTAGTTAATGATAAAACAGGGCTTATTGTTCCTGCTAAAGATAGCATAGCCCTAAAAGAAGGGATTGAAATATTTCTTAAGAATAGAGAATTAGCTAAAGGTTTTGGAGAAAATGCAAGAAGGCACATTGAAGAAAGATTTGATATCAGGAAGCAAATAGATAGAACCGAACAATTGTATTCAATCGTAGTAAGCAAGGTGAAAGAATGAACCTGATTTTTATTGTAGTTGGCATAGTGTTAGCGATAGGAATCTTCGCAAGCCCAATATTTGGTTTGGCGCTTACGGTTATTTTGATTCCTATATCAACGCAACAAACATTAGGAGGCAGTTTCCTTGGGTTATTTACCATGGTGACTCCGATTAAAATTATCGGAAGCCTGACCTTTATATCAACTTTAATGCATTACGGCGGGAGAAGTGGAGCCTGGAATTTTTTTAAAAAGCCACAAATACGCTACTTTTTTCTGTTTTTAATTTGGGTGTTCATTTCCGGTGTTACCCAACCGGGATTTGCTTCCCGAGAAAATTTCACGATGTTTACTTCAAGTGCGATTCTAGGGGTAGCTATAATCATTTTGCTACATAAAATTAAGCAATTCAAGTTAGTACTTTGGTTTATCGCAATCGCGATGTTTTTTATTTGCATTCAAACTGTGCTATCTTATTCAGGGTTAGGCAGAGCGGGAGGAACAGGTTACGGTCCAAACGAATTTGCCATTATGACCCTGCCATTTATTGCGGTTACATTCTATATGTTTTTAGTTGAAAAAAATAAAGTTTTAAAAATAATTTTATCTGGAATAGCAGCCACGATCTTATTTGCATTAGTCTTTACAGTTTCTCGTGGTGGTATGGTTGGTCTAGGAGGGATGTTTTTAATTTTAGTTTTCAAAGCCAAAAGGAAAATAATTACAATTATATTAGTTTGCATTACAGTAGCGATTTTTCTAAGTGCGATGCCCCAAACGTTACGTGAGCGTTTCGGAAAAATACAAGTAAGCGCTAATGCATATGGTACTGGTGAAGGCGATATTGATTCTACTACGCGTCGGTACTATTTATCTCAAGCTGCTTGGAGAATATTCCTAGCTCACCCTTTGTTTGGTATTGGGGTAGGAAATTATTATTATGAAAATCGTAATTATGCGCCAGTTTATCCGGGTCGGGCGCATAATATGTATCTTGAGATGATGGCAGAGTTAGGGACAATCGGGATTTTTCTATTTTTGGGTATAATTTTTTATACTTTTAGGGGTTTAAATCGAATAATAAAATCTAAATCTGATCTTGGTGGGTACGCTAAAGGGTTTTATCTCGGATTAGTTGGGTTCTTAATTGCTGGGATCTTCTTGCATGCGCAACAGGATCGGATTCTCTGGTTTTTTATTTTTATGTCCACAGCATTGGAAAGGATATATGAAAAAAATTATAGTTAGCTTAATTATTAGCTTATCATTGTTTTTTGCCATTCGTAATGTATCTGCTGGAGAAGAAAAATTTGATAAATATGGCGGATGGGCTGGTGTCAAAGGTTTCAAGACAGGAGTGTTTCATACCGAAAAAATAAATAATCGTTGGTGGATAATCACTCCGGAAGGTAATGCATTTTGGTCTATCGGAATGTATTGCGTAAGGATTGGGGGCATTCCTGAGACAGGAACGGATAAGCGTGTATATCGAGACGCATGTTTTAAAAAATATGGAAATGAACATGGGTGGGCAAATGCTACCCGGATGCAGCTTTATAAATGGGGGTTTAATACTATTGGCGATTGGTCATCGGAGAGTATTTACAGGGAGCCAGGATTAACCTATGTGATTGGAATTAATTTATCCAATAAAGCAGAAAATGTGATTCCAAAGGGTAACTATGGCTATTTTCCCGATGTATTTTCTCAGGATTTTAAAGATGGCTGTAAGGAAAAAATGGAGTCCGTATTCAAAAACCAGCCATACCTGATTGATGATCCATGGTTGTTGGGTTATTTTTTAGCGGATGAACCTGCATGGTACGGTAGTAAAGTCAGGAGAGGATCACTAACTGATGATTTTATAGCTTTAGATGACTCAAGGCCAGGGAAAAAGGCATGGCTTGAGTTTATAAAGGCTAAATATGGAGAAAGCGGTCAGGCCACCGAACAGGATAAGCTTGAATTCTTAAGGGTTATTGCAGAGCAGTTTTCAAAAATCCTACATGATACCTTAAGGGAATATGATAAATATCATATGATTCTGGGTAGTAGGCCAACGCGTTTTTATCCGGAAGTTGTGGCGGGGATTGGCAAATACTGTGATATATTTGCTATAAGTGCTTACGGTTTAAACCAAGGATATGTGATTGATCAAAAATTTGATGAAACAATTGGGGAAATATATAAATATGTTCAGAAACCAATTATGCTTGGCGTTTTGATTGCAGCGCAGGATACGGGCTTGCCGTATGGTGTTGTGAGAACTCAGCGAGACAGAGGCGTAAGTTATTGGAGGTATATGGCCAAGGTTGCTGCATATCCTGAGATCGTAGGGATGCATTGGTTTCAGTATTTTGACCCGCCAAGGAAGTGCTATGACGCAAAAGCCGCCAATTGGGGACTAGTTAATGATCAGGATGAGCCATACACTGAAGCAGTGCAGCTAATAACCCAGGCTAATAAAATGGTATATGCGTATGCTTTGGGACTTACGGATTTTACGCCTGAATTTGACGGTTTATTGACACCTAAAAAAGAAAAAGTTTCCAATATCGGCGAGGCAATTCAAAAAGCAGTATCGATACCTATCCCTAATGGAGATTTTGAGGATGGCCAGCAAAAATGGGCGTTGCAGGCATGGAAAGGTAAAAGCAGGGCGAGCATTGATTCTTCAGTCAGGCACAGCGGAAAGTTTTCGGTGAAAATACAGGGCGGTCCAGATGAGGGATGGGGGTCGGTAGGTGTCGCAGTGCAAAGCCCCAATTTTACTCTAAAACCAGAATACAAGTATAAGTTTTCAGCTTGGATAAAAACTAAAGATGTAGGAAACTCTGCTTTTGTTCGTATTAAAGTTAAGTACGAAGGCGGCGATGACGGCTACTTCGGAACAGATGGGCTATATGGTACGGGAGATTGGAAGCAGGTAGAGGTAGTTTTTAGTCCGCGGGAAGGAAATACGGTTCAATATCTGGATGCACAATTGGTAGGCAAGGGTACGGCGTGGTTTGATGATATTAAATTGGAGTTAATTGAATAATATGAGAGCAATATTTCTGGTTAGAGATAATCCTAGTCCGCCGGTTAATGGATATAAAAAGCGGAATTATTATCTTGTTGATTATTTGAAGAAGGGGACAGGCCCCCTTCGGGGATCCGTCTCCAATGATGTTGCCCTCGTTAATGGCGAGTTGAAGAAGAATATCATTCAAAAAGTTATAATTTTTATCTCAAGCCTGCTTTCGCTTGTCCCTTTTTCGGTGAAAATAAGAACGGATAATAAGGTTAGACAGGAAATCAGACAGCGCTGCAAGGAAAATCCGGTTGATCTTATTATTTGTGATGGGATTCATAGATCTTTAAATATTCCTTTTGACGTAACCGGCGTTAAGGTGCTTTATGAACATAATATTGAAGCGACAATAGCCGGAAGGTACGCGCGTTTAGAGCGCAATATCTTTAAGAAAATATTCGCTTATATGGAATATCTTAAATTTAAGCTGCTGCAGAAAAAGATGTGGGGTAAATTCAATTATTGTATTGCCTGTTCTGATGTTGATAAGAAAGCGATAGAGGCTGTTGTTGGTGAAGAAAGGGTAATCACGGTTAATAATGGTGTTGATCTGCAATATTTTAGCCCCGGGTCATATCCGGTTGAAGCGAATACCCTAGTTTATACCGGGCAGATCGGATGGTATCCTAATGAAGATGGCCTTGTTTATTTTAGCGAGCAAATTCTGCCAGTGGTCAAAAAGATTGTCCCAGAAGTAAAACTTTGGATAGTAGGCGATAGGCCGTCAGCCAGAATTAAATCATTGGCGCAAAGAGATAATAATATTTTGGTTACCGGGTTTGTAGATGACGTGCGCGAGTTTATGGGTAAAGCTTCTGTTTATATCGTACCACTTAGGATCGGCAGCGGTACACGTCTGAAGATCTTAGAGGCAATGAGTATGAGGAAAGCGATAGTTACGACTTCTGTAGGCTGCGAAGGGCTGGAGGTAAAAGACGCGGAGCACCTTTTGATTAGAGATAATCCAAAAGATTTTGCGCAGGCAGTTATAGAATTATTGCAGGATGAAGGTTTGCGGTTGAAATTGGGGGAGAATGGACGCAGGCTTGTTGAAGAAAAGTATGATTGGAAAGTAGTATTTAAATCGTTAGGGACGGTTCTGGGCCAAAGCGAAAAGTGTCCCTAAAAAACAGGACACTTTTCCCTTTGCCCGCAGAACCGTCCCTATATAGACAATGGAACATTTAATTAAAACGATATTTTGGTTTTCGCTGGGGGTAACGGCGTTTATTTATTTTGTTTACCCTCTGATTATCTATATTATCGCAAAGACCAGAGGATGTAAGCCGAAAAAAGAGGATATAACGCCTTTTGTAAGTCTGATTATTGCTCTTCATAATGAGCAAGATGTGATAGGGGGTAAAATAGATAATCTTTTTCACCTTGACTACCCTAAGGATAAACTGGAGATTATTTTTGCTTTAGATGGCTGCACTGACAGGACTAAAGAAATAATCTTAGGGCATAAAGATGCGCGTATTAAGGTACTTGATTTTAAAGAGCGGGCAGGTAAGGTAGCGACACTAAATAAGGCAGTGCCTGAAGCGCAAGGAGAGATATTGTTTTTATCCGATGCCAATACAATACTGCGTAATAATACTTTGTTTGAGTTGGTGCATAGTTTTGCTGATGAGAAAGTTGGCTGTGTATGTGGTAAACTTACATATACTACGGCAGATAAGACCTCGGTAAGCAAAGGCGAGAATTTGTATTGGAAATATGAAAATTTCATCAAAAAATATGAAAGTAGGCTTGGTAAATTACTCATAACTAATGGCTCAATACAGGCAGTAAGAAAAGAATTGTACCCATTTCCCGACCCTGAAGTAGCTGATGATTTCAGTATTCCGATCTTAATTCTGGCAAAAGGCTATAAAGTCGTATATGAGCCAAGGGCAGTTGTCTTTGAGGTTGCTACGCAGAGCGTAAAAGAAGAATTTAATCAGAAGGTACGCATCGTTGCCCAGGGATTCAAGGCGGCAATAAAACTAAGGAAGGCGCTGTTTCGGCTGGGGCCATTAGGATTGTTTGAATTCGTGTTCCATAAATTACTGCGTTGGTGCGTTTCTTTCTTTTTGACCATGACATTTTTAAGTAATATTTTACTTATAGACAACGGATTTTATGCCGTATTTTTCTTTCTCCAGGCATTCTTTTATGGATTGGCAATCATAGGACTTTTCTTAAGGCATAAACGAAAAATAAAAATATTCTATATTCCGTTTTATTTTTGCCTGGTGAATTTCGCGGCAATGATCGCTTTATACCGTTCGCTGCGCAATCAGCAGACCAGGATGTGGGAAAAGGCCTTGACTACAAGGCAGGCAGCAGGGATGGTGAAAAAATGAACTTTAAACCTTATATACCTGTTTTATTGTTGGCAAGTGGCGTTACCTTTCTCTTGACTCCTTTGGTAAGGCTATTGAGCCTGAAAATGGGATGGATGGATTATCCTGATGCAAGAAGGGTAAATCGTAAGCCAATGCCGCGCGCAGGCGGGATCGCTATCTATGTGGGATTTGTGGTTTCGCTGCTCTTTTTTGCTGCCAACGCCGGTATATCTTTTCATCAGGTTAAATTCTGGGGGCTTTTAGGAAGCTCCTTTATTATATTCTTAGTAGGCGTAGCTGATGATACTAAGGGTTTGAGCGCGCGCAGAAAGTTATTTTATCAACTTTCGGCAGCGATGATCGCTTCTTTGGCAGGCTTTAACATTATAAGAGTGAGTAATCCGTTCGGCGGCCATTTTGACGCGCCGACATTGTTGGGCATTGGCTTGACGCTTTTCTGGATAGTTGGGTTTACCAATGCAATTAACCTGCTTGATGGTTTAGACGGTTTAGCAGCGGGAGTAGGAGCGATCATTTCCGGAAGCCTGTTTTTTGCCGCGGTTAAAGCCGGCAACCCGATCGTCGCTGTTCTGTCAATCGCGCTTTGCGGCAGCGCATTGGGATTCTTGCCGCATAATTTTTATCCGGCAAAGATATTTATGGGAGATACCGGAAGTATGTTCCTTGGCTTTGTTATTTCACTAATTTCTATTGAAGGCGCGCAAAAGGGCGCAACTTTTGTTACTTTTTTTGTTCCGATCATTGCGATGGGCGTTCCGGCAATAGATACAGGCATTGCGATCCTACGGCGGATGATCAAGGGCAATAAGTTATTTCAGCCGGACAAAGAACATATCCATCACCAGCTGCTTTTTCAGGAAGGCTCGCAGCGGGAAGCAGTCGTTAAGCTATATTTTCTTACACTTTGTTTTGGCTTGATCGCGATCGGCCTAAGCGGAATGCAGGGTATCTGGGCATTTATCGCGTTGATCGTTACGGCAATAGTAACTTTAAGAGCAGTAACTAATCTTGGTTTTCTTGATTTTACCAAGAAAAAAGAGAGGACATAATGAAAAAGCCTGACTTGATAAAGCTCTCCGTAATTGCCGCTATCGTCGGACTTTCTTATATCCCGGCATTTAAATGGATGATCGGCAGATGGTCGGTCGCAGATACTTATTATAGCCACGGGTTTTTGGTCCCGTTTATCAGTATTTTTTTAGTTTGGCTTAAACGGGATAAATTAAGCAAGTTAAAAATTCATCCTGCTGCTTCCGGATGGATCTTTTTTCTCGGCGGTATGGCTGTGCATTTGGTAAGTATGCTCTGGCAGGTGAATTTTACTTCCGGGTTTTCCTTGCTCCCGGTGTTAATCGGGTTGGTATTGATATTTTTGGGCAAGGATTATTTAAGGCAATTGATTTTTCCGATCTCATTTCTTGCTTTTATGATACCTTTACCCCTGGTTGCGATTGCAAATATGAGTTTCCGGTTGAAGATATTTGCCGCGCAGGCATCTACGCTGATCATTAATAAATTAGGCGTTCCGGCAATACTAGAGGGTAGTTTAATAAAGACAGCACATTCGCGGTTAATGGTTGAGGATCCTTGCTCCGGTATCAGATCATTAATTGCATTGATCGCCCTGGGCGCATTAATGGCGTATTTTAGCGATCTTTCAAAGACAAAAAGAACAATACTATTTATTTCTTCAATACCAATTGCCGTTGCGACGAATATTATCAGGATAGTATCTTTGTCCTTAGTGAGTGAAATATACGGGGAAAAATATGCAATGGGTGTTTTCCACGATACAATGGGTCTTTTGGTGTTTGTCTTTGCGTTCTTAGGATTAATGCTGGTGGGAAAATTATTAGAGTAGGGGTGATTTATGAGCAATAAAAATTTTATCATTGTTATTTGTGTGCTGGCGCTGGCATGTGCTGTGGGCTTTTTGTCATATTCGTCATTCGGACGCAGTAACTCACCCGAAGTTCAAATGGCAAGTTTTCCCATGACAATAGGGGAGTGGAAGGGGACAGACATTCCTTTGCGTGAGCGTGATTACGAGATACTTGAAACAAGGAACCTGATCATGAGGGATTATATAAATCAGAAAACCGCGGATAAAGTTAATCTTTATATAATTTATTCGCAGGATAACAGAAAGGCAGCGCATCCTCCGGAGATCTGTTATACCGGCGGCGGAGCAAATACAATCACGGAGAAGTCAGTTGTTCCGGTAACCGATTCTATCAGTGCCAACAGATTTGTTATTGAAAACAAAGATTTCCGGCAGTTAGTGGTCTATTGGTTTAAGTCAACAGATTTTAGCACCTACAGCTATTTTCGGCAGCAGCTTAAGGCTGCGATTGATCATATGTTCAGGAAGAAGACATCTTCGGCAATGATCAGGATTTCCGCAACCCTAAAGGATGATGATCAATCTCCTGCTTTTAACCGCATTAAGGCGTTCTGCAGCGAAATTGAGCCATTAATAAAGAAGTATGTGCCGTAGGACGTTTGTTTTCGTTGCTAATTAGATACGTTTTGTTGACTTCCGTATTTATAGTAAGTTATTTATTTTCAATTAGTTATGGTGAAAATATGCTTTTAGGCTGGTAGTGTTTAAATTGGTAAACAACTTCGCTTATCAACGTTTTTGGAAATCTGCCACTATTAAAAGATAAGAAATTTTCTTGCTGCAACTCGTTGTAAACAATAATCTTAAGATAATTTAAAAAAGTCTTTATAAAATCTTATAGTTGGCACGGAAAATGCTATATATGCATATATAGGAAGCAAAGAAACCGCTTTCTAAGTCTATTTGTAAAACCCTAAAGAGAAGAAAAAATGATAAAGAGAATTATTTTATTAGCTTTTATCGGGTTTCTGGCATTAAGCAATATGGCATTTGCCTATACGATCAATGACCTTATTGATAATCCTACTAATTGGCAGAATGGCCCGGTTGACAGGGTAGGGGATGCAGTTTTTGAGCTTTATGGCATTAATGTTTTTCGTTCCGGTAATAACCTTACTTTTGATATTTATACTAATTATCCCAATGATGGTAATTATCCTACGGATGAAACCGTAACTGTCGGCAGCTGGAAAACATTTCCCGGCGATTTGGCAATAGATGCGGATTCAGATGGTATTTATGAATACGGCCTTGCGGTTACGTCACACGACGGTTTGATAGCTGGCAGCTTATACAACGTTAATAATTGGTTTTTGTCTAATCACTATGCCGTAGCTGGCCTCACCTATAATACCAATCAGATAGTAACCATAGCTTCCGGAAGCCTATTGGCAAATTCGTCCAGCGTTGCCAGATACTGGAACGATTTAACGCACGATAGATTTAACGGCATACCGGATTTTGTCATTCGCGCGCAGTTTGATATTACCGGATCAAACGGCTTTAATGATAGCGCGTTCAACGTGCATTACGCTACTGCTACCTGCGCAAACGATTATGTAAAAGGATCGGTAACGCCTGAACCTGCGAGTATTTCGTTATTAGGTATAGGATTGTTAGGACTACTTGGGATAAGGAGAAAAAAATGATTACGAGGACCAAGTTTCTGTTATTGGCGGTTTTATTAAGTTTTGGTTTTGTTAATTTAGCTCATGCGAATACATACACCTTTGCCCCAAACCCTGTTGACTTAGGCGATCTTGACCATGGCCACTATTATACCTGGGGAATCAATTGGAACAATATTCCTGCAGGCCAGAAGATCACCGGAGCTACGCTCACCTTCAATAATATTTGGGACTGGACAAATGAATCCGGCGTAAATGAGGATCATTTGTATGTCCATCTTTTGGATAATCCGAGAACCGGCGTAAGGTCAGGCTCGGATGGCAACGGCGATTATTTCAATGGGCAGGGTACATTAGTCGGCGTCTGGTCTGATCCCGCAGGTGGCAGTGCAACCGGGTTTAACCTGGTTTATGATTTTGCTTCCCTGGGCTTACTTGATGAGCTTACCAGCTATATTAACTCACCGCACGCATCGAATAGGGCTAATTTTGGTTTTGGTGTTGATCCGGATTGCCACTATTATAACACAGGTGTTTCGTTTACCATTACTACCGCAGCCACTCCTGAACCTGCCAGCGTTTCGCTGCTGGGATTAGGTTTATTAGGATTGTTCGGTTTAAAAAGAAAAAAATAATGAAAAATCGCATCATTATATTAGTTATCGGCCTGGTTATCGGATTATCGCAGATAGCGTTCGCGAGTTTTTCCGGAACTCCGATATCCCTGAATGGTAACTACGGCGCGTCATGGGATCATTCCGAGCTCTGGTCGGTTTTATCTTCTGCCGGCTATACTGCCTTGGCGCAGGATGTTTACAATGACGTTTCTGGATTAGGGACATCGGGTAGCTACGGTGTTTATAAAGATACTTTGTGGCAGGCAGCGCACGGATATTCTGCCGAGATTATAGCGGAAGTCGCAGGCTATAAAAATAATAACCGTTTTGGCTGGTATGATGGACAGCTCTCGACAGAAATTTTTAGCGGTCCTGATTCGATCAGTGCAAGCGCCAATTTCAACAATGCAAACAGCCTTGGTTTTTGGATAGATGCCAATGGCAGCGGAAATTATTATTATACGAATACCGCTGATAATTTGAATGATAATCTTCAGGCAATAGTATTTGATTTGAGCGGCTATTCGCAATTCGGCAGCCAATATTACGGATACCTGATTTGTTTTGAAGATTTAAGCCTGTCCGGGAATAATGATACAGATTATCAAGACATGATCGTTCATCTTAACCCTGCATCGCCTGAACCCGCCAGCGTCTCGCTGCTGGGGTTAGGCTTGCTGGGAATAGGCTTATTACGCGGTAAACGCGATAATAAAATCAATAAAACGAAGGAGGTGAAATAAAAAAATGAAGAAACTGTTAGTAATTTTAGCGGCTGTTTGTTTTGCTTTCGGTTTTGCCGGAACAGCGCATGCTACATTGGTGACATTTGATTTCAATGCTCCCGCCCTACTTGCTAATTCTAACGCGGCAGCCATTGGAACCTATATGTCCACATTGTATGGCTCTACGGTAACCGTTATAGGAGCTGAATCGAGCCCGACCAATGAAGGTGACCTTTTAGGTCCTGACGGACACATTGAAAACGCGACTGTCGGCGGACAAGGGGTTATACATGGATTTCGCATCCAGTTTGCTGATCCAATCAGTTCGGTTGAATTTGACTGGGCTAGAGAACAGGATTTGACTTTCCATGCAGAAGCCGATGGGGTTGAGTTTTTTCTTAATAACACACCATCCAATAACCAAAATGTAAGTGGTCATCTTAGCACTTACACTTTTGCCTCTCCGGTATATGAATTGTATTTTCACGATAACTGGACAGGTGAAACTGAAATTGACAACCTTATAGTTAACAAGATAGACCCCGTAGCTACTCCCGAACCGGCAAGTTTGGTATTGCTAGGGATGGGTGCTTTAGGGTTGTTTGGCATTAAAAGGAGAAAAGCTTAATTTTTCTCTTTTTAGCAGCAAAAATATTACAAAGAGGGAGGTGAAACACAAAAATGAAGAAGTTATTAATAGCAATCGTGATGTGCGCTTTGGTCTTAGGTATTTCCGCATCCGCGCAAGCAGTTTCGCTTATGCCGGGAGCAGGAGATTCTCTTTCAACCGGAGCGGCTGTGCCGAGCGGGACTTTGCTTTTTACGCTCGTGGAAGACTTCACTGGCGTAGATGCGCTGACGAACATAATGTTCACCGGCACATTAACCCAGCAGGTTTTCAAAAATGACACTGGGATGCTCTTTACATATCAATTCGATAATGATCTAGTTGCTGGTAGAGATGCAATCCATAGGATGTCAATTACCAACTTTTCAGGTTTCACTACTGATGTTGACGTCTTAGTGGCTAACTGGGAGATGGAAAGAAATTCTTCCGGCGGTACAATCGGCTTCAATCATCCAGCAGGTCTGGAGGTTGATCCGGGCGAGACTTCACCGGTTTTTTGGGTGCAGACTAACGCTAAGAACTACACATGGGGCAGCACACAGCTTATAGATGGCGGTATCGCCACTATCAAGACGTATGCTCCGGCAACTCCTGAACCGAGCAGCATGGTGTTATTAGGTATGGGTATTTTAGGGTTATTTGGATTAGGAAGAAAGAAAGCTTAAGCTTTTCTTCTTAAATAACTTCTGAAATGCCCCCTAATAGGTGCATTTTCGAAAGTGCCGAAAAAGGGGGGTAAATCACAAAATGATTTACCCCTTTTTTTATTCTAACCGCAGTAAAAATAAGCCCTTTCACCCTTGACAAAACGTTTAAAAATGTTATACTTTGAGTCCGTTGTGTATAAAAAAGTAAACACTCCTAAGGTAAACCTGAATGAAATCTAAAAAATCCGATCCGTTATCAACAGGCAAGGTATATGCCGCAGCAATCGGCTATCTCCGGAAGAATTCTGCCATTTTTATTCCTTTCTTCATCTTTTTCATTTTTGATTTCATCTCTTTAGCCGTCCTTTACCTGGCGCCGCGCATGCCGCTAAAGCTGCTTTTTGGCCCGCCTATTCGTACTTTCTGGGGTGAAGAGTTCTTGCATTATCCAATGAATTTTCTTTTATTGTCACAGCTTTCTTCGCTTAGCCGGATGGTAATTGGAGTAGTTTTTGGCTCTTTACTGACCGGTATGGCAGTGGCAATGATTTCCGATGTTTATAATAAGAAACAAATTCACCTAAAGGATTCTTTCAAGGCTTCACTAAAACGCTATTTTGACCTTTTCGCAATTGTGCTTATCTTTACCTTATTATTCTATTTTCTGCAGAAGTTCGCGGTGTGGGGCTTGGTAAAATATTTTGTCAGCGGCCGCCAACGGCTTTTTTTCGTTGGGGCAAAGCTTTGGTTAGGGCCGGGTTTGTTGTGCCTGAATTTCATACTTGCGGCTTTTATCCAAGCCGCCTTTGTTTATGCGATACCATTCATAATTATTGGAAAGAATAAGCTTTTTAAATCCATGATTAAGTCTTTTGGCCTCTTCGGAAAGTTCTTCATCCGTACGCTTATATTAGTCAGCCTGCCAATGTTTGTTTACATTCCCATATCCATCTTGCAGTCTAAGAGCAGTATTTTGATCACTAAGTTCTTTCCGGAATCGGTTTTACTGCTTTTGATCTTAGGCAGCCTTATTAGCTCGCTGGTAATAGATTTGCTGGTTACAGTTTCTACAACCTGCCTTTATTTGATGAATGAAGAAAAAATAGGTACAAAATGAAAAAACTATTTCTTGTCTTTATTGTTATTTTCCTGGCTGTGGTTATTTTTTCCGGCCTTGGCAATGACCAATATGCTATTGAAAAGCGTTTCTGGGGCCTGCAGAAACGGGCAGAAAAGGTATTTACCAACCCTGCTGCGTCTCCGCCGATGGAGCTGGAGAGGGTAGCCGGATTATTTCAGGCTTTCATCAAGAAGTTTCCCAATAATCAACTATCCCTGCAATCAGAATTTGTTATTGCCCGACTTTACATGGTTAAAGAAGAATATGATAAGGCAAGGGTTCAGCTAAAGGCAGTGCTGGATAAATACAGTAAGTCGCAGGCGATTTGTTCGGAAGCCGTGTTTCTGGCCGGAAATTCTTATGAAATAGAAGGGAAGTGGGGCCCGGCTTTGGAGCAATATAAGACAATCATTAAAGAGTATCCGTTAACGCTTAGGGGTTTTTCCACCCCGGTTTACATTGCCCAGCATTATAAAATAAAGTATCAGCCGGATAAAATGATCACTGCTTTTCAGGAAGCAATTGCGCATTACCGGCAATTGGCAGATAAATATGCCGGCTCACCCGCTGCTTATCAAGCCGAGGCGCTGATCGCCCAGTGTTATATGGCGCTTAAGGATTGGCCGGCGGCGATCGCCGCGTTTAACGCCACGATTGAAAAATTCAAAGGCAAGGTTCCCGGTGACGGGGCATTGCTTAGGATCGCATTGATTTATAAAAACGAGCTGAAAGATAACGTAAAGGCAAAACAGGTCCTTGAGCAGTTGATCAAAGATTACCCCCAGAGCAGATTCCTTAAGTCAGCAGAGGCCTTACTAAAGGAGGCTGGGGGAAAATGAACAATACAAGTATCCGCTGCCAGAACGAAATTAATACTGTCCAGAAAAATCAGTTAAGCAGCGCGCTTAAAGAAATAATGTCGGCGACCGGCGCAGATGGCGGGTCGCTTTTTTTATTTGACTCCCAGCGCAAAGAGCTGGTTTTAAACGAATACCATAATTCAAACAACCTTTTCCTCTATGGCTTAAGGCAGAAAGTAGGCGAGGGGGTTTCCGGCAGGATCGCGGGGATGCAGAAGCCGGTGCTCGTAAAAAATATCAATGCGGATTCGCGTTTTCGGCGCAACGGCTACAAGCATTACCACACGAATTCCTTTATTTCCATACCGGTTTCCGGGCGCTGCGGCCTGCTTGGTTTAATCAATCTCACGGATAAATCCAACGGAAAGCCGTTTTCGGAAGAAGACCTGAAAGTCGCCTACGCGATCGCCAAATACGCGGCTTGCGTTGCCGACAGCCTTAACAATTACATTGAATCAAAGGAAAAATATGCTTCCGTGGGAAAGCTTGCTGCCGGAGCTATCCATGAAATAAACAGCCCGCTTGATGGCATCATCAGATATACGAATATGCTGTTGGAAAAGATAGAAGGCAACCCCGGAGCAAAGGAATATGTTTTGGAAGTAAAATCCGGATTAAGCCGTATTGCCGGCATTACAAAATCGCTGCTGCAATTTTCCCGTCACTCCGATGCTTCAAGCGCGGATAAACGCTTATGCGTTGATCCGCATCAGTTGCTTGATGATTCTTTAGGCGCGCTTTCCACAAAATTAAATGCGAATATTACGATAAAAAAAGAATACGGCCATGGCTTGCCCCGGATATTGGATATGGGGTTGGCGCATGTGTTCACCAATCTCATAAAGAACGCGCTGGATGCCATGCCTTCCGGCGGCCAGCTTGAGGTTTCTACTCGCCTGAATGGCATGTCTCTTGAGGTTAGCTTTCAAGACACCGGCGCAGGCATATCCCCTGAATTATTAGACCGCATCTTTGAGCCGTTCTTTACTACCAAGAAGGCGGATAAAGGCACTGGCCTTGGCCTGGCGATCTGCCAGGAGATCATAAGCAGGTACGGAAGCCACATCAACGTGCAAAGCACTTTAGGCAAGGGCACGAAATTCACGGTCATAATCCCCAAAACTTATTTTGAAAATGCGTAATTCTGATTCTAACGGCAGGTTTCATATCCTGATAGTTGATGATGAGCCATTGGTAAGGAATTCGCTTGGCGAATTGCTTAGCCATACAGGCTACAGCGTGAAAACTGTTGCAAACGGCAAGGAAGCCATGGCTGCGCTGCATGAAAGTCCGGTGGATCTGGTGATTAGCGACATCAAGATGCCGCATATGGACGGCCTGCAGTTATTAAAGCACATCAAGTCCGCCAAACTTAAAATCCCGGTTATACTTATTACCGGCCAAGCCAGCATAGAATCTGCCGTAGAAATTATGAAAGAAGGCGCTTACGATTACATTGCCAAGCCGATTGTGGATAACGAAATAAAGATCGTTATTGAGCGATTGTTTAAGCAACGCGATATCGCGGAAGAAAACATAAAACTTAAAGAGCAACTTTCGCATTCCTGCCGGGAAAATTTTCATAATATTGTAGGTAAAAGCCCGAGCATGCAGAAGATCTATTCTTTGATTGAGGCAGTGTCCGGCACGCGGGCAACTGTGCTTATCCACGGAGAAACCGGCACAGGTAAGCGCATGATCGCCCATGCTATTCATCATTGTAATGAGATAGAGAAGGCTAAGCCGTTTGTGGAAGTAAGCTGCGGCGCGCTCACCGAGACCCTGCTTGAGAGCGAATTGTTCGGCCATGTAAAGGGAGCGTTTACCGGGGCAATAAAGGATAGGATCGGCCGTTTTGAGCTAGCTAACGGCGGGACGATATTTTTGGATGAAATTGACGCCTTTTCGCCTGCCTTGCAGGTCAAGTTATTGCGGGTTTTGCAGGAAGGGGAGTTTGAGAGGGTAGGAGATACCAAGACAATAAAGGTGGATGTGCGGGTAATTGCCTCTACGAACCAGAGTCTTATGGATCTGATCGCCCAGGGTAAGTTCCGTAAAGACCTTTATTATCGCCTGAATATTATCTCTGTTGATGTTCCGCCTTTACGCGAACGCAAGGAAGATATTCCGCTCCTGCTTGAGGATTTTATAAAGAAGTTTTCTAAGAATACCAAGCGCAAGATTGAGTGCGTATCAAGCGAGGCGCTTGCTCTTTTGACGCAGTATAATTGGCCGGGCAATGTCCGGGAACTGGAAAATGTGATTGAACGGGCGGTTATTTTGACCAAGGGCCCGGTAATCAATCCGCACGACCTGCCGGAACCCCTGTATGGCCTTAAACATAAGCATCCTATGCCGCATAGCGGTGGTGATGAATATGACAGCTGTAAGCTTAAAGATGCCTTAAAAGAGCCGGAGAGAGACCTGTTGGTCAGGGCCTTAGATTCGGTGAAGTGGAATAGGAATGAAGCCGCGAAGAAATTAGGCATCAACCGCACCACGCTTTATAAGAAGATGCGGCATTTTGATCTGCTGAATAAAAAGTAGTGTCTGTCCCTACTTTTTACCTTTCTTTTCGGTAGATAGAAGACAAGATTTTGAGTTCTTCGCGGTATTTGGCAACTGTGCGGCGGGCAACTTTCAGGTTGTTTTTTTCTGATAAAAGTTTTGCAAGATCATCATCACTCAGCGGCTGCTTTTTATTTTCCCCATCAATCAATTCTTTGATCTGCCTTTTCACAAAATTTGAAGAAACCGATTCGCCGTCCTGGTTGTGCACGTGGCTGGTGAAGAAATCCTTTAGCGCCACTACCGCGTAAGGCGTTTTCACGTATTTATTCATTACTGCCCGGCATACGGTTGATTCGTGCATACCGATCTTTTCTGCTACTTCGCTAAAAGTAAGGGGCTTAAGCCGCGATAAGTCTTCGGTCATTGCTTCTTTTTGGATCTCCGCAACCGCTTCCACGATCTTTCTTAGCGTATCCTGCCTTCTTGAAAGCGCCCGTAGTAGTTCCATAGCATTTTGCAGCTTTGCCGTGAGAAACTCCTTAGTCTTGCTGTCCGTATCGCTATTTTTGAGCATTTTGCGGTAATCTTTGCTAATGGCAAGGCTGGGGATGTCTTCGTTATTTATGCTGATTTCTAAGGTTTCTTCTTCATCCTGGGTGTCTATAAAGATATCCGGGATAACGCGCTGGACTTCTTGCGGAGAGTAGTTGCTGCCGGGTTTGGGGTCAAGTTTGAGGATCTTTTTTATCAGCGGCTCAAGGGTTTCCTGGGGGGTTTTGAGGCTTTTGGCAATATGGCTGTAATTCTTCTTAGCAAGGTCCTCAAGGTGGCATTCTACGATCTTTAATAGCAGGGGGTCATCCTGGTTGGATAGCCTTAGCTGGATCAGCAGGCATTCAGAAAGCGTCCTGGCGCAGACTCCCGCAGGTTCAAATTCCTGCACCAATTTTAGGACTTTTTCTACCTTTTCCGGGGCCATATTCAGGCTGGCGGAAAGCTCTTCAGGCGTGGCTTTCAGGTAGCCGTGTTCATCAATATTTCCGATAATTTCCTGGCCGATCCTGAACTCTTCATCAGTATTGGTAAACATGCCCAGCTGCCTGAGCAGCATATCCTGCAGGGTGGGTTTTTGGGTGATCAGGTCCATTTGGAAGTCCCAGTCCGGGCCTACCAGCTTAGACCTTTGGCTAGCCGGCCGGCTTAGTTCTTCCAGCAGGGGGTTATTTTCCAGTTCTTCAGCAATGAGGTTTTGGACCTCAAACAAAGGCAGGGCAAGAATATTAAGAGATTGGCTGAGCTCTGGAATAAGGTGCTTTCTTAGTTCAATTTTTTGCCTTAATTCCATGGTATAAGTATAGCACAAAAGTAGGGACAGACACTACTTTTTTATAAGTGCGTAAGAAAAAAAGTAGTGTCTGTCCCTACTTTTTTTGTTCTTGACAAGCGGTTGGGGCGGGTGGTATTATGAGTATGTACTCGTTTTAAATGGGGCGTTAAAAGCCGGTAAGTTTAAGTAAATCGCTGACGATGAGACCACGCGGAAGGCCACGAAAATACAGGATCGTAAGGATAGACCCAAGGATCAGCCAGTTTAGCCCAAGGGGCAAGCCCGGCAGGCCTGATGAGGTCAATTTACGCATTGATGAGTATGAAGCGATCAGGCTGTTTGACCATACCGGAATCAGCCAAAAAGAGGCCGCTAAATCAATGAATATATCCCAGCAGACATTTAGCCGGGTTTTAGAGAGGGCCCGGAAAACCGTAGCAGATGCCATTGTAAACGGTAAAATAATCCGCATACAAGGCGGTAATTATATCCTTAGCAGCCACAAAAATAGCCCCCAAAATACCCAGCCAGCAGCAGAAAAACCGCCAGAGAAGCAAGCTAAATCCGCTTAAAAACCTTAAATAACCCCTAAATCACCCTATAGCTCAACTTCCTATAATGTATATTATGTTAACTTGAGCATATTGGAGAAACATGGTATAATCAGTGATTGCCCAATGGGTTAGGATAATTCAAAATTTCCTTGTGCATAACCCAGTTTTCGTTTACTTAAACTTACCGGGTTTTTTTAAGCAAAACATCCGGCTGCGAAAGCTTAATTAGATTATAATATTTTAATATGAGCGGATTCCTTAGTTTCAGGAATTTCAAGTTAGATGCCTCCCTTCATTTTATTAAAAAAAGCAAGAAGAGAGGCAAGCATTTTTCTGTCATTTTTAAGGCTTCTGGCAATGGTTCAATCAGACTGGGTGTTGGCTATAAATGGCTGTTTTTGGGCCTAAAATTGGCGATTTTGGGGCTAATTTTAGGGTATTTTTGGGCATATCGGAAGGGTTGTTTTTAGGTATTCCCGGGGCTAAAATCGGCTAATTTCCAGGGGTATATTCCTTCAAAACCAGTACATACCCTAAAGCCAGATTATTGCTCTTTATTTTAACCGGGATCCTGCGGTCATCCGCGCTGATCCAGATATCTATGTGATTTGGCGTACTGCTTAAATGGTAGGTTTTAAAGATGCCTGCCGGGACTTTAATTTCTTCCGTAGAAACCCTCCTGATCTCATAGCGGCGGTTGGGAAGGTTGGCAATTATGACTCCCTCAACATCCAGCAATTCTTGAAAATAGCGGATATATTGGGGTAAAAGTACAGCATTATGGATCGGGCTGTCTTTTTTAAATACCAGGGGCCGGCTGCTGCCTTGTTTCTTTATGGTAACGCTGAAAGCCTCCTGATCATATTCTTCCGTGATCTTTTCCCGGCTAAACCACTTTGAGATATCCCGTTCGACCTTTACCGGGAGTATGGTTTGCGGATCAGCATAGATCACTTCAGTGTCTTTAAACCGCGCCAGGCTGGTTTCAAAGACCATTACGCTTAGTACCCTGCCATTTACTTCTATGCTAGGCAAATGGGTAAAAACCGACTTTCCAAGGTTAATCGCTCCCAATTTGACATCATAGGTCATTTTTTCCCCTATCCCCTTCTCTATTCGCTCGCTGGGGCCATTTTTGTCTTTGAGGGAGGTAACAGGTTGTCCAGTGCCCCTGCCAGCCCTATCTTTGATAAAAAATAAGGCAAAAACAAGGGTCAGGATTAGAAAAATGACCTTAAGTTTGGACATGGGAATTATTGTTTTTTCTTGCCTTGGCTTGCCACCGAAGCCATAGCTTTGGCGACTTCTTCAGGGTTACCGAGGTAGTAGTTCTTTATGGGCTTGAGGTTATTGTCAAGCTCATAGACTAAGGGGATACCGGTAGGGATATTCAACTGCACAATGGCATCATCAGAAACATTATCCAGGTATTTTACCAGCGCGCGCAGGCTATTCCCATGAGCGGCAATGATCACCTTTTTGCCTGATTTGACTACCGGAGCAATCACTTCGTGCCAGTAAGGCAGGAATCTTACTACGGTGTCTTTAAGGCACTCGGTAAGCGGGATATCTTTTGGCTCGAGCTGCTTGTAGCGGGGGTCATTTCCCGGGCAACGGGGGTCGCTTTTTTCCAATGCCGGAGGCCTGATATCGTAGCTTCTTCTCCAGATCAGTACCTGGTCTTCGCCAAATTTTTGCGCCATTTCGGATTTATTCAATCCTTGTAAACTGCCGTAATGCCGTTCATTAAGCCGCCATGAGTTTTGCACGGGTATCCACATCAGGTCCATTTCATCAAGTGTGATCCAGAGTGTGCGGATCGCCCGTTTTAATACGGAGGTAAAAGCAATGTCAAACACAAAGCCTTCGTTTTTTAAGAGCTGGCCGGCTTTTTTCGCTTCAGCAATGCCTTTTTCCGAAAGGTCCACGTCAGTCCAGCCGGTAAACCGGTTTTCCTTGTTCCATATACTTTCGCCGTGCCTTAAAAGAACAACTTTATACATTTGAAGTTTCCTTTCCTAGTTTATTAAAATACCCCGAAATTACCCAGTTTCTTCTTCATCTCTTCTATTTCTGCTTCTTGTGCGGCGATGGTTTTTTTAAGCTCAATAATTTCTTCGTCTCTTTGTTGGATCGTTTGCCAGAGATGCGCTCCTTCACGTTGTTTCTGGACTGCTGTTCCGGCGCAACCGGAAATCGCAATGCAGAGAAAAAATAGATATATTCGTTTCATCATAACAGTTTCTTCGCCATTGCCAAAAGCTGGCGGATTATTTTAGGATTATCGGGTATTGTGCAGCCGGCAACGTCAAAATGCCCGCCGCCCCCGTAATATTCGGCGATCTGGGCGATATTGACTTTGTCTTTAGAGCGCAGGCTGACCCTTAGCAGGCCTTTCTTTTTTTCGCGCAGCAGCACTGCGATCTCTACGTCCTTGATCGCGCGCATCTGGTCGGCAACCGCGTCTACGTCTTCGTCTTTCCCTCTTATTTTACGGAAATCGCTCTGCCTGATGATTGACCAGACTATCCTGTTTGCCTTAAGGAATTTACATCGCGATAAACATATGCCGGCAAGAACGGCAGATTCCTTTCTCGTTGCCCAGAAGACCGTGTTTACAAGCCGGTAAAAGTCAACCCCGCTTTTTATCAGTTCTGCCGATACCTCAAACGTAAACTGGCTTACATTAGGCAGTCTGAAGGAATCGGTTTCTACAATGACCGAGGTAAGCAGGTTTTGCGCGATATCATTAGTTATGTTGATATTCAGTTTTTTAAGCAGCCTATAGATCAATTCTCCTACTGCCGCGGCTTTCGGCTCGATATACTTTATATTACCGAACGGCCTGCGGAATTCATGATGGTCGATCTCCAGTATGTCTTTTGCGCCTTTGAGCATGCCGTAGGCGGAACCGAGGATCTCTTTATTGCTGCAGTCAACGGTGATTGCCAGGTCCGCCGGCCGGGTTATTTTTGTGACGATGCGTTTTGCGCCCGGCAGGCCGGTATATTTTTGCGGCACTCCGTCTACGCTAAGCATCTGGACGCGTTTATTAAGGCTTTCCAGGCCTAAGCCTAAAGAAAGCAGCGAACCGATTGAATCGCCATCCGGATTTACGTGGCCGGAAACGGCAATCTCTTTTGCAGCGGAAATTTTACGTTTTATTAACCCGAGACCGTTCATTTTTTACCAGTTTTAAGATCAGCAATACGATTAGGTACGCGGCGATTCCCGCGCAGGCAGCAATCACAAAATATCCGATGGCCAGGACCGGAGCGATTACCTTAAATGCGGATGACGCATAAACCGTTCTCCAATCAACAGCCATTATAGCAGAGCCTATTTTAATTGCCAACAGGAATGTTACGATATTTATCCAGGTATTGACCAGGATACTGCCTAAAAATGCACTTGCCTTGTTCACGCGCAAAAGCATGGCGCAAAACAGCGCTGCCAGCGGCCCGGTGCCGGGAATGATGCCTAAGAATACGCCTAAGCCAAAGCCGGCAGCGGTCTTCTGGGGCGTATCGTTAATGAGGAACAGCTGTGTATAGATATACTTGCCGAACTTTTTGATTTTATCTATTATGTTTTTCTTCATCTTGCAGTACGCGTTTAAGTATTTTTCCGGTGGTATTCTTTGGCAGGGATCCCCTGAATTCTACATATTTGGGTATCTTATAAGACGCCAGTTTTTCCCTTAAATAATGGATCACTTCATGCTCGGTAAGTGCGGCACCGTCTTTTATGACCACAAATGCCTTGGGAACTTCTCCTTTGTGGGTATCGGGAATGCCGATCACCGCCGCTTCTTTTATCTTGGGGTTCTGGTAAAGCACCTCTTCTATCTCCCGCGGATAGACGTTCAGGCCGCGGACATTGACCATTTCCTTTTTTCTGCCTACGATATAAAAATAGCCCTGGGTGTCAGATTTAGCCATGTCGCCGGTATAAAGCCAGCCGTTTTTTAAAACTTCTTCGGAGGCCCGGTGGTTTTTATAGTATCCCAGCATTACATTAGGGCCTTTTACCAGTAATTCTCCTACCTGTTCCGGATCCAATATGTTATTCTGCTCATCTACGATCCTAAGATCGATATTTTTAGACAGCGCCTTTCCGATCGAGCCGGCTTTTCTTTTTCCGTTCAAGGGATTCAGGCTTACTACGGGAGATGCTTCGGTCAGGCCGTATCCTTCCAGAAGCGGCATACGTAGTTTATTTTCAAAGGCGTTAAATGTTTCTACCGGCAGCGCTGCTGCACCGGATATGCAGACTCTGACCGGATTAAATAATTTTATCAAGGGAGTATGCAGTATCCTGGGAAGCTTAATGTCTTTCATTATGTTATACATTGACGGTATGCCGACAAATATGCTTACGCGGTTGCGCCTGATCGCCCGGATCACGCGTTTAAAGGGCCTGAGCGATTTCATCAACACGATCTTTGCTCCCGTAGAAAGCGGCAGGTTCATGCAGACTGTCGCGGCAAAGGAATGGAATAGCGGCAGCAGGCAGATAAAAGTGTCTTTAGCGGTGCTCCTAATGGCGTTTTTTGAGTCAATGGCATTTGCGATCAGGTTATAGTGGGATAATACCGCGCCTTTGGGATGGCCGGTAGTACCGGAAGTATATAAGATCACTGCCGGGTCAGCGGAATTGATCTGCGCGATTTCGGTTTTCGGTTCTTTTTTCAGGGTGTGCAGGTCGGGGATCTCGTCTTTTATTTTGACGGTAGTAATAATATGTTTTAGGCTGTCTAATCTGAGCAGGAGTTCTTCCGCCATGTTTATGTATGGCCGGGAAGTGATCAGGCAGATTGCTTCGCTATCCTCCAGGATAAACCTGGCTTCCTCGATCTTAAACATATAATTGATCGGCACAACCACTGCCCCTGCTTTAAGGATACTAAAGTAACTGATGATGAATTCCGGGCAGTTGTCTAAAAAAATGGCGACTTTATCCTGTTTTGTAATGCCTAATTTGAGCAAGCCTGAAGCAACGCGGCTGGTGGATTCATCCAGCTCCCGGTAGTTGATCTTTTTGCTGCCAAAAATGATTGCGTTGCGCAGGGGAAATTTTTCCGCGCTGTTTTCCAGTAATTTTCCGAGATTTTCAGGTATCATTCTATTCAGAAAAAGCGTTTTTGATGTTCACTCCGGCAAACCTGTCAAGCCCGCCGCTATCCTGCGTCCAGCCGTTATAAAGCCCGTATTTTTCCATTGCGGCTTGGGCAGAGCTGTATGCCTCGCGGCTTATGCGCCGGGAAAGCTCTTTTATGCCGGATGCTTTATAGAACGGCGTATATTGGCTCATCAGGCTGATGTAGGTATCCTTTGAAATATTTTCCGCGATAAATTTTATTGTTTCTTCCGTGCCGGAAATATTTTCCGGCATTACCAGCAGCCTGACGATCAGGCCTTTCTTTATGATACCATTTTCGCCGAATTCAGCAATCCCTGTTTGCCTGTGCATTTCTGCGATTGACTCCCGGTTAAAGCGGGCATAATCAGCGGCAAAGGAATATTTTATTGCCATCCGGCTGTCTGCATAGCGCATATCCGCAAGGTAAATATCTACGATCCCGTCTAATAGCCTGATGATCGCCGGCAATTCAAAACCTCCGGTATTATACACTAATGGTATGCGCAGGCCTTTTGGTATTGCCAGCAGCAGCGCCTTGAGTATTTGCGGCATAACATGAGTAGGGGTAACGAGATTGATGTTGTGGCAGCCAGAATCCTGCAGCTTGAGCATCAAGTTTGCCAGTTCTTCATCGCTGGCGGGCTTGCCATCTATTGCTTGGCTGAATTCGTAGTTTTGGCAGTAAACGCAAGCCATATTGCAGCCGGAAAAAAATATCGTGCCTGAGCCGCGCTTGCCTGATATCGGCGGTTCTTCGCCGTGGTGCGGCAGGCTGCTGTATACGACCGGTTCCAGTCCGGTTTTGCAGAAGCCCGTTTGCCCCTTGAGCCGGTTTACTTTGCACTTACGCGGGCATATGGCGCAGGACTCCAGCAGTTTAAAGGCAAGGCCGGATATGCGTTCCAGCGTCCCGTTTTGGAAAGCGTCCAGGTAGGATGGGTATTGTTCAGTCTTTTCGGAGGTTTGTTTGCCGGGCATAAAGGCCTCTTATCTGGTTAAAGATCCGGATATATTCCGCGGTTTGGTAATCCGGATACGTCCATGGCAATGGCCGGAAATCTTTTCCCTGATAAGACAGAGTGATCTCCGCGTAAATGCCTTTCTTTAAATATATGCGGTGAGAATAATCCTTGGTTGTAGCAAGGACAAGTTTGGCTAAGTCAAGATAGCCGGGGTCAATATTTATCCTGCGGCAGCCGTCTTTACTGAATTTTTTTTCAATGCGGTTAGCGAATATTTTAATCTCTGCCAGCTTTGACGGATCGATCAGCTTTTCAAAACTCAAGAACTTACGGTAAAGGCCGTCCCCGATCTCTTTTTTGTAATAATCCGTATAATTAAACGCCAGGCGCGGGCTCTCAAAATCAGCCTTGCCGAATTGCCGCAAAAGGCAGGCTTTGGCATTAGTAAAAGTATTTTTGTTTTGGAAAATGAAGCCGGCGATCAGTTTTACGGGCGAGGGATTTTTTATTCTACCCATACGCGGGCTTGCTTATTGGGCGCTTACTGCGGTTGCCTGCTGAGGAAGGAACTGGCTGATGTAATGGGCGATCTTTCTTTTTTGCGCTTCGTTTATTTCATTAAAGAATATGGCGATATTAAAGCCGTCTGAGCTTTCATCGTCGGTCCTGACAATTACGCCCTTGCAGTCAACGGTATATTTTTCTATGCCGCCGGCAGTTTTTACCGGTAAGGTCATTTTTACCGCGATCTTGGTAAAGGGCGGCACGTATTTTTTCACACAGCAATACGCGCCAGTGCAGCTGACGTTTTCGGTAGTGGTTGAAAAGTCATAACCGTTTACCGCTATTTTTAAGGGCAGCCGGTGATCTATGCGCGGGTGCAGCCTTTTTTCTTTTTTGATGCGGTTGATCATTATTTGGCCTCTTCTTTATCTTTTGTTTTTGTCGCTTTAAGCCAGCATTTCTTTGTGCAATAGAATTTACCGTTGCGGTAATATCTTTTTATCCGTTTCATTGGCTTATTGCAGCCAAGACAATTTGTCTGTTTTTCTACGGGTGCCGCCTTTGACTCTTCTTTTACTGCTTCCGCCGCCATTTTTTCTCCCTTAACTACTGCTTCTACGTTGATTGATATAATCGGTCAAAAACCGTTTTTGCCGGTAGTCCATACCGCTGAATTCCAGGCCCAACCGGTACTTGTCGGAACGCGGCAGGGAATCGGAACGGATAACCCTTGCCGTAGTGCTGATCACTTCCGGCAGGAGGTTGATCTCAATATTCAGCCAGTTATTTGGAGCGATAAACTCGTCGTTTAAGAAGCCTAATCCGCCGATGCTCATGTCGCCGCTGATCGCGCTACTGAATTCCGGCCTTCCGCGAATCTGATAACGCAGGGGGACTTTGATGCTTATACGGGGGGAACGCCTCTTTTCCGTCCAGCTTACCGGCATGTCCTTTCGCCTCATGATGTTAGCTACAAAACGAATATAACATATTATTCTTGATATGTCAAGAAAGCGTTTCCTTTTTTTCTATTTTCTGGTATAATAACTCCATTATGGCGGACAAGAAGAAAGTAGAATTTTATTTATTATGTGTTATCTGCGCGATTTTAGGCTCTTATTCGGCAAAGCTGCTTTTTGACCGTTTTGCCGCCGCGCAAAAACCCGCAGCTTCCTCTCCTGTTTCTACAGTTTCCCGCCCCGCTTCCATTGCCAGGGTTTCTGCGATAGCGGCTACCGCGTTGCCTATGGTTAAGGCAATGAAAAAAGAACCGGCAGCAGTAAAGAAAACCGATCAGCCGGCGCTTGTCTTAAACGGCGTTGTATTTTCACCCGGGTCAAGCTATGCCTTGATCAATAACCGCATCGTTAAGGAAGGCGATAAGATTGAAGGAATAACCGTGGTGCGGATAGCTCAAGACATTGTGGAATTACAGGACGGCGATAAATCTTTTAAGCTTACTTCCAACGTAAGGTCTTTCTAATCAATATCTGTTTTTGAGCGCTGCTTTGATCGTATCTAAAGGAATGTTTTTTCTCACCACTGCCCTGCCGATTTTTTCCGCGATCACAAATTTATTCTTTGCCCCGCTGAATTTTTTATCGTAATAGTGCGCAGCGATAATCTTTTGAGGAAGGATTTTTTTTATTTTTACCGGAAGCCCGCTTGCCGAAATAAGTTTTTCTATCCTTTTTCCCGTATCTATATCCATATTGCCCAACATCAGGCCGATATCGCAGGCTGCCAGCATGCCCAGGGCAATCGCCTCCCCGTGGTTATAACGCTTATAGTCTCCTGCTGCCTCAATGGCATGGCCGATTGTGTGGCCGAAGTTAAGGATCGTCCGTAAGCCCTTCTCTTCTCTTTCATCAGCCTCCACGATCTTTGCTTTTATTGTGCTTGAGCGGCTGACGATCAATTCAAGCGCCGCGCTGTTTTTCGCAATTATTTTTTTAAGATTTTTTTCCAAGTAACGGAAAAGCCCGGGGTCTTTGATTGCGCCGTATTTGATCACTTCGGCAAGGCCGCTTAAAACCTGCCGCATATTCAGCGTTTTGATTAGCGTGGTATCGCTTAACACCAGCCGCGGCTGATAAAATGCGCCGATAAGATTTTTACCGCGGCTTAAGTCGACCGCAGTCTTTCCGCCGATACTTGAATCTACCTGCGCCAGGAGCGTTGTGGGGATTTGCACGTAAGGAATGCCGCGTTTATAGATGGAAGCAACAAATCCGGCGAGGTCTCCGGTCACTCCTCCGCCAAAGGCAATGACAAAAACCTTCTTTTTTTTATCAAAGGCAGCAAGGTCTTCAATTACCGAATACGCAGCCTTTAAAGATTTACTTTCTTCGGAATCCGCGATGAGGCGGAACTTATAGTTTAATCCGGCAGCGGATAAAGCGGCTGCTAATTTTTTGCCGTGGAGTTTTTTTATTACGGGATTAGTGATGACATAGGCATCGCTGCCTAATTCAAGTTTTTTCAAGTATGCGCCGGCCTTGTTTAAGATGCTGCTGCCGACCAGTATATCGTAGGAACGCTTTTTTAGGTTCAACCGTATTTTTTTCATATTACAGCGGTATTAGTAACCGGCGTAAGATCAACACGGTTATCGGTTCTACTATCGCGTTGAACAACCCGAGGAGGATTAAAAGCATAAGGATCGCGAACCCGTACGGCTCTATTCGCATATATGAGGCGGCAAGCCGCTGCGGCAAGAGCCCCATCAGCACGCGGGAACCGTCAAGCGGCGGGACAGGGATAAGGTTAAAGACTCCCAGTATTACATTTGTGGCGATAAGCTGCCAGAAGATAAAATTAAGAATATCGTTTGCGGGCATGATCCGCCAGAGCCAGCTTAAAAAGATGGCAAAAATAAAATTTGCCGCCGGGCCGCTTATTCCCACCAGGACAAATCCGCTTCTGGGATTCTTAAGGTTATTGAAGTTTACCGGCACGGGCTTTGCCGCGCCGAAGACAAACCTGCCCTGCGTAGCAATAAAAAGCATTATCGGCAGCAGGATCGTGCCTATAGGGTCGATGTGGGCAAGCGGGTTTAACGTCAGCCTGCCGGAATACCTGGCGGTATTATCGCCCAGCTTATATGCTACCCAGCCATGGGCAAATTCATGCACGGTTATGCAAACTAAGAGCAGCGCGAAGCCGATCAAAAGCCCGATAATGCTCAATCAAGGGCCTCCAGTTTCGCTACTTCAATGACAGGGTTTTTTTCGTTTGCGGGGCTGATTATTTTACCGGTGATCTTTACCTTGTGATAGGTAAGGGAATTAAAATTATCGGGGCTGCCTTTCAGCAGGTAGACAGAATAATCTTTTGCGATCAGTTTATGTGTGGCAACGCGGTTGATGACTTTTCCATATGGCTGTATCGTGCCTTCAACGGTAATGCTTTCTCCTATGGCAGGCTTTGTCGCCTCCGGTTTTATCTTTTCCGGCTGCTTTGCAGGGGCAGGCCCGGTTTTGCGGTCAATGAACTTTGTATTGATCCAGCCAAAGGCATTTGCCGTAGGCTCGATCTTCAGCCAACCGTTCCTGTCTCCGGTCACAGTTACGACTTCGTTCTCTTCTATCCTGCCCAGTATTGCCGATGTTTGGTTGGGCTGTATCCGCACATTGATGTTGGTGCCCTTTGCCTTGGCGGTTTTCTCGTCGATCATCTCAAACAAAGAAGATTTTACGAATACCCGCGCGGACTTCGGCAGGCGGATTTTATACCAGCCGTATTTTTCCAGAATGACTTCTACGTTTTCGCCTTTCGGTAGCACGCAGATCACCGCGGAATTCGTATTCGCGTCGGAACGGACGTTGATCTCATTCGCGTTGAGTGTTCCGGTAAATACGCCGGCTGCCGGAGCTTGAACGTTTTCTGCCGCGCAGTTTTTCGCTGTCAAAATCGTAATTGCGCCGACGAACACGGCTATGATAATAAATATTTTTCGCATTGGCAGAAATTATTTCTTTTCCGCGGCCTTAGCTGCGCCTTTGGCCGGTGCTGCTGCGCCTTTGGCCGGTGCTGCTGCCGGTGCTGCTGCTCCGGGAGCTGCTCCTGCGGCTGTTTCGGTTGTTGCCTTTTCAGCTTTTTCTTTCTTGATCTTGATCCTTACTGTTTTGATCTTTGGCAGACCAAATACGTCGTCGCCTTCCTTCCAGGTCTTTTTTTCAATCATAGCCTTTAGCCGCTCGGTGCGTTTTAATACTGAGCGCGCTTTTTTATCTTTGTCCGATGATTTTAATGACGGGTGTATTCCCATGGTTTAAAGCCTCCTTATAAAGCTGTCGCGATACTTCTTTTTTATTTCCGATAACAACGGTTTAGCGGTTTCTTTGCTGGTAAAGCTTCCTACGCACAATATATTATAACTGCCTTTTGTGATGATCATCGGCGCCAATCCCTGTTTCTTCAGCGCCTCGGCTTCTTTTTTAGCAAGGTTTTTGTTTTGAAAACTTGCCAGCTGGATAGTGTAATTTTGCTGCGCAGGCGCGGATACTGCCACGGTCCTTACCGGTATCTGCGCCGGAGCAAGCCTTTGCTGCGGTATGGCTGCTTGCGTTGGTTTTCTGCTAACCGGAGCTTCCGGCATTGCGGTGCGCCGGCCCTTTTCCACTCCTAACGAGAACGCGGCAACGGCAACAATGATCACTCCGATGGCGATAAGGATTACCTTTTCGTGGCCGCGGATATGTCCGAAGAACTTACCGCGCCCTCCGGAGGATGCGGTTTCCGGGCCCCTGCCTGTTCCTGAAAATAACTCTAACTGCTGGCTACCTGTTTCCATTGTTCACCGGCTTATTTTATAGCTTATTTTTGTGGCGCTTGCAAGTAATTTTTTGACTTTATTTTCTTGCAGATTTTCAGGAAGGCATCGACGATCTTAGGGTCGAATTGCGTGCCGCTTTTTTTCTTGATTTCCTTTATTGCCGAGGAGACGTCCATCCTTTCGCGGTACGGCCTGCCGTAGACCATGGCCTCAAAGGCATCTGCTACCGCCATAACGCGCGCGCCCAGCGGGATTTGGCCTTTTTTCAATCGCGAAGGGTATCCCGTGCCGTTATATTTTTCATGGTGGTGCATGATGATCGGTATTGCCGGCCTTAAAATTTGCAGCGGCCGCAGGATCTCTGCTCCTTTTAAAGGATGGCTTTTAATAATATCAAATTCTTTGGGGGTAAGCTTGGTCGTTTTTGTAAGGATTTCAAGGGGAATGTCCACTTTTCCCGCATCATGCAGCAGGCTGGCGTATTTAAGGCTCTCCATCTGCTTTTCGTCAAGGTGCATCTGCTCGCCGATCGCCGCCACAATGCGGCTGAAATACGGCGAATGCGTATATTCCTGCGGCACCCTGCGGTCAAGCATGGTTACCAGCGATTTAATGCTTCCGAAAACGATCTTTTGCTGCTCTTCGTATAATTGCAGGTTTTTTATTCCGATAATCGCCTGTTCGCTCATCGTGGTCAGTATTTCCTGGTCAAAGCTGTCAAAAGGCGCCTCGTTTTTAGAGCGTTTTACGACGATCATCCCCATAATGTCTTCGCAGACAAGGGGCAGGCCGAGGATGTTTCCTTTCCTGATCGAAGAAACGGTCTTTAGGATCGTGCGCTCCACGCCTTTCGTGATCTTGGATTTTTTGTCCACGACGGTCTTTTTTCTGCCGTTGATCAGGCATTTAAACGCGGAATATTTTTTTGAGGGGTCAAGCAGGATGATCAGGCAGTACTGCGCGTGGAAGATCTGGGAGCTGAGCCTGCCCAGCCGGCAGATCAGTTCTTTGAGCTCGTAAGTCGAATTAATCAGCCGGTAAACGCTGTGGATTGCCGAGATCAGGACTTTATACTTTTTCGTATGGGTCAAATAATTTTTTGTATTCATCTAATGCGTACCTGTCTGTCATTCCGGCGATGTAATCGCATACCGCCCGCCTTGTGCCGTCGGCGGCAATGCGCTTTTCAATATGCGGCGGAAGCTGTTCCGGGCTCTTGACGTAAATGTTGAATAATTCCTGTATAAACCTTTTTGCCTTATTGCTCATCCTGACCACGCGGTAATGGCAGTATAATTTTTTAACCAGGAATTCGCGCAGCGGCTTACGCAGCTCCATCATTTCCGGACTAAAGCAGGCAATCTTCGCTTCGCTTTTTTTGACGTCGCGGTGCGACTTGACCTTCAGTTCTTTAAGCTTCTTTTCGGTTTCCGCGATCAAGTCAGTCACTTGTATGTCGATGAGCGAGCGGATGATCAGGTATTTCCTGCGCTCAATATCTATTTTAGCATACTTACGGGAAATTTTCCCGCAAATATTTCCCCATACCTTAAGTTTTGCGAGGTCTTTTTCCTGGATCAGGCCGGAGGTAAGGCCGTCGTCTAAGTCGTGGTTGTCATAGGCGATCTCGTCGGCAATATCGACTACCTGGGTTTCCAGGGTCGCCGATTCTTCAGGAAGGAATTCCTTGAGCTTTCCCATTTTATCAAACGCGGAGGAATGTTTGACGATCCCCTCCCTTACTTCCCATGTGAGGTTAAGTCCGGGAAAATCCGGGTATCTTTCTTCAAGCACGTCAACCACCCGCAGGCTTTGCATATTATGGTTAAAGCCGCCGTAATTTGCCATGATCTCGTTCAGCGCGTCTTCGCCGGAATGGCCAAAAGGCGTATGCCCCAAATCGTGCGCCAGGGCAATTGCTTCCACGAGGTCGCTATTAAGCTTAAGCGCGTGGGCAATGGTCCGTGCGATCTGCGCGACTTCTAAAGTGTGGGTAAGGCGGGTGCGGTAATAGTCGCCTTCATGATTGACGAAAACCTGGGTTTTGTATTCCAGCCGGCGAAAGGCTGCGGAGTGGATGATCCTGTCCCTGTCCCTCTGATAAGCAGAGCGGTAAAGATGCTCGGTTTCTTTATGCGCCCTGCCTTTAGTATTGCGGCTTTTCATCGCGTAAGGAGCAAGGTAGGTATCTTCGAATTTATTTATCTGCTTTTGATCCAGCATATGCCGCCTTTAATTTCTTTTCCAGTTCCTTTAGGGACTGTGAGATTATTTTTGTATTGTGGACCACGGGCATGAAGTTTGTGTCTCCCTGCCAGCGGGGTACGATATGGATATGGATGTGCCCGGTAATGCCTGCTCCGGCGTGCCGGGAGATGTTTATGCCGATATTATATCCGTCGGGCGCCAGCGCTTTATGAATGATATTTTTCGCGGTATTTATGGATTTGAATATATCCAGGAGCTCACTATCGGTAAGCCCGGCGGTATCGCCGACGTGTTTATTCGGCGCAATCATTACGTGGCCGTTGTTATAAGGGAAAATATTCAGGATACAGAATGCGTGCCGGCTGCGGAAGATGACGTGGGGATGGTTTTTTGATTTCAGGGCGGCGCAAAATATGCAGCCTTTATTTTTTTTGGAAGTTACGTACTTTATTCTCCATGGCGCCCAAAGCTTATCCATTGCCACCTTTATATCTTTATTATCTTCCCTTTTATTCTATCATTGATTTCCAATATACCATAAGAATTGAACGGCGCAAAGACTTTATCTGTCGGGCTGCCCGGGTTAAAAAAAAGAATTCCCTTTCTTCTTTCGTTAAGGGGCGTGTGTGAGTGGCCGAATACGATCGCATCAACGGCGTCGGCTTTAAATATCTTTTCCATGGCGCCGGCCAATCCTGCGGGATGGCCGTATCCGTGCGCGACCCCGATCTTATATTTGCCTACGGTAATAATTTCTTTTTCCGGAAGTATTTCTTTGGTTTCTGCGGAGTCCATATTGCCGGCAACCGCCCTTACGTCAGGGCATAATTGCCGCAGTTTATCCAGCACGCCAAGGTCAAGGATGTCTCCGCAGTGGATGATCATGTCTACGGCCTTAAATGCCGCAATGATCTTTGCGGGCAGTTCGTCCTGCTTGTTGCTGATATGCGTATCCGAAATCACGCCTATTCGTGTCATACGATCACCCTCGGCTTGGAGAAGAGGTCCATAATTTCGTTGAGGCGGTTGATGTCCCAGAGCCAGATCTTCTCTTCCAGCGCGCGCAGCTGCGCATTAGGGTCGATGTCGTTTAGCGTGATAATCACCTTTTTTTGCAGCTTATGCTTGAATTTTCGGCATTCTTCGGCAAATTCCGCGATATCCTCGTCGCTAAGTGCGTCATTTTTAAATCCTACTACCCAAAGGCTGTCGCTTGAACGGCCGATCAGGCCGAGTTTAAGCCCGCCTTTATCGAATTCCAGGGGTTTTATTTCGCGGAAATGCGTCAAGCGCATTTTCTTTTTTTCCAACTGCATTATGTCGTTATCAAAGCTGCGCAGCAGCTCCTCTATTCTTTCCACGATCGGTTTTTGGCTGCTCTTGAGGAATTCCTGGAGCAGGCAGTCTATATGGTTGCGGAACTGGTCTTTCTGGTTTTTGGCGTCAAAGGTCAAAGAATTCAATTTTTCCTGATACACGAATTTGATCCAGAAGCCGAAAACCCGGTCATTGATCTTTAAGAAATCTCCGCTTTTGGTTATCGCGTCGATCTCAAGCAGATAGGCGATCCTTGAGTCCAGCTCTTTTTTTGGCCGGCGCATAAAATGTGAGATCTCCTTGAGCTTATTGTGGCCGTTAGAGATCAGGTAAAGTATGGAAATGTAGTCTCGGCTGCGGCCGGAATCAAAGAAGCGTTTGATGTAGTTGGAAAATCTCTGGTTAAGTATGCCGGACTGGTCGAAAATAATCTTTTCGATGGCTTCGGTCAGGCTGCCCTTATCGGCTTGAAGCAGGGCTTCGGTTATGATTTTCAGGTAAAACGGGCACCCATTGGTAAAATGCACGATGAAGTTTTTCAGGCCTTGGTCGATTTCCGTTCCCGCGGCCTTAAATTCTATGTAGCGCTCGCTTTCACGCGTATCCAGCGGTCCGATTGACAGGATTTCGAAATTCCCGAATAAGAGCGCCAGGTCTTTGGCGATGATCTGCTTTGCCTTGAACTTCAGGGAGCTGATCAGGATGTACATCGTATTTTTTTGCAGCATTAAGAGCTTTGACCATTCCGCGTAGAGGTTCTTTGTCCCGATATCCTGAAAATTATGGAATTCGTCAAAGATCACCACGTTGAATTTTCCGGTTTCCTGGTTTATTGATTCCGTCAGCGACAAGAGCTCCGTGAAAATATTGTTCTTTTTCCTTTTTTGCAGCGCAGACAGGATTATCCGGATCTTTTTTACGGTAAGCGGGATATATTTTTCCGATTTATCAAGAAGGAAATTAATGTCTTCTTTCAGCGCTATGCCGCTGTTGGAAAGGAAGTTGTAGAGCAGGACGGCGATGAACCGGCGGCAGAATATTTCCAGCGTTTCCGGCCGGACTTCCAGGTATGAGACGATCACGCGGTTGTCGTAGAATCTTTTGAGGATATCGAAAATTATGGTGGTTTTTCCTACGAGCTCATCGCCGATAAGGGCGATGTTCTGACGGTAGCCGTCTTTCAGCGCGTGGATCCTTTTTTCGATCGCCTGCGTATATTGTTTTCTTTCCAGATAATTATCGTTCATCGTTTAAGGAAGATAAAAGCCCGGGTTTTGCGGCAAATAGCCTTTACGGATCTCAAAATGTAAATATTTTGCCTTATCCCTGCCGCTGCTGCCGATTTTGGCAATGCTTGAGCCTTTGACCACTTCATCGCCCGGCCTTACAAGGAGCTGCGCATTTCTTGCGTACAGCGAAGAATAGCCGTCGCCGTGGTCAATAACAATGGTTTTACCGAACTTGCCGTTAGTTAACCCGGCGAATACGACTTTTCCGGAGCGGCTGGCAAAGACCCTTGCGTTTTCCGGGGCCTGAATATCAATGCCTTTATTTACGGCATTTTCTCTCATTTGCCCGTAACCGGCGATTATTTTGCCTTTGACCGGCCAGCCAAAATCTTCGTCAAGAATAAGAGGCCGTGCGCTTTGCGGCTTTACTCCCGGTTTTCGCGGGATAAAGATCATTTGCCCGGTTTCTATCTTAGAAGTATCTGCTATGCGATTGGCCTTTACGAGTTCGTCGATATCAATATCGTAGGTTTTTGATATCCGCCATAAGGTTTGGCCGCGCTCTACCCTGTGATAGATCCCCGGCATTGCCGGCGAAGCCTTTGGTAAGGGCTCCAGCGGCGCCGTGGCACAGCCTGAAAAAGTTAAAAGTAAAAAGCCAAAGGGCAAAAGTAGATTTAAAGATTTCAATCTTCCATACTTTTGCCTTTTAACTTTTGCCATTTGCATTTTTAAAGAGCGGGTGAGCGGAATCGAACCGCCATATACAGCTTGGGAAGCTGTCATTCTACCACTGAATTACACCCGCACGCATTTTTCCATTACTTTAATCGAGCAGTAGTTTCCGCACATCGTGCATATGTCGGAAACATGCGGCTTTGACGACAGCCTGTATGCCTTTGCCTTATCCGGGTCTACGGAAAAGTTAATTTGTTTTTTCCAATCACGTTTTTTGCGCGCCAAAGACATCCGGCGGTCGCGGGATATCGCGTTACCGGTGCCTTTTACGATGTCTGCGGCGTGCGCGGCGATTTTTGAAGCCACAACCCCTTCTCTTACGTCCTCGATCGTTGGGTGTCTTAAGTGTTCGGCAGGCGTTACATAACAGAGGAAATCCGCGCCCGCGGAAGCGGCAATCGCTCCGCCAATCGCTCCGGTGATATGGTCATAGCCTGCGCCGATATCCGTAACCAGCGGCCCGAGCACGTAAAACGGCGCGTTGCCGCAGACTTTTTTTTGCAGTTTGACGTTTTTTTCTATTTGATCAAGGGGGACATGGCCAGGGCCTTCAATGATCACCTGCACGTTCCTTTTTTTTGCCCGTTTGGCAAGCCGGCCGAGGATATTCAGTTCAGAGACTTGCGCCTGATCTGTGGCATCCAGTATTGAGCCCGGGCGCAGGCCGTCACCCAGGCTTAAGGTGATGTCATATTCATAGGCGATATCAAGAATATCGTCGAAGTATTCGTAAAATGGATTTTCTTTATTATGGCGGCTGATCCATGCGGCGATGATCGCTCCGCCGCGGGAAACAATGCCTAAGATACGCTTGCTTTTTTTTAATGCGGCAAGGCTCTTTTTTGTCACTCCCGCGTGGATGGTAAAAAAGTCTACTCCGTCTTGCGCCTGTTGCCGGAGGACGTCCAGCATATCATGGCCGTCAAATTTCAGAAAATCGCTGTTCTTTTGCTGGGCGTTTACCGCGATCTCATATATCGGGACTGTGCCTACCGGCACCGGCGAGGCCTTGAGTATGGCTTTTCTTGTCTGCCGGATATTCCTGCCGACGCTTAAATCCATGACCGCGTCCGCGCCGTATTTTACGGACACCAGCATCTTTTTAAGTTCCAGGGCAAGCGTTGACTTTTCCGTAGAAGTGCCGACATTAGCGTTGATCTTTGTCCTTAAGCCTTCGCCGACAGCGCAGGGTTTTTTTATTTTGCGCAGCTTATTTAAAGCGATCACCGCCCTGCCTGCGGCAATCTGCTTCATTAAGAATCGCGGGGTTACGCCTTCGCTAAGAGCGACGCGTTTCATTAAGGGGGTTATAATATTATTTTTTGCGTATTCTAATTGGGTCATTGGGGTATCAACAGATCTTTTGGGCAATCTTTTTTTCCAGTTCGTAGACTTCGTAGCGGATATTCTTAAAGGACACTGCGGCTTTAATGTTGATCAGTTTGGAGAATTCCTCAAGCACCCTCACCGATTCTTTTACCCGCTGAATATTGGCCAAAAATATATCACAGATGTCTTTTCTTTTTAATTCCGCGGCGTAGACGAGCCTGCCGGTGTCTTTTGCGGAATCCCTGCCGCTAAAAAGCTTTGCTTGAGGGCTGAGGCGTTTTGCCAGGGAACTGACTTTATGCCTGATATTTTTCAGGCTCGCAGTCAGGCTGCGGCTTTCAAGGATGAACCGGGTGACCTCTTCGCATACGCGCAAGCCTTCTTTCGCGCGGTTTATGTTTGCGTCGAGTATCCTGTCTATATTATTTTTTCCCGTAGAGCGCGGCAATTTTTTTTATTAAATTTGTTGTTGAGCGGCCTTTTGCCAATTCTACGGTGGCAACTTTTCCGCCGTAGCTTGAAACGAGGTCCGCGCCGACGATCTTATCTTTATTCCAGTCAGCGCCTTTGATCAACACGTCAGGCTTAAGCATCCGGATGGTCTGAAGCGGCGTATCTTCCGCGAAAATAACCACATAGTCTACGCTGGCAAGCCCCGCTAATACCCTTGCCCGGTCATTTTGGTTGACCACGGGCCGGCCCTTACCCTTTATCTTTTTTACGGAGGCGTCGCTGTTTAAGCCGACAATAAGGATGTCTCCGCCGGCTTTGGCGTTTTCAAGGTATCGGACATGGCCGTAATGCAGGATATCAAAACAGCCGTTGGTAAATACGATCTTTTTGCCTCGGGCTTTGAGTTTCGGGATTTTCCTGCTTAGGACAAGCCTTGAGATTATTTTTGTTCCTGACAAAGCTCCTGCTCTACGAGTTCGCATATAATATGGCCTATGGTGATGTGCGCTTCCTGTACTCGCGCGGTCAAGGCTGAAGGCACGACCAGCGACGTGTCTGCCAGCTTTGCCAACTCTCCGCCGTCTCCGCCGGTAAGGGCAACGGTTTTAATTCCCATTTTTTTTGCCTGCTTTATGGCTAATGCGACGTTTTTAGCCTTGCCGCTGGTAGAGATGCCCACGGCAATGTCGTTTTTCTGGCCTAATGCTTCGATCTGTTTGGCAAAGACCACTTCATAGCCGTAATCATTGGCAAGCGAAGTGATGATCGAAGTATTTGTCGTCAGGGCGATCGCCGCCAAAGCCGAGCGGTCTTTTTTAAACCTGCCGACGAATTCCGCCGCGATATGCTGGCTGTCGCTGGCAGAGCCGCCGTTGCCAAAAAGGATTACCTTGCCGTTTTTCTTCAGGCATTCGATCATCAGGTCGGCAATATCCTTGATCTGGGTGATGTTCGAACGCAGGATCTCTTCTTTTACTTGTATGCTCTCCAGTAAAATTTCTTCGATCCGGTTTCTCATTTAACGCCTCCCAATTTATCCAAAGAATACCTTTGCGATATCGTAAAGGTCATCGTCCACTGTCTTGAGGGCTTTCACCGCATCTGCCAGCGGCACGTCAATTATTTTATTTCCGGCTAAAGCAACCATCTGCCCGAATTTCTTGCTTTTTACCAGCTCTACCGCTTTGACGCCGAACCTTGTTCCCAGCACTCTGTCAAAGGCCGTAGGCGAGCCGCCTCTTTGTATGTGCCCGAGCACGCTTACCCTTGTTTCAAAGCCGGTACTTTTTTCGATGTGCTGCGCGAGCCGTTCGCCGATGCCGCCTAAACGCACATGGCCGAACGCATCAAGCTTTTCTTCCTGGGTTATAAGGCTCTTATCTTTGAATTGCGCGCCTTCGGCAACCACGACGATGCTGAAAGTTTTTCCTCTGGCGTGGCGCTTTTTAATGATCGCGCAGACTTCATCAAGATCAATGGGTTTTTCCGGGATAAGGATGACGTCCGCTCCGCCGGCAATACCCGCTTCAATAGCGATCCATCCGGCATGCCTGCCCATGAGTTCGGCAACGATAATGCGGTGATGGCTTTCGGCAGTGGTATGCAGCCGGTCAATGCACTCCATTGCCACGTTGAGCGCGGTATCGAAACCAAAGGTATAATCCGTGCAGGAAAGGTCGTTATCAATAGTTTTGGGAACGCCGACAATATTCGGGATGCCGTCCTTCGTGAGTTTTGCGGCCACGCCCAAAGTATCTTCTCCACCGACGGCAACCAGGGCATCCAGGCCCATTTTTTTGAAATTATCCTTTACTTTTTGCAGGTCGCCTTCTTTTTTGTAAGGATTTGTGCGGCTGGTGCCGAGTATTGTGCCGCCTTTGGGCAATATCCCCGAAACCGCGTCAAGGCCCAACGGCATTGTGTCGTTTTCTACCAGGCCTTTCCAGCCGTTTTTAATACCTAAAAATTCATATCCTTCCTGTAACCCTTTTCTGACCGCTGCCCTGATCACGGGATTTAATCCCGGACAATCTCCGCCGCCTGTAAGTATGCCAATCTTTGCCATGCTCTCTCCTTATTTAGGGACGGTTCTTAACTCAAAGCTAAACTGTCCCCCCTAAGGGGACACTTCTCCTTTGGTTTGAGAACCGTCCCTAACCATTATACTCTGCCGTAGCCGCCAAACGGTATTGTCGGTTCCGGCCCTTTTTCATTGTCTTTTCTTTTTCTTTCTCTCTCTTCCGGTGAAACAATTTTTAAGACGTGTATCTTGATGATGATCTGTTCTTCAATGCCTAAAACTTCCTGGATTTTAGAACGGGTGATCTCCTGCAGCCTTTCGGTAAGTTCCGGGATATTCGCTTCTGACCTTAAGATGACCCGCAGGTCAACAATAATACCCTTTTTCCCGGCGACGACATCCGGCCGGAGTTCCCTTATGCCGGGGATCTCAACTGCCAGTTTTTTGATCAAATCTTCCACGGCGCTTAAGGCGATGGTAACTTCTCCGGAAGCCGTAGGGAAGGCAATGGTTTTTTCTCTTTGGAACCTGCCGAGGATCAGTTCGGCAAACCATGAGCTGACAAGGATCAAAAGGAACCCTGAGAGCCCCAGGACTATGCGCGTAGACGGGCTGTTCTGCAGATAGATAAATAAATTACTGATATCCTGAGGCTGTATGGGATTTGTCTTTAGAGAAAATATCACGGCGATGGCAATAAGTTTCAGCCCGATAATGATAAGGACGATGGAATAAAAATATATGCCTAATGCCTTTAGGAACCTCATTAATTACCCCCTTTCGATGCCTTGTATATTTATGTTAATGTCTTTTACGGAAAGATTAGTCATTTTTTCAAGGGCGTTGCGCACGTTTTCCTGGACCCTGTCGGCGACGTTAGGAATATTATAACCGTATTTAATCACCAGCGGGAGTTCTACCTTTACTTCTCCGGCCTTATCAAATTCAACGGCAATGGCGGAGTAAATTTTTTTCCCGATCAGCTCAAGGACGCCGCTCCTTAAATTACCGCCGACCCTCTTTACCCCTTCCACTTCGGTGGAGGCGACCGCGGCGATAGAGGCGATAACGTTCTTGTGTATCCTTACCATGCCTAAGTCCGTGCGGGATTCTTCGTTATTCATCATTCCTCCGGTTTAGTTTCCTTGAGCATATCCTGCACAAAATGCGTGGATACGTCGCCTTTTATGAACAGGGGATTTTGCAAGAGGCGCGAGTGGAAGGACACCGTAGTTTTTATCGGCCCTACAAGGAATTCATTCAGCGCCCGCTGCATGATCCGGATCGTTTCGTTGCGGTTGCGGCCGTAGGCAATGAGTTTTGCCACGAGGGAATCGTAATACGGGGAGATCTCGTAGCCGGGGTAGATGTGCGTGTCGACGCGCACTCCCGGGCCTCCGGGCAGGCTTAACGAATCGATCTTACCGGGCGAAGGCATAAAATTCTTTTCAAAATCTTCGGCATTGATGCGGCATTCGATCGCCGCGCCGTGGATCTTGACGTCGTCCTGATGGATGCGCAGCCTTTCTCCGGCTGCCGCACGGATCTGTTCTTTGATCAGGTCTATGCCGGTGACCATTTCCGTGACCGGGTGCTCCACCTGGATGCGCGTATTCATTTCCATGAAATAGAAATTATTATAACGGTCAAGCAGGAACTCAACGGTGCCGACGTTCGAGTAATTTACGGTTTTCGCGCCTTTGACGGCGATCTCACCCAATTTTTTCCTGAGCTTTGAGTCTACTGCCGAGGATGGGGACTCTTCCAGCAGTTTCTGGTGCCGCCTCTGGATGCTGCAATCCCTTTCTCCGAGATAGACGATATGCCCGTATTTATCGGCGAGCAGCTGTATTTCGATGTGCCGGGGGTTTTCAAGGTATTTTTCAATATAGACGTTGGAATTGCCGAAGTTGGCTTCTGCTTCCTGTTGGGCGACCATGAGGCTGGAAATGAGCGAGATGTCGTTGTGGCAGACGCGCATGCCTTTGCCGCCGCCGCCGGCAGCAGCCTTGATGATCACCGGGTAGCCGATTTTCTTAGCGACCTTGAGCGCCTCTTCCTTATTTTTTATTTCGCCGCTTGAGCCGGGGATGATCGGCAGGCCTGCCTTGTGCATGGTTGCGCGGGCAACCATTTTATCGCCCATTAGCCTGATATTTTCAGGCGTCGGGCCGATGAAAGCGATTTTGCAGGATTCGCAGATCTCCGCGAAATGCGCGTTTTCGGCAAGAAAGCCGTAGCCGGGATGGATTGCTTCTACATCGGTGATTTCCGCGGCGCTGATGATCGCGGGGATATTTAAGTAGCTTGAACTGCTTTGGGCATGGCCGATGCAGATAGCTTCATCGGCAAAGCGCACGTGCAGGGAGCTTTTATCCGCTTCGGAATAAACCGCTACCGTGCGGATGCCCAGTTCTTTACAGGCGCGTATAATTCTTAGGGCGATTTCGCCCCGGTTGGCGATCAGGATTTTAGAAAACATCTTATTGACGGCTTAAGTTAGAGGGGCTCGATAAGGAACATCGGCTGCCCGAATTCTACGGGCTCGGCATTGTCTACCAGGACTTCAATAATCTTGCCTTTTACTTCCGACTTTATCTCGTTCATCAACTTCATTGCCTCAATGATGCAAATGACATGCCCGGTTTCGATCACCTGGCCTACTTCCACGTAAGGCGCTGCTTCCGGGGAAGGCGCGCGGTAGAATGTGCCGACCATCGGGGCCTTGATCTCTACGGCGTTGGCAATGGTTTTTTCTCCGGCAGTAATGGTTTCCACGGATCTTTGCGGCTCAGAGATCTTTTCTTTTTCAATGATGATCGGCCCGGCAGCATTTTCCGATTGGGAAGTGGTTTTTTTCAGCCTGATGCGCATCCCTTCCTTTTCAACTTCCAGCTCCATGAGGCCATTTTCGTTCATCAAATTGATTAACTCTTTGATCTCTTTTAAGTTCATTCCCTGCCTCCCTTACAAATATTAAGGTACGCCTCTATAACTACTAAGGTACGCCTCTATAAATTAAGGTACGCGCTCTACGTATGTGCCGGTCCTGGTATCAACCTTGATCCGATCTCCCGGATTAACGAAAAGCGGCACCTGTATTGTCGCGCCCGTATCAATTTCCGCAGGCTTTGTGCCGCTTTTGGCTGTGTCCCCTTTTATGCCGGGTTCAGTATGGATGATGGCAAATTCAATGAAATTAGGAAGGTTGACGTTTAAGACGTCTTCTTTATAGTAATACGCCGCGACATCAAGGTTATCTTTGAGGAATTTTGCCTTATCGGCAAGGATATTTTTCGCGATGGCGATCTCTTCGTAATTCTCCTGATCCATAAAATGATACAGGTCTCCGCTGGAATAAAGGTATTGGAGTTTGCGCTCTTCCACAAAAGCTTCGTCTACCTTTTCGTCGCCGCGAAATGTCCTTTCCTGGACGCTGGCGTTCTTAAGGTTACGGATCTTTGCCCGCACAAAAGCCGCGCCTTTGCCGGGCTTGACGTGCTGGGTTTCAATTACCAGCCATACTTCGCCGTCAACTAGAATAGTTAAGCCTGCCTTGACTTCATTTATTGAGAGAGCCACTGAGTACTTTAACTCCTTTCTGAGTTACTACCACCATATCTTCTATTCTTATCCCGAATTCTCCCGGGATATAAATAGCCGGCTCTATGGTAAAAACCATGCCTTTTCTGATCCGGCGGTTTTCTCTGGGGGACAAGCGGGGTGATTCATGGATCTCCAGTCCTACGCCATGACCCAAACTATGACTAAAAAGCCCGCCGTATCCTTTTCCTGCGATATATTGGCGGGCAGCCATATCGACTTCGTTTGTCATGATACCCGGTTTTATGCTCTTTATCGCCACCTTTTGCGCTTCGGCGACTATATCATAAACCTTTCTCACGAGAGGGTTTATTTTACCTAAAAAGAACACCCTTGTCAAGTCAGATTTATAGCCGCAGTACTCAACCCCCATGTCTATAAGCACCAGGTCATTCTTAGCGATCTTACGGTGAGAGGTTTTGTGGTGGGGATAGCTTGAATTAGGGCCGGAAGCAACGATTATGTCAAAGCTCGGGCCTTCCGCCCCTTTATGCCGGATGAAACGCTCGATTTCACCGGCAATCTCAATTTCCTTTGCCCCGGCAGCAATGTGGCGTTTGATGAACCTTAATGCCGCGGATGCGATTCGGGTCGCTTTTTTGATTTTTTCAATTTCTTGGGGGCTTTTAATCTCGCGCAGCGGCTCTACGATATCAATCACCGGGATTACTTCTGCTATTCCGGTAAGGCCGCAAGCCATTTTCTGATATGCGTAGGCGCTGATATGCTTTTGTTCAATCCCCAGCTTCTTAATCCCTAGCTCTTTAGCTAAAGATGCCAGGGTTTCCGTTAAGGCAGCACCTGCCTGCCTTATGCTAAAAATACGGCTTAAGCTGTTTTTTGCTTCAGCCGCATACCTTGAATCGGTGATATAAATATTTTTGCCTTTTGCAAGGAGCAGCCATGAATCGCGGCTGGGGTAAGTGGTAAGATAGGCGATGTTGGCAGGAAGGCTGATAAGCAAGCTGTCAATCGCCTGTTTCTTCATTTGCGAATAAATCTTGTTTATCCGCTGCCGGGCGCTCATTTAAGGCTGATAAGGTCGATCAAAGCCAGGAGCCCTAAGGTATAGCTCTTGGGGCCAAAACCAAGGATAGTTCCTTTGGCAACCGGGCTGATCAGGGATTTATGCCGGAATTCTTCTCTGGCGTGGATGTTGGAAAGATGGACTTCTACTGCCGGTATTGCGCAGCCGGCAATCGCGTCGCGGATCGCCACGCTGGTATGGGTGTAGGCGGCAGGGTTGATCAATATGCCGTCAAACTTGACCTTATTTTTTCCGATCATGTCCACGATCTCGCCTTCATGGTTGGATTGTTTTATGGTAAGCTTGACCCTTTTCTGTTGTGCCAGCTTTTCCAGCGATTGATTGATCTGTTTAAGGGTAACCGCGCCGTAAACCTGCGGTTCGCGCTTCCCCAGGAGGCCGAGGTTCGGGCCGTGGATGACCAGTATGTTTTTCATTTGTTATTCCTCTGCTTCGTCAATCAGCATTACCGGGATGCCGTCTTTGATCGGGTATTTTCTACCGCATTTTTTGCAGACGATCTTATTATCCCTAAGCTCCACGTCTTGTTTGCAGGCCGGACAGGCAAGGATGTCTAGCAATTCTTTGTCGATCATTTATTTTCTCCTCTGGTTTTAGCGACATAATTCATTTTTAATTCATATAGGATATTCTCTATTGCAGCCTGTTCGTCTTTATCAAGATTGCCTTGGGTTTTTTGTTTGAGCATATCCAGCGTATCAATAATAAATTTGGCCTGCGGCAGGTTCTCTTCTTTCTTGTCTGTAGCCGGGTTTTCCACCTGGCCCAAAGAGATTGCTGCTTGAAGCGCGACAGTGGCGATAAAAAAACTGAATGTCGGCGCCGGCATTTCCGGGATCTCTTTGCCGCCGGCCTGTTTTGCCGCCTGTTTTTCCTTTTCCGCCGCCTCTTTCCAGCTCTCGTCAATATTCTTCTCTTTTTCGTCCATATTATCCTCTCGTATTTATGTATTTATGGGACGTCCTTTAAAGTACCACCCTTTTATAAAACCGGAGTTACAGCTTATTGATTTATAATGAGTTGCCACAATATAGCATGGTACCTTGAGGGACGTCCCCACGGTTAATAAATCGTGATTCCGGCGTAGCCGACCACGCTGGTTTTATCGCCGGTGGCATCGCCGCTGGTCTGGTATTTTATCAGCTTGGCAGCTTTTGCTCCCAGGAGCTTTGCCGCAGCCAGCATTGCGACGGCAGGCGCATAACCGCACATGGTAATGTGCAGTTCGCCTATCTTGCTGATCAGTTTATCTTCATCAAGCGTAATAATCGCTTCAATTGCCGCCTTATCTTTTTTCTCGGCAGCCTGCTGCGGCTCGTAATGCGTCATGTCCGAGCTGGCAACGATCAAGGTTGACTTTTCAGCGCCCGCGTTTTTAATTGCCTGCGCAATTCCGCTGCCTAATTTTTTCAGCAACTGCGCGTTATCAGACATGATTGCGATCGGCACGATCTCAAATTCTTTTTTAAAATGTTGGAGGATCGGCAATTCAACCTCCAGGGAATGTTCATATTGATGGCCAAGCGGCTCTTCAGCCACAAAATCGCAGTTTTTCATTATTGCCCGCGCAAGCAGGCTGTTGACCTTTACGCTGCCAAGCGGGGTGAACCACTCTCCGTCTGCGATGATACTGAAATCCGCGCCGTATCCCGTATGATTAGGCCCTAAAAGGATGATTTTATCTTTAATATTGATGTTGGCTGCGGTTTCAACCGCGACTTTCCCCGAATAAACATATCCTGCGTGCGGCAGGATACAGGCAATGGCGTCTTGTTTGGCAGTATCTTTCGGAGTGAATTTCGCGATCAGTTTTTTTAGTTCGTCGGCTGAGGAAGGATAAAATTGTCCGGCTACTGCCGGCATGCGTGTGTTATTTTTCATTGAACATTTTCGCAAGCATTTGCCTGCTCTTGATCAATTCTTGCGCGGTTGCCGGATGATGCGCCTCGATCACTTTTATTGTCTGCGCTTTAACGTAAGGCTTAAGGATTTTCAGGTCTATATCGCCTTTATGCGGTGGCTGATGGTCTTTGCAGCCGCGGACATTATGGATATGCATGCCCAGCATGTATTTTCCATACGCGTCGAGGTATTCCCTATGGACGGCAAATCCCAGGTTCTCCATGATCTGCGCGTGGCCGGTATCGTGCCAGTAATAAATATTGCCGTCTTTAAACCGCTCAAGGATAGCGCCGACTTCTTTAAAGCCGGGTATCTCACGGTAATAGACCCGGTTTTCCACTCCCAGCTTTATTTTTAATTTTTCCGCGTAGCGGCCGAGTTCTTCTAAGCTCTTGAGCGTGCTGTTAAGGAATGCGCCGACCTGTTTTTTTCTATCGCCGGTCATTCTTCTTTTTATGCGCTTAAACTGCAGGGAGTTTTTAAGGCCTTTATCGTAAAGCTCCATCAGCTGCCTTGTGTTATCGCAGATCTCTGTCCTTCCGGTATGCAGGACTACGGCCTTTGCATCCAGGGCTGCTGCCGTGCGGATCGTCCGCTTAGTATATCTTATTGCCAGCTGCCGTTGTTTCTCGTCGGTAGACGACATTGAGTAGCAATCCGGCAGGGCAGCGCGGCGTTCCAGGCCGTTGGGTATGGGGCAGTAATTATGCAGGCTGCCGACTTTTATCTTTTTCGCCTTTACCAGCCCGGCAATCTCTTTTACCATTTGGGAAGTAAGGTTAAAGCTTAACTCTACTTCCTGAAAACCGGTTTTTTTAATTTCAAAGATCAGTTCTTTGCCGCTTGTATGGCGAAAGGCATTCCATGAGGTAGAGAGCAGCAAAGGCATAGGGCTATCTTCTTCTGCGTGCCTTCTTCCTTTTGCGTTCGCTGGGCTTCTCATAATGCTTGCGTTCCCGCAGCTCCCTTAGGATCCCTTCGTTTTCGATCTGTTTTTTGAATCTGCGCAGCGCCGATTCAAAAGACTCGTCTTTCCTGATTTCAATTTCCGGCAAGATAATCATCTCCTTTCATATATATTTTGTGAACCCATAATATATCATTCTTCATAGCGGCTGTCAACCGTTTTGCGCCTTTCCCCTTTTACTTGACGCAAGTGGGAAAATGTGCTAATTTGTCTAATTATGGAAGAACTTACCAAAGCGAAACAGGAACTTGAACGCGCGAAAATGGAGCTTGCCGTGCTTTATGAGGTCTCCAACGCTATGCGCACTACGCTTAAGCTGGAGGAGATCCTTTATATTATTCTCACCGGCGTTACCGCGCATACCGGCCTTGGCTTTAACCGGGCTGTCCTGTTTCTACTTAACGAGAAGGAAAGTATCTTAGACGGCAAAATGGGCATTGGCCCGGAGAGCGGCGAAGAAGCAAACCGTATTTGGCGGCAGATAGAGACTAACAAAATGGACCTGGACGATCTGATCAGTATGTATAAAATGTCCAATCATGTGGTAAATTCGGGGTTTAACCAGCAGGTAAGGCACTTTAAGGTTTCCCTGAGGGAAAATAACGGCTGTCTGCTTGCTTTAAGCGTTTTAGACGGCATGCCGCTGCATTTAACTGCCGAGACGATCCAGGGCTATGTCAATGATCCGATCGTCAAGTTATTGCGGTCGGAAGAGCTGGCAGTTGTGCCGCTAAAGGCTAAAGACAAAGTCAACGGCCTGATCCTTGCCGACAATTTCATTACTAAAAAACCCATTGGTAAAGACGATCTTCGTTTGCTGATCATGTTGGCCAATCAGGCCGGCCTGGCAATTGAAAATTCGCAGCTGTATGAAAAGACGGTTATTCGCGCGCATTCAGATTCCCTGACTGACCTTTGGAACCACGGTTATTTTCAATACCTGCTGCAGGAAGAGCTGGAAAAGGCAAAGATCAATAAGCTGCCCTTAAGCCTTGTTGCGCTGGATATTGACGATTTTAAAGTCTATAACGATTTATTGGGCCATCAGGCAGGAGACAGTATATTAAAGGAGTTGGCTGCGCTGCTTAAGGGGCATTCCCGCAAGATGGATTTTGTCAGCCGTTACGGCGGCGAAGAATTCACCGTGATCCTGCCGCAGACCGACAAACAAGAAGCGTTCCAGATCGCTGAAAGATTAAGGATGGATATAGAAAAGCATCATTTTGCCCACGAAGAGATCCTGCCGCACAAAAAACTCACCGTAAGCATCGGTATCGCGTCTTTGCCGGAAGACGGTTCTTCCCCTTCCGAGATCGTTGCTGCCTGCGACAAAGCGCTTTATGAAGCAAAAGGCAAGGGTAAGAACACTACTGTTTGTTAGACCGGCTCTGCGACTGTATCGGGGTTTTCGTCCTGCTTTGTGGCTTGAACTTTAACGCCGGATTGTGATTCGGGGCTTTTGCTGTTGCCGAACTTCACGGAAACTATCTTTGATATCCCTGATTCTTCCATGGTGATGCCGTACATTACGTCGGCATTGGCAATTGTCTTTTTGTTGTGGGTAATTACGATAAACTGCGACATCTTAGTGAAATCCTGCAGAGTCCTGCCGAAGCGGTCCACGTTTGCTTCATCAAGCGCCGCGTCTATTTCATCCAGCACGCAGAACGGCGCGGGCTTGATCTTAAAGATCGCGAAGATCAACGCGATCGCCGACATGGTTTTCTCGCCTCCTGAAAGCAGCAGCACGTTCTGTAATTTCTTCCCGGGCGGCCGGCAGATGATCTCAATCCCCGATTCCAGCGGGTCCTGTTCGTCGATCAGGTAGACCTGCGCGTCACCGCCGTTAAACAGGAGCTTGAAATAATTACGGAATTCAACCTGCACTTTTTCAAAAGTTTCCAAAAACATCTTTTTGGTGGTGCGGTTTATTTTTAATATTGCCTCATGCAGCGATTCCTTGGCAGTGACGAGGTCTGTCTGCTGCTGGGTAAGGAAATCATAGCGTTTTTTAAGCTCGTCGTATTCCTCGATCGCTACAAGGTTAACCGAACCGTAAGAATCTACTTTATCCTTTAATTTTGCGATCTCTTCCGGAAGGTTATTTATATCTATGGGTGGTTGGGCCATCCCTTCTTCTTGCCCGGTCACCAGCTCAAGATCGATTTTATACGCCTGCAGCATCCGGTCTTTAATGCTCTGATATTTAAATTCAATGTCCTTATTTTGCATTTGTAGCTCATAGATCTGGTTTTTTGCCGCATCAAGGCCGGTTTTTTCTTCCTCTATTTCTTTAAGGCTGCCGCTTAAAGAATCCACCACTGCTTGCCGTTTTGTATCGGTTTCCGTAAGCAGGCAACGTTTATCCCGGATATCCTTATCATTATCAACCAGTTTATTTTCCAGGTCAATGATTTCTGATTCCAGAAAGCGGCATTTATTTTCGGAATCTTGGATCTGTTTTTCAATACTATCCGCAACCTCTTTATCCTGCAGGTAGCGGCTTTCCAGCATTTTCAGGTTGTTGCTGTCGGAACTGATGCGCCGGATAAGCGCGTCCAGCTCGGTTTTTACCTGGGCAGAGATCACCAGCGCGCCTTCTTTAAGGCTGTTATTTGCGGTGATGCTGTTTTGCTCCGTGGCAATTAATGTGTCGCAAGCCTTTTGGTCATCTTCCAGTTTTGTCAGGCTGGATTGTGATTCGCCGGTTTTTTCCTCGGTTTGCTTTAATTCGTTTTCTACGTCGGTTAATTCTATGGCGATCAATTCCCCTTCATCTTTTATTTTATTAAATTGGCTTAACGCGGAATCGCAGGCAGCTTTTTTATTGATCAGGGATATTTCCTGCTGGCGCAAAGCTTCCTGCAATTGCCCGATCGTTGCCTCCATCACATCAAGGCTGGTTTGCTTCTGGCTTCCGGCAATGCGCAATGTTTCAATTTTGGTTTCGGTTTCGGTTATCTTTTCTTCAATGTTATGGGTATCCAGGTCAAACGGTTTTGCTTCGCCCGATACTTTATCGCCGTTAAGGCCCGTAACTTTTATTACCAGTCCGCTGATTTTTTCTACCGGCATTTTGTCAAGATAGATCACCGCGTTCATTGATTCGCTGATATCGTCGTATTTGGTGCGCAGCTCATTCAGAAATTGTTTTTGCGACTGCAGGGAAAGTTTTTGTTTTTCCAGGCCGTCTATCTCGGAATGGATGTTCTCCAGCGATTTCTTTTCCGTTTCCAGGCTTATCCGGGAATCTGCGATTTTAGCGTTAGTCAGGTCAAATTCTTTTTGCATGGTATCCAGTTCTTGCCGGATAACGGCAAGCCCGGATTCCATGGAAGCCATCTCTTCCGCGGTCTTGAATTTCTCAACCTCTAACCTTTTTTTTCGCGCGGACAATATCTGGCATTTGGAGTTAAGGTCGGCGAGCGAATTTTTCGCGGCGGCGATGTGCGCTGCCAGGTCAAGGATATTTTTCTTTGCGTTTTGGATATTTTCCAGCGAGAGCTTGATCGCGGCGGTAATGCTGTTTAGCAGTGATTCCTTTTCTTTAAGCAGGCCGGTTTTCTCTTCAATGTTCCTATTCAGGGCGTCGTGTTCCTGTTTTAATGAATTAAGTTTTTCTTCGTCGACGGCCAGGCGCGATTTCGCTTGTTCCAACTGGCCGGCAAGCTGCGTTTTATTTGCCGTTAGCTCGGCTATTCTTTCTTTGTTGAAGCTGACGCGCTCTTTACTGCGGGAGATCAGGTTTTCCAGGCTCAGGATATCGTTTTTTAAGTTCAGGCTTGCTTCTTCAAGCCCCCGCACTTCTGCCTGCGAACCGGAGATTGCCGCTTCTTTTTCTTTTAGAAGGTCAGCCAGGCGCTTTTCTTCCGCTTCCAGATTAGCCAGCTGGCTGATAAATTCCGTCTTTGCTTTTTCAAAATCGCTTTTTTGCGCGATTGCCAGGGCAAGCTCTTTTGATTTTAATTCATCAAATGCCTCTTTATAACGCCGGGCTTTATTTGCCTGCCGCTCAAGCGATCCGATCTGGCGCTTGACTTCGGTAACAATGTCATTGACCCTTAAGAGATTTTGATCGGTTTCTTCCAGTTTACGTATAGCTTCCCGCTTTTGGCTTTTGTATTTGGTGATCCCCGCGGCTTCATCAAATACCAGTCTCCTGTCTTCCGGCCGCGAACTCAAGATCATGTCGATCTTGCCCTGCGGAACAAGGGAATAGCTTTCCGCGCCGATGCCCGTGCCCATCAATAGGTCAAGGATGTCTTTGAGCCGGACCTGGGTTTTATTTAAAAGGTATTCGCTTTCTCCGGAACGGAAAATACGGCGGGTAATGATCACTTCGTCTTGTTCTACGGGGAAAAAACGGTTTGCGTTGTCAAAGGTAAGACTGACTTCTGCCATGGAAAGCGGCTCTTTGGATTCGGTGCCGTTAAAGATCACGTCTTCCATGCTTGAACCGCGCAGGGATTTTACCGATTGTTCTCCCAGGACCCAGCGGATAGAATCAAAAATATTTGATTTTCCGCAACCATTCGGCCCGACAACAGCCGTGACTCCCGGTTCGAATTGGAGGGTCGTTTTGTTGTAGAAAGATTTAAAACCGATAAGTTCTAACTTTTTGAAATACATCTGGTAGTCTTTTCGTCAAGCCAAGAGTCTATTTTTTCTTTTTTAAAACGCCATTGCCCGATCATTTTTACCGCCGGAACTTTTCCGCTTTTAAGCCATTCATAAATCGTCCTGCGGCTGACTTTCAGGTATACCGCCAGGTCGTCTAAGGTCATCAGGTCTTCTTTTGTTTTTAACATAAGCCCGGTAATATGGTTACATTATAACAAAAAAACTATTTTTCGCAATGGCTTTTAAGGAAAATATTGACATTCTTTGACATTTGATGCGTAAAAAATCAGCTTCTTGCGCCAATCCAAAAAATCGGTGGTTAGTTGTCTTCTTTTTCTATGCCTATTACTTCCTGCGGATCAAAGAAATACAGCGTTCCCTTTTGGCTGTTCCGGTTCGGCGTAACTACCAGGTATTCTTTGACGTCTTCGGACTCAAAGATCGCCAGTACCGGTTCATGGGGGCTGTTGGAAAGGTTGGCATCAAGTTCTTCGCCTACGCTGACATTGGAATCTACCGGCCGTTTAATGCGGTCGCTGAAGGCGTGGATCTTAATGCATTTGATATGGGTATCTTTGACGTGCCATCCGGTTACTTGTTCCGCGAATTTCCTGAAGGTTTCTTTTGTTTCCGGTGTAGCGGGGAAAAGCCTATTTATCATAACTGTCCTCCTATCTAGGATCAACACCCAAACCTATCGGATGGTTTGGTGTTGTCCTTTCTGGCCAAAAAAAAGGCAATTCTCTGTTTTAGAGAATTGCCTTGGGATACCTCGTGATTATCGGCTTCTTCAACTTGACCTCTCTTTCACTTCGAGGTTTCGTTTACCGTTGTTTCCTATTACTACATATTTAATACCCGAACATTTATAATGTCAACTATTTTTTTAAGGTTTCTTTGAATTTTTTTGTCAAAGCTGGGATGATCTGAAATACGTCTCCGACAATACCGTAAGTGGCGTATTTAAAGATCGGGGCGTCCGGGTCTTTGTTGATCGCTACGATTATTTTAGACGAGGACATCCCGACAATATGCTGGATCTGGCCGGATATGCCGCAGGCAATATATATCTTTGGCGCGACGGTCCTGCCGGTCTGGCCGACCTGGTGTGAATAAGGCATCCATCCGGAATCAACCGCGGCGCGGGAAGAGCCGACTGCGGCGCCCAGAACATGGGCGAAATCTTCAAGTACTTTGAAATTTTCCTTTCCTCCCATTCCCCTGCCGCCGGAAACAATAATGTCCGCTTCGGCGATATTTACCAGCGATTCTATTTCTTCTACGATGTCAAGGAGCTTGGTGCGGGAGGTATAAGTTGCAGGGTCAAAGTTTTCGTTAATGATCTTTCCTTTGCGGCTCTTGTCCGGGGCGATCGGCTGCATGACTTTATGCCGGACAGTTGCCATTTGCGGCCGGTAATTCGGGCTGACGATCGTGGCCATGATGTTTCCGCCGAAGGCAGGTCGCGTCTGCAGCAGGATCTTTTTTACCGGGTCAATGTCAAGGCCGGTGCAGTCCGCAGTCAGGCCGGCTTTTATTTTGATCGCTACGCGGGCGATCAACGAGCGGCCGATGGATGTTGCCCCGCAAAGCAGGATCTCCGGCTTATGTTTTTTGATCAACTCGACCAATATATTCGTATAGGGCTCGTCCTGGAAATTAGCTATCTCCGGGGCTTGCACAAGATAGATATTATCTGCGCCATGCCAGACCAACTCGTCCAGCTGGTCGTCTAGATCATTGCCGATTAAAACGCCGCTTACCTGGCAGCTTAGCTTTTTTGCCAGCTCATGCGCTTTGCCGAGCAGTTCATAGGAAATAGATTGGATCTTTCCGTTTTTCTGTTCAATGAACACCCAGATGCCTTTGTAATCTTTTATATCCGGCAATACACAGGTGTTTTTAGGTTTTTCCATGAGCACTGCCTTGAATTTGCAGGCATCTATACAGGCGCCACAAAGATTGCATTTATTGACGTCTATGGTTGCTTTTTTATCCATTATGCGGATGGCATCAAAGGGGCAGACCTTCACGCATAAGGTACAGCCAGTGCATTTTTCGGTAATTATATGGATTGCCATATTAATGCACCTCGTCTTTAATTAATTCTACCAGTTTCCCGGCAATATCTTCTATTTCTCCGGTAAGCATCTGGCCGCCTTGTCTCTGGGGAGGCGTAAAAATCTTCACGACTTGCGTAGGCGAGCCGCAAAGCCCGATGCTTTGGCTATCAAGATCCAATTCTTTCTGTGTCCATATGGTGATCTTGGCTGCCTTTGCCCGCATCATCCCCTTTAATGAAGGTATGCGCGGTTCATTGATCTCTTTTACTACGGTGATCAGGCAAGGTAAAGGAGCTTCAATGATCTCGAAACCTTCTTCCATCATTCTTTCCACGCGTATCGTTTTATCTTTGGTTTCTTCTATTTTTTTAACGTAAGTTACCTGCGGAATATCAAGGTGGGTGGCGATCCCCGGCCCGACCTGGGCAGTGTCGCCGTCTGATGCCTGTTTGCCGCAGATGATCAGGTCAAATGCCCCGGTTTTCTTTATTGCTCCGGCTAAAGTATAGCTGGTTGCCCAGGTGTCGCTTCCGGCAAACGCGCGGTCGCAAACAAGAACGCCTTCGTCAATGCCCATGGATATCGCTTCTTTTAATGCCGCCTCTGCTTGCGGCGGGCCCATGGTGATTACCGTAGCCTTTCCGCCAAACTTTTCCTTAAGCCGCACTGCTTCTTCAATGGCATACATATCAAAGGGGTTGATGATCGCTTTCACCCCTTCGCGGATTAAAGTGTTTGTTTCCGGATTGATCCTCACTTCGGTTGTTTCCGGAACCTGTTTTATACAGACGATAATGTTCATTTAGCGAATTCCTTGATTAACTGTAAAGCGATAATACTGCGCTGTACCTGGTTAGTGCCTTCATATATCTGGGTGATCTTTGCGTCGCGCACGTATTTTTCAATCGGATAGTCTTTCATATAACCGTAACCGCCGAATATCTGAAGCGCGTCCACGGTCACTTTCATTGCCACGTCAGAGGCAAACATCTTTGCCATTGCCGAATCCCTGGCAACGTCTTTGATCCCGGCATCAAGCATCCTGGCAGTGGAATAGACCAGGCCTCTTGCCGCTTCGATTTCCGTAGCCATATCAGCAAGCATCCATTGAATGCCCTGGAAACTGGAGATTGACTTGCCGAACTGCTGCCTTTCCTTTGCGTATTTTACCGCCAGTTCCAATGCTCCCTGGGCAATGCCTAATGCCTGGGCAGCTACACCCGGCCGCGACATATCAAATGTTTTCATTGTAACGATAAAACCCATACCTTCTTTGGAAAGCAGGTTTTCTTTCGGTATTTTGCAATCGGTAAAGATCAGTTCACGGGTTGATGAGGCGCGGATGCCGAATTTATCCTCTTTTTTACCGAAGGTGAATCCGGGAGTGCCTTTTTCCACGATAAACGCCGACGCCCCTCTGGCGCCTTTTGTTTTATCGGTCATGGCAATGACTACATAGGTTTCCGCATCGCCGCCGTTAGTAATGAAATGCTTAAGGCCGTTCAGGACATAATGGTCGCCTTCTTTTTTTGCCGTAGTTTTGATTGCCGAAGCGTCAGAGCCGGCTTCCGGCTCGGTGATGGCAAATGCCGCGACCTTTTTGCCTTTTGCCAGATCAGGCAGGTACTTCTTTTTTTGTTCATCATTTCCGAATAATACGATCGGAAATGTTCCAAGAGCAGAAGCTGCGTAGCAAACGGCAATACCGCCGCAGGCGCGGGATAATTCTTCCGTAGCCAGGCAGAGGTTTAAAACGCCCACGCTTAACCCGCCGTATTCTTCCGGGATAAATAATCCAAAAAGATCGGATTCCGCGATCACCTTGATCACATCCCAGGGGTATTCTTCGCTCTGGTCGTATTTTGCCGCTACCGGACGTAATTTTTCCTCTGCGATCTTATGCGCGAGGTCCTTGATCATTTTCTGTTCTTCAGTCAACAAATAGTCCATGGTTTCTCTCCTTTACGTCTATGATTTAATCCCGCACCTTTTGAAACCTTAGTAATTATACCAAAATAAATTAAAAAATAAAGCAATAAATGTTACGGTGCGGGATAAATTCGGCCATACAACTTATGTTCGCCTATGCTCCATAAGTTGTGGCCTCATTTACAATACCTTTAGTAAGGCAATCTCCTGGCAGTTGGGGAATTTCGGGCAGTTGATGCATTCTGCCCAGACTTTATGTGGCAGGTCAGCGTGTTTTACGCGGCGGAAGCCAAATTTTTTAAAAAAGCCGGGTTTATAGGTGAGGGTAAAAATTTTCTTTGCGCCAAGTTTCCTGGCTTCGTCAATACAGATGCTTACCAGTTGTGTGCCGATACTTTTTCCCTGGTGCTTCTTTTCTACTGCAAGCGATTTTATTTCTGTCAGGTCCTGCCAGCAGATATGCAAGGCAGCGCAACCGATAAGCTTCCTGTTTATTTCGTATACCCAGAAGTCGCGGATATTATCGTAAAGCTCGTTCAGCGAGCGTGGCAGCATCAGATCTTCTTTTGCGAAGGAATTGATCAGTGCCTGGATCGTTTTAATATCGTTGATATTTGCTTTGCGTATCATAGTTGAATAATTACCTATCCCCTGACTTACATGTATATTTGTCTTCGTCAGGGGTAAATTCGGCCGGATAACTTATGTTCGCTACGCTCCATAAGTTATGGCCTCATTTAATCTCCGTCCCTTTAGCTACTACCACCACACCTGAATCGCTGACAAAGAAACGCTTGCGGTCTGCTTCCGGATCATAGCCAATGACCATGCCCTGCGGGATCACCACGTCTTTATCGATGATCGCCCTTTTTATTTTCGCGTGCCTGCCGACATTAACGCCTTCCATCAGGATGGAATCATAGACTTGCGAGTAGCTGTTGATCCTCACATTAGGCGAAAGTATTGAGCGCTGCACCCTGCCGCCGCTGATAATGCAGCCTCCGGCAGCAAAGGAATCCAGCGTAAGGCCAACGCGGCCGGTAACTTCTTCGCCGGAAAAAACCGTTTTTGCCGGAGGGAATTGTTCCTGATACGTGCGGATCGGCCATTCTTTGTCATAGAGGTTAAATACCGGGTCAACCTGCACCAGATCCATATTTGCTTCATAGTAGGCGTCAATGGTCCCGATGTCCCTCCAGTATTGCGCCTCTTTTTTATTCTCGTCAATAAAATTATAAGCAGCTACTTTTAAGCCCTTCTTCAGCATTTGCGGAATAATGTCCTTGCCGAAATCATGATGGCTGTTGTTCTTGGCGTCTTCCAGTAATTCCTGCTCAAGGACCGCGTGTTTAAATACATAGATGCCCATTGAAGCATAGACCATATCCGGTTTATTAGGGATGGTTTTTGGTTTTTGCGGTTTTTCCTGAAAGCCGGTTACCCTGCCCAGCGTATCAACGTCAACTACGCCCAGGTGGGCAGATCTTTCTTTAGGCACTTCCACTACGCCGACAGTAAGGTCAGCGTCAACTTCCCGGTGAAAATCTATCATCGTGTAATAATTCATTTTATAGATATGGTCGCCGGCCAGGATCAAGACTTCGTCGGTTTTATCAATTTCAAGGGTATAAAGATTTTGATAGATCGCGTCTGCCGTGCCCAAATACCACGTCTCACTGATCCGCTGTTGCGCCGGCAGCAGTTCAATATATTCGGCTAATTCAGAAGACAATATGTTCCAGCCCAGCCTGATATGCCTTTGCAGGGATGCTGATTTATACTGCGTAAGCACATAGATCTTGCGCAGCCCGGAATTGATGCAGTTGCTTAAGGTAAAATCAATGATCCGGTAGATCCCGCCGAACGGCACTGCCGGTTTTGTGCGGTCTTTAGTCAGCGGCCAGAGCCGCTCGCCTTTTCCTCCGGCCATGATGAATGTAAGGACTTTCTTTACCATGCGCTGATCACTCCCGTTACCCCGAGGCGGATCATCATTACGCTGATCGCCGCCAGCAGGATAAACATGATTTTGGAAAAGGCACGCGTGCCTGCCTCTCCGAATAGTTTCATAATGAAATCGGCTTTCGCCAGCATTACCCATACAAAGAGCATGTTCAGGATCAGCGAAGTGAATGTCGGGATAATGCCGTGCGTATCAAGCATGATCAAGGTGGTAGTCAATACTGCCGGCCCGGTGATCAGCGGCGTACCAAGAGGAAAAACCCCGATGTCTTTGTTGTGGCCATCGGTTAGGGCAGCTTTGTGCGACCCCGGTAAAAGCAGTCGTAGCGAAATGACAAAAAGAAGCGCGCCGCCGGCAATTTGAAAATCCGGGATAGTAATGCCTAATAGCCGCAGTACCCACTTACCCGCGAACATAAAGACAATCGCCATTAAGGTCGCGGTGGTGATCGATTCAGCAATGATCGTATTGCGTTGTTTTTTGCTCGTGTTTTCAATGAGGGAAATAAAAACCGGAATGTTACCGATAGAATCCACGGCAACGAAGATGGGAATGAAAGACAGTATGTACGGCCTTAAAATGTCTATCATAGCTTCCTATTATATTAAATATTCGCACAAAAGGCAAGAGGTAAAATTAATGGTCGGCCTGCTCTAATTTTAAGTTGATCATCGCGAGGTTATGATGCAGTTTGAGCTCGGAAGGATTGAGTTCTATTGCCTTTGTTGCGTTATCACGAGCAGCAGCAAGGTCATTCCTGCGGAAATAGAGCACTGCAAGATCCTGATAAGACTCCCAGAGCCGGGGATTAAGCAAGACGGCTTTTTTGTATGCCTCCCCCGCTTCTTGTAATTTCCCCATTGCCAGATACGTGCTTGCCAGGTTATGCCAGGCAGCAGCATAATCAGGTTTTAGCTCTATAGCGCGGCTGAATTCTTTCAGCGCATTACTCAAATCCCCTGCACGGCTATATACATCTCCCATATTATTATGGGCATTAGGGCTGGATGGTGAAAGCGCGACCGTGGCAGTCCAAAGCCGGTCTTCGCTTCTCCAATCAAGATTACGGATTACCGTCCTTATGAGCAAGGCGCAGATTACGGCAAAGAATATGGCATAAGCTGTCAACCGGAAATTTTTTATATTTCTTAACCGGCTAAAAGCAAGCCCAACAAGCGTAAAAATTCCCAATGATGCTAAATATGCATAACGTTCTGCTACTACCGAGGAAATTCCCAACGGCGTCAGCGTAGGCAGCAGGCAAATAAAGAAAAACGCGCACCAGAAAAATACTTTGTGCTGGCGTTTAAATGAATAAATCATAATTAGGAGAAAAATAACGAATAAGGCAAGTCGTAGCAAGTATTCATTTTGGTTGATCGCCAACTCAGAATGATAAAGCGTAAGCTTATCCGGCCAGAAAATCAGTTGTAGATAGGAAGTTACGGCAAAAGGTATTTGTATAAAAGGATTGAGCCATTCGGTTTTTTGAGAATATACCGCAGCAATAATGTTATTCCGGTTGTTTATCTGCAGCAGGCCTGCTGTAGCCCAGACCAGGCCAAGGCCAAAAAACGGCAGGGTTTTTTCCCATTCTCCTTTAAATTTCCCAAAACAAATAAGAAATACAATCAGTATTAAAGGAAGGACTATGGCAGTTATACCGGAAACTAGTGCTAAAAAAAAGCTGATCAATGAAAGTGAATAAAACCGCCTCTTCCCCTCTCGTTTGTTAAAAAACAGCAGCGCCAACAAAAGGAAAAAACCGCATTGGGAATATGGACCGCCGGAGATCCATGTTACTGCTTCTGTCGCGATCGGATGAACAGCGAAGATCGCCGCAGCGAAAAACGCGGTTAGCGGCGTATGCAGCCGGCTGATCAGTAAATATGCCGCAACTACCGCCCCTAAATGAAAAAGGATGTTCACCAGCCTGAAAAAAATGGCTGTTTCTCCGAATAAGCCGGAAATTCCCCAGTAGAATAGCGGCCTGAGAAAAAACATCGGTTGCGCAGTAACATTGGATAGCTTATTGATCGCGTTATTTTCGGCTATTCCGGGAATATCATCTGAAATAAAAGCGTTCGGCAGCGAATTTATATAAGCGGCGCAGGCTAATATTATAAGTATAACGATGTATGTTCTTTTATTGTTTAGCATCAGCGTGTGCCGGTTCATGGATCTTATTGATCAGGGTGAGGCATAAAAAACTGCTGAGTGATGAAATTACGATCAGTGATTTCAGCCCGAGCTTAGGCAAGAGAAAAGCCCCGGATAAATTTCCGGCGGTGAGGGCGAGATTGCTGAAGCTGCAGAGTAGTGCAAAAGAAGTCGCTTCAAAGCCTTTGGCGGTTTTTCTGGCCATCAGGTCAAGCAGCATAATAAAGATGAACATCCCGAGAAAACTATAGATGATCTCGTAAATAACTGCGGTTAGCGGCGTATAATACAGGTAACTTAATGTGGTTGTTGCTCCCACGAATACTGAAATATAGATCCATTTTTTAATATTTATCCGCTGGCTGAACTTATAATAAAATACGGCGCCGATTATTCTAAAAACCATGCCGATCGTTCCCAGCGTTCCGATCCAGATCTTGTCCCATCCAAAAGTATCGCGCTGGATGAAAAAAAGCGGGGTACCGAAAGAGGGAGAAAATTGATAGAGGAATATAAAGAGCGCGGTGAACATCAGCTGTTTGTTCAGCAGTAAATGTTTTAATTCCTTCAAGGCATATTTTTTCTGCCCATGGCCTTCTATCTGCGGGCTTTGGCGGTAAAAAAAGGCGATCACCAGCGCGCTCGCATAAAAAGGGATCAGCCATAAAAACCCGATCTTGTAATCCCATTTTTGGGCAATGTAGCCTCCCGCTATGCCAGTGAGCAGGCCGGATACAGAAAGGGCGATCCATTGCACGCTTTGGATCTTTCCGGTGGTATTGTAATTTTTGCCTTCTACGCACATGATCCCGTCCGCTGCCACGTCCCTGAACGCAGCGCCGGTGGAATTGAACAGCAATACGGCAATTAGGGCTGCAAGCGGCAAATTCACCGTGCCGATCACCATGACCATGGCGGTATTAAAGATCAGAGCAAAGCATATCCATAATTTTTTACTGAGGAAATTATCAATGGCATAGCCGATCAGCGGTTTAACCAGCCAGGCAAAGGTGGCAATGCTGGTTAAAAACATGATCTTCTCAGGAGAGAATTTTAAGGTTTCTTTTAGGTAATAGAATAGACCTTGGGAAGGAAGCCCTTCAATGCCTTGATTAAAATAAACCGCGGCACTTAAAGCGTAGACCCAGAATAACCCTCTACTTTGCAGGGACGGCATCCTGTGTTTGAACAGGCTGTGTTTGAGCAGGCTCTGCAGCAGGCGCTGCCGGAGATGCGGCTTCAGGTGCCGGTTTTTGTTCTGCCTGCGTTTTTATGCCGGCCATCAGCGATTTGCTTTGCCTCGCCGATAAAAATGCCAGGCTTATGCAGGTGATAAAGAACAATGTGGATAAGATGCTGGTGGCCTTGGTAAGAAAAGCGCTTGTTTTTGGCCCGAACATCGATTCCACCCCGGAAAATCCCTCAACCAGCCCCCCGCCTCTTCCTGCCTGTACCAGGATGATAATGATCAAAAGGGCGCAGGCAATTACGTGTATTGCGATCACAAAACCCATCATTTAGTTACCTCACTTGCTTTCTTTACGATTGTGGAGAACGATTCTATGTTCAGGCTGGCGCCGCCTACCAGCGCGCCGTCTATGTCCGGCTGTTTCATTAATTCGGCGATGTTCTCCGGTTTAACGCTGCCGCCGTACTGGATCCTTACGCCGGATGCCGTTTCTTTTCCGAAAAGCTTGGCCAGTAACTCCCGTATGAATTTATGCACTTCCTGGGCCTGCGCCGGGGTAGCGGTTTTTCCCGTGCCGATCGCCCATACCGGCTCATATGCAATAACCACTTTTTCCATTTCTTCTGCAGTCATAGCCTTAAGGCCGTTTTGCACATGATCGGTAAGCACGTCAAAGGTCCGGTCAGCTTCTCTTTCCGCGAGGGTCTCTCCTACGCAGACTATCGGCAGGAGCCCGGCCGTTAGAGCTGCCTTGATCTTTTTATTTACGGATTCGTTTGTTTCCCCGAAATACTGCCTTCTTTCGGAATGGCCGATGATCACGAACTCGCAGCCGGCATCTTTAAGCATTTTGCAGGAGATTTCCCCGGTAAACGCCCCTTCTTCCTGCCAATAGCAGTCTTGGGCGCCTAAAGCTATATTGCTGGTTTCAATGGCATCCGACAGATAAGCAAGTAAAGTATAAGGCGGACAAATCACAATATCTACATTTTCAATTTTATAAAGGTCTCTTCTTAGGGCTACTGCTAATTCCTGGCCGTCCTTCATGGTTTTGTACATCTTCCAGTTTCCGGCGATGATCGTTCGTCTCATTCTATTTCTCCGTAAGCGCGGCTATACCGGGCAGGGATTTTCCTTCCAAGAACTCAAGGCTTGCTCCGCCGCCGGTAGAGATGTGCGTCATTTTATCTTCCAGTTTGAATTTTGCCACTGCTGCGGCGGTATCTCCTCCGCCGATGATGGAAACTGCCTTAAGGCCGGAAATGAATTCCGCGATTTCCTGCGTGCCTTTGCTAAAGGCATCCATTTCAAATATGCCCAGCGGCCCGTTCCAGACGATCGTTTTTGCGGTTTTTAACTTTTCCTCAAATAAAGCGATTGTTTTCGGGCCTATATCAACCGCGATTTTTCCGTCCGGGATATTTTCTCCTACCAGTTCGGTCTTTGCGTTTGGGTCAATGGTTTCAACGATTAAGTTGTCCACCGGCAAAAGGATATCTTTTTTTAGCTGTTTGGCTTTTTCTAAAATGGTTTTTGCAAGGTCAAGTTTGTCTTTTTCAAGTTTTGAGTTGCCGATTGTTTTGCCCTGCGCTTTAAGAAAAGTATATGCCATGCCTCCGCCGATAATGATCGCGTCGCATTTAGGCAGCAAATTTTCAATTACGCCGATCTTATCGGAGACCTTTGCGCCTCCGAGGATGACGACAAACGGCCTTTGCGGGTTGCTTACGGCATTACCCAGATATTCAATTTCTTTACCAAGAAGAAATCCGGCAGCCGATTTAAGGTAATGCGTTACGCCTTCGGTTGAAGCATGTGCCCTGTGCGCTGTGCCAAAGGCATCATTGACAAAAATGTCTGCCAGGGAAGCGAGTTGCTTGGCAAAACCGGCGTCATTGACCTCTTCTTCGGCGTGGAACCTTAAATTTTCCAGTAAAATAACCTTTTCTTTTGCCGCGGTAATGTCCGCCTTGATGTTTTCACCTACGCATTCATTCAGGAATAGCACCGGCTGCTTAAGTAATTCCTGCAGCCTTACAGCTGCGGGCTTAAGGCTGTATTTTGCTACGGCTTTTCCATCCGGCCTTCCTAAATGGCTGATCAGAACAAGTTTGGCAGCGCCGTTTTCAATTATATATTTGATCGTCGGTAAAGTTGCCCTGATGCGCGTATCATCGGTTATATTCAAAGCAGCATCCTGCGGCACGTTGAAATCCGCGCGCATTAGGACAGTCTTACCTTTAATATCAATATCTTTTACGGTTAATTTAGCCATTTGCATTCTCCCTCTACGGATATAAATTAAATCATTAGTATACAGCAATCAGGTTTTTTGTCAAAGTTTTTTTTGCGGTATTTTCGCGAAAATCAACATGCTTAGGCTGGATAGTTTAAGTACTGCCAGCGTCAGGCAGGTGCCCTCTATGCCGATTACCGGCAGTAAAAGCACGCCGCCTAAGACACCGGCAAGGCAGCCTCCGGCAAGGTCAACAAAATAAAGCCCGCCGGAAGTTTCGCCTACCGGCTTTCCTTTGCTGATGTAGATCCTTCCTGCTATCGGGAATTCCATGCCTACCAGCATCCCGGCAATAAACGAAATTATCAAAAATGCCGGGTAAGCAAAATGGCTGTAACGCAGGAAACCGGCCAGTAATATTACGGTGGTAATAAACAAAATGATCCTTGCTTCCACCCGGATCAATAAGTCGGCAGCATGGTCATCCTGTTTCTTTGCTAAGAGCCGCAAGCTGATGATACTACCGATTGCCGATCCGGCCATGAATAAGCTGGTAAGGATGCCGATTTCCCGGTAAATGCTTCCATAACGGATCTGGAACAAAAATATGATCACCAGGCTGATAAGCATGCCGAAAAATCCGGTAGTGGCAATGGAAAAGGCAGCGCTTAAGGATTGCCTCTTCTTTCTACGGAAAAAGATCAGAAGAAAGAATAAGTAGGCAGCCAGAATGACAAATGACAGGGATATTTTCAGATTAATGCGCGAAAGCCTGATAAGGCCGGCGGCAACGGCAGATGAAAATTGTTTATTCCATAATATCAGCGATTCAAATACTGCGATTGGCCGGGTATCGCGGTTAATTTTGGTAGTGGCGCCTGCCATCGAGCGGTTAAACCAGTCGGCCCAGCGGCGGTTTAGGCGGTATTCAATATGCGCCGGGACCAGCAAATTAGTTTTGACATTAAGGCTGGCCAGCCGGCCGGACAGTTGGCCTGCTCCGGTTTCCATAATTGCCGGGGAGGTGGAAGTAAGAAAGATATTATAATCTCCCGGTATAATGCGTACGTAGGGAAAGCTCATTTTTGCCGCGTTAAAAATACAGGCATTGATGTTTTTCAGCTCACTGCTCAAATAGGTAAGCGATCCGGGAAGGCAGAACGACAGGATGCCGCCGGGGTTTAATCTTTCTGCCGCGAGCGCGAAAAAATCTGCGGTAAAAAACCGGTTTGTAGATAAATCGCGCGGGCTGGACAAGCCTACCAGTATTACGTCATATCCGGAATGTTGCCTGCGCAAGAATGCCCTGCCGTCTGCAATTACGATATTGACCCGTGCGTTAGTAAGTTCCTCTTTTAGCGGGCTGATTGATATTCTTTTTAAGGCAGCAATAAATAACGGGTCAAGCTCAACATAGTCGATCGTTTCTGCGGAGTATTTTAATATTTCATTGATCAGCCCTCCGCTACCGGCGCCGATAATCAGGATCTTTTTCGGTTCAGGGTGGAATAAAAGCGGCAGATTTCCGAATTCTTCGCTAAAGGTTATATCCGGCAGCGGCGCGACTACGCTGGGTACTCCGTTATAGAAAAACGTGTATTGCCCCTCATTTTTTACTACGGCGGTATTCCCGTATACGGAGTTACGGTAATCAATGACTTTCCCGGAGCTGAATTGTTTATCAACCGATGCCTTTTGGAAGTATGCGCTGGATCCTGAAATGATCAGATAAATAAAAACGCCGGCGAGCGAAAAATTCAGGTATTTTAAGATTTTCAGGCGCGGCAGGTTGAGGAATGGGATATTTACTAAAAGGCTGGCCGCGGCTGCCATAAAAGCGATCTGAAAAGAATCATAGCGGGATAACAGGACATACGTCAGCATAAAACCGGCGATGATCGTGCCGGTGATTTCCAGCGCGTAAATTTTTGCGATTGAGGCGGCTTTTGCTTCTTGTGTTTGTTCTTGTGCCAGCGAGAAAAGCTTGCAACCGCAGCTGAAAAGCCCGGCATGGCAGAATGCCGCGGGTAGCATCACTAGGAATGCGGAATAAAAAATAAGCGGCAGGCCAGTTGCTTCTCCTGCGGCAAGGCCGGTAATGCTTTTGAAGGTGCGCGCTAAATATACAGAGGCGGGAAAGGCAATTGAGAAAATTATTTGTAGCAGAGCAAAAACTCCGGCTTTGGCAGCTACCCTGTCAATGATCCGGCTGATCGTAAAAACTCCCAGCGCTTCGCCGGTCAGCCAGCCGGATAAGATGATCCCCAGAGTGAGTTCATTGCCAAGATAGCTGACCAGCAGCTCGCGCAGCAGCACTGTCTGCGCCAGTAACCCGCTGAAACCGATGATTAAAACGGCTAGGGTTAGCATTGCAGATTAGGTTAAGGTTATGGTTAAGGTTATGAAGCCAGTATGGTAAATAGGTTAAGGTTAAGTATCAATGACCTGACCTTAACCCTAAACCATACCGGCATCCTGGCCCTAACCTTAACCATAACCTAGTATAACCTACAGCCCTTTTTGTGCCAGATAAATGCAGAGGTCTACTACCCTGCTGGAATATCCCCATTCATTGTCATACCATGACAGCACTTTGATAAAATCATCGCCGATCGCCTTTGTGATCTTGGCATCAACGATAGAGCTTAAAGAGCAATGGTTGAAATCAATGGAAACAACCGGATCTTCGGTGTATCCGAGAATGCCTTTTAATTTGCCGTTGGCAGCCTCTTTAAGAGCGGCGTTAATATCTTCGGCGGTTGTCTTTTTGGAAAGCGAACAAGTAAGGTCAACTACCGATACGTTCGGGGAAGGCACGCGGATAGCGAACCCGTCAAGCTTGCCTTTTAATTCCGGGATGACCAGTGATATTGCCTTTGCTGCTCCCGTAGAGGTCGGGATCATGGATACTGCTGCGGCACGCGCTCTGCGCAGGTCCGAATGTGCCATATCCTGCAGCCTTTGGTCATTAGTATAGGCATGGATTGTTGTCATCAGGCCTTTTACAATACCGAATTTATCATTGATCACCTTGGCAACAGGCGCAAGGCAGTTGGTGGTGCAGGAAGCATTTGAAATTACGTGGTGATTTTTCGGGTCATATTTATCTTCGTTGACCCCTATAACGATAGTAATGTCTTCGTCTTGTGCCGGAGCAGAGATGATCACCTTCTTTGCCCCGCCTTTGGTAATGTGATTTTCCGCGCCGCGGACTTCCTTGCCTTTTTTATTTACGCCGTCTTTTTTGATGGTAAAAAGCCCGGTTGATTCAACTACGATATCTACGCCTAAATCTTTCCAGGGAAGTTCTGCCGGGTCCTTTTTGGACAAGACCTTGATCGCTTTTCCGTCGACAGATATTGAATCTTCCGTCGCGCTTACCTCGCCCGGGAACCTGCCGTGCACCGAATCGTACTTTAACAGGTAGGCGTTGGATTTTGCGTCGGTGAGGTCATTGACCGCGACGAGCTCAAGGCCTGAATTTTTGCGTTCCAGGATAGCGCGGGCAACCAGCCTGCCGATCCTTCCGAATCCGTTGATACCGATTTTTGTTGCCATTTGTAGCCTCCTTCTTATGTTGGTTGTTATTACTTTTTTTCTTCCCGTAAATATTGCGCTGCCAGTTCCGGCGGAGTAGGTACCAGATAAAACCCCGATCCCCATTCGAATCCTGCCACGCGCATTAATTTCGGCATAAACTCAATGTGCCAGTGATAACTTTCATTGCCGGTATCGCCGTTTGCCGGCGATGAATGGACGATGAAATTATACGAAAGATTACCGAAAACATTTTTTACGCGGGTGATCGTATCTTTGAGTATTGCAGCAAGGTATGGTATTTCCTCCGGGGCAAGGTGCGAAAAATATCCCCGGTGCTGTTTGGGCATGATCCATATTTCAAAAGGAAAACGCGAAACAAACGGACAGAAAGCGAGAAAATGCGCGTTCTGCGCGATAATCCTCTCTTTCTCTTCCAGCTCCTGCCGGATCATATCGCAGAAAATACAGCGCTCGCGGAATTCAAAATATGCCTCGGCCCCTTTAAGTTCTTCAATCGCGTTCTTCGGCACCATTGGCAGGGCAATGATCTGCGTGTGCGGGTGCTCAAGGGATGCTCCGGCTGCCGGGCCGTAATTTTTGAAGATCAGGATATATTTGAAACGCTTGTCTTTTACCAGGTCCAGCGACCTGCGGCAGCACATTGAGATGATCTTTTCAATTTCTTCGTTCATCAGGTCAGGCAGGTCTTTATCGTGATACGGAGTTTCAACCAACACTTCGTGCGCGCCAATGCCGTTAGACATGTCGTATACGCCCAGGCCCTTGCGGTCAAGCCCGCCTTCGATCTTTAGCGCGGGGAATTTATTCGGCACCACCCGCACCTGCCATCCGGGCGTATTTGCCTGAGTATTCAAATCCCGGTCCGAATCTATTTCCGTAGGCGTAAGCCCTTCATTGCCGTAGCAGAACGGGCAAAGCCCGCCTTTTTGGGTATGGGTTTCGCAGGCATAATCAGCCGGCGTATTGGGCCGGTCAGTTTCTACGATCACCCATCTTCCGACTATCGGGTCTCTTCTTAATTCCGCCACTATACCCCCACCTCTCTTAAAAACTTTGCCGCGTCTTCAGGCGTTAGCGGGCAAATATAAAAGCCGGTGCCCCATTCAAATCCGGCTACGCGCGTCAGCCGGGGAATAATTTCTATGTGCCAGTGATAATCATGATCTATGGTTTTCCAGTGGCCTGCTTTTTGCCGGCGGAACGGCGCCGTATGAATTACGTAATTATAAGGCGGGTCATTCAATCCCTTCTTTAGCTTTGCCAGGGTTTTTTTCATTATCTTAGCTAAATTGAAGCGGCCTGCCATGTCAAGGCTGACAAAATCGCAGGAATGCGCTTTGGGAAAGATCCAGGTTTCAAAAGGAAACCGCGCGGCAAACGGGCTGATAGCAATAAAACCGTCCAGGTCAACAACCACTCTTTCTTTTGCTTCTATCTCTTGTTTTATCAGGTCGCAAAACACGCATCTCTCATGATAATTATAATAGTGCTTTGCGCCCACGAGCTCTTCCTTGACGCGTTTGGGGTTTACGGGAGTGGCGATCAGTTGCGACTTGGAGTGATTGATCCTGCCGCCTCCGGCTGACCAGCCGTGATTCTTAAATACCATTACGTATTTAAAGCGCTTATCGCGTTCAAGGTCAACCATCCTGTCAATATAACAGGTCAGGACTTTTGCGATCTGCTCTTCGTCAAGCTCGGTAATATCCGTTGCGTGCTGCTTAGTTTCAATGATCACTTCGTGCGCGCCGATGCCGTTCATCAGGTCGTAGATGCCCTTGCCTCTGCGGTCAAGGTCGCCTTCTATCCTTAAAAACGGGGAAATGCTCGGTACCGCTCTTAATTCCCATCCCGGTTTATTCGGGAGGGTATTTTTCTGGCGCACGGCGTATATTTCTTTTGGGGTGTCGGATTCGTTGCCTTCGCAAAACGGGCAAGGCTGTATTTCCGGCGGATTTTCTCCGGCAAGGCAACTGAACTGATCAGGCCTTTTTGCCCGGTCCGTGGCAATGATCACCCATCTGCCGATAATCGGATCTTTACGTAGTTCTGGCATAGAAAAAAATTTTATCACACTTTGGCAGGATTGCAACTATTTTCTATCTAAGAAGCGGTCTCCTGAAGAGGTTTTATGGCCGGTAATGAATTCTTGCGCGGTCATCTGCCTTTTTCCTTCTATCTGCAATATTTTGACCAGCAGGCTTCCTTTTTTTGTTGCTACCGCGATGTTGTCTTTGGAAACGGCGATTATTTCTCCCGGCGCAGGTCTGGCGCGGCTGTCCGCAAGCCCGGAAATCTCCGCCCGGAGCAGTTTTAACAATTTTCCCTTATAATACGTAAACGCAGCAGGCCAGCCGCTTAAGCCGCGTATCAGGTCATAGACCTCGTTTGCCGGACAGCTCCAGTTGATCAGGCCGTTTTCTTTTTTTAGCTTGGGGGCAAAAGTCGCTTTATTTTCATCCTGTTCAATCAGGCGGTAATTATTTGCGGCAATCGCAACAATAGTTTCATTCAGCAGGGCTGCGCCAAGCTCGGAAAGCCTTGCCTCCAGAGAAAAAAAGTCGTCTTCCGGATTGATTGCCGTTTCTTTTGTCGCGATCATTGGCCCGGCATCCATCTTTTCCGCCATTTTTATGATCGTTACCCCGGTTTTTGTTTCTCCTTTTATGATTGCCCAATTGATCGGAGCTGCTCCGCGATAAAAAGGCAATATTGAGGCATGGACATTTAACGGCATTATCGCGGGAATATCCAGGAGCTGGCGCGATAATAGCTGGCCGTAGGCAATTACTACAAAGAGATCGGAATTTAAATTTTTTAATAACGCGACGCTTTCTGCGGTATTGATATTTTCCGGCTGGTAGACCGTAAGGCTGTTTTCTTGCGCGAATTCCTTGATCGGGGTCTTTGCCAGGCCCATACCGCGGCCTTTTTTTCTGTCCGGCTGCGTCACTACGCAAGTTATTTTATGCCCGGCATTGATCAAGGCCTTAAGTGATGGTAATCCAAAATGTGCGCTGCCGAAAAAAACTATGTTCATTATTCAGTCCTGTTGTTTAAACCGGGTCAATGTCTACGGTGACTATTATACCTGAATGTTTCAGTCCGTGTAAATGGGTTTTTAGGAATTTTCCGATCTCCGGAGCTGATCGTGCGCGGATGAGAATTTGCCAATAATAATTGCCGCGCAGTTTTGCGGGTGATCCGGGATTTACGGATAATCCTTGCGCGCTTTTGCCTTTATCTTCCGTCAGTTTATCAAATAAAGCTTTAGCTGCCAGTTCCACGGCCGCCGGATATTTACCGCGCAGTTTTAAAAGTCCGAAATGGCGCGTAGGCGGAAAATCAAGTTCCCTTCTTTGTTTAATTTCTTTATCGTAGAATATATCCGGGTCACTGTTTGCCAGGGAAGCAAAAATATGGTTTTGCGGCAGCCCGGTTTGGATAACCATCTTCTTATCGGTGAGAGCGCATAATCCGTTCAGTATCCTGAAGGCTTTTTCGGATGAGCGGAAGTCAGGGTGGTTTAAGGTATTGTCAATGGAGAGGACTCCGATCAACCCGAAGTTACGCCCCGGTTCTTTGATTATTGACTGCGATGAGACGATGATGTCTGTTGCCCCTGCCTGGGGAAATATCCGCGCCAGCTCGCTTTCAATTTTTTCCGTGCCTGCGCCGCGGTAATGCAGGTATCCGGCATTACATTCCGGGCAAAGTTTTGGAGGCGCCATTTTAAAATTACAATAGTGGCAGATAAGCAAGTTTTCCTTATAATGCAGGACAAGGTTTATGCTGCAGCGCGGGCACTTTATCGTGGCACCGCAGCTTACGCAGGTGGCGGAAGTGGCAAATCCCAGGCGGTTCAAGAAAAGCAGTACTTTTTCTCCGGCTGCCAGCGACTGCCCAATGCAGTCTTCAAGGTAGCGGCTAAAAACCGCATTTTTTTTTGGCGAAAATAACGGCAGCCTTTTTGTATCAATGACCTTTATTTCCGGGTATCTTTTTATCCGCGGCAGCCGCAAATACCCTAACTTGCCTTTTTTTGCCGCGTAAATGCTTTCCAGGGAAGGAGAGCTGCTGCCTAATATTATCGCGGATTTATCAATGGCTGCGCGCAGCAATGCAGCTTCCCGGGCATGGTAATGCGGCACCTGGTCCTGCTTATAGCCATAAGCATGCTCTTCGTCAACGATTATAAGGCCGAGATCTTCTACCGGGGCAAATACCGCCGAACGCGTGCCGATGATAATATCAACTTTACCTTCTTTTATTTCTATCCAACGTTTTAATTCTTCGGGGTGGCTGCGGATCAAGGCGCTGGCCGGATTTTTAAAATTATCCCTTATTATTTTTTCCGCCGCGGGGATTGATTCGTTATCCGGAAGCAGGATAATCACTTTTTTCTTTGCGTTCAAGGCCTCCCTTATTCTTTGAAGATAAAATTGCTTCCATCTTTGCGTTAGCTCTGTTGCGTGCAAAAGCATTGGTTTAGTAGTTTGGGAGTTATTTCTCGGATGGGCATGGCCAGTCAACGCGATTACCTTCCCTGCACGTAAGCCCGCGGGCAGCATTGCCTCAATTGCCTCTCCCCATGAACAGCAGTAATACTCCGATAATTTTTCTGCCGTAAGCAGCATATTCTTGTTCAGGATGGGCGTTTCATCGGGAGCTTGAATAATGCTTTTAAGGTTTCTTACGTTGGTTTGGCGGGTTACTGCCACTATATAACCGGTAAGCTTGCGGTTACCGAAGGAAACGATAACCCGGCTTCCGGCAGCGGTTTTTTTGCGCAAGCCCTGCGGGATGATGTAATCAAACGGCCCTTCTATTGGCAGGCCGAAAACTACCTTAGCGTAAGGCATTGTAAAGGTCTTCTGCGGAATGGGGTTTTTTGATCTTTTTAATGATCTCTTTTTCCTGCGCGAGCTTGGCGGGGTTGTCACGGTAATCCAGGACGATCTTTTTTATCTCTTCAGGGCAGGCGCCATATTTGCCGACGCCGAACTGCTGCATTACCGCCAAATTGTGCATTTCCTGGCCCGGGATAGGCGAAATGAAAACCGGCACCAGTTCCATGCTTAAGATTTCCGATGTAGTCAATCCCCCGGGCTTGGCAATTACAATGTCCGAAGCGGACATCAGCTCGTAAATATTATCCACGAACCCAAAAACTTTCACGCCGGCGAATGCCGCGCTGATCAGCCGGCTATAAAGCTTTTTGTTTTTTGCGCAGACCACGATTATCTGTATCTCGCCGCATAAGGAAGCGATAATTTCTTTTACCGGGCCTATCCCGAATGAACCGGTGGTGATCAGCAGCGTGAATTTATCCGGTGAAAGGCCGAGTTTTCTCTTTGTCGTTTTTTTGTCGTGTGCCGCGGAGAAGTTCTTATCTATCGGTATGCCTAATTCCCATACCTGGGCGTTCCCAATATCTTTTTTTAAAAGGTATTCTTTTGATAACGAAGAGGCGACTACGTAGGTATCAGTGCCGGAATTTACCCATAGCGGATGCACTCCGAAATCGGTGATTACGGTGATCAATCTTGTTTTGATCTTCCCTTTTTGTTTTAAGTGCCCCAGTATTTCCGGCGGCATAAAATGCGTGGAGATGACGATATCCGGCTGTTCGCGGACAATGAATTCACAGAATTTTTTGGAGTTGATGAGGTCAAGGGATTTTATAATTGCGGCGGCAAGGAGCCTTGTGGATTTAGCCGCGGTAACATTAAATAGCCCGGACCAGGCCCATGCTGCGTGATTGATCAGAAAGCGGTAGCCGCCGACGTAACCTTTTGCGTAGAAGCGGTTGCATTTTTCAAGTATGTCAATCAATCTGACGTCATCAGAAGGAGACTTGCTTTTGAAGTGATTAAAAATCGCCTCTGCAGCCTTACGGTGCCCTGCTCCGGCTGAGGCATAAATAATAAAGATCTTCATATTCTTTTACTTGTCAGGTGAGGCGTTAACGATCATTTCCGCTGCTTCATATAAATCCATAGCGGTGAAATCAGGCAGGTTTTTCCAACGGCTGCGGTTTTCCGGCCTTTCCCTGCCGGAAAACACAAGGATAGTTTTTAGGCCGACGGACATCCCGGTTTGGACGTCCATTTCCGAATCGCCGATAAAGTAGCTCTTTGAAAAGTCGATCCCTTCTCCCCGCTGCTTTAATGCGGCGACCGCTTTATGCACCAGGCCTGCCTTCGGTTTTCTGCATTCGCAGTTATCATCCGGAAGGTGCGTGCAATAAAATACTCCTTCAATTTCAATGCCTTCGTTACGCAGGCCGGCGAGCATATTGGCAGTGATCAAATCAAGGTCAGCCTGAGAATATATCTTCTTGGCTACGCCCGCCTGGTTTGAGATGACGAATATTTTGTAGCCTGCGGCATTAAGCTTCTTTAACGCAGGCAAGGCCTGCGGAAGGAAATGAAATTCATTCCAGGCTCTTACGTATTGGAAATCTCCCGGATATTTGTTGATTACTCCGTCACGATCAAGGAAAATCGCTTTCATTTAAAGTACGTTTTATTTTCTTTGATCCAACAGGCCAGCTTCCTTAAGCCTTCCCTGACCGGGATCTTAATCTTCCAGCCCAGGGTTTTTTCCAGTTTTGTTGTGTCGGTGACGTATACCTTTTGGTCTGACGGCCGCCAGTCAGCGTATTTGACCTTGGGCGATTTGCCGGTAAGTGCCTTTAGCTCATCAAGGAATTCCAGGAGCGAGATCGTATTATTCGGCCCGCCGCCGATATTAAAGAGGCCGCGTTTGAGGTCGCTTTTAATAAAGCAATTGAATGCGTCCACCAAGTCGTCGGCATAGAGCATATCGCGTACCTGCTTGCCGTTTCCGTAAATGGTTATCGGTTTGTTAAAAAGCGTGGCAATAATGAACCAGGCGACCCAGCCTTGATCTTCAAAACCGAATTGCCGCGTACCGTAAGTGCAGGACATCCGGAAAACCGCGGTTTTCATTTTATAGATATGGCTGTATTCCTGGACATAGAGGTCGCCGACTAATTTAGAAACTCCGTATGGGGTATGGCCGGTGAGGTCGGTAAGCATGGCCTCGGATACGCCGGAAATATCCTTAAACACATAGCGGCTTTCTTTTTCTTGCAGGGCCAGGCTATCAACGTTTTCACCGTAAACTTTGTTCGTAGAACAATAAATGATCACCGTGTCTTTGGATTTTTTGCGCGCGGCCTCAAGGACGTTGAGCGTGCCGAAGGCATTGATGCTGAAATCTTCTTTGGGCATACGCACGCTTGAGGGCACTCCGGGCTGGCCTGCGGTATGGATTACCACATCTACGCCTTTGCCGATGGCTTTGGCAACGTCTCTATCGTCGCGGACATCGCCTTTGATCAGCTCTATATTTCTGAATTTTTTCAGGTAATTCCAGTTAAATTCCACGGAATTCTTGTCGTAACCGAATATTTTTGAGCGCATCAGGTTATCCAGGACAATGACTTTATTCTTCGGATTTTCCCCGGCGAAAAATTCCGCGCAATGCGATCCGACAAGGCCCGCTCCTCCGGTGATAAGTATCTTCATTTACGATCTCCCTTTCCTTTTATGGTTAATTCACGGTATTTTAAATAGCTGATAAACTGATATAAAGCGGCAAAATAGGCAATGGTAAAACCGATAAAGCCGTCTTTGTATCCTTTGCGCACAAAATACGTGCGCACAAACCTGTCTATGCTGCGGTAAACGAACCTCCCAAGCCGCATCGGTTTATTCTGGTCGAGCCATTTTTGCGCTTCGTAAGTAGTCTGGTTATTGAGCTTGCGTAGGAAATCTTCAATGTTGCGGTAAGAGTAGTGTATTAGGTCGTTCTTTAAATGCCCGCAAGGATCGTCCATGAAGGCGCGCGGGTGCACCGCGGCTTCTTCGTAGCGGAACTTATCCTTTTTAAAGAGTTTAAGCTGCGGGCTGGGATACCAGCCGCCGTATTTTACCCAGTAGTCGCCGATATAGTTACGGCGCGGAATCGTAAAACCGTTTTCCCGGGGCGCATTTTTTAAGACGGCAGCGATCTCTTCTTCTAGCTCCGGGGTCACGATTTCATCGGCATCAAGGCTTAATACCCACTGGTTTTTTGCCTGCGCATATGCCCAGTTCCTGTGCCGGCCTTCAATGTCCATTTTTTTAACGAGCACGTTTTGCGTGTATTTTTTTACGATTGCCACGGTATTGTCGTTTGAACCGTCATCAACAACGATGATTTCGTCCGCCCACATCGCGGACTCAAGGCAGGCGGCAATCCTGGCTTCTTCGTTTTTGGTCAGAATGATTACCGATACGGGGATCTTTTCTTCCATTGTTCCTTTAAGAAATTTTTTATCGCGTCAGCGACGAATTTTATCTGTTGGTTGTTCATAAAAGGATATATCGGCAGTGAGATTATTTCAAGCGATATTTTTTCCGCGCAGGGAAAGTCACCCATTTTATACCCCAGGTTTTTATAGGCATCCTGCAGGTGCAGCGGTTTCGGATAATGGATAAGCACGCTGATGCCTTTTTTTTGCAGGTAGTCGGCCAACACGTCACGCTCCATGATCCGCAGCGCATATACGTGGTAAACGTGTTTTACGCCGTCAGCTTCAAACGGGGTGATCAAACCGTTAGTTCTTTCAAGCAGCCGGTTATAGCAGGCTGCGGCTTTTCTACGCAGTGCAGTCCAGTTTTCCAGTTTTCTTAATTTTACGCGCAGCATGCCGGCCTGAAGCGTGTCCAGGCGGGAATTGTATCCGACCGAGGCATGTTCATATCGGGAAACCCTGCCGTAATCCCGCAGCCTGATTATCTTGCGGTAGATATCTTCATTATTGGTGGTGATTGCTCCGCCGTCACCTAAAGCGCCGAGGTTCTTGGTCGGGTAAAAACTAAAACAGCCGATGTCTCCTATGGCCCCGGTTTTTTTCCGTTTTCCTCCGGGAAGTTCAACTGTTGCCGCGTGCGCCTGGGCAGCGTCTTCAATTACCTTGAGCCCATACGCCTTGGCGATCTTTATGATCTGTGGCATATTTACCGGCTGGCCGTAAAGATGCACGGGAATGATTGCTTTTGTGCGCTTTGTTATTGCCCGCTCAATTTTTGCCGCATTGATATTATAGGTATGTTCCTCTATATCCACGAATACCGGCTTTGCGCCCGTATATGTAACGGCAAAGGCGGTTGCGATATAGGTAAATGCCGGGACGATCACTTCATCTCCCGGGCCAATGCCCAGCGCCTTTAAGGCAAAAAATAGCGCATCTGTGCCTGAATTCAGGCCGACGCTAAACCGGCAGCCGCAAAATTTGGCAAATTCAGCTTCAAACAGGCGGACTTCTTCTCCGAGGATAAAGTCTGACCTGCGCAGTACTTTTTCCGTTGAGCTGAGGAGTTCTTTCCTTATTTTCCGATGCAGCAAATTTAAGTCCGTGAAGGGTATTTTCATAGTTGGCTCCTTACGCCCAGCTGACGGGATACAGCCGCGAATACTTCTTCGGTTGAGATTGAATTTATGCATTCTTTATCATGCACGCAAATATCCAGTTTAAAATTTTTATAACACGGGCCGCAGGCGCTGTTATTCTTGATGACCAGGTGTTTTTCCGACGGCGGATACGGGCCGTAAACCGCGCTGTCCACCGGGCCGAATATGGATACGGTCTTTACCCCGCAGGCTACGGCAATGTGCAGCGGCCCTCCGTCATTAGTTATGAGAAGGTTAAGTTTTGCGATCACCGCGAGTAATTCCGTCAGGCTGAGCTTTCCGGTCAGGTCAACCGGGTTATTCTTCATTGCCGCCGTGATAATATCGGCGATAGGTGATTCCGAACTGTCGCCTAAAATAATCACCCGCGCTCCGCAGCTTTCGATTATTTTGTCGGCTAATTGGGCGTATTTGATCGCCGGCCAATGTTTATATGAAGCATTTTGGCCCCAGCTTGCCCCGGCTCCGGCGGCAATGCCTACGACGGTATCTTTCGGCGTTATCCCGGCGCGGTTAAGAATATTTTCTGCGCGGGCCCTGCCGGCATCCGGGATGGATATTTCCAGGTCTTTGCTTTTTGGCGTTATGCCCAGGAATTCTAAAAGACTGAGATAATACTCTACGACATGCCGGCCTTCGTAGCTTTCCAACCTGCGTTTATGCGTAAGGAAACGTCCCCGGTTCTTATAGTTAAACCCGATGCGCTGCTTTATTCCCAATAGCTTAGCGATAAGTCCGTAACGGTGGTCAAGGGAAAAATCAATGGCCGTGCTGAAGCGTTCTTTTTTGATCCCTTGTAGTAGCCGCCAAAAGGCCGTTATGCCTTCTAATTTTGATCTTTGAAAGATCTTCTTCAGGTCGCCCCGCGACAGGGCGAATACTTTGTCAATATCGGGGTTGTTTTTAAAGATCTCCTTGACCCGTTCATTGCACCAATAGCTGACCGGGGCCTGGGGATAGGCTTGTTTTATTGCCTTAATCAGCGGCGTAGTAAACAGGACGTCGCCGATACCAAAGGGATTAATGATGAGAAATTTTTCCACAGCTGTCCTATATAGAAAGGATCTCTCTTGCTTTATCAAGTACCGTATTTACCGGAATATTTTCTAACCGGCTGTCCTCAATGACAAACGCGTTTTTTCCGGCCGGCCCCCATCTTAAGGCGCTTTTACCCGGAAGGTCATTCCTGAATATAGCCAGCACCGGTATCTTGACTGCCGTAGCAAGATGGACCGGCCCGCTATCGCATGATATTAATAATGCGCATCTTTGCAGAACAGCTGCCAACCGCGTCAGGGATGTCTTGCCGGTAAGGTCAATAATACGGCTATGCGCATTCTTAAAAATCCCGGCGTTGTCCTCTTCTTCTTTGCCTCCGATGATCAGTACGGTCAGGCGGGGGTCCTGCGCAAGGCTTTGCGCCAATTGCAGAAAATTAGCAGTTGGCCATTTTTTAACCGGGTCGCTGGTCCAGGGATGGATAGCCGCCAGGATATTGTCGGATCGCCCTTCGGGATTGACATTCGCAAGTTCAAGAAGGTTCATCGACTGTTTGATTATATCATCATTTATGCTCAAGGAAAGGTCTAAGTTGTTGGTTTTGGCCCCGATCAGGCTGACTAGGTCCAGGTTATATGCGATTTCGTGTTTCTCTTCTAAATGCTTTCTATCCTTTAAGCGGTGCGTGAGCAAAAAACCGCATTTACGGTCATATCCCAGCCTTACCGGTATACCTGCCAGAGCCGTAAGCATATGCATTTCCCCGGTCGGATTCAATATTACGGCAATGTCAAAATGTTTTTTGCGTAAGGCCGCGATCAGTTTTAAGCGTTCGATAAACGAATGCGGTTTGGCATTCCAGCAGATTATTTCATCAATGAATGGTATGCAGCCGGCCAGCTCTTTTACATAAGGGTCGGTGATGGCAATGATTTTTGCGTCTGGAAAAGTTTCTTTCAGCGCGCGCATTGCCGGTATGTTGAGCAGGAATTCGCCGAACCGGTCATTGCGGCAGACAAGAATGTTTTTAATTGTTTTGCTGTTTAGCGGCATCGGTAAAATTGTTTAGCGCCAAGGCAAGCCCGGCCAGGAACCAGAACAATACGGCAACCCTTGAAGAATACAGGCTGCTCTCGGTCAGGCCATTGACGAGAAAAGCGATTAAAGAAGCTGTAAGCGAGACCAATGCGACCCGGAGTTGCTCATCTTTTAGGCGGCGGTATATATCAGAACAGCCTTTGAATAATCCGTAAAGCAACCAGAGAAAGATGCTTAAGCCTGTGAGGCCGATCTCTCCTGCCATATGCAGAAAATTATTATGCGCCTGCATGGCATCAAGGGTAACTACGTTGCGGTATTCCGGGTATTCCTTGTATTTTCCGTAGCTTTTCATGAACGCATTGGCGCCCACGCCCAGCAGAGGGTGCGCTTTTATCATTCGCAGGGAATTTCGGTAGACCGCGATCCGGTCGTCGTTACAGAAGAACCTTACGGGGTTATATTCAACCTGTTTTGCCCAGTCTTTTATGCTTTGGGGCGCGATAAACGGCGCAATTATGATCATAGCGACTAAAGCCAGAATTAGGGGTTTGTTTTTTCTCGCGATCCCAAGAAAGAACAAGGCGGCATAGGTTGCCAGAAGCGTTGGCCGGGAATATGTCAGGGCTATGCCGGCAAGCGCTGCCAGGCTAAAAAACGCCGCAGCTATTTTTACCGGGCGCTTATGGGCGTATAACGCGATCCCGAATATTAACGGGGCCAATGCGCTTAAATATACTCCTAATATGTTAGGGTCGTTAAATGAAGCGGTTGCGCGGACAAGCCCCATTACGATGGATGACGGGTAGCCCCTCACAAAATCCCTGCCGCTTGTAACCTGCCATATAGCATCAATAGAGGCCAAGGCCAGGCCGCAAGCCGCGGCAATAAATATTTTTGCGAGATGCTTTCTGTTTTTAACTTCCGATGCCGCGATCATAAAAACAAAGCTATATTGCAGCAGCCGGAATACCCCTCCCCTTAACGTATCGCGGAGATTAACGGAATTAATGACAGACAGGCAAGTGATAATGAATAACAGTAAAAGCGGATAATTGATCGAAGTTTTTACAAAGAGCCGCTCTCTTTTTATGGCTTTCTTCACAAGGAATGACGCGATCAAGAGCCCCATAAAAACATTTGCCGGGGCAGGCGCAATCGCGATGGAAAACGGCAGGAGTATGATCAGCCAGCGGATCGCTGAATCCAAGAACGCGGTCGTCTTCATCTGGAAAAACGGTATTTTAGGATCGCGAGGATCGCGTGTATGCCGTCAGCCCAGCGTATTTTTTTACCTTCGGAATAATTCCGCGGCTGGTAAGAGATCGGCACCTCGGTTATCCTTAATTTGTTTTTCAGGGCCTTGGCAACTATCTCGATTTCCATGTCGAACTTCGCGGACTTAAGGCCCATGGCATTAAAAGTTTGCCGGTGGGCTAATTTGTAACAGGTAAGGCAGTCATTGAGCCGCGCCTTAAACAGCAGGTTGATCAGCGCCGTAAGGAAGCGGTTGCCCAGCCGTGGCATCAGCAGGCCGTGGTAACCTTTTGTAAACCTTGCCCCTAAAACCATATCTGCCGTGTTTTCTTGTATTATGTTAATCAGCCGGAGATAGTCAGCCGGGTCGTATTCAAGGTCGGCGTCCTGGACGATCACGTACTCGCCCTGCGCATGCGCAAGCCCGGTCAGGAAAGCCGCGCCCTTACCGCGGTTGGAAGTATGGTGGATGATCTTTAAGTTGGCGAATTTGATCTCGTTCAATATATGGTCGGTCCCGTCGGTAGATCCGTCATCCACGACAATGACTTCCTTGTCCATATTCACAGAATTGATCTTTTCTAAGATCTGCTTTATGGTATTGGCTTCGTTATAAACCGGCAGAATCACTGAAAGTAACGGCATTTATCCTCCCAATATTTTTTTACGGATAGCCCACAGGTAGAGCTTGAGATAATCCGGCAGCAATTTAAAGACCTTAAAGCTTGATTTTCCGGCAGTGCGCTCCCTCCAGACAGTAGGCACTTCGGCGATCTTAAATCCCCGGAAATAGGCCTTAAGCGGAATTTCCATTGAGATTTCAAATCCCTTAGCGTTTATCTCTATGGAGTCAATCACGTTTTTTTTATACATCTTAAAGGCGTTGGCAATATCATGCGTGGGAATGCCAAGTAGTAAATGGATTGAACGGCCGGCAAGGCAGGACAGCGCGCCTTTAAACTTTGAGCCTCCAAGCCGGCTGCCGCCCTTTATATACCGGCTGCCGCAGACAACGTCGTAACCGGCAAGGATTTTTTCATACATTGGCTTGACCGCGGATAAGTCGTCGCAGAGGTCTGCCATGACCGGAAGAAATATCTCTCCCCGGCTGCCGGAAAAACCCGCCTTAATCGCGTTGGCAAACCCTGCTGCCGCAGAATTAGTCACCAGGCGCAGATTAGGGAACCGGTTGCATAAACCCGTTACGATCTCTGCTGTGCGGTCAACGGAATGGTCATTGACGATTACTGCCTCATATTCAATTTCCTGCGGTATTGTCCGCGTCATCCGGGTAATTGTTTCTTCAATGTTATCTTGTTCGTTATGCGCGGGTATGATTATAGATAGCTTCATCTTATAAGCTTAAATATCCTGATCGTTTCGTTGCGGAACACCGGCGTGAATCTGCCGGGGTTGCCCGTTGCCCATCTTTCCTCAATGGGAAATCCGGTTTCTTTGGTCTGATGAAAAGAATAAATAAATAAATAGTCTGTCTTGCGTTTTAACAGGTTAGCCAGCCACGCTGAATAATCCGCATTGCCGCGGTAATTGCCGTTTTTCTCCAGGTTTTTATGCAGCTCCTTAAAATCACCGCCCCAGCTATAACGAGAATCCGGAAAATAATGCAATTTAGGCGGATCAACGCGGTTTACCGAAACGTAATAGACATTATTTTTGAAATTTTTACCGTACAAAGGAAATGGCACCGGCCTTCCGGTGTAAGCAATATTCGCGGAACCCGTATTTTCATTAAGCCACTCCCATGCCCTTGCCGCATCCGGCCAGAAACCTGAATATTTTACCATTTTTAGATAATTTTTAAACTCATTTCTTTGGTAGTATTTTTCCGCCGCTACGAGAAAAGCTATGACAACGCAGGCAGCGATAACCGCTAAAGCCTGCCAACGCAGCAGCAGCGGTTTCCTTATCCGGGGGATGATCCGCAGCAATAATAACAGCAGGAATACGAATATAAGCGAAGCAATAAGTTCTTGCTGTTTTGCCAATTCTGCCATTGACGCAACTAGGGATAGTGCGCAAAATAGACTGACAACGCCGGTAGGAATATTTACGGCTTTGATTAAATAAAAACCCGCGACCATGCCGCAGGCTAAAACCGGATAAAGGTAACGCGTATTTGCCAGAGGGATCGCGTATCTGTAAAGAAGATAGCCTAAAAGCGGCAATGCCAGGAAATATATTGTCAGCGCTCCGGCCTTTGCCCTGTTTTTTATAATCGCCAGTGGTAATGCCAATAACGCTGCCGGAAAAATAAATACGATTGTCTGCAGCCCCATGCCTTCGTGGAATAACAGCTTAGTAATGCGGTAATCTTCCGGCTTAAAATGTGCGCGATAAACTCCGGCATCCATAACCCCCTTAAAGATTGTTTTACCGAAGGCCTGCAGGTTCAGTGGATACAGGGGATTGCCTGTCTCAAGGAAATTGCGTAAATAAGAAAAAGCACCGAGCGCCGTCGCTGCCGTTAAAAAAATAAGCAGCAAGCCGGCCTTCTTTTTATTTTTTACCAGCATGCATAGGAACGGCGCGATCAATAATATGGAATATGGCAAAGCCACGGTTTTCGTCCCCAAGAGAAGCCCTAAGCCCATTGCGCAAATAAGCGTATTTTTTATAGAAAGATCATTCTTTAATATAAACAGGAAATTCAGGCAGGCCAAGAATAGGCTGCTGACCATTACGTCCACATAAGCGATCTGTAATTGTTTAAAGTAATTCGGGATCAACGAAAATAAACTCGCGGCTAAAAACGAGGCGCTTGGGGTTAAGCCGATTTTTTTACTGATACCGTAGACTGAAACAAAGGCGAGGATGAAAAACGGTACCTGGCCAAGGTCTGCCATAAATACGCTTTTGAACGGCCAGATCAGCCAAAGGAAAAATAAGCTACCGTTTATCGGGTAATATGGCGGGCTGGGGTCGTCGGATACCGTGATCGGCATGCCGAGGTTGGCGTGTTTTAGCCATTCTACGGCAAAGGTAAAGTGATAATTAAGATCATCCCAGCCAAAGGGCGGATTAACAAGATTAACCAAAGTCTTGGTTATTCCGAATCCCAGTATAACGGCAATGGCAAGCATAACGACTTTGTTTTTTAGCAGGCTGCCCGCCTCTTCTCTTATCTCTTTTGTATCCAGAGACGCTTTTTTCCGGCGGCAGAAGAACCAGGCGCCGAGCGCGATGGCTGAATTAAGAAGAATGACATTTTCCAGGGTAAGCGCGTTTATTATCCCCAGGATAAGTTGAGTGGAAATAGCCTGGGAAAGGTACAAGATAAACGAAGCAATGAACAGGTCGGTGGGGCTGCGGTATTTAAATATTTTATATGCCAGCAGCAATGCCGTAAATACGACAACGAGGTTCATCAGTAAAAAAACGATCATTCGATCTCAATCAGCTTTGCGCTTATCATTGCTCCGGATGCAAAGACTTTGATCAGGGCCGGGATGTTCGCATGGTCTTTTAGCATAATGATGGAAATTTTTGATTTATGGTGCGGGTTGCCGTCGTATCTTTTAATTTCGGCGTTGGCAACTGCTATTTTAAATATCTTATTGCCGGCCGTTACCGTTTGCGCTGAAACACTGCCTTTCATTAGATAGTTTTTCTGATTAGTATTTAAAAAGACCTCAAAATCCCTGACTTTGTTGAGGTCGATCAACCTGATATTGTATATTGCCGATAAAGAGTCCTGCGTATTAGGAAGGATCTGGCGTTTTACTCCGGCAATCGTCATTGTAGCGTTCTGCTGGTCATAGGCGATTTCTTTTACTGCCCAGTCTTTATTGGCGATGGAAACTCTTTGTCTGTAAGCTATGGGGTTATGTGTCTGCGCATCAATATATGAGTCTAATTGCCCTGTGGCGTTAAAGATCCGGGATAAATAATTAGCGCTTTTGGCAGCGGCGCTTAAATGATACACGCTGTTGCCGTTATAGATTTCTGCGGCTGCCTTATTTATTTTGGCATTTCCGATGGGAATAAAACCAAATGCGTAAATCCGGTAAACAAGGTTGCCCTCCTTAATGGGCCCCTTCTTTAATAACGCGTAAATAGCCGCCGCAGGATCATTATTGACCGTTGCAATGACAAAACAGATTACTGCCGTGATGACAAATAAAAAGATTATTTTCTTCATTGCTTTTCCTCCGGCCTTGATTAAATTAAAATAGTGTATAAATGAACGGGGTTACTGCGCTGCCTTGGGTAAAAAATATCAGCATCCCCAGCAAAAGCAGAATGATGATCACCGGCGCCAGCCACCACTTTTTTCTCACTTTTAAGAAACCCCAGAATTCTTTCAGGATCGATAATTTTCCCATTAAAATTGCCTTTCATAATTTAACGCTTGTTGTTGCTTCGCTGACTTTGCGATCCAGTATGACAGCTTTGCCCTGTCTATTTGTCTGTCCAGCGGGTCTTTTCCGAATGCGCGCATAATTACTGCTATGGGAGTAATAAGTAAATAGAAAACGATGATCAGGAGCAGCCTTGTATTCATCCAATTCAAAATAAGAGCCAGCCTCATCCAGGCAACGTATACCGGCTTTAGCGCCTTTGGCAGGATTTGCCCAAAAATAAAGAAAAACGCAGCCAGCAAAGCTGCGGGCAATGAGCTGTGTTTATGCCGTAAAGCGGCCAACAAGGCGAAGATCAAGAATGCAGACCCCAGGGTAAATGCGAATTTCCTTAATGCTTTTGTGTCGGTATTAATCTTGTCCATATTTGTTAGTCTGATTCAAAGGCCTGCTTCCAATTCACGTCTTTATCAAGCGGCTGCTGCTGCTTCTTGTCCAGGAGAAACCGGCCCATGATCAGGTAGTCTATTTCTGTGCGCATAAAGCAGCGGAATGCATCTTCCGGCGTACAGACCAGCGGCTCTCCCCTTACGTTAAACGACGTATTTATTATAACAGGACAGCCGGTTTTTTTATAGAATTCATTTATCATATCATAATAAAGCGGATTATCCTCCCTTTTTACAGTCTGGATGCGGGCGGAATAATCTACGTGCGTGACTGCGGGTATCTCGGAGCGTTGGGTCTTTAGCTTGTCAAACCCGGCTGCTGCCTCTTCGTTTTTCCCGGGGGCTCTTATTTTATCTTCTTTGACCGGAGCGACTAAAAGCATATACGGGCTTTCTCTTTCCAATGCGAACCAGTCCCCGGCCTTTTCTTTTAGAACCGTTGGGGCAAACGGCCGGAATGATTCCCGGTATTTGATCTTAAGGTTCATTTTTGACTGCATTTCCGGGTTACGGGCATCGCCGATTATGCTTCTTGCGCCCAGCGCGCGCGGCCCAAATTCAAGCCTGCCCTGGAACCAGCCGATTACTTTATCCTGAATGATCAGGTCGGAAATTCTATCCGGGATTTCATCAGCGGACAGCTTGAGATAGGTAATTTTCTGGCGGTTAAGGAAGTCTTCTATATAATTGTCGCTGTACGACGGCCCTAATAGCGACGCTTTTTGCTTATCGTGCGTACCGTCGCAGGTGCGCTTATTGCCTAAATATTTGTGCCAGATAAGAAGCGCGGCGCCTAATGCGCCGCCGGCATCTCCGCTTGCCGGCTGGATCCAGATCTCTTTGAACGGCCCTTCGCGCAAAATGCGGCCGTTACCGACGCAATTTAAGGCAACGCCTCCGGCAAGGCAAAGTTTATCTTTGCCGGTAACTTTATACACGTGCCGGGCCATCCGCAGCATTATTTCTTCCGTGACTTTTTGGATTGAAGCGGCAATATCCATATAATTCTGCGTGATCTTTGTTTCCGGCTTGCGCGCCGGGGAACCGAAAAGCTGCTCAAAGCGCCGGTTGATCATTTTAAGGCCGGTGGTATAACCAAAATAGCGCATGTTCAGCTTAAATGAGCCGTCTTCTTTAAGGTCCAGGAGCTTGTCGAGTATCAGGTCGGCATGTTTTGCCTGGCCATACGGGGCAAGCCCCATCAGTTTATACTCTCCGGAATTAATCTTAAATCCGGCATAGTAGGTGAAAGCCGAATAAAGCAAGCCCAATGAATGAGGGAATCTCAGATGATAATCGATCTCAAAGTTATTGCCTTTGCCTGTCCCCAAGCTGGCAGTTTCCCATTCTCCTACGCCGTCCAGGGTTAAAAACGCTGCTTCGTCAAACGGCGAAGGAAAAAAGGCGCTTGCTGCATGGGATTCATGATGGCTGGTAAACAGGATTTTTCCGTTATATCCCAGCTCTTTTTTGATCAGCTCCGGTATCCAGAGCTTCTGCTTTAGCCATAGCGGCATTGCCTGGATGAACTGCCGTATGCCTAAAGGCGCCGAAGAAAAAGAAGTTTCTAATATTCTTTCAAATTTAATAAACGGCTTATCGTAAAAAACGACGAAATCAATATCCTTAGCCGCGATGTTGCCTTCTTTAAGGCAATAGGCAATTGCGCCGCAAGGAAATCCCGGATCGTGTTTTTTGCGGCTAAAACGTTCCTCTTGGGCCGCGGCAACGACCTCTCCGTCAATGATCAGCGCGGCTGCGCTGTCGTGATAAAAACAGGATATGCCCAGAATACTGGTCATTCTTCTTCAGGTTCCGGTTTTACGGCGATTGTCCCGGGGGTTATTTCGTAGATATCGATCTCTCCGGTTTTTTCCATGCAGATTATTTCTGTGGGGCAGTCTTGAGCGGGAAAGCTTTTAATCTGCTTAAGGCGGTTATTTTGCGCGATCTTATCCAATTCTTCCCGGTCTTCGATCAAGCCTGTCTGCAGATATTTATACCTGTGAACCAAAACGTATTTTACCCCCATCCATTTCAAATACTGCGCAGTTTGCGGCAGGGATATTTTGGTCAGCATCTTTTCAACCTTATTGGCGTATGTTCCGGGCGTTGCGCCGTTAATAGTCTTTTTTGCGTGGGTGATCTGGCAAAATCGATAGATTTCATTGGAGCCTTCGGTATACAGCGGATATTCTGCGATCGTAAAGTCGCCGGGCTGGCCTTTTAGCCAGTAATAAACATCCGGCACCCGGGAAACATCAATGATCTTAGCCGGCGGCCAGTTCCAGAATTCAAAGATCACCAGGCTGCAAAACGCGGCCGTCAAAAGTATTCTTATCCACCGGGATTTGAATTTATCCAATAAAAGCCTAATCCCATATCCGGCAAGGACAGCTACGCCGAGCATTACGACAATGCCGAAACGGCAATAAGCCCGGAACATTGGCGCAAACTTATACATAAAGAACGAAGGCATGTATAATTTAAAGCCGAAGATGTTCCACCACGGCGGCTGGGAAAAAAGCCAGGCGCCCAGCGTGAGTAAAACAAAAAACCAGAAGAAATAATTTTCATCTTTCGCAGCTGCGGATATCCCGGGCTGCGGGCCGGCCTTCCGGCCTTTTAAACGGCTGCGCAGCGCTGCGAACGCAAGCAGCATCGGCACCCAGCCTAAATACAGCGTATGTTCCGTATAGCTTGTTCCATATAAAGACGAACCAATAAGCTGGTCGGCAAAAGAACCGAAAAGCGGATGGCTGGAAGCAGGTAGAAAATAGCTTAACGGCCGGGCTGACTGCACAAACAGGTCTTCAAACGGCCGGATATAGCCATATACGCCCTGCGCCCCGGCTGTATGCTTTAATCCGGAAATATACGAGATCGTATTGTAGATATCGGGGGCTTCAATAATTACCGCGATCAGGGCCGCTACTAATAATAACCTTGCCATACCAAGCGATGCCCTCAGGTTTCTGTAATATGACAGGTAGTATAAGAAAAATAACAGCGTGGCGAGGAACATAAAGTAGGCGTAATATAAGTCAAACGACATTACTAAAGCAAACGACAGGCCGGCCAGGGCCGCTGCCGCATATGAACGGCGCGCGCAGAGGAATAAAAGCGCGTATAAATATAACGGCAGCCACTGCGTATGCGCAAGGCCCAGATGCTGCCAGCTGCGCGCAAAATGATACGGGCAAAAGGCAAAAATTATAGAAACGAAAATTGCCGCTGGCACATTCTTTAGAACATAAATGCCCAATAAATATGCGCTAACGGCAGAAAGGATAAAACTTAAGAGCACTTGGATGTTGTATGCGAAAGCCGGGTTAGTGGCTATTGCAATAGACCTGTTGATCCACGTCCAGACAAGATACCCCGGTTTAATCGTTATCCCGAACGGCGCGGCAGTAAGCGCGCAATCTATGCCGTCCATTCCTTTTGAATGGGCGTATTTGACCCACCAGAAATACCATAGCGCCGCGTACGGCTCGTCAGTGCTGTGGAATCCGGGTATGCAGGAATTGATCTTCAGCGTAAGCGGAAAGGTAAAAATGATGCTGAGCAGGATAAAAAACAGCACGAGCAGCAGTATTGGTTTTTTAGGGAAGATCCGGTTTGTGATCATGGGTTATTCTTTATAGCCGATCGCGTACGAACCGCCGCCGACTACGTTCTGCCTGTTTTCAATAAATGCCGCTATTTTGGAAAACAGCCGGTGCAGCCCTTTGCCGATCACGGGTATTCCCGGCCAGAATACGCCGAATAAAGTTCCCATCCCGTCTGAAAGGATACCGTTTTCTGTCTTTGTAAATCCCGAATCCTTAAGCAGGCGCGTTAAGCCGGCCGGGGTAAAGGCATTTTCATACCCCACATAGCCGAGCTTGCGGCTTTTTGTAATGTTCAAAATATGGCGGCCGATCAGCCGATGGAAAGAAAACGGGTTTGGGGTTGTGATCAGGCATGCGCCGGAAGGTTTTAGGACCCTGTGGAATTCCTTTACGGCTGCGCCGGAATCGGGAAAATGTTCAATCACGCCGTAACTTACGATCGCGTCAAAAGTATTATCTTTAAAGGGGAGTTTTCGCACATCTGCCAGCGAGAGATTGGCCTTAAGCCTGTTCCTTCTGCCGTATTCAGACGCGATCTTTAACGAAGATAACGATAAATCTATCCCAACCGGCTTAAAGCCTCTTTTCTCAAATAAAAATATCCAATTCCCCAGGCCGCAACCTGCCTCCAGGACCATTTTTCCGGCCTTGGATTTATCAAGCAAGCCAAAGGTGACTTTTCCTTGATGTGAATCTAGGTTGCATTGCATCCCGCGGTCTATATTGTGGCATTCAGACGACCAGTAATCGTCCCAATCCCGCGTTAAGACATTGTCTTTAGTTGTCATATTATCCAGTGTTTGGCAATGGTGCGGATCCGTATTGCTTCGATCCTTCCGATAATTAATTTCCAGGCGTAATGCGCGATCAATAAAAATATCCGGAAAAAATCGCCGGGATTTTTCAGAATATCAGGAAATGCCTTTTTAGTCAACTTGTAATAGCCGGCAGCTTTCTCGAACCGGAACGATAGAAAACAAAAAATGGCGATTGCGATGTACATGTAACCCACGCGCTTATAGAACAGCGGAGTTTTATATCGGCTTTCCGGAAGCTGAGCGTAAAATTCCCTGAAGATCACCAAATGCTGGGACAGCGTAGCGAATCTTTTTTCGTCGGTCTTTATTTTCTTATCCGTGTCAAAGCTCTGGAACGGGTGTACGCGGTAGGCGAACAGAAGCTTTGGGGTATAAAAAATAGAAAACCTGCTTAAAAGCTTCAGGGAAAAAGCAATATCGGCCTCTGTAGAATACGACTTATTAAATTTTCCCAGCGCATTAAAGATCGCTTTACGATAAATTATTGCCGCGGATGCCGGTAAAGAGCACATGTTCCGTTTCCAGAGCTTCCTGAACCCTTCTGCCGGCTTTAGCAGCGTTTCTCTATAGAAAACGCGGTAAATGATTTTTGCGTTTTCTTCCATATCAATGGTGAAGGTGGCGGAAAAATAAGCGCCGATTTCCGGCTTATTGTTTTTTTGGATCATTGCCAGCCATTGCTCATGCCAGTCGGGTGAAATGAGGTCGTCTGAATGCAGCAGGGCAATAAATTCGCCCGTAGCCAATTCAATGCAGCGGTTCCAATTATCCATCATCTCCAGGTTTGTTTCATTTCTGAAGTATTTGACGCCGGCAAATTCGCGGACGACCTTTTCCGTGTCGTCATCGGAACAGTTGTCAACCACGACGGTTTCCCATGGTTTTACCGTTTGATGCGCTACTGACAGGAGCGCTTTTTTGAGCAAATTGCAGCGGTTAAACGTAGGAATACAGATAGTTATTCTAGGTGTAGTTTCGTTGGGCATTTTTAGCAAGTTTTAATTTACCTAATTATAACATACATAATCGCTTATACAACAATTCCTTGCGGCAGCCGCAACTACTCCATTGACAGCGGCGGGAATAGATGTAAAATGGACATACCAAAAAAAGAGGCATAATGATAAAGAAATTTTTCTGTCTTACTCCTTTTTATCCCGTGCGGGTAATCCCCAATGAAGACTACTTCTATGTTTCCGTTGTCGCGGCAAAGCAATTGGGATTAGAGGCGGAATTATTTTCTCTTAGCCGATATACCCCGCAAGAAGCGTACAGGTTGATCCCGGAAAGATCGCTTATCCATTGCCACGGGATGACAAGAAAGATGTATGAATTATATTGGCGGTTAAAATTCAATAGGAAGGCCTCCCGGATGGTGATTACCCCGCATACTTCGTTTGGCTACTGGGGTATGTTCGGTTCCTTCATCCCCTTTGCGGTCAGCCTGGTCAGGCAATTTAATGCGCTCTGCGCCATATCGCCTTATGAAAATGATTTTTACAAAGAACGCGGCATAAACTCATCCGTGCTGGGACTGGGCATTGATACGGAACTGTTTTCAGGCCTGGGCAGGGAAAGGAATAAACAAGGAATATTGTTTTTTGGCGGCGGCAGGAAAGAAAAAAACAGCAAGACGCTATTGGAAGCCTTGAGGCTTATTAATACCGATGTAACGGTAACTATCACCGAATGCGCCGAAAATACGGATAGCGGCAATATCCGTTACCGTAAGCGCGTGGATGCCGCAACCCCGGAATATGCGCAGTTATTCAGGGAACATAGTATATTCATTAATTCTTCATACAACGAGGGCTTTCCGTTAGGGGTTATGGAAGCATATGCCAGCGGAATGAAATGCTGTATTTCGGATATCCCGACTCTGCGCTCCATCTACGGAGAAAGTGCCTTGTATCATCACCCTGACGATCATCGTAAGCTGGCGCAAAATATCAAGCAATGCCTGGACGATGATTATCCGGACAGATCAACGGAATTGATAAAGCGGTATGATTATAAAACCGTGATTGAGAAACTCGCGGCAATCTATAAGGAGTTGATATGATACTTAATCTTGGCTGCGGTAGGCTTCCGGTTGAAGGAGCGGTGAATATTGACGTCGTGCAGTTCGGCTCCGCGGATTTGCTGGCAGATGTTACTAAACCCCTGCCGTTTAAGGACAATTCGGTTGACGGGATCTATATGATACATGTCTTTGAACATATGGAAAGGCCCTATGAGGTAATCAGGGAGCTTTGGCGCGTATTAAAACCCGGCGGATTCCTGCATTTACAAGTCCCCCATTCATCAAATATAATCGGTATCGGCGATTTCGGACACTATCGCACGTTCAATTTCAGCTCGCTCCATGACTATCTTACCAATCTAAGTTATATCTCGCGGGGAAAATATATGTTCAGGACGGAACTGAATGAGCTATGGTGGTATAAAATAAACAGCTTTAAGCATCCATACCTGAAGTTTAAATCCGGGATGACTAGATCAAAGTACGCATGGATACTTTATCCGTTGTGCTGGATAATCAATAAATTAATCAAGCTGTCTCCCGTAGCGTTTGAGCGCGGCTGGTGGTGGATGGTAGGCGGCGCGGATGAACTGGTATGGAGAGGGATAAAGCTGTAAAATTTTACGATGATCTTTTGGAAAGCCTTATATAGATAAACCTTCCGACGGGGTTGGTGAGCGCAAAGCGCGTAGCAAATTTATTAATGATTTCTATACCCGTTACCAGGTATACCAGCCCTCCCAGCACTTTTCCCAGCCTAAAGGTGAGGATCTTTTTCCGGTATAATTTAAAGCCCAGAGAGATGATTTTCTCCCTTTGTTCTTTGGTGAATTCCTTGGTTTCAAATATCGGTTTGTTATCGCGGTAAGAAATATTTTCCAGGATCGAATCCGGCGGGATCAGAAAACTGGCGTGCTGTTTTGCCCATTCAAACGACTCGGTGCCGGGATACGGCAAAAGGTTGTAGAAGTTGACGAAATTTGTCGGCAGGCGCCTGGCAAAATTTATCGTATCCATGGCATCGGCATAGGTTTCTTCTTTATGGCCGATGATAAAATTCACGGAATTATTGATCTTCGCGGCATTCGCCCAGTTTACGGCATTTTTTACCTGCTCAATGGTTATTCCCTTTTTTATCGCTTTTAATACTTTATCATTCCCCGCTTCGCAGCCGAAGGAAATAAAATAGCACCCTGCTTTCTTCATTTTTTTTAGAAGTTCCGGGGTCACGGTGTCCACCCTTATCCCATTATAGAGCTGGAAGCGAATGTCCAGTTTATTATCAATGATCATGTCGCATATTCTCTCTGCGCGGTCTTGTCTTAAAGTGAAACAATCGTCATTAAAGTCAAAGCTCCGCCAGCCCCGGCGATAAAAATATTCTATTTCCGTGAAGACATTTTCCGCGCTGCGCGGCCGGAACTTTTGGCCCATGGACAGTCTGACTGAACAGTAATTGCAGCCAAACGGACAGCCGCGGGAAGTGATGATCGGCAGTGCTTTTTGCTGGTAGCAGGCGTAACGCTCTATGCCGAAGATATCATAGTCTGGTATCGGCAGGCTGTCTAAGTCCTCGATCAGCGGCCGGTCAATGTTTTCCGTTATCCTGCCTTCTTTTCCGCGCCAGATCAGTCCGGCGACACTGCTAAAATCGGGATTTTTTTTATCCAACTCGCGGAGAAGTTCCAACAGGGTAAATTCACCCTCATGCTTTACGGCAAATTCTACGGACGTATCATCCAGTATTTTTCCTTTTACCGTGCTGATATGCGGCCCTCCGAGGACCATAGGCAGGTTAGAGCGCTGCTTGATCAATTTTATCAGCTCATACGCGTATCCATAGCAATAACTGAAAATCGTGACGCCGATGATATCCGGTTCTATTTCTTTAATGGCTTTAAACACGTCACTTGAGCTTTTTTCAACACCGTCATCGAATACCGCCGTTTCTATGCCGTTGTTTTTCAGGAAGGCGCACAGGTAGGCGATGCCGATATGCGGATGCACGGTCTTGCCTTTATCGCCAAAAAGTGATTTATTTTTTGGTACAATGAAAAGTATTTTCATTTTGCAGGTATTTAATAGCTTCTGCCCGTAAGATAGGCAAATCCCTTCCCGAAATAATAATTAATCTTTCTTTTGTCCATTATCTTTGGCAGGATCTGGGAATCGGTTTTTTTACGGATATCCCGGCTGATCCGCGCTTTCTTATTTAAAATGGACCCTATATGCAGGATATTCCAGCCGATGCCTTTTAAAATATACAGGCTGTCCATAGGGGATAACTTGATGATAAACAATAAGGCTAAAGCCAGCCAACAGGCAACATGCAGCGGCAGGATTTTCAGGAGATTCCCCGGCTGGAGGTTCTTTATCAGGGTTGTGATATAATTCCGGCAGCCAAAATACCGGACAATGTATTTAGTGTAATAGCGTTTAAATTCTTTTTTCGGGGTATTGAAGGCATGTTGTACGACTGCCCCGGGAATAAATACTACGCGGTAGCCGGCAAGCCATACCCTCCAGCTAAGGTCGGTTTCTTCAAGATACATGTAATAACTCTCGTCAAACCCGCCGATCTGGTCAAACAGCCCTTTTCTTATTATACTTGCGGCGGATTTGGCGCTTAAAATATCGGAAATAAAATCAAACTGGCCATTATCTTTTGCGCCCTGCGCGCGCTCGATCAAAAAACCTAACGGGCCCAAATAATCTCCTGCGCAGTCATAAAGGCCGCCCGAATCCATTTTTAGTAATTTTGCTTGCGCGGCGCCGATTGAAATATTGTTTTCCAGGGCATCTACCAATTCGCCGACGCAATTTTTATCTATTTTAGTGTCGTTATCAAGAAAAAATAAATATTTACCGGCGGCAACCGCAGCCCCCCTGTTCCTGCCGACGGCAGGGCCCAGGCTCGCCTTGTTTTCTACGATCTTTAATCGGCTATCTGATGCGAAATTATTTTTTACGAATTCAAGGCTTGAGTCAGTTGAGCCGTTGTCGACAAAAATCACTTCTAAAGCGGGATAATTACCGGCGAATACTGATTTCAGGCAGCCATCAACAAAAACAATACCGTTATGGTTTACGATGATTACTGAAACTAATGGCGCCATTATCGGGTTTTAAAGAATCTCTTGAAGGTTTCCAGGACGTAGTTTATTTGATTGTCTCCGAGTGCCGGATAGACCCCGATCCAGAATGCGTTTTGCATGATAAAATCCGTGTCCCTGAGCGTTCCGGATACGCGGAACCTGACATTTTTATACGCCGGCTGTTTTGTGATATTCCCGGCAAAAAGCATGCGCGTGGCGATCTTGTTTCTTTCCAGGTATTCCACGAGGTCATTTTTGGTAAATCCGGCGTTTTTAGCCACCGAAATCAGGAAGCCGAACCAACTGGGAGTTGAGCCGGGTGTTGCCTCGGGTAAGATTAAATAACGGGAATACTGCTTCAGGCCTTTGTAGAGTAAATCAAAATTGCGCTGCCGTTTAGATATGAAATATGGAAGTTTTTTTAGCTGTTCAACGCCGATGGCCGCCTGCATATCCGTTGCCTTAAGGTTATAACCTAAGTGCGAGTATGTGTATTTATGGTCGTAGCCATAGGGGAGTTTTCCTAACTGCCATTTGAATCTCTTGCCGCAGCAGTTATCAAACCCGGTTTCGCACCAGCATGCCCTTCCCCAATCCCGGAACGACTGCAGGATGATCTTTAGCTTTTTATTGTCGGTAACTACCGCCCCGCCTTCGCCCATAGTTATATGATGGGCAGGATAAAAGCTGAAAGTATTTATGTCTCCGAATGTGCCGGTAAGCCTATTGTGGTATTTTGATCCCAGCGCATCGCAGGCGTCTTCAATCAGGAATAGCCCGTGTTTTTTGGCAAGCCTTGAGACCTCTCTAATGTTAAATGGGTTGCCCAGGGTATGGGCGATAAAAATTGCCTTTGTTTTTCTGCAGATAGCTTTTTTTAATGCCCCGGCGTCAACATTGTATGTCGGCAGCTCTACGTCCACAAAGACAGGGACCAGTTGATTCTGCACTATTGGGTTAACGGTTGTCGGGAAGGCAGCCGCCGTAGTGATAACTTCATCTCCGGGCGAGAGCTTTTTTCTGCCTAGTTCAGGAGAAGTCAGGGCAGCTATTGCCAATAAGTTGGCGGATGAACCGGAATTGACAAGCAGACTGTGTTTTATTCCGAGAAAACTGGAAAATGCCGCTTCAAATTCCCTGGTAAACCTGCCGCTGGTCAGCCAGAATTCCAGTGCCGAGTCAACAAGGGAGATCATTTCTTTTTCGTCATACACGCGGCCGGAGCAGTTTATCCTGCCGTTATCCGCAGCGCTTTTTCCGGCGAGATAGAAATCTTTTACCAGCTTGAATATCTTTTTTCTGATCCTTGCCTGTTTATAATGTTCGGCCATTTCCCATTTCCTTTTTCATTTCCTTAAGCCCTTCTTCCGCACCGGGGATCCCCCGTTTTAATTCCTCGCTTATCTTGGTTATTTTTAATCCGGCATTCAGCGGCCGCCTTGCCTTTCGTGACATCTCTTGAGTTGTAATCGGCTTTATAAGGTTTTTATCCAATCCGAATACTTCCGCAGCCAGAAGCGCAAAATCAAAACGGCTCATCAAGGTTGCGCCGGCGACATTATATGTCCCTTGGGCGCCTCCCGATACCAGTCCCCATGTCAGGCAAGCCAAATGGCCCGCATAAGTCGGCGTAGTGATCTGGTCTGACGGAACTTCAATGATTTTCCCGGATTTTGCCTTTTTGATCAGGTTGACGACAAAATTTTTTTCCTGATGCTCCCATCCATATACGCAGGTAGTCCTGATAATCAGGTAGTTTTTTAAATTTCTTTTTATGGCCTCTTCTGCTTCTAGTTTTGATCTACCGTAAGTGCCTAACGGGCACGGAGAAGCAACTTCGCTGTAAGGCCCGCTGCTGCCGTCAAAGATATAGTCCGTAGAGAAATAAACCGGCATTGCGCCTGTAACCGATAAAATATCCGCGATATTGCGGATGCTTTCCACGTTGACTTTATGGCATAACCCCGGATCGTCCTCACAGATATCTACATTCGTAAAAGCTGCCGGCAAAAATACGGTTTGCGGCTTAAGGCCAAGGATTAAACTTTTGACTTCGTTCTTATCGGTGATCTCGAGTTTAAGCAGCCCGGGCAAAGGAAAGTTACGGAATGTCCCGGAAACCCTATAATCGGCAGGCGCCAATTTATGAAGGTAATTTCCTACCAGGCCGGATGCCCCGATAATAAGCGCCTGGTTCATCGATGTTTCAGCTCCCAATCATAGGGGATATCGTTCTTTAGCGGGTCGATCCGTATAATCTCTTGAGGATCGTGCGCCAGGGTAGCGCAATTGGCTACGATCGCCGGTTTTGTGCCGATGCCTTTAAAACCGTTAGTGATACCCGCGGGTATTTTAACCAGGACATAGTTCTCGTCCCCCATGAAGATTTCCTGGACTTCGTTAAACGTGGGGGAGCCTTTTCTGCCGTCATATAATACAAGCTTGATCATTCCGTTTACTACCGCGTAATTCAAGGTCATTTTTTTATGCAGGTGCCAGCCTTTTATCGCCCCCGGATAGACGATTGAAAAATAGATCTCGCCGAATTCTTCAAAAATATCGTCGTCTTTACGCAGCATATGCATGATCTTGCCGCGTTCGTCGGGGATCTGGGTAAGTTCTTTAATTACTACATCATTAATCATAAATGCCTCCCGGGGATTTTTAGGTATTTTTTGTACCACTCGATTGTTTCGCGCAGGCCGTCTTCCAAGCTGTATGCGGGCTTCCAGCCAAGCATCCTTTTTGCTTTATCGATGGAAAGGTATTGGTCCCTGATCTCGTGTTTTGTTTTATTAAGCACGCGCGGCTTTATTTTTTTGCCCATTATTTTCAAGATCAGGTTTACCAGCGACAGGACATTGACGTGTATGCCGCTGGAAAAATTAAAGGCTTCTCCCTGTAGTTTTTTTGCCTGTATTTTTTCCGCAAGCGCCAGCATTGCCGCGACAGCGTCTTTTACATAAAAATAATCCCGGATATATTTTCCGTCGCTCCTGATGATTGGCGGTTCGTTGTTCATTGCAGAGCGGATCGTCCCCGGTATGATGCGGCTGAAATTCAGGTCTCCGCCGCCGTAGAGGTTCGCGCAGCGGGTAACGCATACGGGAAGATTATAGGTTTTAAAATATGATTGACAGATCAAATCCGCGCAACTTTTGGAAACGTCATAAGGGTGCCGGCCGATCAGCGGGTCGTCTTCGCAGTAAGGCAGCTTTTCTTTCTCGCCATACGCTTTATCGCTTGAGGATACGATAACCTCTTTTATGAATTTTCCGTTGCGGCAGGCCTCCAGGATATTCCATGTCCCCTTTATGTTTGCCTCGAACGTAGACAGCGGGCTGTGGTTTGCCACCGTAACGATAGTCTGCGCGGCAAGGTGAAACACGGTCTGGGTTTCGTACTCATTGATGACGCGGCTGATCAGCGGATAATCTTCGATATTCCCTCTTACCACGGTGATTTTGTCCATTAACCCGAAGTGGATAAGGTTTGAATTTGGGACGTCATCCCGGATAAGGCTGACCACGCGCGCCCGCCTATCGACAAGTTCTTTTGTCAGCCAGGCCCCCAAAAGGCCGGATGCGCCGGTAATAAAGACGTGCCTGTCTTTCCAGAAATTATTCATTTAGCTTTCCTTTCCATGCCGCCCAAGGCGCCTTTTGGCTATCCCAGAGTTGGTTTAATCTTAGATTATCCTTATATGTGTCCATGCATTCCCAGAAACCGTAGTGCTTGTATGCTGCCAGGCCGTTATTCTTTAGCACCCGGCGAAAAGTATCTTTTTCCAGTATATCGCCCTCTTTTAAATAATCAAAAATCTTCTGGTTAAAGACAAAGAATCCTCCGTTGATCCAATGGTCAAGGATGGGTTTTTCTTCAAAATGTGTTACGGCATTGGAATGCGCGTCTATGCCGACAATGCCGAAAGGCGAAAACGGCCGGACCGCGGTTAAGGTTGCCGTCCTCGTGTGAGCCTTGTGGAATTTAAGCAGCTGGTTTATGTTTATACTGGAAAGTCCGTCTCCGTAAGTGGCAAAAAACACCTCTCCCCTGACAAGGCTTTTGACTTTTTTTATTCTACCCCCGGTATTGGTATCCAGCCCGGTTTCCGCGAATTTAATCTTCCACTCTTTTATCCTTGAGAAATAGTCCCTGATCTTATTTCCTTTGTAGCCCAGGCAAAGTATGAATTCGTTAAAGCCATAATGAGAATAGATCCTCATTATGTGCCATAACAGGGGCCTGCCGCCGATCGTGAACATGGCTTTCGGCATTTCGCCGCTGCCCATCCTTGTCCCTTTGCCGCCGCAAAGGATCACTGTCTGTATTTTACCGCGCTCCATATCTCAGTCATCCTTGGTTGTGTTGTCTATTATACCCTTTTTTAACGGATATGACAAAATCAATATTAAGCCGTAAGACAGCAGGAATACCAGGCAAAAAAAGAACGGGCTAAAATAAAGGCAATAGGGATTAAAGGGCAGCAGGTTCGCGGCGCTCACGGTAATTGCAAAGCCGGCAAAGAGCGTAGAGCTTAAGGCGATATAAAAAACGGCGCTGCCATTCCTGCGCCGTAAAAATAATAAGCACGCGTAATAAAAAGCAAAAAACAGGCAAAAGGCCCTTGTCCACCTCGGTAGATTAAATTGCGGCAGCGCAGCCGGAGACTTAAATAGTATAAATATGTCGTTGCTGAGTTCGTCCCGGGGCAAGGCAATAAAATTATTCATCCGGACATCAATATCAGGAGGAAAGCCTCCCTTGAATTTTATGCTTAATTTATCCGTTCCTGTTATTTGCGGGGGCGCAATATAAAACCACGCGGTTTCTATTTCTTTCTCGCGTACGCGGAACGGAACAATATCGGCCCCATTTATAAAAACTTTTTTGGTCAAGCCGGGTTTACTCTGGTGCTTGATCTTCAGCAAGTAGCGGCTATGCCGCAGGTTTAACTCCAGGGCAGCATCAGGGCTGGTAAGGGAAATCATTTTTTTAAATTCCATGAGGTGCCCTGCCGGGATAATACGCACGGTCAAGGCGTATAGCGATGACATCAGGGCGCTTAGAATAACGATAGTAAAAAGTTTATTTTTCATTTGTTTAAGGAATAGACGCTGATGCGGCCGAATACAGCGTCGCGCTGATAGTTCGTTTCGATAAAATCTCTTACCTGTCGCCTGTATTTTCCCAGGGGGTATTCGGCCAGCGCCGCCTCCAGCCAATCCGGCTCATCTTTGACTACGATGTAACGCGGTCTGTCCCTGTTTAAGCGCGCAAAAAATCCGTTCCGCCATTCCGGATAATAGAATGCCATATCGGAAAAGCAAAATTTATCAAAGCACGGCCGGTCAAAGAGAAAATTAAAAGTTCCCATGTTGGGGAATGTAAATACGGGTTCTAATGGAGAAGTCTTTGCCTGTATGTACGCAACTACGGAATTGATCTCATCAGCCTGGAGGCTGCTGGTCAGTATTCCCCTGCCCCGGGCAATTGTCAGCGGCCGGATCGAATCGCCTTCGGCAAAACACCCGCGGTTTATTAAATGTAAAACAAAGCGCTTTTGATCATTGCCGTAGTCGCGCAGGAATTTTAAGGTAAAGGCGGAGGAAAACAATAAAAAAAACATGGTAATAAATATGATCGCCGCGTTAACCCGCGTAAGGGCTGGATTTCTTATGGCAGTCTGGCCGCGCCTGTAAAAAAAATAATACCGTTCCAAAAAGAAAAAAAACAGCACTAATGTCGGCTGCATGGCCATCTGGAATTGCGGGCCGTTGCTTTGGCGCAGCGAACCGTAATACATCAAGGCGGCGTAAATAACCAGGCAGATTAGAGCGGGGGCCTTCGCATTTTCGGTTTTTGCCGTATGCCGCCTGAATAGATAAACCGCTGTAATCGCATAGAGCACGATCGGCAAGGAATAGATAAATTGCGGGGTAAACGGCTTAAAGATACAGGCAAAAGCAGCAACGATATTATTGGGATAATCCGGGTAAATCAGCTTTAGATGATAAAGATTCCAGGCGCCCGGCGGGGCTTTAAACATACATTCAGCATAAGCGGCAAGGCCTGCGTTAATCCATAGATACGCGATAACGGGAAGAAAAATTAACATAAAGCCGGCTGAATAAAACATGATCCAGCGTAACTTTTTCTGCATAGGCGTTTTTAAAGAGAATATGGCGGCAATTATTGCGGCGCCGGAAAAGACCCCTATTTCTGCGCTAAAGAAAAACCCGCAAGCAGAAAATAATGCGGCAGCGAAGAGCCAAAGCGCACCCTTTTCTTTAAAAAACCTGATCGCGCATAAGACCGCGATTAATCCGCAGGCAAATCTGAACCCGCCCCAGTTCTGGTAAAAAGTAAGCGGGAACGTCTTTGCTGCCAGAACCGGTATCAATAAATAAGCAAAAATGCGGCTGGAGATAACTTCACGGCCGATATAGACCGCGGCAATTATCGCCGCAATATTGCCGAGGTAAAAGAAAATCGTAAGCACGCTTAAGTGCTTTCCAAAGATCTGCATCAAGAGCGCGGGTGCATATACCTCAAAAGGCCCGCGATGCAGCATCAGGTCCTTAAATGCGACCTTTCCATGAAGTACTTCGTTGATAAACGGCAGGTAAATACCGGTTTCCCAGAAATCGATTATTCCATGAAGGAAATACGGCTGGAAAAGCAAATAAAGCGTAATCAGCGCCGGGGCATACAGATCCAACTTATTTATTTTCATTGTTTGCGTCCTTAAAAAATTTATTCAACTTTAAAAAATCGTTATATGTTTGATATCTCGCTTCAGCTTCTGAAACTACCAGCCCCGTATATCCGGCCTTTTTTAGCATTTTTAGCATAAATGCCCCATGCTGCGGATCATGGTGTATGTGGGTATGCCAGTTGCTGGAGCCGTGGCTATAACCGGTCAGGTGGACATGGGAAGCCTGTTTTGCGATACGGATGAACTCTTCTTCATATACACCTCCGCATTGCATCTGCAGGTGCTCCAGGTCAAGGCACATGCCCATTCCGAATCTGCGCATAAATTTTACCGGCTCATCTGCGCTGGCAATATTCTCTATACATACCTTTATATTTTTAAGCCCTGAGGCGATCTCCTGCCATTCATCTTCCCAGTAATTATTATGGAATACCGCGATTTCGGCGTTTATTGCCTCGCATAGATAGGACAGCCGGAAAATATTCAGCCCATTACGCGGAGAATGAACCGCATAGCGGAAGGCATAGCCTTTACATATGCGTATGATTTTATCCGGATTATTCAAGGCCTTTTCCGGCAGGTATAACTCTACCGCCCGTATGCCTGCTTTTCTTATCGCGGAAAGGTATCTTTTTTCCGGAGCGCACTTAGCTGCGATGATCATAAATTAATGGTTGTTTGCCGACCGCCTTATAGCGGTCGCCGAATCCGGGGCAAAACCCTTTTTATCGTGCAGGTGTTTTTTGAAATAATAATCGAATGTAAGGCGCAGATATCCTTTGATTACATTAAGCAGGGAGCGCAGCGAAAATGCCTTTGAGTCCCCTGCTTTTCTTTTGCCCAGCCTATAAGGAACTTCGGCAAAAAGATAGCCCTTCTTCACCGCCCGGATAAGGATATCGGTTTGGAAGAAAAAACCCATATTTCTTGAGCCGGCATCCTCCAGGACGGATTTTCTGTAAATGATCGTGCCGTTGGTATAATTAAAGTTGACAAAAAAAGTAAAATTGATGATCAGCTTATAGATAAAGGAAAGTAATAACCGTAAAGGCGGGCGGACTTCTTTGTTTAATACAAAAGGTATGATCATGTCAACATCTTTGAGCAAACCGTAATATCGGAAGATTTCTTCCGGTATGCATTCGTTATCTCCCGGGATCAAGACAATGGCATTGCCTCGAGCATTGGCTACCCCGTCCCAGAACGACGCTCCGATGCCTTGGGGCCGGCTGTGGCTCAGCAGGCTGATCGCGGGATTATCTTTTGCGGCTGCCTTGACCAGGTCTGCGGTTCGATCGCTTGAGCCGTCATCAATCGCGATTACTTCCCCCCGGATCTTGAATTTTTCTAACGCCGCCAGGGTATTTTCAAGCGCGGCAGCGATATTCTTTTCTTCGTTTAGCGAAGGCATGATCACAGAAATATCGAAATTACTACCGCTTTTGACTGTCATTTTATGATTAAACCCTTAGGTAACCCGCTTTTTTATCCGTTATCCACTCCGCGGCCATTTTATGGAGGTTTGTTTTGGGCCGGGCATACGGGTCATAGACTTTCATTCGTATCAACTTCATCAGCGCGATATCGTCACGGCAGCAGCAATGCGACGGCCCGAGGAATTTAAAGTAATCGTTTACTCCGGTAGAGATGAATTTAACGTTCAGGCCCTGCAGGACAACGTCATTGCGTATTTGTTCCAGCGAACGGTAAACAAGGAAATTTACTATTGAATATACCACCGGTATCAGCCCGGACATGCTCATGCCTGCAGCGATCCCGACTGTACCCTGTTCCATGATGCCGCAGTTAATCACGCGGCGCGGGAACTCTTTTTTTACCTGGTCAATTACGCCAAAACCCATGTCGCAGACAAGCAGGTAATAGCGTTTATCTTGACGGAAATACGGCAGAATGGCGTTGACGACCTCTTTTCTGTAGTTACAGGTTGCAGGCATATGTCTTTCCCTTTTTGAGCTCTGCGGGCGTAGGTATGCGGAAATGGAATTTAGCGACATTTTCCATACACTTGAGGCCATATCCTTTTATCGTTTCGGCGATGATCAGCCGCGGGACATCTGAGCCGGCCCTTTTCGCGGGTTTGAGTAGGCGGCTAAGCCCGATGACATCGTGACCGTTATAAATAATCGGCGAAAGCCCGAATCCCTTTAATCTTTTGACCTTGTCCTTAGTTTCTCTATCGAGAATTTTAGTGATAAAATCCATTGCCTGGAGGCGGTTATCATCTATGATGATGGTAAGATTATTTATTTTATGCTTTACGGCAAACTGGACCGCTTCCCAGGTTGTTCCTTCCTGCGTTTCGCCATCGCCCATTATGCAATAAGTATGGAATTTCTTCTTTTGCAATTTTGCGCCGAAAGCAAGTCCGACAGCAATAGGCAGGCCGTGCCCCAGGGAGCCGCACCCTGCCTCAAGCCCGTATTCCGGCCGGTATTCCATGCAGCCTAAAAGCGTGCTTTTTGGGGTATAAAAATCATCCCATTCTTTTTTCGGTAGGACGCCCTTATCGGCAAGGATCGCATAAAGCGCGTAGCAGCCGTGGGCCTTAGAAAAAATAATCCGGTCTCTTGCCTCCCAATGAGGGTCGGCAGGCTTATATTGCATCGCGTTATAGTAGAGAGCGACGAGGATATCGACGCCGGATAACGACGGAGCAATGTGGCCGGCTTTATTTCTGATCGCCACTTCTATGACTTTGTGGCGGATCTCGTCTGCCTTCTTTTTCAATGTGATACCTGTAAGGGGCGGCATCTTAAATAAAGTTTACGTGTTCGGAGGGATTTTTTATCTCCCAGAGATAATTGTTTATTTCATCCATACGGCAATTTACCCGGCATTTACCGGTATCGAGCTTATTTGCGGCCCATTTCCATAGCTGTTTGGCTTTTAGGGAACCCCAGATTTTCTTAAAATCGCTTTTGTAGATATTCCCGAGGCAAAACTTATCTTTTGTTAAATAAATACTGCATCCCCAGACATCCCCCCCTGCGTCAATATAGGCCCAAAACGGCAATGCCAGGCAATGTTTGTACGTGCGCTTTGCAGCATCCCATTTTTTCATCGTGTTCAGCCGGAAGATCAAGCTAAAATTATCCCGGTTAAGCCGCTGTAATTTTTCCGCAAGCGCCAGATACAGGCTATATTTGATATCTTTATACCTTGTCGTATTGCTGAGCGGATGCTGGGAATACGGTTTTACGACCAGATAATCCATTCCGATATCCCGGGCCTTTTTTGCCAGCAGGCCAACTTCGCGGTAATTTTCCGGCAAAAGGACTATCTGCATCCCCAGAGTGCAGGCGTATTTCTTATTCTTCCTCAATTTTGCCGCATCAGCCATATTACGCATTACTGTATTAAAATCATCCGGGATTGTCCGGTGGATAAGCGAATATGTCTTTTTTGTACCGGCATTTATACTTACTTTGACCCAGGTGAGGCTGGGGAGTATGTCTTCAGCCAAGCCTCTTTTTAATAAGACACCGTTTGTAGTGACTGCGGCATCGATACCTGAATTTTTCGTATGCCGGATTATTCCGGCAATATGCTTATGCAGGAACGGCTCTCCCTCACCCGCGTACATAATGCTTTTTACCCCAAGTCTGCCCATTTCCGACAATCTTTTTTCAAATATAGTTTTATCAAGAAAACGCGGTTGGTATTCCATAAAATCCAGGGCGCAATAAAGGCAGCGATGATTGCATGAGCCGCTGGGAGAGACTTCGATATATACGGGATAAATCTTCCGCCCGCTTAGCCAGTCATTGACCCTCTCTGTATGATAGATAAGCTTATGGCTGTCGATCTTGAATTTATCCATTTTTATTCGCGATTATTTCATCGATAATGAAGTGGCATACGGCAAGGTGGGCGATTTCTACGTAACCGTAGGAACCGGAAGGAACATAAAAATTTATATCTCCCATTTTCCGCAGGGGGTTATCCTTATGAAAGCCGGTAAGGGTGATGACTAGGCAGCCTTTATTTTTTGCTTCTTCGGTTGCGTCAGTGATATTTTTTGACTTCCCGGAACTGCTGATGGAAAACAGAATATCACTTTTTTTGGCAAGCACTTCTATAGGTTTTCGGAAAACCTGGTCATAACCAAGGTCGTTGCTGATACAGGTAAGGAAAGCGGGATCATTAAAAGTTAACGCGGGGATATTGCCGTTTTTTAAAAAATCGGTTGCCATGTGGCTGGAAATCGAAGCGCTGCCGCCATTACCGATAAAAATAACCTTGCCTCCTGTTTTAGCGCGGGAAGTTACCAAGTCAATGACTTTTTGGATCGCTGAGCCAAAAGGCAGTATTTTTGATCTTTCGTCTGTGGCCTCAATCTTTAAAAACATCGCTGAGAGATCTTTAAAATAGTCCATATTATTTAAGCAGGGTTGTGATGTATTTATATAGGGATGTCGGGTCTACCGGCGACCTGTTTCCGACGATCAGGACTTTTATCGCGCCGGCTGCGTTACCGATGAAACCGACGATATTCATCGGGACATCTTTAAAGGCGCAGGGCGCGGTAACTGAAAAGAACGCGTCTCCTGCCCCGATCCTGTCAACTACCTCTTTGGAGAAAACCGGGATCTCCACAAAACCGCTTTTTTTTGAATAGGCCAATGACCCGCGGTGCCCGCGCGTGATGATTATCTTATCGCATGCGCAAGCCTTATTTATCTTCAGGATCAGCTCTTTTAGATTAGAGAATTTATCATGGCAGGCCAGCCTGATCTCAGGTTCATCGATGCAGATATAATCGGCGTGTTTGAATTTCGTGATCAGGTTAAAGCCGATATTTGCGCTGTTTGTCTGGACATTCACGGCAAGGAATTTGGCTTTTTTAGAAAGGATGCCTACGATCTTAGGCGTGATCAGGCCGTGGCCGAAATCAGTGACGATCACCAGGTCGAACTTTTTCAGGTTTGCATCAAGATAGTTGTATATCTGGCTTTCCAGGATATCCGGCATATAGTTTGCGTCTTCAAGGTAGCATATCTCAAAGAGCTTATTTAAAAACGCGGGATCAACAAAGCGGCGCTTAACGACAGTCGGGGCATCCTTGCGATAAAAGAATTTAGTTTGGATATTCGGCCTTAGATGCCGGTTAATAAAGGCTTCGTATTCATTTCCTGTGCCGATGCAGCTTAAAAGGGTGACATTTTTACAAAACCCTGCGGCATGATTAGCAGCGGCAAGTACCCCTCCGGCAAAGGCTTCTTCTTTTAAGAATCGCGTGGCAATGATGTTGTCTTTTTGGGATTTACCCATGCCTGCGCAGTAATGGTACTCGTCAATGATTATGTCACCGATTACCAGTACCTTGGTGTTTCCCGCGGCCTTGATCTTGTGGATTATGTCTTTTGCTTTATGCCGGCTTTTAAATGCTTGAAAAAACTCTTTGGCGTCTTCAGGATACGGCGCAAGAAAAGTATTGATAAGCGAAGAAGAACTGAAGGATATTTCATCGGTAAAGTGAAGCGCGCCCCCGATCAGGTTAATTGCCTCTTCCTCTTCGGTTATTTTACCGGTCAGGTCATCGTCTTTTTTGGCGTAGTCGCTGCCCTTTACATAAAAATCCGGCTTTAGCCGTTTGATCGTCTCTACTGCCGTGGGCCAATCATTGATTGCCACAAAATCCACGCATTCAATCGCCGCAATGCTCTCGGCGCGGAGGTGCTGATTAAATACTGGCCTGCCTGGCCCTTTATTTACATATTCATCCTTGGTAACGGTGACAACGAGGATATCGCCCTTCTTCTTTGCGGCATCAAAATGTTTTATGTGCCCAGGATGCAGTAGATCGAAAACTCCATGGCAATGCACTACGCATTTGCCTTTTAATTTCAAGGCGCTGAGCGTTTTTGCGAGCTCGTTGATTGATTTTATCTTACTTTGAATATTGCGTCCCATATTTTAAGAGAGATATTGAAACCATTCCTTGGTGGCGCTTTTTATGTTCTCCGGGGTCCATAGCGGGGCATCCTGCCAGTAGTCAATATGATCAAGGACCTTTTGCACTCCCTGATCAAAGCTTATTTTCGGTTGCCAGCCGGTATTTTGCCTTATTTTTACAATGTCTGCCCAGGTGGAGTCTGGTTCGCCCGGCCTTTTCTGAATATATACGACCTCTCCTTTTAAAAGCTCTGTCAGCCGGTTAATACTGTAGCTGCCTCCGGAGCCGACATTCATTGCTTCCTGTTGACATTCGGATTCTGCGGCCGCAATAAAAGCATCGGCCACATCAGATACGTATACAAAATCCCGGGTCTGTTTTCCGTCGCCAACGACAGTAAAAGGCTTGTTTTTAAGTTTTTGGGCCAGGAATACCCCAAAAACCGCCCCATAGGTTCCGGATGTGCGTGAACGCGGGCCGTAGACATTAAACAGCCTAAGCGAAACAACCGGTAGTTTATATACCTTGCCCCAGTGAAAGACGATCTCTTCGGCAAGATATTTTGTCAGCGCGTACGGATATTGGGGCTGAATTTTCGCGGTTTCCGGGGTAGGAAAAATATCCGGTATGCCGTAACATGAAGAAGATGCGGCATAGACGAGCTTTTTTACCCCGGCAAGCCGGCTAGCTTCAACAACGTGCATTGTTCCGGTGACATTTGAATTGTAATAACCGACAGGGTTGACAATCGAGGGTACGATATCCGCCAGCGCGGCAAGGTGAAATACCGTATCACAATTCTTAAAATAAGCCGCTACATTGTTAAATTCGCATATATCCTGGCGGATTACCTTCAAATTACTGTTATTTTTTTGATGCGAGAGGTTTTCCGGCCTGCCGGTGGAAAAATTATCAATAACCGTCACCTGGCAACCCTTGCTTAATAGTTTGTCCACAAGATGGCTGCCGATGAAACCCGCTCCACCGGTAACTAAAACGTTTTTTAACGCCATAATTATAGTATTATATTATAAATAACCGATTGAAACAATTAGATTTTCGTTCCTGAGAGCAGCCCTTTCACGGTACCCCAAATGCCGCATAGCCAATCGGTATTTTTTGATTGAAGGAATTTATAGAGCCAATACAGGTTGATGAAGAGAAGATTGGTGCCAAAACGGAAAAATTTATTCAGGCTGTTTACCTTTACGTTCTTTAAATAAAAATAAATGAAATTCCTGCTGCGCTCATAGGCATAGGTGCGCGCCTTAAATACGCCTCCCTGGCTGATATAATGCCGGGTTACTGCTTTAGGGTTGAAGATGAGCTTATATCCCAGGCCTCTGACCTTAAAAGCGAAATCCGGTTCGTTCCATTCGCCTGTGCCGGTATAGGAATAATCAAAGCCGTTGATCTTCTCAAACAGCAGCCTGCGAAAGCACATATGGCATGCTTCCAGGTAATCTACCTCTACCGGCGCAGGCAGTTTGAGGCAGTCGGGAAAATTCGATCCGGGGGTAAATGTCCCGCTGTCCAATATTTTTCCTACTTCGTTGACCTTATTTTCCAAAATAATGTTTAAATACATTTTTCCGGCTATTTTCAGGAAAATGTTACGGGAGGACCGGAATTGACCGAGGAATAAGGAAAGGTCGCGATTTTTCATTCTTTCTTCGGGTATAATGGTCGGGCCGGAAACCCCTCCGATCTTTTCGTCGGAAAGAAAAGTTTCCCGGATGGCCTCTATCCATCCCGGAGAAACAACTAAGTCATCGTCAATGAGGCAGGCGATATCCGCATCAGATTCTCTCCAGCACATATTTCTGGCTTCAACAATGCCTTTGCGTTCCTGAGTAAATATCTTAATGCGCAGGTTTTTAAAGTTATCCGTAACCCGTTTTACGCCATCATAGTCGCCGCCGTTGGCAATAATAATGTCGAAATCAGGATAGGTTTGTTTAGCCAGCGATTCCAGGCACCGAGTGAGGTCTTCGTTGCGGTTATAAGTAGAAATTCCAACTGACAACGTTAGCGTGCCGGTCATTTGGATTTAGGTTTAACCAGGCAATAAGCAACCCCGCAAAATGCAGAAACTGCCTTGACGCCGTAAAGCGCGAACAGCCCGATAAATAACAGCGGTTTTCTCAGGGCGCGGCGGCTGAAATATGTCCTGCGTGGGGCACTGTGGTGTATTACGAGGTTGGGGTAACGCTTTAATGCGGGGATATAATAAAAGCCGTAGCGAAAGAACTTTCTGGCAACATGTGAAAAGGTCGCGGTTTCATAATGATAGATATAAGCGTTGATGAACTTGATCTTTGCGCCCATCTGCACCATTTTCAGGTTAATGATCGCCAATTCAAAGGTTATCGGCGGGTTGTCGAGAAAATCTATCTTTTTGACAAATTCCGATTTGAAAAAACGCGGCTCGGCAGTACCACAGATCGGATCATCGTCTTCATGCGAGTGAAATATCCACTTGTCGTAATTTATCACCCTCTCTACGAATGTGTTGCGGTGGATCTTAGAGCGTTCAAAATGCGTTACCCCGTCATAGCCGCCTTCTTCGCAGGTTTTAACACTAAGCTCGATAGTATCGGGGTTGATGATCTGGTCGGAATCAAGAAAAAGGATATACTTGCCTTTTGCCAGGTCCACCCCCATTTTTCTTGCCAGGGCCAGCGATTCAGCATCAATGATCTTGTCGGTAAAACGCCGGGCGATATCTTTTGTTCTGTCTTTGCTGAATGAATCCGTGATGATGACCTCGATATTTTTGTAATTCTGCCCGGCTAAGGCGCTAAGGCATTCTTCCAGCGTCTTTGCGGAATTATAAGTCGGAACGATTACGCTGACTAACGGCTCCATATTTGCCCTTTCAGGATGTTGTTAAACGCGGTAATCACATAATCAAGGTCGGTTTTTTTGAGGTATTGGTGGCATCCGATGTAGAATCCATTTGCCCCCACGTATTCGGCGTTTGGCAATTTCCCCGTATATTTATTTTTCAGGTAGGCATACGCCGGCTGCTGCGTTGGTATGCAACCAAAAAGCGGGCGCGTCTCAATGCCCGCTGCCTCCAGCTTTTGCCGTAATATTTTGCGCGATACGCTCGCCGGGTCTTTTATCACCAATGGATACGCCAGATAGCTGACCTTGTCGGAATATACCGGCAGCTGCAGGATACCCTGGAGCCGGGACAGCCCGTTATTCAGATATTCAACATTATGCTTCCTTACCCTTAGGATCTCTTTTATCTTTTCCAGCTGCGCCAGACCCAGGGCTGCCTGGAATTCCATGGTTTTAAAATTAAAACCGAACATATCGTGGTAAAACCGGGGGTCAAAGTCGTCCGCGCCCTTATGAAAATTTAAACGCGGGCATTTATTTTGCGGACGCAGGCAAACCGGGCAGTCGCACATCCGGCCATGCGCCTTGATCTTTTTCACCAGCCGCGCGATCCGTTGGTCATCCGTCACTACTGCACCCATCTCCCCTGCCTGCACATTGTGGGCAATGTAGAACGAAAAACATCCGGCTTTAGAAAGAGAACCAAGCTTCTTGTTTTTATAAACAGTGCCGTGCGCCTGCGCGGCATCTTCCATTACGAGTAAATTATGCTTACGGGCAATCCTGTTTATTTCCGTCATTCTTGCGGGATAGCCCATCAAATGGACCGGCAGGAGTATTGATACGCCTTTATTTTTTCTTATTGCTTTTTCGATGTTTTCAGGAGTTATGACGTAAGTATCCCTGTCAATATCAACAAACAGCGGTTCAAGCCCGGCCGCAGTGATCGCATTCACGGTAGCGATGAACGTCAGCGGCGAAGTTATAACTTTAGCGCGGTCTTTCAGTTTAAAGAGGTATTTTAGCGCATACAAGCCGGCGATCAGGGCAGATGTCCCGGAATTCACAAGGACGCAATGCCGGGTGCCGATAAAATCAGCCCATTTTTTTTCAAATTCTTTTACTTTTGCGCCTTCGGAAAGGTGCCCGGAATCAACGACTTCATTGATGATCCTTTTTTCCCGTGGCCCAAGTTTAAAATCGCCTACTCTGATTCTTAACATATGCCGGGTTTGTTCTGGAGCAATTTCAGGTCCGCATCCACCATCATTTTTATCAAATCCTTGAATTTGGTATCGGGTTCCCAGCCAAGCTTTTTCTTTGCTTTGCTATAGTCGCCCTTAAGCTCGAATACTTCTGCCGGGCGGTAAAGTTTGTTATCAATGGCCACATGTTTTTTCCAATCAAGGCCGACAGCGTTAAATGCCAGTTCGACAAATTCCTGCACCGGGTGCGTTTCGCCTGTAGCAATGACAAAGTCATCAGGCTCGTTTTGCTGCAGCATCAGCCACATCGCTTTTACATAATCGCCGGCAAATCCCCAGTCGCGCTTTGCCTCAAGGTTACCGAGGCGCAGCTCTTTTTCAATGCCTAATTTTATTTTGGCAACCCCGTGAGTGATCTTGCGCGTTACGAATTCAAGTCCGCGGCGCGGAGATTCGTGGTTAAAGAGTATGCCATTGGAAGCAAACAACCCGTAGGATTCCCGGTAATTCTGGACCAAATGAAAACCAGCAACTTTTGATATTCCGTATGGCGAGCGCGGATGAAAAGGCGTTTCTTCATTTTGCGGCGAGTGTTTAGTCAGCCCGAACATCTCGCTTGTCCCGGCAAAATAGAATTTACAAACCGGGGCCTTTTGTTTTATTGCCGATAGTATGTGGCTGGTACCGTTGATATTGGTATTGATCGTTGAGAATTCATCTTCAAATGAATAACTTACGAAACTTTGCGCTGCCAGGTGATAACATTCATCAGGTTTGACCTCTTCCACAACATTAAATATGCTGGCATAGCTCTCCAGCGAAGCTGAATGCAGGAATATCTTATCGGCAATATGCCGCACCCGCCACAGCCGGTGTTCGGGATCTTCAAAGGCCACGCGCCTGACAATCCCGTGCACCTCGTAACCTTTTTCTAAAAGAAGTTCGGCAAGATATGAACCATCCTGGCCGGTTATGCCCGTAATTAAAGCCTTTTTCATGTTCTCTCCTTGTGGTTAAAACCAAAAGCTCCGTTTTCTTAGCATGCGCGAAAGGCCCTCGGCTAAGATAAACACGGCGAGTACCGCCGGCCATAAGCTGCGGCGGACTCCAATATAATAAAAGATAAAGAACCAGGCCGCAATATTTATTATGAACCCCGCGAAAAAGCTCATTTTATATAATCCAGCTCCACAAATAACCAGTCGGCCCTAAGGGGAAATTGCTTTTGTACCCCCTGGAGATATGTCTTGTCTTTTCTGTGCTGCCAGGCCGTCAGGACCATATTGCGATCCAGTCTTTTTTCCTCCGGCATGATCCTGGCCGCTTCGGGAAAGAAATGCTTGTACCATATATTATGCGAGCTGATCCATCTCTTATTCATTGCATAAAAATTAGAAGCAAAGATGACCAGGAAAACAGCCAGTAAAATGCCGTTTATTATTTTTAATGCGCCGGTATTTGCTGTAAGCAGGATCGCCAATAGAATGGCAAATAATATGGAAAATACAGCCCCGTAATAATAGCAGTCTGTGGTAAGTTTTAGGTGCCGGCTGGAAATCAGGAAATGAAAAAATATAAAGGCGAGCAGCGTCAGGCCGAGGCGTTTAAAAATATCTTTGGCCGCCGGGGAAAGCCGGCGGTACGCGTAAGAGCAGTAAAAAATAAATGCGGCATATGCGTAAATATCCAGTTTAAAGAAACGGCCCAGATCGGGCTTCCGGAAAGGGACGATATGGCTGGAAAGCAGATAGTGCCCGTTTAAGAAAAGATTGGCGATATCCATATTTTTCCAAAGGTAATACCGTTCTCCTGTGCCTCCTCTTTTTATGTAATCCCAGAAATTGAAATCACCGAATCCGAGGTGCCGGGTTATCCACGGAACAACAAAAGTCAAAAATAGCAGAAAAGCTATAAAGGTAAACCGGTAATACCGGGATATCCTGATTTTGTCCGGTGGCAGCGTGAAGATCTCAGGGAATAACAAAGGCACGGCAAAAAATATGAAAAAACTTACCTCGTCGGTAATAAAGGCCAGGAAGATTATTGCCAGCAGCAGGGCGAATAACGCATACCCTTTTTTATTGAAGGTGCGGGCCACTTTTATGCCTAGCCATATTTCGGAAGACAGATAAAGGCAGAGGATCGTAAAAAAGCTTGCCAGGGGCTTTCCGGGATGGAACAAAAGCGTCAGGTGCGAAAGGAACCCCGGGCTGAGAAAATAAAGGATTACGGCAATCCAGGCAGTAACCCGGTTCAGGGAGAGATTCCTTACCAGCCGGAAAAGAAAGAACGGTGAAAGCAGTAACGTAAAGATCCAGGTCAGGGAAAGACTTGGATGAGGCGGGATAAAGGCAAAAAGCCATATCCGGAATTTTAGATTAATAATCTGGAAAAAATATGAAAAAAACCTTGGCCGTGAATTCTGAAAGTCAAATTCCCAGCTATCAAAGCTTTTTAGTAAGTCCTTTAAGCTCAGGACGCAGCCATTTTCCAGTGAATAAGGAATATGGAATGCCGTGACTTCCGGATGCATCCAGTTAGCATTATAATCAGACAGGAGCAGGAAGACGAAAATAATGCCTAAGATAGCGCAGATAGCCAATAAAAAGGCCTGCTTTTTCATATAAAAAGTTCTCTCATAAAGAATTTTAAAAATAGCCAGCCCGTAGGCAGGGATTTAGCCTTACTGCTTCCGCCGATGCGGTCGCCTTCATATGTGGGGATTTCCCGGACTTCTAACCCGGATTTCATTGCCCGTATGGACATTTGGTATTCAATGACAAATCCCGTAGCGTCTATATTGAGTTTTTCAAAGGCAGCTTTCTTTATCGCCCGGAAGCCGTTGATCGTATCGGTTATATAAACCTTCCTATTCCAGGCAATATTTGCCATAAGCGAAAAAGCCTTATTTGCCCATGCGCGTAAAGGCAGCAGTTTGCCGTCTTCTTCATTATGAGCGTCGCGCAAGAAGCGTGAAGCGATCGCCATATCAGAGCTATTCAGCAGGTCGAATAGTTTTACGATATCGCCCGGGTTTTCGTTTCCGTCGGGGCTGAAAAACAAAAGGTTCTCCCCCTGTGCCGCCTGCGCCCCGATCCGAAATGCCTCTGCCCTGCCTTTTTTCTCCTGGATAAGCACTTTGATATCCCTGTTTTTAAAAAAATCAATTGTCCCGTCGGTTGAGCCACCGTCCACTACAAGTAGTTCATCAATCCCGGCAAGCGGGATCTTGTCGAATACCGCCCGAACCCCTTCTATTTCATTAAGCGTGAGGATAATCAGTGAATTCTTCATTGTCATATTCAGGCAGGTTTATTTTGCTTTAAATACCATTCAATGGTTTTGGTTATGCCGTTTTCCAGGCTCACCCTTGCTTCAAAGCCGATTTTTTCTCTTGCCTTAGTAACGTCGCATTTTCTGCGTATCTGGCCGCAGGGCTTTGTTGTATCAAATACGACCTTGGTCTGCTTACCGGAAAGCTTAACGATCAGATCAACGAGGTCAGAGATCTTTATTTCTTCTTCACTGCCTAAGTTAAGCGGATCGCAAACCGCATATTTTTCCGCTACCTCTAAAATCCCTCTGGCAAGATCAGTAACATATAAGAATGATCTGCTTTGCTGGCCGTCACCCCAGACAATTAGAGGGTTCTCGTTCGCGAATATCCTGCGAATCAGGGAAGGTATTACATGCGCGCGTTCGGGGTCAAAGCAGTCCCGCGGCCCGTATGCGTTATACGGCCGGACTATGGCAATATTAATGCCGAATTCCCTGTGATAGGCGTCTGCCTGGAATTCTGCCATGCGCTTTGCCCAACCGTATCCGTCGTTTGTCGGCTCGGGGGTATCTACGAACCCCTCACTTTCCGGCGTCGGTATTTTACATGTGTGCGGATATATGCAGGCGCTACTGGTAACAAGGAACCGCTCGACGTTACAAATCCTGGCAGCTTCCAGCGTATTCGTGCTGATCAAAATATTGTCGCGGAATATGCTTCCGGGATGCTGTTTATTGAAATTTATCCCTCCTACTATCGCAGCCAGATTAAGCACTACGCTGTTTCCTTCACAGGCATTTTTACAATCTATGAGCTGCCTCAGGTCTGTTTTAAGGTATTTAATATCGTCTATTACGCCGCGTAAATTGGTTGCCAGGCGTAGATCTTCATTGCCGGCAACGGTAACTACCGCCCCCTGCTTTAGGAGTATCTCCACCACGCAGGAACCGATAAAGCCGGCTCCGCCGGTCACCAGGACTTTTTTATTTTGCCAAAATGACATTTTAGATTATATGTTTACCTAAATATTAGGCTCAATTATACCATCAAGGAGTATTAAGCTCAATAATTTATTACCGTAACATTCCTATCGGGGTTATCTGGCGGGAGGCTTTTGATGCAAATTGACGATAGACATTGCAATGCCTGCGGTCATCCAAAAAAGCACTGACAATTGAACTCCGTAAAGGTTGGTATCAAAAAAACTATGCGCGAGAAAACCAAAGATGCCGCCGGCAACGCCGAGTAGAAGCGCATCGCCAGTGCGCATAGCAAGCTTTGCGCTTTTTGTCAAAATGCTCCCGATAAAAAGAAGAAAGCTTAATAGTCCAAAAATACCGGTTTCCGCCCAGAGCTGGAGAAAGCAATTATGGGCATACTGTACGTATAATTCCGGGGTATATTTATGGAAATAGTCCATAAAGGTGCCCACGCCTTTACCGAAGAACGGGGTGCCTTTTATGATCCTGAGGGCGGTTTCCCACATGATCAACCGGTCCGCATCGCCTCTGGGCTGAAAGGTCAGGATTGCCCTTTCCCGTAATCCCTGGATGAGCGTGATTGCCGCTACGAAAATAGCAAATAATACCAATAATCGCCTGCCGTTAGAGCGCAGAAACAGCATAAAGAACAGCGCCGAAGTAAACCCCAGCCAACTGCCGCGCGAAGATGTCATTAAAAGGCATGTGCCTAAAAGGGCGGTTTCGATGATTAACCCGGATTTAAATATGCGTTTTAATCCGGAATAGAACATCAGGCTTACGGCAAGAGGCAGGGCAACTGTCAAATAAGCGCCCAGGCTGTTATAATGGCTGAACGAAGCGCTGATACTGGGTAATTTTCCTTCAATAACGAAAAGGACCCGGTGCCTTAAAAAATCCATTCCGGAGAACCGCTGGAATATGCCGTCGATACCGATAAGGAACGCGCTGAATAAAAAAATGACCGCAAAGTTTCTGATCCTTTGTCTGTTGCATAACGTATCTTCTGCGATTAGGAAGATAAGTATATATTCCGTCCATTTAAAAATAAGAGCCTCGAGGCTTTTGGCAAAAAATGGCCCGCTTAACAGGGCTGAAACAGCATTAAATAGGAAAAATAATAAGAGAAAAAGATGCGTCCGTGATTTAAGGAACGAAAAGTCCGGGCGGATGGCTTTTTTGAACGCGAAGCTGACGAGGGCGAGGCCAAAAAAAGATTCCAGCGCCGCAATAGAGATCGGGATAAAAAAGACCATAATATATAAGCTGTATTCCGCTACTCTATCGCTGATCGCTTCAAGGCGGTTAGGAATTTTAAACATAGCTGCGTGCCTCGTTTAGTAAGCCCCTCTGCCTTTTAAGACGCAAGGAATTGTCCAAAGGAGGATGTTTATATCTAATCCGAAAGACCAGTTATTAATATACCACAAATCCCATTTTACCCAACGATTAAATGTCAGGTCCGAACGGCCCTTAATTTGTGCGAGCCCGGTGATCCCCGGCTTGATATTCAGCCTTGAATATTGTTCATATTTAAGGTTCTTGCTTTCATCGACGGGGAACGGCCGCGGCCCTACGAGGCTCATATCGCCTTTTAATACATTGATCAGCTGCGGCAATTCATCGAGGCTGTATCTCCTCAACATTTTTCCCACGCGCGTGATTCTGGGGTCCCGGCGGATCTTGAATATCACGCCGTCCTTTACTTCGTTTTTCTCTATCAATTTGCTTTTTAAGCTGTCGGCATTCCTGACCATCGAGCGGAATTTATAAAAATCAAAAGCCCTCCCCTTCCTGCCTATCCGTTTTTGCACATAGAATACAGGCCCGGGGCCGTCAAGCTTTACCAGGGCGGCAATGATAATAAATACCGGAGAGAATATGGCAAGCAATATAAGAGCCACAGAAAAATCAAATACCCGCTTTAACGTCAATTCTGACGGATAAATCGCCCGTTCTTTATAGGTTAACAACGGGATAAAACCGAGGTAGCTTATATCAAGGTGGGATTGGGCTTCTTCAAAATCAGGCGGCAGGATCCGCAGGCCCAGATTCAGCCTTCCGGCGATTCCGCCGATCTCACCGATAATCTTCTCCCGGAAGTCCGTAGCGACGACCACTTCTTCGATAAAATATTTCTTGCATATTTTTTCAAATTCGCTCAAACCGCCTAAAACCGGCAGGTCAATCATCTCTTTTTCTTTGGGTATGCCTATCGTGCCGATGATCTTCAACCCCAGGAACGGGCGCTGGCGGATTTCGTCGGCAATTATCCGCGATAACCCGTTTGTCCCCACGATCAGCACGTTATAATTATGGAATCCTTTTTTTATTAAATATCGCAGTATCAGCCTTTTTACTATCCGCCACAACGACAGTTGGACGATCAATAAGATAAAATTAAAAGCAAAGATTTTACGGGAAAAGAAAATAAATTTCGCAAAGAAGATCACGGTTCCCACAATTATCGATGTCGTGATAATCGTGGTAATGACCAGGAACGCTTCTTTGGGGATACTTATCGACCTGTCGGTTGAATAGAGCCCTTTTTTTTGCAGCGAAGTTATTGTGAGGACTCCCCAGAGCGCAAAGATCAGGAGATACTCCCGAAGGTTTGGAAAGATCATGGCGTTGAAGTCGGCGCTGAAGATCGCGGGAGAATTAAACCTCAGCAGGTACGGGGTGATAAAAGACGAAGCGATAAGAAAAAGGTCAACGCAGAAATAAAAAAAATGGATTTTATTCGTCGGTTTAAACATGTTTTTTACGCGTCAATACGCGGCAAGAAAAAAATTCTTTTCCGGCGTAATAGATAAATTGGCTTCCGCCGCCAAGATAGCGTTTCCACAGCCTTTTTGGCTCGGTAGCCAGGCGGAAAAGCCACTCAAAACCGTTATTTCTTATCCAGACGGGAGCTTGAGGTTTATTGCCTGAAATGAAATCAAACGCAGCCCCGACACCTATCATTGCCGGGACCTTCAGGTTAGATTTATGTTTATACATCCATAATTGCTGCTTAGGGCAACCTAATCCGACCCATAAGACATCCGGCGCCGCACTGTTTATCAGTTTAATTATCGCAGCTTCTTCCTCAGGAGTCAATTCTTTAAATGGCGGCGCGTATGAACCCGCGACCTTTATGCCGGGAAACCGATGCGCTAAATTATCCTTGAGCTTCTCCAGGATACTATCCGTTGCGCCATAAAAGAAATTGGTATACCCCCGTTTTACGGATAACTCCAAAAACTCAAGCATAAGGTCAGGCCCATAGACCCGTTTTTTTAATCGATGGCCATATAAACGGCCGAGCAATACCAGCGATATACCGTCTGGGACAGATAAGTTGCTGGCATTTGCCGCTTTCCTGGCCAGGTCATCCGTTTTTCCGGTCATGACGTCATTGGCATTAGATATTACAATATAATTTCCCCGGCTCCCGGCATTGATCCATCCCTCTACTGCCGTAATGACATCGGGGATCTGAACCGCGTCAATGCGCGTGCCTAATACTTTAAAATTAGCGGGTATCTCTGCCATCTTTTATTATTGTTGCAGGCTTATTTACGAAAAGGTTTGTTAGTATTAGAAACAGGACTGCGAGCAGCGGGTAAAATAATACGCAATATTCGTCCGGTTTATCCAGGATATAATAGTCCATTACTTTGGAATTTGCAAATTTTAAAAATAGCTGCGGGAATAGCAGGTATAACCCGGAAAAGATATAGCCGCCAAAAAATCCCCTTAAAAACATTCCGGCGAGCACAGCCGGAGATGAAATAAAATAAATCTTAATGGCATTTATGGCGTATTCGTTATTCACCCATCCGCTTTGGCCCAGGCGACTTGTCCCTAATTCCAGGGTAGTGGACGGGGTATACTCGAACGGCAGGATTAATAGAAAATTAAAGGCCAGTAGTACTAAGGAAAAAACCCAAATTATTTTTTTTGACCGCGGGAATATACCGGTTATCTTTTCGAAAAAAACCGCCATCCCTACGCACGTAAACGGCAGTAGCGATAATAGGTGGCGGTAGCCGTAATAGCATCCTTGCAGCTGCCATTTAATCACAACCATGAACGGCAATGAAAAAAGCAGCAAATAGATAATCCGGTTTAAGTTTCTTGATTTAACGATGAGGAGGGGATTCAGCCAAATGAAACATACCAGCCCTAAAGCAAAGGGAAGCATGGTATATAATAAACCCCAGTCTATCGCAAAGAAAATATGCAGGAGATTTTTAAATGTCTGCATGGACACTAAAACCTTAGGCGAGCCGTGTTCGTTGACACGGTCAAGAATAAACTTAAGATAACCTTCTCCAAGGAAAGACCTCCAGGCCAGCCCTTGCGTTAAGGTAAAAATTACCGCTACGGTGATCAAAAAAATAACTGTTTTTATTATGCGTCTTCTTGCCTGATCCCTGCGCGGAGAAAGAACCAAATAGAGGAATATGAACGCGAGTATATGGATATCGTTCCAACGCACCAGGAATATTAACGCGGCAACAAGCGAGATGGCCATGGTCTGCTTTAGGCTTAGCTGCGCCTGGTCTCTCCACTTGATCGTCAGGTAAAGAAGCGCAGAGATCAGGAAAAATTGCGGCACGGGAGTAAAAATCGGGCGCTTGAAGATGTATGCCGGGAGTATTGTTGCCCAGACCGTAAGGATAACGGCAATTACGGATAAGTCCTCTTTTATTCTGAGCAGCAACAGGCCCCTTAATAATAAACATGCCCCCCAATAGGCATACGCCAGTATGCCGGCGCACATGAACATAAAAAATATCGGGTGGCGCTGGTTAAAAGGCGAGCCGGTTAACCGGTCAAAGAGCAGAACAAACGGCTTAGCTGCCAGGTAGAAAGGCATCAATAATACCGAAGTCCCCATTGGGTGGCCGGAAATAATCCTCCCTGTTTTGGCAGATACGCCCCACATTTCCTTAGTCTCATTATTTGAAAAATCAAGGTCAAAGTCGTTCACAATAGAGCTAACGTAAGCGTAATAGCTATTGTCGTCGCCGTTATAAATATTGCCGACCACGCTGGCCCATGGCTTCATTTGGAAGGCAAGATAGATAAGCGTCAAAAGGATAAAAATACGGAAAAACCTTTTATTTAGCGGCATCGGCATTGTTCTTTAGAGCTGAATCGTATATCGACATTAGGATCCCGAAGTTTTTTTCCGGCGTATATTTATCCGTGTATTCCTGACGCGCGGCATTTCCTAATTCTTGTTGTTTCCCGGGATTTTTCCAAAGCCATTTTATCTTCTCTGCCAGGCCGGAGGGGTCCGCAGGATTGAATAACAGGCCGGTCTTTCCATCCCTGATTAATTCCGGCATGACGCCGATGCTTGCCGCGATAACCGGCGTACCGCAGGCAAATGCCTCTACCAGGGATACCGGGAAAGCCTCAAACCATACCGATGGAAAGATTAGAAAATTTGCCCGCTTGATCAAGTCAATCGTCCGGTTATGCCCGCAATGCCCTAATAATTCAACATGCTTCAAGCGGTGGGTTTTAATAAATTGTTTAATTTCGGCTTCCAGAGGCCCTGCCCCGGCAATCTTAAGCCCGATACCGTTATTCATTATCCGCCACGCGTCAAGCAGCGTCATTATCCCCTTCTCCGGAGATAGCCGGCCGGCAAACACAGCGTAAGTCCTGCCTTTTTCGATTATTCCGCCGGGATCAGAAACGAAATTTGGTTTCACGAAAATTTTCTCATTCGGCAGCCCCCCGCTGGCGAGTTTACATTTTGCAAATTCGGTGAGCGCGATATACGCATCAACTTGTTTCTGCCAGGTTTCCAGGAGGCGGTGAAAAGCCAGCATCGCCGACACTGCAAATGTTTGCGAAAACGAACCGTGATAACAACGATGCCATACCGCCGGCCAGGGAAAAAATTTATTAAAGCAGTCCTGGCAGGTTTTTCCGCTGCGTAAGGCGATCGCCGCAGGGCAGGCTAAACGGTAATTATGCAGAGTCTGGATAACCGCTACCCCTGCTTTCTTGCAGGCATAATAAGCTGCCGGCGAAATCAACGGAAAGGTATTATGGAAATGCGCGATATCGGGTTTTTCTTTTTGTATAATTTGGCTTATCTTGCGGTATGAATCGCTTGCCCATAATGTCTGCCGGGCGGCATGAAAACTGCCGATCTTATAGAGGCGGGAGTTATTATCGGTATACGTGATGACTTTATGCCCTTTTTCCAGCAGGAGCTGGAATTCAGCCGCAAAAACGCTGTCTTCTCCCCCGGGGTTCTTGTAATAGTTATGCAGCAGCAGTAACTTCATTTTTTTTCCTAAAACATTTCGGCATAACTTTTTCTTTAATGATCACGAAAAGGATATAATTGCCTAATGACGGATAAACCAAATTGGCGATTCTATTCAGGAAACACAAAAAGATGAACTCTAGCCGTGATTTGGCGATACGATGCGTTGCGAAGAAGCAACTTGTCGCGTGCCGGTAAAACATCGCCTTGCTGATTTTTTCCACTTCCCGTTTTCTGAAACGATATACGTAGTTATTGTGTTCAACCTCGTATTCGCGCGCAAGCCCAAATCCTTCAAATAATCTTGTAAGCCAGGTGTCATTAGGCTCATTTACGATCAGGGCGTGTTTTGCCACGCGCAATAACTCATAAATACCTTTGAGCGGCTCCGGTAAATGATGCAACGAAGTACCGATTACTACGTAATCGATCGAGTTGTCCTTCAGGGCAAGCGCCTGATTGTCGGATGCTATCGCTTTAGCATAAGGAAATAATGCCGAAGCCTGAACCAGGCAAGAGGGTTTTATGTCTGACATATATATTTTTTTCGGCCGGTAGAATTTTTCCAAATAATAGACATCCCTCCCCTGCCCGCAGCCGCAAACAAGCACGGTTTTATCTGTCAGACTTATCCGGCTATCCTTAAGCAGCCTGTCCAAACGCGCAAAAGGGATCCTTTGGAAAAAAGCCTCAAAGTAGTTATTTTCAAACGCGGCTTCCTTATTTTGTAAATTTGTTTTTTTGCTCATTTTCGAATATATGCCAACGTTGTACCGAATAACGCCCAGAAAGGTATGGCGTTATACGGTAATTCAAGCATCAGCGTAAAGTTAGCCGTGACCAGCAAGTCTATTAATATCGCGCAGGCCAATATTCCGGCAAAAGACCTCGACCTGATCGATCTCTTTATCATTATCGCCAAAGTAATCATTAGGGCGATTATATAAAGCAAACCTACGGCCCCCGACCGGTATATGAGGCTCAAATATGAATTATGCGGGGTTATCCAGCCGTCATGCCGCCAATCCTTGACCGCCCATTGCAGTATTTCAATGCTTTTACTGCGCAAAGGCTTGCCAAAATTAAAACCAAACCAGTATTTTTTTTCACGATAAATCTCTGAAAGCATATCTTTCCAGATGAAAACCCTAAAAAGCGTGGTGTTTATTGCGCTTTCAAGGCTCCGCTGCTTGCTGTCGGAGAGAAAAGAAGGATTGTTCCAGGGCACCGGCGCCAAGACTGCAGGCGCCGAACCCGTAGGCGTCAAAACCATCGGCGCGCCATTTATTGTTCCTTGCGCCCTGGTTACGGCGCGGGGCATCTTTAGTAGGGATTGCTGCGGCATATAAACTAACGGCGGGTTAATGTCATTGGCCGCCATTTCAGTATGCCTTAAGGTATCGATCCTCTTATTATTTTCCGGATTATATAATCGGGGAGGGATTTCCTCCGCCTTAAAACCCGGCTCCATATCGTTGATCAATTTAATCGTCTCATCATAGTTATCTTTAAGATCACGGAAGCTGACCAATGACTTCAATTCGTTGCGGGGAGAAAAAATGATTAGCAGGCTGACTAAACATAAAAAAAATGGAATGAGAAAGGCGATCTTCAGCCTTAGCTTAACGTTCAGGCAACAAAAAAATGCGATAACGAGAAAAATTATTGCGGCCAGGTTTCCTACGAGCATGGTCCGCGATGCCGCAAAAAAAAGTTTGTACGGCGAAAAAAGAAAAAGCGCAGCGGCCAATACTGCCTTGAGGATTGCTCTTTGAGGTATCTTAAAGATAACTACCGTGGCCAGGAGGAAAAAGATAAAATCAGAAAAAACATAGCTCGCGTTAAAAAAGTGAAGAAATATCAAGGCAACCGCGGATAATACAAGCGCCGGAATACTCATTAAGCTATTTCGGTAAAATACATAGGTAAATACGGCAAAAACCGGGTAATAAAACATCGCGGAATCCCGTAAAGTCAACGGCCCCCACTTGCCATACCCCATCACAACCTTTACCAGCACAAATATAAAATACGGTAAAAACAGGTAGCTGATCCGGCTATATTTGAAACCATAGGCCGCCCATTTTACCGCCAGCAGGCCCAGGCAAAAAAATAGCAGGAATTCGCCGATAAAGATCGGGAAACCAAAGAAATGAGCATCGTACTTGATCTCTGCGAAGTTCCTGGTAAACAGTATATACAGTAGAGCAAAAAATCCTATCGCATAAAATCCGATAAGATCCAGGAAAAATTCAAATTTTGGCCGTATGGCGTTTGAAATCATTATACACCTTGCTGTTTACCAGCTTCAGTAAAATATCTTTTTTTAAAATCAGCCCCAGCAAGAGCGCGATTGAGGGGAGATTCAGCATATTCGTACCTATTGAAGAAATTAATTCGTCCCTGCAATTTTTAAAATTTTCCTTTAAGAGATAGCTTACGGCAGTCCGGCGAAAAACATTGGAAAGCGCCCGTTTTTTAAAAAACGGGCTTAAGGCAGGCTTTCTTTTAAAGGCCTCCCGCAGTACTGTAAGCTCTTCATTCTTTGCTCTTTCGATGTTATTAAGGATATAACTGCCGATTATCCTGTATTTGGTAAGGGGCTGATCGATGTAGCCTGCCTGGCAATATTCGGAAAACCTCAGCCACATATCCCAGTCGGCAGGGGTAAAAATAGATTCGTTAAATAAGCCGGCCTTCGCAATGCAGGTGCGCCTTGCCACGACGGTAGAATTACAAATAAAATTCCTTAGTATAAGAGATTCGGATATCCAGCCGGTCTTTTTACTGTTAGGGTGAGAAAAAACCCTCAAGACCTTGTCGTTTTCATCAACAAAATACGCGGCGGTATGGACAAATCCAGCCTGGGGGTTTTGAATAAGATAGTCTATGCTCACGGATAATTTATCGGGCAGGTACAGGTCGTCGCAATCAAGGAAAGCGATAAACTGGCCGCTGGCAAGCCGGATGCCCAGGTTCCGCGCGCTGGAGGCCCCGGCGTTTTTCTTGTAGATATACTTGATTGAATCTCTGAAAGGCCTAAGTATTTCCGGTGTTTTATCGGTTGATCCATCATCTACGACGATGATTTCGATATCCTTATAAGTTTGCGCGATAACACTCTGCACGGTAGACAGGGTATACGCCGCCTTATTATATGCCGGGATGATGACGCTTACTTTCTTCATAGGTTTAATTTTTATGCAGATTTTCCGCGATATAAATTCTTAGGGAATCTTCCCAAGAAGGCATATTGTTGATATGCATTTTTTCCAAATTAAAATTCTCCAGCATTTCGGAATCCGGGCGCGGAGCCGGCAAAGGAAACTTATCCGAGCCGATTGGCCTGACCTTGACCTTACCCGTTAGCCCGGAGAAATCAACGATTTTTAAAGCCATATCATAACGCGAACACGTACCCCTGTTTGCCATATGATAAAGCCCGTATTTTTCTGTATTAATCACATTTAAGAGATTGGCGGCAAAGTCTTTCGTAAAGGTAGGGCTCCCGGATTTATCCGCAACAACCGTTAGCTCGTTTTTTCCCTGCTTAAGCTGCTGCGCGATCTTAAAAACAAATTTTTTATCGATCTCCCATCCTCCGACCATCCAGCCGGCGCGAATTATAAAATATTTCTTGAGGATGCTGCGGACAATCTTTTCTCCTTCCAGCTTACTTTTTCCGTAAGCATTTACCGGCCCGGTCTTATCGGTTTCGCGGTAGGGAGTCTTTTTATCTCCGCTGAATACGCTGCTTGTGCTGATATAAAGCATGGGAACATCAAATTTATCGCAGGCCAAAGCGATATTTTCTGTGCCTTGGGCGTTAACCCGGAAGGCGTGAAGCGGCTTTTCTTCGCATAGGTCAACGTTGGTTTCTGCGGCAAGATGAAATACGTAATCCGGAAGCAGCGCTCCGATTGCCCCAAAGATATCCTCTTTTTGGGTTATATCCAATCGTTTAATTTCCGGCAGCCTCTGGTTGATGTCGGTCGAAAATACCGCATGGCCGCTATGGATCAAGCTTGGGATGACCTCGGCGGCGAGCATGCCCGCGGCTCCGGTAACTAATATCTTCATTTTTAAAAATGGTTAAATGCCCTGGTAATGGTTTTCGTTCCTATTTTAGCACATCCGGGAAAAATGGATTAAGATTATTTTCGACAACCGGATAAAAATATTCCTTTATATATTCCCGCGCCAACCGCCTCTCTTTTTCAAAATCCGCATCCGCCATGGTATAGAATCCGTTTATAACCGGCACTAGTTCGTTGCTTTTACTGACTGTCCGTTTAAATACGCCACATTCAAAAAGCGGGTCGACGCTCATCGGCCTGAGTATGTCCATATAGACCGCGGGTACGCCTGCCGCTAATGATTCTGCTGCGATGGTTGACCATGTATACAGCAGGATATCCGTATCGATCAATTCATCTTTAATATTCTTTGTGTTTTCGATCAGGAAATTCCCCGGTAAGGAAAAATCGATCAATTTCCGGAATGCGCTAAAAGGCCGGGCAGGATGGCACCTGATAATGACCCGAAGGCCGGTTTGGGAGAGCCCTGACCCGGTAATAAATCGTAAAATACGCGCGGATTCATCCTTTGCCATAGAAAGCGGCACCAGTATCTTGCCGGAACGGCGGCGCGGCTTTAGCGGCAAATTGTTTAAGTATTCCTGTCTAAGGGCGCAGCCGATTTCCATGATTTCATGATCAAAATTACCGTATTTTTTTAATATTTCAAAAGTCCGCTTACCAAGGCTGACTATTTTATCGGGTAAAGGCATAATGCCTTTTTCCGGGCCGCCGGGAAAATATTTAAAAGAATTACGGGAAATAAACGCATGCTGGAATCCGATAATTTTTACCCCCGGCCGGCCTTCGCGGATACCGAGGATAGCCAGTTTCTCCCAGGCGTAATTTTCAAAGGTATGGACATACGTATCGAGACGCATACTTTGCGCAAGCCGCTTTGAAAGGTGATAATAAAAAATGTTTTTTATGAATTCGCTGCTGCGGCTAAGCCTTTTAATTTCGCTGCGGTAAAATTCCGTAACATCCAATCCCATGAAAAATATTTTTCCGTTTAGTTTAACGTTTCCTGAATAGAGCAGGTATTTTACCGGCAGGCAAAAAACCTCCTTTATGCCGAGGAAAAATTCTTCCGGGATGACAAAAAACAAGAGCCTTTCCGTTTTTAATTTCTTTATTATTTCGCCGAAACTATTGATTATTCCCCCTAGAATGACTACTTTTCTGCCGCGTTCTATTGCAGAATATGGCAGGGAGCCAAAATAGGCATCGTTTCGATAGTTCTCCGCGGATAAAAATCGCCTGTCCAACCAGGTCCTTATAACATAAAGATCTTTGTTCGCGGCAAGATATTTTTTTATTTCTGATCTTAACGTAAATAAAAGCGTGATTTTCCGTTTAAGCATTACCATGAGCAAGCGGGCGAGCCTTATAAAATCTATCAGTTTTTCACGCTGGCGGCCAATGAAGAACTGCGCGGTTTGCCCAACGCAGAGAGATTTCATTCCTTTGCCCTCAATAAGCGGTTTTATGACCGCAAACGATATGCCTTTCCCGCAGATCAATAGCTCTTTATCGCCTTCCCGGCAATCGTTTATTGATATTTCCGCGGCATATAAAAAACAGAGCCTTCGGTATACGGTATCCAGGTGTTCATTTTTTTCAGAGATAGGGTTAGCCCACCATTCGGGTGAATTCAATTCCCGGCTTAGCCGGCCTACTCCTTCCACGTATTCTTTTTCGCATCGCAATACCTCTTCTTCCGACAATTCTCTGGTTTTTAGCTCGTTGCCCCCGGCGCCTTGCAAAAGATCAAGTTCCCGCGCAGAAAAATTATGGCGTAAAAATAAGCGCGGCTTATCGGCAGGGCGGCTTACGCAATATTTGACGATCGCTTCGCTGTCTTGTGAGTAAATAACGCGGGTCATTTTAATAGATAAGTTAGGCCTTCCGGCATACCGCAATAAAGCATTCCGCCTGGCTTTTATTTTCTTCAGAGGTTTTTATTATTCTTCTGGGCGCGGAACGGTTTACCCAAAGGTCCATGCTTCCGCTGTTTTGGGTATAGATCTCTTCAATAGCGAAGAATTTTTCCAGGTGCTGCCGGAATAATTGATAGTTATAATTGAACTTATGATAAATTGTTTCTCCCCAGTCATTGGGGGTCGATATGATTAACACCCCATCTTTTTTTAAAACCCGGTAAAGATTACTTAAAAACGCCAGGGGATTATCAATGTGTTCAATAGTTTCAAACGATACGGCCGCATCAAACGAAAAATCCGCGAGCCGGCCCATCGTCAATACGTCCGAAACCATAAACCTGCATTTTTCGCTGCCATATTTTTTCCCCGCGAACTCGATAGTTTTCGGGCAAATATCTATGCCGACGATCTGTGCCCCGGCTTGCTTTAGGATGTCTGATCCATATCCGGTGCCGCAGGCAGCATCTAATATCCGGATGCCGTCTCTGCCGGAGTTTTTCAAATAGTCACGGGCAAATAAATACCGGTCTTTATGAAACAACCTGCGCTTTTTATCATTCGTTGCCACATTAGCATCCATCCGGAGATAACGGTTCTTATACAGCCAGAGGAAATCCGGCTTCCAAAAAAGCAATAGCCGCGAACAATCAATCGTTAGGCGGCGCAGCCTGGTAAGTGCCTTCGTAAGCATTTTTAACGGATATAATTGCATTTTAGGCAAACCGGGTAATCCCTGTAATTAAGTTTCTTAAAATCCTCCCGTGTCTGCCTATACCTTTTGTTATTCCAGATTTCTTCAATAGTGGATTCCTGCATATTCCCTGTTGTTTGCTTTCCGTCAAAATCAAAACAACATAATGCTACGGTGCCTTCATGGAGAATGACCATAGTCCGCCACGGATACCGGCAGATCCGGGATATCCGTTTTAAACGCGCATCGCAATAATCCCTGCCGCCGCCGAAGTCATGCAGGGAAAATACCGAAAGGCGGTCTCCCAGGGAATGGTCAATGAGCGGCTGAAAGATATTCGTAAACTCGGATACTTGCGCCCCATTGGATTCTTGCGGAACATACTGTATGATCACCCTTGGCTTGTCCGCATTAAGCATTTTCCGGATCCGGAAAAATTCCCGGATGTTACGGATAGTCTTATCAAAATCAAGCCCGCGCATGGTATTTTCATACGTGGCTTTATCAGTCCCGTAAAAGCTGACCTTAAATTCGTCAAGGCCGGAGCGGATTATTTTTTCTGAAAGTTCCGGAACCAATGCTGAAGCGTTCGTCACAAAATATAACTGTTTTATGCCGCTCTCTTTTGCGATCCTAATCCGCTCTACCAGCATATTATCAAGCAGCGGCTCGCCATAATTATGCAGGTGCACCCGTTGCACCTCATTCGGGAACCGCGATATCTCTTTTATGATCTTTTCGTAAAGGGAAAGTGTCATAAAACCGGTTTTACGGGTGAGTTTTTCGCGCGGGCACATTACGCAACTTGCGTTGCAGATATTCGTATTCTCTATCCAGACTTCCGAAGGAAGCCGGCGGATTTTGGCAAAAGTCCGGAAGCATATATTTGAAACGCTTCTTTTCCGGCGTGCAATAAACTCATTTACGGCGGTCGCGGTAACCATCATAAGATTGAAATGACCTTATCTTTGCCCCATGCCGAGCGATACTTTTCAGCCGCATCAGCGAGGACTTTTTCTCGCGATAATTCCGCTTTAAATCCATCCAGAAGGCACTGCAGGTATCCTCCTATTCTTTCTGCGGCTTTTCCGTCCTGATAGGGGTCTATATCATTAAGAACAGGCGACCAATCCCCGAAGCCCGGGATACTGCCGGGATCCTTTAAATACCTCGTCAAGGTATCCCACAAGTGCTCCCAGGTAACAAATACCACCTTGCCGGTGCCTAATGCATAAAGCCGGCTCACATGCCAGCCTTCCTGGTCCAGGAGTATGGTCGGTATACCGGCCAGCGCAGATTCCATTGCTGCGGTTGCGGCATAAAGGTAGCCGTGGATCGCTACATCCGAGGCTAAAGCAGCCGCTGCCGGCGGATAAGAACCGTGCGGGATCCCTTCCTCAAAAATAAAACACCTGCCGGTGTTTTCAGCCTCTTTCAAGGTATCTGCTACCGGGCCTAACCGTTTTCTTAATGTTGCCGGTACCTTTGGCTTGATAACCAGCCCGATTTTTGGGTTTCTGATAACTTTCTCAAGTAAAAACGCATAATTTTTTTGTACATCCGCATGTGAAGAATGCCAGCGCTGATCGCTGTCAGAATTCTCATCAAAATACGCAATGATTTTTTCTGCGCCGCAGCGTTTTATCTTATCCCGTATCCGCAATGATTCATTCTTCAACAAATCAAAGGAATGGTCGCGAAAATAACCGGTAACGACAAAATAAGGTATTTTTGATCCTGAAAGGCGTTCGATTTCAGCGTTCTTTCCGGAAAAACCAAAGACGATATCGCTGGCAATCGTTGTTTCCGGCGAAGGGAATTCTTCATAAGCACGCTGGTAGATTGCCGTAACGCCTCCCGCCCTTTCCATGGCATCTGCGATCGCGCAATGATCTGCGCTGTATTTAAACCAGCTAATGAATACTTTAGCATCAGTTTGCCGAAAAAGATCGTGCCAATAGGCGCAAAGAGAATAATAATGCGCGAGTTGAGATTTCAACCATCTTTTTTCCTGCCTGCGGCATATCGGCAATACATGACGATCGGGTTTCCTGCGGTCTTTTATACCTGGCAAATGATAAAAAACCGGCATTTCAGCCACGTGCGTAGAATAGGGATTCATGGCGATTGCGGACATCTTAAATTTCTTAATCTCATCCCAAGCGTACCTTTTCAGCGGGACCCGCCTGTTATTATAGATAATCGTTATGTCTTCTCCCCGTAGCTTTGATTGCTGCCAAAAAAAGACATCGGAATAAAGTTCCGGCCGGTCAAGGTTAAGGTAACTCAATAATTCTACTGCGATTTTTGGCACAGGATCAGCGTTATTCCCTATCTTTTTTCTGTTCGCGAATTGCCGGCAGAGCGCTATGGGCCCACGGCGCTTGATAAAATAATATAAGCTTTGTAATAATTTTGCCTTTGTGCCTCCGATACGCTTGAAGAAATCCCGAAAGTTGAATTTGCCCGGCCCGGTGAATAAAATTTCAACGCCGTGTTCCTTTCCGCACTCGATTATTTCATCCTGCCATATACGATTGTTTAAAAATAGTACTGGCGATGGTTGAGAGTTGCGCGTAGTTTCACTTTTTATTTTCCAGGCAGTTAACTGCACTAAGAATTGGGCACGTACGAGCGTATCTGCATGAAGCCCGCTAAATACGATTTGTCTGCTAAGATAGGTGGGCAGCCGGGTTTTTAAAGGACGGAACATATTAAAAATTGGCCGCTGGAATATATTTTTTTGCAGGCGGGCGGCATCAAAATAAGCAATGCGCAGGTATACGAGCAGGCCCGTATCGTCCTTAATGTCAAAAAGATTGAAATCAAGCCTTTCCATACTGCGATATAAAAAACCGCCCGCCAGGCGGCTGATAAACTTTCCCGGGCCAGAAGCATCAATAAAATAAACCTTCCCGGCCGTTATTTTTCTAAGCAGTTTGCCGCGGACCAGCGCGGGAAGGACATAAAACAGCCATTTCCCCAGCGTGAGGTATTCGATAAAATATATCCGGGTCATCTTATTTTAAATACCTGTTCCAATATTCAAGCTGAAGTTCCTTGAATTTTCTATTTCCTTCTTCATCGAAACGTTCGGCTACGGCGATTTCCGGGTAACGCTCTTTCGGCAATCTCGCATAGAGGGTAAAAGTACGCACTAACCCCCTGATTGCGCTGGGCGAAAGGCCCGGCATGCTCAAGGTCGTATCTTTGGTAACATAGGTGGTCTGCGCGTCTTTGGCAATATACCCCTTGGTAACGCAATATTCCCGCAGCCCTGTCCCGTGGTATGGCGTATAGTAATAAGCATTGATCTGATAGGCGGTAAAATTCCTGTTCAGGTTTATCGTATCAAATACGAGTTCGCGCGTTTCGTCCGGGAAACCCACGATATTATTTACGGAAACCTTGACCTTTGTTTTTTCCAGGCATTTGATCGCCTTCAGATACGTGTCATTGGAAACTTTCCTATTAAGCATTTTATACCGGAATTCTTCGTTGCCATGTTCAATGCCGATGGCGCAGCCATGGCAGTTCATTTCTTCCAGCAGCCGGGCAGTTTCTTCGTTGATCACCTCTGCCCTGTTCTGGCAAAAGAAGGGTAGGCGGAATTTTTTATACATCTCTACGAATTCCCGCATATATTCTTTATTCATGAACAGGAAAACCTCGGCAGGAAAATAAATGAATTCTACTTTATGGCGATCAATTAAAAGTTTTATTTCATCATGGATTACCCCGATGTCGCGGCTACGAAAATACCTTTCGCCTCTTTCCTCCTGATAGATCCGCGACTGCGCGTAGGAATTGCAAAATGCGCAGGTAAAGGGGCAGCCACGGTTAGTCTCTACCAGGCCCATCCGGTAAAGCCGCCCCTTCATCGGTTTATAAAACCGCCGTTCGTCAAAAAGAGAAAAGTCCGGCGGAGGGTTGAGGTTCAGGTCCCTGAGCCGGCGAAGAGGATTTTTATGGATTTCGCCGCCTTTTTTAACCCAGAGGTTAGGTATACGCGTATAATCTGAGCCGTTATCGATCTGATCGCAAAGCTCCAGGATCGGCTCTTCCCCTTCGCCCACGCAGACCATATCAATCCCCTTGGCGGCGATTACTTTTTCCGGCGCAAAAGTAGGGAAAATCCCTCCGGCAACCGTAGGGATATTGAATTTACCGGTGACGCTCAATAGCTCCAGCGTCAGCGGCCAAAGGTCTTCGAGCACCGAAAAAGCAATGAGCCCGGGACGGTATTCCCTGATCTTAGATTCAAGGTCACGTAACAGGTCATCTTTGCTTTTTAGTTTTTTAAATTCATCATCGAGGTTAAACTTGGCAATCTGAAGATTTTCCACCCGGCTTTCATCTGAGGATACCTCTTCGGTCCGGTAAAAAGTCGTGTCAAAGATATCGGTATGGAAACCGCGTTGTTTTAAAATTGCGGAGAAGATCGCAATAGACAAAGGAAAAGTTGTCTGCAGCATTAAATTTGGGTAAATGAACAGTATCTTAAGGTCCCGCTTACCACGCACTCCAGCCGCCATCGACATTTAATATTTCTCCTGTGATATAACGTGAAGCTTCAGTTGATAGGAAAAGGCATGCGTTTGCAATATCTAACGGCGTGCCCCACTTCCCCTGGGGTGTTCTTTCAAGGGTAAATCTGTATAATTCTTTTCTTTTCTTAAAGTTCTCTGCGTATGAAGTCTCACAAAATCCCGGGGCAACAGCATTCACGTTGATATTATATTTTGCCCATTCCAATGCCAGGCACTTTGTAAAAGCGATTACTCCGCCCTTTGAAGCTCCGTATACGGATAATTCCGGCAAACCAAGGGTTCCTATGATTGAACTGATGTTTATAATTTTGCCGTTTTTATTTAAAACCATGTTCCGGCCGGCTTCCTGCGATAGAAGGTAAACGCTTTTAAGGTTATTAACGATTACCTTATCCCATTCCCTGCTGGTAATCGCAAGAAAAGGCTTACGGAAACGCATACCGGCATTATTGACAAGGACGTCGATCTTTCCGAATTTCTTTATAGCTTTCGCGATAAATCGCTTAACCGTCGCCGGATCGGATACGTCACCGCCATAAAGGAGCGTGCGTTTATCGTCAAAGCCTAATTCGTCATTAAGTGCTTTTAAATCCTGCTGATTCCGGGTAATCAGCGCCAGGCTCGCCCCTTCTTCATAAAAAAGCCTGCTTATTTCTCTTCCGATCCCTTTTCCGGCCCCCGTAACGATGCAAACTTTGTTTTTCAGCAGATATTTTTTAGCCATTTTCACTCCTGTATAAGGTAATTAAATGCCTGCTTTATCAGGTCGTCTTCGATGCCATGGCATATTTCGCAATGCCCGATCTCCCTCGGGAAAATAAACCGCAGCTCGCCGTTCGCCTTCTTTTTATCTCTATAAATATTCGCCATGCATTCTTCAATCAAATTTTTCCGGTTGAAACCGGCCTTTGCCGCCTCCACCCTTAACGGAAGCCCATAGCGCGATAAAATATCTTCGTGTAATTTTAAAACTTCCCCGTTTTTCCGGAAATATTCATTTGCCAAAAATGCCGCGCCGATCATCCCGAGCGCTACGCCCTCGCCATGCCGGTATAATTCCTCCAGGACGTCGGTAGAAACTTCAATCGCATGGCCGATGGTATGGCCGAGATTCAACTTCAGCCTTTTGCCGCTTTCTCTGACATCTCCGCGAACATGGTCTAATTTTATTTCCATCGCGCGGATCATGATGCGCAACAGCGCCTCTTCATCGCGGGCCAGTATTTTTGTGCTGTTAGCGGCAAGGTATTCAAATAACTCTCTATCGGAAATGACCGCGCATTTTATGATCTCCGACAGCCCTGCCTTAAAGTCGCGCTGAGGCAATGACTCGGTAAACTCTAAATCAATGACATTCATGACCGGATGGTAATAATTACCGATGGCATTGATTGTCTTGCGGAAATTTATCGCGACCTTGCCGCCGATACTGCTGTCGATCATTGCGGTAAGCGTTGTCGGTATGTGGATGAGATTAATCCCGCGCAGATACGTGCTGGCGACAAAGCCTGCCAGGTCGCCGACAACCCCTCCTCCTAAAGCGATCAATGTCGAATCGCGGGAAAGCTCATTCAGCTCAAGGAGCTCATATATCTTTATCGCCTCGCTGATCGTTTTATTCTGCTTGCCGGAAACCATAGGGTACGCGTAGATACGGTAGCCGGATTCTGAAAGAGGGTTTATAAGCCGGTCGTAGACTTTGTTGCTGAAAACCGCATCAAAAACCACAAATATATTTTTATTTTTTATCTTTTCTTCCAGAATCGCACGCATATTATCAAAAAGGAAATTTTTGCCGACAATAATATCATACGCGTGGTTATCCAAATGCACGGGGTATCTTTTTAAAAAGGGTTCTTGTTTCATCAGCGATCCTTAGAAAGTAAAAAGGCCGGTATTGACGATTAATTCCGCGACGCGGAAATCTTCAGGCGTATCGATATCATGCCCTTCAAAATGGTCGATATATTTAATGTACGGGTTAGCGGATATCCTTTGTCCGGTTTTCTCAAAGACCTCCCTTTTGAATACGTACAGGCTTGCTTGTTCGACTATGACTGAATCTATGTCTTGAGTGCGCGGAGTCGGGGCGTCAAAAGAATAATTTAACGGCTTACCGCGAAACCAGCAGAATTTCTTTATTTCGTACGCGGTAAAGGCGGAATCGTATCCTCCCGAAACGACTTTTTGGACGCATTCCGACACGGTCTCGGCCTTCAGAAAGGGCGATGTGATGTGGTATAAAACAACCATATCGGCATCACTCTTTTTCAAAAACTCCCCGATAATATCCTGGATACTTGTTTCCTGCGTATCCAGGCTGTTGGGGCGCTGTAAAAAACTATATTTTAAACCGCGCTGTATATGGTCGCAAATCGACGGCTCTGAGGCAAAGATCACGATCTCGTCAACGTTGCTTACCTTATTTAAGGTGCGCATAGTATAGTTAACCAGGGGTATGCCGCCCAGCTTTTTTATATTTTTGAAGGGGACCCGGTCACTCTTGAGTTTTGCGGGAACCAAAGCCACTGTTTTCATCACCAGCCTCCTTACTAGTATGTCTTTTTACCGTCGAGGTATTTGATCTCGTAATCGGCGCTGAGCCTGTCTAGAATATCCATGGCTTCCTGCGACGCGCCGCGTTCCTTAGCAAATGCCCGGCGTAAAGCAAATTCCTTATTTTCATCCGATCCGCGTTTCGGCGGCTCCCACCCACAGCGCTTGTAGATCTTTAATCCAACCCCTTCGGCATACATCCTGCGCGGGACACGTTGTTTTTTCATCATCTTGCGGGTAATCGCAGTTATCTTTGTCTCCAGCGTACTTTCTATCTGCTCCATATACGACCAGGGATTAATGACAAAACGTTCAAAAGGTACGGTGATCACCTGCGCTCGTATAGCGTTATTGTCAAAAGACTCCTTGAACGCATTGGTGCGTTTTGTCAGGTGTTCAATCATATAAATAGCCCTTTCGATGCTGTTGGCCTTAAGATATAAGTCTTCCCATCCTAAAATAAAATACGGAAAATAGTTATTTTTATGCTTGTAATAAACCTCGAAATGCCGCGGGTCTAAGACCATTCCCACATTGATTTCTTCCTGTTTAAGCATATACAGCGGATGACGGACCACCTCGATAAACACAAGCTTGTTCCCAAAGGCAGAAAAGACAGGTTCTGACCTGCGCAAAAGGTCATGTGTAGCCAAATGCAGGATCGGCCTCTCGCGTTTTATTTGTTCCGGTATGGCAATGTCGCCTTTCTGGAATAACCGTTTAAGATAACGCAACGGCCTTGCGTCGCGGAATACGCTGGAAACGTCGCTGCAGCGGAAATTAGTTTCTCTGGACATTGATATGTTATAAAGTTTTAAATCCGCGAAGTATCTGATCAATGCTGTTGCTACATCATCCTCGAGCCTTTTTAGGTAACGCAGAGAGCAAACTTCTTCAATCTCGTAGGCAAAGGTCAAAAGCTCAACGCGTTCCATGGCGGCGACGATCGGGGAAAGCATTGTTTTTCCGCAACCAGGCTGCCCATCGACAATAACTATTTTTTCAACTAACTGCTGAGGGCGGAATATTGGGCAATCGTTTGAGTGCATTATTTTTTTATGGTTGATTCGCGTATAACGTTAATAACCTTATCCTGGTCGCTTTGCGCCAGCCCCACGGAAGACGGCAGGCTTAAACAATCGCGGTATAATTCATTTGCTACCTTTATCCGGTACGCATAAGATCTTTTAAATGGGCGCAAAGAATGTAATGGATGCCAGAGAGGACGGGCCTGAATACCCCCGGCATTTAGTTTACGCAACAGTTCTCTGCTGCCGATCCCTGTTTTAACCTTATTTATCCGGATCGTATATAGCCAAAAGATCGACCGGGCATAAACGGATTCAACCGGCAGGCGGATACCGGGAATGTCTTTAAGCCCGGCCTGATAATGCCGGGCAATAGATCTTTTTCTGGTGATATGCTTACCGATATTTTCCATTTGGGCAATACCCATTGCCGCTTGGATATTGGTCAAGCGATAATTATAGCCGACTTCGTTATGGATAAATTCCGAAGAATCGTCTCTCGCCTGAGTAATGAGATACCGCGCTCTCTTGGCCCACTCCGGCCTATCGGTAAGCAACATCCCGCCTCCGCCGGTAGTAATTATTTTATTGCCGTTGAAGCTCAGGCAGGCAATATCGCCAAACCCGGCAGCATGACGGCCTTTATAAAGCGCCCCCAACCCTTGTGCGGCATCAGCAATAACCAGGAGGCCGAACTTATGCGCAAGGCGCATAATGGGGCCCATATCTGCCGGATGCCCCAGTAAGTGGACCGGCATGATGGCTTTTATGGCCCGCCTGGTATTGCGGTTGATCAAACGGCCATTTTTCCAAACACATTCTTTATTTAAAAAATCCGCGATCCTCTGCGCATCAATTTGCCAGGTATCCGGCTCGACATCGATAAAAACCGGCCAGGCATTGGCATAACGCAAGACATTTGCCGTAGCTACGAAAGTCAACGCGGGAACAATCGCTTCCTCATCGGGCTTAATCCCGGCTGCCAGCAGCGCTATATGCAAAGCCGCTGTCCCGTTAACGCAGGCGATCGCATATTTTCTTCCAATATAACCTAGCATCTTGTTTTCAAAACTATCGACATAACGCCCGGCTGAAGATACCCAGTTAGTATCAAGACATTTTTTTATATAGCGCATTTCATTCCCCTTAATTTCCGGGACGCTAAGCGGGATCGAGTATTGTTCAGGTTTCATATTTTTAGACTATATAACGGTCGCTTTTATATAATTCCAAGTTTCCCGGCCGTTTAAACCAAGCAACAGTTTCTTCCAGCCCTCTCTCCAATGTATATCTTGGCCGCCAGTTAAGTATCTTGGCCGCCTTCGCGGTATCGGCCAGTAACCGTTCTACCTCGCTGTTTTTCGGCCGAAACCGCTCCGAAATGCTTTTGATGCGCACTTTTTTACCGGTCATCCTTATGATCAGATTAGCTAATTCAAGGATACTGATCTCTCTGCCTGATCCGATATTAAACACTTCTCCTAACGCGCTATCCGGCGACTCAGCAGCCGCGATCATACCCAAAACCGTATCCTTAACGAAATTCAGGTCGCGCACTGGGTATGTGGCACCCAGCTTTATTGTTTTCCGGCTTAAAGCCTGAGTTATTATGGCAGGGACAATTGCGCGCGCCGATTGGCGCGGGCCGAAGGTATTAAACGGCCGCACAACCACTACCGGCAGGCCAAACGAACAATAAAAACTTTCCGCGATCTTGTCAGCACCGATCTTACTGGCAGCATAAGGCGACTGCCCCCGCAAAGGGTGGTTTTCGTCAATTGGCGTATACTGCGCTGTTCCATACGCCTCGCTGGTAGAAGTGTGAATAAAACGCCGGATTCTTGCTTCTTTCGCGGCTTCTAAAAGATTTAACGTCCCAAGGATATTCGTCTGCACATATGATTCAGGCGCGGCATACGAATAAGGTATGCTGATCAATGCCGCCAGATGGAATATAATGCTCCGGTCGTTCACTGCCTCAGATACGCTGTCCCGGTCGGTTATGTCTCCGGGAAAAATATCCAACTTGCCGCGTGTATCGGCGTAATCCAGCCATCCCCATCTTCCCAACGCGTTATAATGTACCATTGCCCGTACATTTGCCCCCATCCGGCTCAATTGCTCGCATAAATGGCTTCCGATAAAACCTCCGGCGCCCGTGACCAAAACTTTTTTATTTGCCCAGTTAAATTTTTCCATTTTTTGCGTCATCCCTCACTTGTTGGTAGTGGACAGGCTGCCCGATATCCATCCAATATTCCTGAATCGGAAAACAGATTACCTTATGCTTGGCCTTTATTAAAGTGCTGATCAGGTCCGTCATATCAAAATGGCGGCCTTTTGGAATATAGCGGTAAGCGCCGGGCTCGACCAGATAAATGCCGGCGTTCACAATAAATGTCTTAACCGGCTTTTCCGTAATTTCCTTAACCAGTATATCGTTTGTGTCTATTACGCCGTAGGGAATTTCAAATTCACATTTCCGCACCCCTACAGTCATTACGGCTTTATGGTCGCGGTGAAAATCAAACATCGACAGGAAATCAAGCTGGGTCAAAATATCGCCATTTACAATTAAAGTGAGTTTATCGGGAGTATCCATGAGCCCCAGGGCCCCTGCCGTACCCAATGGCTCCTCTTCATTGATATAATTAATTTTTACCCCGAAGTCATCGCCATTGCCAAAATGCTCGGTAATCACTTCGGATTTATAGTGGGTGGCTATATGAACTTGCCTAATCCCTATTTTACGAAATTGCTCGATCGTCCGTTCAATTAAAGGACGCTCGGTTAACGGCAACATTGGCTTGGGCATGTCTTTGGTAAGGGGATAAAGGCGTTTTCCTTTGCCGCCGGCCATAACTACCGCGGTAAGAGGAAAATGGAAATCCCCGTCTATTAATTCGGATAATAAAGCCAATTCCACTATTCTTCCGTTTTTATCAAGCAGCGGGATTTGCCGCAGCTCTTTTTTTTGCATAAGCGCAAGAAGCGCTTCAGCTGCGATACCATATGGCGCTGTCACGGGCTGCGGATATTTTGCAGAACGATAGCTGAACAACGTGGCAATAGGATTACTTAAGGGTATTTTATTGAGGATTGCCCGGCGGATATCGCCGTCAGTAACAGTCCCCAAAAGGCGCTCCTGCTCATCTACCACAAGGGCAATGCCTACACCTCCCCGCTGTATTGCCAGTATGGTTTCTTCGATATTATTGGTATCGTTAACAAAAATTTTGCGTATTTCTTTCATTTATGACACCTTATGTTTCAGTTTCCATTCCCCGCCGGTTTTTTCCCATAGATGCGGTGATCTGAACTCGTCAATAATCTCCCAAAAGCGCTTTTCGGTGAGATCCATATATTCCAACACTTCCTTAAAGTATTTTTTAGGGAATTCTCCGTCAAACCTCTTTACCAGGGCAACCCCGTCTTCACGGGTAAGGTGATGGTTCCTTATCTCTTGCGCTGCGTCGTAGGTTGCCCGGCCCAAGCCGAACTTAATAAAGGTGGTGTAATAAAAATACCCGTCTATGCGGTCGTCAAGGCTGTTATATTTTGAATAAGTGCCTTCGGTGCGTTCGGTATTCGCTTCAAAACCGGTATTCTCTACGGAATAGTAATAACATTCCTGCGGCGTCCATTTTAGATAATAGCCCAAATAATGAAACTCGATATTGTTTTCTTTTATGATATTCTGGTCAAGAGGGAAATATGGATCCAGATCGCCAAAAGAGACTTTATATTTATCCATTATCTCATTTATGGGTAATCCTCCGAGATATAATTCTTTTATATTTTTCCCAGCTTTATAGTCGGTAGAAAAACCTTCTTTGGGAGATCCCGTAGTACGAAATTTAGCTTCCGTAATAGGTACATCTGCCCCGTATTCACCGGGCATCTCGCCGTACATTATTAATTTGAGCCCGAATTTAGCCGCCATTTTTGGGGCAAAGGTCTTCTGCCCAAGAATAAAAGGCTGAAATGGATGCAGGAGATTCTCGAATGCCAAGCGCGTCAATAATCTGTGTATTTTAGGATTAGGGGTGAATAGATAGTTATCAAACCCTCCCTGATAAATCCACTTCTGAAAATTCTTCCAGCCTATATCCGTATAGATATGCGGAGACCAGGTAACCGTAAGCGGATGCATCCCATACTTATATTTCAATACATGGGCCTGAAAAGTGCTGTCTTTTCCTCCGCTACCCGGCACTAAGACATCGTAGGAGCCGTCTTTACTCCTATAGCGGGCTAATAGTTCCTTCAGCTGATTTTCCCTGTCTTTCCAGTCTATTTGTTTATCCTTTGCTTCACATACCCTGCATGCATAGCAGACCCCCTCGGAATCAAATTTTATCGTATCGTGCCTGGTTGACCTGGTATGGAAGTATTCATTCGTAGATGAGGGGCGCTGATTAGAGATAACGCATTTTTTACAGAATTTTACTTCCTGGGGAAGGCCAAATCTTGGCTGTAGATTATTATTCGGCATGCCGATCTTTACCTCCTTACGCGTATCCATCAAAATTATTAAATACAAATTTACGCAATATGCCCAAACCCGCTTCTGCGCTTTTCTCGGGATGGAACTGGCAACCCATGATACTGCCGGTTGCCATTACGGAACAAAACTTATCTTTGCCATATGTGGTAGTGGCCAGCACGCATGAATATTCATCGGGCATTACTGCATATGAATGCACGAAATACATAAACTCGCCGTTTTCTAAACCCTCTAACATCGTCTTCTCCCACCGGGAACCATCGCTGCCGTTTATGGTATTCCATCCGATATGAGGAACCTTCGTCCTTGCTTCTAAAGATGGCGTTTCCTGCAAACGCACTACTTTGCCGCAGACTAAACCTAATCCGTTATGCCTGCCGAATTCTTCACTTTCAGTCATCATCAGCTGCATCCCCAGGCAAATGCCTAAAAGCGGCACCTTTTTCTCGGCAATTTTGTTTAAAGCGCCGATCAAGCCTTTAGCCTCAAGCCCTTTCATGGCATCGGCAAAAGCCCCTACGCCTGGAAGTATTACGCGTTCACAATTAATTATGGCATCCTTATTATCGGTAATCAGGCAATCTGCTCCAATATGCTTCAAGGCGCGTTCTATGCTAAAAAGATTGCCCAGCCCGTAATCGACTACCGCTACTGTAACCTTCTGCTTAGGCGTCATGCTTAACTTCACTTTCTTGCTTCTGCTTAAAAAGAACCCGGCAGCATACCCCTTCTTCTGTTAAGAATGATTTTAGCTCCCGTATATCCATAGGCTGGATCGTGCTGGGCAAAAACTTCCTGACCCGTTGATCCCTGCTCAGGAATTCTATATTACCTTCTTTTTTACACTCGACATCCATATCCTTAGAATACAGCTGATGATAATGGAAGACGGATGCAGCACAAACCGCGTCAGCCTTGCCTTTATTGATTGCTTCAAGAAAATGCTCTTTGGAGCCTGCGCCCCCACAGGCTATCACCGGCACAGGCACGGATTCTGATATTTTGGAAATTAAATCAACATCCATACCTTTACCTGTTCCTTCCCTGTCGATGGACGTGACCAATATCTCGCCTGCCCCCAGGTCTACGGCTTTTTTAGCCCAATCAAAAACATCAACCCCGGTTCTTTCCCGCCCATTATCCGTATATGCCTCATATCCGCCGCCTTCTCTTCGCTTTGCCTCAATCGAAATAACTACGCATTGAGAACCGAACCTATTGGCTGCTTCTTTAATCAGATCCGGTCTATTGATTGCCGCAGTATTTATCGCGACTTTATCTGCGCCGGCACGCAAAATATTATTTATATCGTTAATCGACCTTATTCCTCCGCCAACCGTAAGGGGAATAAAGATATTCTTTGCGGTCTCGCTGATGATGTCAAGCAGGTTGTTTCTGCCGTATAAGCTGGCAACCACGTCAATATACAAAAGCTCATCTGCCCCGTCCAGATAATAACTGGCAGCGTAATCCCGCGGATTGCCCACTACTCTTAGCCCTTCCAGATGGATGCCTTTTACTAAATTAGGGCCTTTAATTTCCAGCTTCGGGATAATCCTGATCATATGTCGTAAAAATCCTTCTTTAGGATATCTTTTAAGCTATGGTTTGCAATGATGCGCTTAATCCGTTTTGCCGCATTTCCGTCACCATATGGATTGTGCACGTCTTTCAAGCTTTTTATGAAGCCTTTAGAATAAAGCTTTTTTATCGCCCCTTCAATGCCTTTTTTTGACGGCGGGCAGTCAATGATGCTTTTTGCCTTTACCCTTCCGCTTTGGCGGTCGCCGATATTTATTGTTCCGACCTTGAGGCTCGGCGCCTCGATTATCCCACTGGAAGAATTACCGACTACCGCATCAATAAACTGCATGGCCGACAGATATTTAAGCCGGCCAAGAGAAGTAAATACGGCGGCCTTGCGCGGATTGCGCGCCGCATACCGTTCAATTAATCTGTTGATTATCCTGCCGTCAGTATCGGCATTCGTTTTAGTGAAAATCATATTCGTATCCCGCAGCCCATCCAGGGCAGCTAAAAGATTGCGCATCTGCCGCTGCGCAGTATTATTTTCCAGGGTAACCGGGTGAAAAGTAACCAACAGATTACGGATATTGAAACGAAAATCGAGATCTTCTTCCAATCTCTGCTTCGTAAGTAATTTTAAATTTTTGATATTGTCCAGCCCAAGCGCCCCGACATTAAAAACAGTATCCGGGCATTCTCCCAGCTGGATCACCCTCCGGCGATATTCATCCAACGCCACAAAATGGAGCTGGCTCATTTTGGTTATCGCATGGCGAAAGGCGTTATCGAACGCGCCCTTAGTAATCTCTCCTCCGTGGATATGGGCAACCGGTATCCGGTTGACGCAAGCCGCGGAAACCGCGCTGAATATTTCAAATCTATCCCCGAGCACTACGGCCAAGTCGGGTTTCAGTTGAGTAAAAACGCGGGCGAATCCCGCAAGCGCCGCCCCCATTGACCTGGAAATACCTAAAGGAGTATCGGAGTTTAAATGAATATTGACTTTTTTATCAATTATAAACCCATCAGTTTTTATCTCTCTATACGTTAACCCGAATTCTGCGGACAAATGCATGCCCGTAGCTACGATTTGTAGTTCTATGTTTGAATCGCGCTTGATTTCATCGAGCAGGGGTTTTAATAGCCCGTATTCTGCCCGTGACCCGGTAATGACGCAGATTTTTCTTTTCATAGCGCAATCAATTCATCTGCCATAAAATCTTTTTTTGCGGTTTTGCCAAGGACGCGGTCCCAGTCCATTGGGCTTATGCCAAAGCCCGGGCGTTTTACAGTCAGGTTACCCACGGTAAATTTCTCCCCTTTTTGTATATATCTTGCCGCAATCAAGCTCTTACGCGCTACTGTTTTATTCTTTATCTCGGAAGCCGTAGGCCGCTTGATCCCGTTACCCATTGCCTTTTCCAAATTCCGTATTGCCGCAACCATGGCGGCCAGCTCATCAGGTTCCAGGGAAGCTCTGTGATCCGGGCCGTTCATTGTCCGGTCAAGGGTAAAATGCTTTTCTATTACCTTCGCTCCCAAGGCGACCGCAGCAATGGCTATTTCGATGCCCGGGGTATGATCGGAATAACCTATATTGATCTTAAATCTGTTTTTTATGGAAAGCATAGCCAGCAAATTGACGTCTTTATAGGCAGTGGGGTAATCAGTATGGCAATGTAAAACCGTAATCTGTTGCTTCGGGGTGCCGCTTTGCATAAGGATACTCAAAGCCCTTTTTACTTCGAATAAATCCGCCATGCCCGTTGATAATATAATTTTTTTCTTCAGGCTTCCGATTTTTCTTAGATACGGCAGATTGATTATCTCTCCCGATGGGATTTTCAGTATCATCAAGCCTAATGAATTAAGTAAATCTATGCTCTCCAGATCAAATGGCGTAGAAAGAAATATGACGCCGGATTTCTTGCAATGCGCGATCAATTCTTTATGGGCACCCGCACTTAATTCCAATTTTTTAAGCATTTGGAACTGAGATTCGTTCTGCTGCGTGGTTTTTAACTGGTACTCTGCCTTAGGGGCGAATTTACTTGCCAGCAGTGCGGCCTGAAAAGTCTGAAATTTCACTGCATCAACCCCGGCTGCTGCCGCCACATCAATCATTTTCTTTGCCATCCTAATGCTGCCATTATGATTAACGCCTGCTTCGGCAATTATAAAGGTACGATAGCTTTTCATTGTCTATTCGTTTTCCGTATAGGTAAACTTCTGCCCGTGAATCTCGATATATGCCCCGGGCATGCCGGGATAAACGGTTGCGCGGATACGTTTTTCAATCTCGTTCTTTTTCATGCCGGCATTGATCCGGCAAAGCTCATTCAGCTGCCGGCGGGTATAGGGAATGCGTTTCCATTTTTCGCCGGTCCGGGGAAGATCATTATGCGCCAGGATGAAATCCATGACCTCGTAGAAAAGCGCCAGCATCTGGTCATAGGTCTTTATGCTTAAGGCATATACGGAATCGCCCTTAGAAAACGGAAACCGTCTCACGCCGATTATTTTTCCGGTATCAACCTTATTTTCCATGATATGGGCAGTCGCACCGTATGTTTTTTCGCCGTTATAGATGGCGAAATTAAAACATCCGATCCCCGGATACCCGGGCGGTCCCGGGTGAAAATTTATATTCCATAATTTAGTCCGGCGTAAGATATTTTCCGGGATGATCCATGGCGAAATATAGGAAACCAGAATTTCCTGGTCGCCTTTAAGTGCTTTTTTGGGAAACGGATCGCCGCGGTTGCCGGCATAAACGCTAAGATCCGAAAAATTATTTCTTAAGTATGCGATTGCTTCTTTAACTGTGGGTTTGTCCGGCTTAGTAAATAATACGATCCGTATATTTTTCACCATACGCTCCAACCGCCGTCTACCACTAGGTTATGGCCGGTTACATAGCCAGAAAGGTCGCTTGCTAAATACAGGGCTGCGCCTTTTAAATCTTCTTCCGAAGCCATACGCCTTAGAGGGGTACGTTGTATATAGCGCGACAGGAACGGTTCCTTGTGCCCACGAAAAACACCGCCCGGCGAAATGGCATTTACCCGAATATCAGGTGCCAATGTTGTTGCCAGCCAGCGGCTCAATTGGATGATCCCGGCCTTGCTTACGGAGTATGCCGCGGGGTTGCCCAATCCGGTACCTTCATACAACCTCATATCCGGAGCGGTTATACCGGCTATTGAGCTTATATTGATTATCGCCCCATGCCCGGAAACAGCCAGTAATTTACTGCAAGCCTGCGATAATGCGAATACTGAAGTCAGGTTTATTTCCAACGCCTTTCTCCAGGTAGCAACACTCTGCCGCTCAAAAGGCACAGCCCATCCCTTAAGTTTCGATGTACCGACTAACGCAGCGCAATTAACCAGGATGTGCAAATACTGAAATTCAGCTGCGATTATTTTAGGGATAGCGCGTATCTTCTTTTCATTGGAAAGATCAATATTCAGGCAAAGAGTATCTACCCCGTAATCTTGTGCCAGCCGATTAGCATTGGCTGCACAAGATTTCTTATCGATATCCAAGAGCACGATATCTGCCCCTGCCTCCGCAAAAGCCTGCGCAATAGCAAATCCGATATGGCCGCCGCTGCCGGTAACTAGCGCAACGCGGTTTTTTAAATCCATTAACTCTTTTATGGACCTCAAGACCTCTCCTTTTTTCTACTTGCCAGGAATTCGGCAAGCTCAAAGTCAAACAAAGTATCGATATCCAGCGCCCTTTCGCGGGGCACTACCACCGCTTTTACCCTGCCCTCCATTATTGAAGCAGCAGAAAGTATATAGGGAACGCGGGCTGCGTAGGCAACCGTGGTCATATCATACACAACCGGCGCCTCCTGGCGACAAGCGATCTTCTTTTTTCCGGCAATAACTACCCGGGCATTGCTGTCTTTATCCATGGTGAGCATATTAAAATATGGATTGCGTTCGGCTTCCTTTACGGTAACCACGATATCCGCTTTGCTGTCAAGTAATAGCTTGATACAACGCATAATATCCTCCCGGGAACGCAAAGGTGACGTGGCAGGAAGAGAGACTAAGATATCCGCCCGGCATGCAAAATCTTTTTTCATAGTGGTAAGCGCGTGCTTCCAGGAAAGTAATTCCGGGGAATTATCTGCTGCCAGCTCAGCAGGCCGCATAAACGGCACTTCTGCCCCATATTGGCGGCTAACCTCGGCTATCTTGTCATCATCGGTGGAAACAATCAGCCGGTCAATCAAGGGTATGCCAAGGCCGGCTTCTATTGCATAAGCAATAAGCGGCTTTCCGGCTAACGGCTTTAAGTTTTTCCCGGGTATGCCCTTGGAGCCGCCACGCGCAAAAATTGTGCCGAGTATAAACGGTTTTTTCATAGCCTCACGCTTCTTCCTTCTTTTGCAGAACGTTTTACGGCAAGGGCTAATTTTAGCGCGCGTAAACCTGCCGTAGGATCTACTAACGGTTTTTTGCCGTACCTGGCGCACCTTATAAAATGCTTCAATTCTTTTATAAACACATCATTACGCTCTAGTTGCCGGCCGGAAAACAGTTCTCTCCACGCACCTGTCCTCGACGAATAAAGGCGAACGCAGTTTCCCTGTTCCATATCCCATACAAGCGTGCCTTTAGTGCCAATTATGCGGCAGGAACGATTGGCCGCCCGGTCCAGCATATCCATGTGCACGCTGCCGATTGCCCGGTTTTTAAAAATGATCACGGCCTCGGCAATATCCTCTACGTCAATATCCCAATCCCCAAGCCTGCCGATTTTTGCCGTCACTTCTTTAGCTTCCCCGGCAATCCAGTTAAGATAATCCAGCTCATGGCTTAATTCCAATACTGCTCCGCCGCCAAGCCCGCTTTGAGCGCTTACGCCGCTGCGAAAATCTTTTTGCGGCCGCCAATCCGGAAGGTATTGTCCGACCCTGGCATGTATGGATATCAGGCGCCCGATACATCCGTTGTCCACGGCCTGTTTTAGAATTTGTATCGGCCGAAAAAACCTCAGGCAATAACCGATCATCAAGACAAGGTTCTTTTTGCGGCATTCGCACATCAATTCCGGTATTCCCCTTAAGGAAGAAGCAAAAGGTTTTTCGATAAGAATATGGCTGCCGGCTTTTGCAAAAATCAAAGCGGTCCTGACGTGCAAAGAAGCCGGATTGGTTATCAAGGTAATATCCGGGTTCCAGGCAGCCGCGTCGTTGGTTTTTGAAAAAACACGGTTGATCAACGGCTGCAACTGCCCGGCACATGCTGTTTTTGCATGTTGCCGTAAGACAGCGATCCGTATGCCTGGGCTTATCAGTTTTAGATTCCTGATATGCCTTTCCCCAATACTGCCTAATCCGACGACCAATGCCTTCATTGTTTCCCCTTTATCCGTTCTGCCAAGCGCATTGTTTCACAGGCACCGGCGAGATCCAATAACGGCCAATCGCGGTTACCGTTCATCACCAGCCTGGCAAACGCCTCCATCTGCCTGAAAAACCCCGGTTTATACTTAAGGTCTATATCATCCGGCTTGATCTCATGGGTATTAAAGTTTTTATCGGTCCATTGCCCGTTTTCCAGCGGCTTGAATTCTACGGTTGCGCCGTCGCCATACAACACCACTTTCCATCCTCCCGGGGAATACCAGTACGCGCGGTATTGTCCGATGGCACCGGAAGCGAATTCCAGCAACGCGGCAAGCTGATCACCGCCGGGTTCTTTGTAGCTATGCGCTATCGCGCTTATTTTTTTCGGCTCTCCCCCAAAAAATCTCAAGAGGTCTATCGTATGCGTGCTGCTGGCAAAAATCCAATGCGCGATTACTTCTTTGGAGAACTTCGTGCTTTCATGGATGCGCCAGATACGCTCATGACCTTCAATATCCACCCCTAATAACGGACCATGTTTGCGGATAATCTCCATTCCTTTGCGGAATATGGAATAATACCGCCGGTTAAAACCGACCATGGTCTTAAGAGAGCGTTTTTTTGCCAAGCTTGCTAATCTACGGTTCTCCTGCGGAGTTAACCCCGCAGGTTTCTCTATAAACAGCGGCAATCCGTAAGGAATCAAAGATGCGGTTACGGCAAACGTCTGGTCCTCTGAGACTAAAACCAGCAGCGCATCCGGCTTGGCCTGATGGATAAGCCGGTCCGCGCTATCAACGCAACACCTGATCCCGAAATCGTTTGCCAGCTGCTCTGCCTTTGCCATCGTACGGGAAGTTATCCCGACCGCCTCGACACAATCAAGATCCCGGATCACCTCCAGGTGTTTCCTGGCAATACTACCGGCGCCGATCAAGCCTACCTTTATTTTATCCATATCTTACTTTTGTTAAGTAACCGGACAATAGTCATTATTTACGCCTAATAAACGGTTAAAATGCGGCAACAGCTCATTAAGAATGAACCGGTGTGCCGGAAAACAGTCCTTTAGCGTAGGAAGCAGGCAATTGCCGCTGCTGATAATATCCCCGGCAAAGGCCTTTGTCATATGGCTGACTGCCCAATCCTCCATAACATGTGCATCATTGATCTTTTGCCATTGCCAGTTGTTTTCCGCATAGCTTTCCAGCGCCGTCTTTTGAAAATGATCAACCAGGAACCGGCAATTTTTACTCAAAATGGTAATGGTATCCGGGCTCTGGTTAAATGGCGCGAAATTCAGGATGAATTCGCTGTTATTTTCCGAGATGCCGTGCAACGTCCCGCTTAAATCAAAGATATCATTACCGCGTTTTGAAGGATGCAGCATCTGGTCAATCCTTGAACCGCGGCTTTCTATATGCCCGGCGCCGCTGTAAAAGACAAACAAATCCGCAGCATGCACGCCGTTATTGCCCAGGCCGTAGTTGCCTCCGGAAGCAGAAAAGACCAGGCTCTCTGCTTCCGGCATACGGGATTTAATATAACGGTGCAACAGATATGTACGGGTTTTGCAGTTTACCCATACCGAGAGGCTGCGTTTGTGGCAAAATTCCAACAGCCCTTCGTATTCGGCAACCGACTGCGTGACGATTTTTTCTATCAAAAACCTGCGGCAGCCCAGTTTATTGTGAATATCCCTGACCAGCTGGGAACGGCCCTTGGCTTGAGTGGCAATGATACAAAAGTCTGCCTCAGCCGGCTTGTTTTCCATTTCCGTAAGCCAACGGAAATTGATGCTTTTATTTATATCCGGAATTTCACCCAGGCGCTGCCTGCCCAACTCTAAAGCAGCGGGCCGCGGGTCAATAACGGTTATTTCTGAAACGCCCTGTAGCGTGGCAATTGCCTGCAAATGCCTGCTGCCCAATTGCCCGCATCCGACTAAAAATAGATTTTTTCCCATACTTTAAACAGCGTTTTTGCCGGCATGATCAGTGATCAGGTCATAAATCGGCATAAAATCACGGTGATGCGGCGATGACTTTTTTAATAGCGCCGGAAGGCTAAGGTTGCCGCCGGCAGCCGGCCTAATTTTTCTAAATACCGATAAGCAACTATGGCCTCCGGGAATACCCTGCACCAGAGCCTTGATCTTGCGGCCTATCTTCTTGTCTTCAATATACTGATGATGAAATTTATAAGGGATGATTTTGCTTAAATACGACCAAAATGCCTGCTTGGCTATTTTTTGGGCCTCTTCTATTTTAATGCCGTCTGTTTCCATAAGCGCTTCTATCACGCAGCGATAAAAAACCTGGTAAGAAGGAAACCATTCCTGGCCCGTAATCCAATCGTATACATCGCGCAATAGATAGCGCCGGTCATGGCATTGCCTTACGGAATAGAGGCAATCTAACCTGGCTATTTTTCCGGAAATGATTGCAAGGTAACTAGGAAGCAACTCGGTAAATGCCGGGTCAGCCAAAGCAGTAACGTTACAGAACGCCCTTTTCCAGACCGCTGTACGATAAATGGAGAATAGCGGCAGGGTGGGGTTCCCGGAGTAAGCCAGGACCCTTTCGGCTGCTGTTTTTTCCCGGCTAACCGCTTGTTGGTATCCGCTGGCATTTTTCACTTTGCCGTAGGGGCCGGGCGATTCCAGGTTCAATATGATCCCGATACCGTGCGCCCCGGCATATTCCGGATTATGCTCAAGAAACTCAATGCATTTCTCCAGGCCGTTAGGAATAAAAAAATCGTCATCTGGCAAAAAGGCAGCGTATGGCGTGACTACCGATTCCAGCAGGCTTTTAAAACACGCCGTAGGATTTGTATTGGGATATTCCCGGTAAGTGACCTTGACCTTATTTTTTGATTTAGCTACGGTATCTTTATTGCGCTCAAGATGGATCCCGCTGCTTGAATCGCCGATAAAGATACTGTGCCGATAGCCGACTTTCTCGTAATAATCAAGTATTCTGGCGATAAAATCCGGGCGGTTTAGCGTCGGTACGATTAAAGTGATCATAGGATTTCCCTGATTCCTTCCCTGACCTTTAGTTCGGCTTCCTGCTCCTGCACTTCGCCTTCTAATTCCTGCATCTTTACAAGCTTGCTGTATAATCCGCCGCGGCCAATAAGCTGCTGATGAGTTCCCTCTTCCGCGATGTATCCGGCATCCATAACAATAATCTTATCGGAGTCAGAGATCGTGGATATGCGGTGGGCAATACTGATGACAGTCCGGCCGCAGCTCACCTCGTTAAGCGCTTTCTGGACAATTTTTTCCGATTCAGTATCAAGTGCGGAAGTTGCTTCGTCAAACACGAGGATTTCCGGATTGCCCAGGATCGCCCGCGCAATCGCAATACGTTGTTTCTGGCCGCCGGAAAGAAGGACGCCCCTGTCACCGACAATCGTATCATAACCTCTTGGCAGGGCTGCGATAAAAGCGTGGGCATGGGCTTTTATCGCCGCATCCCTGATTTCTTCCTCGCCTGCCTCAGGATTGGCAAAAGCGATATTGGACCGCACCGTATCGTTAAAAAGATATACGTCCTGAGAAACTACGCCGATATGCTTGCGCCATGAGGTTATGTCTAAATCGCGTAAATCTACTCCGTCAACCATGATCAGGCCGTTTTGCGGGTCATAGAACCTGAGCAGTAACTCGGCAATCGTGGATTTGCCTGCACCGGATGGCCCGACCAAGCCTACCTTGCTACCGCGCTTGACTACAAACGAAACTTCATTGAGGATCCGGTCCGGACGGGAACTATAGGTAAAATCTACCGCCTTCATTTCAATAGAATTCTTCAACCCGGTAAATACGGCCTTACCGCTTGAGATATGCTTCTTTTCTTCCAGGAAACGGAATATTTCCCGGTAATACGGAAGGTCTCCGGCAAATTTTACTCTATCTTGATTTATCCCCACGACCGGATTTATCAAGCGGGTAAAAGTGATGATAAATATCAAAAGCACCTGTATGCTTCCTTCCTGAGGAAACAAATACAATGCCGTGACCATAATCAACACCAGTATGCCGACACCCAGGAATTGCGTGAACGGACTGACCATACCGGTCACTTTTGCAATGTTAAAAGTAACTTCGTTGTAATCATCGACTACGCGGCTGAATTTATCGATAAAACTATTTTCGCGCTTAAATAGATGTATGACCTTAATCCCGGTAATAATCTCCAGTAGCGCGCTGCTTCTTACATTGATCGCTTCCCCTAACCGCCTGCTGGCATTATCGGCCTTCTTTAGGATTACCCGTATGGCCAGCGCTAATAAGACCGCAAGAAAAACAGAGACTCCGGCGATCTTCCAGGAAAGCGAAAAGAGCACGATCAACAGCACAATGATCGTAAACGGTAAGTGGATGATCGCGCCGACCCTGGCCATGGACATACTGACATTCCAGGCATGAAAGTAGACTATTGCATGCAGGTCTCCCGCTTTTCTACTGTTGATATAGCCCATATCCAAGCGGAGCAATTGCTTTAGGCATTCCATTTGAAAATGCCTGCTGATAACTGCCTGCAGCCGCGCAACGTAAATATTCTTCAAAAAGAGCGAAGTCTCCCTTGCCGCGGTAACAGCTAATAGCAATAGCGCAACAATTTGGATTTTTACCACAAGCGATAGGTTCGCAAACATTCCGATTAGCGCATTAAAGAATACCGGTGCATGAAAATCACCCAGCCCCTTAACTCCTTCCATTACAGGCAGCAGCAGCCCGATACCCAGGCCTTCCATCAATGATACCAGGATGCCTAAAAACAGGATTCCCAGTATCAGGCCCCAATGAGACAGCAAAAACTTGAAATATTTTATTTTTTTGTTTAAGCGCATATTTTCAACTATTCGCCCTGCTTAATATAATCTCTATCGGTTTTTTGCGTTCCGGGAACGCATGCCGGTATTTTGTGAAAATTTCACGGTTATACGAGCCGTCTTCCTCTATCCAGCCTATGCCTTCCGAATTACCGAAAACAAACTTCGGATCAGCATAGCGGCCCTTTGAAACAGCGGTAAAACCGATGATATAGGCATAATCGCAACTTGCGCGGCCATCCCGCAACGCATTGGAAGCAAAACCAGCCATGCCCCTATAATCGCACATAACGTCCCTGATCGGCTTGTCGCAGGGCACAATCTCCGTATTGACAGAATTAAGCAGAAGGTAATCGCGTAATTGATATACCCACGCACCGCGGTCATCCGGATGCCTGCGCAGATGCACCGCGGCCGTGCCTGTATTTAAAAGCACGGTTTTCAGGTCTCGCAGAAATAAAGACAGGTATTCTTCGGATATGCGCTTATAATCAACAAAAACACTTAACGGCACCAGGAGTGTATTCGCATGCTTTTTATCGCCCTGACAACGGCAATTGCCGTATGTCGGATGATAAGCGGCATATACATCCGGGGCCTTAAAAAGCAACTTGTGCGCCGCAGCCTCAACTTCATCGCAAAAAATAATCACCTCCGAGCGCCCGGAGCCAAGCTGGGTAAGCCGGTCATGCGGCCCAAATCCGAAAGTTTTACCGACCATTACCCAAGGGACAAGAAAGCGGTCAAAATAAAAGCTTATTTTTTTCAATAGCGACATGTACTTGCGCTTCAACAAACCCGTTATTTTGCGCAAGAGCTCTGCCGGGGTTCCTGATTGCCGTATCTTATTGAACAACCCTTCTGGCATACCGTTACGGCGTTTAATGCTATTGGAGGAAAAAAGCATTTTTTCCACCAATTCTTTATTCTCCAACAGCCTGGTCAGACACGGCCAAAGTACGATCTTGACGCAGCGGTCCGGAAGAATACAATCCGATATGTACCTTTCCACTATTTCCGTTTCACCCACAGTTACCCAAAGATCGAAATTGAGCGGCTTAAACTGCCTGACAATGCGCCGCATAGCCAGGTGCATCTTTAGGGCGCAGCTGTTATAAAAGCTAATATTAGGAACAGCCGTATATTTTTCTATCAAGCCTTCTTTCTGCCACTGGGCAAGAGTACGATCTGTTCCCGGAGGGGCAAAACAGTCAATTGCCAAAACACTGACCCTAAATTCAGGAGCAAGCTGCAGGACCAGCGGCCGAAAAATTTCATCGAACCTGCGCAGGTCAAAAGTAATCAAGAGCCTTCTTTTATTTACCATACTGTCCAACCGCCATCTACGATAAGATTATGGCCGGTAACATACGCCGAAAGATCGCTTGCCAGGTATATTGCCGCACCTTTCAAGTCTTCTTCTGATGCCATCCGCCTAAGAGGAGTACGCGCAACATAACGGTCAATAAACCGCTTATCCTGATTCCTGAATATGCCGCCGGAAGAAATTGCGTTCACGCGCACTCTGGGAGCCAAGACTGTGGCTAGCCAGCGCGTTAATTGAACCAATCCGCCTTTACTGGCGGCATAGGCAGCAGAATTCCCCATTTTCGTGCCTTTATACAGCCGCATATCCGGTCCGGAAATCCCGTAAATAGAGCTGATGTTAATCACTGATCCTTTACCGGATAACTCCAGCACCTCCCTACAGGCTTGCGTTAAGACAAAAGCTGCGGTTAAATTTACTTCTATTGCCTTTCTCCACGATATAGTGTCCTGCGCTTCAAACGGAGCGAATAATTTATTTGTCCTGCTATCCGTTAATATAGCAGCGCAGTTAACCAGGATATCAACGCGGCCAAATTCCCGTAGGACTTTTTTATTGATTTGCCGGATTTTATATTCATCTTCAAGATCAATGGCCAGCGGCAAAGCCGCAACATGAAACCGGCGGGAAATATCTTCAGCCTTATACCTGCATTTAAGCTTATCCCTTCCGATAATAACCACCGCAGCCCCGGATTCGGCCAGGGCCTCGGCGATCGCGGAGCCGGCATGGCCTGTTCCGCCGGTGACGATCGCTACCCTGCCGCGCAGATTTTTTAATTCGTTTAATGGCCGCATTACATATTCCTCTTAATTCTTTACCAGTTCGCCGATCAGTCTCATATCACATTCTTCGGCGCATTTTATCTCTTTGTTTACATTAAAATGATCTTCGCGGAATTTCCGGAATTTTCCGCTATTCCAGGCATCGGCCAATGTTTCATGCTGCGCATTACCAACGATCAATTCTCCGTTATAATCTTCCGCGCCGCAGGCAGAGATATCGCCGTTTGCCTGTATCGATAAGGTAGACCACGGGGCCTGGCAAAATTCCAACCAGTGTATTGCCTTGGTAGCCTGCTTTGTCCCCCTGTACCACTGATTGTCAGGGCATTTAAAATACAGGTATACCGGGCGGCCTTCAAATAACTTTTTTAATTTTTCAAATTCTTCCGCGGCATTGCCGATATTTAAGTTAAGCATGGTCAGGACAACCGTAGTTTTATAGCCATGCTCTTTTTTCTCATCCAATAAGCGGATAATCTTTTTATAATTCCCGGTAAATCCGGAAGCGTCCCCGCGGACTTTCCTTTGCCGGTCGTCATCTACGCTGTCAATGGACAGCTTAAAATAATCCAGACCGCTTTCGAAGATCTCCAGTACTTTATCAATATGGATGTTCGCAGGATTGCAACTAAAATACGAAGGAATATTTTTTTCGCTTAAAAACCTGATCCGTTCGGCAATCTTGGGATCAAGCAACGGTTCTCCAAAGCCATGCATGACGATCGACTTGGCAATGACATAAAGGAAAAAATGGTTTTCTCCCATTTCGTCAGGCCGGATACCGTAATAGTCAACGACAAACTTTTTCCATTTCGCCCACAGGTCTTGCGGGAACGGCTTTATCTGTTCAACGACGCGCTTATATATATCCATATCAAGAGTATTCATCTGACGCGTCATTTTGGTGGTGCGCGCGCACATTACGCAGCGCATATTACAGACATTAGTTGTTTCGATATTGTAGATTACCGGATCCTTGCTGCGGAATTGCTCGAATTTATCAACTACATATTTTTTGTCCAGGGCGCGGCCTTTCATCAATTCTCTTTTTAATTCGGCAACCTTCATATAAAAATCAATATTGATCATTTCAGTACCATCCTGCCAAAGAAATGAACGATAAAGCGGAGAGGTCCGTACGCTCAGGGCCGGACGCCTCCACGCCATCAAGATAACGCCTGGTGACGCCGTTGATATAATCCAGATCGAAAAATTCCGGCGACAAGATACTTTCATACGCGCGGCTTTTCAATAATCTTTTTAAATGCGGCGTAAACGCAGAATCATAAATAAACTCGCCGACAGGGCTGAAATTAGGATCGATATCATACAGGTAAGAATGCGGCCCTGCCTGCAGATGCCAGGGATAATCAACGTATTGCCGGAGCATGGCTTTTAAAGGATACTTGGTCGGCTTTATTTCCAGGCCCCTGCCCCAGGATTCCGGCATTGCCGATAAGAAATCCTGCATCCGGCTGTCCCAATACGGAAGGTTCATTTCCAGTCCGTAGTTATTGGCCGTGAACGCCAGCGTTGACACTGTGCCGCCTTGCCAATGAAAAGAGTTGTATAGGCGCAAGTAAGAAGCATATAGCGTTTCCGGAGAAGTTTCCAGCTTATTGAAGTACGTTCCTTCCATCTCGTCGCTGTAACCCTGCCGCCCTCTATCGGTCATCAGCTTTGTATTTTTTAATGACCAAAGCGGCATGCGGTTATCGCGGCTAAAAAGAGCGGCAAATAATTGGCGCGCGCAGCCATCCGGGCTGCTTGCCGGAGAATCAAAAACGCGCCCCTGGTATTTTTGTTTTAACAAGTTATAGATCGGGTCTGTATTAAATTTACCGTTCTGTATAGACCTAAGGAATGTCGGCCCAAAAAGATACGAGGCCATTTTATCGCTGTACTCGCGGAATTCCAGTACCGGATGAAAAATAGTGGTAAACTGCGCAAAGCCCAGGTTATGCGCGCCGTCGCTGGTCTCGCCTGCGAATACGGCTTCGCCGCGGCTGGTTTTTGCCGCCTGGGCAGCTAATACTGCCCAGAAAAAGAATGACATGCTGGTAAGCATATGCGAACGCATAAACGGCTGCAATTCCGCGATCAGCTCATCGCTTCTTTGCCAAAAATCATATTCTGCAATCTCTAATTTTATGCCGAAATAATCGGCAATCCGTTTAGCGCGGTCGATCTCAAATTGATTGATCACACCGGCGCGCTTAGACAGGTGCATCCGGCCGATCAATGCCCTTGTCTTATTTGCTCCATAGAGTTTTACTAACAGGGAAAGTAGCGAGCTGGAGTCCCACCCTGAAGAAAGATAAATCAGATTACCGTTACTCGATGCGCGTTTTGCTATTGCATCAATGATAATGTCATAATATCTCTTAATATCTTTTTCGCCGTAATTCTCGTTAGTTTCTATTCTGGGGAATACAAATTGCCGGAATCCAAGCTTGTTATCTTGCCAAGAAGCAATTTCACCTACCCCCAGCCTCTTTACATCGCGGTAAATAGTATGCTGCTTTGCCGGCCGGAACCCGTAGATATAAAGTGCGTGGGCAATGCCAACCGGGTCATATTTTACTGTGCCGTCCTTAAACGGCAGTAGGCTTAGGTCAGACGCAAATACCGCCCCTTCGTTTATTTGCTGGTAATAAAGGTCGATCCGGCCGAAACGGTCGCAACAGACCTCGCATCCCTGTTTATCAGTGATCTTAACAAGGATAAACCGGCCTTCCAGTTCCGCCAGGCACTTGTCTGTCGGCTGCGAGGATACAAACGATTTAAAATTAACGTCCGTCTTGCTTAAGCTGTCCATCGTATCCGGACCGCTGCGCCTGCCGATAACGCGCCCGTAAAAAAATGCCCTGGCCCGGGCCTTATCTTCGATTGTGATTACCGAAGAATCGCCTTGCACCAAAAAATCAGCAGATACATAGATATTCTTTAATTCTTTTTCAGAACGATATTTTTCTACCAGCCCGCGGCCAGCAATGATCCTCAGCTTCATATTATCATCTCCATGGTTTCTGATAATAATTTTAGCTCTTCATTGAACTTGTGTTAAATGTGTAGCTCGACATTGAGCTGGTGGCTTAAAAACTTTTGCCGTTTGTGCATATTGATTTTTGCGATTTCCGGATGCTCCCCCAACCAGGCAAGGGCATCGCGTAACGTAAACGCCGGGTTAATTTTATTAAAATGGCCGTATATGCGCCTGAATAATTCCAGGTCTTCTTCGTAGTCCAGCGTAATGCGTAAATTATGGTCAAATACGTAATCGGCAGCGACGTAATTGATGTTAAAATAGCGGCTGTTCTCCAGGTAATATTCCAGATATTCGGTATTGGATGGGATGGCAGCGGTATCAAGGATCGTTCTTATTGTATTCATGCTGACTACTTCTTTATGTGTGCCAAAAGGCATATTTTTCATAAAAGTCGCATCACAACAACTATGTAAATGGCTTTTTACTGCATGGTCGATCATTACTTCGTCACAAAGAATGGCATCTCCGGTGATACGCACGAAATGGTCTAATCCGTAATATTTAGCCGCTTCGTAGAACCGCGACGAAACATTTTCCAAAGATCCCCGGAAAGGCAAAATGCCCTCACGATTAGCTATCTCAACCAGAATATCATCGGAATGATCGGTAGAAGTTGCCAGGATAATGCAATCTAAACGCTTGCAGCGCTTGATCCGGTCAATAAGCACCGCTATCGACTCGCGGCCGTCAATCAGGCATAACGCTTTATTCGGCAGCCGATTTGATGAGCAGCGGGCAACAATGATCCCGCCAACTTTACCCTTCATCTGCGAAGAGCGAAAAAATTCTCCTTTTTTAACATCTACCTTGAGTTCTTTGCCGATCAGGCTTAAGGCAGCAAGGGAAGGCACTTCATCAGTATTATTTTTATTGAACCCAAAGTCATCCGGCGCCAGGATGCGGCCATTTTTCAAGTCAGATGCAGCGCAGGCACTTTTTTTAAATGTCTTCCGGTATTTTTCTTCGGAAGACGTAAAATAGCCGGTTTTTTTCAATAAAGGAGCCAGCTGATTCACCTGCCCGATAAAATCTGTAAAATCGTCTTTACTTAACGCCGACTGATAATCTACCCACTTACGCTTGCGATTAACGGTAATATGTTTTTCAACAAGGCAGGCGCCTTTCGCAAGCGCCATCAGGGGTATTGCCTTGGCTTCGGGCAAATCTCCGGAAACATGATCGGCAAACGCAACTTTTATGCCGTAAGGCGAATATTTTTCGATCAAATCCGCGACTTCCCATAAAGAGTGATCTTCTATCGGGGTAGGATAAGCCTGAAATCCGGTAACTAATATAATATTTTTAAGCAACCCCAGGGTCTTTAGAAAATTTACCAGTTGATATATTTCTATACGGTGCGCACCCCCTACGCTGATCATTGTGATCTTTCCTTCTGCGGCGACCTTGGCAACAAAAGAACTGTTCAACATGTCCTCGGAATGCACTTTAAAACCTTCAACGCCCAATTCCCGGGCAAGCTTTAGGCTGCTCTCGCCAAAGATATCTGCAAATATGACGAGTCCTTTTTGACGCGCATAGCGCGCTGCTTCTTCCCATGCCTGCTGCGGCAGCACCAGTTTAGCAAAAATATCCCAGCGAGGATCCAGCCTTTCCTCCAGGGTAAAAATCTGGAATTTAACGATCCTGGCATTGCTTAAAGCAGCGCAATCAATCAGTTTTTTAAGTTTTGCCGGATCGCCGCCATGCCCACAGGCAATCTCGGCAACTACATATCCATTTTCAGGGATCAAGTCTTCATAATGCATAATTAATCTTTTACCTGTCCTTTTACTTTTCTTGCACTTTAATACTTTTCATACGCGCTAAGTGTTTTTGGGAAAGGGAGCGGATAAAATCTCCTTTGCCGTCGGCAATACCATAGGCCATACTAGGGGCATGGACATTATCTACGACGATATCCCCTTTTCTGCCCATTAATCCTCCGGAGACGATCGGCTCTCCCCTAAAAACCCGGCGGCCCATGCGTTTTCTCACCAGGTTCTCGCAAGCAAAGAGATGGCTGATCAACCCTTCAAAGGCAGCGCTGACATCAAGACGGTAAACCTCAATACCCGATTTATAAGCGGCGCCTATTGCTTCCGGGTATAACGTGCCTTTTCCACCGTCAACGACAATGGCCCCCGGGGCAAGGCTCCTTATCATTTCCGCGGTGATCACCGGGATCCCCGCAGTCATCCCGATCAAAATGTCCGCTCCTTTGCAGGCAGCCAAGTTATCAGTCATGCCGATGACTTTTGCAATAGTATAGGCAGGTTTAATATGATTAATCGCTTTGGCAATGATTTTTATCTTTGCAGCATCCCTGCGGGTAATAAATATATGCGCCCCTCTTTCTACGAGCTTAATGGCTAACTTACACCCCAGATTTCCCGCGCCGATGATCGCGATCTTTTTCCCGCCTATCCCCTGCAAAGAATCTTTAGTAAGATACGCGAGTAACCCGTCTAATGCTTCGACTGCCAGATCATTCCCTTTGTATACCCAAAGCGAAGATTTTTTTACGGTTTCTCTTACTGCCCGCTCAACATTCGCCGGCGTGCCAAGGCGCGACATGCATTCCGGTATCTTTTTTTCCGCATCTACCAGGATATAATCTACCTTGCCATCTGCCTCCCTGGCAATATCAATCGCCTGCTTTTCGCTATAAACAATTACCCCGGCAATGGACATATTATGTATTTCTCTCAGGGGAGTAAAATATAAATCGTTATTCTCGATCTTTGCAGTATTACCGATGCAAAATCCGGAAAGTTTCTTTTTTGTTTTTGCCGTATCTGTTACTCTGCTGATTAACTCCCGCGCAGTCTTCTCGTAATTCATGCTCATATCACATCCCAGGTTATCGGATAGTCCTGCTCAATATCAGTTCTCGCATTCCGCCCGACGACTATATCCATGTATCGCGGCAGTATGCCGCCACCCGGGCCTTTTACAGCGATCATACCCGAAGCAATCGCCTCTCCTTTTCTGATGCGCCTCGCCGCATAAAGGCTTTTTCTTTGAGCGTTAAGCGTATCGTATTCATTAGGCTGGATCCGCTTGCCGCTATCGCCAAGGACAAGCGGGATCATTTTTGCCGCATCTACCAGCTGTTTCATTTCCTCCGGTTCAGAAGACAGGATATGATCGGGACCTTCGAACATCCGGTTTAAGGTAAAATGTCGCTCAATAACATTTGCTCCGATAGCTATGGCAATGCGGGATACGAACAGGCCCAAGGTATGATCGGAGAGCCCGACCGGCACGGCAAAGCATTCTCTTAGCGCACGCATAACATTGAGATTCATCTCTTCCGGAGCTGCCGGATAAGAAGAATTACAATGCAACAGGACAAGATTAGAGTTCCCTTCGCTTGCAACCGCCTCAACAGCCTCCTCGATCTGGCCCAATGTTGACATGCCCGTAGAAAGAATGACCGGCTTTTTTGTTTTGGCAACGTAGCGGATAAACGGTAGATTTACCAGATCCATAGAGGCGATCTTATAGGCCTTCACGCCTAAAGATTCCAGGAAGTCCACACTCTCAAAATCAAACGGCGTAGAAAAAATCTCTATGCCGGTTTTCCGGGCATACCGGAAGATCTCTTCCTGCGCCTTGAAACTCAAAGATAAACGGTCAAACATCTCAAACAGTGTCTCTTCCGTGCCGATGATCTTTTCCGCGTATCTGGCGGCCTTTACTTTTTTTGAAACCCGGCTTTCCGCCCTAAACGCCTGGAATTTTATTGCATCACAGCCGGTTTTCTTGGCAGCATCAATCAACTTTTTAGCAAGATCTATGCTCCCGTTATGGTTCAAGCCGGCCTCTGCGATAATGTAAGCCCGGTTGCCCTCGCCGATCTTTCTTCTGCCTATCGTAACCTGCCGGTTTAATTCACAACGGCTGGCACAACGCAATACCTGCGCAAAAGAAGAATCCTTTCCGCAAAGCATTGCCGCGGTATCAAAGGCTTTATGGAAGATCACCTGTATATCGGAATAATGGAATTCTCCGCCCGTACCGAGCGAATAAAGCTGCTGGTATTTAGCAATCCGGGAACGCACTTTTGCAAGCTCGTTCTGATATCCCCGATATTGAACCGGATAAACTGCATCTTGCCTGTGCGTTGCGCCATTAATCATGTCTTTCCTACGCGCCAACCCGACTTGTTCGACCTGCTCGGCTATTTTCTTAATAAGCGTTTTTTCTTCCATGCTATATATGCGGTCGTCCTTATCACAGGTTATCTCGGCAGCAAGATAGGTCTTACCTTTAGGAGCAACGAAGGCAGAGAGCTTTTTAGGCTCGGTGATCCGGTGGAAAAGGACTTTATCGGAATCATAATACAACCAGTGTATGCCCTGCGGTAAGACCGTTTCTTTATTATAAGCCAGATAAACTGTGCGCAAAGAGCGAAAATGCAATTTGCTTGCATAGCCAAGGAACCTGGAAAGCAGGGTTATCGGTAGGCTGGAAATCACCATATCGTCACTGCCAACGGGAATATTTTTTGCATGATTGATCTTTACCGCGGTAATCGTATTAGATTTTGCTGATATGCCGGTTACTTCCGCATTAATATGGATCTTGCCGCCTAATTTTAATATTTTCTCTTCGATCCTTTGAAAGATGCAGCCTGTGCCGTACTTACCTGCAGCATTCCACTGCTTATGATAAAATGGCGTTACCTTTTGACGAAATTCTATCCTTTTAGGAGCCCAATCCGCAGCCATATCATCGGTAGATATACCCCAGATCTTCGCGGGATATTTCTTAAAGAATATTTCGTTTAAAGTCGGGCCTACCTGCGCCTGCATATATTCTGCGTAATTGCGCGCCTTGGCTTTTGTTTCAAGGCTTAAGTTATCCAACTCTCTAACAATCTTCTCTTTTAACGTTTTTGGATAGCGGGAAATGCTCTCCCATGACAACGGATAATCCCAGAATTCCGTAAAACCTTCTCCTTTGACGTTCTTGCACCAAAAATCATCCTTAATGAACAGGCCTGCGAATTCGGCCTCCCAGAATTTGGCTAATTCCTGGTCCGGAGTATGATAGATATGCGGCCCCGTATCAACAAGAAAACCGTCCCATTTCCAGGTTTTACATGCCCCGCCGGTCTGCGCTTCTTTTTCGTAAATGTCTACTGACCAGTCGTGAAGCAGTAACTGCCAACCGGTGACCAGGCCGAGCGGCCCGGCACCCAAAATAATCGCCTTTTTTCTTTTTTCTGCCATGAGCAGCGCCCTCTATTTTTTATCCTTGAAATACGTCTTTGCCTCTGCGTAACGCTCGGGCGTCCCGATATCGAAAAGCTTGGCGTCGGTCAAAAAACCGTAGAAATCTTTTCCTGCCATCCGGGGGAAGAGATCTCTCTCCAGGGAATACTTTAGGCCCTTAGGCACCAATGAAAGTACTTCCCTGCTAAACAGATAAATCCCGGCATTGGCCAACGCCGTACCTCTATGTTTCTTTTCCTCAAATCTTACGACCCTATTCGTATCATCTAAAATAATGCTGCCGCAATCCGCTGCATTGTCTATACGGGACACAACCATGGACAACCGTGCCTTTTTAGCCGAATGAAAGTCTAAAAATGCATTAAGGTCAGCAGCGCAAAATGAATCACCGTTCACAACCAAAAAATGATCGGTTTCAATGAAATCCTGCGCGTGGCTTATCGCCCCTGCAGTTCCCAACGGCAGTTTTTCTTTTACAATAACCAAATCCCCCGCCGCCATTTCACGATGATAATATTCTTCAATATAGCCGGCCATAAACCCTGCGCATAAGATATATTTTTTTATTCCGAAACTTCGTAGATGCCTGATCAAAATATCCATAAAAGGCGAACCGCTGATATCCGCCATCGGTTTAGGCCGGTCGCTGACCAAACCCTTAAGCCGGCTGCCTTGCCCCCCACATAAGACCACTGCGGCAATATTCTTCATTTGGTTAATAGAAGTCCTGCGCTGCATATAAAACAACCTGACTGCCCAGTTTCTCAAAGCCGAACGGAACATGCAACAGCCTTTTTAACTTTTCCCTGACCCGGCCATGATATTGAGGCGGGACAAATAAAAGGATAAATCCACCGCCACCGGCGCCTAAAACCTTTCCTCCCAGCGCCCCACTCCTTAGAGCCGTATCGTAAATTTCATTGATCTTATGCGTTGTGATCAGATGCGTCAGGTCTCTCTTGATTTCCCATGATTCATGCAATAATTTTCCGAATTTATTTAAATCGGAATTACCGTTAAGGATGTTCACGGCAGCATCAACCATCTCCAATAAATTAGTCAGCTCTTTCTTTTTGTTATTAGTCTGCCGGATCTGCTCGCTTGCTATTTCTGAAGCGGTCCGGGAAAAGCCGGTAAAGAAAAGCATTAAATGATCCTGTAAAAGGTCCACCCTTTCCTTAGATAAGGTAATGGGATGCACATAGAATTCATTGTCGCCGCCAAACTCTATTTTATTAAACCCTCCGAAGGCAACTGCCACCTGGTCCTGTGAACCGACATTCTCGTTTATTATATTCTGTTCGATATGGATCGCGTCATCTGCAAGCTTTCTCTTTGTCACGATCTTCCCCTTTAAAGCATACAAAGTATGCAAAAGCCCGACCGTAAAAGAAGAACTTGAGCCTACCCCTGATTGCGCCGGGATATCGCTGGTATGAACGATCTCCACGCCGTTTTTTATCCGCAGGTATTTTAAAGCCTCGCGCACTGCCGGATGATTTATGTCTTTGGCGTTTCGCACTTCCTCGCGCAATCTATACCTGATCAAATATTTATAATTAAAGAACGGCGGGAGATACCTGCAGCTAATATAGCAATATTTATTGATCGTTGTGCTTAAAACCGCGCCCTTATTTTCTTTATACCAAACAGGGTAGTCTGTACCGCCGCCAAAAAATGAAATACGGAATGGTGTCCTTGTAATGATCATTTTAACCAACCCCCGTTAGGCTTAATAATTCGTCGCATCGGCCATCCTTAAATGCCATCGTGAAAAATCACATAGATGATCGTATTCCGGCCTCAATACCTTAATGCAAAAATACGTTTCATGCCCGGCCGGACGAAAGCCGATATCTTTCATTACTTGATTAACAACGCCGCCCGGAACTGCCCAGCAAGTAATTGTCGATACGCCTTGCTGTTTTAAATGCCAGGATGCTGCCTTAATAATTTTATGCAGCTTTTCCTTGTCGTTAAGCGGGCACTCAAGATCAACGATATCGCCTAGACTAACCCTTGTTTGTGGATCAGAAAACTTCTTAATGATGGCATATTCACCGCTATCAATATACACTATGTAATACGAATACATCGGATGCTTGGCATATCGCCAGCTGCGATGCGAAGACAGATATTTAAACATAATAATGTCTTTATCTTCCTGACAAGACGGGAAAACCGTGTCTTCACTTATCGGTTTGCAGGTATTATTGGCTCCGCTATCATCCGTAATGCCGTTTACATTCAATACCATCGCCGGGATAATCCCGATTGTCTTCATACCCAATGATGATTCACAGGCTGGCTTTGCCTGTTTATTGGCGAAAACACAGACCATACCGATATCTTTAAAGCGGTGCATTGCTTTTTCGCCTAATTTTGAAAAATATCCTTTACCTTGCAATTCGGCAGCGATATTCAAATGATTGGCCTGTCCGCATAATAGATCATTATTCAGCCGTCTTTTTTGCATGCTGAAGACCCCGCCTAATTCTCCCCTGCTTTTCAATCCAACCGTAACCGTAAGATCCGGAGATTGAAAACAATGCCAGGCATAATATTCCGGCGGCCGTTTGATCGCATACAATTTACCGATCATTGATGCCATGGCAGCGGCGTCATCTTCAACTAATATTTCTAAGGCTACTTTCTCTTCCATGTTCAAAATGGCTTTATCCATCGCGTTTAGATAATATCGGTTCGCTAACCGGCCAGGTGATCTTAAAACGCGGGTCATTCCATTTGCAGGAAAACTGCGATCCCGGATCGTAATAGCTTGTCTGCTTATATTGGAAGATCGCCTTATCGCTTAAAACCAGGTGCGCATTACCGAATTTTGGCGGAACCAATACCTGTTGACGATTTTCTTCGGATAAAATAAACGATTGCCATTGGCCGAACTGCCGGGATGCCGGATTGCAAACAACCACCACAAAGTATATTTTCCCATAAGGGCAGGAGATCAGCTTCCAGGTACGCCCATCGCCATGGATCCCTCTTAATACGTTTTTTGAAGATACCGATATGTCGTCCTGAACGAATTCCACATCGATCCCGTTATCCGCATATAATTTTTTATTATACGTCTCAACGTATTCCCCCCGGTGGTCTTTAAATACATCTAAAGTAACCAGTAATACGCCATCGAGGTTTGTCTTTTCTACTCTCATCACTTCTCCACAAAATAATTTTTCTTTCTCATATATTCATCCTGATTATTAACAAACCAATCCCAGGTTTCTTTTAAACCTTCGCGCAAAGAAGTTGTCGGCTCGTAACCAATCTCGCTTTTCGCACGGCTGATGTCCATAACCCGCCGAGGATACCCGGAAGGCTTTGCGGGGTCAAATCTATAATTAAAATCAAGGAAGCTATTGAGCGCCTCGACCAGTTCTTTAACCGAATAACCCTTACCGCTGCCTAAATTCAAGAATTCTCCATGCGTTCCGTGATACAGCGCCAGGATCAGGCCTTCGGCAACATCACGGCTATACGCAAAATCGCGGATTGCGCTGCCGTCACCCCATACATTAACGGGATCTTCTTTACGGTATATCCGGCACATTAACGAAGGTATGACCATGGCATTATCCGGGTCAAAGTTATCTCCCGGGCCATATACATTACACGGCCGGACAATCGCAAAATTCTCCATCTTATACTGAATTTTATAGGCATAGATCTGTAACTCGCCCATCCGCTTTGCCCATCCGGCAAAATCCATCGGCAGACTGTCCAGGCGGTAATCAGATTCTTTAAATACCTCCGCTGCCGAATATGAACCTATCGAGCTTGTATACACGAGTTTCTTTACATTATTGATCCGGCTGGCTTCTAATACGTTCATATTCATCATCAGTGTCGGAACAAAATGGCTGGCAAGTTTGGTCTGCGAGACAACGGCCGAACCCTTAACCCCTGCAAGATGAAAAACAAAATCCGCGCCTTTTATTACCTGCTTGCAAAAATCAAGGCTGGTCAAATCGCCTTTTACGTACTCTGCCTTTCCCTCAACCTTCACGTCGTCAAGAGAAATGATGGTAACCCTGGCCCCTGCGCCGCACAAGAGTTTAACCACCTGCCTGCCGATTAATCCCGTGCCGCCGGTAACTATCGTTCTTTTACCGGCAAAGCTTGATAGAACCTCATCCTTGATCATTATTCTCCTTACGTTATTATTTAACGAACTCTACGCTGTTATTGGCTTTGTTTTTATCGATAAACCGCTTTGCCGTCAAATAGGTATTTTTACGATCCTTGCGGCAATCGCGGATGAATTGCGCTGCTGCCGCTTCAATCGCTTTCTTCTTTCCTTGCGCCAGGCCATAAACTACATTTTTCAGCAGTCTTTTATCCGCTGCCGCCTTATAAATAACGTCAATAAGTTCCAGGGCGGCATCATAATATCCAGCGATAAGATAGACCAACAGGATCACCTCTTTGTCCCTTTTTGTAAATAAGCGCTTTTTGTTAGCCTTGTCTATCGGGTCTTTAAAATACAAGGCGTCTGCCCAGAGTATCCTCTCTTCCGTATCGCATTTCTTCCGGTCGATTTTTTTTGCCGAAATATACCTTGGATAAAGCCCGTAAAGCAAAAATCCATTTTTCTGCAAATATGCATTCAGCTCAGAAAAGGTCTTCTGTTTTTCATAGATATGCATAAATTCCGCTTCGCACCATACCGCCATACACTGCCTTGCAAGTACTTTTTTTGCGCCTAAAAGGATATCGTATTCTACTCCCTGGCAATCAAGCTTAATGAACTCGCCGATCCTTTCATCAATATAGCGGCGACTAAAGGCAATCTGATCCAATGATTTTGTCGGGACCGATATTATCTTTTTTACCGGCAAGCCGCTTGCGCCGTAGCGGGTTGCCAGCTGGAGATTCGGCATCAAGAGTGATGAACAGTTCGGGTTCTTCGTCACAAAAAATTTATGCCTGCCGGTTTTATTATACAAGGCGGAAGAAACTACCGTATATTTGGCAAAGGATGACTGCCCGCAAGCCCTAAGCTCTTCTGCCGCATCTTGATTAGGATCAAAACACATGGCGTGGGTAAGCGAAGCTATCGGCATAATCAAAGGAAATACCCCTTCTGCCGCCCCGGCATCCACGAAACTCAGCGGCTGCTTAATAAATGAGGCATATAAACCGGTCTTTCTAAAGTCAGGATTTTCCGCAAAAGTATTAACCATGATTCAATCTTTCCAGGCGGTCTTTGGCCCGTTTACTTCCGTCGTTATTAGAAATTATCCCTGCCGCCTTTATCTGCCGCGCTGCTTTCTTAGCCCTGGCAGCGATAACCCTTGCCGGAACCTTTCCCGGCAATCCTGCGGAAGGCATTTCCGGGGCCTCCATATACTTATTTATTAATACGTATTTCGGCCGGTAACGTAAAACGAATTTAACGGTTTCCGCAAGATCGTCTTCGGTTTCTCCCGGAAAGCCGACAATAATATGCGTATCAAAATCGGTAAATTTAAGCTTATTGAATAAGGTAAATATTTCATCAATATCCTTACGCGTGTATGGCCGCTGCATCAGATCAAGCATGCGCCCGGATGCGGATTGTATGGGCAAGTTTATATGCCGGATAATCCCCTTTGCGATGAATCCGGACAGCTCCTTCTTATAGCGCAGAAAACTGCCTGGGTTCAAATTATTTAACGCGATCCTTAGGCCGGGACTGACTGCCGCTAATTTACGAACCAGAGAAGGAAGCGAAACCCCGATATCCTGGCCATACTCGCCTAGGCTGTCGGCAATAAGGGCCACCTCCTGCTTACCGCTTTCTTTTATCATTGCGCGGCACATGCGAACCAGCGCTGCCTCGGGAAAACTCCGATAAGCAGGAAATGCCAAGCGCTCAGAGCAGTAAGAGCACTTAAATCCGCATCCTTCGGAAACAACTAATTTAACGAACTGGTCAAGGAAGGTGACGTCCTTACCCGGATGTTTTTTGCGGAATACTGCTGCATCTTCGCAAAGCGGCGGTTCGACGAAGACGCGGCAATTTTCCGCAAATCTGATTTTTGGATGCCCGAAGACTTGTACAAATTTATCTTTGTCCTTCCGCCAGCTTATTACACGACCGGGAAAACTTTTTTCCAATAACCCCGGGGCAATATCAGGAAGACAGCCTGCGGCAATAACCTCTGCCTTGCTATTGCGCCGGTAATAATCCAATTGGGCGATTGAATTATCGCGCACATCTGCCCTGTATGCACAAGTCCACAGAAGGATCTTATCGCACTTCTTATGGTCATGCGTTATCTCATGGCCGTTGGCAACCAGAAAATCCCTGTATTGCTGCAATTTTTGCTTGCGCGTAAGGCAGCTATTCAGGCCCTTAATATATACTTTCATCCTTTTCTCTTGCTATGCCGCAGCAGATTTTGCCGGAACGCTATGCGTAGCCTTATACCAGGCAATTGTTTTCTTTAGCCCTTCCCTCAAGTCATGCTTTGCCTTAAAGCCTAATAGTTTTTCTGCTTTTGTCGTATCAAAAAGCCGTATCGGGATCATTGACGGCTTGGAAGGATCGCAAATGATCTTAGCATCGCGGTAGTCTTCGAGTTCCAGCAATATCTGCAGCATTTGCATGATCGTATAACCTTTGCCAAGGGCAATATTTACCGGATCGTAAGTATTCAATTTTTCGGTTGCCAACAAAAATCCGTCTATCAGGTCCTCAACATAAATCCAGTCGCGCACATCTTCGCCGGTCCCCCAGACTTGGATAGGATTCTGCCGTTCAACGACCTTACGGATCATTGCCGACATGACATGCGAGGTAGCGAGGTCGTAATTATCATGCGGCCCGTAAATATTTGCCGGCCGGATCACCGCTGTGCCGATGGGATTATTTATCTTCTGTGAAAAATAACGGCAGGAGATCTCCGTATACCGTTTCATCCAGGCAGCGAGAAAATATATATCTGCCGGGTCACCATTCATCATTTCATCTTCCTTGCACGGATGGCTGCCGGAAGGAGGGTAAACAACGCTGCTGCTCATAAAGGAAAATTTCTTCACCTTGGCAAAATACGCAGCTTCCAGCATCTGCGCATTCATCACCAGGTTCGGGGTCACATGGGCAAGCGGATTAGCCTTGATTACCGCGGCGCCTGAAGTATTCGCTGCGCACATAAAGACGTATTCCATATCCTTAACGACTTTTGTACAGTCTTCCATTTGCCTTAAATCGCAGCGGATATATTCGATCCGCTTGTCCTGGATTATCGCGTTTTTCTTATATAACGTCGCCCGGACATTTGCCCCCAGCGATACCAATCGCTGCACTAAATTTGCGCCGGTAAATCCGGCTCCGCCGGCAACAAGGACATTGCGCCCCTTAAACATGGTCATCCTTCCTTTCTTTATTTTGCTTATTTGTTTAACTGTCAAGCTCAGCGAATTTATCCACATTCTGATGCGCTAAACGGTCGTACCAACTCTTGAACCTCGCCCCCTGTATGGCGAACGCCGCATCAACCGGGAATTTAAAATAACGGTGTTTGACACGCACGCAGGCGATCTTTTTTAAGATCGCATTTTCAAAAATCATACGGTAAATAAATTCGGCAGCCCGCTTTATTATCTGCTGGTGCCGCACATGCTTCATCTCTCCGGAATACGGGTAGTAATAGTAACAGAAATATTTTACCATCCGCCGATATGAACTATCCAACCATGGGGCCTTAAATCTTCTTGGCGTATAGCTTGCCCATTCCTCAAGCGAAGCCGGCGCCTTCATGTGCATATTCTGCGCGCGCTCATATAAAGGCGTTGCCGGATAAGGGGTATAATAAAACAGCCGGTAATCAAAATCCGGGTTGATTTCCCGGCATTTTAAGATCATATCTATTGTTTGGTGTACCTCATCGGGCGAAGTAACCGGCAATCCGACCATTGAAGAAAAAGACGCCCGGATGCCGACATCTTTCATTTTCTTTACGAATTCATAGGTATGGGCAACGGTTGCCTGCTTGCCGATCATGCGCAGGGCTTCATCCGAGCCTGATTCCGCGCCGATATAAAGTTGAGTGCACCCCGACCTTTTGATTACATCCAGGGCAGCATCGTCATATTTGCTTAATAAAAGATCCGCGCTCACCCCGGCATCCCATGATATCTTATATGGCCGGCCAAGCAATGCCTGAGAAAATTTCATTACTCTTTCCGGAGAAACGAAAAAATTATCGTCATCGATCGTAATGCTGCTAATTTTATGCTGATTGGCCAAATAATCGATCTCCTCCAGGACATGATCCATATTCCGAAAGAAAACTTTCCGTTTATAAACTCCCGTAACCGCGCAAAACCCGCAGTGATACGGGCATCCTAAGCTGGTAATAATGCCGATTGTCCGGTCGGACTGTTCAGCAAAAGGTTTTTTGTAAATATATTTATCCACCGGGACAGCTTCAAAGGGAATACGGATATTTTCAATCACACCCGAAAGCTGCCGGTCCGGATTATGAACGATGATGCCATTTTTTTTGTACGATACGCCTTCGATCCCTGAGAGGTCATTGCCTTTATCTAAGGCAAAGACCAATTCTTTAAAGGTGACCTCGCCCTGGCCCCGCACGACAATATCAACAAGCGGATGCTGCAACGTTTGTTCCGGTAAACTTGAAGGATGCCATCCTCCCCAGACTATCGGCACATCGGGGCTATGCGCTTTTAGCTGCCGGGCAATATTAAGGCCGTTTTTAATCTGGATACCCGTGAACGAACTGATGCCGAAACACAATATATCTTTTCCCAATGCCCGTATCGCCGACGGAATATTATCAATCCTCTCATCGATGATCCGCACCTTAAAATCCGTATCGCGCAGGTAGTTGTATAAAAACAGCAGCGAATAAGGAATGCGGCCACTCATGGCTTTTCCCGGCCACGGGCGCGGGAAAAATAATATTATTTCTTTCATCTTAGCTAAATATTCTTTTACAACTTTGGGGTTGATTCCATATTGTAGGCATAGCTTGAACCCGATGCCACAGAGGCAAATTTGCCTAAACACATCTCAACCATTTCATCAAACGAATACGCTTTATCGCTGATTTTCCGATAAAGCCGAGGGATGCCGAAAAAATCATGGCGATTAGCGATCTCAAACTGCGCCTTGCGCTGAAAACCGATCTTCAGCAGTACCTTGTCGTAATCTATGGAGTGGGTGCCCGCCTTAAGGATAAAACTATCCCGGATATAAAAATAGCCATTCTTTCTCAATGTCCTTGATGCCTGAGCAAGGAGCCAAAGTATTCCCGCATAATTAAGTTCATTCAGGACAAAAGTCGCCGTGAGCAGGTCTAGCGAACGCGCGGGGACCAGGCCGAACCTCCACGTCGGAACATGTTTTAGACGGTAAGAATCTTTGCCCAGTTCTTTCCGGATAGCATCTTGCGTCAATTGGAAATTCTCGCACTCAACAACATCAAGATAGGCGCCCGGATATGGAGAAACGAAACGAAAATAGTTCCGCTGCACCGAGTAGCTCATCGGGCTGGCCTCAAGTGCATAAAAAGTTGAATTAAGGAATTTCAGGCTGTATAAAGTCGTCGTTCCCAGCCCTGCCCCGATATCGCCGTGCGATAACCGCTTCGGCAACTTATCGCAATACCGCTTGATAAAACAATAGTCCTGTGCCCGCGCCAATGCCTGACTTTCAATATGGTTTTTCCATGTCCCATTCAGTTCTAAAAAAGGAAAAAAATGTTTAAAGACGCCGTATAATTGCTCCCGGCAATACTTTTGCACCTTATCATGATCCTTCGTAATGATCGTATCGGGAGTTTTCTTTTGCACATAATACATGGAAAAATAAAACCCTACTGCCAGCAGGTCCTTCAAGCTCAGGATCAAAGGCTTACGTTCATTTTCCGTCCACTCAAACGGCAACCCTATGCGTGTTGCCTTATCGCCAAAGCACCACCCCTGTTCAACTATTGCCCGCTCAAGAGACCTTTTAATATCTTCCATATTTACTCCTATTTAAGCACCGTTACCTTTTATTCTTCGCAGAAGCGCTGATCTGACCTTTGACCTTCCCCCTGATCCCGTCTACATCAAGGCCGATGTGCTTTCTTATCTGGTCAAGCTTTCCATAACAGCTGATAAATTCATCCGGCAGGCCGTAATACGAAACTGAAATATTGGGGACTTCGCATATTGCTTCATACAACCCAAAGGCATCGTGGATAACGAGAATGTCGGTATTACGAAACTTACGGATCATTTCTTTATCTATGGGTTTTATCGTATGGAAATATACAAGGTTAACATTAAGGCCTTTGCATGCCTCCAGGACATTGCCCAATAACGGTCCGGCAGTCATGACTGTTACCGATGCGTTATTATTTTTCAGGATAACGCCTTTACCGAATTCAACCGGCGTATCAATTGTATGGGGATAGTCGGAAAGGCGGAAATAGGTCATCTTCCCGTTATTGTATTGGCTGCGCAGCAAAGCATCCAGTTCCTTCCTTGACCCCGGCTGAATCACTTCTGCCCCGGGAAGCAGGCGTAATAAAGATAAATCCGTATAGGCATGGTGGGTAGCGCCATCCCAGGCATAATCAAAGGACGCGCCGCAGGAAATTATATTGCCGCCGAAACGGTTATAGCACATATCCAGCTTGATCTGCTCGTAACTCCTTTCCGTCACAAAAGGAGTGATCGTATGCACGAACGGAAAAAGGCCTTGCGAGCTTAATCCCGCCCCGACGCTCACTAACGTATTCTCGCAAATCCCCATATTGTAGAAACGGCCGGGATACTGCGCGCTAAAATCCTGAAAGAGATAAACGCTGATATCGCCAAAAACCAGGACGATCTTATCGTCGTGCCGGGCCAGGTCCATAACGGTCTCTTTAAATTGTTTCCGCACAGATCTCCTCGATTAATTTATTCTTCTGTTCTGCGTTCGGTGATTTTCTATGCCATTCATACTGGTTATCGACCAGCGTTTTGCATCCGTATCCTTTTTGCGTATTTGCCACGATGACTTTAACCGTATCCGCCGATTCTGTAATTTTCTTTTTCAGCTCAGCGATATCATGGCCGCTTACTTCCGAAACCTGGCACCCGAATGCCCGGAAACGTTCAGCGGGATTGCGTATTTGCAGCCCCCGGGCATGGGAAAGGTTGTTGTCATAGATAACGGTTAAGTTGCTAAGTTTTAAATTTTCTGCCACCATCATTGCTTCCCATACCGTACCTTCATTTGCTTCCCCGTCGCCAATCAGCGTCAGGATACGCCGCTTATGTTTCTTGATCTTATTCGCCAGCGCCATGCCGACGGCAATCCCTATCCCATGTCCTAATGAACCTGTGGAAGCCTCTACGCCCGGGATCTTTGACCTGTCGGCATGACAGCCAAAATTAGACATAAACGCGCCGTAAGCTGCCAGATCTTTCTTGTTAAAGTAACCGAATTCCGCCAAGACGCAATATTGAGCAAGCGCGGCGTGGCCTTTGCTCAAAATAAATATGTCACGTTCTTCCCAGAGCGGGTTCTTGGGGTCATGCTTTATTACGCTATATACCGCATATAAGATCTCAATCACGGAAAAGCAGGACGGCAGGTGGCCATGCCCGCTGACCATGGAAATATCGATCATTCTTTTTCTGATTTCGGCGCAAACCGGGGTCATCCTATCTCCACATAAGACACTCTTGCCGTCATCGGCATCCTCTGGATCTTTAGGTTATTTAACCCTAAGACCTCTTGTACGGCAATTGTCTCGCCGGGATGGATATCATCGCAAAGTTCATCAAACACTAAAATACTGCCTTTAGTCAAATGCGGCTTAATTGCTTCAAGCGCTGCCTTGGTCGGAGTATAAATATCAAAATCAAATATCGCCAGAGAAATGACTGTTTCCGGATGCTTGCTTAGGTATGCGCGCACCGTTTCTACCGCATCGCCCTTGATCAGCTCATAACGGCTTAAATGCGACATTGGATTCAATTGTTCCTGCATGCGTATGATCTTGCCCAGATATTCTTCATATCCCGGGGGGACAGAAAAAGAACCATCTTTGCTTTCACAGGCCTGGCCGTCCTTCTTGCACATTCCCCTGAATCCTTCGAATGTATCAAAACCGATATATTTTCTGTGCCGGTTAAAAGGCTCAAAAATACTCCTCAGCGCCACTAATACGGAGGCAAGCTGGCCCCAGCGCACGCCGAATTCCATGATCACGCCGTGATGGTTGATGATCTTCTTATATATCTCATAAAAAAATAATATTCGCGAAAGGTTCTTAGAAGTCAAAAAGAGCCCGATATTAGGCAGGATCTCATCATCGGGAAGCGGGGATTCTTTGAAATGCCCCACAAACCGCCTTATCGCCTCTTTTTCTTCAACGCTGGATAAAGTAATCGCATCATGTTTTTCTGTTTTCATTTTTTCCACCATTTTTTATTCTCCATCCACCATTGGGTTGTCTTCCTTATCCCTTCTTCAATGGTATATTGCGGCCTCCAGCCAAGGACATCTGCAGCCTTGCCGCAGTCAAGTATCCTGGATTTGATAGTTACCGGCTTATCTTGCGCATACTTAATATCTGTTGGTGTGTGCTGGGCGTATTTTAATGCCCACTGGACTACTTCTCCGACTGTGGTCGCCCTTCCAGAGCCAAGGTTAAAAACGCCATAGCCGCCTAAATTGTCCTTTTCAAGCATGGCTGTTATTGCCCGGGCCAAATCTTCCGAATAAAGGACATCCCTGACCACATCCGGAGAACCCCATACCTCAAAAGGATCCAATTTATCCGTTGCCTTACGGATGAGCGCGGGGATAAAATTAGAGATTTCGGGGTTAAATTTGTCAAAAGGGCCGAAAATGTTCGCCGCCCTTGCGATAATGACTTCTATGCCGTAGCGTTTATGTACAAACATACATAATTTTTCAATGAACCGCATTGTCCAACCAAAGGCAAAATGCGCTTCGTGGGGATCCTTGTTCCAATCAAGCTGGTCCTCTTTGACATTGCCGGAAAATTCCTGATACAGGGTAGCCGAGCTGATAAGGATGACGCGCCTGACGCCTTCCAGGCAGGCAGCCTCTAATACCTGCTTATTCATGGTTAAATTTTCATTGATATGCTGCCAGGGAAATGCCCGGGTATTTTTTGCTCCCCCGCCATATCCCGCTGCCATCACAAGACAACCGCAGCCGCGCAGCATCTGTTTGCAGTCTTCCAGGGATCTTAGGTCGGCGCGTATATATTCAATGCGCCGGTCACGAATGAGCGGCTCCGCATTATGAGAAGACGCGCGGATCTGCGCATTGCCATTAATAATAAGCAGCTGGCTGAGAATACTGCTGCCTACCATTCCAGTTGCGCCGGCGATACAGGTTATTTTTTTGTTTAAAGCCATCTTACCGTCAAACGTTAGAAAATTGGTTTCTTTTTATGATCCGGTATCCTTTTATCAATTCCCGGATCCCTTCTTCAAGCGAGACTTTCGCGGTAAACCCTGTTTTTTCGATCTTTTCATTACTTACAATGTAGTTGCGCTTATCCGGGTCTTCGCCTATTGCCGCCTCGACAAAATAAAAATCAGGAACCTGTTTTTTAATTTCCTCACAGAGTTCCCATTTATTAAGGTTCGCGTTGCTTAGCCCGACATTGTAAGCTTCATTTTTCATCGCCGGAAAATTGTCCAGCGCATGAATAAAAGCCCTTGCTACGTCCCTTACGTGTATATAGTTCCGTTTAAAATGCGCTTCAAAAAGCACGATAAAACGGTCGTTTACCGCCCGATAGGTAAACTCATTGACTAAAAGGTCAAGCCGCATCCTCGGGCTTATGCCGAATGCCGTAGCCAGCCGCAAAGTTACACAGTTACCCGCATCAAGCAGCGCATTTTCAATTTCTACTTTCAGCCGGCCATAAAGAGAAACCGGCCTTAAAGGGGTTTTTTCCGTGCAGAAGACGCCTTTTTCGCCGATCCCGTATCCGCTATTGGTTGTAGGAAAGATTATTTGCTGGCTCTTGCTGCGCAGCTGAAGCACCATCTTCACCGCGTCAACAATAATAGTTTTTGCCTCAAGCGGCATCTGATTGCAGAGAGGAGCCCCGGTCAAACAAGCCAAAGGAAAAATAACATCCGCATCTTTTAAGCATCCGGCAATCAGCTGCTTGTCCCTTGCATCTCCCCTGATCGCGGTAAAGTTCTTATCAGCACAACAATCCAGCAGGGAACTCTGGCCGTACATAAAATTATCAATTACTGTCACCTTATGCCCGTTACGCAACAACTCGGGCACCAATACCGAACCGAGATATCCGGCACCGCCCGTAACCAGAATATTTTTTTTATTATTTTTTCGCATCCGGAAGCTCCTTTTGCTTAATTAATATAGCCTCCCACTCCTGCTTAAGAAAGTTATACTCTGCTTCTTTCTTCTTTAAAAAAATACGCATCAGGCGTATTTTTTCTTCCAGGCCGTGCTTGGTAAGATAATAATTTATTTTTTGGATTTTTCCGGGGTTATGGGAAAAGTTGTGGACTTTGATAAAACCTTTTTTGATCAGTGCTTTGAGGAGATAATTGGTCTTACCTAAAGAGATGCCCAACTTATCGGAAAGTACGCGTTGGGTAGCAGCAGGGTTGGTTTCTAACTCTTTAATAATAAAGAGATTTTCTTCTTTGATAGGCTGTTCAACCATTGAACATATTTTAACAAACAGGTCAAAAAAGTCAAGGCGTTTTATGCCTTTTGAACAGCCAGTCTTTTTGCCTTAAATACCAGCTAATAGTGGCTTTTAGCCCCTCCGGGAATGTTATTTCCGGGTTCCAGCCGAGATTGCGGATCTTTGCCGAATCAAGGGCATAACGGAAGTCATGGCCGGGCCGATCCGCAACAAATTCGATCAGTTTTCCCGGATTAGCGGAAATTTTAAGTATCTTACGCGCCAAGTCCAGATTGCGGGTCTCCACTCCTGAGCCGACATTATAAACTTCACCGGCCTTACCTTTGGTTAAAAGCATGGCGATCGCCGCTGCCGTATCGGTAACATAGAGCCATTCCCGGCAGTTTAATCCGCGGCCGTAAACCGGGATCGGCCTGTTCTTCATTAAGCTGCAAATCGCAACCGGGATGAACTTTTCCGGATACTGCCACGGCCCATAGTTATTGCACGGCCGGACAATTAATGCCGGAAATTTATATGTGCGCATAAAAGCGCGGACAAAAGAATCAGCCGCTGCTTTACTGGCTGAATACGGGGAATTCGGCGCCAGCGGCGAATCTTCCCTGAATTTTCCTCCGTGGATCTCTCCATAAACTTCGTCGGTAGAAATGTGGATGAACTTTTTTATCCCTTTTTGCCGCGCCGCAGCCAAAAGGTTAAGCGTGCCGCGCACGTTTACTTCTTCAAAAATTAACGGGTCGCGGATGGAATTATCAACATGGCTTTCGGCGGCAAAATGCACAACGGCATCTATCTTACGGAAAAACGCTCTGGCGATATCGCCGGATTTTCGTATGTCCCCCCTGATAAATTCGTATCTTTTATCTTTGTTAACATCCCGCAGTCGCTTCAAGTCTCCGGCATAGCTTAAGTTATCCAGGTTAGAGACCCGGCATGTTTTATCATGCTCAAGCATATGCCGGATAAAATGTGACCCGATAAAACCGCAGCCTCCGGTAACCAGAATGCTTTTACTCATCAATCAACCCCTTGGCCCTTGCCTGGCTTAAAGCCGGAAATTTCATGTCGCGGCCGGATAATACCGGGTTTTGTATCGGCCAGGCAATATTAATCTCTTTATCGTTCCAGATAATGCCCCTCTCGTATTCCGGCGCGTAAACATCCGAACACTTATAAATGACCTCTGTCTCCGGATCTAACGTGCAATATCCGTGGGCAAAACCTTCGGGAATATAGAGCATCAACTTGTTAGCGGCGCTTAAAACTACAGATATCCATTTACCGAAATTCGGCGAATCTCCCCGCAAATCAACGGCAACATCAAAAATGCTTCCGCGGGCCACCCGGACGAGCTTACTCTGGGTCTTTGGCTTGACCTGGTAATGCAGGCCTCGCAATACGCCCTTTTGGCTGGACTTGGAATGATTATCCTGAAGAAAATTGCAGGATATCCCGGCCCGGCTAAAATCCGGATATTTATAAGTCTCCATGAAAAATCCGCGGTCATCACTGAACACAGCCGGCTCAATGAGGATGACGTCGGAAATCTCTAATTTTCTGAAATTAAATGCCACTTAATCCGCCTCCTTTAATATTCTCATCAGGTATTCTCCGTAAGCAGTATTTATCTGCTTTGCCAACGCCGCCAGTTTACGGCGGTCAATGTAACCCATGCGATAAGCAACTTCTTCTACGCAGCCGATCTTCAGGCCCTGCCTGTCTTCAATCGTTTTAATAAACAGGGATGCGTCAATAAGGGAATCATAAGTCCCGGTATCAAGCCACGCATAGCCGCGGCCCATCATTTTAATTTTAAGGTTCCCCCGTTTAAGATATTCGTTGATCACGCCGGTGATCTCCAGCTCTCCTCTTTTGGAAGGTTTTATTTTTTTAGCAATCTCGACCACGTTATTGTCATAAAAGTAAAGACCGCTGACAGCGTAATTCGAACGCGGTTGCTTAGGTTTCTCTTCAATCGATACGGCATTGCCGTATTTATCGAACTCTATAACGCCGTATCTCTCGGGATCACGCACATAATAGCCGAAGATCAACGCACCCTCCCTAAGGCAAGACGCCTCCTGCAGGATATCCCGCAGCCCGTGGCCGAAAAAAATATTGTCGCCTAAAATTAAACAAACGGTATCATCATGGATGAATTTCTCGCCGATAATGAACGCCTCGGCAATACCAGCCGGCTCGGCTTGAGGCGCATAAGAAATACGCATACCTAAATCACTCCCCACACCAAAGATATCTTTAAAGCGGGGAATATCCCTCGGTGTAGAGATGATAAGGACATCCCTTATGCCGGCAAGCATTAATACCGATAATGGATAATAGACCATCGGCTTGTCGTAAACCGGCAGCATCTGCTTACATACGCCCTTGGTAATCGGATGCAGCCGCGTTGCCTTTCCTCCCGCAAGGATTATTCCTTTCATAACTGCTCCTTTAATAAATCCTTCATTTCATTTTTCTCATCCAAAGACTTACCGGCCATGCCGGATTCTGCTCATAAGAGCTAAAGGCAACGGATAATTTTTCCGGGTGGCGTAGATGCATAAACCGGCCTGCCCAAAGGATTTCAAAAGTATCATTAAAAGTTAAAAATGCCTGTAGCAAATATTGCTCATTAAAAAAACAGTACTTGTCCATAATTAAGTCCCGCGGGTATTCCGCGGGCAAGAAAATATCGTGGACATGTACGATCACCCCCCTGTTAAGCCGGGGCAATAATTCCAGAAATTCATACTGGACGTCGCTGCCAGTATATAAAGCATGGCTGGAATCAATAAAAAGAATATCATTTTCCTGCAACCGGTTAAATTCCGCCAAAGGAACATCCTGGACCTTGGACGGTATTAACCGGGAAAGGCCGGGAAAACCACGTTTCAGGATATTATCGGGATAAGGCTCACAGGCAATCAACTCACATTCCACCCCTTCAGCTTCTTGGTTCTTCACGATTGCTTGTGCCGCTAAATACGTAGAATTACCGGCGCCGATTTCGAAAAATATCTTCGGCTTGAAATACCGGATCATGCAATAAGAAATTTCTCCGTCAACCGCAGCAAACGTACCGTTATTTATGTAATATTGATGAGGAATTGCCGTCTTTTCTTTCGGCAGCCCATCGTATTCAGGCCTTATGTATGTAAACCGGGAAAGCAGGCGGATCTGATTTTCTACGTTCATATTTATCCCCGGCAATTCCGAATGCCGCGACCATAGATCATCGCGAAGGCCGCGTATATCCGGCAAAGGATAATTATAGTGGTTCGGCACTACATGCAAACCCAGCCTTTGCCAAAAGGGGAAAGTTATCTTCCAGATTCTCCAGATAAAACTTCGAAGAATCCTTGAAATAGCCATTATGCCATTTTTACTTTGGCGCTGATCATTTTTTCGATCCATAAATACGTATTCTCTATTCCCTGCTCAAGGCTTATTTCCGGATGCCAGCCTAGAACTTTTTTTACCAAAGTAAGATCGGCATTCCTGCCCCTTACCCCCTGCGGGGCGCTGCGGGCATATTTTTTCGCGATCTTCTTGCCTGAAACATTTATCGCAATATCCGCCAGCTGATTGATCGTAACCAGCCGGTCAGATCCGATATTCAGCGGTTTGCCATAATCAGACCCCATAAGCATGATGATGCCGCGCACACAGTCGTCAATATAACAGTAAGAGCGTGTCTGCAGGCCATCGCCCCATATCTCAATCTCGCCCGGATTAGCGGCTTCCGCAACTTTACGGCAGATTGCCGCAGGAGATTTTTCTCTGCCTCCGGTATAAGTGCCTTCTGGTCCGTAGACGTTATGAAAACGGGCAATCCGGACATCCAGGCCGTTGTCCTTATTAAAAGCCTCCAACATTATCTCCGCATATAATTTCTCCCAGCCGTAGAAATTATCCGGGTTAGCCGGATAAGCGTCTGCTTCCTTCAGCGGTTTTACTTCCGGGCTTTCCTGGCGGTAAGTGGGATAGATGCAGGCGGATGACGAAAAGAATAACCGCTTTACCTTATTTTTCACGCAAGACCGGGCAATGTGCGCATTGATCAGTACGTTGTCATACATTACTTCCGCGCCGACAGAAGAAATAAACCCGATACCTCCCATATTTGCCGCGAGGTTAAATACATAGTCCATGCCTTGCGTTGCCTTAAAGCAGCTCTCCGGCTGGCGCAGATCAAGTGTAAGTTTTTCCGAATAGCGCGGATCAGCAATATAATCATCCCATTTAATATCCACCGCCCGTACAAAATTTCCCTGTTCGCTTAGTTCTCTTGCTAAATGGCTGCCGATAAAACCGCCGGCGCCGCTGACCATCACCCGTTTGTTTTTTATCATTTGATCCCCCTATTAGCTGATTATCTGCTCAAACGGCCGAAGTCATCCTTTAGCCGCACAATATCATCCTCGCCCAGGTAGGCGCCTGCCTGTACTTCAATGATCTTTAATATGCCGTCCCCGGGATTAGTGATCCGGTGCACGCAGCCTACCGGTACATAAATGCTTTGGTTTGTTTCCAAAACACAGGTCCTTTTACCTTTAACGAGCCTTGCCCGGCCTTCCACAACCACCCAATGCTCGCTGCGCTTATTATGATACTGCAGGCTAAGTGAATGCTTTGGCTTGACCTCTACCAGCTTGACTTTATATCCGCTGCCGGATTCTAAAACCGTATAAGATCCCCATGGCCGTTTTACCGTGCGATGCGCATAATGTTCCAGCCTGCCCTTTTGTTTAAGGATATCCACTACGCTCTTAACATGCTCGGTCTTGTTTTTACGGGCGACCAAAAGCGCGTCTGCGGTATCCACAATGATCAAATCGTCCAGCCCGATCGTGGCAATGAGCCGGTTATTACCCACAACCGTAATGTTCTTGCTATGCAGGCTTACCACGTCGGCATTAAGGATATTCGTATCTTTGTCTTTTTCCAGCACTTCATCCCAGGCCTGCCAACTGCCAAGGTCTGACCAACCCAACCCTTCCGCGGGGATCATTAATAGCCTGCGGGATTTCTCTAAAATCCCGTAATCAAAGGATTCCGGTTTTATTTTTTTCCAAACGATCTTTAGATCGCTTGCGCTGTTGATCTTCAGGGTTTGACGGTAAAGATCCGGAAGATAAGTCTTAAATTCTTCAAGGAAAGTCCGGCTGGAAGCGGCGAATATCCCGCTATTCCAAAAATAAGCTCCGCTTTTCACAAACCGCCGGGCAGTGGCAATGTCGGGCTTTTCGCAAAACCTGTCTACCTTCAGGAAGGCCCCGGTTTTTTTACCTGCCTTGATATAACCATATCCAGTAGCTGGCCTGTGCGGCGGTATTCCAAATATGACCATGCGGTCTTTACACAAAGCTAATGCGCGGCTAATGATCTTTATGAATTGCCGGCTATGCTTAATCAGGTGGTCGCAAGGCATGACGCAAACACGGGAATCCGGATCACGACTAAAGATCATCTGCGCTGCTACGGCAATCGAAGGAGCAGTATTCTTTCCTTCCGGCTCAAAAATCAGGTTATCGTCGGGAATATTAAACGGTTTAATGAACTCATGGATCTGATGGCGGTATAGGTCGGAAGTAACAATAATCGTATTCTCGGCAGGTATAAGCGGCTTAATCCGCTCCAGGGTCTGCTCAAAAAGGCTTTTATCCCGGTAGAAAGAGAGGAATTGTTTCGGCTCAAGCGTGCGGCTTTGCGGCCAGAAACGGCTTCCCTGGCCGCCGGCTAAAATTACCGCGTAATAGCTTTCTTTGTCTTTAAGCCTCATCGGGCTTCTCCATTTTAGAATATTTAAAATAAAGCGATAGCAGGATACACAGCGTTACCAGCGTCACGCAGTTAGCGCTGATTATAATCACGTCCCTTAAAAAAATGCCGTACAGGGCCCACAAGAAAACGCCGGCAGAAAACTGGACCAGGGTTATCAGGCTGACATCTTTGACTGACCGCGACCTCCTCACTTTTATGATCTGCGGGACAAAAGAAAAGGTGGTTAACAACGCGGCAGTCAGGCCGACTATTTTCCAGAGCATAACCGATTTCTCCTGAAATCAAACATATGGCCGATAACCTTTTTTAAGGCCCGCAGGTAATACCGGAGATCATCGGTATCTCTCAAGGCCGCTATTTTCCTGAAAATAAACTCCGGCTGGAAAGAAGCCCCGTACATGCCCTGCACCAATCCCATAATCCTTTCATCTGCGACCGCAGTTTTCATCACCGGCGACTTCATATCGTAATCATCCCAATCAACAGTTTTCAACAAATGGCTGCGTTTGCATTCTTCAAACAATGGAGTTCCCGGATAAGGGATGACCACGGTTGCCTGCATCGTATAAGCATATCCCTTGCGCAGTAAATACTTTCCTAACTCCAGCGTCTTCTTTGCCTGCGCGTAATCCTCCCAGGGGTATCCGAACATGATCGTAATATGCGGGAAAAGTCCGGCTTGCGTCGCCGCCTTGCAATCTTCAATTATCCGTTCGACTTTCAAGTTCTTGTTAATCCTGTCCAGCGTCGCCTGATTGGCGGATTCCAAGCCAAAAAGCAGCAACCGGAAGTTAGCTTTTTTCATCAGCGCAAAATCATCGACGCTCAAGCTGCCGAAACGCATATTGCAGTCAAAATAGGCTTTCCGGCTAAAGCCAAGCTCATCCATGCCCCGGCAGAACTCCCTCAACCACTCGCCTGCCGGGAAACAGCCGGTATCATCCATTATTTCCTTGACCGAATATTTATCGATCAAGTATCCGACCTCTTCCAGTACGTTCTGCGTTGAGCGGCTGCGGAACGTTGGATACATCCCCGGCCAGCTGCAAAAACTGCATTTGCCCCACCAGCAATCGCGGCCGGACATGATATATGTACCGGGCGTCCTTTTATAATTGCCGTTTTTAGACGCATAGAGTTGCCATTTTGTCAATTCGCGGTCAATGAACGGCAGTGCATCCAGGTCATGGTCCAATTTGAATTTACCGGTATTCTTGACCGTTTTTCCGTCGCGAAAATAAATACCCGGCTCAAGATTGGTCTCAGGCGAACGTAAATAGTTACAAAGGTTCAAAAGAAGAAAATCATAATCTCCGCCGGTAAGGACAAAATCAACCTGCGATTTCTCAAACGATTCTTCGGGCAACGCGGTAACGTGATCACCCATTAAAACAAATTTAGGCCCGGTTTCCGGCGCAAACAATCCCTTAATATCATCAATCATTTTCCAATGCTGCTTTATAACCGGGGTCTTCGTTTCAAAAACAATTACACCCGGCTGTTCCTTCCGGATAAAATTCAGAAAAGTTGGAAAATCCCACCCCTGGGCCAAACAATCATTCCAGACCGCTTCATGGCCGGCTTTTTTAAGCAGTGTCGCAGCAAGCGCCGGGACAACCGGATAAATAAAAGTCGGTTCCTTAAAATACTGGAACTGCCGGTTTTGGCCCAAAGTCGGACAGCCTTTTTTAGTGCTGAGCGGCGGATACGAAATTAAGATTTTCATTGATTAATTTTCTTCTGAAAGCTGTTTTGTTAATAAGCCCTTTATGAAGAATGCGCCATAGGTGATATGGGTTGTTATTATACCAAATAAAACCAGGCCAAGCAAGCTTAACCCATTAGAAAGGCTAAAGATAAGAACCAAAAGTAAGTATAGAAACACACCTGGCAAGTAGACAAGCCGGATTACCGGCACGAACAAAGAAACCAGCATTCCCAGCACTATTCCTATGAGAAAAATTGAAGGCACAAAATAAGCCGGCCTTAAGGAAGTTTCAGGGTATCTTTTTACAAAATAGCCCCGGTGCACGGCATAACTGGCAATCTGCTTCAGATGAGGAAGAAAAACCGGGCGGCGATGATGATAGACCAGGACCTGCGGATCATAGATTATCTTTTTTCCAAGCTTTTGAGTAATGTCAAGGCAGAGCTTTGTATCTTCGCCCGGCCAAAAATTAGTGTTAAACCCCCCTGTTTTCTCCAACACTGCCTTACGGACAATGAAATTACAGCTGGGGTAATCATCTACCTGCCGCAGTTGCCTCGGCATATAACGGTAAATATACTTTCCGCTGACCAATGGCGAGGAATAAACCGCTCCGCTGGCCTTCTGCCACAAGCTATCGTCAACAGGAGTGACTGCCGGACCGCCGACCGCGGCAATTGAAGCATCGCTAAAATGCCTTATTGCGTTCTTAAGCCAGGCTTTTTCCGGCCAGGCATCGTCATCCAGGAACGCGATGATCTCGCCATTTGCCTGCTTAAAGCCGATATCCCGCTTATGCGCCGGGCTTACCGGGCCGGTAGGGATAATCCGGACCTCTTTTTGCGCTTCGCTAACCGGGCCGTCCGGCAGGACAATAATCTCGAAATCCGGAAAATCCAGCTCCCGGCATTTAGCGACGCACTCTTCTAAATTCCTTTGCCATGTTTTTACGGCGATGATAATCGATACGGTCATAGTATTTTGCGATATGCATCCGGTAAAAGATCGCTAACGTATCCCAAAAAGTGGTAAATATTGACGTCGGGCCGATGCGGCCATAGCGCCTGCGGGAATCAAGCACAATCGGCGCCTCGGCAATGCGATACCCCAAATGATGCGCGTTTGCTAAAACCTCCAGGTCAAAAGCGAATTTTTTTACGAGTATCCTGGGGAAAACCGCGCGCAGGACATCCGTCTTAAACAGCTTCAAGCCGGTCTGCGTGTCGTGGCAGGGCAACTTAAACAAGATTTTTACCAAGAGATAGTAAACGAAACTGATGACCCGCCGCTGCAATGGATAATTAACGCGCGAATTAGGATGGAGCTTGGAGCCGATCACGATATCGGCATTGTCCAATCGCATAATATCAAACAATGTCTGCACCTGGATCGGATGCAGGTCCATATCCGCATCGATAAATACCGCATAATCGCCGCTTATATAATGAAGCGATTTTTTCAGCGCCCTGCCCTTTCCAAGATTAAGCGGGTTCTTTTTGACGATCAAGCGGCCGGAATATTTCTCTATTAACGAACTCGCACGCGCATAAGTCTTATCGGTTGAGCCGTCGTCGATAACTATAAGTTCCCACGTGCAGCCGAAGTCATTGAATGTCATTACGATTTCTTCAATGCTGGCAACAATGCGGCCTTCTTCGTTGTACGCCGGCATTACTATGGAGACTTTTTCCAGGATATTCTTCATCGTTTCCTTTTGGGGGCGCTAAAAAATATGACGGAATAAACGCAAAAAAGTAAAATGGCAACCGCGCAAAGCACTGCCTGCACCTGGAACAGGGTTGCGTGAAAAAAGACAATGGCGGATATCTGCGCAAACGTCAACAGCACAAGCCAGCTTATAAACCGAAAGTCCCGCTTCGAAAGAAAATACATGACCATTATCCACACCAAGGCAAAAAGCGTCATGGAAAAGCTGAACATCCTGCCCAAAGCAGCTGATTCATAACCGGCCTTACCCGTAAGTACATTAAGCGAGAACTGCGGCCAGAGATTATAGAATACGGCGGCAATGCCGCACAGGCCGGCTGCATACAGCAGCGACCGCTTTAATATCACCGTTGTATCCAGGTTTTTCGCGTGCAGGCTGCTTGTCCGCGGGAACATCACCATATTTATTGCCCCGGGCAAAAACATAAATATTTTCCCGATCACTTGCGCAACTGCATATGTCCCGGATTCTTCCGCGCTAAAGTAATATTTAACCATGATCATATCAGAGCTGACGATGACCATAAAGCAGAAGTAGCTTACCGCTACGGGGACCAAATAGAAAAAGAGCTCTTTAAAATTTATTTTCGTCTTATGGGCCGGCGGAACAAAATAGTCTTTCAGCGGCGGAAAAAATAGCAGGATGGAAATTGCGGAAGCGATAAGGAATGCCCCGATGGCCCCGGTGATCCCGAAACCAAGAATGATAAAAATAAATATCAAACCTAATTTCAGCAGGCCGCCGGTTACCGATACCGCCGAAAACCAGCCGAATAATTCCCGGCCCTGGACCGCGCCGGAAAAAACCGGCATGACGCACGCTAGAGAAATCAACCCCCCCAGCATATAAACGGGAAACACGCTGGAAAGCTTGAACTTTTCTGCGATGAACGGGGAAGTAAAATAAAATGCGCAAAGAATAAGCACGCCGATCAAGCCGGATATCTTTAAGAGAGCGGAAAGAAAAACCCTGATTTTTTCCGTTTCCCCCCTGGCGTGAAATTCCGCGATATACTTCGTAATTGCCGGCTGAAGCGTGCCAAAAGGAGCGGCAATGATCACGCACAACGCAAGCAATGAATTAAAAGCCGCGAAATCAGCCGGATTAAAACGGTGGGCGATCAATAACTGGCAGACAAGATTGAAAAAATTTAAAAGCGAGGTCCCAGCTAATACAATAATGACATTCTTGCCAAAGCTGTCTATTTTTTTGAGCATTATTTACTTGGAAAGCTTTAAAAAACGCCGCTTCCCTACTTTCAGGACACATTCCCTGTCGATAATTATGTCTTCACCGGCAATAACTTTGCCATCGGCTGCCACGCCGCCTTGCTGGATAAGCCGGCGGGCTTCATTCTTGCTTTTTACAAGGCCGGAGCCGGTAAGTATATCGACTAAAGGCTTGCCTGCGGCAGGGATCTTATATTCCTGGATCTCTTCGGGGAGTTCGCGGGAACTGAACACGCGCTGAAAACTATCCCGCCCCTGACTAGCTGCTGCCGGCGAATGATATTGTGAAACGATGATCTCCGCCAACCGTAACTTTGCCTCTTTCGGATGCATTGCCTTGACCTGGGCAAGGTCTTCATCCGTTAAAAGTGTGTAATATTTGAACATCATCTCATCGGAAATTGACATCACCTTGCCGAACATCGAGCCAGCGTCTTCATTAATGCCGATATAATTACTGTAAGATTTACTCATCTTCTGCACGCCATCAGTACCTTCCAATAGCGGCATGGTTATCACTACCTGCTGCGGTTGCCCAAAATCTTTCTGTATGTCCCGGCCCATAAGCAAGTTAAATATCTGGTCAGTACCGCCGAGCTCAATGTCCGCTTCAAGCTGCACCGAATCGTACCCCTGGAGCAGCGGATACATGAATTCAAGCAGCGAAACATCTTCGTTTTTTGCCATCCGCTTCTTAAAGTCAGCGCGCGCCAGGGTCTGTGATACCGTCGCATGCGCAGTCAGCCTGAGCAGCTCAAGTACCGACATCTTATCAAACCACGCGCTGTTAAATACAACCTTGATTTTATCAATATCCAATATTTTGGATACCTGTTTTTTATATGTCTCGGCGTTCTTCGCCACTTCTTCCGGTGTAAGCTGTTTTCGTAATTCCGACCTGCCCGTAGGGTCACCGATGCGGCCGGTAAAATCGCCGATCAAGAAAAATACTTTATGGCCTAAATCCTGAAATTGTTTCAGCTTCCTGAGCAATACCGTATGCCCAAGATGCAGATCCGGAGCAGTAGGGTCAAACCCAGCCTTTATGTTCAATGGCTTGTTTTTCGCAATACTCTGCTCAAGCTTTGCCTTCAATTCCGGCTCGGAGATTATATCCACTGCCCCGCGCTTAATGATCTTCAATTGGTTATTTAAATCTCTTATCATAGGAATTATAGGCTGGTTAAGTTATCAGGTCATGGTTAAGAAGCCAGTATGGTAAACAGGTTAAGGTTAAGCATCAACAACTTAACCTTAACCCCTAAGCCATACCGGCTTCTTCACCCTAACCTTAACCTATTTTATACTTTAGCTGACAGGCCGATCTTCGCCTGATCAACATCCACCTTCATTACTTTTGCCTGGATCTTATCTCCGGGCTTAAGCTGCGCTACGGTTTCTTTATCGATCTCACTGGCGTAGATCAGCCCTTCCAGGTCTTCGCTGATCTTCACAAATACCCCGAAATCGGTAATATTCACCACTTCGGTTTCCAGCACCGTATCAAGCGGATACTTTACCGCGATCTCCGACCATGGGTTCAATTGAAGCTGTTTCAGGCCTAAAGAGATCCTGCGGTTTTGCGCATCCACGGAAAGGACCATCACGTCAACCTTCTGGCCCTTTTTTAATACGTCCTGGGGGTGCGCCACTCTTTTTGTCCATGACATATCTGAAACGTGGATCATCCCTTCAAGATTACCGTCTAACTCCACGAACGCGCCATAATCGGTAAAGCCACGGACTTTGCCTTGGACTTTGCTGCCGGCAGGATAGCGCGAATCAGCCTCCAGCCATGGGTTCTGCTCCAGCTGCTTGATGCTTAAAGAGATCCTGCGCGATTCCTTGTCGATGTTCAATATCTGCGCTTCAACCATATCTCCCACTGCGAACATTTCTGCCGGATTATTCACCCGCTTTGTCCATGACATCTCGGAAATATGTATCAATCCCTCAATGCCTTTTTCCAGCTCCACAAACACGCCGTAAGGAAGGATATTTACAACCTTGCCTTTTACTTTTGTGCCGGCGGAGAATTTGGTTGCCACGTCCTGCCACGGATCAGGCAGACGCTGCTTAAGGCCGAGCGAAACCTTTCCGGATTCCTTGTCAAAATTAAGTATCATCACCTCAATCTTATCCCCCAATGCCACCACTTCCGAAGGATGACTGATCTTTGACCACGACATATCTGTAATATGCAGCAGCCCGTCAACGCCGCCGAGGTCAATAAACGCGCCGAAATCAGTTATTGCCTTCACCATGCCGGAATGGACATTGCCGATCTTCAATTCCAGCCAGATTTTTTCTTTGACTGCTTCTTTTTCTTTATGCAGCGCTTCGCGGCGGGAAAGGATAATGCTGTGGCGAAGATTATTGATCTTGACGATCTTGAACTTATACGACTTCCCGAGAATGTCTTTGTCAAGGACGCCCTTGAACGCGGATAAGGACGCAGGCAAAAACCCTTCTATGCCCATGACATCCACGATAAAACCGCCCTTTACTTTTTTCACCGGCCTGCCGTCAACCAGGTCGCCTTCGGTCTGGTTCTTGACGATCTTGTACCAGCCCTTGATGCGCTGGGCCTTTTCGCGGGAAAGCGTGATAATGCCGGCGTCATTCTCGATTGATTCAATAAGAAAATCGAGTTCTTTACCGACTTCAAGGTCTTCCCTGCCGAATTCCGCTACCGGGACAATGCCCTCGGATTTAAAACCGACGTCCACGATGACTTCTTTCGGCTTTACGGAAACAATCTTTCCTTTTACGACTTCACCTTCTTTGATGATCTTTATGCTTTGCTTATACAGCTCTTCCAAAATAGCTCTATCTTCTGACATTTCTATAGTTCCTCCTTAAGGATTATTTTTTCCCGCCGCAGGCGGATTCGCCTTCGGCGAAATTTTTAATGTTTTTTTAAATTTTTAATTTCTCACTACTAAACAACACCTCCTGACTCCTGCGCCTTTTTTTCAAAAACAAAAGGACAGGTATTTTTTTATCATGAAAGATGCCTGATATTCGCCATGATCAAATTGGCGGCATCTTGATACTCCATATTTTTTTCAATAAAGAGCGGCTTCCCAAAAACAACGCTGACCTGCGCGCGCTTGATCTTCCTGCTTCCTTTAGGCAGGGCGATTCCCGTACCCCTGATAAAAACCGGTATTACCGGCACAGCTGCCTTCGCGGCAATAAATCCTATGCCTGCTTCCGGCTGCTGCAGGTTAGCGCCGTTTCCGCGGCCGCCTTCCGGAAATAAAACCAACCCCTTGCCGGAAACTATTCTCCGGATCGCTTCTTTTAAGGCAGAGGCGTCTCCGCTTTTCCGTTTTACCGGGAATGCCCCGACGCTGCCGATTAACCGGCCAAACAGGGCATTACGGAACAATTCTGCCTTAGCCATAAAATTTAAATTACGCGGGCAGGCAAATCCCAGAACCATAGGGTCAAGATAGCTCACGTGGTTGCTCGCTAAAATAAATCCCCCTTTTTTGGGAATATTATTCCTTCCGCTGACTTTCAGACGGATAAAAGGCGCGCAATACAGCCAACAAAGAAACCTGCCGAATTTATACAACCGCCGCACCACCCTTAAGGATCATTTCTTTCCCCAGCTCAAGCAATTTTTTTGCTTGTGACTGGTTTTTTGATTCCGCGTAGAACCGCATGATCGGTTCAGTGCCTGATCCCCTGAACATCAGCCAGCTGGAATCAGAACAGATCAATTTTACGCCGTCATCATCACTGACCTTTACGACTTTTTTCCCGAGAAGTTGCTCGACGCCTCTAAAATCCCGGATATCGACGCTCAGGCTCTTTAACTCAACGTTATCCTTAACGTAATAATACCTGCCGAATTCTTTTTCCATTTCTTTTAATATCCGGTCGATCGATTTCTTGCGTTGTACCATCATCTCAAGCAGCAGGAGCCCGGCGAGCGAACCGTCGCGTTCCGGTATATAATTCTTAAAACCCATCCCGCCTGCCTCTTCCCCGCCGACAAGAATATCATCATTGATCATTAGTTCGGAAATATATTTAAAACCTACCGGAGTTTCATGGAGCTTGCGGCCAAGTTTAGCTGCGATATTATCCAGCATATTTGACCCGACAATCGTCTTTACGATCCCGCCGGACATCTTGCGGTCCTGCGCAAGATGCAGGATCAACAGCCCGAGGACTTTTTGCGGATTAATGAATTCGCCGTCACCGGTAAAAGCCGCTATCCGGTCGGCATCGCCGTCAAGCACAAGGCAAATGTCGTATTTTCCGTTTTTGAGCAACTTTTGCGTATTGAGCAGATTTTCCAGTATCGGCTCAGGCCTTAAGCCGCCAAAAGAAGGGTTTATTTCCTGGCGGGTAAAATCCAGTTTGATCCGGGTACCTTTAAGAACATCTCGGATAAAACTATTACCGCTGCCATGCATCGGGTCTACCAGCACCCGGAACTTGGCATTCTTTATCTTGGGCAAACTTATATAATGCCGTAAAAAATTTATATAATCTTTGGTCAGGTCGGCTTTAACCAGCTTCCCCGGCTGGCCTGCCTTTATCTCCGGCCGCTCCACAATAAGCCTCTCTACTTCTTTAGTAATATCCGTTCCTGCTGCTCCGCCTGCGGCAGTCTTGATCTTAATGCCATTATAGTCCGCCGGGTTATGGCTGGCAGTGATCATCACGCCCGCATCCAGCTTTCGGTGTTTTACGGCAAAGCTTACCGTGGGCGTAGGCACCGGCTTGTCCGAAAGAATGGCGCTGATGCCGTTCTGCACGAGCACCTCGCTTACTGTGCGCGCGTATTTTTCCGAAAGGAAGCGGGTGTCATAGCCTACCGCCATTTGCGGATTCTTCCCGGAAGCAAGTAATTTTCCGTTATAGTAATCCGCGATTGCCTGCGCTACCCTGCGGACATTCTCAAAAGTAAAATTATCGCTGATTATCCCTCTCCAGCCGTCGGTGCCGAATTTAATTTCATCTTTTATTTCGCACATCTTAGTCTCCCTATGGCCTCCCTATAATTTTTTGATTTGAAAATATACGAACCGGCAGCCAGGATGTTGGCGCCGGCAGATATTACCAGGCCCGCTGTCTTTTCATTTATCCCGCCATCCACGGAAATATCCTTTTTAAATACCCTGCGCAGCTGCTTGATCTTAGGCAACGCCTGCAACATAAAATCCTGTCCGCCAAAACCCGGATTCACGGACATTACCAGCACAAAATCACAAAATTTCAATACCGGAATAAGTTTTGCCATAGGAGTAGCGGGGTTCAGGGATATCCCCACTCTTATCCTTCGGTTTTTTAAGTTTTTTGCCAGCGCCTTAAAACGGCCGGCAGTTATCGTTTCTACATGCACGGTGATCATATCGCTTCCGGCATCAACAAACTTGGCAACGAAATTCCACGGGCATTTGATCATCAAGTGCACGTCAAGAGGCAGTTTTGTATGCCGCCTGATGTCCTTTACTACGGCCGGGCCAATGGTAATATTCGGGACAAAATGGCCGTCCATAATATCAACGTGGATAAGGTCAGCTCCCGCCTGCTCCACTTTTTTTATTTCTTTACCGAGGCAGCTGAAATCCGCGGATAAAATTGAAGGGGCGATCTTGATCATTTCGTATAAAGTTTCCTTTTCGTAATATAATTAAATACCTGCTCCGGAACGAGATAGCGGAACGATTTCCCGCCTTTTGCCGCCTGCCTTACTTCAAAACCCGATACGTCCACTGCGCGGATAGATACGGTTGAGATATATGCCGGTATCTTTTCCAGAGGATATCCGGGCCGCGTCGCGACGATGAACTTAACCAGCTGCAAAATTTCAGAAAGGTCCTTCCACTCATCAAGGTATTTTAAAAGGTCTGAGCCGGTAATAAAATAAAGCTCATCATCGGGGAACCTGTCCTTAAGCTGCCTGACCGTATCAATCGTATACGATTGGCCTTGGCGCTTTATTTCTGCGTCGGATATGCCGAAATGCGGATTGCCCTTGAGCGCCATCTTCAGCATATTAAAACGGTCTGAAGCAGCGGCAATGTCCGAGCTTACTTTGTGCGGCGGCAGGTAAGCGGGCACAAAGATGATTTTATCAAGCCCGGCTTTTTCCCTGATCTCCTCTGCCAGGATCAAATGCCCGATATGCACGGGATTAAATGTGCCGCCTAATATGCCTAGCTTCATGAGCGAATTTGCCCGTTTCCAAAGACCATATATTTATAGGTTGTCAGCTCTTCCAGCGCCATCGGGCCGCGGCAGTGCAGCTTGTCCGTGGAAATCCCGATCTCCGCGCCCATGCCGAACTGATAACCGTCGGTAAAACGCGTAGAGGCATTCACGTAGACGCAGGCAGAATCCACAGCCCTTAAAAAACGCATTGCGTTATCATAGTTTTCCGTAATAATGCTGTCGGAATGGCGCGACCCGTAAACATTTATATGGCCGATTGCTTGTTCCAGGTTATCAACCACCCGGACGGAAAGCTTTAAATCAAGATATTCCGTGCGGAAATCCTTTTCCGTTGCTTTTTTTGCCCACCTGATCAGCTTGCGCGTAGCTGCGCACCCGCGGATTTCAACGCCTGCTTTTTTAAAGCGCCTTGCCATTGCCGGCAAAAATTTAACGGCGATATTCTTATGCACCAGCATGCTTTCCATGGCATTGCATACTCCCGGCCTCTGGACTTTGGCATTAAAACAAATCTCCTGCGCCATTTTCAGGCTTGCAAACTCATCCACGAAAACATGGCAGATACCCTTGTAATGCTTGATTACCGGTATGCGCGAACATTCCACGACTTTTTTGATCAGGCCTTCGCCGCCGCGCGGAATAACCACGTCAATGTAATCGTTTAATTTAAGGAGCGCATCAACCGCAGACCTCCGGGATGAAGCAATCATGCTCACCGCGGCTTCAGGAATACCGTTGCACACCAGTACCTGCCGCAATGCTTCATAAATCGCCAAATTGGAATTCAGCGCCTCACTGCCGCCCTTTAAGATCACGCTGTTGCCGGATTTAAAACAGAGCCCGGCGCAATCAGCGGTTACGTTCGGCCTTGATTCATAGATTATTGCCACTACGCCGATAGGCGTGCGCACTTTATGTATCCACAGGCCGTTTGGCCTGCGCCATGCCTTCATAACTTCGCCTACCGGATCAGCCAGCTTGGTAAGCTCGATCAAAGAATCTGCCATATCCCTGAGCCGCTTTTCGTTTAAAGTAAGGCGATCAACCAGGGGCCTGGGAAGCTTATTTTTCACTGCGGCGTCAACATCGGCCTTGTTCGCCTTAAGGATAACGCAGCTTTTTTCCAGCAACGCAGCAGCCATCTCTTCCAATACGCGGTTCTTTTCTGCGCTGGAAAGACAGGCGAGCCCCCTTGAAGCTTCTTGTGCCGCTCTAGCAATTTTTATCATTTCTATTTTAATGTTCATAGCATGACAATATTATCGCAATGGATTACTTCTTTATCAGAATGCCTGCCCTTAATTTTTCCCAGTTGATGGCAGGAAACGCAGGTCTTACCGCGGGCAAATTCATTACCGCGCGCATCAACAATACTGACAACATCTCCGCACTCAAATAACCCTTCCGCGTCGCTGATCCCGACGGATAGTAGGCTTTTCTTATTTAAAAGCGCCTTTTTCGCTCCGTCGTCAACGATGATCCTGCCTTTTGACTTGGTACCGAAGGCGATCCAGCGCTGCCGTTCATCAAGCCGCTTTTCCGGCAGGAACAATGTGCCGCTTGCCATCGGGTCATCCGCGATCCGGGCAAGAACGTTCTCCCGGCGGCCATTGGCAATTACGCAGGCAATCCCTGAATCAACCGCGATCTTGGCAGCATCAATCTTGGCGATCATGCCTCCGACGCAGGTAACTTTGTCGGTCGGACAAGCAAAGCTTTTTATCTGCTGGTTTATCTTCGTTACTACTTTGATCACTTTCTTATTATTATCCAGAAGCCCGTCAACGTCGGAAAGCATAACCAGGATATCCGCTGAAATCAGGCTGGCAACTAACGCGGACAACTTGTCGTTATCTCCGAATTTTATCTCTTCCGTTGATACCGTATCATTTTCATTGATCACCGGCACGCTTTTCAATTTTAAAAGCGTCAGCAGGGTATTCTTGGCGTTAAGATAACGCTGCCTGTCATTAAAATCCTCGTAAGTCAAAAGCACCTGCCCGCAATTCAACTTACTACGGTTAAACAGCTCGCGGTATATATCCATCAGCTCATGCTGGCCGATTGCTGCCATTGCCTGTAAACGGGACAATTCTTTCGGCCTTGCCGATACTTTTAATAGCGACATCCCTAATGCAATTGCGCCGGAAGAAACGATTACCACCTCATTTCCGGCTTCCATCAAATCGGTAATTTGCCGGGCAATGCCGTGCAAAATATTAAAATCAAGATCAATGCCTGAGGAGTCCTGTTTCCTAAAAAACAGGCTGCTGCCGATCTTAACGACGATCCTTTTGCAATGTCTTCCTGATTGCTTCAATTAATTCCTCCAAACCTTGCCGCTTCAAAGCCGAGATCGGATAAATGCGTTTTCCAATCTCTTTCTTGAAGCGTTCTAAATTCTTTTTGGCTGCCGGCAGGTCCATTTTATTGGCAACAAGGACCTGCGGCTTTTTAAAAACTTCGCGGCTGTAATTTTTTATTTCGGCATTTATCGTGCGATAGTCATAGAGCGGATCCCTGCCTTCGGAGCCGGCCATATCTATAATGTGGACAAGCACTTTTGTCCGCTCAACATGCCGCAGGAACTTATCCCCCAATCCGCGGCCATGCGAGGACCCTTCGATCAACCCGGGGATATCCGCAATAATAAATGATTCTTCTTTTACTCCAACTACCCCGAGCACGGGGAATTTGGTCGTAAACGGATAGGCAGCGGTTTTCGGCTGCGCATTGGAAATCGCGCCGATCAAAGTTGACTTTCCGGCATTCGGAAAACCTACCACGCCGGCATCGGCAATCAGCTTTAAGTCAAGCAAAAGCTCTTTTTCTTCTCCGGGCTGCGGATCAGTAACTTCATGGTTGTGCTGGTTGCCTCTTCCGCCTTTGCCGCCGTTAGCTACAACAACCTCTTCTGTGTCTTTATCAAGAGAACGCAACAGGCAACCTGTGGCAGAATCCTTTATTTCCGTGCCGCAGGGCACCCTGACCAGTAAAGGAAGGCCGCTCCTGCCCTTTTTATTTTTCCCCGAGCCGTGCGCGCCATCCTGGCCGCGAAAATGCCGGTTATACTGAAAATCAAGCAGGGTACGCAAGTTCCGGTCTGCCCGAAAAATAACATCTCCTCCGTCTCCGCCGTCACCTCCGTCGGGAATACCATTGCGGGTGTATTTATCGCGGTAAAAACACCTGCAGCCCTTGCCTCCTCGGCCGCCCTGAACAAATACTTTCGCGCTATCAATGAACATTGATTAACCGGCTTTGATCTCTTCGATCTTGATCCTGGTCATTTTCTGGCGATGGCCTTTTTTAAGATGGTATGCTTTACGGCGGCGGTATTTATATGTAATCACCTTGTCTGCCTTGATCTGGCCAAGCACAGCTGCCTTTACTGACGCGCCTTTTATGTACGGCTGGCCGATTTCTGCCTTACCATCACCGGAAACCAACAGCACCTTATCTAAAATAAGCGCTTTACCGGCTTCGTTTTCCAGCTTTTCAACCTCAATCACATCGCCCTTTTTTACGTTGTACTGTTTTGCTCCAACCTCAACTATTGCATACATTTCTAACTCTCCTTTTTGGCATGAATAAGACAATAAGTTTAACACATAACCTTGTCAGCGTCAAGAAAAAAAGCTCAAGAAAGGGGATGTTTTCTCAAAGAAAAAGGGGACGTTTCCCGAAGGGGAAACGTCCCCTTTTCAAAAAATATCCCTTTTTATATAAACTCAGCGATTACTTGCGAAAGCTCGGCAATATCAAACGGCTTTTTCATACAGATCAGCGCCCCTTCCCTCTCTGCCGATTTTATCCGCAGATCCGTATAATCGCCGGTCATCATCACATATTTAACGCCGGTATTGACTTTTTTAAGCTCAATAAGTGTTTCCAGGCCGTCCATGCCAGGCATCTTTACTTCGATAAGGACAATACTGTAGGCCTTTTTCTTTATTTCTTCAATGGCTTCCTGGCCGGTAGCTACGGCTACGGCCGCCATCCCCTTAAGCTCCAGAAACCTTACCAGGAAGTCCCTGACAACCTTGTCGTCATCAATAACGAGCGCCAAATTACGGCCAGCCATTAGTTACCCCTTTTAATTATACTTTTTCGGCTTTAGCCTTGCCACTGATGCCGGCACGAAAGTCTGACGGCGTTGTGCCGGTTACCCGCTTGAACATTTTCATGAAGGAATCCGGGTTATGATAACCAACTTTATAAGCGATCAGGGTAATACTGTCGCGGCTGTCCCTTAGCATCTGTTTTGCAGAGCTGATCTTTAATTCCATACGGTACTGGCTAAAGCCTTTGCCGGTTTTCTTTTTGAATATCCGGCTTAGGTATTTATAATTTAGAAAAAGCTCTTTTGAGGCATCCTGCAGGGAAAACGGCCGGTTGTAATTCCGTCTCACCAGCCGCTGGGCCAACTGGATCTTATCATTTTGAACCGGGCGCCCTGCGCTTTCTCCATAACCGGACTGCTTGAGTAGCCGATCAAACATTTTCTTCACCTCGTCTATGTCAAACGGCTTCTCAATGTAATCGTCGGCATTTGAGCGTAAAGCTTCAACGGCGATGTCCTTGGAGCTATATGCGGTCATGATCACAACCTTGGAACGGGGATTTGCCTGTTTTATTTCTTTTAAAAGTTCCAGGCCGTTTATCCCGGGCATCATTACATCCAAGACCACAAGCCCCACATCATTAGGCCTATTCAGGATGCTCAAAGCTTCCTGCCCGTTTGCCGCGGTGATCATTCTGTATTCGTCAAACGCCGTAACGAATATCTTCCTAATGCTTTCTGTATCATCTACGATCAGGATCGTTTCTCTTAAGGGCATATTTTCTCCCGGTTGCATTTTATATGTATCCCTAACTAATATAACTATTTTTTCCGGAATTGTAAATGGGCTAAATCTACTTTCTACTGTCCTGATTCTACCTTGAGAAAACAGAAGGAAACGAGGGGATTTCCGGTGTTTCCTTAGCGCCGGGATCAGCCTGGGGAATGCGTATTGTAAATATCGTGCCTTTATCAAGCTGGCTCTCCACCAGGACTTCGCCGCCGTGCTGCTCAATGATCCTGCGGCTTATGGCAAGGCCAAGGCCCATGCCGTCTTTTTTGGTACTGCGGAACGGTTCGAATATGGTCGTCAACCTCTCCCGGGGGATCCCGGTGCCCGTATCGCCGATATTCACTTCAACAAAAAAATCGCCTTTAGCGTAGATTGACCTTGCGATGCGCATTGCCAGGTTTATGCTGCCGCCATGCGGCATGGCGCCGAGCGCGTTAATGAATAAATTAATGAATACCTGCTTGAGCTTATCATGGTCTCCATGTATATAAAGATTAGTGGTATCTGCCTGGAGCCTCACGTCAATACCGCTATCGGTAAACCTGGCTTCCATTGTTTTTAACGCGCCGTCAATGACGTCTTTAAGGTTGATCCGGCGCGCCTTCAATTCTGCGGACGAAGAAAAGTCCGAAAGTTCTTTTAACATGCGTTCGCAGCGCATGATCTCTTCAGGCACGATATCCTGGAATTTATCAATGAACTTTCCGTCGGTATAGCGGGACGGCAGCATCTGTACGAATGATTTTATCGGAGCAAGGGAGTTTTTGAGCTCATGCGCTACCCAGGCTGCTGCCTCGCCGATGCTGGAAAATTTCTCATTTGCCCGCGCTATCTTTAATTTATCTCCCAGCGCGTTAAATACCTTAATCAACTCACCCAGCTCATCGTGCCTTTTTATGCCGATCTTATATTCCGAATCGCTGCTGCCGGCGCTTTTAAGCCGTGAAAGCAGCATCCTGACCGGCCGGCTGAATAGCCGGGAAAGCAATGCTGCCGCCAGGAGCGCTGCAAGCTCGCAGAAAATTATAATAAGCCATGCCTGCCACTGCATTACGCGGGAGAATGAATACGCTTCCCTTTCTCCTTGCCGCAGGACAATACCCCAGTCAGTATCCGGCACCGGCGCATAAGAACTGATCCATTTTTTCCCTTCAGGATCGATAAAGGCCGCTGCCTCATTTTTACCGAAGAGCGCGGCATTTACGTCTTTTTGCCAGCGGATATTTTCATTCTTCAGGACCTGCTTCTTGTCCGGAGAAGCGATTACAATACCGTCGCCGGATACAAGGAATGCCCTGCCAGTAGTACCGATGCGTATGGCGTCAACAACATCCCAAAGGCTCCTCAGGTTAATATCAGCCGCGAGTATTCCTTTTACCTTACCGTTTTCTCTTATCGGAACAGACATGCCAAGATACGGCAGATGATTGGAATCCTGAAACCTGACTTCGGAAATATAGGTCTGGCCGGCTAATGGCTTTTGTACTATGTTATCGGTGTAATTAAGTACAAAGAACTTACCCAAGTCGGAAGTAGCCGTCATTTTTCCTGAAAGTTCAAACGAAGTTATCCTGATGAAAGCAGGCTTGTCAAGCGTAAGGCCGACCAACACGGTTTCCTGCTGCCAGGCCCCTAAATGCGTCGAGCCGATCATTGCGGCAGTCGCGCTTAAAACGTCTTCGGAACGTTTTAAGATCAAGCTGATCTCTTCGGCTGCGCGCGCAACGATTTCCTTGTGGTTACTCAAAACGGATTTTTTTACTGCCCGGTGGGAATTATCAATCAGCGAAACGCCCAGCAATACAACCGGGATAGTGATCACGATGCTCAAAACGATCGCAATCTGCGTCCGGATATTACGGTAAAAGTTGTTCAGTAAGAACCTACCCAGCAGCCTCTTGATACGCATTATTTTTATAACCTTCCGCACTGAACCACATTCTCCAATAACTGCCCTTTTTTCCTAAAAGCTCGGCGTGGCTGCCGGTTTCAATTATCCTGCCGGCCTCAATGAAAATGATCCTGTCAGCGTAGTTTAACGCGCTGAGGCGATGAGAAATGACAAAAGTCGTCCTGCCCCGCATCAGCTTTTTAAACGCATCCTCAATGATCAAGCGCTCGGTCTCGGAATCCACGCCGGATGTGGCTTCATCAAGGATAAGTATTACCGGATCGCGCAAGATCGCCCGGGAAATTGAGATTCTCTGGCGCTGGCCAAAAGAAAGCTTTATCCCGCGCTCGCCGATCTGGGTATCATAGCCGTCCGGCAATTCAACGATAAACTGATGAGCGTTTGCCAGTTTTGCCGCCTTGATGATTTCATCGTCGGAACTCCCCGGCCTGGCATAAGCAATATTCTCTTTTATGCTGGAGCCGAATAAGTAGTCGTCCTGAATGACCAGGGCGATCCGCGAACGGTATGCCTCAAGCGACAGGTCACGCAGGTTATATCCGTCAATAAAAATATCTCCTTGGACCGGATCGTAAAATCTAAGAAGCAGGTTTATCAGGGTAGTCTTGCCGCTGCCGCTTTTACCGACAATGGCCACGGTTTCCGACTTGGCCACATTAAGGTTAACGCCTTGAAGCACGGGCGCGTTAACGTCATAACCAAAAGTCACTGCTGAAAAAATTACATTCCCCTCAATTCGCGAAGGCCTGATTGGATGCAATCGCTCCTTTATTCCCGGCTCCGTAGCTAATACTGCCTCTACCCGGTCCATTGAAGCAGAGGCTTCCTGATAATAATTATTGATGATCGCCATCCTGATCGCCGGGTAAAAAAGCAGCCCGGTATACGTATAAAAAGCCATTAAAGTCCCGATGGAAAGATCCCCTGCGATCACCTGCCTTGCCCCGAACCAGACAAGCATGGCTAAACCCAGCGAACTTAGAAATTCCGCTGTCATCCAAAGAAATATGCTTAACCGATGGCTGCCCATAGCCGCGCTGAATATCTCTTTCTGTTTTCCGCTGAAAATATCCGTCTCTTTCTTCTCCCCGGAAAACCCGGCAACAACGCGCATTCCGTTCAATACCTCGCTTATCCGCGAGGTCATCTCGCTGTATTTCTCCCTTACTATTGCGTGTTTTTCTTTTAAGCGGGGAGAAAGCTTCAGGAATGCTGCGGCAAATACCGGCAAGTAAAACAGGGCAATAAAGGCAAGCTTCCAGTCAAGCGTTACCAGCATCACAGCCACAAAAATGAGGCTAAAAAAAGAATAAATGAAATCTACCGCACCGCCGGAAATAAATTCCTTTATGCTTTCTACGTCGCCGGTGAGGCCGGAAATGATCTTTCCCGCAGGCGTATTATCAACGTATTTTACCGAAAGCTGATGCAGGTGCCAATAGATCCGGTTACGCAGGTCAGCCATGATCCCTTCGCCGGTCAGCGAAGCAAGGTATTCGCGGCTAAATCCGAAAATCGCCTTAACAATGAAACTAACGGCCAGCCAGGCTACTGCGCTGTTAAGCAAGCGTAAATCTTTTTTAAGAATGATTTCATCAATTACCATTTTCACCACCCACGGAAAGACCAGGCCCGCGAGATTGGCAATGATGATGGACAAAAAAATAAAGGATATTTGCCGTTTATACGGCTTTAGCAGCCGCAGGAACGGCCTCAGTTTTAAGTTTTTCATATTCCAGCTTAATCAGCTCCGGGATTATGTAGTCAAAGTAATCGCGCTTGCAGGAAAGATCGGTAAAGTTACCGTTTTCCACGTAAGAAAAGAACCGGCAGCCGCCCTGGCACATCGGCACATACGCGCAATCAGCAGGGCATTTTTTCCAGGCGTCAAGTTCAAAGAATTCCCGGGATTTTTCATTGTAAGCTTTATTGCGCACGTTTCCGACGGAGAATTCCGGGTGGCCAAGCAATGAATTACATTTGTAAAGCACGCCTTTGGGGTCTATGGTTACTCCGGCGCTCTGCATGAATAACGGGCAGGCATTGACCGCAAGCCCGGTGCTGATTTTTAAGCCGCGCCGGATTAATTCTTTTTTCAAAGCGATCGTTTCCTTGAACATGCCTTCCTTGCCGATAAAAGAGCCGCATTCTACCAGTTCAATTGCCCCGGGATCTGATTTCGGGCCTAAGCGCGGCACAATCGGCGCAAAATTAATGCTGCTAAGCTGATAAAGTACCCCCTCTTCCTCCAGATAATCCAATAAACGGGGAATACTGGCAAAGCTTTGCCGGTCAAAATTTCCGGCAATGCCGATGTTTACCTTATCAATTACTTTTTTTATATTATTGATGATCGCATCAAACGACCCGGATCCGTCAAGGAACGGCCGCTTCAGGTTATGCGCCTGCCGGTCGCCGTCAATAGTAACCCGGATTTCCTTAAGGCCGACGCTAAGCAAGCGGCCAACCAATTGCGGAGTGATCAGGCTGCCGTTGGAAATTATAGAAAAACCGAATTTAATGCCTTCATCCTGCGCCCAGGCAAAAAGCTTACGTGAGATATTGTAAATCGGAGCCGGATTAAGCAAAGGCTCGCCGCCGTAATAAACCAGATGAATCGTCCTGAATTTACCTTCTTTGGCTTTGTGGATCAGCCAGTTAACGATCAAACCGCTGGTTTCCGCGTTAAGAAAAACATTTTCCTTGACCTGCTCCTCAAAGCAATAAACGCATTTAAAATTGCAACTATAGGTGGTGAGTATGGTGGTTTCAAAACTAAGGCCGCAGGACTCGTGTTTGAGCTGCCGGAAAAAATCATCTAATTTTTCCTGTTCTTCTTGCTCATCCTCAACAATAATTCCATTTTTCCTTAAAGCAGCGCTGTTCTGGCTGACCTGAACGCAGCTGGCAGCTGCTGCGCCAGAAACAAAGGCATCCAGTTCAGCTTTAAATTGGCTGCTGATACGGATCAGCGCCTGCGTGCGGCTGTTAAATAACAAATAGTCGCCTGCCTGCGGATAATCCTTAACCCAAATATTAAAACGTGAGAGTTTCATAATTTGAAATATCCTTGCGAGGTAAGTTTCTTTTCCATGAGAACCTTACCTCGCAAGGAAACTTTATTTATCAACTATTTCAATCTTAACCCCATTGTCCCTGATGGGAAACAACAGCTACGCGGACCAATCACCGTATCTGACCCATATCTGATTACCTCCATTCGCCCTCACCTCCTTTCTCCTCCGATTTCTACTACTGGTGTTTAATAAACCATTTTCGCATTGAATTGTAGGGCATGTTTAATGTAAAAAAGTCATCCGTATTGTCAATTCTTGACGAAACCGAATGGAAAAAAAATGGAAAATATAAAAAATAAAGCGGCTGGTCTTCATAGATAAATTTATGAATTTCCTGATAAATCCACCGCTTTTTATTTTTATCCAAGGTAGCTTTTCCCAGCGAAAAGTACCGCTCAACTTCAAAGTTATCATATTCCCATAATTTATAAATTTTTTCTGGCCCCTGGGTAGTCCATTCTTCAAAAACTTGATCGGGATCAACGCGGGTTGGAAGTAAATTCAATTGCGCCTGGATCTTATTTCTTTCCAAGAAGCTCTTCGTCAGTTCCATATCGTCATTATACAAAAAAATAACAAGTTTTATCCCAATTTCCTGAAGTTGTTGCCGGAACAACATGGCCATTTTACGGTATATTTCATTACGTTCATCCACCAGCATCCGAATTTCCAGATCCTGCCCTTCTTTTTCCAATATCCCATCATTATTCAGATCTTGCCAAGCAGCTTCTGCCAATAATTGCTTGGCTTTTCCCGGATTAAATCCAAAAGGCTTAACCATCGGATTATACCCAATCGACCCAAAGTAAAATGGACCATTGCACTCAACTCCATGCCCAAACGAGATTTTTTCTATTACCTCTTTCCTGTTGATACCGCAAGCTATGGCCTTTCTAACCGTTAAATCTGACAGAATAGGATCTTTAAGATTATAAGAAATAACAAACGAATGATCTATTGGATATGCATAATTTCTAAACAAGGGGTCATTTTTTAAAATATCATAATCTTCCCGCTCAATAAACAGGACCAGATCCACTTCCTGCCGCATAATTGCTGCCCAAAGCTGTTGAGAATTAGCATAGGTTTTAACTATGATCTTATCAAGATACGGCCTGCCCTCATAATAATCCGGGTTATATTCCAGGATAATTTGGTCATCTTTTGTCCATTCCCTAAACTTAAACGGCCCGGTGCCGATCGGACGGTAATTAAACGGCGAGTTCTTGGGGTCGGCATTTCCTAAGATATGCTTGGGAGCTATCGGACGGATAAAACGGTAAAGAAGCGGTGCGGATGGCTTGGTCAAAACTACCTGAAATGTATATTTATCAGCTGCCGTAAATTCAGCAACTAGACTAAAAAACGATCTAAAAGGCGAGTTTACTTTCGGATCAATTACTGCATCAAAAGTAAATTTTACGTCTTCGGCGGTGCACTCAACTCCATCGTGAAATTTAACGCCTTTTCTCAAATGGAAGGTATAAACAAGTCCGTCTTCGGAAATCTCCCAAGATTCTGCCAAATCCGGTTCAATTTCGCCTTTTGCATTTAAACGGATAAGCTCATTAAAAATCAGGCCCTGCAGCGAAGCAGATACGCTTTGCGTAGTAAGGATGGGATTAATAATGGTGGGTTTATAGGCAACGCCCCAAACCAGGGTCCCGCCATAGCGGCTGGTTTCCGGCGATACTTCCTTAGCTTCTAAAACTGCTACGGACAGCATCATTGATAGAAAAATGGCTGTGGCGCGAAGCATTGTTTGTCTTTATCTACCAGTTAACGCTAAGCCCGCCTTCAAAATACCTCTGCGGAACAGGAAAGTAAGAATCAGCCCAATACCTGCTGTTATTCAGATTATGCACATTAAAGAACAGGGAAACCATCTTCCATTCCTGCGTAATCTTCAGATCGCAAAGCATTTTGCGGTCATTGGGCTGGAAATCCGCCGGTTCATTCCAGCGGTTATAATAGCCGATAAGGGAAACCGCAAGCCCGAATTTAGATTTATATTCTATGGCAGTATTAAAACTTTGGCGCGCCTTGCCTCCGCCCCTGACAATCTGATCGGTATCTGTATCTTTTATGTCGTTAAAAGCCGCGGATACGCGAAAATACAGGCCGTCGCAAATCTCAAATCTTGAATCAAGTTCCAAGCCCTGCCTGCAGAACCTTTGGAAGTTCTTCATGTAGGTAAGGTTATCATCATTCTGCGCGCTGCTGATTGCGTCCCTGACATCAGAACGATAAAGTGAAAACTTGAGCCAAAGCCGCGGTATTGCCCGGCTTTCCAACCCTGCTTCATATACCCAGGCACGTTCCGCTTTTATATCAGGATTCGGGGCAATGCTCAGACCGGGATTATAATTAAATTTCCAAAGCAACGGCGGCGCGTTAAACGCGCGCGAAACCCCTGCCCGGACCAGGGTGCCCGGTAAATTTTCAAAGTGATACACTGCGCCTAACGCCGGGCTGGTAGCGCTGCCGAATTCACTGTTATTGTCATAACGCAGGCCAAAGTTGATGTCCCACGGTTTCAATTTCAAACTGTAGTTTATATACGGCGCGTAGATCTTTAAGTTCTTAGCCGTAGAAAGATACGGGCTCGATTTTACAGTATCATTGTCAAAGTCCATACCGGCTACCAAAAGGTCAACTTTACGCGGACGCAGGCTTGAATTAAGGCTTACCTGGTAAAGATAATCTTTCGAGTCAACCCGCGAATAAGGCGCCTCATCTGAAACGGTAGAATAATCTTTTGTAACAACGCCTTTTCTGAAATGCTTGAGATCAATTTTAAAGTCAGCCGGCCCAAAGGTATTTTCCCACCCCAGCTTTCCATAAAGATCGCGGTATGGCTGCGCCTGCCATGAGCCGCCGGGGAACTCTCCGCTGTTAACGTCAGCGCTGCTGTAACCAAAAAGAGCGGTTAGCTTTCCGCCTGCCTTTAGATCATACGACAATTTGCTGAAAGCCTTCTTTTCCAGCACGTCACTTTTCGAGCCCTTGCCGCCGGAATCCATATAGCTGGAGAATAGATAATAGCCGAGGCCAGAAAATTTTCCGGATAATTCCGCGCTCTCTCTTTTTGTATCAAAGCCGGAATAAGACGAGATAACGCGGCCTTTAGGTATAAACGTTTTTCCGGTCTCTTTGGTGATAATATTAATTACACCGCCCAGGCCTGAACCCCAGACGCTGGAACCCGGGCCCTTAATCACTTCAATCTTAGCAATATTCTCAATGGGAAATTCTGACGGATTTACCTGTCCTGAAGACTGGGTATTTAACGGGATACCGTCAATCATTACCCTGACCTGCCGGGAATCACTGCCCTGTATGCTTAGGCTGCTTGCCCTGCCAAAACCTTTAGTCGGCGCAACATCAATGCCGGGCACATAGCTTAAAACCTCCCCCAAGTCATTGGCAGGTAATTCAGCAATTTCCCCTTCTTCAACAATCGCAATATTTTCCGCTGCCTCATCCAAGCCGCCGGAAGCGCGTTTATTCGTTACCACGATCCTTTCAAGATCAACCTCATCAGCTAGTGCGCTGCCGTATATACCAAAGATTAACCCGGAAATTAATATCGCGCGAAGAAGCTTCACGTGTAAGAGAATAAGGCTAAATCGTAGAGATTCAAAGTTGAAGATGAGTTGTAAGCTGTATAGTTGCAATAAGCTATGCAGGCAAATCTATACTATCAATTTATTATGCTTTGGGTGTTTTGTCAATCAAATGTTTTTAAAATAACCGCCGTTCGCCGTTTCGGGCGATTTTATAGCGCGACCTGTCCTTGATCCATCTGGCAAGCTGTTTCTTATGGAATTTCCATTCGCTGCCGATCTTAAAGGCGGGGATTTTCCCTTCGCGCGCGTAGCGGTTAATGGTAAGCGGATGTATCTGGAAGAATTCGGCTGCTTGCTTAGTTGTTAAAACTTGGCTGGGTTTTTTCAAGTTACTTGACAACCGGCTTAGCCTTCTTGGAACCTTGGGCCTTTGGGCCTACGGCAATAGTGATCTCCACGCTGCCGGACCTTGGCATAATGTTAACAATGCAGGTTTCGGTTTCGCGGTCAAAATTCATCAGGCGCTGGCCGTATTCCACGACATTAAGCAGTCGCCAATTATACATTTCCATCTGCTCACGGTAGAAATTTACGACCAGGTCGGGATTGCCTTTGCCGCGATAGCGTAAAAGCCCCATGCGCACGCCGGATGTTTCAAAAGAATATGATTCCTGCGGGATAAACTTAAAGCCTACCGGTACCGGAACATCGCTGAACCTGGCAATTGGCTGCGGCTCAAGTAATGCCGGATTTATCGTGTCCCTATCCCTTTGCGAAACCGCGGCACATCCGAATAAACCGATAATAAAACAAAATAACGCCACAACAAGAAAGGTTTTACGCGTCATGATAACTCTACCCCCTTAGTTCTAAGGAATTCCCGAACATCGCTAAAAATACGGTCTACCTGATCGGATTTAAGCCCTGCCTTAAGGCCCACCTGGCGCATTTTCTCATATGTCGGAATGTCGCTTGGTGAATGGCTATCCGTATCAATAACCAGCTTTGCCCCGAACTTAAGCGCTTGTTTTACAACATGCCGGTTGCCCTTATCGTGGCCGCCGCGGCAGGTGATTTCAAGGAAGGTCCCTCTTTCCTTTGCAAGCATAACGTCATCGTCGGTGATCAAACCGGGGTGCGCCAGTATATCTATGCCTGCCTCAAGCGCCGCGCGATTGGTTCCGGCGATCACCGGCTCAACCGGAGACTGCCCGTGGCCGACAATGATCTTGACTCCTTTTGAGCGGCTATATTCTGCCAGCGGCCGGAAATGGCTAAGCGGCAAATGCGTCAATTCTACGCCGGGCAAGACCTTGATCAAAGAACCTGCCGGCCAGTTACGGCTAAAATTAATGATAGAATCTACGATATTGTCTATATTGCTGTAATCGGCGTGGTCACAAATGGCAATAACTTTGAAGCCGGCATTCTGATAACGCGCGGCTACTTCAGAAGGGAGCAGCGCTCCGTCACTCAAGAGAGAATGGGTATGCAGATCGTACATTTTAAATAAAGTGCGCCTGGCAGGAATTTAATGAGGCCACAACTTACGGAACACAGTGAACGTAAGTTGTCTGGCCGAATTAATCCCGCCGAGCTTGCGAGGCGGGACGAACCTGCCGGCCGTTTATAAAGTATATTAATGCGCCTGGCAGGAATCGAACCTGCCGCACGCAGTTTAGGAAACTGCTGCTCTATCCTTATGAGCTACAGGCGCAATATACTTCTCATCCCTGATCGCTTCACTCGCAGGGATTTCGCTAAACCAAAGTTTAAGGAGCTCACTCTCCTTCAAATTCAACCAGCGAAATAACAGGGTATTGTTTTAGCTTTGCGCGGCCTTTTAAATCTACTAATTCAATTATAAAAGCGATCGCTTCGATTTTTGCGCCTTGCGCCTCAACCAGCTTTGCTACGGCGCTGACCGTGCCTCCGGTAGCTAAAAGGTCGTCGATGATCAAAACCCGGCAGCCGGGTTCCAGCGCGTCTTCGTGGATCTCTAAAGTATCGGTTCCATACTCCAATTCATATGTCACCGACTTTGTCCTCCACGGCAGCTTGCCTTTTTTGCGCACCGGTATAAATCCCGCGTTGATCTTTTCGGCAATCGCGCCTCCCAGGATAAAACCCCTGGCCTCCACTGCCACTACGTAATCGATTTTTTTATTTTTGAATTTTTCGGCTAATTCGCCGATCGCCTGCTTAAAAGCTTCTTTGTCCTTTAAAAGCGTGGTGATATCCCTGAACAATATGCCGGGCTTGGGAAAATCCGGTATACTGCGTATGCAAGATGCAAGCCCGGCTTTTTTCATAACTCACTCTCCTGCTGGTTGGCGAATTTTTTCAATTTCTTCAGCGCTACCTCTTCAATCTGGCGGATCCTTTCGCGGGAAACGCCCATTTCATCCGCCACCTCGGCAAGGGTCCGCTGTTTTCCGTCATCAAGGCCATAGCGCATATCCAGGACCCTGCGCTCTCTTTCATTCATGATCTCAAGCAGGCTGTCCACGTGCTCTTTCTTCATTATGCGGGTGATCTCGGCGTCCGGGGCTGCGGAAGTCCGGTCTTCAACCAGATCAATGACCTGGCTCTCTTCTTCTTCGCCGATCGGCGCGTCTAATGACGACGTCTTGGTAGACAGCCAGAAATTTATCTGCTCTACCTTTTCCGGAGTCAGCTTTAATTTTTTGGCGACCTGTTCGTCCGTAGGCACGGCTTTCAGTTTTTGCGCCATGCGCTCTTTGTTCTTCCGCCACTTGGAAATAAGTTCGTTCATGTAAACCGGCACGCGGATCATCTTGCCCTGTTCCGATATGGAGCGGGTAATGCCCTGCCTGATCCACCATGCGGCGTAAGTGGAAAAACGAAAACCTTTTTTATGATTGAATTTATCTACTGCTTTCATTAAACCAAGATTCCCCTCCTCTATCAGGTCGAGGAGGGGAATCCCGAGATACATATACTTCTTGGCAATATTGATCACCAGGCGCAGGTTAGAACGGATCATTTCCTTGCGCGCGTGTTCATCGCCTTTTTTGATCCGCTTGCTTAAGCTCACTTCCTGTTCAGCTGTCAGCAAGGGAATAGTTTTAACTTCTTTCAGGTAAGTCTTTAACGCTTCCATGGCTTAGGTGTTAGGTGTTAGGTACTAGGTGTTAGGCAATTACCAACTTATCATCTATAATCTATAACCTATCACCTAAGACCTATGACCTGAACTATTTCTTCTTTGTCGCTTTCTCTTTCAATACTGCCTGCGCTGCCGCGAGCTTGGCAATCGGCACGCGGAATGGCGAACAGCTGACGTAATCCATTCCTACGCGATGGCAGAACTCCACTGAACGCGGCTCACCGCCGTGTTCGCCGCAGATTCCGACTTCCAACGTTTTATTTGCCGAGCGTCCGCGCTGAATACCCATCTTAATCAATTCGCCCACGCCTTCCTGGTCAATTGATTGGAACGGGTCTTCCGGCAAGATGCCTTTCTGTATATAATCCGGCAGAAATCCGCCTATATCGTCGCGTGAAAAACCAAAGCTCATCTGGGTAAGATCGTTGGTGCCGAACGAGAAGAACTGCGCTACGGCTGCCAGCTTATCCGCGACAATACAAGCACGCGGGATCTCGATCATCGTGCCGAACATGTGCTTAATGCTTTTGATATTATACTTTGCCAGGACTTCTTTGTAAACAGCCTTGGCAAGCGCTAATTGGTCGTTGAGTTCCTTAACATCGCAAACAACCGGGATCATGATCTCCGGATACGGCTTTTTGCCTTCCTTGATCAATTCCGCGGCTGCTTCCAATATCGCGCGGATCTGCATTGCGCTGACTTCAGGATAAGTTACTCCCAGGCGCACCCCGCGGTGGCCCATCATCGGATTGGATTCATGCAGGCTATCTGCCCTCTTTGACAGCTCGTCCATGGAGATTTGCAGTTCAGCCGCCAGCTGTTCGAGCTTTGCTTTTTCGCGCGGCACAAATTCATGCAACGGAGGATCAAGCAACCGGATAACTACCGGATATCCGTCCATTGCCGCCAAGGTTCCCTTTATATCCTTTTTAACATAAGGAAAAAGTCCTTCCAGCGCATTTTTACGTTCATCCAGCGTGTTGGAAACGATCATTTTGCGTAAAAGAAATAAGGGCTCATCAGAACCTTTACCGTAAAACATATGCTCGGTCCTGAACAAGCCGATGCCTTCGGCGCCGAATTGCCGCGCTTTTTGCGCGTCATCAGGGGTTTCGGCATTAGTGCGGATACCCAATTTCTTGATTGAACTGCAAATCTTCAAGAAATCATTCAAAAGCGTATTTTCCGCGGTAGCATCCATCATCGGAAGCTTGCCTTCATAGACCGTACCTTTAGTGCCGTTTAAGGTGATCCAATCGCCTTCCCTAAGGATCTTTCCGTCTATATGCGCTTCTTTTTTTGCGTATTCAATGTGCATTGCGCCGCATCCGACAATACAGCATTTTCCCCATCCGCGTGCAACCAAAGCCGCATGCGAAGTCATGCCGCCGCGCGCAGTTAAAATTGCCTGCGCAGCGCGCATACCCTCAACGTCTTCAGGATTGGTTTCTTCACGTACAAGAATTACTTTCTTGCCCTGCTTTGCCCATTCCACCGCATCGGCCGCGGAAAAAACTACCTGTCCGCATGCGCCGCCCGGGCCTGCAGGTAATCCCTTTGCCACCGGCTTGCTTGTTAATTCGATCTTTGGATCAATGACCGGATGCAATAGTTCATCCAGTTGCGCCGGGGTAACGCGCATAACCGCGTCTTCTTTTTTGATCAGCTTTTCTTTTACCATATCCATTGCCATGCGCACTGCTGCCGGGCCATTGCGTTTTCCAATACGGCACTGCAGCATGAACAGCCGGCCTTTTTCAATGGTAAATTCAATATCCTGCATATCATGGTAATGTTTTTCCAGACGCTTCTGAATGTCAAAAAGCTCTTTGTAAATTTTGGGCATACCTTTTTCAAGGCTGACCAATTCTTTATTCTGCCCTGATTTGGAAGATTCATTGATCGGAGCAGGCGTGCGGATACCGGCGACTACGTCTTCGCCTTGCGCGTTAATCAGGTACTCGCCATAGAAATACGGCTCTCCGTTGCCGGGGTTGCGCGTAAAGGCAACGCCGGTTGCCGAATCATTACCCATATTACCGAAAACCATTGTCTGAACATTGACTGCCGTTCCCCACTCATCGGGGATATTTTCTATTCTTCTGTAGCTGATGGCGCGCTTGCCGTTCCATGACGCAAAAACCGCGCTGATACCGCCCCAAAGCTGCTGCATAGGCTCATCCGGGAATTCTTTACCCAGGATTTCTTTGATCCTTATCTTGAATTTCGCGCAGAGCTCTTTTAAATCTTTCGCATTCATGTCCGTGTCGCCTTTATAACCTTTTGATTTCTTAAGCTCGTCCATGATCCGTTCAAGCTGCTTACGGATGCCCATATCGTCCTTAGGCTCTATGCCTGCGGCCTTTTCCATAACTACGTCGGAATACATCATGATCAACCTGCGATAAGCATCATAGACAAAACGCTCGTTTCCGTTGCTCTGCTTGACCAAACCGGGGATAGTTTTTTCGGTAAGCCCGACATTAAGCACGGTTTCCATCATCCCGGGCATTGACTTTCTTGCGCCCGAACGTACAGAAACTAAAAGCGGATTATTTGCGTCGCCGAATTTACGGCCCATAAGTTTTTCTACCTGCGCCAACGCTTTATTTACCTGTTCTTTAAGCTCTTTAGGATAAGAGCGTTTGTGGCCGTAGTAATAAGTACAGGCATCAGTGCTAAGGGTAAATCCCGGAGGAACGGGAAGCTTCAGATCCTTATGCCCGGCCATCTCCGCGAGGTTGGCGCCTTTGCCACCCAGGAGATTTTTCATGCTCTCGTTGCCGTCTGCCTTCCCACCGCCGAATGAATACACATACTTCTTTGCCATTGCTTTTAAAACCCTCCCTCTGCACAAAAAGTGCGCACCAATCCATCCGATAGGATTGGGTGCTATTAAGTTAACTTCTCTTCCAAATATTGTTTTAATTGATCGATTCCTACCCTGTCCTGCAGCATTGTGTCCCGGTTACGCACAGTAACCTGCCTGTCTTCCAACGATTGGACATCAACGGTGATGCAATAAAGCGTGCCAACTTCATCCTGGCGGCGGTAAAGCTTGCCGATCGCGCCGGTGTCGTCGTAAACCGTAACAAATTTTTTCTTTAAGTCTTGGGCAATATTCTTCGCTAATTCCACGATCTCCGGACGGTTCCTTAACAGCGGCAGCACTGCCGCCTTTACCGGGGCAAGCTCCTTGTGCAACTTCAAAACAACTCGCGTATCATCTTTGACCTGTTCTTCGTTATACGCATCGCTTAAAAATGCCAGAACACTTCTGTCTACTCCGCCTGAAGGCTCAATAATATAAGGATAATACCTTTCTTTCGCAGCCTCGTCAAAATAGCGCATGTCTTTACCGCTTGCTTCAGCATGCTGTTTTAAGTCAAAATCCGTGCGATTGGCAATGCCTTCCAGCTCGCTCCAACCTCCGCCGCAGGCGGATCCGCCTCCGGCGGAGAACAAAAATTTATACTCGATATCAGTGCAGGCCTTGGCATAGTGCGCTAACTCTTTTTTGTCATGCGGCCGCTTCCTTAAATTATCAGCCTTCATACCGAGGCCAAGATACCAATTAAACCTTTCGTTAACCCAATATTCATAAGCCTTATCTGCTTCAGCCGGATTGACAAAATACTCAATCTCCATCTGCTCAAATTCGCGGGTGCGGAAAGTAAAGTTTCCCGGAGTGATCTCATTACGGAATGACTTTCCGGTCTGCGCGATACCGAATGGAAGCTTAGGGTGCCGCGAATCAAGGATATTCAGGAAATTCGTAAAGATCCCCTGCGCGGTTTCCGGACGCAGATAGATCTGGTTTGACGCGTCTTCAACTGGTCCCTGATGGGTCTTAAACATCAGGTTGAACGCCCTGGCTTCGGTAAGCTCTCCGCCGCATTCAGGGCAAACATTCTTACCCTTCAAGTCTTCATGTTTAAAGCGCTTTTTGCAGGATTTGCAATCGCTTTTTAAGTCAAAGAAATTTTCCACATGGCCGCTTGCCTCCCAGACTTTCGGGTGCATAAGTATTGCCGCGTCCATGCCGAAAATATCATTACGCTCATAGACAACCGACTTCCACCACGCGCGCTTAAGGTTATTCTTCAGTTCAACGCCGTATGGGCCGTAGTCCCAGGTGTTACTTAGGCCGCCATAGATGTCGCTGCCCTGAAAGATGAACCCTCGCCTCTTGCAGAGTGAAACTACCTTATCCATCAAGTTTTCAGAAGTATTCATAGAAGTTTAGTTTTAGCGCAAAATGCCCTAAAAGTCAAGGAGTTTATAGGGACGGTTCTCAACTTAAAGCTAAAGTGTCCCCTCTGGAGGGGACACTTTAAGATTAGCTTGAGAACCGTCCCTAGCTTTTAGCGTAGACAAGATTGCCGCGACTTTTTCTAAATCCAGCGTCTTTGCCATATCTTTGATATATACTTTAAAGTATCCGTCCGGGCCGACAATATTGCAGTCAAAATAGTTCTCTTTTGCCCCCATATTATAACCGATAAATCCTTTTCTGCCCTGGCCGCTGTAATGGATGATCTTAACGCTGTTCTGATCGGCAAGATCAGGGATAAAGATACCTTTCATGACCACAAAGAAGGCGTCAGTAACATTCTTTATTTCACTGACCCGGGCGTGCATTAAACGGGAAACAAAATCATAATCGTTCTTAACCGCTACTCCTTTTAGCTGGGGGAATAAACGGATAAAATAATCCGGCGGCTCATGCAACAGATAGATCGTCGCTCCTTTAGCGCGCTTTTTCCATTTCTTATAATATACCCGCTTGACGATCTGCTTGACAACCGTAAAACCTCTGGGCAGGCGCACCTCTACTTCCGGATAAACGTACGGCAACAGGCCGTCTACATACTCTTCATCAATAACGGGATCTGACATCTTGCTCTGCGGCACGATACAAAGGACGGGGATTTTCTTACAGTCGCCCACGCCGGCTTCAATATACATCCGTAAGATCGCCGGGCCGCCGAACTTCGCTACGAATAATAATCCGGCAACCAGCAGGGCCGAAAGCAGTATTATCCTTCTTATTTTCTTTTTCATCCCTAACTCCATCCGGTCGTTCGGGATTCCCCTAAACGAAAACGATAGGTCATCTTTCCAGTTTATCCAGCTCGTCTTTTTTTATCGTGAAGCAATGTTCAGGCGCCGGGAATTTTCCTTCCACTACTTCGCGCTTATAATCTTCTATTGCGGCCTGTATCTGGCCGGAGAGGTTAATATATTTTTTGACGAATTTCGGCGTATATCTTTCAAATAGCCCTACCATATCATTGATCACAAGGACCTGGCCATCGCAATGCGGGCCTGCGCCGATGCCGATAGTCGGCATCTTCAGTTTATTGGTGATCATTTCCGCGATTTTATCCGGTACACATTCAAGCACAATTGCAAAGCATCCAGCTTGCTCTAGCAAGCGCGCCTGCTCCAGCAGTCGCTTGGCAGCTTCCGCGTCTTTTCCCTGCACCTTAAAACCGCCGAGCTTATCGGCAGTTTGCGGAGTTAAACCGATATGACCCATTACCGGGATGCCGGCCTTAACTATAGATCCTGTTACTTCCAGGCATTTATCAAACCACTCAAGCTTCACCGCGCCGCATTTTGCCTCATTAATGAATCTCATGGCATTTTTTACCGATTCATCCGGATTAACCTGATATGATTCATAAGGCATGTCACCGACGACCAGCGCATTTTTCACTGCCCGGGTAACTGCCTTGGCATGATGCAGCATTTCCCACATCCCTACTTGCGTTGTTGATTCCAGGCCTAAAACAACATTTGCCAGCGAATCGCCCACGAGGATCATGTCAATTCCCGCCTTATCCACCAATGAAGCTATCGGATAATCATAGGCCGTAAGCATAGTGATCTTACGTTTGTTTTTTAAAGCAACTATATCGCTTACAGTAATTTTATTCATCGCCCCCTCTTCTTCTCCTTAATTACTCTCGCCACTTCAGCGCCCGAGATCTTTTCTGCCAGCGCGATCCCTTTTTCCGGCCCCAGCACGAATATCGCAGTTGCCAAACTATCCGCAGTCAGGCAATCGTCGGCAAGCACGGTTATCCCCCTTATGCCGGAATCAACCGGCATACCGGTCTTCGGATCAAATATATGGCTGTAACGGATATTATCCTTAATAAAAAACTGTTCATAATTCCCCGAGGTTGAGGCTGCGCGGTCGATAAGTTCCAGTTTACCATGGAAACTTTTTTTATCCGGGGAGCGTATTGCCACAACCCATGGCTTGCCGGACTTTAGCCCTAACGCGTATACTTCTCCGCCAACGTTGACGATCGCGCTGCTAATACCGCTTTCTTTTAATTTCCTGGCCGCGCAATCAACCGCGTAGCCCTTGGCAACCGCGCCTAAATCTATACTCATGCCGGATACGCTGAATTTTACGGAATTATCTGCGTCGTTAAGGATGATCTTATCCGAACCTACCCGTTCCAGGGTTGAGGCAATCTCTTCTTTTGCCGGCACGCGAAAATTTTTTTCCTTAAATCCCCATAATTCAACCAGCGGCGCAACGGTAATATCAAAAGCACCGGCGCTTTCGGCCGAAAATGCTTTTGACTTCTTGATTATGTAATATGTTTCCGGGCTGGCCTTTAATTCGCCCGAAGAATTTAATTTACTGACTTCGCTGTCCGGGTCATATTTGCTTAATAGTTTTTCTATGCGCCGGATCTCCGCGAAGGCAATGCCTGCTGCCCGTTCATCGGGAGAAATTACCCCTGCGAACGTACCCATGATTACCCGCGATTCTTTGTGCAGCGCCGGCTGATTATTGCATCCGCCTAGGATACACCAAACACCTAACACCAAACACCTAACACCAAACACCTGATGTTTAACTCTCATTTCTTGATCGCCGCTAATAACTCCGGCAACGAAAGCGTATTAATTACATCCGCCTTCCCCAGCCACCCGCGCCGGGCAACTGAAATGCCCAGCTCCATTGCATTTAGCTGATCGGTACTATGCGCATCAGTATTGATCGCGATTTTCACGCCCATTTCCTTTGCGCGGCGGCAATTAGAATCATTTAAATCCAAACGCTGGGTAAATGAATTGATCTCCATACAAGTGTTTGTTCCGGCTGCCGCCTTAAAGAGCTCGTTGAAATCAAGATCATAAGCCTCACGGCTGCCCCAAAGCCTGCCGGTAGGGTGGGCAATGATATGTGCGTATTTATTCTTGCACGCATTTACCAGCCTTCTTGTCAGGATTTCCTTTGACTGCTTAAAACCGCTATGAATGGCCGCGACCACAATATCAAATTCCTTAAGTATCCCATCGGGATAATCGAGGTTACCCTGAGAATCTATATCTACCTCCGCGCCAAACAAAACCCGGAAGCCTTTCAAACCTTGATTGATTTTATCAATCTGGCGTTTTTTTCTGATTAAATCTTCCGGGCTCAAGCCGCCGGCAATCTTTAACCCTTGAGAATGATCCGTGATCGCTACATAAGAATAACCCCGCTTCTTACAGGCGCTGGCCATCTCTTCAATAGAACTACCGCCATCAGACCAGGTTGAATGCGCGTGCAGGTCGCCTTTGATATCCCCCAGCGAAACCAATTCCGGGAGCTTACCCCGCAATGCCAATTCAACCTCACCATTATCTTCGCGCAGCTCCGGTTCAATAAACTTCATGCCCAACGCCTTAAAAACCTCTTCTTCGCTGCCTCCGCAGATAAATTTATCTTTTTTGAATACCCCGTATTCATTTACTTTCAGCCCTTTTTTTATCGCCAGCTTCCTTAATTTGATATTAAAATTCTTTGAGCCGGTAAAATATACCAACGCCGCGCCAAAAGACCGGGCTTCCACTACGCGGCAATCCACTTGCACTCCATCTTTGGTGCGCACAGCCGACTTTGTCAGGCCATGCGCCAGGACGTCTTTTACCGGAGGTAATTTTATAAACACGCCCATGATCTTTTCCGGCTTGCGGCTGGTAACAAGAATGTCTATATCCCTGACTGTTTCTTTCCTGCGCCTGAGGCTGCCTGCAGCAGAAATATTTTCCGTTTCCGGCAGCTTTTCCAACGGCCGGATGAATTCATCGCTGACCTGTTTGGCCACGGCAAGGCTCATCCGCTGCCTGCCTTCTTTCAATATAGCGATGCCTTTTACGATATTCTCAATTGATTTTTGCTTTATCCCGGGTAAACCTTCTAATTTTTTACTCCTGATCGCTTTTTCCAACCCGGATAAGCTTTTTACCTGCAGCTGCTCGTGCAGCAATTTGGCGGTTTTTGGCCCGACACCGGGGATTTCCAGCAACTCCAATATTGCCAGCGGGACCTGTTTGCGTAACTGGGAATAAAACTTGATCTTGCCGGTCTTTAGGAATTCGTTTATTTTATCCGCGAGGTCCTGGCCTATGCCCGGGATCTGCCTTAATTTACCTCCGGCAGCATAATCGGCGATGTCACCCGGCAAATTCTCAATATTCTGCGCTGCCCGCTCATACGCGCGGATACGGAAAGGATTGTCCGCCTTTATTTCTAAAATCGCGGCAATATCCCTGAATACTTTGGCGATCTCCGGGTTTTTCATTTAACTTCGCTGATATTATAGCTTGCCTCAATCGCTTTTATAAGGTCGGTAAGCATTGCGTTCGCCGGAACCGGGATGCCCAATCCTTGAGCCTGGCGCACGATCGCGCCGTTAATAAAATCGATTTCTGTGCGCTTTTTTTTCAAAATATCCTGCAGCATTGAACATACATTAGCGGCAGTAGCTTCGCAAACCGCCTCGACCTTTGACAGCGGATCATCATAAATCAGCTTGATCCTTTTGCGCTTGGCGATCTTTGCCGCTTCGCTTACCGCATCCTGCATTATCCTGCGGCAAGGCTCAAGTTCAATAAGCCTGCCATTTTTAACGCGGACGATCGCCGCCAGCGCGTTGATCCCGGCGTTAATGATAAGCTTTGACCATAAAAGCCCTTTTATATCGCGCGATATACGCGTTTCAATCCCCGCTTTATTAAAAACTTCTCTTATCGAACGCATCTCAACCGGTATTTTTCCGTCAATGCGGCCGATTATAGTTTCCCCTTTTCCCGCATATTTTATGCTGCCCGCGCTGACCAGCGTTGCGCCCTGGCTAGTCACTCCGCCAATCACTTTTTCCGGGCCTGCCACTTCACTAATCACTTCAATATTGCCTAATCCGTTCTGCAGGGTCAGTACGCGGGTATTCTCACCTATAAGCGGCTTTACCTGAGTTACCGCGTCTTTAGTGTGATACGCTTTTACGCAAATAATAACCAGGTCTGCCTGGCCGGCTTCCGCGATGTCCGCCGTAACTTTAGGCCTGGCCTGCCATGACCCTGAAGCGGTTTCCACGGTTATGCCCTGCTGACGGATCCTGGCGGCTTTATCGCTGGATTTATCCAGGAGCCAGATCTCTTCCTTGGTCCGGGAAAGCAGCCCTGCGAACAGGCATCCCATTGCTCCGGCTCCTACGATGGCTATCTTCATATCTTACCTCCGTTGGCTACTAGGCTAAACGCCTTCAAAGTATCAACGACGCTTTCGGATTTGAGTTTTTTCCCAAGATGAAAATTCAAAAAAGAAGTCAGCACGAATCCCAGCTCTCTCTTTATCTGCGGATTCATGCCCAGCATCAACGCGTTCCTGAACGGGCTGCGCTCAATATGCAATATGGACGCTACTGTGCCACGGAAGATCGGCCGAGCCGTAAGGTCCTTACCGCAGCATTGCGGGCATAATAACCCGCCGAGTAAAACGCTGAATTTGGATTGGCCGAGTATCTTGGCATCGCAGGAAACGCACGAATCAAAATGCGGTTTAAACCCGGACAAAGCAAGGATCTTTATCTTGAATATCGTGCTTACCTTATCAGGTTCAGGATTAACCTCCAGCTCATGAAGCACGTCCAGGGTAAGCTTAAACACTTCTTCATTAATGTCTTCCTGGGGCATTACCGCATGAAGTAATTCGGTAATTATCCCGCCTGCCCCGCTTTTTAGCATGTCGCGCCTGATACCGAAAAAATTGTTCCTGATATCGCACTGGCTGACCAGGTGCAGCGAAGAATTTATCTTACGGTAAAAAATGATCTCATTAAAAGAAAACGGCTCGAGCGTACTGGCAAATTTTTTCGGCTCCTTGCGGATACCCTTTAAAAGGCCGCTGATCTTTCCGAAATCACGGGTATAGAAATTGGCAATGATCGAAGTCTCACGGAAATCAAACTTATTGATTACGATCGCTTCGGTCTTATGGATGGACATTTATTGATCCCCGCTTTTTTAAGTATCCTGCCCGCCTTCTGGTCCATAACCTTTCTTTGGCCGGCAGTTTTATCGTCATAACCGATAACGTGTAACGCCCCGTGCGCCGCATAAAGCAGCAATTCATACAGCGGATGGGTATTAAAGATAACCGCGTTGTTGGTTGCCGTATCCGCGGAAACCGCGATATCTCCGGTGCTGAAGGCGATGACGTCCGTTGGCCGATTTCTACCGAAATATTTTTTGTTCAGCCGGCAGATCAATTTATCATCGGTAACGCAAAGCGATATCTCGGATATGCCTGCGGCCTTTTCCGTAGCCAGCGCCTGCCGGATGACCTTTTTTATCTTCGACAAAACCGGACTGCTGAGAGATATTTTCCGTTGGCGGTTTAAGATGTTGACCTTGCAGCTCACTTATTTGGGATTTTCCGGATAGGTGATACGGCTGTGATATATGCCGCTTAATATCCTCACGAACACTGCCGATATTTTTTCCAAGTCCTTCAATGTCAGGTCGCACTCATCAAGCTGGCCGTCGATGAATTTATTATTTATGACCTTATAGACAAGCTCTTTAATATTGGCGGAATTAGGCTCTTTCAACGCGCGAGAGGCGGCTTCGACCGAATCCGCCAGCAGCACGATCGCCGTTTCTTTCGTCTTTGGCTTAGGCCCGGGATAACGGAAGCCTTCTTCGCTTACCTCCTGATTCTCCTCAAGGCTTTCCAGGGCGCGGCGGTAAAAATAGAACACAAGGCTGTTGCCGTGATGCTGCTCAATAAAATCAACGAGACAGGGATTAAGCTTGTATTTTTTGGCGAGGTCAGCGCCTTCTTTTACATGGTTCATGATTACAAGCTTGCTCAGCGCAGGCGGAAGCCCATCATGCTTGCTCTCCTTTATGTCCAGGGAAAGGTTTTCGCTGAAATATTCCGGCTTGGCAAGCTTGCCGATATCATGATAGTAAGCCCCGATCCGCGCCAAAAGCGCGTTAGCGCCTACTGCCTGGCAGGCAGCGTCTGAAAGATTGCCGACAATAAGGCTATGGTGATATGTGCCGGGCGCCTCCATCGTCATGCGCTGCAGTAACGGCTGGTTAAAATCAGCCAGCTCAAGCAGGCTGATGTTCGTAACAGTCTTAAAAAGATATTCAAATACCGGAAGCGTGCCTACCACGATAACGCTGCTGATCACGCCGTTTGCAATAAGGGCAATATATCTGTCCGGATGGTAGAACTTAAACCCCTCAATAAGAAATAGAGTAACTGCCTGAATGACCCCGATGATTAGGCCTGTGCGGATGATTACGCTGCGCCTCCTTGCCCCGAATACAAGCACGCTTGAAAGCAGGCCGCTGATCATAAACAATATCCCGAGGTGAAAATCATTACCTGCCACCGAAGCGGCGACAAAAGATCCGGCAACGGTCAAAAGCAGCGACACCCTTAGCTCATTGAACAATATTACTGCCAGCATCGGCACCGCGCAAAACGGGATATAGAATACAGGTTTGCCGTGGCCGACGACAAAATATGCGCTGACAAAAACCAGGGTAAAAAGCAACGACAGGTCCAGTAACTTATAATCCCGTATGTATGACTGTTTCTGCGAAAATTTAAGGTAGGCAAAAAGAGACAACAAGAATAAGGGTATGGCAAAGTTTACCCTAAGCACATAACTCAAAAAAAACAGCAATGCCGCGCCGAAAATCAATTTAACTTTGTTTAGCGTAATTATTCCTGTCATAAGCTTCGATGATCTTCTGTACAAGGGCGTGGCGCACAACATCGGCGCCGGTAAGGTAAACGATTTTTATTCCTTCAATGTCCTTAAGTATGTCCTGCGCCTGAAGCAGGCCGATCGGCCTGCCGTTGGGCAAATCGCTTTGAGTAATATCCCCGGTGATCACTGCCTTTGAATCAAAACCGAGGCGGGTAAGAAACATCTTCATTTGTTCGGCAGTGGCATTTTGCGCTTCATCCATAATGATAAAGGCGTCATTAAGCGTCCTGCCGCGCATATAGGCAAGGGGCGCAACTTCAATTATCCCGGTCTCAAGGTATTTTTCAATGATCTCCGCTTCCATCATATCATAGATCGCATCATAGAGCGGCCGCAGGTAAGGCGCGATCTTCTCCCGCATATCTCCGGGAAGAAAACCCAGGGACTCACCCGCTTCGATAGCCGGACGAGTGAGGATAATGCGGCGCACTTCCTGTTTGCGCAGGGCCTCCACTGCCGAAGCCATAGCAAGATAAGTCTTGCCTGTTCCGGCAGGCCCGATACCGAAGACAATATCATATTCCTTTATCGCCTGCGCGTATTCCCGCTGCCCTTTAGTTTTCGGGCCGATAGGCTTGGAATTGGATAGATTAAGCCCTCGTACGGCGAAGTGCACGTCTTTTCTGCTTACGTCCGGCTGCCCGGAACGTATGGAGTTCAAAAGATACTCAACAGCGCCGGAGGCTTTTCTGATATTCGCGCTTGTGCCGCTGATTTTCAAGTGCTCGCCGCGCAGGGTAACCTTGACCTTGAATTCTTTTTCTATGGCCTTTATATTATCGTCGCGCAAGCCAAAAAGCGCCTGCGCTTCTTCATGCGTGGCAAGTTTTATGATTTTATCCATTATTTAAGATTTTCTCTCGGCTCCTTCATTGCGTCAACAGGGATGTTCAGCGTCTGGCCGACATATATTTTATTCGGGCCTTTCAGCGCTTCGCTGTTGGCATCATAGATCTTGGGCCATTTCTTGGTCGTGCCGAAAAATTTCTGCGAGATCTTCTGGAGGGTATCGCCTTTTTGCACGGTATATTTCTGGAAATTCCCTTTTTGCATACGGCTTGGGACAGCTTCTTCGTCGGCAGGATAATCAACCATTGTTTCTTCAATAATGACTTCCTCTACCTGCGCCGACTTTTGTTTCTTAAGCCGCTCAAACTTTATCGGAGAGCCCAATTCGATCTCCACGACACGTGTCTGGCGCGTCATTCTTTTTTCTTTAAGCCCGGATTCCCCCGCGGGCGCCTGGCCCATCAGGTAACCGCGGTTGCCCATTGATAAATCCTGATCAACTCTATCCCGGGTTACTTCATACGTCCTGACCACGCAGCCTGATAACATAAAAGCCGAAACTAAAATCAAAACGGAAAGTATGCTACGTACTTTCATTTTTCCCCTCCTCTTTGCACAGTAAGTGCACACCGAACCGTCCTTTAGGTTCGGGTGTTCTTCCTTTTAACCTCAATGCCCAGTTCTCTCAATTGTTTTTCTTCTACGTCCGAAGGCGCACCTGTCATCAAACAGAATGCGGCGCTTGTCTTGGGAAAGGCGATTACCTCCCTGATGCTCGGCTCACCCGCGATGATCGCCAGAAGCCGGTCTATGCCGAAGGCAAATCCGCCGTGCGGCGGCGCTCCAAATTGAAATGCCTCAAGCAGGAACCCGAAGCGCTTGCGCGCCTCTTCAGATCCTATGCCGATGATATTAAAAATTTTCTCCTGCAACTCCTGGTTATGTATCCTGATGGAACCGGAACCTATTTCCATGCCGTTAAGTACCAGGTCGTAAGAGCGGGATTTCACCTTATCCGGCGACTTCTCCAGGATTTCCAGGTCTGCTGCCGAAGGCGCGGTAAAAGGGTGATGCTCGCTTTCCCAGCGCTTCTCCTCATTATTGTACTTGAATAAAGGGAAGTCAACTACCCAGACAAAGGCAAAATCAGAGTTATGTTCTTTCCTTAAATCGGGCTTATCGGTTTGATATTTGCTTTGCGCCTCGGCATAGCTGATCCTGGGAAAAGGGACTTTAAGCTCAACGCCTTTTATTTCCTTAAATATTTTTTGCATCAGCTGTTCAAAAAGCGAGAAGATATCCTCTTCTTCTGCAAACGACATTTCCAAATCCAGCTGGGTGAATTCCGGCTGACGGTCAGCGCGTAAATCTTCATCGCGGAAACATTTGGCGATCTGATAATATTTTTCTATGCCGGCAACCATGAATATCTGTTTGAATAACTGCGGCGATTGAGGCAGGGCAAAAAATTTCCCCGGGTTTACCCTTGAAGGCACCAGATAATCGCGCGCGCCTTCCGGCGTAGACTTGGTCAGGATCGGAGTTTCGCATTCAATAAAGCCTCCGCTATTCAAAAAACCGCGGATAATTCCATAAAGCTTATGCCGCAGGATAAAATTATCAAATACTTTTTTCCGGCGTAAATCAAGGTAGCGGTATTTCAAGCGCATTTCTTCGGTAATATCCAGCTCATCCTGAATTTCAAAAGGCGGAGTAAGGCTGGGGTTTAAAATCTCAAGCTCCTTAGCCAGGATCTCAATCTCTCCTGTCGGCAGCTTAGGATTAATTGTATTTGCCGGACGCTTATTGACTTTGCCGGTGACCTTAATCACAAACTCACTTCTTAGCTCCTGCGCCTGTTTATAAGCTTCCGGACAGTCTTTAGGCAAGAACACAACTTGCGTAAGGCCGGAGCGGTCGCGGATATCAATAAAAATAAGCTTACCGTGGTCGCGGCGCGTAGCTACCCAGCCGCAGAGAACAACTTCTTTATCTGTATCTTTAACGGTCAATTCGCCGCAGGTATGCGTGCGTAACATCTTAACTCCCGAACTTTAATTGAAGCTCTCTTATCAAATCTGCCTGGGCAATCTCATTCTGCTGCCCGGTTTTCATATCTTTTAACATCACAACGCCTTTTTTTATCTCATCATCTCCGATGATCAACACGCATCGGGCCTGGGCGTCGTTTGCTTTACGCATGGCGGCCTTAAGCGATTTATTTTCATATTCGGTATCCGCGGCAATCACGTTGTTGCGCAACTGCGCTAAAAGCCCAATGCCTTTAAGCCTTGCATCATCACCTAAAGTTATAACGAAAACTAAATTTTTGTTTGCAGCTTGCCGGTTTGGCGGTTTCGCGGCCAATAACAACCTTTCTACCCCAAAAGCAAAACCAATCGCCCCAAACTGCGGGCCGCCAAGCTCATTTACTAAATTATCATAACGGCCGCCTGCGCCGATGGCATCCTGACTGCCCAGGTCATTGTGTTTGATCTCAAAAACTGTGCGGGTATAATAATCGAGCCCGCGTACCAGATATGGAGAAACCTCATACCTTATGGCCAGCAGGTCAAGTCCCTGCTTAACCCGGGAAAAATGCGCCTGGCAATCCGCGCAAAGATAACTGCCTTCTATATCCAGACCCGCGACTACTTTCTGGCACTGATCATTCTTACAGTCAAGCACGCGCAAGACATTGCGCTCAAACCTTGCCTGGCAATCCTCGCAAAGCGCGCTGGTTTTATCTTTAAGCTTATTACGCAGCAGCGCGACTAAATTATGTTTATCCTTATTACAGCCCAGCGAATTAAGCCGAATCTCATAGTTGCTTATTGAATACGCCTTGAGCAGGCTGTCTGCCAAGGCAATCACTTCAATGTCAATTTCCGGGCCGGATGAGCCGATCACTTCGCAGCCAACATGGTGAAACTGGCGCAGCCTTCCTTTTTGCGGCCTTTCCAGCCTGAACATCGGGCCGATGTAATAAAATTTTATGAAGCCGGTTGATTTGTCAAGGCTATTTTCAATATAGCTGCGCACAATGGAAGCGGTACCTTCCGGCCGGAGCGCATAAGTATCTTCTTTATTATTAATGAGGAACATCTGCTTCTGGACGATTTCCGTAGATTCGCCCAAAGAACGGCTGAACAGCCCGGCGTCTTCGATCAGCGGCGTGCGCGTTTCCTGATAATTATAGACGGAAAAGATATTGCGGCTTATTTGTTCTATCTGCTGCCAAAGATAAACTTCATCAGGCAGGATATCCTTTGTTCCCGGGACTCTTTTGTACATTCTTGTTTTTTAGGGGGAGAGAAATTATTTAATTTTCTGCTTCATCTCCAAGCCTGCTTTAAAGACAACGACTTTTCTGGGAGGGACTGGAACGACTTGGCCGGTCCGGGGATTTCTCCCGGTACGGCTTTTTCTTTGTTTCAGCTTAAATACGCCGAAATTACGAAGCTCTATCTTCTCGCCCCGCATCAGGGCGTCAACGATGCAGTCAAAAGTTTTTTGCACAACCTTTTTTACGTCTATCTGCTTTAAGTTTGTCTCGTCGGAAACCTTCAAGATGATGTCTTTTTTGGTCATCTCCCGCCTCCCCTTCTTAAGCTTTACGCTTAAACCGCCTTAGAAAAATTACGCAACTATAATACCAACAAAAACTTACGATGTCAAGCAAAATTTGCCAACAGGCACTAAGGGCAGTTTAGAGGGTCAATGACAGGCGTTCTTCACCGAGCAACGCCTCAATATCCCGGATCAACTTCTCCGAAGGATCGATATAAAGACCCTCTCCGACGACAAACTGTACCCTTGATTTGGCAGGAGTATTAAGATGAAGGTAGATCGGCACTTTGCCGCGGTTGGCTTCAAGCAGGCTCTTTAAGCTCTCAAACAGGTTCTCCTGCACTCCGGAAAGATTAATGCTGATATTTGAGACAAGGCGGTAGATCTCATCCATTGGAAACATGTCATTCACAATGAGTTTCGGGGTATCTTCTTTCAGGCTAAGCGTAGCGGTTACCATTACCACGGTGCTTAACAGTATATAGCGGCTGATCTTTTGATAGGCGCGGGGAAAAACCAGGGCCTCTACCGAACCCTCAAGGTCCTCGAGCTTTAGGATCGCCATTTTTTCCTGTTTGGCGCGGGTCAGCGTATTTTTGATCTTACTGATCAAAGCAACGATCCGCACCTCTTCTTCGTCTTTATGCTGCGTAAGATTCGCGGTATGCGTAGAAGTAAAACGCTTCAGCTGCGAGGCATAACGCGCCAGCGGATGGCCGCTGACGTAAAACCCGAGCATTTCTTTTTCAAAGCTTAATACCTGCGGCTCAGGCCATTCTTTTACATGCGGCAACGTGATCGCGCTTTCCTTAAAACCTCCGCCCGTGATCATTTCGTCAAAAAACGACAATTGGCCTTTTGAGCGCTCCCTTTGCGAACGCGAAGAAAAATCAATCATTTGTTCCAAGCCAGCAAACATCTGCGCGCGCGCCATCCTAAATCCGTCCAGCGCCCCGCATTTAATCATGCTCTCCAGTACTTTTTTATTCACCAACCGCAGGTCAACGCGTTTACACAGGTCCTCCAGAGAAATGAATTCTCCTCCGGAACGGCGCGCTTCAATAATCGATTCGATCGCGCCTAACCCCACGTTCTTTACCGCCAGCATGCCGAAACGGATGGTTTTTTGGTCCACTACCTTGAATAATGCCTCGCTCTGATTAATGTCAGGAGGAAGTATCGTTAAGCCCATACGTTCCGCTTCATTCACATACTCGACGATCTTATCGGTATTGTCGCGCTCTGATGTTAGCAAAGCAGCCATAAATTCAACAGGATAATTTGCCTTTAAGTAGGCAGTGCGATACGAGATCATTGCGTAGGCAGCGCTATGAGATTTATTAAAACCGTAGCCGGAAAAATATTCTATAAGGTCAAAAATTTTAGTAGCAGTGTTTTCGCTGATCCCGTTCTTAATACACCCGGAGACGAAATTTTTCCTTTCTTTCTCCATGACTTCGGGGATCTTCTTGCCCATTGCCCGGCGCAGAATATCTGCCTGGGCAAGGCTGAATCCGCCCAGGGCCGAAGCGATCTGCATGATCTGCTCCTGATACACCATAATACCGTAAGTTTCCTTAAGGATCGGCTCAAGCCTTTTGTGGTCGTACTTTATGGGGATCAGATTATGCTTACGTTTGATAAAATCGTCAAGCATGCCTGAGCCGATCGGCCCCGGGCGATATAGCGCAAGCAAGGCAATTAAATCCTCAAACCTTTCCGGCTCAAGCTTCCTTAACAGGTCGCGCATGCCTGAACTTTCTACCTGAAACACGCCCATGCTCTGCGCCGAAGCAAGCAGCTTGTACGTCTTTGGGTCATCCAGCGGCAGATTATCTATATCAATTTCTTTTCCTTGAGATGCCTTGATCAGTTTTATTGCCTGATCAATCACCGTAAGCGTGCGTAAACCAAGAAAATCTACTTTCAGCAATCCGGTCTTCTCCAGTATTGACATACTATAACCGGTAGTGATCTGATCATCCTGGGTTTTAAATAACGGCGTATATTCCTCAAGGGGCTTGTCCGCGATCACCACGCCTGCGGCATGCACCGAAGCATGCCGGTTCAACCCTTCAAGGGATAATGCCGTATTAATCAATTTAGTGATCTCCGGGTCGTTCTTATAAAGATTATTCAATTCCGGCTCGCTTTCCAGCGCTTTTTTTAAGGTCATGTCAAGTTCCGGCGGGATCAATTTGGCGATGCGGTCCACATCAGCGTAACTTATGCCCATGACCCTGCCCACGTCGCGCACAACCGCACGCGCCTGCATTGTACCAAAGGTGATGATCTGGGCAACGTTTTCCTGCCCGTATTTTTTTGTAACGTAATCAATAACCTCCTGCCTTCTTTCGTAACAAAAATCAATGTCAATATCCGGCAGGCCAATACGCTCAGGGTTAAGGAAACGCTCAAAAAGCAGGCCGTAATTCAAAGGATTGATATCGGTTATGCCCAAAAGATAACTCACAATGCTTCCTGCGGCGCTGCCCCTGCCCGGGCCGACGGGAATGCCGTTCTTCTTGGCGTAATTTATAAAATCCCAGACAATGAGAAAGTAACTGACAAAACCCATGTTGTGGATCGTTTTTAGCTCATGCTCCAACCGCGCCTTGATCTCATCGGTTACCGTATCAAAGCGTTTCTTTAGGCCCTCTTCGCATAGTTCGCGCAAATAGTCTTCCTTGGTTTTTCCTACCGGGGCCTCGTATTTGGGCAGGTGAGATTTGGAAAAATCGAGTTCCAGGTTACAGCGGCCGGCGATTTCCACGGTATTATTGATCGCTTCGGGAAAATCCTGAAAGATCTTTTTCATTTCCGTAGGCGATTTAAAATAAAATTCATCGGTCTGAAGCTTTAAACGGTTGGGATCGTTGAGCGTAGTCTGGGTCTGGATGCAAAGCAATGCTTCGTGGCTTGGGGCGTGCTCTTTTTGCAGGTAATGCACGTCATTGGTCGCTACCAACGGAAGGCCGAGTTCTTTAGAGATTTTTACCAGGCCTTCATTAACGGTTTTTTGTTCAGGAATACGGTTTTCCTGCAGCTCAAGGTAAAAATTATCTTTTCCAAGGATATTAAGGTAATCATCTGTAGCTTTAAGCGCGTCATTGAATCGCTTCTGCTGCAGCAATACCGGAACTTCGCCTTTCAGGCAGGCGGTCAGGCCGATCAGGCCTTTGCTGTAACGGCTAAGCGCCTCTTTGTCAATGCGCGGCTTGTAATAAAAACCTTCCAGGTAGCCAAGCGAGACCAATTTCATTAGATTTTGGTATCCTGTCTCGTCTTTGGCAAGAAGAATAAAATGATAGGAAGAATCTTCCGCGTTCTGGAGGGTTTTTTCCAGCCGGCTCTTAGGCGCGACATAAACTTCGCATCCGACGATCGGCTTGATCCCGGCTTTTTGCGCGTTCATGTAGAACTCTATGGCCCCGAACATGCTGCCGTGGTCGGTAATCGCCAAAGAATCCATTTTATAGAGGCCGGCCAATGCCAGGATATCGGGTATCCGGCAGGCGCCGTCAAGGAGGCTGTATTGAGTATGCAGATGCAGATGGATAAATTCGGAGCGCGGCATGGTCTTCTAGGTGATAGGTGTTAGGTGATAGGTCATAGGTGGCAGAATGCAATGCCTAACACCTAAGACCTAAATCATTCCCACTCTATCGTCGCAGGAGGCTTTGAGCTAATATCATAGACTACGCGGTTAACGCCTTTAACTTCGTTAATGATACGGTTGGAAATTTTTTCCAGAAGCTCATAAGGCAGCTTTGCCCAATCAGCGGTCATCCCGTCAATGCTGGTAACGCAGCGAAGCGCAACCACGTTTTCATAGGTCCGTTCATCACCCATAACACCTACGCTTTTAATCGGCAGTAATACGGCAAAAGACTGCCAGACCTGCTCGTAAAGGTTGGCGCTGGTGATCTCTTCAATCACGCGTTGATCAACTTCACGCAGCAAATCGAGCCTTTCCTGCGTAACATCGCCGATGATCCTGATCGCCAGGCCAGGCCCGGGAAACGGCTGACGGAAGACAATATTATCGGGCAGCCCGAGTTCTTTACCGATCAATCTTACTTCGTCTTTAAATAAATCCCTTAACGGCTCAATAAGCTTAAGCTTCATCTGCGCGGGCAAGCCGCCGACATTATGATGGCTCTTAATCTTGCTTGACGGAGCGCCGGTCGGTGAAATAGATTCAATGACATCCGGATATAACGTGCCCTGGCCAAGGAACTTGACGCCCTTAACCTTATCCGCCTCTTCTTCAAAAACATTGACGAATTCAGCACCGATGATCTTTCGTTTTTGTTCGGGGTCGGTAACACCTTTAAGTTTTGCTAAAAAGCGCTTGCTCCTTTCAGCATAACCAAGGTTAAGATGAAAAGTGTTGCGGAAGATTTTGAGTATCTGCTCCGGCTCGCCCTTGCGCAGTAAGGCGTTATTCACAAAAATACAGCGCACGTTCCTGCCGATCGCCTTATGCAAAAGCAGGGCTGCCACCGAGGAATCTACTCCGCCGCTTAAGCCTAAAACAACCTTGTCTTTGCCGACGGTCTTTTTTATATTTTCAATGGCTTCCTTAATAAAAGACTGCATGTTCCAGCGGCTAAGGCATCCGCAGGCCTTAAAGAGGAAATTGGCAATGATCTGGTTGCCTTTTTCCGTGTGGGTAACTTCCGGATGGAATTGCACGCCGAAAATCTTCTTGGTGTGATTGACGATCGCGGTGATCGGGGTATTTAGCGTATGCGCGGAAACTTTAAACCCCGGCGGAAGTTTAGTCACAAGGTCGCCGTGGCTTGCCCAACAGGTAAAATTACCTGCCATATGGCTAAAGAGGTCGCGGTTGTCATCAATAAATAGCTCTACTTTGCCGAATTCGCGGTCTTTGGTGTGCTTGACTTTGCCGCCAAGCATTTCCGTAACCACCTGCATCCCGTAACAAATACCGAGGATCGGCACGCCTAATTTAAAGATCCCTTTATCCGGGACCGGGCTCTTTTTATTAGTAACCGAGGCAGGGCCGCCGGAAAGGATCAAGCCTTTGGGATTGAGCGCAGCAATCTCTTTAGCCGGCATGTTAAAAGGTACAATTCGGGAAAATACCTTATTTTCCCTTACCCTGCGGGCGATCAATTGCGTGTATTGTGAACCAAAATCTAAGATTATTATCGTCTGCCTGTTCATTATTTACCCATCCCTACTCTTTGACCGACCTGAAAGATCTTTCCTTCTGTCTGTATGGAAGGCGCGATGATTATCTCCACGTCATGCATTTGTTTGAGGTCCGATGCTCCCAGGGAGCCCATTGAAGTCTTTAAAGCGCCGATCAAATTCTGCGAGCCGTCATCAACTTTTGCCGGCCCAAAAAGAATATCTTTGATGGTGCCGGTGGTGCCGACATAAATCCGCGTGCCGCGCGGCAGGTTAACGTGCGAAGTGGCCATGCCCCAATGATAGCCCCTTCCCGGAGCTTCTTTGGCACGGGCGAAGCTTGAACCGATCATTACCGCGTCAGCTCCGGAAGCAAAAGCTTTACAAATATCTCCGCCACGGTTCATACCGCCGTCGGTAATAATGGTAACGTATCTGCCGGTCCTCTTATAATAATAATCTCTTGCTGCGGCGGCATCCACGGTTGAAGTAACCTGCGGCACGCCGATACCCAAAACGCCGCGTGTGGTACAGGCAGCTCCCGGCCCAATACCGATCAATAAGCCGGCTGCTCCGGTAGACATCAATTCAAGCGTAGTCTCATAGGTCACGCAGTTGCCCAGTATCACCGGGATCTTTACGGACTTGCAGAATTTAAATAAGTCTAAGCTTTTATATTCTTTGGTAATATGCTTGGTTGTGGTTACGGTTGACTGCACGATAAAAAGATCCGCGCCGCTTGCTACCGCGAGTTTGGCAAATTTTTCTGCGTGCGCGGGAATACAGCTAACTACGGCAGTGCCTTTCCTTCTTTTGATCTCGGCAATTCTTTTGGAAACCAATTTTTCTTTGAGTGGAGTGGTATAAACTGACTGGATCAGTTGTGTGGCTTCCTGGGGAGTAGCATGGGCGATCTTTTCTAATACTGCGTCAGGGTTCTCATAACGGGTCTGGATGCCGTCAAGGTTTAAAACCGCGATCCCTCCGAGTTTAGACATTTCTACGGCAAAATTTACATCAACTACGCCGTCCATTGCCGCGGCAAGGATAGGAACAGGGAACTTTTTCCCGTTTATTTCAAAGCTGATATCTACTTCGTTAGGATTTATGGTCTTATCACCGGGAACCAGGGCGATTTCATCAAAACCATAGCATCTGCGTGCCCTTCTATTTATGCCTATCCACTCTGCCATTTCTGCTCTACCTCCCTTATCTTATTATAAGTCAATGAGTTATAGCGAAAAGACTGTTTTTTGCATGTAAGGATAATAGCAAATTTTACAACACTTACGGGGTTTTGTCAAGTAAAAAGGTAGGCGAGGGAAAAGGCGGGCTTTTACTTTATACTATCCACAATCACGATCGCTTCTTTAAGGCTGGCGTTAGCAGGCATAACCATATCTTCTTCAAGCTTGCAGATGCGCATCAGGCAAGACATCAGCTCTTCCTGATGGCTGGATAGTTCCTGTTTGTGGTAGCAGGCAGCAACTAAGTCCTTGACTCTCTCACCTGAAGGAACGATTCCTTTATCTACCATGCTCTTAATCTCAACCAATTCCTTTGAGATGTTGATTTGAGCTAAAGATTCAGCCGGGGGAAGTGAAAACTGCAATTCCTTAAAGCTTCCTACAGGCTGGATGGTTAGAGGCAGCGAGCGGAAGTCGATACCGCCTTTCTTATGAGCGTCTTCGGTATTTACAGGTGAGCTTTGGGATTGCCTTTCAAGGATTATTTCAGCATGGCCATAGACATCATACTTAGGGAGTTCAAAAGTATCTAGGGTAAGAGGAAGATTGCGTATGTCAAAGGAAATATCTACAGGTACGTTATCCTTGTCTCTTTCTACCTGAAAACGATAGGTTAACTTTTGACCGTCAATCTCTCCCAAGAAACCAGCACCAACTACCTTATTAACGGCCTCTTTAGCTACTTGCATGACCAACTCTTTTGTTTTGGGAGATTCTAATATTCTTATAATTTTATCATCTATACCCTCGGCAGGATGTATTATTACATCTATCGCCTGCACCGGAGAGCTGACCTCCGTAAAAGAAAATATCCCATTCTCCATATATTCATACACTTTATCCGAATCCATCCCGAAAGGAATAAGCGTATTGGACTGCGACTTGATGAATTGTCTTATTACCGTGACCATGGCATCATTAGCTTTAAGCAGTTCTCCCAAGCGTCTGATGACCGCCTTATCCCTGTAGCTTAAAAGCTCGTTCCAGCCGTCAGCAAAAAAATAGCCGCTGTCAATATATGCATCCAATGCCTCACCCAGTTCATTAACCGTGCGTGCTCCCTCTAACGGCGAGCTTTGTCCGATACCGCTGCCTAATCCTTGATCCTCTAAGGCCATACCATAAGCTTCTACGGGATCTTCCACGGAAAAAGAGAAACCGCCTCCCTCAAAAACATAATACTTACCCTCCCGGTAACCCTCTATTTGCTCCAACAAAAGTTTCTTAGTCGCCGGATCCAATTTATACTTTTCCTTATTGAAACGCATAGCTAGAACCAAAGCCTGGATCGGATTTTCAACCCAGTCATTATAAGCTGTCCCATCGTCCATGTATCCCTCAAGGACATAAAATTCGCCTGACCGATAAAACAAGCCTTTTTTCTGATAGAATGCGAGCTTCTCCTGTAATAACTTAAGCGCTGTTTCCGGTGACGGGGTTTCATCTAAACCCAACAGGTCCCTGATTAATAATTGGCCTAATTCCCCCTGCACCGGCGAGCTGACAATAGCCCCATTACCATTTAAAATATCCGCTACTGCCAGGGCATTGTCTTCTGCGTTTTTGCCCAATAATACAGTCTTCCAGCCATACTTAAGGGCTTCTTCTATCTTCTGCGGATCAGCGCTGATAAACAGGCAGTTCTGCGGGCCAAGCTCATTGGCCTTACCCAAAAGCATGGCTGCGGTATGTTCTCTAACCTTATCTACGCCGGTAGTATAAAAACGGTAAGCCTTGCCCTCTTTGTACGCATCATTTAAATATGACCCTTCGGGTATCTTATACATGAGCGCCAGCATAAAATAAGCAGGCAGAAAACTATTCTCAGTATACGGCATTACAATCACCTTGATCTGCGAATTTTCTACACTAGGAATAAGCCGCTTGAATTCCGCTACCTTTTCCCCTACGTTGACCGGGCTGGAGGCCAGCGGAGCAAAACCATTAGCCTGGTCTAATAGCCGGAATGTCCGGTTGACAGGAGCATTCCTGTCAAATGAATGGACAGAGATCAGGCTGACCGTGCTGTTGTCATTCGCATTGCTTACCCTAAAAGATATGACATAATCTCCCAAGAGGATATCTTTCCAGTGTATCTCTACTTTATAAGCGGCATCCCTATATTCTACTACCCGCTCAAATCTCTCCATAGGCCTTTCGCTTGAAAACAACTGAATAAGTTTCTCGCGCAAGAGGGCTTTATCCAAACCGTCAATATAACCGCGCAGTTCGGATCCCACAAGGGTATCTGCTAACTGCCCTGCGTATCTTTTTACCTCCAGCGGCAGAGGATTGAATTTTTTTAAAGCATCCGTTATCCTCCGGCTATTTTCTTCTTTATCGCCTTCTAAAACTACCCCCATCCCGCTCATTTGTTTAATGAATAAGGGGTTATCATTGCCGATAAGAATCTGATATTTGCCAAATGACTGCAGAAAAGCGCCGAAATTCTCTTCCGTATCGGAAAAAACCACGGCATAGCCTTTTTTGTTCAGCTGGGTATAAAAGTCATGGTTGATTTTGTCAGACGGTACGGCTACGGCTTTGATACGATTTCCCGCTGCTTCCGGTATTCCAAAACCGCTAACATTAATCGGAGAGCTTTCAAGGCCGGTTTCGGTTTGTGACTTAAGCTTTGCGGCTTGTATGTCCTGATATAGCCCGTCAAATAATGCTTTATTCTTGCGCATCGCGGAGATATTTTCATCTGCCTGTTTAATAAACTCATCCACTTCCTGCGCATCCGGATACCCTTTGTCATTAAGGCTTAACCGTTCATTTTGCCAAATGGCTTTGGCAATCTCTAAAACATGCCTAGGCTCAAGAATACTAAAATGGAATTCGGGTAACTGGCTTCTCTCTATTGCCCCTACAATAAGCGGCAAGGCATAATCAAGATAAGCATCTGCGTTAATACGCTTATGCTGGATAGCTATTTCAATCATTCCCGCAGAATACTCTTCGGGGGTATTCGGGGTCAACGAAAACATTTGCGCGATCTCAATAATCTCTCCGGAACTAAGAATGCCTTTTATAATTAAAGCCTTGAGCATCTCTGATAGATTTTCGCCGATACTATCTTTAACGTCTTCATAGCCGGCTATATCAGAAAACAGATTAAGTATTGCTTTCTTGTATCCGGAGGAAACTTCTATTTTATCTAAGCTCAACCTCACTACGTTAAAGATTATGCCATAATAGGGATAGCTGCCGCCTAAAGCCGGGCCTTCTACGCTGTCTTTATCGCGTAACTCTCTGGCTTTCTTTGCCAACGTAACGACGAAGTCCTCTACGCCTTTAGCATTCTGCGCATAATCTTCTACAGGCAGAAGCGAGGGATTATTTTTTAAGTGGTACTCTAAGGCATCCAACGGATAGCTCCAGAGAGGATCGGTGCTTTGCATAATTTTCTGTAAAACTTCCTTACTATCTTTTGCCAGCGGACTGGAGACGGCTAATATACCAATTTTTCTCGCCGCGTTTTTTACAAAAAGATCGGCATATTCAGCAGCTATGTCCCCGTCTTTTTTCCCCAATGCATCTATTACTGCTTCCCTATAGAACTGCCACGCTCCATCTTGATTCCCGATATCGTAACCACCGAGTTTCTCATTTATGATCCACATCGCGCCATCATGATGCGCCGGATTTTTACTAAGCAATAGCATGGCCAGCGTATATTTAAATGCTTTGCTGTTGGGGATTTTACTGTAAAGGTTAAAATAACTGCCGGCCCACGCTACATCGTCCTCAAAATTATCTACGGCCGCGGAAAAGTAATTAACCCCTCTTGACAGATCGGAGTTCTGAAGAGCAGAGTTCAGAAGCCAGGTTTTTAGTTCATTGGAATCTACCTGAGCGGCTATATTCCTTAGACGGTCATAATAATCGTATTTGGAAACGATTGCGTGATTATCCTGGATTTCCGCTCCTGCAAAATTGAGCTGCTTAGCCAGAATGTTGATCAAATTAACTTTCTCCTGGGGATTAAGTTGATATCGCTCGGCCGCATCCACTACCGTCTTATAGGCATAATCTACTAACTTAACCTTGTTCCTGGCTGCTTCAGAAACTGTAAAGGGATGCGTCTCACTGTAATCTTCAATGCCAATATACCATATAGCAGGATTACCGTTTCTTCCCTGCCAAGTTAACAGGTTTTTTACAAGTTCATCATCAAGCACCCGGGATATTTTTCCCGAATCTACCGTAACCGGGCTAGAGTTCATTTCCTTTATGATCAGCTTATACCCGCCTTTGGTGGCTGTTGCTTCGCTTATAAGGAACCTCTTAGTCTCGTCAGTATTGAATAGCTGTTCATAAACCCTGGAGTCTAACGCCACGGTTAATTTTTTACCGGCTTCATCGTTACTTATACTAAGCTCGTATGGCCTTGTAATATCCCGATCAAAATTAATACTCTTTACTGCGCGGCCGTTGATCTCAACATTAAGCCGCACCTGAACATCAAATACCGGTTCATCATCTTTTACCGAAACGATCTTCTCGTCAGGTAAGAAATAAATCTTATCCTCTAGAGAAAACATAAAAATATCGCCTTTTTTATTTTGAAGCTTTACCCGGGTAAAATTATTTTCATTGTTTCTTTCAATTATTATGTTGCCATTGTCAAACATAATCGGGAAGCTGCCATTTTCAAGATCAATCTCTTTTACCGGGCTTGACCCCACTCCCTGCATCAGCATTATCGGATTCTTAATCGTCGGCGCGCCCATAAGGCTCACCATGCCGTTCTCATTGCCAATCTTCATCAGCATAGGACTTGAGAGCTTGCCTTGGAAGCCGGCAATCATGGGGATAGAGCTTCTGTTTTGAGTAACGATGTTCATATTAGGGCCGAATTCCATGCCGCCTGAGAAATAGCTTCTAATTGATGGGCCGGAGATGGTGTTTACTGTAGCCTGGAGATTATATTCGCCGTCTTTAAAAGAAGACTGGTAAGCTTTAAAATAAGTGTCTTTTGACCAGCTTTGGTTAGAAGTTAAGCCTTCTAGGTTAGCTTTATTAATGTAGGAAGCATAAAGGCCTCCTTTACCGTAGAACCTGGCCTTAAACCAGCGTGCGAGTATTAAAGAGTAGTAGACCTGTCTTAGCTGGGAATAGCGTTTGGCATTGTTTACTTCCTTGGTTAATTCAGGAAGGATGAGTTCTCTAATAAGCTCTGATGAATATTCATTGAGTTCTTTGGCGCGGGAGTCTTCAAAGTTATAGTTAACCGAGCCTTTAAGGTGGTCCTGCTCTAACATTACCTTTAATGTAGCCTTGTAGATGTAAGCGCTTTCCTTTGACTCGCGAATAATGATCTCATTTGGCACAATCCAAGGACGGGTTAAGGTGGGGATAGTGACATTCTGGGTGCCGTAGATTTGGGCTGCTTTTTTATAGAGCTTGTCCCAGTAAAGCTTTCCCTGGGGGCTGTTAGGTGAGGTTAGGCTTGCGGTATCTTTTTTAAGCTGGACATCTGCTTCAAGAAAGATTTTACCGATATCAGTCTTGGCTAAGAGTTCAGGGATGATGTTTTCTTCTGAATCAGGCCGAAGGTTTACCCAGAAGTGCTCATCAGGAAGAGTTACGCCTATAAGGAAGTACTTTAGGAGCTCTTTTCCTGAATCCTCTAGGGCTTGGTCTTTTAGGTCCTTTAAGTCTCCCTTATCTAAAAGAAGCTGGATATTGTTATTTTGGTTATCGTAGGAGAAATACCTTAAATGCGGTAGGCGGAGCTTGTCCGGTGAAGAAAGCTTTGAGCCAAGGATTCCTAAGTGCGAGCCGATGTTAAGCTCAACAGCTGCTACCTGGGCAAAGCCGGTTTGGGTAAAGAGAAAGGTGAAGGTAAGAAGCAGGGAAATAAATCTTGAAAAAGGGGACGTTTCCCGGAAACGTCCCCTTTTTTGAGGATTAATGTGCATACGCTATATTTAGTGAATCAACAATTACAATTGCTTCTTTTAGGCTATTATCAACCGGAAGGACTAGGTCTTCCTGAAGCTTACATATGCGCATAAGACATGAGATCAGCTCTTCCTGATGACTGGCCAGCTCATTCTTCTGATAACAGGCTGCAACCAGGTCCTTTACTCTCTCACCTGAAGGAGCGATTCCTTTATCAACCATATTCTTGATCTCAACTAATTCCTTTGAGATATTGATGCTGGCGAGCTGTTTAGCAGGAGGCAGTGAAAACGTCAGCTCCTTAAAGCTTCCTGCTGGCTGGATGGTTAGAGGCAGCGAGCGGAAGTCAATACCGCCTTTTTTGTCTAAAGGACTAGAGGAATCTTCATCCGAATCCTTATCCTCGCCAGGCATATTAGGATATAGGTCTGCGTCATCCGTCACTTCTTCCGGCTCTATTTCAGACCCAGCGTCATCATCTGTCCGTCCCTTGGATACTTCATACTCTTCTAGCTCATCTTTACTTTTTCTTACCGGGCTGGAGGCGCTGACAATACGTCCGTAATACTGGTTATTCCTGCCTAATTCCCAGAAAGAAATAACCAGCTGCCCGCCCTGTATTGCCTGATACGCCACCTTGACGGCATGGTAATTTCCGTCGTCGCCCTGTTTTTTCTTAAAATTAAACAGGACTGCTTCGTGGCTATCAGTGGTAGCCCTCTGCCGGATCTCATAATCAGCAGTTTGCGCGGCAATAACCTGCGGCTTCAATGAAGCAATGCCCGTGATGGTAATGAGCTGCTGGCCATTTATGCCTACTTCAATATGTTTCCTGCCTTCTTTTAAAGCAGCAATGTCTTCTCCGGATATAAAGGCATTCTTACCTTCAAACTTGATGTCTTTCACCGGTGAGCTGGAGGTAATCCGATCCCCTGGGTTAGCTTTATCTAAAGTCGCCTCAACAGTCAGCTCTTTATCATAATTGGCTGGATTATTCAAGTGATCAATCTTATTGGCAAAATCTTCCGCGTCTAATTTTACCAGATTATAAATTGGCTCGCCCCTCTTCAATCCAAATACTTCAATGCCGTCCTTAGCAACCATCTGGCGCGGTTCTGGAAGCGTTCCCTGCGCTACAACATATTTGGGATTCGGCCTTAATTCCGGCTGGCCATCGCCATTTTTAACCACATAATAAGCAGCTCCGCCCTTATCTTTAAACGATCCATACTCAGAGCTTTGATTCCAAGTCAACCAGTTCGCCAAGACTAACGGCGCAGTTTCTGAAAGATTTACGCTCACATGGCCGTAACCGGGAAGCATGATCGCAATATCCCCTGCCTTGGCCCTAACAGTAACAAAGTCTTCCACGTTTCCGTTTTTATCAAGTTTTTGCATCAACCAAAGCACATCACCACTGACTACCTGATAGATCTCCGGCATCTCTATAGGCTTATGATAATGACCCACTGTTTTAGCATAATCTATGCCCCAGATCCCCGGAGGAATAACGGTGATGTCAAAACGGATCTTGTTGTCATAAAAAGCTTTTTGTATATCTTCACGGGAAGCAAATATACCGCGGTGCATAAAATAGGTATATTCGGGCAGCGCTGCAGTTTGGTCAGTGATAAAGCCCCTCACCTGTTCACCTGTACGCACGCTCTTGAATTCACCGGCTATGACGTCATAAGTAGTCAGGCCTTTTACATCAGTATCGCTCGCGGCGCTTGTAAAAGCCGTTTTTCCGGTAAATCTTTCTTCATTCAGCGATTCCCGTTCTACCCTGCGAAAAACAGGCCGGGAAAAATTAATCGCGTGCAAAGCTCCACTCCAGGTAGTAGCGGTTAATGACGGCGCGATTGATATCGGCAATCCGGAATTCTTCTTCATTTCAGAAAGTACCTTTGCTATTTGCCTGGAATTGACAACCGGAGAACTGACAAGCGCCTTAATGTCGTTGCTCTGGGTAATTCGCATCCATTCTTTCGTCACCTTTAGGCATTCGGCATAGGCGTTTTTCTTCAAAGTGTTAAGCCCGGCCAGGTCAAGCCCTTCCGTAAGATAAAACAGGTGCGCGTAGAAACGCAGCTGAGGGCCGGTTCCTGACGGCCGGTCAGTGATAAAACCTGTTTTTTCCGGATTAAAGTAGAACCTGATACCCGCATCCGGATATCCCTGATACTCAAGCGGCTCGTCGTATTTACCAGACCTGAATTCTGTCTGTTCGTCTACATCATGTATCTTATACCCTGCGATTACCGGGTTGTCTCCTTTGCGTATTCTTTCTTCTACCAAAGGCTTCACGTCTTTCTGCAGGAATTTTACCGCAGCCATTTTCGCGGCAGTCCCCGGAACAGAGACTTCGTATTCTATGGGGAAGTTAGTAGTCGCGAAAAATCCGATCTCTGGGATAAGATATATCTCGTTTAAGAGATCATTGATTGTTTTGCCCTGTGCGCGGGCAGCGCAGGCTATCTCTGCCAGGCGCACGCCTGCCAGGAAGCCGTCTTTGTCGCGGATGTGGTCGCTGGTCATATATGTGCCGCTCTCTTCCGCTCCATTCACAGCTATCTTGCCTTGCTTCTCCAGCTTTACGATCTCATCAGCCAGTTGATCCACGCCTACCGGCTTAATAACTACTGCTATACCAAAATAATCAGCTATCTTTTTCATCAAGTACGAAGTTACATGTGAAAAAACTAAAACATGCTTATTGGGGTCAAGTTTGCCCTGATCTTTTAACCGTTTCAGGTCATAAAAAGCGATCAGCGCATTCCATTCATTAGGCGGAAGCACGCGAAAACCACCGTAACCATATTTTGCCTGTTCCTCTTCGGTAAGCTTGAAAGCTATGCCCATGGCTTCGGCAACTGCCTCATCTTCAGGGATCTCTGCAGCACTTACCCTGATCACTCCACCATACCTGTCTGCGTCAGGATCATTGGAGCTAAAAAGGTCTTTCTTAAGCAGGTCTTCCCTGCGGTGTTCACTTAAATATGCCTGCAGCGCCTTTTTCCAAGAAGCAACCAGCGCCGGATCCGGCGGCTCGGCATCTGCAAATTCAGGCAATGTGCCGTCCAGGGCATCCATCTTCTCTATTTTTTCCACATTGAATCCCAACGCGCCCAATACGCGAGGAGCAGCCCTTCTGCCTGCGCCGTGAAAAGCGCAATAAAGGATATTTATATCTTTAGCATACTTCTTAACTGCTTCCTGGTCCTTAACATGCTTAAGCACGGCATTAAAATGCATGGTATGGGTATCAATAAGTTTATGATCTCCATACTCAACTCCCGGCAGCTTCTCTTCTTCTTTGCCGCCTATGAATGTTAACTGTTCGGCCGGTATTTCAGAAGGTAAATTTTTAAGCAACTCGGCTACTTCTTTAAGCGTTGCGCTGTCAAATTCCTTCATTACCGCCTTGCGCAGGACGTCATTAGCGCCTAATTGCATACCGTCTGCACCGATCAATTTCACGCCGTTATCCGGCTTGACATTGTGGCTGGCGGAAATATAAATACCGATCGCAGCCTTACCTCCGGATAGCTCTTTTAAAGAGTTGGAAAATTCCGGAAGAGGCATTGCTTCATCGGAAATATAAACCTGTACCCCATAAGCCAGGCCAATATCCCTGATTATCTGGGCAAATTCTTTTCCTGCAACTCTACTGTCATAAGCGGTGAATAATTTCAGGCCTGATTTCGGCAGGTCGGAATTCTGATTCTCCAGGAATTTTAAAACTCCTAATGTAAACTGCCGGACTATTTCATCATTAAAGGTATTCGGCCCTTTTAGATTAGGCACCCTTAAGCCTTTTCCTTGCTTAGCTGCTTCAGCTACCAGCTGGAAATATTTACCGAACGCAAATTTACCGCGCACGCCGGCAGTGCCATAAGCTATTTTTGCCATATAAGCCTGGGCAATGAATTTCCAATAACCTTCTTTTACTGCATCTTCTATGCCTAAAACCGTAGATTCCTGTATATACGGATCGGTATACCATTTTGCAAGATTCGGTATGATATTTTTCATACCTTTCTCATAGATGTTTGCGGCGATTTTCTGGTCGGCGAACTGCCCATAAAGATATTCCTCTATGGCTTTGGCCGCAGGCCGGATAATCCCTTCCAGCTTCTCTATCCTTACTACCTCGTCTTTTGCTTTATACATCCCCAATAAATCATCAACCATCCGGTTAACGTCTGCGCGCTGTAGTTCATTTACCGGGGAGGAAGTTTTTCCAGAGACAAGCCCTTCAAGCGTATTCTGAATATCGGCAAAGTCTTTCAGGAAGGCGGTTGTGGCGTTCTTAAGCAGTATGGCGCCTACATCGGTTATGCTGGAAGCGTCTCTGAGCCAATCCATCACATCCTGACTTGCGATATATCCGGATTCGATAGTTTGCGCAATGCTGCCGTCTTCATTCTTAGCCACGCCCTTTTCAATCAGATGTTTTATGGTCCCATAAGGAAGGGTATTTACGACGTAACTGCCCTGCAAAGGATGCACATAAATCCCGGCAGGATATTCGGCTGCGGTTTTTTCATCAATGACGCCTTTTTTAAGCATATCAGGGCCTTTAGAACCGGTGGAAGCAAGCAGGAACTCCTGGGGCCTGACTTCACAGCCGATGGACGCGGCATCATCTTTTAACTGCTTCCATTCAGGATTTTCATCGCTGAAAAAGAATTTAAATATCTCATTATAGGCTTCGATCGCAATGGAATTAGCAGCTTTACCATGCACACCATCAGCAAGAAGCTTATTTTCCTCAAAATAAACATCCCAACGGGAGATAAAAAAGCTGGCAACGGAATAAATCCGGTTAAATTCTTCCTTGCTTAATTTGCCTGCCTTTACATTAAGAAGCGCGCGCTTAAGGCCGTTGATATACGCCTGAACGACTTTTTTGTAGTGTTCAGGAGTGAAAATCAGCGTTACATTAACATTGCGGCCGCGGGATATTACCTCTTCGATTATTTTATATCCGGTTTCCGTATCAACGCCGTTTGCGTCGGAAGTCAGGGCAACCTTGACCATCATGTGCGCAGGATCAATGTCAGTCCACTGCATTGCTTCCACAACAGCTTCTTCTACGCTGCTATTATTGACAGTAGGATCCAACTCAACACTGAATTTGGCATTGGCTACACCGGCTTTCTTGAATATCTCCAGCGCAGTTCTAGCCAGTTCACTGACAAGCTGGTAATAGATTTCTTTTTTGCCCAATCCTTCGGAAGCTAATTTCCTTGCCTTATCGATCACCCGCTGGTCGCTAAAATAAGCCTTAATGAGCGAGGGATTGGTAGTAACGCCGTTTATGCCATGCTCACGCACCAGTTTTTCAAACTCGCCTGAAAGCAGCATCTCAAAAGTCAGGCCGTCAAGCCAAATGCGCTGGTTAATATCAGAATATACCTTTAACGAACTGACAGGTTCGACTTTGAATGGACTGGAGGCGGCGGCAAAGTCTTCGGAAAAGAGATATTGGACAGAATAGAATAAAGTCTTAAATTTTGCCATGGAATCAACCTGATAAGATTCATAGTGCGTACTATTATCTAAATCAATAATCTCTTGTGCTATTTTACTTCTTTCATCGTCTTTTCTTGTCTTAAACAAAACCGCCATCTTGGCGATTATCCTGTGTTCTGGTCCAAAAACTTCCGTGTTTCCTCTCCACTTAAGAAATTCAAGATCATCTCTTTCCTTAATATAATACGCGGCCTCCGCGCAGCCTGCTTTAAGATCACTATGGACTGGACTACGCCTAACTGTTTCGAGTAGATGCAGGATTTTCATTTTTTTGTCGTAGGAGCTTGCCGTATTGGGAGAAATCTTCTTAAATATACGGCTAGTTATGTTTCTAGCCCTATCATTCAATACAATGCCGGAAACTTCTCTTATTAATTGCGAATCTTTATTATCCTTAACTAACTTCTCCAAAGCAGCCTTGGCATTGTTCTTTATTTCTTCTGTAGTCAGCGGGCTGGAGCCAACTTCTTCATCTTTCTCCGGCGCCTCCTGATCATCATAGGAATGATCGTTATAATTAATTTCCGGCTCATCGCCAGGGTTTTCGTTTTCTGTCGGTTCAGGATCCGGTATACGCCCATCTTCAGGATTAATATTCGGAATCTTAGGCTCCTCATCAACCGGGCTTGACCCCACTCCCTGCATCAGCATTATCGGATTCTTGATGGTAGGTGCGCCAACAAGTAAAGACATGCCATTATTCATGCCTACGTTTATCAGCATGGGGCTTGAGAGTTTACCCTGGAAGCCGGCAATCATGGGGACAGAGCTTCTGTTTTGAGTAACAATGTTCATATTAGGGCCGAATTCCATGCCGCCTGAGAAGTAGCTTCTAATTGATGGGCCGGAGATGGTGTTTACTGTAGCCTGGAGATTATATTCGCCGTCTTTAAAGGAAGACTGGTAAGCTTTAAAATAAGTGTCTTTTGACCAGCTTTGGTTAGAAGTTAAGCCTTCTAGGTTAGCTTTATTAATGTAGGAAGCATAAAGGCCTCCTTTACCGTAGAACCTGGCCTTAAACCAGCGTGCGAGTATTAAAGAGTAGTAGACCTGTCTTAGCTGGGAATAGCGTTTGGCATTGTTTACTTCCTTGGTTAATTCAGGAAGGATGAGTTCTCTAATAAGCTCTGATGAATATTCATTGAGTTCTTTGGCGCGGGAGTCTTCAAAGTTATAGTTAACCGAGCCTTTAAGGTGGTCCTGCTCTAACATTACCTTTAATGTAGCCTTGTAGATGTAAGCGCTTTCCTTTGACTCGCGAATAATGATCTCATTTGGCACAATCCAAGGACGGGTTAAGGTGGGGATAGTGACATTCTGGGTGCCGTAGATTTGGGCTGCTTTTTTATAGAGCTTGTCCCAGTAAAGCTTTCCCTGGGGGCTGTTAGGTGAGGTTAGGCTTGCGGTATCTTTTTTAAGCTGGACATCTGCTTCAAGAAAGATTTTACCGATATCAGTCTTGGCTAAGAGTTCAGGGATGATGTTTTCTTCTGAATCAGGCCGAAGGTTTACCCAGAAGTGCTCATCAGGAAGAGTTACGCCTATAAGGAAGTACTTTAGGAGCTCTTTTCCTGAATCCTCTAGGGCTTGGTCTTTTAGGTCCTTTAAGTCTCCCTTATCTAAAAGAAGCTGGATATTGTTATTTTGGTTATCGTAGGAGAAATACCTTAAATGCGGTAGGCGGAGCTTGTCCGGTGAAGAAAGCTTTGAGCCAAGGATTCCTAAGTGCGAGCCGATGTTAAGCTCAACAGCTGCTACCTGGGCAAAGCCGGTTTGGGTAAAGAGAAAGGTGAAGGTAAGAAGTAGAGATACGAGCTTGCGCAGGGACGGGGATTTAATTGCCATCGGGTTACTCTCCTTATCTAAGGTAAGACTTTTAAAAAGTTATTACTAACAATCTAAAAAAATTTGGGCTATTGACCCAACAGGTTCCTTAAGGAGCTTGCTTTTAAAGGAGAATTACTGCAGTACTAATAGTAATTCAACAGTCTTGCCCGTGGCAGGCATTAAAGCAGAGAAACGCAAAACTTATAGAAGTATAACATATTTTCGCGCCTAGTCAAATATTTTTTGGTGTTTTTTTAATGCTTAGGGACGGTTCTGGGCCAAAGCGAAAGGTGTCCCTAAAACAGGACACTTTTCCCTTTGTCCGCAGAACCGTCCCTATTCTATTTAATACATTCCTCCGCCCATACCACCCATACCGCCGCCGCCCGGCATCGGAGGCATATGAGGCTCCTTTTCCGGTTTGTCGGTAATTACTGCTTCAGTGGTAAGCAAGAGCGCTGCGATGCTTGCGGCATTCTGCAAAGCAGAGCGGGTAACCTTTGTCGGGTCAATTACGCCTGCTTCAATCATATCCACATAAGCATCCTGATTTACATCATAACCAACGTTTGTCTTTTCCTGCTTGATGCGCTGCACGACAACTGAACCTTCCAGCCCGGCGTTTTCCGCGATCTGCCTTAGAGGCTCCTCAATCGCTCTTTTTACAATATCTACGCCGATTTTTTCATCGCCTTCAAGCTTCATCTTTTCCAGCACGCCGACTGTCCTTACCAAAGCAACGCCGCCGCCGGGAACTATACCTTCCTGTGAAGCTGCGCGGGTAGCATGCAATGCGTCTTCAACGCGCGCCTTTTTCTCTTTCATTTCGGTTTCCGTAGCAGCGCCGACATTGATCACGGCAACTCCGCCGGCTAATTTTGCCAGCCGTTCCTGGAGTTTTTCCTTGTCGTAATCAGAATCCGTCTCTTCTACCTGTTTTTTGATCTGGGCAATACGCGCGTTAAGGGCAGCGGTTTTGCCTGCGCCTTCAACGATCGTAGTGTTCTCTTTATCGATCTTAACTCTTTTTGCCCTTCCTAAGTCTTCGATGTCCACATTTTCCAGTTTGATCCCGAGCTCTTCAACAATCGCTTTACCGCCGGTCAAAACAGCGATGTCATCAAGCATAGCTTTACGCCTGTCGCCATAACCCGGCGCCTTTACAGCGCATGCCACAAAAGTGCCGCGGATCTTGTTCACAACTAAAGTTGCCAATGCCTCACCTTCGACTTCTTCGGCGATAATCAAAAGCGGCTTGCCAACGCGGGCAATTTTTTCAAGTAACGGCAAGAGGTCTTTCAACGAAGATATTTTTTTCTCATGAATAAGAATAAAAGGATCTTCAAGCAGGCACTCCATTCTTTCCGCGTCAGTAACGAAATACGGAGAAAGGTAGCCCTGGTCAAACTGCATGCCTTCTACTGTTTCCAGCGTAGTTGCCGTTGACTTGGCCTCTTCTACGGTAATAACACCGTCTTTGCCGACTTTATCCATAGCTTCGGCAATCAACTCGCCGATCGCTTCATCGGAATTGGCGGCAATGGAAGCAACCTGCGCGAGTTCTTTCTTATCTTTGACAGGAGTCGAGAGTTTCTTTAACTCCTCAATGACTTTGTCCACGGCCTTTTCAATCCCGCGCTTTAGGCTCATCGGGTTTGAACCGGCGGTAACGTTCTTTAAGCCTTCGCGATAGATCGCTTCAGCCAGGACAGTCGCAGTGGTCGTGCCGTCGCCGGCAATGTCGGAAGTTTTTTCCGCAACTTCCTTGACCATCTGCGCGCCCATATTTTCAAATGCATCTTCAAGATCAATTTCCTTGGCAACGGTTACCCCGTCCTTGGTGATGGTAGGCGAACCGAATTTCTTGTCAATTACGACATTGCGGCCTTTGGGGCCTAATGTTACCTTGACCGCAGCTGCCAGCTGCTCTACGCCGCTTAAGATCTTACGGCGCGCTTCATCCTGAAACAATAACTGCTTTGCCATACTTCCTCCTTTTATAAAATCATAAAGATATCTTCTTCTTTTATGATCACTAATTCTTCGCCGTCTCTGGTTGTAAATTCATTGCCGGAATATTTTCCGTATAAAACCCTATCGCCGGTTTTAACTTTTAGCGGCACTGTGGTTCCGTTATCCAAAAGCTTACCGTCACCTACTGCTATGACTTCGCCCATTTGGGGCTTCTCTTTAGCAGCGTCAGGCAAAACTATTCCGCCTTTTGTCTTTTCTTCCGCTTCCAGTTGCTTCACAACCACCCTGTCATACAAAGGCTTACCGATTGCTTGGTTCTTCATACTCCACCTCCTCTAAAAATATTTGTTTAACAACAGTGCTTTTTAGCACTCTATTTTACAGAGTGCTAATTATATGGCAAAAAAAAAGCTTGTCAAGTATTTTTTTTAAACTATCTTCTCCATCCCGGGTCAATTGAGCCTTTTCCGTATTCGGTTGTCGTAACCACAAACTTATCGTGATAATATTCAAAGTTTACGCGGACCGGTGTCGTAACCGTATAGTAAAAATCCTGCGGATAAGTCACGTCCGGTGAATGATAACGTTCGGCAAAAAGTTTTTCCGTTACGTTCATCACCGCCTTATAAGCGCCGATCATTGACTCGGTCTTGACAATATCCACGTTTATGATCGTGTACGAATAGTCGCGCAAATAATAGCTGCGGTGTATGCGCGGGCCGAATTCCGTAAGGTTCTCCCATTGCTGCTCAATTATGGTGTTAAGTTCCCGGTTACGCTTACTTTTCTGTTGATTTACCCAATCCTGCACTGCTGTGTCCAGCTTCGCCTGAAGCTCTGCGGCGATTTTCTTATGCTCTTTTTGTTTTTCCGCGTCTAATTTCTGGATCGCCTCCTCAAAGCCCTTTTTCACGGATTCAGATAAAGGCTTTTCTTCGAATGGCTGGGAAAAGCATACGCTGTAAGACAGAAGGCTAAAAATGGCAATCAAGATAAACTTAGGGACGGTTCTGAATCCAAAGGAAAAGTGTCCCTTTTTAGGGGACACTTTAGCTTTGAGTTGAGAACCGTCCCTAAAGATCAGGTTTAATCCCTTGAGCGTTAGATCAGAATCTACCGCATCAAACGACCGGGAGTATTTTGCAATCAACTTGATATTGCCTCCAGTACCGATCACTACGGCATCTTCCCCTACTACGAGCCTTATTTTTCTTACCATTTCATCAGCAAGCCCTGCAATGCCGTGAATAATCCCGCTTAAAATACTGCCTTGCGTATCGCGGCCAATAAACTCTTTCGGAGGCCGTAATTTCATTTGCGGCAGGAGCGCGGTTTTACAGTGTAACGCATCTAAAGACATATTCAACCCCGGCAAGATCATCCCGCCGAGATATTCTTTTTTACGGGAGATTACGTCAAAGGTAATTGCCGTACCTGAATCAACAGCGATCAACGGGCTGCCATAGAACATTACACCGGCATAAGCATTAACTAAACGGTCCTGCCCGACCTGCCTGGGATTACGATAAAGATTTTTTAGGGGAACTTTTATATCCTTACCTATTATAATAGGGGTTATCCGCAGGAGCTTGTTTATACCGGCACTTACGGCTGGCGTTAACCTCGGCACAACGCTGCAAATGATCGCAGCGGAAATATCCGCTTTTTTACCAAGACGCAGCCTTAATTTTCCCAGGCTAAAACCGACACTGGGTATGTCAAACTTTCTTACCAGCCGGTTGCCTTTAAATAAACCAAAACTGATATTAGTATTACCTATATCTACGGCTAATAGCATGTTAACCTTCCTGATTGCTTCGCCCCTTCGGGGCTCGCAATGACGGTTCCAACGCTTTTATTTTATCTCTGATTTCCGCCGCTTTTTCAAACTGCAGGTTCCTTGCTGCCAACTCCATTTCATATTCAAGCTCCGAGATGTATTCGTTTAGTTCATGTTCCTCTTTACTTTCACCGGCCAATTCCACGACCAAGCCTTGCGCTTCTTCCAGGTCTTCAATCCCTTCTTTTATCGCTTTCTCAATGGACCGCGGAGTAATATTATTCTTTTTATTAAACTCAAGCTGGATCTTCCTGCGGCGGTTGCTCTCATCTATCGCGCGCTTCATTGAGCCGGTAATATTATCGGCGTACATAATCACCGTTCCGTTGATGTTGCGCGCTGCCCTGCCGGAAACCTGGATCAAGCTGGTTGCCGAACGTAAAAAACCTTCCTTGTCCGCGTCAAGGATCGCCACCAAAGAAACCTCCGGAAGGTCAAGCCCTTCTCTTAGCAAATTGATCCCGACAAGGCAATCAAATTCCTTTTTTCTCAACCCCCGGATAATCCTTGAGCGTTCAATCGTATCAATCTCCGAATGAAGGTATTTTACACTTAAATTCTTTTCCTGTAAATAAGTAGTCAGGTCCTCGCTCATTCTTTTGGTCAGGGTCGTCACAAGCACGCGCTCTTTTTTCCCCGCGCGCTTCCTGATCTCTTTGACTAGGTCGTCGATCTGGCCTTCTGCCGGCCGGATGATTATTTCCGGGTCAACCAAGCCCGTAGGCCGGATGATCTGCTCTATAACCTCGCCCTTACTTACTTTTATCTCATAATCCGCAGGAGTAGCGGAAACAAGTATCGCCTGCTTGACCATGCTATCGAATTCTTGCGGCTTAAGCGGCCGGTTATCGAGGCAGGACGGCAGACGAAAGCCGTAATCAACCAAGACCTCTTTCCTTGCACGGTCACCTTCATACATTCCCCTGACCTGCGGCAGCGTTACATGCGATTCATCAATGACGATTAAGAATTTTTCGGGAAAATAGTCCAACAGACAATATGGCCTTGAACCCGGAGGCCTTCCGGAAAGGACGCGCGAGTAATTTTCGATACCGTGGCAATACCCCATTTCCTTAAGCATTTCCATATCGTAATGCGTGCGGGATTCCAGCCGCTGCGCTTCCAAGAGCTTGTTATGTTCGCGTAAAAAACGTAAGCGTTCCTGTAATTCCGCTTCAATGGCATCCAAGGCCCCGCTGATCTTATCTCCGGAAACAATAAAGTGCTTTGCCGGGTATATTGCTGCCTTATCCAGTTCAACCAACACTTCCCCTGTGAGTGGGTCGATCTCGGAGATCTTTTCTACCGTATCGCCGAATAACTGCACGCGTACAGCCTTTTCCTCATAAGAAGGGAATATCTCCACGATATCGCCGCGCACGCGCACTTTCCCGCGGATGAACTCATAATCATTACGCTCATATTGGATCTGGATCAATTTTTCCAGCAGCTGGTCGCGGCCGATATTCTCGCCTTTACTGATAAAAACCAGCAACCCCTTATAGTCTTCCGGCGAACCGAGGTTATAAATACAGGATACCGACGCGACGATCAAAACGTCGTTGCGGGACATCAGGCTGGAAGTTGAAGACAGCCGCAGCCGGTCAAGCCGGTCGTTTATCGCGGAATCTTTTTCAATATAAGTATCTGTGGAAGGGATATACGCTTCCGGCTGGTAATAGTCATAATAACTGACAAAATATTCCACGGCATTGGCCGGAAAGAACTCTTTGAATTCGGAATAAAGCTGCGCAGCCAGCGTCTTATTATGAGAAATTACCAGGGTAGGAAGGTTTATTTTTTCAATGACGTTGGCAAGAGTAAAGGTTTTTCCTGAACCGGTTACCCCAAGCAGGGTCTGATAGCGGTTGCCTGAACGGACTGACGCGGCGAGCCGCTCAATTGCCTGCGGCTGGTCGCCGCAAGGTTTATATGCAGAAACCAGTTTAAATTTTTCCACATCCGTATTTCTTGCAGGCTTGAATAAGATATTCCGTAGCGCTGCTATCTTTCATCTCGCCTAAAGCAGAGGCAGCTGATGCTGCCATATCCGGATCACCCATTAACAGAGCCTGATGCAAAGCAGGCAGGCAATCCATTAACCCCATAATGGTAATTACCAGCGGCGCGTCCTGATGCAGCGGGCTTTTAACATCATTAATCGCGGCAATGAGCGTCATTGTCAAGCTTTGCCCGCCGATCTTATAGTCAAAGCTAATTTCTAAATTATCCGAAGATAAAGACCCGATATTCAAGCTGGAGAGCGCTTTGGTGGACAACTCCGAAACATGCGGCCTCAAGACCACCAATGCTTCTGCGGCCTTAGCCCTTGCGTGCGAGGTGCTATCAGGGCTGATGATTTCCTTTAAGACAAGCGGCAAAACGTCAAATTCTTTTAAATTAGCTAATGCGACATATGAACTGCCGCGTAAAAACGCGTTTCTTTCTTTTACGTCCTGCCAAAGCAGGCTGATTATTGAGCGGTCTCCAATCACACTTAAGGCTTCTTTGGCCCTGGCACGCACCCTCGGATCATCATCGCTTAACCGTTTATGTAAAAACTTGCCGGCTTCAGGGCCGCCGATCTGCCCGAGGGCAAAACACGCTGCCTGCCGTACTCCGGGATCCTTGTTTTCCGTGTCCGCAATAACAACTTCCTGCGCTTGGATAAATTTATTTTCTCCCAGCCTCAACAAAGCCTGCTCGCGCACAAAATCATTTTTTTCATCGCGTAACATTTCAAGTATTACATCCGGATGTTGATCCTTAAAAGTAGTTAACACGCCCAAGACGTTTCCCCTTACTTCGGACCTGTTGTCTTTAAGCAGATCAAGCAAGGCATCTTCTCCGGATAAGCCAAGGTGGACCAAAGCGGCCGTAGCATTGATCATCACAAGGTAGTTCTCGTCTCCGGCCAATTTCTTAAGCATCAACGCGGAATCTTTATCACCTAACAGCCCCAAAGACTTGGCCGCGGAGGCGCGGATAAAAAAATCCTTATCCGTCAACGCCCCGGCTAAAATGGCCGCGGCTTCCTTAGAAGCGCCGGCAGTTTTGCCCAGCGCATTAAATATTTCACTGCAAACAACTATCCTTGAAGGATCACCGGTTTCCGAACACGCGATGGGGGCATTACCAGATAGCAATGTGAACGCGCATACGCTAAGCGCCAGAAAAATCTTTTTCATTTTTCCCTCCCCTGTTCAGCGACAATTAATATCACAGAACCTCCAGGCTCATATCAATAGACCTTACGGAATGGGTCAAGCTGCCGACGGAGATCATGTCTACGCCGCAGGAAGCAATTTTCTTTACGCGCTCAAGAGTTACCCTTCCGGAGGCTTCAAGTTTAGGTATTAGGTGATAGGTGGCAGGTGATAGGTTATTTCTTATAGAAACTGCTTTTTTCATATCACTTATGCTCATATTATCTAAAAGAATAATATCAGGGGTCATTTTTAAGGCCTTTTTAAATTCCCTTAGATTCTTTACTTCAATTTCTATTTTAATATTTTTCGGGATTCTTTTTCGAATTTTATCAAATCCTAACACCCACGACCTATCACCTAACACCTCAATATGGTTATCCTTTATGAGGATCATCTCATCCAGGCGCATACGGTGGTTAAACCCTCCGCCTACCCTAACGGCGTATTTTTCCAATTCCCTTAATCCGGGAACGGTCTTACGGGTATCAATGATTTTTACTCTGTAAGGCTTTGCCGCGTTTACGTATTGCCGTGCCTTCGTCGCCACGCCGGAAAGAAAACAGATATAATTCAACATAACCCTTTCAGCGGTTAATATCTGCCGCGCGTTACCCTGAACGCGGGCAATGGCTTTTCCCTTCCTGACAAAATCTCCGTCTTTAACCTTAGGCATAAATTTAATATTCTTATCCTTTGCCTTTAATACCAGGCAAGCAATCCCCAGGCCGCAGACCACGCAAACTTCCTTAGCTACCAGATCCGCCTTTATTGATTTATCAGCCGGTATAAATAAAGACGTCGTAATATCGTTTCTCCCGATATCCTCTTTTAACGCGCTGCGCACGCCAGCGGAAAATTTTTTATCGCAGTCCATCTTTAATCACCTTAAGCCGGCTGATTATCTCAGCCAGCTCCTTAAGCCGCGTTCTTTCTTTTTCCACGATCTCCGGAGGAGCCTTCTTTACGAATTCCTTATTGGCCAGCATTTTTTCTTTAGCGCTGGTTTCCGTTTCTGCCTTTTTAATACGCTCGCTCAATTTTGCGATTTCCTTTTCCAGATCCACTATCCCGCCAAGGGGCATAGTAATATGAATATCCTTTATCACGGAATTTACGCTGGCTTTGACCTGTTTATGCTTCTCTTCTACGGAAAGGCTTTCCAGGCGGCCAAGGCTCTTTATTGCCGGGGCCAACGCCTCGACGAGCTGCCGGTTTTCCTTGCCGGAGGCAGAAATCGTTACGCTCACCTTCGCCTGAAGCGGAACTTCTAATTCCTGACGCATATTGCGAATGGCGGCGATTATTTCTATGGCCAGCGCCATTTTATTTTCGGTTTTTTTATCAATGATCTGATCCTGCACGTGCGGCCACGGCTCAAGCATTATACTTGTTATTTGTGATTTGTTATTTGTAATTTGCAGTCGCTGCCATATCTCTTCGGTGACAAAAGGCATAAACGGATGCAGGGTACGTAAAAATTTCTCTAATATTTTATACATTACCAACTGGTTGTGCGGGTTTTTTATGTCCTGCTTGACGATCTCAAGGTACCAGTCGCAGAAATCATGCCAAAAAAACGCATAAAGGCTGTTTGCCGCTTCATTAAACTGGAAATTTTCCAGGTATTTGGTCGCTTCTTTAAGCGTGGAATAAAACTTACTCAAAATCCATCGATTAACGATACTCAAATCCTCTTTTTTAAAGAATACACATAAGTCAGGGACAGCCCCCGTCGGGGACAGTCCCTGACTATCCAAATTCATTAAGATAAACCTTGAGGCATTCCAGATCTTATTTGCGAAATTCCTGCCTTGCTCAAATCTTTCTTTTGACAGGAACACATCCTGACCCTGAGCAGTTATGGAGATCAGGCTAAAACGCAGGGCATCTGTGCCGTATTCCTCTATGATATCCAGCGGGTCAATAACATTGCCCAGCGACTTGGACATCTTTTTACCTTCAATATCCCTCACTGTTCCATGGATATAAACGTCTTTAAACGGGATGTCGCCCATAAACTCAAAGCCCGCCATGATCATCCTGGCTACCCAGAAAAATATTATTTCCGGGGCAGTCACCAGCGCAGACGTAGGATAAAAATACTTCAGGTCGTTTTTAGGGGTATTTCCGTTATTCGGATGCAACCCGTTTTTATACGCCTCCGGCGGCCAGTAAAAGGTTGCGAACGGCCAAAGCCAGGAAGAAAACCATGTATCCAAGACATCTTCATCCTGCAGGATGTCTTGCGAGCCGCAACCCGGGCAAATCTGCGGTTTTATCCGCGAAACTATCGTTTTCTGGCATTTCTTGCAGTAATATACGGGAATCCTATGTCCCCACCATATCTGGCGCGAGATGCACCAATCCTGGATATTTTCCATCCAGTTAAGATATACTTTTTCCCAACGCTTGGGATGAAATTTAATCCTCCCCTTTTTCACCGCTTCGATCGCCGGCTTTGCCAGCGGCTTCATCTTTACGAACCACTGCTTTGATAAATACGGCTCAATTATCGTATGGCAACGGTAGCAGTGGCCGGCGGATAATTTATGCGGTTCGATCTTTTCTAACAACCCCTTCTCCTTCAGGTCCTCAACAATCACTTCCCTTGCCTCGAACCGGTCCATATCCTTGTATTCGCCGGCAAATTCATTCATTCTCGCGTCAGGATGCATTACATTGATAAACTCCAGGTCGTGTTTCTTTCCGGCCGCGTAATCATTCGGGTCGTGGGCAGGGGTAATTTTCACCGCGCCGGTGCCGAATTCCATGTCGACAGAAGAATCACCGATGATCTTTATTTCCCTGCCGACAAGCGGCAGGAGCAGTGTCTTGCCTATCAGTTTCTTGTACCGCTTATCCTTCGGGTTAACCGCAACCGCGGTATCGCCAAGCATGGTTTCCGGCCTGGTCGTGGCCACAATGATAAACTGTTCAGGGTTGTCTTTAAGCGGATACCGCAAATAATAAAGATTCCCGGCAAGCTCATGGTGCGGCGCTTCTTCGTCGGAAAGCGCGGTCTGGCAGCGCGGGCACCAGTTGATGATTCGGCTGCCGCGGTAAATCAAATCTTTCTCATAAAGCCGCACAAAAGCTTCGATTACTGCCTTGGAATAATCGAGATCCATGGTAAAGCGTTCGCGCTGCCAATCGCAGGAAGCGCCCAATTTTTTAAGCTGCCGGATAATAGTCGAGCCATACTGCTCCTTCCACTGCCAGACGCGCTCGATGAATTTTTCCCGGCCCAAAGACTGCCGTTTTAAACCTTCTTTAGCGATTGATTTTTCTACGACATTCTGGGTGGCTATGCCGGCATGGTCGGTGCCGGGCATCCAAAGCGCCTCTTCGCCTTTCATGCGGTGGTAACGGATGAGGATATCCTGGATAGTATTATTCAGGGCGTGGCCCATGTGCAGGATGCCTGTAACATTGGGCGGCGGGATAACAATGGTAAAAGGTTTTTTCGCGGGATTTACCTGGCCGTGGAAAAGATTGCTCTTAATCCAGGACTCATACCATTTGTCCTCGGTTTCTTTAGGATTATAACGGGAAGGAATTTCATCCATTTTTAAGGTCTTTAAGTAATTTATATTCCACGCTGTCCACAAGCGCCTGCCAGGATGCTTCAATAATATTTTCGGAAACTCCGATCGTGTTCCAGGTGTCGGAATCATCCTGCGACTGGATCAGCACGCGTACGCGCGCGGCAGTGCCGGATTTCTCATCCAACACGCGCACTTTAAAATCCGAGAGGCGCATTTTAGAAAGCGCGGGGTAAAATTCTTTCAGGGCCTTACGCAGGGCATTATCCAGCGCGTTTACCGGGCCGTCGCCTTCTGCGGCAGTATGTTCCTTAATGCCCTTGACTTTGAGCTTCATTACCGCTTCGGTAGTGATCTTTTTATCGGATTGTTTCTCGATTACCACCCGGAAACCTTCAAGTTCAAAAAATTTCGTATATTTTTTTAACGCCCGCTTTAGCAGCAACTCCAAAGATCCTTCGGCAGCTTCAAAATGATACCCTTTATGCTCAAGGTCCTGGATCAGGCGCAGGATTTTTTTTGTTTTTGGATCATCCTTACTTAAATCAAGCTCAAGGTTCTTTGCCTGGACAAGGATACCGGTCTTTCCGCCTAATTCCGACATCAGGAAACGGCGGTGATTGCCTACCGCCAAAGGATCGGCGTGCTCGTAAGCAACGGGATTTTTCATTACCGCATTAATATGCATGCCGCCTTTATGGGCGAATGCCGACGTACCGACATATGGCTGGTCATTCCTCTGTCGCATATTGCTGATCTCGCCGACAAAATGCGAAAGCTTAACAAGATCCTTTAATCCTTCCCGGCCGATGCAGTCAATGCCCATTTTTAATTTAAGGTTAGCAATGATCGGGATCAGGTCGGCATTGCCGCACCTCTCGCCATAGCCGTTAATTGTACCCTGCACCATATCCGCGCCTGCCTCGACCGCAGCCAATGAATTTGCGATTGCCAGGCCCGCGTCATTATGGCAATGGATACCCAGTATCCCCTTGATCAACGGCCGCACCTCTTTGACGATACGCGCCACTTCAGAAGTAAGGCTGCCGCCGTTGGTATCGCAAAGGCAAACCGATACAGCGCCTGCCTCCTGGGCGGTAAGCAACGTTTTTAGGGTGTACTCACGGTTCGCCTTAAAGGCGTCGAAAAAATGTTCGGCATCATAAAAAACATCCAGGCCTTCGGATACGAGGAAGCTTACCGTATCTTTGATCATTAAAAGATTCTCTTCCAGCGTAGTTTTTAAAATATCCGTAACGTGCAAATCCCAGGTTTTTCCTACGATGGTGATGATCTTTGCCTGAGATTTTACCAACGCGGAGATATTCTGGTCTTCTTTTGCTTTTATCCCCGGCCTGCGGGTCATACTGAAAGCGGTCAATTGCGAAGTTTTTAGCTTAACCTTGGCCATTTTAGAGAAAAATTCCCTGTCCTTGGGATTGGAACCCGGCCATCCGCCTTCAATATAATGTATGCCGAACCTGTCCAGCTCGCGGGCGATCATCACCTTATCCGTTACGGAATAAGAAACCCCTTCGCCTTGCGCGCCGTCCCTTAATGTTGTGTCATAAAGTTTTACCTGTTTCATAGATCCCTCGGCTCCCTTCGGTCGCTCAGGATGAACTAAAGGTCATTTTGCTAAACCGAATTTTTCATGCAGCGCCTTAACCGCCGTTTCGGCAAATTTTCTCTGGATAATGCAGGAAATGCTGATCTCGGAGGTTGAGATCATCTCAATATTGATCTTATTCTTTGCCAAGGTATCAAACATCTTCGCCGCAACTCCCGGATGGGACTTCATTCCCACACCGACAATGGAAACCCGCGCGATATCTTCATCTTGCACCACTTCGCCTGCCCCGATCTCTTTTACCAGCGCCCTGGTAAGCTTCATTGTTTTGGCAGAATCGGACTTATTTATCGTAAAAGAAATATCGGTCTGGCGCAAATGGCTGACGTTCTGCACGATCATATCCACGCTGATTCCCGCGCTCGCCAGATCGTTAAAAATTTTAGCCGCGATACCCGGCCGGTCAGGAACCGTGCAAATGGTAATCTTTACCTCATGCTTATTTAAGGTAATGCCGTTTACCAGAACATCTTCCATTTTTTTTGCCTCCTTAATGATCATTGTCCCTGAAATTTCGGAAAAAGACGAGCGCACGTGGATCGGCACATTGAATTTCTTTGCCACTTCTATCGAGCGCGCCTGCATTACTTGCGCGCCCAGCGATGCCATTTCCAGCATTTCGTCATAAGTGATTTCTTTTATTTTTTTTGCCTTGGGCTCGATGCGCGGGTCAGTCGTATATATGCCCGCAACATCGGTATAGATCTCACACTCATCCGCAGTCAGCTCTTTTGCCAAGGCTACAGCTGTCAGGTCAGAACCTCCGCGGCCCAAAGTAGTAATATCCTGATTAAGAGTAACCCCTTGAAAGCCTGCAACGATCACCACCCTGCCTTTGCCTATTTCCTCCTTGATCTTATTGGTATTGATCCGGAGAATACGCGCGCGCGTATGGCTGGTATCGGTGATAATGCCGACTTGCGCGCCGGTAAAAGATATGGCTTCGCAGCCTAATTTATGTATTGCCATAGCCAGCAGGGCTACAGAGATCTGTTCGCCCGTGGATAAAAGCATATCCATTTCACGCTCAGACGGCTCGGTTGTTATCTTCGCGGCCAAATCTATAAGCTCATCGGTTGTATCGCCCAATGCCGATACAACTACGACCACGTCATAACCTTTCTTTTTATATCCGGTTACCCGCTTTGCCACGTTCTGGATACGCTCCACATTAGCCACGGATGAACCGCCGAATTTTTGCACGATCAAACCCTTACTCATAAGCCGCTACTCTCCTTTAATAAAATAGTCCATCAGCTGAAAGCCGTTTTCAAAATACAGGTCGGAGTTCCTCGCTTCCTTTTCGCTGTATTTCAAGAACCCCCTGCCCACGATATCTTTGCCGAATATCCCGAAACAGACGGGGTCAGATACGTGAGTACGCAGGGAAATCGGCGTTGCATGGTCAGGCAAAACCAGGATGCGAAAATTCTTTTTCTTCTTAAAATCCTTTAAAATTTTTCCTAAAATCATGTGGTCAAACCTTTCGATCGCCATGATCTTTTCTCTCAGGTCTCCGTTGTGGCCTGCCTCATCCGGGGCCTCAACATGCACAAACACAAAATCTTTTGTTTCCAGCGATTTTAACGCGGCATTGGCCTTGCCTTCGTAATCAGTATCATAATAGCCGGTTGCTCCGGGAACATTGATCACGTCCAAACCGATGATCCTTCCCAGCCCTTTTATCAGGTCAACCGCGGAAATTATGCTGCCGGTCAGGCCGTATTTTTCGGTGAATCTAGGGACATTGGGCTTGCCGCCCTGGCCCCATAGCCAGATCATGTTCGCGGGATTTTCTTTTAAATCCACCCGCACCTGGTTTATTTCATGGCTTTCCAGGAGCTTCCTTGAATCCTGCATCAATTTTATCAGAAACTCGGCAGCTTTTCCTTTAGGCAAATTATTCGAGATATTCTGGCCGATGATATCATGAGGCGGCACGCACTTTAGGTCCGAGAGCCCTTCCTGCGCGCCTTTTTTAACGACCATTAAATGCCGGTAGCTTACTCCGGGATAAAATTTTACCTTATCGCTGCCCAGTTTTTCATTGATATATTTGATCAATATTGCGGCTTCTTTGGAATTAATATGGCCGGCGCTGTAATCTACAAGCTTATCGTCGGTTGCCGTGATCAGGTTACAACGAAAAGCGCAATCGCCTTCTTCCAGCTGCACCCCTAAATTTGCCGCCTCAAGCGGGCCACGGCCGGTATAAAATTGGCGCGTGTCATAGCCCATTATCGTAATATTGGCGACATCGGATCCGGGCGCCATTTTATCGGGGATCGTCTTTACTCTGCCCAAGCGGCCGTGCTGAGCAATAAAATCCATATTCGGGGTCTTGGCCGCCTCAAGGGGCGTGCGGCCTCCCAATTCTTCCAGCGGATAATCCGCCATGCCGTCTGCAACAAGGACGATATATTTCATAATGCTTTCTTGATTTCCCCGGCCAGCTTGATTACCAGATGTTTCTTACTGGCCAAAGGAGAACTTATTTTTTCTCCGGATAAAACATAAGCCCGGTATTTATTGCCGATCGCGGTATTGGCAACTGCCAGGTCAAGATTTGAGCGCCGCATAAGGGCTCTCGCGCTTTTGATCAACTTGCTCTTTTCTGCGCCCGGCTCAAATTTAAACCCGACGAGAAAAACACCGGGGTAAATTTTCTTTATCGCGTCTATCAGTTTGGGCGCCGGCTTAAAAGCGATCTTCCAATTTTTTAATCCGGATTTTACTTTGCCCGAAAAAATCTTTTCCGGCAGGTAATCGGAGACTGCCGCGGAATGGACCACCACTCCATATGTTCCGGTTTTCAATTCCCGGAGAATTATTTCTTTAAGTTCGTTAAAAAAAATAAAAGGTATTACTTTGAACTTTGTGCTTTTGATTCTGCCGCCTGCCGGGCCAATTACCAAAGTAACGTTTAACCCCTGTGTTGCCAGTTTATCTGCCAGCAGAAAACCGGTTTCTCCGGTTGCCGTGTTACTGATCACCCGAATACGATCTATAGCGGCCCATGTCGGCCCTGCGGTTATCAATATCCTTCTTTTTTTTAAACTCATTAAAACCCGATTTCTTTTAATACTGCCTTAAGGTCAGGCTTTACGACTTTTGGCTCTTTAATGCTCTTTATTGCCCGGTCAGGGTCCTTTAAGCCATGGCCGGTAAGAATACAGACGATCTTTGCCCTACTTGTTTTTTTGAAATATCCTCTTTTTACCAGCTTTAATAAACCGGCAATTGAAGCCGCTGATGCCGGTTCGGCAAATACGCCCTCTTTGATTGCCAGCAATTTATACGCATCAAGTATTTCCTTATCAGAAACCATATCAATCAGGCCGCGGGATTCATCGCGGGCATTTTCCGCCTGTTTCCAGCTCGCCGGATTGCCGATACGGATTGCCGTGGCAATGGTCTCCGGCTTTTCTATCGGATGGCCCCGAACAATCGGCGCAGCGCCCTCTGCCTGAAAACCTAACATCTTAGGCAATCTTTTCGCTAAGCCGGTTTTTTTATATTCTTTGTAGCCTTTCCAGTAAGCAGTGATGTTACCCGCATTACCTACGGGCATAACTTGAAAATCCGGCGCGTCATTAAGCGAATCGCAGATCTCAAAGCTCGCGGTCTTTTGGCCTTCTATGCGAAAAGGATTTATTGAATTAACAAGGGTGATCGGATAGCTGGCAGCAATCTCTCTGACTAAATCAAGAGCGTCATCAAAATTCCCGTCTACGGCAAGCACTACTGCCCCATGTATCAGCGCCTGGCTAAGCTTGCCTAAGGCAATCGCGCCTTTGGGCAAAAGCACCACGCATCTTATGCCTGCGCGAGCAGCATAAGCAGCCGCAGAAGCAGAGGTATTTCCGGTAGAGGCACAGATCACTGCCCGGGACTTATCTTCACAGGCTTTGGAGATCGCCAGCGTCATGCCACGATCCTTAAACGAGCCGGTGGGATTAAGGCCTTCATATTTTAAATAAACCTCTATTCCCCTGCCGGCTGTCTTGCTCAAAAACGGAGCCGGTATGAGCGGCGTATTCCCCTCATTAAGAGTAACCACCGGAGTTTTCGCGGTAACCGGCAAATATTTTTTATATTTATCGATCAATCCCTTATAATGCATGCTTAAACCTCTTCTATCCTTATTGCCACAGTCTTTTCCTTGATCACATCCAGCCGGTTTATCGCCTCCAAAGCCCGGCGCAGGTTTCTTTCTTTTGCCACGTGGGTAATCATTACGATCGGCACTGCCTGGGCCTTGAGCCGTTCCTTCTGGCTAACCGAGGCAATACTGATGTTGAATTTTGCCAATATGCCTGAAATTTTTGCCAATACTCCAGGCTTATCTGCGGCCGTAAAACGCATATAATACTTGCTCTCAAACTCATCTATCTTTCTCAGGCGTTTTATTGAAGCATCTTCCACGATATTTAGTGTATGCCGGAATAAACCCGCCTTGATGTCCTGCGTCAAATCCACTAAGTCGGACACCACTGCCGAGGCAGCGGAAAGCTGGCCTGCTCCCGGGCCGTAGAATAAGAGTTCACCGGCCAGATCGCTGGATACATAGATCGCGTTAAACACGCCGCCAACAGAAGCCAACATATGCTCTTCCGGCAGAAGGGTTGGGTGCACTCTTACTTCCAGCTCATCCCCTTCTTTTTTGGCTACTGCCAGAAGCTTGATCTCAAAGCCAAGCTCCTTGGCATAATTTACGTCGGCTAAAGACACCTGAGAGATCCCTTCAACAAAAGTATCATCCAGGCTTACCATTTTTCCGAAACAAAGATAAGTAAGGATCACCAATTTGTGCGCGGAGTCCATGCCTTCAATATCAAGGGTCGGGTTGCTTTCGGCATAACCTTTAAGCTTTGCTTCTTTCAGGCATTCGGCGAATTCCCGGTTTTTCAGCGACATCTGGGAAAGGATAAAGTTAGACGTCCCGTTAACGATGCCAAATACGCTGCTGAATTTATTGGCAACCAGGCCCTGGCGCAATGATTTTATGATCGGGATACCCGCGCCTACGGAAGCCTCAAAGTAAATGCTCTTGCCGCGGTCAGAAGCCACGGCAAAAAGCTCCCTGCCGTCTTCTGCCAGTAACGCCTTGTTTGCCGTAACCACGTTTTTGCCGTTCTTAAGCGCGTCTATGATAAATTCTTTTGCCGGATGTTTGCCGCCGATGAGCTCTACAACAATGTCAATCTGGGGATCATTGATGATCTCCTTTGCGTCGGCCGTCAAAAGGCCCTTATCCACGCTGACATTACGCTTAGCGCTGAAATCCTTATCGCAGATTTTTTTTACGTTTATTTCCGAGCCGATCTTGGCGCTCAAAAAAGCTTTTCTCTCGCGCAGGATCTTAACTACTCCGCTGCCGACGTTGCCAAAACCGATTATCCCGACATTTATCTTCTTCATTACTTGCCGCTCCTCTTTAAATAATGCATTATCGTCTGCGATAATATGCCCCTGTGCTTTTCGTCAATCGCCAGAAACATCATCCGGGTATCATAGATCAAGCCCTTTGTGATCTCATGTGATTCAACGACTTTACCAATGAGCATGATCGGGTCAGGATCAAAAGGCAATCGTATTTCCAGCGCCAGGTTTGTCCCGGGGTCAAATTTCCTATTAGTAGTAAGGAGCATCCCGCCGAGGCTTAAGTTCTTTGTCTGGGTAATGTCAATATTATCGGATTCTTCAAGGATGCGGTAAGATACGATAAAACGCCCGTCAATACGGGGAAATCTGCGCCTTTCCGGGCCCGGATAAGCCATCTTATCCTCCTTTGCATAGCAAATGCACACCAATCCATCCTTTAGGATTGGGTGCTTAATTGGTCGGGGCGACAGGACTTGAACCTGTGACCTCTTGAACCCCATTCAAGCGCTCTAGCCAAACTGAGCCACGCCCCGCTATTCTTTGTTCGTCAAGTGGCGAAATCCTCGCCGATTTTTGGCGAGGAGAGCCACGCCCCGAATCATATAAATTCACATACGGCAAAAACTGACCTTAATTCGGTTAATTATACCTGCCTTTTCTATCGCTGTAAAGAAAGATTATCGGATTTTCCGATATCGATTAATAGGGAATTATCAGATTTTTTGATATAGGAAGGCGCATTTTTAGATATTAAAATTACGACTTAAAAAGGTCTGCCAACTGCAGGGCGCGCCGGGCATTACTACGCGGCAAACAGATACATAAATGATAGACAGAGCACATAATCTTATTTCCGCCAGCGGGAAATAAATCTAATAAATATATCTTTTACCATAGATCTCCCCATATTAAGCCCAACAAGACAACAGATGCCAGATAAGAATAAACCGCCGAGCAAAAGAATCAATGTGGCTAATACGAATCCATTCCCTAATTTTTGATGTTTCAAGAAAAAGTTACCATGCGTAAGCGCAATTAAGCTTCCAAAAAATAAAAAACCCATGTATGCAAGGGAAATAAAAGCACTAAACTGAATCCCATCTCTATAATTTTCTTTAAGGATGATGGCCGACTTCCTACTCTGAAGGCTGTCGATTTTAAGAGATTCCACTCTTATATTCTCTGATAAAGACCGGATTCTTCCGTTAAGAAAGCTTTCATTCCCTTCCCTTCTTTTAAGCTTTTCTTCAGACTGCGCTATCTCCTCTTTAAAATGCTTTATCTGTATCGTATGATGATTAATTTCGCCATCAGCCATAGCTGTTGTTTCTTCTCTAGTCATATAAAAAAGTTTGTCCGGGTGAATCGGGGACAAATAACGTTGTAAAGCTCGTACTGTTTCATTGATATTATTTTCTTGCATCTGCAATCGATAAATAATAAACATGCAGCCTATCCCAATTAATGCTGCTAAAGACTGAGAGAGGGTGCTAAAAAACCAGTTATAATCAACTGATAGATAAGTCATAGATTCAATAAGATAATCTAACAATTTTACCTCCCGGCTAACTTCTTTGGCCTTCGAATATTCTAAGAAATTTAATGCTTTGAGATTTGGTTATTGACCTGCGTGCGAAATTCCAGGGGATTCTCAATATTCTTAAATGGCTGCCTTGTCGTGCCAACTCCGCTTATGATAATCGTGCCAAAATTAAATATCCTTCCTAATATCCCCTGTTCTACGCCGATCCCTTCGACTTTTGTATTTAACAGCTCGAGGGAATTTCTTCTTATCCAGCCGGTTTTAATTAAGATTCTTTTATTTGTGATGGCAAACTCAGAGGTGCGCTTTCTTATAACAACTGACAGCAGAAACGGAAAGGCAATAAATAATAAGATAAACATTCCCGAAACAGCTCCGCTAGGCCCGCTAAAGAAAGAAACAATGCCAAAAATTAGCCAAATCGTTGGCCAAAGAAAAACAATATTATGTAATTGCGTTTTGTAGACAATCTGCTCATCCGGCTGAAGATGCTGTTCTATGTAGCCCATAGGACCTCCTGGTTAGATATAGACTAGCCAAAAATTGACCTTGAAACTCCCAGCTTATATTCAATTAAATATTCCGCTAAGTAGAATCATTTTCCAGGGAATGTTTTATTAAACTCCCCAAGCCAATATGTTCCAAATTCAAATCTATCAAAGGGATCTAGCCGGTTTTTTTCACAATACATCTTTAAATTCTTGATACCAGTTTTTATGAGGTTGCTGAGAAAAGAAACCGGATACACTAATTCCCACGTCTCTAAGGGATCGTTATCTTCTTCATTTTTAAGGTGAGTCATCTGATGATAACCGGGATCTTTAGTTACTATCGCGCTCATTCCATAGCCTAATATACGCATTTCATGCACAACGCTATTTCTTAATTTCCACAAAAGATGCAGGTGAGTTAATGACTCCAGGCTTATTTTTTCTATCGGTTCTTTTAACGCATTATCTTTTGGCCATAATTTTAAAACACCGTCATAGTCAGGATCAGAGTCAAGATAAATGACTTCTCCTTTCTTCCATGTATCAAATTTTTCATAGGTAAACTGCCTTAACTTTTCAAATTCGGGAGAAGGCATGACCCGAAGAAACATTACCAAATGAGGAAGGCTAATTTTTGAATGTTCTTTCCACTCGCAAAAATTCTTAATGAATGCTGTAAACCGCACATAGTTGCTAACCTTCGGACCCGCAGCGCATTTCGCCAAGGTATCAATTATTCCGGAATAAATAAGTATCTGAAAAAGCGGGGTGCTTTCCCAGGCTGGAATTTTATCAGTAGTTAAGTATAAAATATGGTCAAAATAATGAAAAAAGGTTTTGATGTTTTTTTGTAAATCTTTATTCATTGCTTAGCATCTCTTGCTTTTATTCAATTATGCTACTCGTCTTTCAAGGTAGTTTAGTTTTTATTCTGGCTTAAAATACTCGCACTTAGCGCAAATCTCATCTACTTTTTTAAGATTTAATTCAGATACCTCTCCCCCAGGCCCTATTGGTTTTAATTCAGTATAGTCTATAACCCTAGGATCACAATTCGCAGTATAGGCATTTTTACAGCTCGCGAAGTCTCTTTCTAAGTTCATATTTTTTATCTCTAACCAACTTTTATCTCTATAGCCAGGTAGCCTTCTAATCATTTCATCTATTCTTGAGTCTGGCCCATCAATAAAAACGTTGGTTTTACTACTCCCGATTAGCATAAGCTTAAAATGGTGCTTTTCATTAATTTTTTGATGCTTCCGTAAATCTCTAAAGCTTACGAGCTTAAAATTATCCAAGTCCGGGTTGATCTGAATTTTGCCTCCAGGGCCAATAAACTGTGCTGCAGCGCAGGCCGTCCATTGTATTTCATGGTAATTACTAAATTGCTCAAACATTTTATTATTTTTTAATGAATGTAACTAAGACTAAGATTGCCGTCACAATAACCAACCCCCAAGTAGCTTTAATTAATTTTTCGCTGGTCCTTAAATTCTTATCGACTATTGCCGTTTGTTCTGCTTTTTCTTTTCCTTCAAGCCAAACTTTAGCATAACATGCCTTCGGAAACGATGGGTCTGTGTGAATTCCGTATTGTCCACCTGCAAATTCTATTTTTACTTGTTCTACGCCCTTTGCCTCGAATTCCTGTTTGTATTGCTTAACTGTTTTTTCATCAACCATGACTATGTCCCCTTAATGAAAACAGCAGCCCCTCATCTATCCAGAAGCTGCCGTATAAAATTACTAAACAGATTTAGCCAATTACGTTTCAAATATATTATACCATCCAGGGATACTTAGTATCGTTCTTCGTTTTTCCTAATACATCCTCGTCGAGAAGACTACCCGGCCACTCCCCTGATAAATCTTGTTGTGCCGATAAGCTCGCCAAAAAAGCTAAACTTAATGCCGATGGCGCATTCTTTTTTAATTGTTTAATTTGTGCATTAAGTTCTTTAATTTCAGAATCTTTCTGTGTTATGATTTCGATCTCCTTAACAACAAGCCCTTTATATTGATGAAGCTCTTCATTAATCGCCGTTAACTCAGCCACCCTTGTCTTATGTTTATCTATTTCCTCCTGGCTTCCCCTTTCAAGCTTCTTTTTTTCTTGCTCATTGTTTTCTTTTAATAAATCAATTGTGGTCTTTATTTTCTCCAATTCTGCAAGTTGGTATTGAGGTGACTTTATAGCTTCTTCGATCTTGGTCAATCGCTCTTTTATTTCATCTTGACCATTCAAAAATTTAACGATATTAGAGCCAATGCACCATACTGATTTTATCCAAGCCCATACTTTTTTTAAAATACCTATCTTGATTTGCTCCATTACAATGTTCCTCAGTTTTAAAAAACAACAATATAAAAATAAGAATGGCTAAGCGGCGGGCCTTCGCCATACTCAGCTAAGGTTATCCTCCGCCTTTTTATCTCTGCGAATCCCTAAAGCAAGCCAACACCTTCGGGTTTCGGTTTCCCGAGCCAAAAGCTAACCCTTCCTTATCACAACCCAACGGGATCCTTCATTTCAGGTTATCCAGAGCTCAACCAGAGTATTGGTCAAGGTTTCCGGGCCCTACGCGCGAGAAGGCAGAAGCGTAGCCATTAAGTAAGCCAATAGCTTACTCATTTTGCTGCTCCCCCTCGAGTTGTGAAACTGGTTATATTATCCTACTGCAAAAGCCTAAAAGCAACAATTTTTCCTACTTAATAGACGAAAGAAGTGGGGGAGGTATAGCAAGGAATTATGATTAAAGAGGTGCAAGCTAACTATATTAGCCTAAAAACGGAAAAAAACACAAAAACCTTCGCTTTAAAAAACGAAGGCTTTATGCTTATTTACTCGAATATACTCTTTTAGCTTCCTATATGATCTTTCATAGGTAATATAAAGATAGCATATAATTAACAATTTGTCAATTTTTTTATGCCGGCGGTATCCACTTTAGGGCATAAATTAAACCGTGGATAGGATGCTTTATACTGATTTCGATATACATTCTTCCGTCTTTTTCTCTTCCTACATGCCAAAAATTTCTTAATCTATGAAATTCCTCAGGATGCTGAACCTTCCCTTCTCCTAACCATACATCATAATCATAATAAGTAGGATCAAACTTGACTGGGAATATAAGTTTCTGTTTATAATGCTCAGTAGGATAACTAATACGCATTGAAAAATATTCATAATCCATTTTTCTATTCTTTAGTTCTTCAAAGGTCATTGCAAACGATCCACGGGGAGAAGTTTCGCTATAGTTATAATGAACTTTTTTACCTTTCGGTAGACATGGTAGAAAATTAAGTTGCCAAAACAATTTATTTTTACTTAAGGATAATATAACCGGCTTTAATTTTACTTCGTCGATTAATTGATCGGGAACCTGCAAATCGATTGGCCTATCACCATCAAGAGGTGCGTGCGGCAATGTTGAACTATGTTCAATACTATAGACTTTATCAGTTGTAGACGTCAGTTCAATACGATGTTTACTAGTAGTATATCCTTCGTTAAATAATTCTGTCTCAACATATAATAGCTTTCTGGAGATTCCATAAAATTTAGCGTCTAGCTGTTGTAAATAATGATGGTCCTCTTCCGGTGCATCTTTTTTCTGAGATAAAATAACCATTGTTCGTAAATAGGCCCAAAGTGTAATAGCAAGTAAAATTGTTACCCAGATATATAAAGTCCAGAGAACTTTTAACTTTAGGGTTAAATTAGGCCAAAGGCTCGCGATCCCTCCTAAAATCATAAAAGGCAGCGCAACTAACATTGTATAAACTAAAGTGTGCCTAATTGAAATAATCGGCACGCTGGTTCTATAAGCTAGTAACAAATATTTAAATATCCCTTTAAACATAGTTTTTATTATATGTTTTTACCATTTACAGGTCAATAATAAAACCAAGCGTTAATAAGATGTCTTTCCAGGTGTCCAACCAGTGTCCAGTCTGCCTCCAGAAACGCCCAAATTCACACACCACAAATGCAAATCTTTATTCTTCCTTTTTCTCCCGCGTCATTAAATCTTTGACTGCCTGGACCGGGGATTTATTTTTATAAAGAACAGAGTAGACTTCTTTTGCAATCGGCATCTCCACTTTATATTTGCGGCTTAACTCGTAGGCAGATTTTGCCGTTGGCACGCCTTCAGCAACCATTACCATCTGGCTTTTGATCTGGCCCAGGCTTTTTCCTTTACCGATCTGTTCGCCGACAAACCTGTTACGGCTGTGAGTACTAACACAGGTGGTAACCAGGTCGCCTAACCCGCTAATACCGCTGAAAGTAGTTGGCCTGCCCCCCATTGCTTTACCCAGCCGCGTAATTTCGGCAAGGCCGCGGGTAAGCAACGCTGCCTTGGTGTTCGTGCCAAAACCCAAACCGTCAGAGATACCGCAGCCGATCGCAATCACGTTTTTAAGGCTTCCGCCCAACTCAACGCCTGTAACATCGTTATTGGTATAGATCCGGAACCTGTCGGTCATAAATATTTCCTGCAGCCGCTTTCTTGTGGCAATGCTGCGGGAAGCAATTACTGCTGCAGCCGGTATACCTTTGGCAATTTCCCAGGCGATCGTCGGCCCGGAAAGCACGGCAGTATTGACATTGCCCAGTTCTTCCTTGATAACCTGGGACATTCTTTTCAGCGTTGCGATCTCAATACCTTTCGTGACGCTTAAATATACTGCCTTGCGCGGATACCCGCTCTTTTTTAATTTATTCAACACGCCACGCAGATACTGCGATGGAACGGCAATAACGATTATATCTTTACCGGAAACAGCCGCACGGATGTCGCTGGTGATATCTATGCCGTCGGGAATCCTCACCCCGGGCAAAAATTTAGTATTTACCCTTTTTTTATCCAGGTACGCGGCATAATCCGCAAACGCGCTCCAAAGGCAGACGTTAAAGCCTTTTTTAAAAAGTAACACTGCCAGCGTTGTTCCCCAGCCGCCGTCTCCGATTACCGCGATATCAGGTTTTTTCATTCCAGAAAACATGTGCAGGCCGTTCTTCTTCACGGGTCAAAAATTGCAAACCCGTATCATAAGAGCCATCGTCTTTGCTTTCTACCCTGACTACTTTCCCGATGATGCCGCCTTGATAGATCAGGCTGTTCTTTTCAAGGCTTTCACAGATGCCTAAAGTTGCCCGGTCAAAAGAAAGCCAAAGTATGTCGTCCATGTTGACTTTTTGGCTTATAGTGCAAAATATGCCTGACTCGCTTATGTTGGCAATATAGCCTTTCAGGAGCTTTGAGATTGTTTCTTTACTGCAAACCTTGAAAGCAAACGGGCTGACAAAATCAAGCCGCGTAAACTTCCTGCGCTCTATTCCCGAAAAATTATTTTCCATTATATCAACTGAAGGTTGTTCTTGTTTGTCCGGAGCTTGGCAAGATCCCAACTGTAATCATAAAGGTGTAAGCCTTTACTGACGGCAATGATCTCTCCGTCGCCTACGCCGATCTCCTCTGCCATATATTGCTTTACCAGCTGCAGCCCGCCCAAATTTGAAGGGAACCCGCCCCATAGATCCCAAGAACGAAAATATAAAATAAAATGCAATTTTCCGTAACGGATGCGCGTGTCAATCAGCCGTAGGCACGGCGGATCAACTAATTTTATATCGGAGGGCATCCCGATCTCCATCACACACTGATTGGTCCCTTCGCCTTTTTCTTTATAAATCCTTATCGCCTCTTCAATCTGGTTGACCTGAAGCGGAATTTCCCTAATCATCTCCTTACCACCGGAATTCTCTTTTATCCTTACCTTGGGGTCAACGAGGCGCTCGCCATAAGTGTAATCCTCTGTCTCGGTCTTCGCGCCGGTAAGCAGGTAACTAAGATAACCCTGAATATAATCCATGTCCGTGGGCGCGGGAATGTTCATGCCCTCGGGGATGATCGGGATGATCTGATGGCCGGGTTTTTTTATACGCACGCTTACAAAATCAAATTCCAAACGCTTTTGGCCTTCATAGCTGCCTCTGGTGATCTTATAGACATGGCCGTTTTCCAGTATTGACGAAAGACACTGGAACCAGGCATCGTCTAAATCAAAGGCATCAATAAAAACCGGCTCTAAAAATTCTCTCTCTGGCATGATCTTCTCTTTCTCTGGTTACAGTGGAGCGGGAGACGGGGCTCGAACCCGCGACGACCTGCTTGGAAGGCAAGTGTTCTACCACTGAACTACTCCCGCAAGTTTATTGAATACTTTCAACCTGCCGCAAATCACTACGGCCCTCATATCCATCTTCGTGGTTATAGATAGCGTCAGTTACGCCCGATTTATGCTTTATCATAAGAACGTCTTTATCTGCCGATGCGGCTTCTACTAATTTTTCTTTATTAAGCCAATCAGCTAATTCTTTAGCAGCATTCTCCTTCGAACTCCCGGAATCAATTAAATTATTATATTTTTTCGCCGTCTCTTCTCCCAAAACATAATCCAATTTTACCTGCTGAAACCATTCAGAATCATCGTTTAAGGCTCTAAATTTAACCTTGCATCCAGAACTATCGATGAACAGATCAATACCCGTAGATGTCCCTTGCCATTGTATAAGATTAGATATTGAGTTATCCCTTGAGCCCAGGTTACCATATTTTTCCAACAGCTTTTTCCTTACATCATCTGCCTTGATTAAATTAAAATAAAAATTTACTTGTTGAAATTTATTATTGAAAAACTCATATTCGATTTTTTCTGCTAAAATGCCTTCAAAATCCAGATCGTCATTTTCTTTTACATAAATTAAAAAATTGCCATCCTTGCGATCCAGCTTTAAATCTTTAAAATTAGTTATATCTGCCCGCCATGCCATGCCCCTAAAGCCACCTTTAGGCTCATTTTGATAGGCAAAAATGTCCTGCGTGAAAATAAAAATGCTTAGCAGGATAAAACTTATCGTCAGTATTCTATTAATCGCTCTCATCGCTGCCTCTTTTGCGGCGAACCTTCCCGTCCCGCATTAATACTCTTTAACATTGAATCCAGATTCCTCGCCAGTTTTAAAGAGTATACGAATAGCATCATCTTCAGTAGGCGCTGCAGCTTCTATCAATTCATTCTCATTCAACCAATCAGATAACTCTTTAATAGCTTCTTTTTCCGAACGCCCAGATTTTATTAATTCTTTATATCTTTTTTCCAGATCTTCCATCAATCCTTCATTCAGGCGCTCCTGCTTATGCCACTCAGAATCTTTATGAAAATCCTTAAACATAATTATACACTCATAGCTACCGCCTAATAAGTTAATTCCCGTAAACTCTCCTTGCCACCACAAAAGATCATTTTTTATATTATCCCAACCTGCTGTATTTGGATCCCCGTATCTTTCAACCAGTTTTCTCTTTATTTCAGCTGTTTTATCGACGGTGAAATAAATCCATGCACTTTCGAATTTATCATTTAAAAAATGATACTCGATTTTTTCTGCTAAAATGCCTTCAAAATCCAGATCGTCATTTTCTTTTACATAGACTAAAAAAGAAGCATCCCGGCGAACTTGCCTCAAACCTTCTAAATTATTTATATCCGTCCCCCACGCTATGCCCCCAAAACCACTGGGTTCATTTTGATAAGCAAAAATGTCCTGCGTAAAAATAAGAACGCTTAGCAGGATAAAACTTATCGTCAGTATTCTATTAATCGCTCTCATCATAGTAAATTAATGGGCAGGAGAGGATTCGGACCTCTGAAGCACAAGTGCAGCAGATTTACAGTCTGCCCCCTTTGGCCACTTGGGTACCTGCCCATAACATTTATAAAAGCCGGCGAGAGGAATCGGACCCCCGACCATCTGTTTACAAAACAGACGCTCTACCAACTGAGCTACGCCGGCAAAATCTACGAACACCGCTTTATCGCTTGAGGGATTTTACCAATAATATCCGTTGCAATCAAGCTAATTTGTGTTTTTTCTTTTGCTGCAAGATCGCCTGCCAAGCCGTGGAGATAAACCGCGTATTTAGCCGCGGCAAAGACATCCAGCCCCTGCCCTAAGAACGCAGCAATCATCCCGCTTAGCACATCCCCGCTTCCCGCGGTGCTCATCCCGGCATTGCCTGTCTTATTTATATAACAATTGCCTTCATAATCCGCGACTATGGTATGATCGCCTTTTAAAACAAGCGTAACCCCATAGCGGGCGGCAAATTTACAAGCTGTATCTTTTCGGCTTGCCTGCACCTTTTTAATACCGCAGCCCAAGAGCCCTGCCATTTCACCGGGATGCGGAGTAAGCACCATCTCATGGTTTATTTCTGCTGCAGCACGCAGTAATGATAATTTCCCGGCAAAGGCATTCAAGCCATCGGCATCCAATACTACCGGCATGACTGTTGACTTCACCACCCTGCGGATCAATCCCTGCACTACAGGTTCAGCCGTAAGCCCCGGCCCGATTGCTAAAACATCGGCTCGTTTCCTGATAAAATCCTCAATCTTTACAAACCCGCTTAAAGCCAAACTGCCGCTTTTTGTTTCCGGCAAAGGCAGGGTCATTACTTCCGGATATTTTATTTTGATCAACGCGGCATTCAGGCTTTTTGGGATACCTATGGTAACCATACCCGCGCCGGAACGCATTGCCGCTGCCGAGCATAATACGGCAGCGCCTGAATACCTTGCGGACCCGGCCAGGATAAGAACATGGCCGAAGCTGCCTTTATGCGAATCAGGCTTTCTTCGTAACAATCGCGTTGGCAACCGCATAGCTTTTTACATGAGAGATTGACAGGTGGATATCCGCTTTCTTGATCTTCTTATTAATGATCCGGGCTATTGGCCTGCCGTTCTTGTCGTTAAGGATCTCCACGTCCTGCCAGGTAAGTTCCTTGACGTTCATAGCTTTAAAGATCGCCTCTTTTGCCGCGAATCTTCCTGCCAGGTGTTGATAAAGGCTGCCGCGGGTTTTTGCGTTCTCCAGCTCATTCTGCGTAAAGACCCTCTGCAGGAAATCTTTTCCCCATTTTTCCACGGCTTTACGCAGCCTGCTGACCTCTGTTATATCTACGCCGGTGCCAATGATCATATCTTACCCTATCGAAAGTTTCATCTCTTTTACCGCGCGCTCCAAGCCTACCAATACTGCCCGGCAGACGATTGAATAACCGATATTCAACTCTTCAATGCCTTTTATCCGGCTGACTTTTCCGGCATTATCATAATCAAGGCCGTGCCCGGAAAATACGCGCATCCCTTTTTTTAGCGCATAAGCAGCGGCAATTTCCAGTTGTCTGAAATTATTTTTCTGCTGCAGGCTGTTTTTAGATTCCGCATACCTGCCGGTATGCAGCTCGATCATTTTTACGCCCAGCTTTACCGCCGCGTCGATCTGCGGCTTTTCCGGGTCAATAAAAAGGCTGACGCCGATATTTTGTTCCCGGAGCCTTTGGGATGCCTGCTTGATTCTCCCGAAATTTGAAACTGCGTCAAGCCCGCCCTCGGTCGTCAATTCCTGCCTTTTTTCCGGGACCAGCGTTGCCTGGTCCGGCTTAACCTGACAGGCAATATCTACGATCTCCCGGGCAAGGGACATTTCCAGGTTAAGCTTTGTCCGCACGGTTTTTCTCAATAAAAATACGTCTTTTTCATTAATATGCCTGCGGTCTTCCCGTAGATGCGCGACAATGCTGTCAGCCCCGGCTGCTTCACAAAGAAAAGCCGCGTAGCAAGGCTCAGGCGCGCTTCCCCTCCTTACTTGCCTAAGCGTGGCGACATGATCAATATTAACGCCTAAGAGCATCGCATAGTCCTATCTTGCGATTATATCGCCCCTGACATAGAACCAGACGAGTATCGCCAGCGCCAGCGCGATCAACTTAAGCCAGATATGGAACATGAAAAATTCCGTGATCCGTTTTTTAAAAGCGGCTTTAGCTTTAACCATGGCAAAATTATTTGGCTTTGATGAATTCTTTGATCTTACCGATGAGCTCTTCCCGGCTCAAGTCCTTTTGCATCTTACCGCGGTAAATCAGTGACAGATTCTGTCTTTCTTCGGAAACAACAATAATTATCGCGTCCGTATCTTCGCTTAATCCAAGCGCGGCGCGGTGGCGCGTGCCGAAGACGCGGCTCAAGTCCTGGTTTTCTGAAAGCGGGAAAAGGCAGCCTGCCGCGGTAATCCTGCCCTGCTGGATGATCATTCCCCCGTCATGCAATATACTGTTGCGCGAGAATACGCTTTCAATCAATTCCGACGAAACGCGGCCGTCAATCACTACCCCGCTTTCAATAAAAGCGGAAAGCGGGTCTTTTTTCTCCAGCGCGATGATCGCGCCGGTCTTATCCTTCGAAAGGTTTTCCGCGGCATTGCCGATCTCTTTTAGCAGGCGGTCCAGGTCTTCCTGCCGCAGCGCTGTTGCGCCAAAAATATTACGCTGGCCAAGGCGCGCCAGGCCCTGCCTGATCTCAGGATGGAAAATGATCAATATCGCGATTACCGATATCGCAAATAACCTTTCCAGGAGCCAGTCCAAAACTTCAAAACGCAGCAGCTGAAAGACAAAAAAAGCAATCAATAAAACCACTATCCCGCGGATTACATGTATGGCGCGGGTGCCCTCAAAAAACAGCATGATGCGGTAGATCACAAACCATAATATTACGATTTCTGTTACCGGCTTCCAAAAAGAAATTAAATTTGTCATATGTATTTACGCGTTAGTGATGCTGTTGGCCATTATTATCGCCTGTTTAACCTCTTTGACATCGTGCACCCGCAAAAAACTAGCGCCGTTATTTACCGCCAGGACAGAAGCGCAAAGCGTTCCGCCGACCCTCTCATGCGCAGGCACATTCAGTATCTTGCCGATAAATGCTTTTCGCGACGGCCCGATCAAGATCGGCTTGCCTAAAACTTTGAATTCGCCAAGTTTTTTAACGATCTGTAAATTATGCGCCAGGGTCTTGCCAAACCCCAGCCCGGGGTCAATGACGATCTTATCCTTGCCTATCCCGGCGTCTTGGGCCCGGATAATCGCGTTACGCAGATAGCCGATGACTTCATCTATTAATGAGCCGTATTTTGGGTTGACCTGCATTGTAGCCGGCTTGCCCTGACAATGCATGATCACGACGCCGCATTTCTGTTTAGCCGCCACCTTAACCATCCTCTGGTCGCGCAGACCGCTGATATCGTTAATAACGCTTGCCCCGCAATCTATTGCCATTTCGGCAACCGCGGGTTTATAAGTATCGACGGATATCGGAACTTTTATTTTTTTAGCGATTTTTTTTATCACCGGGATCACCCGGCTGACCTCTTCTTTTAACGGAACCGGCAGCGCCCCGGGCCGCGTAGATTCGCCGCCGATATCGATCACATCCGCGCCGTCTTCCACCAACCGGTAGATATGATCAATAATATAACCGGCATCCCGGATTTCTAATCCCGGTTTTCTATAGAGGCCGTCGCCGCTGAAAGAATCGGGAGTCAGATTTACAATACCCCAGATCCGCGTATTACCCATACCGGCGTTTATCCGGAAACGCCCAAAATCAAGCTTAAAATCAGCTCTTTCATAATCCGCAATTACAGCGGATAATTCCGTTGAAAACCTGCTTAAACCAAAAGGCTGGCGTTTTAATTTTTCGCAAAGCCTGCGATACTGCGCCAGGCTGCCGATGATCAGGCAGTCGGTATGCCGGGCCTTACCGGTCAGCGCAGCGCGCGTTACGGCAACGTCGCCGCCCAAAGAAAGCATTTCCTGTTTTAAGATATTTGCTTGGATAGAAGGCAAAGAATTGATTTTTATTACGTAGTTTACCGCTTTAGGAAGCATAATTTCGATCCCGTAAGGATCTACTTTTATCTCCCGCATCAATTTCGCCAAAGCGTCTTGGTCGCTTACTTGTATGATGCGCATGATTCTACAGGCTGGGCTGCTCTCCGGTTACCGTGCCTTTCTGTATGCCGAGCATTTGCTTGACCACTTCGCCGTCTAACACCTCTTTTTCCAGAAGGGCGGCGGATAGCATCTTTAATTTATCCAGGTTCTGGCTTAACAGGCCTTTTGCGCTGGCATAGGCCCCGTCAATGATCTTTTTCACTTCTTCATCGATCAAGTGAGCGGTCTGATCGCTGTAATTTCTTTCCTCCATGATGTCGCGGCCAAGAAACACAAGGCCTTCCCTGCGGCCAAGGGTAATATGCCCCAGCTTCTCCGACATCCCGAATTGCATAACCATGCGCCTTGCCATTTGCGTGGCCATTTCAAGGTCGTTCTGCGCGCCGGTAGTGATCTCTTTTAAGTTAAGTTCTTCCGATGCCCGGCCGCCCAGCATCATTGTGATTTCTTCAATCAACTGGCTCTTGGTCCAGTAATGCCGGTCTTCTGTCGGAGGCGTAAACGTATAGCCGCCTGCCAAACCGCGCGGTATGATGGAAACTTTTCTAAGGGCATTTACTTCCGGAAGCAAGAGCGACAACAAAGCATGCCCGGATTCATGCAGCGCGGTGATCTCCTTTTCTTTCTTAGACATAATGTGGCTGCGCTTTTCCGGGCCCATAATCACCCTCTCTACGGACTTCTCAAAATCAATCATCTCAATTGACTCTTTATTATACCGCGCGGCTAAAAGCGCGGCTTCGTTGCAAAGGTTGGCAAGGTCTGCCCCGGAAAATCCCGGAGTCTGCCCGGCAATAGATTTTAAGTCCACCTGGCCGGAGAGCTTGATCTTGCGCGAATGGACCCTCAAAATTTCTTCCCTGCCTTTAATGTCCGGCAGATTAACGATAATATGGCGGTCAAATCTTCCCGGCCGCAGCAATGCCGGATCCAGCGTATCCGGCCGGTTAGTCGCGGCAATCAGGATCAGCCCCTGCTCGGTAGCAAAGCCGTCCATCTCAACTAATAACTGGTTTAAAGTCTGCTCCCTTTCATCGTGGCCTCCGCCAATGCCGGAAAAACGCAGGCGGCCTACCGCATCGATTTCATCAATAAAAATTATCGCGCCTTTGCCGGATACTTTTGCCGCCTTGCGGCCCTGTTCAAACAGGTCGCGCACGCGGCTTGCGCCGACGCCGACAAACATCTCTACAAAGTCCGAACCGGAAATGCTGTAAAACGGCACGTTCGCTTCGCCGGCAACTGCCCGCGCGATCAAGGTCTTTCCGCATCCGGGAGGCCCGACAAGCAAAACGCCTTTAGGGATTTTTCCGCCGAGTTTTTGGAATTTCTTCGGGTCTTTGAGGAATTCAATTACTTCTTTAAGCTCTTCCTTCGCTTCATCCACGCCGGCAACGTCGTTAAAAGTAACCTTTTCCGAATCGCCTTCGCTGTGCAGCTTGGGCCGGATCTTGCCAAAACCCATTACCCGGTTGCCTAATTGCTCGCCTCTTGCCGCCATCATCCACCAAAAAATTATCAACAGGACTACCGGCCCGAGGGAATAAAAAATGTTTGCCAGCAACGTGCGCGGCGGCTTTACATCAAACTGTTTAATGTTCTGACGGATCAGGTTCAAAAGCTCCGTATCGTTATCCGGAATGTTGACGAAAAACCGGGTATTGTCGGTAAATTCGCCTTCCATAAGGTTTTCAATTTTGCTTAACGACTTTATCTTATCCGGCGCGTCTTTTAAGATCGCGTAAAACTCGCTATAGTTAAGCTTTTTCGGGACTCCGGTCACGGAAAAATTCACGGAAGTGATAAACAGGTAGAATATGACGATCGCGATAAGCCATCCGACGGGAAACCGCTTGAATACGCCCTGTTTTTTATTTTTTGCGTTCCTATTATTTGCCATGAGCTATCCTCTCTGGATCGAAATTTTATTATATACTTAACTTGCTATAAAATCAAGCGGTTATCGTCTTTGCGGCCGGATCAGGAAATCCTTATATCTTCTACGTGCAGCGCGGGGTTAGAGATAAGATTGATCTTTGTCCGGAATTTATTTTCGATCATCTTTAGGCTGGATTTCTCCTTCAGCACTTCATCGGTCACTGTCGGGTTCAAGGCTAAATTGACTTCTCTTAAATTTTTACCCTTTAAGAAGCGCTTTAACTCCTTAAACGCGTAGATGGACATCGTCACCGGCGATTTTACCTTGCCTTTTCCCCCACAGTAAGGGCAGCTCTGATGAGAAAGCGTATGCACGGTCTTATGGACCCGCTCGCGCGTCATTTCCACTAATCCGAATTTGGAAATGCCCAGGATATCGTATTTTGCCCGGTCATTATGCAACGCCCGCTTTAGAGTGTTCAATAATTCCCGGCGGTGAGATTCTTTTTCCATGTCAATAAAATCAATAACAATGATCCCTCCCAAGTCGCGCAATTTTAACTGCCGGGCAACTTCATTCGCCGCTTCGCAATTAACCTTAAATGCCGTATCTTCCTGGTTCAAGCGCTTAGTGTACCCGCCGCTATTGACGTCAATCACCACCAGGCCTTCTGTCGGCTCGATAATGATGTAGGCTTTTGATTTCATGTAGACCTTGCTTTCAAAGATCTTTCCGATGTGCCGTTCAATATCTTTATCCTCAAAAAGGTTATCTCCACGGTAAAGCTCGACCTTATTCGTCAGATAACTCATGAAGGTCTTCATAAAGTTCTTGATCCGGTAATATTCCGCCTTGGAATCAACAATGAGTTTAGCCACGTCGTCGGTAAAAGAATCCCTTATTGCCCTCAAGGTCAAGTCGTATTCTTCGTAGATGATCGCCGGGGTCTTGCGCATCTGAATGGTTTTTTCCATCCTTTTCCACAGTTTAATCAGGAAGTTAGCGTCCCTTAAGAGCTCCTGTTTTGATTTTCCCCAGGCTGCCGTACGCACGATAAAGCCTACGTCTTTCGGCAGTTTTAGCTCAAGCAATATCTGCCTTAGCCGCTTGCGTTCTTCATCATCTTCAATCCTGCGCGATATTCCCACCTGTGATTCCTGCACCATAAGCACGAGGTACCTGCCGGCAAGGCCGATATGGCAGGAAAGGCGCGGTCCCTTGGTGCCGAATGATTCTTTAACAACCTGGACAAGCACATCCTGGCCTTTTTCAATCTTAGGTTTTGGCTTATTCGCGGGTTTGAGGTCTTGCGGCTCCAGGGCTTCATAAGCCGACTCAATCTCCGATAAGTATAAGAATCCCTTCTTGGGCATACCGATATCCACGAAGGCCGCGCCTAACGACGGTAACACTGCTTCGATCCTGCCTTTATAAATGTTACCGACGATCGTTTTATCCTGTGGCCGCTCGATAGAGAATTCTTCCAGCCTCCCGTCGCCGACTATGGCAACCCTCTTTTCCTGCGTTTCAACGTTGATCAATATTTCTTTTGACATGACACTCCTTATAATTTTAGGTTATGGTTAAGGTTAGGGTTAGGATGCCGGCATGGTTTAAAGGTTATGGTTAGGTCATTAATACTTAACCCTAACCTAACTACCATACTGGCTTCTTAACCTTAACCTTAACCTAATAATTTATCGCCGCTTCCTTTACCACAATTCCTTCCGGCAGCTGCTCATTGAGCCGCCGCATGAATTCTTCCGGGCTTACCGGCTGTTTCAAAATGACCTGAGCCTCTTCACAGTCGCTTTCCAATCCCAGCTTAAGCGCCCGCTTGATGCTCAATTTCATATGCGGGCTAAAACCCTGCGTGAACTTTACCGGCATTTCCGCGCGCCGCAAACCGCGCATAAATAAACGCATCAGGTCCAAATGCGATATATACTTCATCAGGCCTTTTTTGGTAAAAACAAAACTGACTTTGTAATCCATGATCGCGGCGAGGCTACTCCGACTTCTTGCTGCGGAGGCTGCCGATTTCAGCTTTATGCTCGGAATCCCTTACCTGGTCTGACAGCGGCTCGTTGTCTTCCACAACATGGGCAGTGATAAATATCAGCAGGTCAATCTTGCTGTTATCGATGATTTCGCGCGTAAAGGCCTTGCCCAGAAACGGGATCTTGCTCAAGAAGGGTATGCCGATAATTTCCTTGCTCTTGACGTCTTTCATCAGGCCGCCGATGACGATTGTTTCTCCGTCTTTCATTAATACCTGCGTCTGCGCCTCGCGCACGTCAATGATCGGATAACTGGTTACCGTCGTAATACCGCTGGCAACCGAGGTAGCGTCAATGCTGCTGGTAGAAGAAGTAACGCTGGGATGAATGAGCATATTAATATAGCCCTCTTCGCTGATCTGCGGCACAACGTTCAGGCGTATGCCGATCTCCTGATAATAATCAAGGGTCTGGGTAACCGTGGCGCCGGTGCCGGTAGCGGCAGTCCCGGCAGTTACGGTTGAAGAAAGGATCGGCGTATGCAAACCGACGAGTATTGACGCCTCCTGGTTATCCAGCGTCAATATCCGCGGCGCAGACAACGTATTGGTATGCACGTCCTCTTCAAGCGCATGCAGAATAACTTCAAACTGCGTTCCGGATATTTTTTTAAATAACACTTCCAAACCCGCCTTGTAAGGATATGTCCCGGGCAAACCGGAGGTGATCGATGTCCCTTCCTTAGGGCCGAATACGCTGGGCGTAAATTCAGAAGCAAGGCTGCGGCCGGCCAGCGTCATGGTATTCCCCTTGTTTACGCCGATATCGGCGGGAGCCGTAGTGTAGCCGCTTGCTCCGCTGGAACCTGTGCCCCAGTCAAGGCCGAGGTCCTTAAGCTTGTCCCGGTTAACCTCCATGATCCGCGTCTCTATTGATACCTGCCTGGGTTTCTTATCAATCACCTGAAGGAAATTACGGATCTTTTCCAGTGAAAACGACGTATCGGTGACGATCAGGGTCTTTGATTTAATAGATGTCTCAAAATCAACCTTTGTGGAGACAGTGCGGCCTTCGGCATTTTTTTCAATAGAGACTGTTTCCGAACGCATGCCCGTGGCCTTTTCCTGCGCCTGCAATTGCTGTGAACTGATCTGCTCTTTACCGATCTTAAAAGTACCGAATTGCCAGCCTTTTTGGCCGCGCGTGTAAAGTATGGATATCTTCCCGCGCGGCGAGATCATCGGTATCAGCGCCCGCTCTGCGTCCTGGGCGTCAAGGAATTTAAGCGAAAATATTTCCGTGCGCAGCGGCTCTTCAGCCTGTATCTTGGAAATATTCTCCATCTTGGTAACCAGTATGATATTACCCTGCCTTTCATAACCAAAACCGTAAGTCTTCAGTATCACGTCCAGCGCTTTTTCCCACGGCACGTCTACAAGCCGGATAGTAACATTGCCAATCACTTCCGGCGTAGTCACGATATTGACGCCCGACTTATATGATATGATCTTAAGCACGTTACGGATATCCGCTTCGTTAAAGTCCAGGGTGACATTTTGCGATATCGCTACAGCCTCCCCCGGCTCCGCAATGATCATCCTTTCAAGCTGCGTCTCCTCCTGGGCCTGCGCAAAATCAGCGGGCTGCTGGCCGGTATCCTGCGCAAAAGCAGCGGTAAAGAATAAACCGGCGATCACAACAAGGAACACGCGGGAATTTAACATTTCGGTTCTTTTCACTTTTCCTCCTGTTTTAATTCCAAGCTGAACGGATTTCCTTCTTTTATAAAGATAACTTTGTCGTCTTCGATCTTCAGGATTTGATTGCCGTCTACGATATCGCCGATCCTTACTACCATACCGTTGATGATCGCGTAGGATATGCCCTTATCGTCGTAAATTATCCCTTCAATGCGTAATGCCTCTTTTTCCTGCTGTGAATCAAGGTTCAGAAGCCTGCCATCCGGGGTAACTAAAGGGATAAACGGATCGCGCTTGCCGCGGGCATCATAGATAAATTGTTCCGGGGCCTGGGAAAGGCAAAAGGAAAAAGGCAAAAGGCAAAAGCAGAGGAATAAAATTAAAATTTCAAATTTGAAATTGCAATTTTGGCTTTTTACTTTCAACTTTTTACTTTTTAACATATGTCTTTAACGTTAAATTTACTTCCTGGCGCATGTAGTCGTTTTTATCGCGGCTGATCCTCAGGTCCTGGACCGCAATGAACTTATCGCCATTTTCAAGAATATTGATAAAAGTGCCTAAATTATGGTAACCGGCAAGGATGTCCAGTGAAATATAAACCGGGATAAAATTGCCTGCTGCCGGCGATTTTTCCTCTTTTGCCCGGACTTCCCTTACCGGCTTGACCTGCGTGATCCTGATATTATTGCTGTTTCCGGTATCGGAAATATATTCCAGCAGGTCTGTCAGGTCGCTTTCCGCGATCATCTGCTTGCCGGAAACTACGGGCTCGCCTTCTTCGCTTTTGAACCTGCTCATCTCGGAAAAACTTTTATTGAATGCCTTGATGTCTTTTTGCAATTTCGCGACCTTGGGCCTTAAATTGCGCAAATGCCCCAACTGCGCTTTGATCAGGAAGGCGCAATCGGCATAAATGATAAATACGGCCACCAGCGCGATCAGTATTATTTTTTTACTGTCTAACTGGAGCTTGCTGATATCGGGTACGTTTATATTCATTTTAATTTTCCGGTAAGCGTAAACTCAGCCACTTCATAACTGTCAATGGGAGCCTTTTGCACCGGGCCAAGATGCAGGCTTAAGAAATCCTTAAAGAAATTAGCGTCGTTAGTCAGTCCGTCTAAGAATTTATTGATCTGGCCGATTTCCTGCCGGGTAAGGGAAAATACGCTTCCTTTAAGGCTAAAGTCTTTACCGGACAGCCTGATCTCATTAAACCAGATGCCCGGGGCCAGATTAAGGCTTAAGAGGTTCAATTTCTCCGCCCAGATTACCCTTTCTTTAAGCATCCGCCGGAGAAATGCCGCTTCCTGCGTAAGGCCGGCGTATTCCCGGCCTGCGGCATCAACAACCTTTCTTTGCGGTTCAACCGCCTGCCATTTTTTATTCAAAATACCGAACTGCCATCCGGCAATTGCCGACGCAGCCGCAAGATAAATATGCGCGGCGATCAAAACGGCAAATACAGCCGGGATAAGATAAAGTAAATTTAACGGAGCCATATGTAACCCTGGCCCGGACTGTTTTATCTTTAGCTCCTGGGGCAATAAGTCTATTTCTATCATTTAACGTAATGCCAGCCCTACTGCAACAGCCATCTGCGCAGATAGGGCCTTTAATTTAACCTCATCCACATCCGCCGATATCCCTAACTTGATAAACGGGTCCCAATATTCCACCGCGATATCAAGCATATTAGTCAGCATTTCCTTTATGCCCGGCAAAAAGCTTGAGCCGCCGCAGAGAAAGATCTTATTTACGGAAGAGGCACCCTGGCTTTCATAATAATCAAACGATACCCTTATTTCCGCGGCCAGGCTTGAAACTACGGCCCCCAGTGCCTGCCCGATTTTTTCCGCTCTTTCCGCGTCCGGCCGCGCCTTTAATTCTTCCGCAGCCTTAAAGTCCAAATTAAAAACTTCCATCAGCTTACGGGTAAAATCATTTCCTGCGATACGGATATCGCGGCTTAAACGCGGCACTGCCTTGTCCAGGATATTCAAGTTCGCTTCCTGCGCCCCGATATTCAGCAGGGCCGCAGCTTTCTGTTCCGTGTTCCCCGCCCCGGGATAATTGAAATTGAAGGCATTGACCAGCGCAAGCGAATCAACGTCGATCAAGCCTGCCTTGAGCCCTGCGGACTTAACGGCCTTGAGCCGCTCTTCAATAAAATCTTTTTTAGCGGCTGCCACAAGCACGAGCATCTTATTATCCGGCAGGTCATCCTTGATAATATGGGCGTCCAGGTTGACTTCATTGACAGAGAAAGGAATGTGCTTCTGCGCTTCAAATCGCAACGCCTGTTTCAATTCATCCTGCTGCATGCGCGGAAAATTAATATAACGCAAGACGACAGCCGGCCCGGACAAAGAAATATTTACTTCAGCCGCGCCAATTTCCTGGCTGATTTTTTTCAATGCCGGCTCTAAATCCAGCTGCGCAGGCTCCACTTCAAAGCCGCAGCAATCGATAGCGCCGTCCTTAAGAAACTTTAATTTTACGGCTTTTATTGCCTGTGTGCCGATATCCAGGCCGATAGCGGATTTTTCTTTCTGGTGAAATAAGGGTTTCATATTAATATGCGAGCGGCCCTTCAATGGGCGGCTCAAATTCCTTTTCTTCGGCAGCTGCCGGGGCAGGGCTTTCCAGGCGGCCTGCGCCGCTGTTGGCTTCTTTCTTAAAATCCCTGCTGCTGATCTCTTTGATCCTGATCTGCTTGGCTGCGCCTGCCGGTTTAAATTCTTTTTTACCGGCAATGACGATTGCCGTGATAACTGCTATCGTAAGCAGGTAAACCACAAAAATAGCTAAGATAACGACTTTTTTATTCATGGCTTATAACCCCTCATCCTGCCAAACCGGCAGGTTTGCGCTTAAACCGTCTACGGAAGCAGTAAAACCCGTCATGTAAGGAAAATATGGCGGAGTTTTACCTTCAAGCACGCGGCCGTCATAAATAAAATTCCTGCCGTAGCCGGATACTTCCGTGCTGCCGCTAAAGGTACCGAACGCGCCATAATAATCCGTGATCGCGCCTCCCAATAGCGTGGCTGTGCCGCGCGGAGAGCCGTAGTTATAATTATCCACCGTAAATATCCCGTGCGGAGCCATTACTACGCCGTGGATATTGATGTTATTGGGAGCGCTGGTACCGATCCTTACGTCGCCGTCCCATGAAAGAATACCTAAGATATTTTCATAAGCAGCGGCATTAAGCGTAGGGCTGGTATCATACTGTTGATAAACAAGATTACCGGTGATGACTATATCGTCCCTGCTGGCAATCGTGAGCGAGGTATCCTGCTGTACGGTCCCGGAAAGCCCGTTTATATTGCCGTCTCCGTAAATGATCGTTCCCTGATTATCCACGCCGTCAGGAATACCGTTATAGGCCTGCACATCGCCGCCGACGTTCACGAGAGTCTGATTATTGGCATAATCCACGGTAATCACTTTTGTCGTAGCGCCTTGCGTGATCGTATATACCGGCAGATTATTCGCATCCACGCCTGCGCTGATCACTGAATTTCCCCGCACATATATGCCTCCGGTAAGGCTTGCCCCGTCATTAGGAATATAAATACCGTTACTGCCGGGCAACGGCAGGGTCCCCAATGCTTCGTTCCTCAATTCAGTCGCGGAAGTAGAAGACTCAAGATTTAACAGGTCTTCTCCGCGTTCAAATCCCTTATCAAACGCAGGGACATCTCTCGGAGGATTACTATCGGCATTCAGTAATACAGGGTTGTTGTTATTATAAAAACGCGCCCGCGTTTCATGTTGGGCAACCTCTTCGGTAAAATGCGCGCCGGGGTTTTGCGCGAAGCTAAAGCGTTCATTTGTAAAGACCGGCCCGCTAAAGTTGGTATTGGAAGTAAACCATACGGTTGTGCCTGAAGGTGTTCTGTGATGCGAAGTAAAAAGCGCGAATTTGGCGAAGTTATCCCGGCGTATGTTCACGGTAAAGCTGCCGCCGCTAAGCCTTATTGTCTTGGCAGTAGCCGGCACGGTTTTAGTTACGCTGCCGGTGGACTCAATCGCGTAATTATACCGGAAAATATACCTTTCATCCGAACCCATGATGATACGCTCGGGATTCCCATTCTGCGTGACGATCACTATTGCGTTATAGGATCCATCTATAACACTGGAAGGGAATTGAGCCCTTAGTTGAGTAGGGGAAGCGCTTACGCCGATACAGGAGCCGACAGGGCAACCGGCCGTGCTAAAGCCGAGGTAATCCTCCAGCACTTCCAGGGAATCATTGCTGGCATAATAGTTCCTAAACGCGAACGTTTGGTCTACGGAAACTGCCGGATCAAGATTTATATTAAGCAGCCGGTTCAATTCCGCGCGGGCATGACTTGCCCCTGCCTCTGCTAATGCCACTGCCTGAACAATGTATTTTTCCCTATTTACAAATCCGCTTTCCGAGATCAGACTAAAAAAGAAGCTTCCCGTAAGGATCAAAAGCACAGCCATTACTGCCAGTGAAATAACCAGCACGATCCCTTTTCTACCCATTAGAATTCTCCTTCCGGCGGCTCAATAAGCGGCACGTCTTCCGACAAGGCTAAGGGAGCATTGCGCATCATTACTTTTGAAACTAAAGTAAACACTGTATTCTTTCTGGTCCTTATTTCAACCATGACTACGGGACAATCGGCAGCCATGGCAGCGCAATTGAACGCGGCGCAACCTGCGCACCCGCCGGTGAACCTGATCCCGTCAATATCCTGCGCCAATACGACAGGGGCAAGGTCTTGTTCGCTCTTGATTAACTGCGTAGAATCAAGCGGGTTTAGCCTGAATATAACCCAACGTGTATCTATGATATTCCCGTTTGCGTCAAATACCGGGCGGTAAAATAATATCCGGTCCTCTTCCATTGTCAACCCCCACTGCGGGCTGGATTGCCGCAATGACCTGACAATATAACTCATTGCCTGCCTGGCCTGCTGTTGTTCGGTAATAATATTCCTGCCGATGCGCCAGTTGCGGTCGCCTGCCAGCATGATCGCGATCACCGAAGAAAAAACAATAATGAATATCGCCAGGACCACGATCATTTCAAGCAGCGTATAGGCGGATGTCTTCTTCATTGCGATATATAGGTTACTGCTTCAACCGGGGAAACAGAGCAATTTTCAATATCATTGCCGATAAGCCTGCCCCTTGTCCTGAAACAGGCAACAATCCTTACTTTCTTAAGCGTAGTATAACCGACAACCGGATCGATCTCGATAGCGGCCTTGCCTTCGGCAATCCCGTCAAGGATGAATTCGTCGCCGTCGCAAAAACATTTCGCGCAAAGACCGGCGCATGCCTGACAGGCACCGGGCGTATAAAGACAGGCAAAATCGGTGCTCCTGACCTCTTCCAGCTTAGCCTGCACTGCGCTCGTTGCTAACGTTGAGTCCCGCAGCAGACTGGTAAGAAAGAACATATTCACGTATGTCGCCAATAGCCCGCACAGGCAAAAGGCCAGTATGGCTACCGCGATCAAGACTTCAATTAATGTAAAACCTTTAACAGCGCGCTTATTTAACAATTTCATCATCTGGGCCGGCGGGTTGCGTAGGATTTGACCGGATCACTCCTGTCTCGTTCATAAAAAAATACCTGCCCTTAAGCAGCCCGCTGGTTGTCGGGTTGGCGTTTACCGTAAAACGGTCTGCGTCAAGCAGGCTATAGATGAATTCATATCCCTGTTTGCGGCCGGTTGCCAGCACCGGATCAAGATACGGCGGATTGGCCTGTGGTTCAGCCATGTCCTGCAGGCTGTCAGGATAAGCCTCGATATTGATATGATACATCTGGCAAGCGTTGTTTAACGTCCTTAAGTTTGCCACCGCTGCTGCTTCGTTACCCACGATGCGCGAACGCATGATACCCGGCGCGGCGATCACGACCAGGATCATGATGATCCCCACCACGACCATTATCTCGACAATCGTAAATCCCCGCTTCATATCATTCGTCTTTAATGCAGCCTTCAGAAACAAATAAACCGCCGGTTGAGATATTATACACGGTGCTGCCGCTCATCATGCACGTGACCGGGTTGGCCGAACAATTGTAGCCCGAGCTGTCAAGCTTTGAGCAGGTATAGGTATACCCTTTTATCGGCGATTCCTTTATATAATCCCGGTCAAGGTATATCGGCGTTGTTTTTGTCAGGGGCTCAAGGCTGGAAGGGAAAATCCCGCGGTTATTCTTGGCGTAGCTCTCCAAAGCCGCGGAAACAAGTTTAAGCGTGCTGACGGCAACTGCTTCATTCTGGACCACGCTGCGCTTAATAAACTGCTCAAGGGCGATCCGTAAAATCAGCGCGCAAAGCGCGGCAATGATCATTATTGTAACAAAACTGCGTGCTTTATTGTTCATATGTAAGTCACCTTATTTTCTGATAGTTACGAAGATTGTATCATAAAAAAAAGTTTTCGCAAAGGGAAATATTGGGGAAATTCGGTAAGCTGCTTACGGCCGCAAGCTCTGCCTGATAAATTCTTCAATCCTTTGCATACATTCGCCGCCATAGACATAAAAAGCGTCGTTATGCCCACCATGCATTTCATAGAATTCCTTTGGTTCTGTGGCCCGCTCAAATAATTTTTTACCGTGGCTAAAAGGCACGATCTCATCATCCAGGCTATGGATGATCAATTTCGGCATTTTCACCCTGTTGATCTTTTCCAGCGAATCAAATCTTTGGCTTACGCACAACCAGAAAGGCAGGAAAGAATACGCCTGCCGGGCAAAGTCGCGCGTTGAGGTAAACCCGCTTTCACAGATCAGCGCCCCTGCAGGTACTTTTGAAGCCACTTCAACCGCAATAGCCACTCCTAATGACTTGCCGAAAATAACGATCTTTCCCGGGGTGATTTTCCTTGTTTTCACCAGATACTCATACGCTGCTAAACCGTCAAGATACACTCCTTTTTCCTGCGGCCGGCCGCTGCTCTTGCCAAAGCCGCGGTAATCAATCATAAAAATATCCATATTCTTATCGTGGAACATACGGCCGATTTCCACGCGATGGCTGATATTGCCGGCGTTGCCGTGAAAATACAACACCGTCGCATAGGCCTGCTTTGCCGGGATAAACCATCCGTTGATCTTTTGGCCGTCCGCCGAAACAAAGAATACGTCTTCATACTCAAGGCCCATATCCGAAGGCTTGAAGTTCATCTCTTTTGACGGATAAAAGATCATTGTCCGCTCAAGGAAACGCGTATAGGCAATAAAAAATACGACGATGATAACAGCATATATTAACAGCCTTAACATAATCCTCCTATATATAACCGGCATGGATCAATCTCCGGTTCTTTCCGGCAGCGCAACCGGAGACAGATAGTCATCAACAAAATCTCGCCTCCACCAATTGCCGGTATTCTTCCTCTCCCCCGGATCGGTATATCTATACCGGTAAAACCTGGCCCGGATAAAACGAGGCGGTTGACCGGGGAAGGGATTAATCCTTAAAAGTTTAAGTGTTTTTTTATCACCCTGCAGTAATTTTTGAATAAACCGCATAAACCAAAGCTCATATCCCGGGACAATGATATGATTATCGGCGATCGTGACGGAAAAAGGCAAAAACCACATTAACCAATCGAGCCGTAAATGGTAAGGCGCTATTTGCGGCGGAAGCCTCCGGACATCTCCCGGCTTAGCCATAAATCCATATTCCTTCCATTCTGCCTGCGCAAGCATCCCGGATGCATCTGTGCCTTCAATTACAATCTCATACCTTTCCTTGGTCATGCTCCCGAACGCGCCATAAGTATTTACCAGACGCAAGGGATTATAACTATAATTCATCATTTGGCGGCGTGAAAAAAGGTTGGATACCGGCAGAATACTTAAGATCACGGTGAAAGCGGCAAGGCCGCACAGTAAGGCGTTATAAAATTGCGGCCGCGCTATGGGTGTCGCAACGTTGAAGCGGATAAGCTTTCCAAATATGGAATCGCTGAAAGCCGACAACCCCAGTACAACCGTCAGCCAGTTAAGCCAGGAATAGTTGCCGCTGATTATCAGCAAGAACTGGTGAAATATGATCAGCCCGCCGGAAATTGCCGCGATCTTTTGCGGCCCGAACAGGCCAAACGGCACGATCACCTGGACAAAATGGCTGAACAACACGCTAATCGCATGAAGAAATTTTGGGAGATAATGAAAATACCAACTCAAGGGATTAGGCAAAGGCTGGGTTTCGTAGTGATAAAACAGGCAGGTCAGGTCCCGCCAGCAGGGGTCGCTGCGTAATTTAATCAGTCCGGCGCCTAACTCTACCCGGAAGAGCATCCAGCGCAGAATAAGTATGGGAATTACCGAAGCCTGGAACCTGGAAGGCCCAAGGAAAGCGGCAAAAAATCCGGCCTCAAGCAGCATTGTTTCCCAGCCAAAACTATAGAAGGTCTGCCCGACATTAACAATAGAAAGATACAGTACCCAGAGGAAAAACCATATCCCGGTTGACAGCCACCACGAGCCGCTTTCCGATATGCCGAAAAGCGCTGATAACGAAAGGACGATCCCCGCAGCGGCAATAAGCATAAGGAATTGGTCGGAATAATGCAGGTAGAAAATATTGGGAGAGGCCTTAAAAGGCGAATGTTTAATAAAATCAGCTACCGGCAGGAGCCCGTTTTCCCCTAAAAGCGCGGGGAACTGGTTAAGCGCCGCAATGAATGCAACCAGGTAAATACCGGCCAATGAACGTTGTAGCAGCAATCTTGCGATCCGGAAACCATCAAAATAGGTATCCAAATCTGCCCTCCGAAAAAATGAGGGCGAAGCTTTTTTGCCTCGCCCTCACTAAGAAGCTGTTATTCTAATTATGCTACTTACGACTATGCGCCGCAGGCGCCTTCTTCAAGCACGCCGCCGCCCCTGATTCTGAATGTCCTTCCCTGCCCTGCTACTTCAGGCGCTGCCTGAACACAGTAGGCTGATGTCCACGTAGGAACAGTATAAACATAACCTGACTGCGCAGCTGCCGTATAGTCTTCATTAAGATAGGGCGGATTTGCACCGGTCAAGTCAGCCATGGCATCCGGATAAGTCCCGTTATTTGCCGCGGCAAAAGTCTCTATTGCGGTTGATACTGTCCTTAATGTTGCTTGCGCGGTTGTTTCATTAGCAGTAAGCCGTGCGCGTAAAAGGTTCGGTATTGCGATTGCTGCTAACAACGCGATAATTGCCACAACGATCATGATTTCTACTAACGTAAAACCTCTTCTTCTCATGATTTTGTTGCCTCCTTTCTAATGTAACTTATTATATTAATCCCTGATCCAGCAATTTTATATCATCCCGGCTAAGCTTTGTCAAGCACAAAATTATTGCTGCAGCTTCAACCACTCCATTGTTTTGACTACGCCTTCGGCAAGTTTTACCTGTGGCTGCCACTTAAGTATTCTTTTTGCCCTGGAGATATCCGGCCGCCTCTGCCTTGGGTCATCCTGCGGCAGCGGCTTAAAGGCGATCTTTGCCTTTGTCGCGGCAATACGCGAAACTATCTTGGCGAACTCCAATATCGTGAATTCGTCGGGATTGCCTAAATTCACCGGCTCATGACAACGGGAAAGCATCAGCCGGTAAATCCCCTCGACCAGGTCGGAAACATAACAGAATGAACGCGTTTGGCTGCCATTGCCGTAAACCGTCAGCGGCTTGCGGTGGAGCGCCTGAAAGATGAAATTCGGCACTACCCTGCCGTCATTAATACGCATCCTTTCGCCATAAGTGTTAAAAATCCTTACGATCCGCGTATCCAGTTTATGCACCCGCAGATAGGCCATGGTCAGGGCTTCGGCAAAACGTTTTGATTCGTCATAACAACCCCTTACCCCCACCGGATTAACATTACCCCAATAGCTTTCCGCCTGCGGATGCACCAGCGGATCCCCATAAACCTCAGAAGTAGAAGCAAGCATAAACCTTGCTTTTTTTGCTTTTGCCAACCCTAAAGCATTATGCGTAGCTGCAGAACCAGCCTTGAGCGTTTCGATCGGAAAACGCAAATAATCAACCGGGGAAGCAAGCGAGGCAAAATGTAAAACCGCCCAGACATCACCCTTTATGCGCAGATATTCCGCGGCGTCCTGCCTGATAAAGCTAAAATCCTTATTCTTAAGCAAGTGGCTGATATTGCTCCGGGTCCCGGTAATCAGGTTATCAACGCAGATAACCCGGAAACCTTCGCCGATCAACCTGTCGCAAAGGTGTGAGCCGATAAAGCCGGCGCCCCCGGTAATCACTACTGTTTTTTTTGTCATATCCGCCTCAAAGTTTGAATATTTTCTTATTCTTTATTCCCTTGTAGACATTACGCGTATCAAAAATGGATCGCGAATTTTCCAGGATAAAACGGTAATTCACAGACGAATGGCCTGTGGCAATAATAACGCAATCAAACCCCTTTAGATTCGCCGCGGTAAGCTTTACGGACTTGAGATCAATGTCCCCCATTTTTAAATAAGGAATGAGCGGATCATGATACGTAACATGAACTTTGTCCTTTTGCAGAATACTGATAATATCCAAAGCCGGAGATTTACGCAAATCCTTAATGTCCTGCTTATAGGTAACGCCCAAAACAAGCACTTTATTTTTCGTAAACTTTTTTCTATTTTGTTCCAAAAGGCTGCGCACTCTGCTTACGACATAAGCCGGCATATGGTTAATGGTATCGGAGGCAAGCTTAATGAACCGCGATTTGAATCCATAGCCCTTTGCTTTCCAATATAAATAAAGCGGGTCTTTTGGTATGCAATGCCCGCCTACTCCGGGGCCGGGAAAAAACGGCATAAATCCGAAAGGCTTAGTTGACGCCGCATTGATGATCTCCCAGATATCCATACCCATCCTGTGGGCCATCATCGCCATTTCATCTATTAAGCCGATATTAACGATACGGAAAGTATTCTCCAAAAGTTTTACTGCCTCGGCAATACGCGTGCTGGAAACTACCACTACCTTATCCATCACTGCGGAATAAACAATCCTGCCTAAATGGCTGGCATTGGCATCTATTCCTCCGATCACCTTAGGTATCCGGCGTAAAGAAAATTCTTTATTCCCGGGGTCTACCCGTTCAGGAGAAAAACATAGATAAAAATCCCTGCTCTGCCTCCTGCCTCCTGCCTCAAGCATCGGAAGGATAACCTCTTCAGTAGTGCCCGGGTAAGTCGTACTTTCTACGATCACCAGCGCCTGGTGCTTTATGTTCTTCGCGGCTTGGCTTACAGCGGCTTTAATAAAGGATATATCGGGGTGGTACTTTCGTTTTAACGGAGTTGGCACGCAGATAAATACTGCGTCGCAATGCTTAAGAAGAGAAAAACTGCTTTCCGGACGTAATTTTCCCGAAACGACAACCTGCTTTAAATCTTTATCTGAAATATCCGTGATATACGACTTCTTTTCCCTGACCCCTTGCACGCGGCCTGCATCCAGGTCAATGCCGGTTACGCTGAATCCCTTTTTGGCAAATTCCACTGCCAGGGGTAAGCCGACATAACCCAGCCCGACTACGGCAATTTTGATTTTACGCTTGTTTACTCTCTCTTCAAATTCTTTTATATAACTGCCCATCATTTATGCGAAACTTTTTTTCTGCCTATGCTGACATATGTAAAACCTGACTTTTTCATTGCCTGGGGATCATAGATATTGCGGCCATCGATCACCAGCGGCCGTTTCATCATTTTTCTAACGCTGGCGAAATCAAGTTCCTTGAATTCATCCCACTCGGTCAGGACGATCAAACAGTCGCAAGACTTGGCAGCTTCATAGGGGTCCCGGCAGAATTTTAGCGCTTTACCGAATATTTCTCCTGCTTTCTTCATTGCCTGCGGATCATATACCTTTAATATCGCCCCTTCAGAGAGCAGGCTGTTAATGATGTCCAGCGCCGGGGCATTACGGATATCATCCGTATCCGGCTTAAACGATAAACCCAGCACGCCGATAGTCTTATCCTTGATTATCCACAGGCAATCTTTTATTTTGCTTAAAAAGAAATCTTTCTGCTGCTGATTAACCTGCCTTACCGCTTCAAGCAGTTTAAAATTGTAACCGAGCTTTTCAGAGATGGTAATGAACGCGTCGAGGTCTTTGGGAAAACAGGAACCGCCATATCCTATACCGGCGTTTAAAAAAGAAGCGCCGATGCGCCTATCCAACCCGATGCCGCGGCTAACTTCCGAGATATCCGCTCCCACCTTATCGCAAATACGGGAAACCGCGTTAATAAAAGAGATCTTTGTCGCCAGGAATGAATTTGAGGCATGTTTAATAAGTTCCGCCGACCTGATATCGGTAAACACCATCGGCGCGTTCAGCGGCTTATAAAGCCCTGCCAGGATATCCCTTGCTTTTTTTGACTCCACGCCGATGACGATCCTGTCCGGGTGCATAAAATCATTTATTGCCTGCCCCTCGCGCAGAAACTCCGGGTTAGAGGCAACGTCAAATTTGTTCTTAGAGCGGATATAGGTTTCGATTGTATGCTTGACCCAGATACCGGTTTCAACCGGGACAGTGGATTTTTCCACGATCAGCCGGTATCCCGGCATGTTCATGGCAATGTTGCGCGCCACGTTTTCTATGCCGGTCAGGTCGGCGTCACCGTTCTTTAAAGAAGGCGTGCCTACCGCGATAAAAATGATCTCTGAAGATTTTACCGCCTCTTTTATGCTGGCGGTAAACTTTAACCGCTTATCTTTCATGTTTATCGCGATCATCTCTTTAAGCCCGGGTTCATAGATCGGGACCAGGCCTTTCTTTAATCCCTCTATCTTTTTCGCATCGCTGTCAGCGCAGATAACCCGGTTGCCTAATTCGGAAAAACATGCGCCCGTGACAAGGCCGACATAGCCTGAACCGATTATGGATATGTTCATGTGCACCTTCCTTAATAGGGACGGTTCTCAAAACAAGTTAGAAGTGTCCCTTTTATGGGGACACTTTTATCTTGACTTGAGAACCGTCCCTAAATATTGTTGGACTGAGAACCGGGTTTAGGGGCATTATAACTCTTGTTAAAGTCAAATTCAAGCTCAGGAAAGGCCTTCAGCCTGAATACCCACCAGATCGTCGTGCCCTTGCCCTTCTCGTCATCTAAGGTAAGCTCTGTTTCCCAGCAATGCAGGTCCCGGGTAATGGTAACGCGCTGCTCTCGCAAACCGCCTTTGATCGTCGTTGTGTTGCCGAACTGGTACCTATCGTAAAAGGCAATCTTCCATTTAGGATTTAATCTCAAGCCGGCAGTAAAGGTCATTTCCTTGCTGCCTTTTCTCTCATAGCGGTGGCCCAGGCTCAGGTAAGTATCGGTGCTGAAACTAAAATTCACATCGGCATTTACCTGTTTAAAAAATTTTTCTTTCGTGGTGTAAATTGAATCTGCGTGCAGCTTCATGAATGAGTTAGGAAAAAAGTCAAGGTTCAAGGTAAAATCCGAAAGCTGCCCGTGTAGCTTACTGTTCGTAGCTGTATCAATCCCGTAAAGCATATAGCCGGTATCGATCCGGAAATCAAGCAGGTCAATGGTTTTATTCTTGCGCTTTGTCTGCAGCTTATTTTGCAGGCCGATGGCAACCGAATTATTGTAGCCGATGGCATCCACCGCGTCTATCTGTTTAAGCCGTGAGCTCTTTATCGTCGGTTGGCGGTTATAGGTATAGCTTACGGTAGGCGTAATAATGTGCCGCAAACCGTTGAGCTCGATGCCGAGGAAATTAGAATTAACGTCAAAGATGCGGTAGAATTTCGTGCTAAGGTCGGCGCCCGTGTAAAATATTGTCCGCGGGGCGATTGCCGCGCCGTTAATATCCTCATTGTAATAAGTCTGGCGGCTGGCGACAAACGGCGTGAAATACAGGAAAGCGACCTTCACCGGCATGGAAAATTTATTCAGGGTATCCACCCGGACCATAGTAAAATCATTGCTGGAGGGGACAGTGTACTTATAAGCGAAATTGGAAAACGAAGATCCGGTCTCAAAAAAGAACGGGGTTTCGCCGACTCGTATAGAAGGCATGCTGTAGGAAATTTGCGGCAATTTTTCCAGGTGCGCATCCAGCTGCGGCGAGTCGTACCAGCGGTTAATACGCTTCTGAAAAACAACGTCTATCCCGGAGTAATTGAAAGAATGATGCAGCTGGGCATATGACGGCGGCTGCGTGTCCTTATCAAACTCGCGGGGAAAATAATCTTTAAGGAAACTATTGCTTGCGCCGTAAAGCGCCCGCCTTGAATCAATGATCTTATAATATTGGCTGACGAAATTTGTCCGCGGGCCTATATCCCATTTATGGCGCCAGCGCACCAGGTATCTCTGGAATACTTTCGGCGCATTAACGTCCTTACCCAACCTTCCGGACTTATCGCGCTCCTGCGTATAATAGAATTTAAAATCTCCTGTTCCGGCTGCTTTGGTATCATAGTTTGTGATAAAACCTTCGGCTACGCCAAGGTAATTACGGTAATCAAGGTAGATCCTTCCCCTTATGTTATCGGTAATATGGTATTTGGTAGCAGTAAGCAAATAGTAACCCCAGTCTTTACTCTTGCCGCCGGTAAACTGCGTGTGCGTCAAACGGTCTTTTTTAAAACTCTGTTCAAAACCCGGGAAATACATTACCGGTATTTGCTTATCCTGGCCAAAGCTGAAAACAACATCTTTTATCGCAACTTTGTCTCCCGGAAAAAAATCCACCTTCTTTGACTTTAGACGGTAATGCGGATGGTCATAACTGCAGGTCGTGACATAGGAGCGGTGGCCGATAAACTCACTGTCGCTGATCTTATCCATACTTTCCGCCCTGCCGAAATAAGGGGAAGAACGGAAACTGGCATCGGTGATTACTCCGGTCTTATTCTGGAAATTGTATTTTATTTTTTCGCCTTCAATGACGCCTTTTTTATCTTCCAGGCGGACATTACCGGTTGCTTCGGCGTCTTTGGTTTCGGTATTGATCTTAATATGCTCGCAGGTGAGCTTCGTATCTTTGTAGATTATTGAAACGTTGCCTGATGCGGTGACTTCTTTGCTATCGGTGGAATATTCTACGTTATCGCCGTTTACGGTGACCGGCTCTTTCATGTCCTGCTCAGCCGGGCAAATTACCGGGCAGGCAAGGAGAAAAAAAACAGAAAACAGCAGCGCGGAAAAATAGCTTCTCTTATCCAGCATTATTGTTCTGAGGGATTTTCTTGTAATCGTCAAGGAACCTTTGCACGCCTATGTCTGTTAATGGATGTTTTATCAACTGTTCAATGACCGCAAACGGCACAGTGGCCACATCGGCGCCGGTTTTTGCCGCGTCTAAAACATGCAGTGGATTGCGGATGCTGGCAACGATTATCTCAGTCTTGAAACCGTAATTGGAATAGATCTGCTTGATGTCCCGGATCAGATTCATCCCTTCCTGCGAGATGTCGTCAAACCTGCCGATGAACGGCGACACATAATCAGCCCCGGTCTTGGCGCACAGCAATGCCTGCGTCGCGGAAAAACAGAGCGTAACATTAGTTTTTATGCCTTCGGCGCTCAAAACCTTCACCGCCTTAAGGCCTTCTTTCACAAGAGGGATCTTGATGACGATATTTTTTGCGATCTTGGCTAACTGGCGGGCCTCATTGACCATACCCCCGGCATCAAGGCTGATCACTTCCGCGCTCACCGGGCCGGATACTATGCCGCATATCTCTTTTAATAATTCCGGGTAATGCCGGTTTTCCTTCGCTACCAAGGTCGGGTTGGTTGTTACGCCGTCTATTAAACCGAGGCTTGCTGCCTCCCTGATCTCTTTGATATTCGCGGTATCGATGAAAATTTTCACAGATGCTCCCTTAAGCGTTTATTGTGCAGTATTTTATCCTAAACCCCGCCCTTTTGCAAGCCTTTTAATGTATTAAGCATTTGCCGGTTAAATGAATTGCTATGCTTATGCGAAGGGTTTTGTGAGCGCGCATTGTAAACTCTTGCCAATTCGCTTTAGAGATCAGTCGGCAAGGGCTTACGGCGAGCGGAAGCTTTCATGTTACGAAAGTATGCCTGATAGCGAGCCGTAAACCGCAGCCGACGGCAAGATGTTTGCAGCGCGCGAACAAAGGCCTGAAGCATAAAGCATAACAATTGATTTTAGTAAACTAAACGTTTGTGGCAGAGGGTGATTAAGACGATTCGCTACAGACGCAGACTTTATTCCTGCCGGTCTGCTTGGCATGATAAAGCGCCTGGTCGGCTTTCTCAACCAAGCCTTCTGCGCGGCCGGCATGATCGGGAAAAACCGCAATGCCGATACTCACGGAGATCTTCAGCGACTCATCGTAAATAGTGATGTATTTTTCTTCCACTGCCCGGCGGATACGTTCCGCGGCAAGCATCGCCCCTTCCTTATCCGTCTCGGTAAGGATCACGGAAAATTCTTCGCCGCCGTACCTGCCGATCAGGTCCACCTGCCGGATGTTCTCTTTTATCCTTTCCGATACTCCGCGCAATATCGCGTCGCCTACAAGATGGCCGTAACGGTCATTAAAAGTCTTGAAGTGGTCAATGTCGATCATTAAGAAAGAAAAACGGTATTTAAATTTTTTTGAACGCTCCAACTCCTGGTTAAACCTCTCCATCCAGTGCCTGCGGCTTAAGACCCCTGTCAGGGTGTCGGTAATCGCCAACTCCTGGACCCGGTGATAGAGTATTGCCCGTTTGATCCCGAGGATAAACTGTTGCGCGAGAATATTGAATTTATCCCGCTGGTTTTCTTCGATCCCTTCCGCCGCCAGATAGCCGGCGTTGACCCTCTCGATCTCAAGCGGCAAAACAATCCAGTCCTTATACGCCGACAGGTCGGCGTCTTTTGCCAAAAGCCTGCAATCCTTGACCCTTATATACCGGCTGATCTGCGCCTTAAATAACTCAAACACCTTTGCCTCATCCAGGGACTTGCAAATTTCTTTCGTAATGTCATAAAGCGCGATCATCGACTCTAATTCATTTTTTAGGCCCGTATTATTGGCAACCAACTCGTTGTTCTCCTGGGATAACCTGCCGTATTCGGCGCGCGCTTCCTCGTATTGCCGCTTCATCCTGCGCAGCTTCACGGAAAAGGCATTTTTGAAAAAAATCCCGGAAATAAGCGTAAGAATGATTAATACCGCCAATATGAGCATACCCTTAAGCGCTCCTTACCCTGTTTCTGCCGCCTTTTTTTGCCGCATACATTGCCCGGTCCGCGGACTGTATTAATTCGTCTTCATCTGCCGCGTCATCCGGAAGGCAGGCAACACCTATGGATACCGTGATATTTGTCTCCTGCCTGCGCAGGACAATATTTATTTTTTCTATCCGGGCACGCAGCTCTTCAGCCGAATGCCGCGCCGCAGCTTTATCCGTATTCAAAAGCGCGATACAGAATTCTTCTCCGCCGAAACGGCTGGTGATATAATCCGCATCCTTAAAGAACCCGGTAATGTTCGCGCTCAAGCTCTTCAAAACAATGTCGCCTGCCGTGTGCCCGAACTTGTCGTTATAATCCTTAAAGTGGTCGATATCCAGCATCAACAGGGAAATATTTTTGCCTTGCCGGATATTCCTCTTGCATTCTTCTTTAAGCCGCTCAAGAAAATATCCCTTGGTGTAAAGTGAAGTCAGGCTGTCATGAATGGCCAATTCCCGCGTCTTGTTGAAGAACTCCCCGTTTTCCAGCGCCACTGCCCCGATATCTGAAATCGTCGCTAAAAGCCGCAGCTCGTCCTGCGAATAAAATCCGGCGATCGGATTATCCAGCCTGACTATGCCTAAAAACCTGTTTTCGCTGATAAACGGCGCGCTCATCAAAGAAAGAAAATTCCTGTCGTCGATACTCTTGAGCCTTTCTAAGTCAAAGCGGAAATCCTTGCGCACGTCTTCAATAAGCAGCGGGCCCGCATGCCGTAAAACCCAGAGATCAAAGACATCGCCTTCCTTGGTCTTAATCACCATTGCCTTGTCTTCTTTTTTCGCTTTAAACAAGGTCAGTCTGTGCGTACGGTGATCAACGAGGTAAAGGACACAGACCCCCATTCCCTGCCCGATAAAAGAAAAGGCGATATCGCTTAATTTATCGGCAATATAATCCAGGCTTAAGTCCTGGTTTATTTTTTCAATTATCTCCTTAAAGCTGATATAGCGCCGTATCTTTTCTTTTAAAGATTCCCCGCACCTTATTTCCTGCAGGTTACGGTCGTTTAAAACATTTTTCCCTTCTTCAAGGTCTTGGATGTCCAGCCCAAGCTTATACGCCAGCTTCAGGCTGCGCTTGAGCAGATACAAAAAGAGCAGCAGGTTCACTAAATAAAAAACCGCCATGGTTTTGAATGTAAGGCCTTTGAAAAACGCGGCGAGTAAAGCCGGTATGCCGATATAGAGGAGAATAATAACTGCGGTATACAGGAATGCCTTGGTCAGAAAAGGCTTTTCTGGCAGATCGGATGTCTTCTCAGGGCTAAATGATTGTTTCTTCCGTATCTTTAGCAAAGAAATGCACCTTGCTCATGTCAAAGACCACATCCATGTCTTGATTTACTTTCGGCCTGTCATGAGCGCCCACGCGTGCGATGAAAGTGTGCTTGCCGGTATTCAGGTAAAGGTAAACCTCCGAGCCCATCGGCTCAACAACCTCACAATTCACCCTTACGATATTCTCCGGCGGAGCTTCCGAAACAAACAGCTTGTCGTATATGTCTTCCGAGCGGATACCGAAGATTATTTCTTTGCCGACGTAGCCTTCGAGCTTTTTATACATGTCTTCGACGACCTTGATCATGATCCTGCCCTCGTCGAAATAGATCCTGCCTTCTTTCTTTATCAGGCGGCCGTTCATGAAATTCATCGGCGGAGAACCGATAAAGCCGGCAACAAATTTATTTTTCGGGTGGTCATAAATATCTATCGGGTCATTGACCTGCTGCAGCACGCCCTGCTTCATTACGGCGATCCTGTCGCCCATGGTCATTGCTTCCACCTGATCGTGGGTAACATAAATGATCGTTGTCTGCAGCCTGATATGCAGCTTATGGATCTCGGTGCGCATCTGCACGCGCAGCTTGGCATCAAGGTTGGAAAGCGGCTCGTCAAAAAGGAAAACTTTGGGCTTCCTGACTATTGCCCTGCCTACGGCAACGCGCTGCCTTTCGCCTCCTGATATCTCGCGCGGCCTGCGGCCGAGCAAATGCTTAATCCCGAGGATATCCGCCGCGTCGTTGACCCGCTGCAGGATCTCTTGTTTCGGATAACGCCTTAGCTTCAAACCAAAGGCCATATTTTCAAACAAGGTCATGTGCGGATAAAGCGCGTAATTCTGGAATACCATGGCGATGTCCCTGTCTTTAGCCGGGACATCGTTGACCAGCCTGTCGCCGATATAAAGGCTGCCTTCGCTTATTTCTTCAAGGCCGGCGATCATCCTTAAAGTCGTTGACTTGCCGCAGCCGGAAGGCCCGACAAGGACCATGAATTCCTTATTCTCCACGCCGAGATTTATGTTATCTACCGCTTTAATGTTGCCCGCGAAATATTTGGTGACGTTCCTAAGGCTTACCTGTGCCATATCACTTTGCTCCTTCGTATCCGGAATTAAAAATCATAAGTGAATATTATATACTATTAACACAAATAGTCAAGCAATTGGCTCAACGTGGATTTTAAATTCTTGCGGTGCGCGATTATGTCGATCATGCCGTGCTCAAGTAAAAATTCCGAACGTTGGAATCCGGCAGGCAGCTTCTGCCTGATGGTCTGTTCAATCACGCGCGGGCCGGTAAATCCGAGCAACGCCTTCGGTTCGGCAATGGTAATGTCCCCTAAACCGGCAAAAGAAGCCATTACCCCTCCCATCGTCGGGTTAGTGAGCACGGATATATAAAGCAGCTTGCTTCTATGATGGTAGGAAAGCGCTGCTGAAGTCTTTGCCATTTGCATAAGGCTGAACATCCCTTCATGCATGCGCGCCCCGCCTCCGGAACCGGATACAATGACCAGCGGCAGCTTGTTCTTTGTCGCGGCTTCCGCTGCGCGGGCAAGCTTTTCCCCGACCACCGACCCCATAGAGCCCATGATAAAGCGCGAATCCGTTACGCCGATGACCACTTTTTTGCCGTCTATCAGGCCATCCCCGGTCACTGCTGCTTCCTTAAGGCCGGTCGCTTTCTGGTCCTGGGCAAGCTTATCCTTATAAGTTTTCGGCCCCTTAAAATCCAACGGATCGCCGGGTATCATGTCTTTATCGTATTCCTGAAAACTATCCTTATCTAACAAAAGGTTGACCCGTTCATACGAACTAAGCGTAAAATGATAATTACATTTCGGGCAAACCTTAAAATTCTCTTCCAGCGTCTTATTATATAAAGGCTGGCCGCAGTCTTCGCACTTTGTCCACAGGCCTTCGGGAATGTCCTTTTTCTTCACCCGCACGATTGTATATTTTGGCTTGCCGAATAATGACATTTGCTAAGGCTCCAGTTTATTTATCACAAGCCCGGAAAGTACTTTAGGATAAAAATAGGTTGATTTAGGCGGCATTTTTTCGCCTTCCAGCGCTACTGACATGATCTGGCCGACCTTGACCGGATTCAGGAAAAACGCGATCGAGCCCGGATCAGCATCAACCTGCGCGATTAATTCCTGGGCGCAGGGATTAAACGATATTGAATCTTTGTCCTCAAGGCCCAATCCTAGCACGTTGTTTAACACAAGGTAGTTAAGTATTGAAACGTCAAGCAGCCGGTAATCGCGCGGTTTATCGCTGATTATTCTATCCAAAATCCCGACATTTTTCAACCTAAGAAACCAAAACTTGGCGTCTTTGTACATCCCGATAATATGTTCGCTTTCCCCGCCTTTTTTTAACAGGAAAAAAAACTTTTCCTTGTCCTTTACTTCTTCAACGACGAAATTTTCCTTAAGCCCGGAAATGATCTCCTGTATGCTACGCCTGGCCTCCAGCTTTACTAAACGGTGTATCGGCAGGATGGTAAGCCCGCGTGATTCTGCGCTGGTAAAATAAGCCAGGATATAATTGCATTCTTCTTGCCCGGTCAGGCGGCCGAGTTTCTGGCGCATCTCTTCCTGGTAGGCGCAGGCAACTTCATAGCGATGGTGGCCGTCGGCAATAAAAATATTCTCGTCGCTTAAACCCTCCTGCACGATTTTGACAATCTCCGGAGAGGTGATCCGCCAAACCTTATGCTCTGCCTGCTCATCGTCAGTTATGGCGATTGCGGGCTTAAGCTGCTCCAGGTATTTACCGGTAATACGCGGAATCACGCGCTTCTTGTCCTGAAAAACCACGAATATCGGGCTTAAGTTTGCTCTTACCTGCCGGATAAGCTTGAGCCTGTCTTCTTTGGCGGCTGAACGCGTATTCTCGTGCGCGAACACGCGGGCTTCCCTGCTGTCGCCCAAACGTAAAAGGGCCATAAATCCGTAACGCGTCTTTTTTTCGCCGTTTAAATTGTATAACTGGCTGTAAAAATATATTGCCGGCTCTTTGTCCCGGGTGAATACCCCGCTCTTCTGCCACTGGCCGAACAAGTTTCCTGCTTTTGCGTATTTGTCTTCTCCGGCAGCAGCCTTGCTTAAGAGTATGTGGATAAAATTATACTGGTCAATGCCGTGATAATGCTCCTGCCTTTCCGGAGAGATCACGTCATACGGAGGGCAAACTACGCACGATAAGTCTTTGATCTTTTCTTGATTATAAACCAGCGCCCTGAAAGGTTTTACTTTAGTCATAAGAATATCCCGGCAGATAATCCGCCGGCGCAATCAATGATTACGTCAATTAAAGAAGCAGTGCGGTTAGGCACAAACAACTGATGGAATTCATCTGAAAGTGCGTACACCAGCACAAGCGCCATAACAGCCAGTAAGCGCCTCATTTTTTTTTGCTGCGGCCAATAAGCCTTGATTGCCCGGCTGAGCAGCAACGCAAAAACCGCATATTCCAGAAAATGGAACACAACATCCTGATACGGAAATAAACCCGGAATATCCGAACCCGGTATGGCAGACAAGCGAAAAATCAGCCCTGCGTAAACAAATACCGGCAGCCAGTATCCGGCGAACTTCTTTATCGGAAAATTATGCATTGGGGCAACCGCTGCAGCCTTTTGTGGCCTTGGGGCAGGTATTCTGCGGCGAGTGTTTATGTCCTGTATCTTTACGGTAATCTGTGGCATAAAAACCAGATCCCTTGAAGATTATGCCCGATCCACTGCCAATAAGCCGCTTTACTTTCTTGCCGCACTTTGGGCATTTTGACAACGGCTTGTCATTCATCCCCTGAAATGCTTCAAACGTATGCCCGCATTTCGTGCACTCATAATCATAAGTTGGCATTTAAAGACTCCCTTATCTGAATACCTTCTTTATTTTATCCGTAAACCCATTGCCGCCGCTTGTTTCCTCTCCCGAGGCGCGGGCAAACTCTTCAATTATCTTACGCTGCTGCGCGTTTAAGCGCGACGGTATTTCTACGATAACCCTGACTAATTCATCGCCGATAGCGTTGCTGTGAAGGTCAGGGATGCCTTTTTCTTTAAGCCGGAATATCGCGTGGCTCTGCGTGCCCGGCGGGATCTTCATCTTCGCTTTTCCCTGCAGCGTAGGGACTTCAATTTCCGATCCCAATATCGCTTTACTTAAACTGACGCGAACTTCCATTATTATATTGTTATTGTGGCGTTCAAAAACTTCATGCGGGCTGACTTCAATGATCACATACAGGTCACCGCTTCCCGCAGGCCCTGCCTCACCTTCTCCGCGGACCCTTAAATGCGAGCCCGTATCTACACCTGCCGGGATCTTTACTTTTATCTTACGGGTAACCTTTGACCTGCCTGCGCCGCCACATTCAGGACAGGGCGTTTGTATGAGTGTGCCTTCCCCGCCGCAACGCTGGCATGTCTGGGCAAGCTGGAAAAACCCGTTAGAAGCCACTGTCCGGCCTGCGCCCTTGCACTGCGGGCAGGTAATCTTTTTCGTGCCCGGTTTTGCGCCGCTGCCTGAACAAGCAGCGCAATTTTCATAGCGCGGAACAGTAATGGTCTTTTCAGTGCCCTCGGCCGCTTCCTCAAGCGTTATTTCTACGGTGATCTCAAGGTCTCTGCCGCGGCGCTGCCTGCCTCCGCGCTGCCTGCCCCTGCCGCCGAAAACATCAAAACCCAGGTCACTGAAGACTTCCTCAAATATCCCGCCGCCAAGCCCGAAATCACCCATCCCTTCAAAAACGCTGCTGAAATCCGCGTTTTTAAAGATATCTTCCTGGGCATATTTCTGGTCTATGCCGGCATGGCCGTATTGGTCATAAAGGGCGCGTTTCTGGGCGTCGGAAAGCACGGCGTAAGCCTCGGATATTTCCTTGAATTTTTCTTCCGCCTCTTTTTTCTGCTCATGCGGCACCCTGTCCGGATGGTGCCTGAGCGCCATCTCGCGGTATGCTTTTCTTATCTCATCCAGCGAAGCGCTTTTTTTAACACCGAGGATCTCATAATAGTCGCGTTTAGTAGTCATTAATTATTTTTTGTCGTCGTCCTCTTCCTTAAATTCGGCATCTATAACGTCGTCGCCCTTTTTCTCCTGTTTCTCTTCAGGGCCGGCTTGCTGTTTTTCCTGTTTTGCACCGCCGCCTGCCTGCTGTTGCTTTTGCGCTGCCTGCTTATATACTTCTTCGGCAAGCTTATGGGAAGACTTGGTCAAGTCTTCCATGCCCTTTTTGATCCTCTCGGTATTCTTATCCTTGATCGCGTTGTTTAGCTCATTGATCTTTGCCTCAATATCTGCGCGCTCTGCCTGGCTGATCTTGTCGCCGAAATCCTTAAGCGATTTTTCCGTGGCATACGCCAGGTTATCCGCCTGGTTGATCACTTCCACTTGCTCTTTTTTCTTCTCGTCATCGGAAGCGAATTTTTCCGCGTCTCTGACCATCTTATCAATCTCTTCTTTAGACAGCTTCTTTGGTGCGGTAATACGGATCGACTGCTCTTTACCTGTGCCCAAGTCTTTTGCCGAAACATGCACAATGCCGTTAGCGTCAATATCAAAAGCAACTTCTATCTGCGGCACGCCGCGCGGCGCCGGAGGCAAGCCTACAAGGTCAAACCTGCCCAATTCAACGTTATCATCCGCCATCGGCCGCTCACCCTGCAGCACGCGTATGGTAACTGCTGTCTGGTTGTCCGCGGCAGTAGAAAAAGTCTGCGCTTTTCTGGAAGGAATAGTGGTATTCCTTTCAATCAAACGCGTATTCACGCCTCCAAGGGTCTCGATACCTAACGATAACGGAGTAACATCAAGGAGCAATACGTCTTTTACATCACCCTTGATGATCGCTGCCTGTATCGCAGCGCCCAGGGCAACGCATTCCATCGGGTCAACCCCGCGCTCGATCTTTTTACCGAAATAATCTTCCACGAATTTCTGCACGATCGGCATACGCGTAGGGCCGCCAACCATGATTATCTTGTCAACTCCGCCAAATTCAATGCCTTCTTTTGAAAAGGCGTCTTTGGCGTCTTTAAGCGCCCTTTCCAGCGGGCCGCGGCATCTTTCAATGATCGCGCCTACCAGCTCTTCAAGCTTGGCGCGGTTGATGGACATTGTCAAATGCTTTGGGCCGGAAGCATCGGCAGTAATAAAAGGAAGGTTGATGTCTGTCGTAAGCGTACTGGAAAGCTCAACCTTTGCTTTTTCCGCTGCTTCGCGCAAGCGCTGCATTGCCATTTTGTCATTCTTCAGGTCAATGCCGGTATCGCGCTTAAATTCCTTGACAATATGATCGATCAGCGCGTTATCCATATCTGTGCCGCCCAACTGCGTGTCGCCGTTAGTGGCCATGACCTTGAACCCGCCTTCTTTCCACATTTCCATGATCGTCACGTCAAGCGTGCCGCCGCCAAAATCAAAAACCAGTATCTTTAATTCTTTTCCCGCTTTCTCAAGGCCGTAAGCAAGGCAGGCTGCAGTAGGTTCGTTAATGATACGCAGCACTTTTAAACCGGCGATCTCGCCTGCATCTTTTGTCGCTGTCCTTTGATTATCGTCAAAATACGCCGGGCAGGTAATCACGACCTCCTCTATTTTATCGCCTAAGTATGCTTCAGCGTCCTGTTTTATCTTCTGTAAAATGAACGCGGAGATCTGCTGCGGCGTATATTCTTTGCCGTATATGCTGAACTTATAGTCCGTGCCCATTTTACGCTTGGCAGCCTGTATCGTACCTTCCGGGTTTATTGCTGCCTGGCGCCTTGCCGGCTCACCAACCAGCCGCTGGCCGTCTTTGGTAAACGCAACGTACGAAGGAAATGCCTTTCCGGATGCTACCCCGGCGCCTTCTGCCGAAGGTATGATTACCGGCCTGCCGCCTTCCATGACCGCGGCCGCGGAATTAGATGTTCCTAAGTCAATACCGATTACTTTTGCCATTTTCCACCTCCACTACGTTTAATATGATTTTAACCGTGTTTTTTTACCGAAACCTTTACTTTTGAAGTGCGCAGCACCCTGTCATTAAGCAGATAACCCTTCTGCAGCTCTTCTACAACAGTATGCTCCGGCAGGTCCTTATCTTCCACCTGCATCAATGCCTCATGAAAATTCGGATCAAAGATCTTACCCTGCGCGTCGATCGGTTTAATACCCCGCTCTTTAAGCAATTCATAAAGGTGCGCGAGGATCATTTCCACGCCCTTTAAGAATACCGGCAAATCCTGGTGTTTTTCTTCGGCAATATTGATCGTGCGCTCCAGGTCATCAAGAACAGTCAATAATTCCAATATCAGGCCTTCATTGGCGAATTTAATAAATTCCTGCTTATCTTTTTCAAAACGCTTACGGCTATTGTCAAAATCCGCCTGCAGCCGCAGGAGCCTGTCCCAGTATTCCATTGCCTTGCGGCTGTCTTCTTTTAAGCGCAGGTATTCGGCCTCAGGGATACTAACCATCACTTCGGACTTTTGCCCTTCCTGCGGGCTGTTATTGGAATGATTGTCTTTCATTTAAATATCCTCAAGCACGCCCGTAAGGATATCGGAAACATATTCCAGCGTAGGGATGATGCGGCTGTATTTCATGCGCATCGGCCCGATAACGGCAAGCCTGCCCACGGGCCGGGCATTAATCCGGTAGGAAGAAACTACGACAGAATAATTGTTCATTTCCCGGCAGCCTAATTCTTCTCCGATATAGATCTTTACCTTTTCCTTAAAGTCGCGGTTGATGATCTCAAGTATTTCCTTCTTCTCTTCGATCATCCTGATAAAAAAACGCATCCGGCCTACGTCCTGAAATTCCGGCTGGTCAAGGATAAAACTCATTCCTCTATAAAAAAATTTATTTCCCGGGTCGCAAGACGAAACAATGCCCGCGTAATGCGTAAGCGCAGAGATGATTTCCGATGTCTTTTCCAGCGCTTCGTCAAGCCGCGCTGCGCGGCGCTTAAATTCGCCCAGGATCATCTCTTTATCTTCGTCCAAGAGCTCCAGCTGCGACAAAAGAGAATCAACATAATAACGGTAACCCTTGTTTGTCGGCACTCTGCCTGCAGACGTATAAGGATGCGTAAGGTAGCCGTCGGCTTCCAGCTCGGCAAAGATGTTGCGGATAGATGCCGAACTCAGGCTAAACTCGCTGGCAACGTCTTCCGAAGCTACCGGGGAGATTTCGCCGATATAGCGATTTATTACTGAAGCTAAAACCGCGTTTTTTCTTGATTCGTAATCAACTGTCCTTGCCATAAATATTATTGTTTAAGGCTGCATTATTGAAAATTAGCACTCTCACCGGCAGAATGCTAAAAAGATACTTTAACATAAAATCTTATTTTGTCAATACCTTCGTGCAAGGTTTTGTTTTACCGGCATAGACAAAGTCCGCAGATGATTCCTTGAGCGTAACGCAGGCAAAACGGTTTTTAAGGTCATTTCCGGACTTAAGCCTTACCTTAATATAATGTTCAGTATATCCTTCCCAGCAGCGCGGGTCATCTTTACATCTTGCCTCAAAAAGGACAACCGCCTGCTTACCGATAAACCTGCTACGATAAGCTAACGAGGCTTTCTCGGCAATGCCGGCCATCTGCCGCATCCTTTCTTTTACCACCGCAGCAGCCGCAGCATTAGCCAGCCTGCAAGCAACTGTGCCCTCACGAGGAGAATAGGGAAAACTGTGGACTCTAAGCGGCATGATCTCCTTCACTAAACGCATGGTATTTCCAAAACTGCGGCTATCTTCACCCGGGAAGCCGATCAAAACATCAGTAGTCAAGGATGCACCGGGTATCTGTTCTTTTATCTTTTTGATGAGTTTAAGATAACGATTTGCGCTGTATTTACGGTTCATTGATTTTAAGACCTTGTTGTCTCCGCTTTGTAAAGGAATATGTAAATGCGGGCAGACAACATTAGAACCGGCAATTATATCCAGGAGCTTCGCGGAGATATCGCCTGCTTCAATAGAACTAAGCCTTATCCGGAAATTGCCGGTTAGCTCTTCCAACTCTGTCAGAACATCGGCTAAACTAAGCCTGGGGCTTAAATCTTTACCATAGGCGCCAAGGCATATTCCTGTAAGTACTATTTCTTTAAAACCTTTATGTATCAGCCGGCGCGCTTCGCCGATTATTTGCTTTATCGGCTTACTTTTTGAACGGCCGCGCACCAGCGGCACTTTACAATAAGAACAAAAATTGTCACAGCCGTCTTGTATTTTTAAAAAGGCGCGGGTATGCCCGGAAAATCCGCTTATGGCAAAATCATTGCTGCCGGTTTTAACACGGCCTAATATGCCGGCAATAGCAGCTTTATCCCTGTTAGAGACAATCAGGCTTTTGGCGCAGGCAGCCTTGATCTTATTACGGTCCAATTCCGCAAGGCAGCCGGTAACTACGATCTTTGCCCCGGGGTTCTCCTTGTCTGCCCTGCGCACTAAATTGAGGGAATCTGCGTCTGCGTGATGCGTAACTGTGCAGGTATTGATCAGGCAAACATCAGCCCTGGTTTTGACATTCGCTGCAATCTCCCGGTATCCTGAAGTAATAATGCGCTCCCTGATCGCCTGCGTGTCATACTGGTTTACCTTGCAGCCTAAAGTATAAAGTTTAATAGTCTTCATTTAATCTAATAAAGCTCGCCACGCTGACTGCCGCGGTTTCCACGCGCAGAACTAAATCACCCAGGCTAACAGGAATAAATCCGGCATTAATTGCCAAAGATGCCTCTTGAGGGCTAAAGTCTCCTTCGGGGCCAATAAGAAACAACACGCTTTTTGGCTTAACGCTGGCTAAAACTTCCTTTAATGTTTTTCGCTCTCCTGTCAGATAAGGTATCAGTTTAAGGCCATAGCTTGCCTCTTTTGATTCCTGCAAAACCTGCTGAAAACTCTGCACAGGGCATATCTGCGGAAGGCTACGCCTCTGGCTCTGCTCTGCAGCGCTTAAAGCGATCTTCTGCCAACGGCCAAGCCGCAACGCTTCTTTACTCTTATCTAATTTTATGATCACCCGCTCGGTTAACATCGGGATAATCCTGTCTACGCCAACCTGCGTTAATTTATCCACAATATCTTCAAACTTGGATTTCTTCGGTATGGCGCAGGCAGCCGTGATCGTTATCCTTGCCGGCAGGGCAGGATTCTTACTCTTGATCGCCAGTAATAGATCATTCAAATTAAGCGCTTCTACAACACAAGAATATTCATTCCCAGCCTCATCGCAAACCGCTGCCTCTTCCCCTGCTTTAACGCGCAGCACATCCCTGACATGATGCACTGTCGCGATATCAGATATAGTAATCTTACCGCCTGCAATATCCCGGGTAGAACAAAATAACCTAAGCATCAAATAACTCCTTTTATAGTTATATGATTTTGCGGTTGATTTGACTTGCTTATGCGAAGGGCTTTGTGAGCGCGCATTTGCAAACTCTTGCCAATTCGTTTTAGAGTTCAGTCGGCAAGGCTTTACGGCGAGCGGAAGCCCTAATGTTACGAAAGTATGCCTGAGAGCGAGCCGTAAACCGTAGCCGACGGCAAGATGTTTGCAGCGCGCGAAGCAAAGCCCTGAAGCATAAGGCAATACAAGACAGACGCAAAACTATAACGCTTTAATGATCAACTGCGCGCCGAGGATGATCAGGATCGCGGCGCAGACAAGATTCAATGCGCGGCTGAATGCCGGCTTGAATTTCGCCATTACGCCGGGTATGGCTCCGGCAAAGATCGCCAAAAGTGCAAGCGGCGATAAAAGCGTGCCCAGGCCAAACGATAAAGCGTAAACCGCAGATAAAGTCAGCGACTTGGATATCAGCGCAACATACGAAAATAAAGCTATCAGCGGCGGGCATGGAGCCAGGCCGACGATCAGCCCGAAAATAAATATGCTCTTCCTGTCTTTTTGCAGCAGATTTTTATAAAGGAATTTGCAGGCAACCGTATCTAAATTTCTGCCCATGGCAATAAGGATACCCATGGAAATAATAAAGGTCCCGCCTGCCCAAAATACGTATCTTGTTATTCCCGCAAATACCTGCTCGGTAAAAAACTTTCCCGATAAATAAACCAGCGCGCCCAGCACTACATATACCGCGATCCTTGCCGAAGAAAATATCAGGTATGCAGCGAGGCTTTTAGGGATATTTTTCCCCGACCCGGCAGTGTAAGATAAAAACAAGGGCCCGCAGCTGGCCAGGCACGGCCCGCTGCCGAAAGAAATTCCCAAAATAAATAAACTGCTAATTATTGTTAATGTGTTCACTGTAAGATAGGATTGGTTATTCTTTTTCCGAAAATACTTCCGCGCTGAAAGTATAAAGTTCCGTAGCCGGGTCTTTCCAGGCATCAGCAGGCAGGCCTGCTTTATGGCTGCAAAGGGAAGAAAGAAATTCTTCTTTTGTCCAGCCGGTCTCTGTGGCAACCTGCGGCAGGAATACGCCGGAATTAGACCCGCGTTTTACCACTACACCGTGCTTACCTAATATTATTTCTTCGGCTGAACCAACCCTTACCAGCGGCGAAAGCACGGATATTTCTATCCCGATCTTCTTCAAGTCTGTAATTCTTACCGGACGGAAACGCGGATCACTAACCGCAGCTGCCACTGCCATATTCTTTACCGTCAGGTATAAAGGCTGCTGCCCGACGATATTGCCGATGCAGCCGCGCAATTCGCCGTTCTCGCTTAGGGTTACGAATGCTCCCATTACTTTCGTCAACACAGGATCGCTTTCCGTAACTGCCAATTCTTCCCCGGTTTTCAGGTATGTCTCAATGGAATTTCTCGCTAATTTTAAAAGTTTTTTTCTCTGTTCGTCATTTAACATCGCGGTTTCTCCTTTTTCCTGGTCAATCGCGCAGCTTACATAGCCTACTGTCCATTCACCTTTCATTTTTCTTCCGGTTACAACAGCGGAATTCGTGCGATCCAAAACAACCAATTTATCATGCCCCAATTCTTTTGCCAGCATAATAACGGTAACCGCCGGCCAACCCCCGCACATCTGAAGCTTACCTTCGCGCAGGCCGTAATACAGCCCTTGCGCGTCCATGTTCTTTAAGTATGATACCGTGGCAGCATCCACCAATTCACATTCTTCATAGTCTTCGCCGTGGTACATATCGCTGGAAGCTACCAGCAAAACGTCATTACGCCCGGCAATCGCTTCGTTAAGAACGGCGACAAACTTATCGCAGGTCTCCAGCGAACAATCGCCCATTACTACAGCTACGATCTTTGCTCCCGGAAGCGCCCTCTGCACAAACGGCAGCTGCACCTCCACAGAATGCTCTTCTGCAAAAGCCCGCGGTTCAAAATAAATAATCTCATTTTTATTAAGGAGTTTGGCGCTGAATTCTTTATCTATTTCAATCTCTCCCAAGGGCGTGCGAAAACTGCCTGAAGGGTAAATCGAAATTCCGGGAAAACCGTATCGGTGACTGGTACCGATCACGATAACGGTCTTATAAGGCTTATTTTTAACCAGCTTGTATGCGTAAGCAGCAGTCCGGCCGGAATACGTATAGCCGGCATGCGGGCAGATCAACGCAAATATCTCTCCTTTTACAGCTTCAGGATTTACCGAATCAAGCAAGCTATCTACTGTCGCTGATAATCTCTCTTTATCGGCAGGATAAAAAGCGCCGGTAACGTTCGGTTCCTTAATTTCGCCGGCATATAAATTAAAATTCCAAATCCCAAGCACCAAATTACAAATAATGGCCAATAACCAAAATTTATTTTTCATTTTAATTTAATTCCAGACTCCGGCAATTTCTTCCCCGCAAAACCGGCATTTTCCTCCTGCGGCGTCATCTGCCAAAACAAAATAGCCGCGGCGCTCAATGATCATCTTTTTGCATTTCGGGCAATACGTATTCTCTCCGGGATGCCCGGCAACATTACCGATATAGACGTACTTTAAGCCGCAATCCATGGCAATCTGCCTTGCCTTTTCCAGCGTCTCTACGGGCGTAGGATTAATACTGGTAAGCTTGTACATCGGAAAAGCGCGGGAAAAATGTAGCGGCGTGTCCGGCCCAAGGTTATCCTTTATCCAAACACACATCTTGGTGATATTATCGGGATCGTCATTAAACCCGGCAATAATCAGGCTGGTAATCTCAATATGCACGCCTTCCTGCCTTAAAGCCTTTAAGGTATCCAGGACCGGCTGCAGCGTGCCCTCGGTAAACCGCGAATAAAATTCGTCGGTAAAACCTTTAAGGTCAATATTGGCGGCATCAAGGTATTTTGCCAGCTGCCGCAAAGGCTCGTCGCTGATGTAGCCGTTTGAGTGCATAATGTTCTTTAGACCATCTGACTTGGCGAGCTTGGCAGTTTCAAGCATATATTCATAAAATATTGTCGGCTCGGTATAAGTATAAGCTACTGTCGGGCATCCGGATTCCTTTGCCCTTGCCGCCAATTCACCCGGCTCAAGACAGGCATACTCCACTTCCTCCGGCCGCTTCTGGGAAATCTCCCAATTCTGGCAAAACTTACATTTCAAATTACATCCGGCAGTGGCGATGGAGAACGTCCTTGTCCCGGGCAAGAAATGAAAGAGCGGCTTCTTTTCTATCGGGTCACGGTCATTCATTGAAACCGGCTTGGCATACGAAAGAGTGTATAGCATGCCGCCCCGGTTTTCCCTTACTCCGCAAAAACCCCTTTTACCTTCCGGGATCGCGCATTGACGCGGGCAAAGCCGGCACTGCACCGCAGAATCGTCAAACTTAGTGTAATAAAGCGCCTCTTTTAATTTTTCTTGGGAAAATGAATCTTGAGTAGATAGACAAATCGCAGCAAGCAATAAGGCGGTAACCGTAAGGGTAGGTTTCATTATTCTTGTCACTAGCGTGGTGGCACTTTCGCTCACTGCTCGGCTTGTCGCCTCGCTATCGTTCGCTCAAGTGCCACCAAAAATTTACTTGTCGTAAATTTTTGGTGGAGCAGATGGGATTCGAACCCACGGCCTTCGCGATGCGAACGCGACGCTCTCCCAGCTGAGCTACTGCCCCGTATTAATGCTTAATCGGCTAATAATTATACCATGATTTTCAAAACAGGCAAATCAAACCTGGCAGGCAATAAAGATTAATTCGTGCTGACAAGCGGCATCTTGACATAGGAATATAGCTTTACTTCGGGGTTCTGAGGAGTGGCGGGATTATCCGGATCCCACCGTCCCCATAGATTGATTTCAATGTAATTAGTAGTATTATTATAGGTCACGTAAGTGCTGCTTAGATCCGAGACGACTTTATTGGAAAGCTTTTCTACATTAGAAGCAGAGGAGCAATCGCTGCAATAATTCAGACTGTGATCAGTCTCATTATAAAAATAGCTAACTTCTCCATCCGTAGGAAATTCAAGTAATCCGTTATTATTGCCATCAACCGTGATAATGATCCCGGGATACGTATCCACGCCGCCGACTACGACATTGGTGGGAAAACTGACCGGCGGATGGTTTTTATCGCCTATCGCATTGCCGATATTTTTGGTCATATGCGCCAGGGCAAAGGCAACGGAGTTCTGCACCTTTGCCTGCCGGTCCGCAGAAAGCACGCTATTTCTGCTAAACAGGTCAATGCTCAAGAAACCCAGGGAGATCATTGACAATAAGACTATTGCCATTATCAATTCAAGGAGGGTTACAGCTTTAAGATAGACGTTACGGCGCATTGCTCTCTGTCCAGTTGATCACGGCAGTTACGCGGGTAAGGTTATTTACGCCCGTGACAGAACCAAAACTGTAAGTTGCGGTATAATCCCTATCCAGACTGGGCGTGCCGGTAGTATTGCTGTAAGAAGTTCCGTTAGAAAGGGTATTATTGGCCTCGCTCCATGTATCATTCCTGACCATCATCTGGAAGGGGTCTAAAAAAAGCTTTCCCGCCTCCGCACCGACCACCCGCGCCTTATTGTGGCGTATCAATTTTTTTGCCGAAATGAACACGCTGGTCAGGCCGACCATGATCACGGAAAGGATAAATGTCGCCAGAAGTATCTCGAAAAACGTAAACCCCGTTATAGAATTTTGCTTTCTAGCGGTCATTACCAACTGCAGTCTGTCGTAAACGGCTCGTCATCGTTTTGCCTGATACACTTGACGCGCTGGGATTCGCCGGATGGAAGCTGCGTAGTAGTCCTTTGTGCCTTTGCCGTAAAAAGACTGTAGTCTTCCGGAGTCTCAACTTTATAATTCCAATAGGAACCGGCACTCGTCGGCACGGCAAGCCTTAAGCGGTCGTTTATCTGGGAAGAGTCTGTCGCATTTATGTAGAAAGTCGCTTCCAGCTTATAGATCCTTTCGGCAGCCTGGATCAACTTCAGGTTCGCGACTGCTTCTCTGTCAATAGAGGTTTCTTTTGGTTTATTAAATTGGGGGAGGGTAAGGACGGCTAAAATCCCCAGGATAACCAAAACAACGATTATTTCAAGTAGGGTAACGCCTGTCTTTTGAGTGCTCAATTCGGCCTTAGGTTATTACTTCTATTTACCAAGCGCAGCCTGTCGTAAAAGGATCGCTATCATCCTGATCAATGCATTTGACGCGTTGGGATTCACCGGACCGAAGCTGCGAGGTGGTCCTTTGCGCCTTGGCCGTAAAAAGATCGCTTGTGGCCGCGACTTTATAATCCCAAAGATAACCGGCGGCCGTTGGCAAAGAAAGCCTTAAAGCACTGTTTACGCTTGAAGTATCCGAGGGAGAAGTATAATTTCCCTCGATCATCCGTACGGTTTTTTCCGCAGCCTGAATCAGGAGGAGATTGGCGATCGCCTCTTTATCTATACTGTCCTCTCTTGATTTTGAACTGAGAGAGATAGTGATAGTTGCCAATATCCCGATGATTATCACGACTACGGTAAATTCAAGCAGGGTGAATCCTGCTCTTTCCGTATTCAATTCAACCGCCGTAAATTAATAAGGAGCTGCCACGCCCCAGCTGTCAAAACCGTTATTAAAGTTAGTTGTAAGAGTAATGGATGCTGCTGCGCTTGCCTGCGGAGACTTACCATTGACCGTGCACCTGGTTGCTGTGGCAGTAAAAAGATTGCCGGATGCCCCCTCAAGATTATAGGAGAAATAATGTGTAACCGTACAGGTATCAGGATAATCGTTGCCGATACCGACATCGGCATCCGTCTCAGAACATGAGCCGTTTTGCAGCCTCATCGCAGCCTGATTGGTACGGATAGAACCTAACGCCATTCTTGCTTCAGCGCCGCGTGACTTTTCCACCATTTTTGTATATTGGGTGGTGGCCAGGGTAGCCAATATGCCAAGGATAACAATAACTACGATCAATTCCAGAAGCGTAAAACCCTTTTTCACTTCTTCCTCCTTTGTTTAAGAATTCCAGAGTCCGTTTATACTACATATCTTATAATAAAAATTTTTCTTGTCAATAGTTTTCATTATCCGCCCAGCTGAGATAACTTCAATATTGGCAAGAACATCCCGACTACCATAATGCCGATGACCACGCCCATGAACAAAAGCATTGCCGGCTCAAACATTGCCGTAAAACGGGTAAGAAAAGTAGAGACGAAATCTTCGTAAAAAGCGTTTACCCGCTTGAACATCTGGGACAATTCTCCGATCTCTTCGCCGACTGCCACCATCTGTACGACCATCGGGTCAAAAAACCCGCTGTTTTCCAACTGCTGGCTTAAGGATTTCCCGTCACGGACATTTTCCTTTATCTGGCGCACAATATCCGCTACGATCAGGTTGCCTACGCTGCGTTCGGCGATCTCCAGAGAAAACAGGATCGGCACGCCGCTTTCTATGAGCGTGGCCATTTCCGAAGAAAACCTTTCGATCGCCAGCGCGTGAAAGAAATCCCCGAATACCGGCAGCTTGAACAAGAACCTTTCAAACACCCTCCTGCCGTTTCCCGTCCTTACATAACTCCTGAATAAGAAACCCGCTCCGATGCTTACGGCAAACATCAAAAATAAGTACTTCCTGATAAATTCGCTTATTGAAACCAAAGCTTGGGTTAACGCGGGAAGCGTCATGTTAAAACCTTTGAATATTTCCACAAAGGTCGGAAGGATCTTTACGGTAAGAAAGAGCAGCGCGCTCAAGCCCGCGACCACAAGGATCGCCGGATAGATCAGCGCGGAAATCACCTTTTTCTTGAAGTCGGCATTGCGTTCCAGGTAATTCGCCAGCCTGGTTAAAACAATGGCAAGGTTTCCGCTTGCTTCTCCGCTCTCTACAAGGTTAATCCACAATTCGGAGAAAATTTTCGGGTGCTTGGCCATTGCCTCATGCAGGCTCAGGCCGGCTTCCATATCCCTGATCATCACCCGTATCATATTGTAAAGCTTACGGCTGGCAACCTGCTTCTGGATTATTTCCAGGGATTTTAATATCGTAACGCCTGCTCCCAGCAATGTTGCCAGCTGGCGGCAGTATAATACCAAGTCGGATTCCCTGACGCCCCAATGCTTGCCCTTTTTTTCTGAGATCGTTACTTCAGTTCTCGCGGCCTGCTTAAATTGCCTTGCCTGGGGGGTAATATTTATGATGATGAGGTTTTTTGCCTGAAGCCGGCTGGTAAGTTCATCGGCGCTGCCCGCGTCTTCGGCGCCGGAGATTTTTTTCCCCGCGCGGTCTCTTGCCGTGTAAAGAAAAATTGGCATTAGTCGCCCCCGATGACTATGGAAAGCGCTTCTTCTAAGGACGTGGATCCGTCTTCTACTTTTTTGATCGCCGAATCATAAAGGGTCTGCATTCCGCTGGCGCGCGCCACTTCCCTTATTTTCGTAAAGGACGCTCTCTGATTCACAAGCTCTCTGATCTCTTCGTTAAGCACCATGACTTCGGAAATACAAGTCCTGCCCCTGAAACCTGTCTGGCCGCATTTCTGGCAACCTTTAGGCTTATAGATCAGGTCGGTCTTAAGTTTTACGCTTTTTAACTGCTCGGCCGTAGGCTCCTGCGCCTCTTTACAATCCGGGCATAATTTCCTGATCAATCGCTGCGCAATGATCATTATTAACGACGGGGCAAGCAGGTATGGCTCAATACCGATGTCAATGATACGGGTAACGGCTGAAGGCGCGTCATTGGTATGCAGGGTGCTCAAAACTAAATGGCCGGTAAGCGCTGAACGCACGCATATCTGGGCAGTCTCCAGGTCTCTAACTTCTCCAACCAGCATTATATCAGGGTCCTGCCGCAAGAAGCTGCGCAGGGCGCTGGAAAACGTAAGGCCGATTTCGGGCTTGACCTGCACCTGGTTGATCCCTTCCAGCTTATATTCTACAGGGTCTTCAATAGTCACGATATTCTTAGTCGGGCCTTTAATTTCATTCAATACCGCGTAGAGGGTCGTAGATTTTCCGCTTCCCGTAGGCCCGGTGCAAAAAATCAGGCCATAAGGCGAATACATCAGCTTACGCATTATTTCCAGCTGCTTGCCTTCAAAACCCAGTTGAGCCAAGTCCAGGACCACTGCGCTGCGGTCAAGTATCCTCAAAACAATCTTCTCTCCGTAAATAGTGGGGATAGTAGAAACTCTGATATCTATCGGCCTGTCCTCTACCTTTACCATCAGCGTGCCGTCCTGCGGCAGGCGCTTTTCGGCAATGTCCAATTTGCTCAATATTTTTATACGGGAAATTATCGGTAAATGAAGGTACTTTGCCGGCGGGGGTATTTCGTATAATTTTCCGTCGATGCGGTACCTCAGTGAGATCTTATCCTTGAACGGCTCAATATGGATATCGGAAGCGCGCTCATCGATCGCCTGCCGTATGATCAAGTCTACCAGCTTTACCACCGGCGCTTCTTCGGCGCGGGCGATCAACTTATCAAGGCTTAACTCCGGCTCGGTTGTTTCGATCTCCAGCGCTTCGCCGGAACCGGTAGCGTCATAAGAAGCCTCAACCGCTTCCTTAAACATCGCGGATTTGCCGTAAAACTCTTCAATCGCTTTATTAATATCCGATTTTGTGGCAATGACCGAATTGATCTCGCAGCCGGTAAGCCTTTTTAAGTTATCCAGTAAAATTATATCCAACGGATCAGACATCGCTACGGTAAGCGAGTTAAGCGTCCGTGACAACGGTATGACCGAATTCTTATAGGCAAAATCCTGCGGTATAAGATGCTCTAATTCCTGGTCCTTGGCCGGCTTAAGCATCCCGGTACCAAGAGAAAAATACGGAATGTTAAACTGTTTTCCCAGGACCGCGACCATCTGGTCTTCTTTGACCATGCCCAGTTTGATCAAAATCTCGCCCAGCCTGCCGCCTTCCTGCTTTTGTACGGAAATCGCCTTTTCAAGCTGGCTGCTTGAGATCAATCCTTCCTGGACTAAAAGCTCTCCTAATCTTAAATATCTCTCTTTAGCCATTATTTATTTTTTCTTTCAAATGCGTTTAATGAATTGCTGATTACCGCCTGGCGGCCGACACCGGAAAGAACTGCCTGTTCCCTCTCCGGCACAAGTATCGGTGCTACCGGCGCCTGCGCTATCTCTACGCTGGAATCTTTGATGATATGGGGAGTGATAAAAACCAATAATTCGCGCTCCCGGTCTTCATCTTTGTTCTTATGGGTGAATATTTTTCCAAATATCGGTATATCCCCCAAAAACGGAAGCTTAGTTAGCGTTTCATTGGCCTTTTTACGGATCAGTCCGCCAATGATCACGGTTTCCCCGTCTTTTACGCGCACGATCGACTTGGTGCTGCGTTCTTCAGGGTCGCGGTACTGGAATGTGCCGCTGTTACCCGCGCTAAAGGGATTTCCCGCCACGGCTTCTGCAACCTTGGGATTAATAAACATCGTTACCTCGCCGGTTTCCAGATTGATCTGCGGGGTTACCCTTAAATGCACGCCGGTTTCCACTCTCTCCGCTTCAGATGTAGAGGTGCCGGTTGCACTGCCGCCGGACGATGCTGTTGTTGCCACAAGGCCTACAGATTCTTGAGTCGCGATCTTGATCTCCGCTGTTTCATTATTCAACGTCAGGATGCGCGGCCGGGCAAGAAACTTTGTATCTGACTGGGTTTTAAGAAAATCCAACACTATCGTGTAAGTGCTAGGCGAGCTGGTAGGATTAAAGCTCCCCGGGGCTATGGTTGATTTAGCTCCTGCTACCTGCCCAAAGGGGAACCTGGTGGCAATAGTCGCCATTGTCAAAGACGTACTTAAGGTTATTGGCGACTGGCCGAACTTAATGCCGAGCTTATCCGTGGTATTTTTGCTGACATCAAGCATCTCCACTTCCAGCATTACCTGCGGCACTGATATATCCAAGGCTGCGATCGCCCGCGCAATCGTAACTATTTTACTGGGGATATCCGTAATAATCAAGCTATTGGTACGCGGATCTTCGATCACCGAGCCGGCGCCTGAAAGCAGGCTCTTGATCACGACGGTGATTCCCGCGCTTCCTCCGGCCTCTGTGCCTAAAGCCGATGCCTTTTCGCTTACCAGCGTTGAAGAAGAAACTGTGGCATATTTAAGGGTAAAGACCCGCGTTACGGTCTCTACGCCGGCAGTGCCCCAGTCCTTGACTAAAATAATATTTGCCTGTTTATCCAGTTCATAGCTCAGGTTATTCGCCTTGAAAAGCTTATCAATCGCTTCTTTTACCGCGACCTTATCAAGGTAAAGCGTTACCTTGCGCTCCTGCAGGCCTTCGTTGGCGATAAAATTAAGCCCTGACTGAATAGAGAATATTTTCAGGATGTCCTTAAGGCTGGCATCCTTAAAATCCATCGATATAACCGTCTCAGGGTTTGGAAAAGGAAGCTCCTCTTCGGCGCTGAGCCGGGGCAAAAATAACCCGGTAACGATCGCAAAAATGAAAGCCGCCAACCGCAGATTATTTTTCATTTTTTCCCTCCTTGGGGTTTTTAATAGGGTCTTTAATCGCAATTGCAACTGCCGCCGGCGAAGAAAGGTTATAATCCCAGCCCTTATATTCAGCCGCGATGCCTTCTTTGCCGATCTTAGTGATTTTAACCTCGCTTATTGTGTCACCTTCTTTATATACCTGATTATTAATGATAACGCAGGGAATACTGCTACCCCAGATTATGCCCTGTACCGTCATCTGCGGCAAGGCAGGCCGCTGTTCTTTTGCTACCGGCTTAGTTTCAACTTTTTCCGGTTCTTTAATTTGATAAAGGGTGTCTTTGAACGGCTCTCTTGATTCTTCGCCTGTAAATTCCATACTTGGCCTTAGTTCTTTAACAAGCGATTCCGGTACCAATGGCTTGTCTTCGGCTAAAAGCGCTTGAGCCGGCAAGATCAATGCCCCAAGAATCAATACCGCTATGGATGCTTTCGGCCTTCTCATGTCTTTTTGCGCCCTGCCCCCGTTATTTAAAAGTTACGGTGTTGACCGTTAAGTCCGCACTCAAGAAATCTTTGCTCTCCCCTTCTTCAAAGCGGCCGGACGGCCTGACACTAAGGTTCTCGATAATAAAAATATCCGTGTGGCTTTCCAGCCTGCTTATAAACCGCGCCAGCTGGTTAAAACTCTTGGCCGTAATGACAATCGAAAACGAATCTTTCGCATACATCGGGAAATCCTGCGGCCTTCCCGGCTTAAGCGAAGTAATATTTATGCCTGCCTCGCGGGCGATCCGGTTCAAGCTGTTGATCAAGGTTGATGAATCCTTCTTGTTGACAAAATCCCTGTAAAGTTTCACCCGCTTTTCCAACTCAGCTATCCCGCCTAAGGCAGTATTCTTTTTTATCTCTGTATCCTTAGTGTGTTTCAATGATTCAATAACGGCCAACTGCTTATTATACATGCCGTAACTTATGGCGATTGCCAGGACAATGATCCCGATATTTACCGCCCGGTTCCGATAGCTGATAATATTATTAATATCCATCCTGCTCCCCTTATTCCTGGCAGACGATCCGGAAACTTGAAACTTTTTTATCCTTGTAATCTACCGTATCTATGGTTTCCAGGCTTATATTTTTGAATACCTTCGTAAACCTCTGGTCTGTTTGCAGCGACTTAAGAAAAGCCTGCACAGTCTCCAGTTCCCGATTACTGTCGTTAAAATAAGCCATGCAGTTCAATGTCAGACGCGCTTTATCGGTTTTACCGAAAGAAAGGTCTTTCAGCCATATCCCATCGGGCGTAAGGTTTGAGAGGGCCGATAATAAAGGCGTAACGTAAGTCTGGCCTTTTAAAAGGTTGTTCATCAGCGAGATCTGCGCGTTAAGCTTGCCTTCCATTGCCTTTAACTCTTCATAACTGGTGCGCGCGGCAGTGGCGGGCATGGAAGCAGCCATCTGCCTTAACTCTTCCTGAAGCGGCTTTTTCTGAAGCGAGCCGAAAATAAAGCCGGCGAATGAAATTACTATCGCGATGACTACGACCCTGGCGTCTATCCTAAGCCCGGCAAACAGGTACGAAGTAATATCCTTTGATTTGCCGGTAAGCTCTTTTACCCGCTTTATTTTTTGCCATGCCGCAAGAATATTGATCGTGACTTTTGTTTTTATTACGGGTGACAGCGCGCTGCTGTATGCTTTCAAAAGCCCCAGGGTGTGATTAGCAGGTATTCCCCCTATCCCTGAAGGATCAATATACTTGAAACCAAGGTCAAGCTTCTGGGCAAACCCTTCAATAACACTGCTGGAATCGGGATTGCCGATAAGGAACATTTTCCCAACCTTCTTGGTAGGGAATTTATGGGTGTAATAATCAAGGGAAATACGGATCTCGGTTTTTAATTTTTCCAGCATCATCCCCTTATCTTCAGGCGTCTTGGCTTGTTCAACTGTCCGGGAAGAAAAACGCATATCCCTGCCGAATACCGGGAAACCGTTATCTATGACCGTAAAATCCGCGTCCTCTTCTTCGCGGGAATCAAAATTTACCAGCCCGACAACGCCCTTTTCCCTTAAACCGCACAGGTCCATTAACCGCATGATGCTAAACGCAGAATACTCAATAGAAGTTATTTTTATGCCGCATTGTCCCAGAATGGAAAAATATCTTTCCAGCGTATCTACCTTAATACCCATGAACATGACTAAATATGCCCGTTTTGTCCGGGAGAGCATTACCTGGAAGTCGGAAACAAGCTCTTCAATCTTAAAGGGGATGTATTTTCTTGCCTCAAAATATACTGCCCCGGCAAGCTCCTTGGAAGGCAGGACCGGTATCTCAAATGTCCTGATGATCAAGTCTGCTCCGGAAAGCGCAATCACGGCATCTTTGCTCTCTATGCGGTTTTTCCTCAATTCGTCCTTTAGAAGCGCGACCAGTTTTACCTCGTCCGGAACCTTATCTTCTAACCCTGCCGTAGAAAGGCTGGAAGTCTGCAGGCTGACGTTATTCACGATCTTTTTTCCTTTGGCTTCCACTATATTAATCACCTTGGGGCCAAAGTATAGCCCTAATGATCCCATCAAGCTGCTCCTGTTTTATTGGACCGCCGCTTAGTCTTTAACCATGCTTCAATTTCCCTGCGGTCAAACCGCCATACTCCGCCGACTTTAATACCGGCAATTTTGCCGTCGGACAGCCAATTATAGATTGTCTGCTTTTTCAGCTTTAGGTATTGCGCCAACTCATCAATATCAATAAGTCGTGACATATGTTTTTATATCCCTTTACTGTATTTTATAACAATCTTCAGGGAAGTTCATTAGAACATAACAATCTAATTTTGTCAAGTGTTTTTTATTATATTTTTATTTAAACTTACTCAAACTTACCGAAAGCAAAAAATGCGCTATAAAAAAGCGCATATAATTTTATAATAGACTTACTTAGATTATAATAGATTTACTTATGAAGGGATTGTCGGCGCAGTGTATAAAACAGAAATATTTATGCAGAAACTGTAGCCTGCAGGCGGAACGCAGACTTTATCGCTCGGAGGGCACTTTATACCGCCGGGACAGAAAACAACCTTAAATTGCTTATCTGCTCCGCTAAAGGGAAGGATAGACGGAGGAAACGTTGACTCATCTATATCACAACCGGAAGTCGCATTAGGGCAGGAGTTGTCAACAGCATCGTTATAATACCATGCTCCGGTGCGCAATTGCTCTAATGCGTAATTCATTCCTGCCTGCGCTGCGTAATATGCCTGGATACGGGTAGTGTGATGCCGGCTTATAGTGGCCTGGTTCAAAATGATCGCGAGGATAACCCGGGCAAGAATCAGCACAATGATCAATGTGCCGATTACTAGATATAAAGCTGCTCCTTTAGGCCGATTTTCAGACATTAGCCTAGGCGTTCTTTCTTAAACTGATCTTATAGGTATCCTGGGACTGCTGGACTACTACGTGGCCTTCCCGGGCAAGCCAACCCAAGCTCATCAAGACCATATCCGGAGTCTTATCTATACCTTTAACTAAAGCATTAAAGGAAACTTCCCCATGCTGGTCTAGAAAATGCCAGATCTCGCCTGCCACAATGCCGATTTCAGTAATCATTTTACCCCTCCTCGTAAACTATTGTAAAAGGAAGCTCTATTAGTGTCAACTACTTTTTGTTATAGCTGCCGCAGCGCGGGCAGACAGAGACGGATTCCTGACGCGTATCAATATAATTATAGGTACAAATGGAACAGAACCAGATCATTTTCGGGTCAAGCGAAAGGTCTTTATCCTTCTCCGGCCGGTTCAAGAACCAGATCACCAGCATAAACGCCAGAAAGACTAAAAAATAGCCCGCGATTGCCGTGCTGAAATCTAAGTTAATCATTTACCCGAAGCCGTAGAAAGCTCGATCTTTACGTTTTGCCAGGTGCCGGAACCAAAAGTTTTCTGCTGCACAAAAAGATAATGGTTGATATAGCGCATACATAAAAGGTCGGCTTCAAGGTTACCGGAAGAGATCTTTCTTTTGACCGAAATGGGGTTTCCCTGCCTGCCGGAAGATACCTTAAACATCAGCTCCATATGGACCACCTGCCTATCCTTAAAATAAAGGCTGAAATAATTCGGTAGCCGCGGGTAGAACATTACCGCAGTCCTTTGTTTATTTAAGGCAGACGGCAGGCTGAACACCGGAATGAACGGCTGTTTTTCAAGGGCTCCCGGAGCAAAAACTGCCGGCTTTATATCACCGCCAAGATAAGCATCAGTTGGTTTTATCTCTGCCTTGAGGCCTTCGGTACCCGCCTTATCGGTTAAACGCTTCAGATTAAGCCTGCTAGCGGCTGACCGGCTGATAACAGGCCGGTTAAAATCAAACCCGGTGAGCACGCATCCCCGGAACACCATTTTTCCATAATCGGCAGGAATCGGCCTTATACCGGAAGAAACGCTAAAAAGGCTGAAAGCCGTTAAATGGCCCAGCAATGAAATGGCAATACTTTTTTTAAAAAACGCGCTTGTCATTATTCGTTAGTAGCAATGCTTGTCTGGCTGATGCCTGAAGCCCGGCAAAGATCCCAGATCTCTACGGTTTTACCCAAAGCTGCGCGCCTGTCGGATTTGATCATTACTGATTGCCCTCTTTGCCCTGCCTGGCTGATCAGGCTCTTTAATTCCCCGGCTGTAACCGGCTTATTGTCGAAATAAACTGTGCTTTCCCCGGAGATCACGATCTCAAGGCTTTGCGGCCACAAGGTCTCTGCCGTTAAAGCCTTAGGCAAGCTTATCTTCATTCCCGGCTGGTTAACGAAATTGGAAGTAAGCAAAAAGAATACCAGCAGCAGAAAGACCACGTCGATCAAGGGCGCAATCTCGATCTGCTTTAACCCGTATTCAAGCTCAATATGCTTTTTAAACCTCAAAATGCCGCCCCTTATTATTCCACGAGGAAATTGACCAGTTCCGTAGATGCCTTTTCCATTTCCAATACAAAGTTATTTATGCGGCTGACTAAGTAGTTGTAGGCTACATACGCGGGTATGGCAACAATCAAACCGGCCACGGTAGTAAGCAGCGCCTCCCAGATACCTCCGGCCAGGTCTGCGGACAAAACCGGATGCGCGGTCATTGCCTTTGCCTGCACGGTTTGAAAGCATCTTACCATGCCGGTTACCGTGCCCAAAAGCCCGAGCAGCGGGGCAATGTGGCCGATAGTTGCCAGCATCGGCATATTTTTTTCAAGCTTAGGGATCTCATACAGCGAAGCGTCTTCAATCGCTTCCACTATCTGCGGCTTTGGCCGGTCATACTTCAAAATGCCAGCTTTCAAGATATGGGCAACCGGGCTTGCGGTAGAGTCGCATATCTGCAGCGCTTCCTTTACTTCGTGACGCTTCATTTTTTCCAGGATCTTACTTAAAAAATCCTGCGTGTCGATCTTTATCTTATGAAGGTGCAGGAATTTTTCCAATATGATCGCAAAAGCAAAAATAGAAGCCAGAAGTATCGGCCACATTACCGGCCCTCCCGCAATAAATAGCCGCCATAAGCTCATTTTCCATAAATCCATCTTTAACTCCCGGTTTTAACGTTAGCCCTTATCCAATCTATCCGCTCCCTGGCATATTTTGATTCATCCGCATCCATAGCCGCTACCCTTTTGTAAACGTTTAGCGCCTCCCTAAAATCCTCTTTATCTTCATAGGCCGCGGCTACCCTTAACAGCGACTTTACGGTCAAATCTTTGTCTTCGGAATACAGATAAGGCACTTTCAGGTATGCCTCAACTGCTTCATCGGGTTTACCCTGCGCCTGAAGTATCTCGGCGATATTAAATTGGATACTGGACATTTCTTTAACCGGCACAAGGTCAAGACTCTTACGGTAATAATCCAGGGCCTGGTCATAACTGCGCATCTTATAGTATATCCCGCCCAGTTTTGGATAGATCAGATGCGCGAGGTTTTGGTAATTATCAAGGACTTGCCGGTAATTATTCAAAGCCAGTTCAAGTTTTTCCTGCCTTAGGTAAATATCCGCGACTGCGATCGCCGCAGTGCCGGCAAGGTCTGACCTCCCCATCTCTACCACCTTTTTAAAATTATCAATCGCTTCCTCATACTTGGATTCTTCGGCAAAACTGATGCCGAGGGCGTAATACGCGTCAGGCACAAGCTCGCTCTTTGAAAAATCCCGCACCAGCGAAGAAAAATACCTGCGCGCCAACTCCAGGTCGTCATTGCGATAATAATATTCGCCCAGCCACCACATTACTTCGGGCGTAAGCTGGGAATCCGGGTAGCGGGAACGCAGCGACTTAAACCTTTCCATCGCCTCCTTTTCATTGCCCATGCGGTAAAAGCAGTCCGCTATTTCATATTCGCATTTCTGAACAAGATCGGTATCCTGGCTGAATGCCTTGGCGGTATTCTTAAAGGCCGTTATTGCCTCCTCAAATTTTTCCAGGTTATACAGGCTCGTGCCTAAAAGGTACATCGCCTGGGGCCTTAAAGCGCTGTCCTTAAACTCTAAAAGGAATTTTTCAAACGTATCCTTTGCCGCCCCGTAGTCTTCCCGCTGAAAATAAGCCAGCCCTAAAGCGTAAGAAGCGTCGTCTAAAAGCTTGGACGCGGGAAAACTTGTCGTTAGAGCCTTAAACGCCGCGATCGCGGCGTCATAATTGGAAAGCTTCAGCAGGCTTAAGCCCATCTGGTATTGCACGTAATCGGCGTAAAAATTATCCGGATAATTTTTTAATATGGAACCGTAGGTCTCGATCGCTTTATTGAATTCCCCGGAATCCTGATAAGCGTCGCCGATCTGGCAAAGCGCCGAAACCTTGACGATCTTATCCTCGCTAAGTTTGGCGATCTTGCGGAATTCTTCTATCGCGTCCTTAAATTCCCCCTCTTTTAAGAACGCCCAGGCCAGGCCGTAATGCAACTTATCCAGTATGTCCTGCGCTGCGGCGGCAGGCACTTTTTCTATGCCTTCTTTATATACCTTTACCGCTTCAGAATACTGCGCCATATTATAAAGGGCGTCTGCTGCGCCGCTATAGCCTTGCGCGATCACTGCCGGGTCAACAGCGGTATTAACTACCTCTCTGTATAATTTCTCCGCTTCGCTGAAAGATTTAGTTTCGGAGGCCAGCGCTGCCTTGCCCAAAAGCAGCGCGTCGGAATTGACTCTATCCATATTTTCCACTTTTACCATTTGAAAATTCGCATCAGCTTCTTTATATTGCTTTAATTTAAGGTAAGCCCATCCCGCGCCCAGCCGGCAAAGCGTCCTTATCTTTTCATCCTGCGTAGCGGAGGCAACTGCCGTATAACCCCGCGCCGCGTCTTCAAGGTTATTCAGGTAATAGTCCGCTTCCGCTGCGTAAAAGCCGAAATATGCGGTTTTCACGCTATCTTTGGCATAGGACTTAAGGTAATTCTTTATTTTTTCTTTAAGGCGGGGGTACTCTTTAAGGTTATACAGGCATTCAATTATTTTAAAAACCGCTTCCTGGCTGTAGGGTTCTTTAGGAAATTTCTCTTCTACCAGGCTGAAGTATTCCAGGGCTTTATTAAAATCGCGTTCCTGCGCATAGCACCAGCCGAGGGAATAATAAGCGGCAGCGCGGTATTCGGATTCCGGGAATCCGTCAATGACCTTCTGGTAGTATTCCCGCGCTTTAGAAAAATTCCCGCCCTTAAAGTGGACTTCGGCGATCCAGTAATTTACCGCATCCTGGATGCCTTTTGCCGCCGGCTTATTCAGCAGGCCTTCAAATTTATTCAAGGCGTCGAGGAATTTATTCTGGCGGAAAAAGCATTGGCCGGTAAGAAGGTCTACCTCTGCCAGCTTTACGGAATCAGGATAATTCTTAAGGAACCGCTCAAGCAGGCCGAGGCTGACTTCATAAAAACCGTCTTCAAAGGCCTTTTTCGCGACAAAAAGCGCTTCTTCCTCTTTAGGATCAGGCTCATCTGCAAAAGAGAAATTCCAAGCACCAAGCACCAAATTACAAATAATAGCCAATAAACAAAATCCCAATGGCCAAATTTTTTTGCATTTTGGAATTTGGCGATGGGAATTTATTTGGAATTTGTGATTTGGAATTTGTGATTTGGCAGTCATGGTTGTATTTAGAACTATATCACTTCTTTAAAGCGCATTCAACACCTTTCGCAAAAACTGGCCCGTGTAAGAAGCGGTGAAACCTGCCAATTTTTCCGGATGCCCGGAAAAAACAAGCCTGCCTCCGGCGTCTCCGCCTTCCGGCCCCAAGTCAATAATGTAGTCGCAGCATTTTACCACTTCAAGGTTATGCTCGATCACAATGACCGTATTGCCTTTATCAACCAGCCGCTGCAGCACGGACAAGAGTTTATCAACGTCGGCGAAATGCAGCCCCGTGGTAGGTTCATCCAGTATATACAGAGTCTTGCCGGTTGCGCGCTTGCTTAATTCCGAGGAAAGCTTTACCCGCTGCGCCTCGCCTCCGGATAATGTGGTTGCCGACTGGCCCAGCTCAATATAACCCAAGCCAACGTCATAAAGCGTAGCCAGCGTGCTCTTGATCGCGGGTATCCCGGAAAACAGGTTTAAAGCTTCCTCAACAGTCATTTCCAGCACATCGGCAATCGACCTGCCCTTATATTTTACTTCCAATGTCGCTTCATTAAAACGCCTGCCCTTGCAGACGTCGCATTTAACATAAACATCCGGCAGAAAATGCATCTCGATCTTTTTTATACCGTCTCCCATACAGGCTTCGCAGCGGCCGCCTTTGACATTAAAAGAAAATCTTCCCGGCTTGTATCCGCGGATGCGCGCTTCAGGCAGCTTGCTGAAAATGTCCCGGATAATGCTAAAAACCCCGCTATAGGTCGCAGGGTTTGAACGCGGGGTCCTGCCGATGGGAGACTGATCCACGACAATCACTTTATCAATCTGCTCTACCCCGGCTATCTTGTCATGGTTGCCCGGCTTTTCCTTTGACTTATACAGCTTTTGCGCCAGCGCCGGATAAAGTATATCGCTGACCAGCGTGGATTTACCTGACCCGGATACGCCGGTAACGCAGATAAAATTTCCCAGCGGGAATTTTACGTCTATATTTTTTAAATTATGCTCGCGGCAGCCGGTTATTTCAAGGAAACGCCCGGCATTCTGCGGCCTGCGTTTTTGCGGCGCGGCAATCACCAGCTCTCTTCTAAGGTATTTGGCAGTAAGCGAATCCCGGCTTTCCAATAATTCTTGTTTTGTCCCGGAAAAAATAACTTCTCCTCCATGCCTTCCCGCTCCCGGCCCAAGGTCAACGATGTAATCAGCCGTACGGATGGTAACTTCATCATGCTCCACCACGATCAAGGTATTGCCGAGGTCGCGCAGGGATTTTAAGGTAGCGATCAATTTCGTATTATCCCGCTGATGCAGCCCGATACTTGGCTCATCCAGTATATACAATACGCCTACCAGGCCTGATCCAACCTGCGTGGCCAGCCTGATCCTCTGCGCTTCGCCTCCGGAAAGCGTAGAACTGCGCCTTTCCAGCGTCAGGTATTCCAGGCCCACGTCAATGCAAAAACGCAGCCTGCGGTTTATCTCTTTCAGAACCTGGGCCGCGATCATCTTTTGTTTTTCCGCAAGCCCCAGGTCCTTAAAGAAATCCGCCGCATCTTTTATCGGCATTAAACAGACATCGCGGATATTTTTTCCGTTAATGGTAACCGCAAGGCTTTCTTTGCGCAGCCGGCTGCCTTTACACGCAGGGCAAGGCAGGCTGGACATAAAACGCGAAATCTCTTCTTTCAGGTAATCGCTTTCGGTTTGCCGGAACAAACGCTCTAAATGCGGGATAACGCCCTCAAACGGCTTATTGCCGACTATCTGCGCGCAGCCATAAAGTACGGCTTTTTGAATACCCTTGCTTAATTTCTTAAACGGCGTATCCAGGTCAAACTTTAGCTCCGAAGCAAGTTCCCTTAACAGCCAACGGTAATAAAGGATATAGCCCTTGCCCCCTCTTTTCCAGACTTCAATGGCGCCTCCATTGATGGATTTACTCCGGTCGGGAATTACCAGGTCCTCATCGAATTCAAATTTTGTGCCTAAGCCGTTGCAATCCGGGCAGGCGCCGTAAGGTGAATTAAAAGAAAAGATCCTCGGCTCAACTTCGCTGTAGCTGATGCCGCATTTTGCGCAGGCATAGTTCTCGTTAAAAACAAGGTCCTTGCCGCCGGATGATACAATGATCATGCCTTTGCCGGTTTTTAATCCGGTCTCAACCGAATCGGTAAGGCGTTTTTTGACCTCCGGCTTAACGCTCAAGCGGTCTATCACCACTTCAATGCTATGGGCCTTATATCTTACAAGGCTTATTTTTTGCGGCAGTTCGTAGGTTTTCCCGTCAACGCGCACGCGGATGAACCCGGCCTTAAGTATGCGGCTGAAAACATCTTTATATTCGCCCTTTTTACCGCTGACAACCGGGGCCAATACCTGGATCTCCGCGCCCTGGGGCAAGTCCATGATTTTCTCTACTATTTCCTGGCTGCTCTGGCGCTCAACCGGCTGGCCGCACTGGTAACAGGAGATTTTCCCCACCCGGGCAAAAAGCAAGCGCAGATAATCGTAGATCTCCGTCTGCGTGGCGACTGTGGAACGGGGATTCCCTCCCGCGGTCCTTTGCTCGATGGAAATCGCAGGCGATAACCCCTCAATATATTCAACATCGGGTTTTTGCAGCTGCTCAAGGAACTGGCGGGCATAGCTGGAAAGGCTCTCCACGAACCTTCTCTGGCCTTCGGCATAAATCGTATCAAAGGCAAGGCTGGATTTTCCCGATCCGGATAGCCCGGTGATCACGATCAGCTGGTTACGGGGCAATTCCAGACTGATGTTCTTGAGGTTGTGTTCTTTTGCTCCGCGGATAATTATGGATTCGCTTTTCATTTACCTGTCAGGTCCGTTAAATTCTTTAAGTTAGGCTCAAAATATGGATTGGCATGAAAACTTTTCATGGCGGCATCAAAGGCGACATCGACCTTACCCATTATTTTATAACACAAACTTAAGCGATAATACAGAAAGAAATTCCTGCCGCCGGTTTTGGCAAGCGCGGCCTCATAGTATTCCTGCGCCTTGTTAATCCGGCCGACGGAAAAATAAAAATTGCCCCAGACTACATCGGAAAGAGCCGCAGCAGGTTGATACGCGCAAAATCTTTTTGCCTCCCGGAAAGCTTCGCCATACATGCCGTAAGATAAATAATCATCAATTAAATCCTTGCGCACCGGATTAGGCTCTTGGCCGTATTCCAATATCCGCTTATGCACCAGCAGGTTATTACGTAAATATACGTTGTTGGCAAGGCTTAGCGAGCTATAGAAAATAATGAACGCGGTAAGTATCAATGAATTTATTTTTTTAAGCTTCTGCAATATAACGCAAAACATCATAAAAAAACCGGCAGAAGAAATGTAAACCCAGTTTTCCGCCATCATCGCCGCCTTAAATGCGGGGAAACCGTCCAACAGGAAGAAAACCGGAAAGCATCCGATAATAAACCAGAATGCGGAGAAAACCGCTGTCTTACTATCCCTGAATTTAAGGGCGAGGAAAACAAAAACAAAAATTCCCGACCATCCCAACCAGGCAGCGGATGAAACAGGGTTTGTGATGAACGCGGTAGAGCGCAGCATGCGCAGATCAAGCGGCATGAATAGAAGCAGCAAATAACGCAGCAGGATATTGGAAAAATTGGCCAGCCGCATGGGCAGCGTCAATAATTCAGGGTGGGACAATAGCCCGCTTGGCCCGAAGATCAAAAACCTGATGATAAAATAAAAGATGCCCAGTAAAATAAATGGAATAACCAGGCGGTAATCCCGCAGCCTCCTTTTTTCCACGAACAGGATCAAGGCAATGTATAGAAACATAATCAGGGCATTTTCCCGGCATAATAGCGCAGCCGCGCCAGCCAGCAGGCTGAATATATAAAAAACGGGCTTTTCGCGGAGATATTTCAGGAAGAAAAGCATACTTAGAAGCATAAATAGGCAGCTTAACAGGTCTGCCCTCGCAGAAATATAAACAGCGGTCGCGGCGTTTAACGGGTGGACAAGAAACAAAATCGCCGTAAACGGCAATGCCTTGTGGGCCTTAAAAATCGCGGACAACAGGCAATAAACAAGGATGGTATTCAGTAAGTGCAGCAGAATATTGGTAAGCCGGAAACCGAATGGGTCAAGCCCCCACAACCGGTAATCAAGCCAATAACTAAGCGTCTGCAGCGGCCTGTACATCCGGTTAAACGGCGCTGCCGTTATCCAGTGGTCATAGATACCCCGGTTAAATACTTCAGGCAGCAATTTCAGCGACTTGATGAACGGGTTATGCACGATCAGGGCCTTATCGTCAAAAACAAAACCGTTATTCATGCCGCCGGCAAAAACCAACAGACAGGCAACGCAAAGCCAGAATATAAAATGATTTCTCATCGTTAAGCGCCTGTTTTTTGAAAAGAAAGCCCCTGTAAAACGTTGAAAGATTACAGGGGCTTTCTCTTTGTTAACTCTTATCTTTTTTTCTTTGCTTTTTTACCGCCTCTTTTCATCTTTGCGCAGGAAACATCACCCTGTTTGTCGATGAAATAAAGGTATCCCTCTTTTCTCTTGATCCCGCATTTCGCGACTTTCTTCGGGCTACCGCCTTTTTTCCCGCCCCTTGCCATCTTAGCGCAGGAAACGTCGCCCTTTTTGTCAAGATAATAGAGGCATCCCTTCACTCTCTTTATTCCGACTTTCATCACTTTTTCTGCCATGGTTTGAATTCACCTCCTCTCGTTTGATAATTGTTAAACTAGGTGCCTATCCTTACAGGCGCCAAAATCTGTTTTAAAAGCGCAATCGCCGAAAGTACTGCCAGAAAACTTGTCTTGGGATTAGCCGGATGCGGGATATTTTCCGTGCGCGTAACGATCCTGCCTGCCTGCGAAATGATCTCAATCTCGTGGATATTTTTCTTTGCGGCAGGCGAGGCAACGACCTTGACCATGGTTTTTTTCGCCCCGATCCCCGCCAGGCTAAGTACCGCGGCAACATTGATATTCTGGGGAAAAAGCTTCACTGCTTTTTCTGCCGGCCCGGAAAACAAAACCGTATCTTTTTTTATCGCGCCCAGGTCAATCCCCATCCGCCTTACGCTCTCTACTCCGGAAAATGACTGCGGCCCTTTGCGCGTAGTAAGGGTAACTTTCATCACCCGTGCCGTACTGGCCGCTTTTAAAGCGTCAACGCCGGCGATCGCTCCGCTGGGTATGTACACCCGGGAATTATTTTTTCTTGCCATGGCATCCAGTTCTTTTAAGCGGCTGGCAACTCCTCCTGCGCTCATGATTATCACCTGCCTGCCGCGGGATAAAACCTTTTGCGCGATATCCCAGGAACAAAGGCTGGAGGCTGCCTCAATCACCAAGTCCGAACGGCGGATCAATCTTTCCAGTGTGGGGACCGCGAGTTTTCCGCCCCCGGAAACAGTTTGCGATAGTTTCCGGGATTTTGCGGCATCCAGGTCGCAAAGCCCGGTGAGTACGGCTTGCCCCTGAAAATCCCGGCGCACTGCTTTTGCCAGCGAAGTACCGATAGCCCCGCAACCAATAATCCCGATGTTTAATTTTTTGGGCATATGAGAATATTATCTATCAACCTTGTTTTCCCGATCCATGCTGCCAGTGCGATCAGGCATTCTCCCGTGATACGTTTTACATGCTTTAAATTCACCGGATCAACCGCTGTCGCGTAATCCATCCGGATGGTTCTCTTGCCTTTTATCAACCTGCGCATTGCCGAAAGGATCTTACCCGTATCCTTTATCCCGGAATCAGCCATTTTTTTAGCCAGCTTTAACGACGCGGATAGAACCAGGGCATCCTGTTTTTGCCGCGCATCTAAATAAGTATTTCTTGAACTTAAAGCCAGGCCGCTTGCCTCACGCACTATGGGCATTACCGTGATCTTAACGGAAAAATTCAGGTCTGCGGCCATACGCTTGATGATTGCTGCCTGCTGCGCGTCTTTTTGCCCGAAATACACCTGGTCAGGGTTAATAATGTTGAATAATTTGGCAACCACCGTAGTAACCCCGCGAAAATGCCCCGGACGGGAATCACCGCACAATAAAGAGCTTAATTCCTCCACGCAAACATGGGTCTTAAAACCCTCCGGATACATTGCCCGGGCAGAAGGATAAAAAATAAAATCAACGCCTTCTTTCCTGCAAAGCGCGATATCATTTTTTATCGGCCGGGGATATTTCTTAAGGTCTTCCTTCGGGCCGAATTGGCTGGGATTTATAAAGATGCTCACCACGCTGATGTCATTATCTTTCGCGCAGCGCCGGATAAGGCTTAAGTGGCCTTTATGCAAGGCGCCCATTGTCGGAACAAAGCCTACGGTTTTTTTAGCTGAACGCGCAGCCCTTAACGTTTGCTGCATCTGGCGTGGATCACGGATGATTTTCATAATATTTCCGATAATGGCTTCAAAACAAAATCCCGGGAAAACATTCTTGGGTGCGGGACCGTAAGCAGTTTAGTATTTATCACGCGCCTGCCATAGAACAAAATATCCAAGTCTATTGGCCGCGGGCCGTTACGCACAGTCCTGGTGCGCCCAAGCCCGGACTCTATTTTTTTCAGCTCTTTAAGGAATTTTAAGGGGGGCAAAGCGGTTGTAACCTTAGCCGCGGCGTTCAGGAATTTACCCTGGCCAACAGGGCCGCCGATAGCTTCGGTTTCAAAAAAGCGGGAAACTTTGATGATCTTCGTACTCTTCAATGACCTGATCTTTTTTATCGCCGTCATTATGTTTTGACGCCTCTTGCCAAGGTTGGAACCCAGGCCTAAGTAACAGATTTCCATCAGGATATTTTTTTTAGCCTATTGATCGCTTCGTTTATTCTTTCGCGGGATACGGTCAAAGCCATGCGTATATAGCCTTCTCCGCTTTCGCCAAACCCCACTCCCGGCGTGGCAATTATATCCGCCTTATCCAAAAGCAGGCGGCTGAATTTTATTGAATCGGCCTTGCGGGGTACTTTTATCCATGCATAGAACGTTGCCTTCGGCGGCAAGACATTCCAACCGAGTGAATTGAGCCCGCTGACCAGCGCGTCGCGCCTTTCCTGATAAATGCGGCACATATTCCTGATATGCTCCTGCGGCCCGGTAAGCGCTTCAACGCCTGCCAGCTGGATCGCGGAAAATATGCCGGAGTCTATGTTAGATTTTACTTTTGCCAGCGCGGAGACCAGTTTTGCGTTGCCGCAGGCCCAGCCAATACGCCAGCCGGTCATATTATATGTCTTGGACAACGAATGAAATTCTATCCCGACGTCCATCGCGCCTTCGGTTTCCAAAAAACTTGACGGCCGGTATCCATCATAGCTCATCTCCGAATAAGCAAGATCGGAGATGACGATCAATCTATTTTTACGGGCGAACGCGACTACCTCGCGGTAAAAACTTTTTTCCGCTGTGCTACCGGTAGGATTATTCGGATAGTTAATGTAGATCAATTTTGCTTTTTTGCGGATGCTAAGCGGGATCTTTTTAAGGTCGGGTAAAAACGCGTTTGTTTCCAAAAGCGGCATAAGATACGGCTTGCCTCCGGCAAAGATCGTGCCGCCTTTATAAGGAGGATAACACGGATCCGGCACCAGCGAATAATCTCCCGGGTTTATGAACGCCAGGGGAAAATGCGCGATCCCTTCTTTTGAACCGATGAGAGGTAAAACCTCATTTTCCGGATTAAGGCCTACGCCGAAACGGCCTTTATACCAAGTTGATATTGCCTGGCGCAATGCCGGCATGCCCTGGTCAAGGGCGTATTTATGGGTGGCCGGATCAAGCGCTGCCCGATAGAGCTTTTCAATGATATTTGCCGGGGTTGGCAGGTCAGGGTCGCCTATCCCAAGGTCAATGATATCCCGGCCTTCGGCCCTGGCAGCTCTTTTTGATTTATCGATCTCAAGGAAGAGATAAGGCGGTAATTTCGTCAGACGCTGCGCGATCTTAAATTCCATGCCCGGTAGCCTCCTTATTATTTCAACAACACATCCTGCATTGAATACAGCCCCGCCGGCTTTCCGAAGATCCACTTTGCCGCTTTTAAGGCTCCCAACGCGAACAAATCGCGTGTATGCGCTTGATGTTTTATTTCAATGCGCTCGGAATTGCCGCAGAAAATGATCGTATGGTCACCCACAATATCCCCCAGCCTTACGGCATGCGTAGGGACCTCTTTTTTCGTCGCCTCCGCGAGGATCTGGGCGAATTTCTTTGCCGTTCCCGAAGGCGCGTCTTTTTTCGCTTTATGGTGCGCCTCAATTATTTCCACGCTGTATTCGGGCCCGAGCCTTTTAGCGATCTCCGGCAGCACCGAAAACAAAACATTTACCCCTACTGCCATATTCGGGGAAAAAACAACGGGGATAACGTTGGAAACTTCCTCTACTTTTTTCAGCTGGGTATCGCTTAATCCGGTAGTCCCCAATACCAGGGCTTTTTTATATTTTGCCGCGTAATCCAAATTAGTTTCGGCTGCTTCCGGAATAGTAAAATCAACTAATACGTCGATCAGGAACATCCCGTCGCTGTTGGAAGAGACCTTAAGCTTGCCAAGGTCCCTGCCGATCATCGGAGTTCCCTTCTTCTCCAATGCCAGCTGAACCTCAAAGTCTTTATCTAAAGAGGCGAGCTCAAATATGCGCCTGCCCATCCTGCCGCATACGCCGGTAATGCCAAGTTTAATCATTATTTGTTTCCTCCCAATCCGTAGTTTTTCAGCGCTGTTTTTAGTTTTTCCACGTTCTCCGGAAGCATCTCCGACATCGGCAGCCTTAAACCCGGCTCGCACATCCCTAGGATCCCCATTGCCGTTTTTACGGGTATGGGATTGGTTTCAATAAAAATGGCCCTGGTCAAAGGCAGAAGCCGGTAATGTATTTCCTGCGCTTTACGGATATTGCCTTTAAGAAATTCCGCCACGAGGCTGGCAACATCCTTCGGCACGATATTGGCTACGACGGATATAACACCTGTGCCGCCGATCGCCAGTACCGGCAAGGTCAGGCCGTCGTCTCCGGACAACAAATCAAATTTATCGCCGCATAACATTTTGATCCGGGACATCTGTTCTAAATTACCTGACGCCTCTTTGACTGCTACGATATTTTTACAGTCCCGCGCGAGCTTTGCGATGGTATCCGGTTCAATGTTTACCCCTGTGCGGGAAGCAATATTATAAAGTATGATCGGGATATCAACAGCTTCGGCCACGGCTTTAAAATGCTCATAAAGCCCTTTTTGCGTAGGCCGGTTGTAATAAGGAGAAACCTGCAGCGAAGCAGTTGCCCCGGCTTTAGCGGCATGTTTCGTAAGTACGGCTGCTTCTTGCGTGGAATTAGACCCTGTGCCGGCGATCACCGCCACTCTTTTATTCACCTGTTCAATGGTGATCTCAATGACCCTTTCATGTTCTTCAACGGAAAGCGTTGCCGATTCCCCGGTAGTGCCGCAGGGCACGATCCCGGAAGTGCCGTTCTTAATCTGGAATTCGATCAATTCCCGCAGTTTTTTTTCATCAACTTTACCCTTGCTAAAAGGCGTGACAATGGCAACAATCGAACCGCTAAACATAGTATTCCCCTCCATAGACTTTTCTGCTTTTACCTTCCAGCCAGACATCCGCAAAACCGCATTCATTATTTTCAAAATAAACCTTTAAGGATTCTCCGCTTTTAGTGCTGACAATAACCTTATTGCTTGCCCCGGATTTTACGGCAAAGATCAACGCGGCAGCAACTGAACCCGTGCCGCAGGCAAGAGTTTCATCCTCCACTCCGCGCTCATAGGTGCGCACTTTTATCGCCCCTTTTCCTATGACCTCAACAAAATCAACATTAGTGCCGGCCGGCAAGAATTCCCGGTGATAGCGCAGCTGCCTGCCTAAAGGCAGGATATCCATACTCATCAGGCCCTCGACAAATACTACGGCATGCGGCACTCCGGTATTGACGAAATTTACTTTTATCTGCCTGCCCCCGGCATTAAGCGGAACATCCAGCCTCATGCCCTTGGGGTCAGTAAGCTTTATTTTTACATTATCGCCCTTGATCCGCGCGTCAATTATTCCTGCCTTGGTCTCAAGGCGAATTTTTCCCTGACACCTGGCACCTGGCACCTGGCACCTAAAAAGCGCCGCGCACCTTGCCCCGTTACCGCACATTTCCGCTTCAGAACCGTCGGCATTGAATATGCGCATGCGCACGTCTGCCTTGCGCGAACTTTCCAGCCACAGCAGGCCGTCAGCGCCTGCGCCAAATTTCCTGTCGCAGATATTTTTCGCAAAAGCGCTTAAGTTCTTAGGCTTTTGTTTTGCTGCCGCGACAACCACAAAATCGTTTCCTGCCGCGACCATTTTTGTAAATTTGATGCTTTTCATAAGTTCATTACCCCAACGGAAAGATAGGGATCGCTTCGTTATGCACCAGGTCCTCGTAGTTCTCCCTTTTCCTTATCACTACCACTCTTGAGGAAGAAACCATCACTTCTTCGGCTCTCCTGCGCGAGTTATAATTGGAAGACATGCTAAAGCCGTATGCCCCTGCGCTCATCACTGCCAGGTAATCGCCCTCTTTTATTTCCGGCATCATCCGCTCTTTGGCAAAAAAATCGCCGCTTTCGCAGATCGGGCCGACAATATCCACCTTGCCTGACACCTGACACCTGACACCTGACACCTTAAGTGGAATGATTTTATGGTACGCTCCGTACAGCGACGGCCGGATCAGGTCGTTCATCCCAGCGTCAACAATAACAAATCTTTTTTTGGGCGTTTTTTTGACATAAAGGACCTTTGTCAGGAGTATGCCGGCATTGCCGACGATAAACCTGCCCGGCTCCATGATTACTTTGAGCCCGGTTTTTTTAAAGAGCGGCAGTACTTTTTTCGCGTAGGCAAACGCAGTCTGCGGTGATTCATTATCATAAATAATGCCCAGCCCACCGCCGATATTCAAATAGCGGATATTAATGCCCTCTTTTTTTAGCTCATTGATGAAGCCGATGACTTTTTTTATTGCCGCGACAAATGAGCTGCCCTCGGTGATCTGCGAGCCGATATGGATATGCAGGCCGCAGATATTAATGTTGGAAAAATTACTGTGGTAGATCAAAATATTATAGGCGGTTTTTAAGTCTATACCGAATTTATTGGTGATCTTTCCCGTGGTAATGAATTTATGGGTTTTCGGCTCAACGTCCGGGTTTATGCGTATAGCAACGTTGGTGACTTTGTTTAGTTTTTTGGCAATGCGGTTAATGTTCTCAAGCTCCGGCAAAGACTCAACGTTAAAGAATAATATCCCGGCTTTGATCGCCTCTGCGATCTCTTTGTCGGTTTTGCCGACCGAGGCATAGACGATCTTTTGCGGCGGGCAGCCTGCTTTGAGCGCGCGGAAAAGCTCGCCGCCGGAAACAATATCAAGGCCAGCGCCTTTTTCTACCAAGGCTTTAAGGATCGCCAGGTTTGAATTCGCTTTTACCGAATAGCAGATCAAGGGAAAGACCTGCGCAAAGGCGCTACGCAGTTTCATGTAGTGGTCGATTAGCGTGTGGTAGCTATAGACATAAAGCGGCGTGCCGTATTTACGCGCCAGATCCTCAACTTCTACCTGTTCGCAGTATAAATGATTATTTTTGTATTTAAAATCATGCATGATCTACCCTCTTTTGATAGATTTTTTAGACTTTACTGAAACTATTGGATCAAAAAGCTTAACTATTTCTTTTTTAACGAACTTAACGGAAAACTTCTTCAAGAGAGGTTCCGGCATATCCTTAATCTCTATTCCGTTATCAAGAGAATATTTCACTAATTTTCCAACAATCGTATGTGCTTCTTTGAAAGCTATCTTCTTATTAACCAGATAATAGACAATATCGGTTGCGTATAAGCCTTCGTCTTTTAAATGCTCGGCGATTTTGGCCTTATTAAACTTAAGGGTTTTGATCAGGCCGGCTAGAACTTTCAATTCGCTGCTGACGATTTCAAAGGAATTAAACAGCGGCTCCTTATCCAGCTGCATATCCCGGTTATAAGTTAGCGGCAGGCCCTTCATCATCGTTAAGACGCTGACCAGGTTTCCGTATAACCTTCCGGCGTAACCCCGCACTAATTCCAGAACATCTGCATTTTTCTTTTGCGGCATTAACGAACTACCGGTGCAGAACGCTTCGTCGATCTCTATAAAATCAAATTCTTTCGTAGACCATATAATCAGGTCTTCTGCCATCCGCGATAAGTGCATTGCCAAGATCGATAACGCGCTGATGATCTCGATTACAAAGTCCCGGTCGCTGACCGAATCAAGGGAATTATCCGGTGCTTCCACGCCGGCTTTAAATTCATACATCTCGGCTCTTACCGGCGTTCCGGCCAAGGCCCCGGATCCTAAAGTTAATTTTATGTTTTTGGAGATGTATTCCAGCCGATCCTGGTCTCTATCAAGCATCTCGATATAAGCACCTAAGTAATCTTTAAGATAAACCGGCTGGGCATGCTGCATATGCGTAAAACCTGGTATTATGACCTGCCCGTTTTTTGCTCCTAAAGACCCCAGTGCTTCTGTTAATTCTTCGGCCAAGCCCAGCGTTCCGGAAATAGCCAGCTTACAATAAACCTTAGTAGCAAACGCTACCTGGTCATTCCTTGATCTTGCAGTATGCAACTTTAACGCCAATGCCCCTACTTTTTGCGCTAATATGCTCTGGATGTTCGTATGTATATCTTCGCTGTTCTTGTCGAACTTAAAGGTATTTTTATCCAGGCTATGAGAAATATCCTTCAATGCCTTATGCAACTTGTTAAACTCTCCGGCAGAAAGATAAGTGCACTTCTTCAATACCTGAATATGGAAAAGCGAGCCGGCTATATCAGCCTTGGCAAGCTTATAGTCGTACTGTATAGACTTGGTGAATTCTTCAACCAACGGATCGGTTTTTTTGCCGAATCTCCCGCCCCATAATTTCTTCGCCATTTCTTCTCCTTACTCTAATAACAAATATCTAGATAGATCCGTTAAGCGCGGGTGCCTGTCGATTCGGGGTGAATCGACAGGCAGGACCCGCGCCCTGCCTATCTCTGATACGGCATTCCCCAGAGCCGGATAAAGCCTTCTGCCAGCTTCTGGTTGAATTTGTCCTCTGCGCCGTAGGTGCTAAGCTCTTTTTTATAAAGGCTGTGCGTTGACTTTCTGCCTACGGCAACGCAAGTGCCTTTTGCTAATTTTAATTTGATGCTTCCGGTAACGTGTTTTTGCGTTGCGCGCACAAAGCCGTCCAAAGCTTCCTTTAAAGACGAATACCACAATCCATAATAAACCAGCTCCGAGTATTTCAACGAAATAATCTCTTTAAAATGCGCCACTTCCCTATCCAATACCAGGCTCTCCAATTCCTTATGCGCAATATGCAGGATAGTTGCTGCCGGCGCCTCATAGATCTCCCGCGATTTGATCCCTACCAGCCGGTTCTCCACCATATCTGCCCTGCCCACACCATAAAGCCCGCCGATCTCATTCAAATGGCTGATCAGGGTTTTTAATTTATAAACCTTGCCGTCTATTTTTTTCGGCACGCCTTTTTCAAAATAAATTTCTATGTATTTTGGATAAGACGCGGTATGACTCTGGCCCTTAGTGATCATATACGCGTCCTCGGGCGGTTCCTGCTCTAAATTTTCTAATACTCCTGCCTCAATACTGATGCCCCAGATATTCCGGTCAATACTGTAGGGTTTTTTCTTGGTCACATCAATCGGGATATTATGCATTTTCGCGTATTCAATCTCTTCTTCCCGCGATTTGAATTCCCATTCTCTTACCGGAGCGACGATCTCAAGCTTCGGGTCAAGTATACCGATAGTTACCTCAAACCTTACCTGGTCATTGCCTTTTCCGGTGCAGCCATGGCCGACTGCCTGCGCTTTTTCCTTGTGGGCGATATCCACAAGGTATTTGGCGATCAGCGGCCTGCCCAGAGCTGTGGCTAACAGGTATTTACCTTCGTATACCGCGTTTGCTTTCAGCGCCGGAAGTACAAAATCCTGCACAAATTCTTCCTGCAGATCCTTAATATATACCTTGGATGCGCCGGCTGCCAAAGCCCGGCCTTCTATTTTTGCCAAGTCTTCGCCCCTGCCTAATCCCTGGCCAAGGTCAGCGACAAAACAAATCACATCGTAGCCCCGCTCCTTTAGCCATCGGACAATACAAGAAGTATCTAACCCTCCGGAATATGCAAGTACGATTTTTTTCATTTTATTTCATTTCTCCATAATATTTTAAGAACATGCCCCGCTAGAGACGTCAGCATCACCAATAGCCATATGCCAAGTTCTGCTGTCTCCGCCATAGCGGGTTGCCCAGACACAGCCGCTGGTATCCGTTTCATAATTCCATTTTCTATTGGCTCCCGCGGGCAAACCCAGGCCAAGCACATTATTCAAGTCAAGAATGAGCTCCTGCGGCTGGCTGTCATTGTATGGTGATACATAATAGCTATTCATATCAATATAATAAGTTTTTTCCGCGCTGGAAAGCAACTTCAGGTCTGCCTTAGCATTATTATCATAGGTCATCTCCATTGACCTCATGAAAGCCGGAACCGCAAGGGTGCCGAGGACGCTGATAATCACCATAGTAATCAGGATCTCAAACACCGTAAAGGCTTTTTTCATCTGCTCATCTCCCTGCGATCAATTTTATCAATATTGCCTTCTGCACGTGCATCCGGTTTTCCGCCTGATCAAAGACAACCGAATTAGCGCTATCAATCACTTCATCGGTTATTTCCTCGCCCCGGTGCGCCGGCAGGCAATGCATGATCAAAACGTTCTTTTTCGCCAGGCTGACAAGTTTTTTATTCACCTGGAACGCCTGAAATATTTCCCTGCGTTCTTTTGCTTCTTTCTCCTGGCCCATGCTGGTCCAGACATCGGTGTAGATCACATCCGCTGCCTGCGCAGCTTCCTCGGGAGAATCGGAAACTTTTATCTTACAGCCGGACGGGCCTGCGATAACCAACGCCTCTTTTAAAACAGCCGGATCAGGCTCAAAGCCTTTTGGGCTGGCCACCTTTATATTCATACCTACCTTAGCGCAGGCAAAAAGCAGTGAATTGCATACGTTATTGCCGTCGCCAACATAAGCCAGGGTTGCTCCCCTCATATTTTTAAGCTTCTCTTTGATCGTATAAATATCTGCCAGGGCCTGGCAGGGATGCGAAAAATCCGATAAGCCGTTGATCACCGGTTTATCCGAATATTTTGCCAGCTCTATGACATTTTTATGCTCAAACGTCCTGATCACGATGCCGTCAATATACCGCGACAGCGTCATAGCAACGTCTTTTATTGATTCCCGCACGCCTAAGTTTATTTCATCCGGCCGCAGGTATATGGAATAGCCTCCCAATTGGAACATCCCCACTTCAAAAGAAACCCGCGTGCGGTTTGACGGTTTTTGAAAAATAAGCGCCAGGGTTTTGCCTTTTAATACCGAAGCAAAACCGGCTTTATCTTTTTTTAATTTATCCGTCAGCTTAAAGATTTCCCCGATGTCCCGGCTATTCAAATCATTGACAGAAATCAGGTCACTCTGCATTTTAAATCCCTTCCAGTGCCTGCGCTAAAACCGCTATAGCCTTATCAACCTCTTTTTTCGTAACGGTCAAAGCAGGCATCAGCCTGATCACATTGCCGTGAGTGCAATTGATCAGGACGCCTTTTTCAATACATTTATCAACCACCGGCTTGCCTTCAACGCCAAGTTCCAGGCCGGCCATTAAGCCTATGCCCCGGATCTCCCTGATCGCCGAGAATTTGGCTTTCAATTCATTTAATTTTAAAAAAAGGTATTCACTGGCCCTTTGGGCTTTTGCCAGCAGCTTCTCTTTTTGCACGGCTTTCAGCACTGCCAACGCCGCCTTGCTTACTACCGGGCCGCCGCCAAAAGTTGAAGCATGCATGCCCGGGCCAAGGGTATCAGCGATCTCTTTTTTAACCAGCATTGCGCCTATAGGCAGCCCGCCGCCCAACCCTTTGGCAAGGGTCATAATATCCGGAGTTACGCCGTAATGTTGATAGCAAAACATCTTTGCCGTCCTGCCGATGCCGGTCTGCACTTCATCAAAAATAAGCAAAAGATTATTTTCATCGCAAAGCTTCCGTAAGCCGGTGACAAAATCTTTTTGCGCGACATTAACCCCGCCCTCGCCCTGGATCAGCTCAAGCATAATGCCGACTGTTTTAGCGGTAAGGCCGGCCTTTACCGCAGCCAGGTCATTGAACTTTACGGTTTTAAAACCTTCAGGCATCGGGTCAAATCCTGCCTGATATTTATTTTGGCCTGTAGCAGCAAGCGCGGCCAAAGTGCGGCCGTGAAATGAGTTCTCGAAAGTGATTATTTCAAACCTTCCCTTGCCAAATCTCCTCGAGAACTTTATTGCCGCTTCATTCGCCTCTGCCCCGGAATTACAAAAAAATACTTTTGCCGGAAATGACCGGTAAACCAGCTCTTTTGCCAAGGCTGCCTGATTAATGTGATAATAATTATTGGGGATGAATATCAGCTTGCCTGCCTGGTCCCGCATCGCCTGCGTAACCTTAGGATGGCAATGCCCGAGATTGCATACGCCCCAGCCCGGGAAGAAATCAAGATATTCCTTGCCGTGAACATCCCAGAGCCGGCTGCCTTTGCCTTTCACGAAAACCAAAGGGTATTTCGTATAAGTCGGCATTATGTAATTTTTATAAGCGTCAAAAATTTCTTCTATTTTCATTCTATTTGGTGATTTCCGTGCCCACGCCCTTATCGGTAAATATTTCCAAAAGCAGGCCGTGGGAAATGCGCGCGTCAATGACGTGCGTTTTTTTGACCCCGTTTTTTAAAGCTTCAACACAGGCAGCAACCTTGGGGATCATCCCCTGCTGTATTACCTTGTCCTGCGTAAGCGCCTGCGCGTCACTAATGGTAAGCGCGGAGATAAAAGAGTTCGGGTCTTCGGCATTGCGCATAATGCCTTTTACGTTCGTCAAAAGGACCATTTTTTCCGCCTTTAAAGCAGCGGCAATGCTCGCCGCTGCTTCGTCGGCATTTACATTATAAGTTTTTTTATCCGCGCCCTTTCCCATCGGCAGAAGCACCGGGATCTGGTCTTGCCTGATCGCCGCCATGACCGGCTCGGTATTGATCCCGATGATATGGCCGACCAAGCCTAAGTCAATCTTCGCTTTTTTCTTTTCCGTCTGTATCAGGTGATCGTTCTTGCCGTTTAACCCCATGGCAGAAGCGCCCATTTCGGATATTTCATTGACGATAAGGCTGTTTAATTTCTGCAGCTCCTCTTCTACCATTGCCAGCGTATCCGCGTCAGTCACGCGCATGCCGTCCACAAATTCCGTTTTCTTGCCGGAAGTGCGCATGCGGTCGCTGATGTTCGGGCCTCCGCCGTGCACCAGCACCGGCCTTAAACCCATAAAATTAAGAAAAACAATGTCCTCTAGCACGCCTTTCCTGATCTTGTCATCGCCAAGGATGCTGCCGCCATACTTGATCACGATTATTTTTTTATGGAACTTCTTTATATAAGGCAGCGCCTCAATTAAAACATCTGCCTTTTTGATCGCTGCTTCCATTTTTCCCTTTCTGCCTGTTAGTTATATTCCGCGTTTATCTTAATGTATTTATGCGTAAGGTCCGAAGTATAAACCTCTGCGCAGGCCTTGCCCCTGCCTACCGAAACCTTGATCTCAACTGCCTTTTTATGCAAAGGGCTAAAGCTGATCTTTAGTTCGTTTTCTTTTATTCCTGTTTGTCCGGCCCCGGCAGCAGCAACGATCCTGCCCCTGACATTCGGGCTGGAAGCGAACATTGCCGTCTTAAATAAATTAGAGTTGGCAATGCTTAAGGCGATCTTCCTGGCTTGCGCCGATTGTTTTGCCCCGCACACCCGGATATGGATAAGTTTACTTGCGCCTTCGCCGTCGCGGACGATCTTTTTTGCCAGGTCAAGGCAGACCATTTCCAGCGCCGCTAAAAATAATCCCAGGCCTTTACCGGACTTAACCTGCCGGTTAGCGGCTGCCTGATTTGCCAGGCAAATAACAGTATCATTTGTGCTCATACATCCGTCAACGGTTATAGAGTTAAAAGTATTTTTTACGGCTGTCCTTAGCGCGGCCGAAAGAACACCCGGAGAAATAACCGCGTCCGTAAGTATGAAAACTAACATCGTAGCCATATCAGGCGAGATCATGCCCGCGCCCTTTGCCACGGCGCAAACCGTGATTGGTTTTGCAGCGATATTGAATTTCACCGTGGCCGCTTTGAGAAATTTATCGGTAGTCATGATCGCCTTTGCCGCTTTCGTTATGCCGTTTTTTGCCAAGCCTGCTGCCAACTCATGCGCGGCAGTTTCAACCTTTTCAACCGGCAGCTGCTTTCCGATAATGCCCGTAGAAGCAACAAGCACGCTTTCCTTTTGAATGCTTAACGCTCCGGCAGCTGCTTCAGCCATCCGCTGGGCCGCCGTAACGCCTGCTTTGCCGCAAAACGCATTGGCATTGCCGCTGTTGGCGATGATCGCATGAAATTTTTTCGCTCTTTTTAGATGCGCGGCGTTTACGATAATCGGCGCTGCGGGAATATCGTTAGTAGTGGACATTATTGCAGCCAAAGCCGGCAGCCCTGAATAGATCAGGGCAAGGTCCAGCTTGCCGCTTTTTTTTACCCCGCAAGCAACGCCATTAGCCTGAAAACCCTGCGGCAAGACCGCTTTATTATAAAATTTCATTGCAAACCCGCCTTCTCCGGAAAGTTATACATGATGTTCATATTCTGCACTGCCTGTCCGCCGGCTCCCTTAAGCAGGTTATCTATTGCAGAAATAATGATTATTTTCTCGCCTTCTTCTTTTATACCGATATCGCAAAAATTTGTCCCCGCTACATCTTTTATCCGCGGGAATTCCCCTTCTTTCTTGACCCGCACGAACGGCTCATCCTTATAGAACTTTTTATACAGTTCGATCAGGCTCTGTGCTTTTTGGCCTGCCTTCTGCGATTTTTTGGCGTATATCGTTTCTAATATCCCCCGGTTAATCGGCAGCAGGTGCGGCACAAATGTAACGCTTATCTTTTTAGCCGCAAGCTTCTCCAGCCCCTGCTCGATCTCCGGCATATGCTGATGAACATTTACTTTATATGCCTTAAAATCTTCATTGGCTTCTAAAAACAAAAGGTCTTTGACCAGTTTCTTACCGGCTCCGCTGACCCCGGATTTTGCATCAATGATTATTGTGCCCAAATCAATCAGGTTTAAGGCAACTGCCGGGGCAAGCGCCAATATCGCCGCCGTCGGATAGCATCCGGGATTAGCAACTAATTGCGCTTTTTTTATCTTTTCCCGGTGCAGCTCGGGCAGGCCGTATACCGCCTCTTTCAAATGCGCTTTATCCTTATGCGCAACCTTATAAAACTTTTCATATACTACGGGGCTGGTAAGCCGGTAATCGGCGCTAAGGTCAATGACCCGCTTGCCCGCGGCAAGCAGCTTCGGCGCAAAAGACATGGAGACCGTATGCGGCAGCGCTAAAAATACTACGTCGCATTTTCCGGCGATCTCTTTAACGTCGGCTTTCCTGCATACGGCGTCGATGCGGCCCTTGAACCTGGAAAAAACTTCCGAGATTATCTGCGGCTCATCACTGGTATTGTAAAGCCCGGCAATGCGCACATTGGGATGCTTTAATAAAATATCAATCAACTCTTCGCCGGTATGCCCGGTCGCGCCGATAATTCCCGCATTTATTACCATTTTATTCCCCCGTATTGTTGAGACGGTAAAGCTTATTTAGACTATCATAAAATTTATTATCAAGCAAGTATTTTCTCGTCGGCCGCCCGACGCCGATTTATTGCTTAATGATTTTGCGGCTGACTTGTTTTGCTTTGAGCAGGGCGTAGGAGGCTTGAGCGGGCATGGATCCTCGCCGTTTGTCTCCAACAACGGCGGGGAGAGCGAAAGCCGACTTCCGAGCGAAGCCCCGCACGCTGGGCGGGGCGAGCGTCCCTGCGAAAAGCAAGACAAGGCAGACGCAAAATCATAGCGCTTATAAAAGAAAAATCCCGCTTCGGCTGGAAGCGGGATTTCTTTGTGCTCTATGTTAAGATTTAATCTAGTTTACCTCTTGGTCCACTGGAACCGTTTGCGTGCCCCCTTCTGGCCGTACTTCTTGCGCTCTTTCATACGCGGGTCGCGGGTAAGAAAACCCTGCTTACGCAGGATTTCCTTTAACTCCGGGTCAACCGAGATCAACGCGCGGGAAATGCCATGACGCAGCGCGCCTGCCTGTCCGGTAAGCCCGCCGCCCCTGATGTTGGCAACTACATCGTATTTGGATACGCTGTTGGTCGCTACCAGCGGCTGCCTGACAATGATCCGATCAGTTTCTCTGATAAAGTATTTGTCCGACGTAAGTCCGTTAACCATGATATTTCCCGCCCCGGGCGAAAGCATAACTCTCGCAACCGCTTCTTTACGCCTTCCAACACATGAAAATTTTACTTTGTCGCTCATTTTAATTATATCTCCAATAAAACCGGGTTCTGCGCTTTATGCGGATGTTTATCATCGGCATAAACCTTTAATTTCTTGATCGTATCCCTGCCTAACGGCCCTCCGGGAAGCATACGCCTTACGGCAAGCTTGATCACGGTTGTCGGCCGCTTTGCCAGCATGTTTTCCAGGGTAACTTCCCTCAAACCGCCGGGATATCCTGAATAACGCCGGTATACCTTCTGCTTCAGCTTCCTGCCGGTCACTTTAACCATGGAGGCGTTAATAATCACGACTCCATCTCCGGTATCCCGTGACGGCGTAAAAACCGCCTTATGCTTACCTCTTAAGATCGCCGCAGCCTTGCTGGCAATCCTGCCCAGGATCTTATTTTTGGCGTCAATAATATACCAGGTTCTTTTAATATCGGAATTCTTTACTAAGTAGGTCTTTTTCATAGAAATAAAAGTATAACATATTTTCCTGTTTAGTCAAATATTATTTTTAGATAAGGCACAACTCAATATTTGACCTTAAGCAGGCACAGGCCTTTTGCCGGAGCCGTAGGGCCGGCCTTAACCCTGTTGCGTTGCGCCAGTATCTTCTTCAGGCTGCCTGCCGGAAGCCTGCCCCTGCCCACATCAATAAGCGTCCCGGCAATATTCCTTACCATATTATAAAGATAACCGTCTGCTTCAACCTCTATATCAATCCGGCTGCCGCACTTTGCTACGGCTATCCTTTTTATTGTCTTAAAGGGGTTCTTGCCTTTGCCTTGCGCAGCGCAAAAAGCGCGGAAATTATGCCTGCCTAAAAGCTGCCTTGCTTCCCGCTGCATCAGCTTAACATCAAGCGGATAGCGGCAGAAAAATGCGCTATCGCGCAAAAACGGGCTGCGGTGTTGGCTGTTCAATATCGTATAGCGGTAAATTTTGGATTTGGCGCTGAAACGGCTGTGGAAATCCGGATCTGCCTCTCTCATCGCGGTAATCGCGATGTCTTGCGGCAGCACGGCATTTAACCCTTCCTGCAGCCGGGCCAATGGCATGGCTGACTTTATCCTGAAATTAGCTACCTGCGCCCTGGCATGAACTCCGGCATCAGTCCTTCCGGAACCGATGATCTTTACTTTTTCGTTCAGTATTTTCCGGATTGCCCGCTCAATCGTTTCCTGTATACTTGCTTTATGCGAACTGCTCTGCACCTGCCAGCCGCAGTAATTGGTGCCGTCGTATTCTATCTCAACTTTGATATTACGCAACGGTGATTATCCCGAGATCAGGCATTCTGCTATCTGCACGGCATTTGTCGCCGCGCCTTTACGCAGGTTATCGGCAACAACCCAAAGCCACAGGCCATTCTTCACAAAACAATCGCAGCGTATCCTGCCCACAAACGTTTCATCCTTTCCCTCAACGTCCTTAGGCATAGGGTAAATGCCGTTCTTTGGCTCATCCATCACGATCACGCCCGGGGCCTTTGCCAATAGTTCCCTTACTTTTTCCGGGGCAATGGTTTTTTCAGTTTCAATATACACTGATTCCGAATGCCCGGTCCTTACCGGCACGCGTACGGTGGTCGCGGAGATCTTTATTTTATCATCGTGCATGATCTTGTGCGTTTCTTTTACCAGCTTCCACTCTTCGCTGGTATAATCGCATTCAACAAACCCGCCGATCTGCGGAAAAACATTGTAAGCCAGCTGCTGCGGCATAGATTTATTTTCCGCCTTTACATGTATATTCTCGAAATTATTTGCCGTTACCAGGCTGATCTCTTCTTTTAACTGCTCAACTGCCGCCTTCCCCGCTCCGGAAGAAGCCTGAAGCGTAGTAACAATAATCCGCTTGATCCCGGCTTTCTTATAAATCGGCCAAAGCGCCACCACCATTTGGATAGTCGAACAGTTGGGATTGGCGATTACACCCTTGTGTTTTTTCACGTCCTTGGAATTTACTTCCGGGACAACTAACGGCACTTTCGGGTCCATCCGGAAATCCGCGCCGTTATCGATTACCACTGCCCCGCGCTTAACCGCCTCGGCCGCATAAGTCACTGCCGCGCCCTTTTCGCCTTCTGTGCCGGCAAAAAGCGCGATATCCATACCATTAAAACCTTCGGGCGAGATCGGTTCAACAGAATATATATCTCCGTCAACTTTCATTTGCCTGGATGAACGGGCAAATACCTTAAGTTGGCCCACGGGAAACTTACGCTGTTTTATAATCCTAAGCATTTCTATCCCGACAACACCCGCTCCAACAACGCAAACGTTATACTTTTTCATTTTATCTCCTTAGGGACGGTTCTTAACCCAAAGCAAAAGTGTCCCTTCTATGGGGACAGTTTAGCTTTAAGTTGAGAACCGTCCCTAATCATTATAGATTTTTTACTACCAGGTCTCCGACTTCGCTGGTGGAATACCCCATTTTCCCGGCGGCAAGGGATTTTAAGTCTTTTTGCACGATCTTGATCACCGCTTTTTCAATGGCATCCGCAGCCGGCTTCTCGCCCAAGCTCTCAAGCAGCATGCCTGCAGCGCAAACCGCTGCCAAAGGATTGATCACGTTTTTGCCGGTATATTTCGGCGCAGACCCGCCGATCGGCTCAAACATAGATACGCCCGCGGGATTGATATTGCCGCCTGCGGCAATACCCATGCCGCCCTGTATCATCGCGCCTAAGTCGGTAATAATATCGCCGAACATGTTATCCGTAACAATTACGTCAAACCACTCGGGATTCTTCACGAACCACATTGTCGTGGCGTCAACGTGCGCGTAATCGGTAGTTATATCCGTGTATTCTTTGGCAACTTCATTAAATGTCCTTTGCCAGAGGTCCCAGGCATAAGTTAAAACATTGGTCTTGCCGCAGAGGGTTAATTTTTTTCTTTTGTTGCGCTTACGGCAATATTCAAATGCATAGCGGATGCAGCGCTCCACGCCCTTGCGCGTATTATAGGAAAGCTGAATTGCGACCTCATCCTTTGTGCCCTTGTCTTTAAATTCACCCATGCCTTTATAGAGGCCTTCGGAATTTTCTCTGACGACCACAAAATCTATATCTTCGGGCTTCTTATCCTTTAACGGGCAAAAATCGGCATTATAGAGTTTGACCGGCCGCAGGTTGATGTATTGGTCCAAGGCAAACCTTAATTTCAGTAATATGCCGGTTTCCAGGATCCCGGGTTTTACGTCCGGATGCCCGATGGCGCCCAAAAAGATCGTATCGTATTTTTTTAGCTCGCTTATATCGCTATCGTCAATCGTCTTTCCGGTTTTTAAGTAACGCGCGCCGCCAAAATCAAATACCTTTGTTTCGTAATTGAATTTATAGGTTAGGCTTGCGGCCTTAAGCACTTTCAAACCTTCATTAGTGACTTCCGGGCCGGTGCCGTCTCCGGGAATAACCGCGATTTTATATTTTTTTTCGTTTGACATAGTTTATTAACCCGCCTTCCTTGACGATCTGCTCTAAAAATTCCGGGAATGCCTGAGTCTGATAGGTCTTCCCTTTGGTAATATTTTTGATCAAGCCTTTTGAAAGGTCTATCTCCACTAAATCGCCGTCTGAAATTTTATCCGTATCTGCCAGCTCTAAAAACGGCAGCCCGATGTTTATGGCATTCCTGAAAAATATGCCGGCAAAGCTTTTGGCAACCACTGCCGCAATCCCGCAGCCCTTGATCGCCAGCGGCGCGTGCTCACGGGAAGAACCGCAGCCAAAGTTTTTTCCCGCGACAATGATGTCTCCGGCAGAGACCTTACGGGAAAAATCCGGGGCAATCGTCTCCATACAGTGACTGCCCAATTCTTTTGCGTCAGTACTGACTAAATATTTTGCCGCAATAATATCGTCAGTATTGACGTCGTCGCTAAATTTGTGAACTCTTCCTTTTATTATCATAGTCTGTTTTAGGGACGGTTCTCAGTCCAAGGGAAAAGTGTCCCCGAAGGGGACATTTTTCTCCTTGGCTGAGAACCGTCCCTAAGCATTATCCGGATGCGTGATCCTGCCGATGATCGCTGAAGCTGCGGCAACTGCCGGGCCGGACAAATAAACGAATGATTTAGGGCTGCCCATCCTGCCGATAAAATTGCGGTTTGTCGTGGCAAGACAGGCTTCGCCTTCAGCTAAAATACCCATATGCCCGCCTAAACACGGGCCGCAGGTAGGCGTGGAAAATACTCCGCCTGCGCGGACAAAAATTTCCGCCAAACCTTCTTTGACCGCTTCAAGATAGATCTTCTGCGTTGCCGGGAATACGATCAACCGCAAACCCGGCTTGATCTTTCTGCCTTTTAGTATCTTTGCTGCGATCCGAAGGTCGGAGATCCTACCGTTAGTGCAGGAACCAATGACTACCTGGTCTAATTTTATATCGCTTAATTCCGACGCGGGCTTAACGTTGCTGGGCAGATGCGGACAGGCAACCTGCGGCTCCAGCCCGGAAACATCCCAAGCGTAAATCTTTTCATAATGCGCGTCTGCGTCAGACCTTAAATTTTTTAATTTTGACTTGAATTTTTGCGTCTTGAACCTTGGATTTTTGGTTTGCTTAATATAATCCAGAGTAATTCCGTCCGGCTCGATTAATCCTGCCCTTGCCCCGGCTTCAATCGCCATATTTGACATGGAAAAGCGGTCATCCATGCTTAATTTCCTGATCACCGGGCCGGAAAATTCCATCACTTTATACAATGCGCCGTCAACCCCGATCTTGCCGATCGTATACAGGATCAGGTCCTTGCCGCCAACCCACTTGCCGAGCTTACCGTTATATACGAACTTAACCGTCGGCGGGATCCTAAACCAGCATTTTCCGTCAATAAAAGCCCTTGCCAGATCAGTAGAGCCTACGCCGGTTGAATAAGCTCCAAGCGCGCCGTAAGTGCAAGTATGCGAATCAGCCCCGATGACCAGATCTCCAGGGCCAACCAGCCCCAACTCCGGTAAAAGCGCATGCTCAATACCCATGCATCCGACTTCAAAATAGTTCTTTATCTTCTGCTCTTTGGCAAAATTCGCAAGGATCTTGCACTGGTTGGCGCTGCGCAGGTCCTTTGCCGGAGCAAAATGGTCAGGCACCAAAACAACCTTTTTCCTGTCAAAGACTTCCCTGGCTCCCGATCGCTTAAATTCCTCAATGGCGATCGGCGCAGTAATGTCATTGCCCAATGCCAGGTCTACATCGGCTTCAATGAATTCACCCGGCGCAATGTTTTTTCTGCCGGAATGCGCCATGCTGGCATGCGCCAGCATTATTTTTTCAGCAATAGTATAACCCATTTATCCCTTGAATTTTTTTACCACAATGGTGGCGTTATGTCCGCCGAATCCCAGCGAATTTGACGCGCAGATATCAACCGGGGTTTTACGGCTTACATTAGGCACATAATCGAGGTCGCAATCAGGGTCTGGATGTTCGTAGTTGGTGGTAGGCGGGATAACTCCGTCTTTGATCGTTAAACAGCAGACTATGAATTCCACGCCGCCGGCTGCGCCAAGCAAATGGCCGGTCATGGATTTCGTAGAAGAAACCATGACTTTTTTCGCGTGCGCGCCAAAGGCCTTCTTTATTGCCAAAGTCTCTACCTTATCGTTCAATTTTGTGGAAGTGCCGTGGGCATTAATATAATCTATATCTTCGGGATTGGCCTTCGCGTCTTTTAAGGCCCATTTCATTGCTAAGCTGGCGCCATTGCCTTCCGGGTCAGGCGCGGTAATATGATATGCGTCGCAGGACATCCCAAAGCCCGGGACTTCCGCATAAATATGGGCATTGCGCTTGGCTGCGTGCTCTAAACTTTCCAGGACCACGATCCCGCAGCCTTCAGCAATGACAAATCCGTCTCTTTCCGCGTCAAACGGACGGCTGGCCTTTTCCGGGTCATTGTTCCTTAGCGAGAGCGCTTTTAAGGCGCAAAATCCTCCTACGCCTAAATGAGTAATACAGCTTTCCGTGCCTCCGGCGATCATCACGTCGGCATCACCCCTCTGGATAATGCGCAAGGCGTCGCCGATGGCATGCGTCCCGGAAGCGCAGGCAGTGGTCACGCAGGAATTCGGGCCATGGAAACCATGGATCATTGCTACCTGGCCGGAAGCTTCATTGACAATCAGCATCGGGATCAAAAACGGCGTGATCCTGCTTGGCCCGTGCTTCATATAAACGCCGTGCTCTTCTTCGATAATGCGCAGGCTGCCTATCCCCGAGCCGATCAATACGCCGATCCGTTCTTTATTCTCTTTATCCAGGACTAAACCGGAATCTGCCAGCGCCTGCTTGGTGCCGGCAATGGCATATTGCACGAATTTCTCCATCCGGTGAGTGTCTTTCTTGGTGATCCCGTACGTCAGATGGTCAAAATTCTTGACTTCCGCGGCGATACGGCTGTTAAAAGCCGCCGGGTCGAAAGTCGTAAGCTTGCCTACCCCGGACTTCCCCTCTTGCAAGGCCTTCCAAAACGAGGGAATATCGTTGCCGACCGGAGAGATTACACCTAATCCTGTGACTACTACTCTATTTTCTTGCATTTTTTAGCCATAATAAAACTTACCCCGCCGGAGAAGAAGGCGGGGTATATGTAAAATGTTTCTATATCAACGTCTTATTTATTGCCTGATTTTTCTTCGATGTACTTGATCGCATCGCCGACAGTAGTGATCTTTTCTGCATCCTCATCGGGTATCTCGATGCCAAATTCTTCTTCCAGCGCCATTACCAACTCAACGGTATCCAAAGAATCAGCGCCTAAGTCATCGACGAAAGATGCTTCAGGAGTAACCTCTTCCGGCTTTACTCCCAGTTGTTCCGCAATAATTGATTTTACCTTATCCTGAACTGCCATTTTCTTTTTCCTCCTTGTTAAACCATAACCATTCCGCCGTCGACAACGATTGTCTGGCCGGTAATGTAAGCGGCTTCATCGGAAGCCAAAAACAGGCATAAATTAGCTACATCGCCGGGAGTGCCGAACTTATTCAGCGGGATAACGCTGAGCATTTTCTGCTTAAGTTCCTCCGGCAGCTTAGCCGTCATATCTGTCTGAATGAATCCGGGCGCTACCGCGTTTATATTTATGCTGCGGCTTGCCAACTCCTTGGCAGATGTCTTTGTCAGGGCAATTATCCCCGCCTTGGAAGCGGAATAATTCGCCTGCCCGGGATTACCGATGATGCCAATGATCGATGCGATATTGACAATCTTGCCGCTGCGCTGCTTGATCATCACCTTTGAAACGGCTTTTGTGCAATTAAACGTGCCTTTGAGGTTCACGGCGATCACCGCGTCCCAGTCCGGCTCGCTCATCCGCAACAGGAGCCCATCCTTGGTGATTCCAGCATTGTTAACTAATATATCAATCTTTCCAAATTTGTCAAGAATTTTGTTTATTCCCTCTTCTACGTTGGCAAACCTAGTAACGTCCAACGTTATACCCATGGCCTTTCTGCCCAACGCTTCAATATCCTGACAGGTCTTATCCGCCTCCTGCTGGTTAACGTCGCCGATGACTATGTCCGCGCCCTCTTTGGCAAACAAAAGCGCGATTTCCCTGCCAATCCCTCTTGCCCCGCCTGTTACTAAAGCTACTTTATCTTTTAAACGCATATTACCTACCCTCCCCCATATCTTCCTTCTTCTCTATGCTCTGTACCTGCGCAGCTGCATTGATCCGGCGCATCAGGCCCTTCAGGACCTTTCCCGGCCCAAATTCAAGAAAGTTCATTACATTTTGCGACAAAATAAATTTCATCGAGTCTTCCCAGAGCACGCTGGAATAAACCTGCTTTACCAGGTTTTCCCTTACTTCCTCGGCTGACCCGAATGGCCGGGCAGTAACATTGCTGATCACGGGTACTTTAGGCGGCGTTATCTTGATCCTCTCAAGTTCCGCGGATAATTTTGCGGCAGCCCCTTTCATAAATGAAGAATGAAACGCGCCGCTTACCTCCAGAACCACTACCATCTTTGCCTTGCGTTCTTTTGCCAGCTCTGCTGCGCGGCTGATCTCCTGCGGCCCCCCGGAAACTACGATCTGTCCCGGGCAATTTATGTTCGCCAGTTCTATCCCGGTATCAACACAAAGCTGCCTGACTTGAGCAAGATCCAATCCGATCAAGGAAAGCATCTTTCCCGGCCGCGATGCTGCCTCTTCTTCCATGAATTGGCCGCGCTGCCTGACCAGCCTGACAGCATCTTCAAAGCCTAAAGCTTCCGCTGCCACTAAAGCAGAATATTCGCCTAAGCTTAAGCCTGCGGCAAAAACGGCAACCGGCTGTTGGGAGCCGGCAATTGACTTAAAAGCCTCAAGCGCGGCAATGCTCATTGTAAGTATCGCCGGCTGGCAATTGTCTGTTTTCTTCAACTCGTCCTGCGGACCTTCAAAGCAAAGCCGGGAAATAGAAAACCCGAGCGCCTTGTCTGCGCGGTCAAAAATATCCCTGCTTGCGGGAAAAGCATCATATAGATCTTTGCCCATACCTACATATTGGCTTCCCTGTCCGGCAAAAAGAAATGCTCTCATTGTCCTGCTGCTCCTTTTAAAAATTCGCTTTCCACATAAGCCGGAACATAGCCGGGATTAACCCTCCTGGCTTTTTCCAGCTCTTCCAGGGCTTTTTGGCGCATGCCTTGTATATCGTAAAGTATTGCCAGTTGGGTATAAACAATTGCCGCCTGCGGCAGCAACCCGGACGCCTTTAAATACGCCTGCTCTGCCCGGGCATAGTCTTTATCCTGCGTATAGATGATCCCGTAAAGAATATGGGCCTTTGCCCGATCGTAATCAGATATGACAGCATGCGGATCCGCTAATGACAAAGCGGACTCTAATTCCAGCCTCGCCTCTGCATAACGGCCGCTGAGTATCAATACGCGGCTGCGCTCGATATGCGCCAAAGGATTCAACGGATAACGCTCTACCGCGGCTTGAGACAAGAACATTTCATTTTTCCAAAGGACACTCGCGGAAACGCTAAGAATAAAAAAATACCCTAATAAAGCAAAAGGTAGCATACACTTTAATACGGGGATTTGCAAGAAAATTCTTCCCTTTCCCTGCCTTGCCTTCACTAAAAAGAGCCCTAAGAGAAGCGCGAAGCCCAACAGGGGTATATAAAGAAAACGGTAAGCTAAACCAACCCTGAATGAACCGATGAAATTATTTAGCGGCAGCAGCCAGAGAAAAAACCAGAGCACCGCAAAAGACGCCTCTTTCCAAACCTTCATTTTTTTCACGGTATAAATGCCGGCAAATATAGCAGCCAGGCCAAGCCCGGACATGAGATACGAGTTCTTTATTGCTGCCGGAAAAATATAAACCGGCTCAAACGGGAATATCAGCTCTTTTAAGTAAAATCCCAGGGCATTCAACATCCTTATTAAATTCCCGCCCAAAGCAGTAAACCTGAATATTTCCTGGCCCGGAGGCGCGAAGGTAAAATAGATAAAAACGTAAACTAACCCCGTCAGGAAATACAGGATATACCAGCGCACATTCGCTGCGGCCTTGCGGAAATCAAAATTGAAATAATACAGGTCGCAGATGGCCAGCGCAAGGGGGAGAAAAACGGCGATCTCCTTAGAAAAAAGCGCGGCGATGAACGCCAGCAATGCAGCCGGCTTAAATTTAAAATGCAGGATGACCGTCAGGAGAATGAACAGCAGGACAAGGCTGTTCGGCCGGTAACCGGTACAGCTGATCACTTCTGCGTTTACCGGGTGCATCCCGAAAAATAAAGCCGAAAATAAAGCTAACTGCCGGTTAGAAAACAAAAGATTAAACAACAAATAGGCAAGTATGGCATTAATAATATGCAGGGATAGATTTAACGACCGGTAAGCGAACGGTTTTAACCCGGAAATCGCGTAATTAACAAAATACGTCGCGGTTGCCACAGGCCGGTATGTGGTTTCACCGGAGCCTATGCCATATGAGCCCTGGTTTACCTTAATATCGTCAATAGCGGTAATATAACTGCGGCTGAAAATAAGCGGGAAATTTTTCCAGTTCTTTATAAAATTGTTATTGAGGATAATGCTGTGATCGTCAAGAATGAAATCTCCTGTAAGCGAAGCTGCGCAGCTTAAAAATACCACTAGCGCTATCAACAGGATATGCCTGGCGGCTACCACTTAATGATGCAGGCTCCCCAGACCAAGCCGGCTCCGAAAGCGTCAAGAAGGACAGTGTCGCCTTTGCTGATCCTTCCTTCCTTGACTGCCTCGCAGAGGGCAACGGCAAGGGAAGCGGAGGACATATTGCCGTATCTTTCTATATTAACGTAGAATTTATCCAACGGAAAACAGAGTTTCTTCCCAACTGCGGCAATAATGCGGATATTTGCCTGATGCGGGATGATCAGGTCAATGTCGGATATTTTCAGGCCTGCCCGTTTTAAAACCGTTTCTGCGGCCTCGGTCATCGTATTGACCGCAACTTTGAATAGTTCATTCCCGCGCATCTTTATGTAATGCAGGCGGCTGTCTACTGTCTTGGAAGAAGCGGGGTTGCGCGATCCGCCGGCAGGAACGAGTAATAATTCGCTCATTGTGCCGTCGGAACCGAGGTAGGAAGAAACAATCCCCCCGGATTTCACTTCTGAAAGGACCGCCGCCCCTGCGCCGTCGCCGAATAAAACGCAGGTATTCCTGTCCTGCCAGTCGGTGATCGTAGAAAGTGCTTCCGCGCCGACAACCAGGGCGTTCTTATAAACACCGCGGGCAACGAATTGCTGGGCAACGCTTATCCCGTAAATAAAACCCGCGCAGGCAGCAGAAACATCAAAACAAACGGCATTCTTTGCCCCTAAGCTGCTCTGCAAAATGCAGGCAGTAGCGGGAAACTGCATATCAGGAGTGATCGTCGCAACTATGATTAATTCCAGATCGGAAGGGCTAAGCTTTGCATCTGCCAGGGCGTCCTTTGCCGCCTTTAACGCCAAATCGCTGGTAGCTTCTGTTTTCGCGGCTAAGCGCCTTTCCTTTATCCCTGTGCGCGTAGTGATCCACTCATCAGAGGTGTCCACCGTCTTTTCCAGGTCCGCATTTGAAAGGACCTTCTTAGGCAGATATTTTCCAACACCGATTATGCCGATTTTTTTCATTTACTGTCCCCTTAGCCTATAGCTTCAAGGATCTTTTCGTTGAACTTGCGCTCTACTTCTTCCTTGGCTGCGCGGATGGCATTTTTAATTGCCTTTGCGTTGGAACGGCCGTGTCCGATCATTACCACGCTGTTTACGCCCAGCAAAGGCGCGCCGCCGTATTCGGAATAATCCATTTCCTTCTTGAATTTTTTGAAGTTATTAACCAGAAGGACCGCGCCAAGCTTGCCGATAAAATTACTTAACAGATGCTTCTTTAAAAATATCTGCATTGCTTCAGCAAGGCTTTCGGAAACTTTAAGCGCGACATTCCCGACAAAACCGTCGCAAACAATAATGTCGCATTTTCCGGAAAACAGGTCCTTGCCCTCAACGTTGCCGATAAAGTTGAGCTTGCTCCGGGAAAGTAATTCATGAGTTTCTTTGACAAAATCCGTACCCTTGCTCTCCTCTTCGCCTACATTAAGCAATCCGACGCTGGGATTGGGCTTGCCCAATATATGCTTCATGTAAACGTCGGCCATGATGGCGTTCTGCAGCATTTGAGTAGGCTTAGGATCAATATTGGCGCCTACGTCAATGATGAATGATATGCCTTTTAGCGTAGGCATGACAATGCCGATACCTGGCCGTTCAATGCCGGGCAGGAGCCCCAGGCCTAAAGTCGCGGCGCAGACTACCGCGCCGGTGTTACCGGCGCTAAAAAAAGCATCGGCCTTTCCCTCTTTGACTAAATTCAAGCCGACAACTATGGAAGAATTTCTCTTTTTGCGAAAGCTGGAAGCGGCGGAATCATGCATTTCAATGACTTCCGTAGCCGGATATACGCTGATCAAATTCCCTTTGTATTTATTTTTTTCCAGCAGGGATCTTATCCTTGCCTCATCACCGACAAGGATCAATTCAATATTGTATTCCCCTACAGCGGCTACCGCGCCCTTGATCACTACCTCCGGCGCGAAATCACCGCCCATCGCGTCAATGACTATTTTCATTATTCTTTCCGGTTGGCAAATGCTTATTGTTTTTTCTTTTTCTTCTCTTTTACCTTGATCTCCATAACCTGCCGTCCGGCATAATAACCGCAAACCGGGCAAACCTTGTGCGCCGGCTTAGGCTGCTTGCATTGCGGGCAAGCGGAGAGATTAGGCTTGGAAGTTTTCCAATGCGTACGGCGTTTCTTGCCGCGCGTCTTTGAATGTCGCCTTTTAGGTAGAGCCACAGATACAACCTCCTTCATTAAGGCTGCCCCCGCACCGGGGGCAAAGCCCTTTGCAATCAGGTTTACAAAGCAGATGCATCGGATAGTCGAGAATGATCTCTTCTCTTATATCCTGGTCAATGTCAACCGTTTCCTGGGCAGTGGAAACCTGATAGTTCAATTCCAGTTTTTTCTTAAGTTCGATGTCAACGTCAGCCAAACAGCGGCTGCAGCGCATGCGCACAGGAGCGGTAAGATCAGCCTTTACGGCGAGCGCATTCGTTATCCTTGAAACAACCGCCCTTATCTTTATGTTACCGCGGAACCGGACTTCGTCAGTTTCCAGGTCCAGCGATTGAGGGGATATTGTTTCTTCCAGAACCAGCCCCTCGAACGGTATCTGGCGTACTTTTATTTTCACGCCTTACACAATTTCTTCTTTAAGGCAGTTTCTACGAAATCCGGCACAAAAGAAGACAAGTCTGCTCCCAATGACCCGGCTTCTTTCAGCAATTTAGAGGACAAGTAGCTGTAAGACTCATGGGGCATTAAAAAAATCGTTTCAACGTCAGGGGCCAGTTTTCTGTTAGTCAGGGCCATCTGGAATTCGTATTCAAAATCCGAAATCATCCTCAAGCCTCTGATTAAAACCTTGGCGCCTTTTTTCCGGGCATAATCCACTACCAGGCCGTCAAAACTGTCAATTTCTACTCCGTCTAATCCGGCAGTTGCTTTTTTGATCAGCTCCACCCTCTCCTTAAGGCTGAAAAGCGGATGCTTATGCGGGTTACTGGCAACTGCTACCGTGACACCGGAAAATGCTTCTTGCGCCCGTTTTATAAGATCAATATGGCCGTAGGTTACCGGATCAAAAGTGCCGGGGTATATTGCTTTCTGGCACATTACTAACCTTCTTTCCTGTAAAATGATAGCACGGTATCTCCGTATACAGCTTCCCGGAACCGTGTCAGGCTGCCGGCAATTTCCGGCAGCAAATCTTTCTTAAAATGCTGGCTGATGACAAAACCATTGGGCGCTAATATATCATAAGCCCCCAGCATTTGCAAGGTTTTTTTTGCCATCTCCCGATAATAGGGAGGGTCAAGGAAGATAATATCAAACTTTTTCCCTGCGCTGCAAAACTTTCCCACTGCCTTATCTGCCTCCATGGGGCAAAGCTCGTAATCTATGATCCCAAGAGCAGCCATATTATTCTTTATTGCCTGCCGGCAAGCCGGGCTTGCCTCAACTACTACCAGATTAGACACGCCCCTTGAAAGCGCTTCAATGCCTACGCTGGCTGAACCGGCAAAAAGCTCTAAAAAGTTCAGGCCTTCAACACCGCCCAATATATCAAATAAGGCTTTTCTTACCTTATCCTGGGTAGGACGGATACCCGAAGGCATTTTGATCAGCCTGCCCTTATATTTGCCGGTATTTATCCTCATTGCTTCGTAAGAAAATCCAAGGCCAGATCTGCCGCGTCTGTTCCGGAAACCTGGCAGCCGTGCACTCCGCAGCCCGGCCTTGTCCAGGCACCGGCGAGAAATAAACCCTTAACGTCAGTCACCTGACTTAAACGGTTCAAACTGGATTGCGCAACTATCTGGCTGAAACCGTAAACTGCGCCCTCCGGAAGCGTAGCAAACCTTTCCATAGTCTTGGGGGTACCCACTTCTATGACCTCAATATGGCTGGACAATCCCGGTAAATATTTTTCAAGATTGGCAACAATGCTATCCGCAACTTCTTTTTTCTTTTTCTTATATTCTTCGGTTGTTAACGTATCCCAGCCCGAGTAACCGGCTAAGCTCATCACGCAAATAGTGGATTTGCCTACTGGGGCAAGCCCGGGATCAAGCTGCGAATGGTCAACCACCGCCAGGTTGCAATGACCGTGATCATTATTAAGGCAGTTCCTGAATGCCTCATCATGGTCATAAGTTGCGTTCACCGACAAAACCGGACAAGACATGCCTATTTGTTTTGACGGGACATCTAATCCTATATATACCGTAACGGCAGAAATGGATTTTTTTAATAAGGACAGTTTTTGCAAGTAAGACTGCTTAAGCGCGGCGTGGTCTATGAATTTGGTGAGGGTATCTACGGCATTGGCATTTGAAATAATTACTTTTGCCAGGAATTCTTCGCCTTTATCCGTACGCACGCCTTTTACGCAACGGCTCTGATCCGTGAGGATCTCCGTAACTGCCATATTGAATCTTATCTCTGAGCCATACTCCTTGATCCTCTCGGCCATAGCGCCGAATAACTTGCTGAACCCGCCCTTGATATAAGCTGTCTTTTCTCCCCAGCAACCCCGTAAGACAATCAAAAAATAAAATGCAGAAAGCTCGGAAGGCGCGACTCCCACAAAACCCCAGATCGTGGCAAGGAAACTGCGCAATCTTTTATCTTTGATCTTTTTTGTAATATATTGTTCCAGGGTAAGGCAGGAAGCCTTGATCACCTGCGGATAAAGGATGGGCAAGGCAAGCATCTTCAGCCAGTAAGGAATCGGAGAATCCATAAAACCGTCAAAATGCCGATAGAAAACATTTATGTCTGAAAAGAATTTTTTTATCCCCGCTGCCTCTGCGGGAAAGATATCTTTAAGCATGGCCTCCAATGAAATAAAGTCATTCTTGACCACGTAATCATGCTGCGGATAGATGACCCGGCCGAATTCCTGTAATTCAATAAATTCAATTTTTGGGCTTACCCCGTATTTATCCAGCAAATCCCTGATCTCTCCGCCGCTGGCCAATCCGTCTACATAATGCAGCGATGCTTCAAAGGTAAAACCCCGGCGCCTGAAACTTGTGGCTACTCCGCCGGCAACCGGCTGCCTTTCCAATAACAGGATTTTTTTTCCGGCCGCTGCCAGCTTAAGGCCGCAGCTTAAACCTCCCATTCCCGCTCCGATAATAATCGCATCGTACATATCTATTTAGGGACGGTTCTTAACTTAAAGCTAAACTGTCCCCGCAAGGGGGACACTTTACCTTTGGGTTGAGAACCGTCCCTACCCTCATAATCTATTTATGAATTTTGTTGCCTCTTCCGCGACTTTATCCTTTTGCTTATCAATCGTGATCATATGATAACTGTCGTCAAGCATAAACAGGGCCTTATCTTCAGAGGCAATGTGATCCAATAAATATTGCGCGTTACGCGGACTGGTCATATCGTCTTCTTTGGCGTGCATTATAAGTATGGGTGTTTTTATGGCAGGCAGTTCTTTTTTCACCACTTTCGCAAAGAGATGATGCTGATAAAGGCAGGCCATCGGAAAAAACGGGCTTCCGAATAGCAAAACTTTATTATTAAATTCTTTAGAATCGGCGTTTTTATAGAACCTTTCAATATTGAACCTGATCGCCTCATCTTTTAATCCATACGGCCAGCTTTCCCTGATATCTATCGCGTTACGCACAAACGGGATGTGCCAGGTAAGCTTCATTAAAACTTTGCCTTTATGCAGGGCCCAGCCGTCATAAAATATCGTCGGGGCAAGGGCAATGATCCCCGACACTTGATCGGGAAATTTAAAGGCCAGGTGCGCGGACATCAAGGCGCCCATGGAAAGACCGGCAATAAAAACTTTTGAATATTCCTGCTTCAGCGATTGCAAATCTTTGGCGCAGGCATCAACGATCTCCTGCCAGGTAACCTGCTTGAGCTCGCCTAATGTAGCGCAGTGCCGGGGCAAAGTATTACAGAGCACGGTAAAGCCCGCCTTATTAAGTGACTTGCCCAAATAACGCATCTCACTCGGCGTGCCGGTAATGCCGTGGACCAGAAGCACAGCCTTGTCACTGCCCTTAAAAAAGAAATCGTATTTCCTAATTGTGTTATTCTCCATATTTTCCAAAGATAACCGAAGCATTGTTGCCGCCGAATGCCGAGGCATTGTTGAGCGCGATATTAACGGGCTGCCTGCGGCAAATATTCGGCACACAATCAATATCGCATTCCGGATCCGGGGTTTCGTAATTAATCGTCGGGGGCATAATATCGTGCTTAATGGAAAGGCAGCATGCCGCAGCCTCTATGCCGGAAGCTGCGCCCATAGTATGGCCAAGCATTGATTTGGTGGAACTGACGCAGACTTTTTTGGAATGCTCTCCGAATACCTGTTTTATTGCCGAACATTCTGCTTTATCATTGGCAGGCGTGCCTGTGCCATGGGCATTGATATAGTCAATGTCTTCGGGCTTAAGGCCGGTCTCTTTAAGGGCATTAGACATTGCCATTGCCATACCTTCTGCCTGGGGCGCGGTCATATGCTGCGCATCGCAGCTTAATCCATAACCCAGAACCTCGGCGTAAATATTCGCCTTGCGTTTTAACGCGCTTTCCAGTGGCTCTAGAAGCAGGATCCCTGCAGCCTCGCCAACCATCATCCCTTTACGGTTTTTATCAAACGGCTGGCATTTTTCCGGGGCAACCGCAAGCAGGCGGTTAAATCCCGTAAACGCAATGCGCGAAAACGCGTCTACTCCTCCGGCAAGCATGATCTCTGCGCTTCCCCTCATGATTAAGTCCACGGCATAGCCGATGCAATAATTCCCTGCTGCGCAGGCAGTGGGAATGATAAAATTAGGCCCTCCCAGGCCAAACTCAAGCGCGACATTGGAAGGGATCACATTACAGGGACAGCGCGCTACCATATCAGAAGGAATACGGTCCTGGCCATGCCTGACCCATGCCTCGTTTACTTTCTCAAGGACCTGGGATTCTCCCATTGTCGTGCCGATGGTTACTCCGCAGGCTTGCCGGTCAATATCCGCGACTACGATACCCGAATCTTCAAACGCGAGTTTTGCCGCGCTGACCGCAAGACAGGATGCCCTGCCCATTACCGCAGCTCTGTCTTTAGAAATAAAACGCAGCGCGTCAAAATCCCTGATCTCTCCTCCGTTATGCGTGGGATATGCCGAGGTGTCAAAAGAGCTGATCCGGGAAATACCGGACTTGCCCTGAATAAGAGCATTCCAGAAATCATCCTTACCAGTGCCAATAGAAGAAATTACCCCAATCCCCGTCACCACTACGCGTCTATTCATATATTAATATTTGCGTCTGCCTTGCCCCTTACAGCACATAGTTTAATTTACGGTTTTGTTCTCGGCGCTGCAAACATTTTGCCGTCGGCTACGGTTTATCCCCCTGCGGGGGACAGGCTTCGTCACTCCCGGCATACTTTCGTAACATTAGAGCTTCCGCTCCTCGTAAAGCCTTGCCGACCAATCTCTAAGACTAAGCTGGCAAAAATTTGCAATGCGCCTACGAACAAAACTTTAAATTTATCAAACGCGCTATCAAGACTCCAAACACCGTTATGATTTCGCGGCTGACTTGGCTTGCTTTGAGCAGCACGTAGGAGGCTTGAGCGGGCATGGATCCTCGCCGTTTGTCTCCAACAACGGCGGGGAGAGCGAAAGCCGACTCACGAGCGAAGCCCCGCACGCTGGGCGGGGCGAGCGTTGCTGCGAGAAGCAAGACAAGGTAGACGCAAAATCAAAGTTATTAAAATGTTTACGCGCGCGAGCAAAGGCCTGAGCAAAAATACAGATTCTATTTTGCGCTGAAGCTTAACTCGCCTTTGGCAACTTCTTTTCCGGCTACTTCTGCCACGGCGCTGACAATGCCTGCCCCGGATAAGATCTTTAACGGTTCAACCGTGATCTTTAACTGGTCGCCGGGAAAAACAGGACTTAAGAATTTCACTTTTACCGAACCAAGATAATATACCGCTGCCTTTTCCTTCGGCGCTGCAGCTTCTTCATGAAAAAGCATGATCATTGTCTGCGCCATTGCCTCAATGATCAGGACTCCGGGCATTACCGGCTTACCGGGAAAGTGACCGGAGAAAAAACTCTCGTTTATGCTGACATTCTTGATCGCTACCGCTTTTTTGCGCGGCTCAAGTTCCAATACGCGGTCAATCATTAAAAAAGGAAACCGCTGCGGCAGGGTTTTCTGTATTTCTTCAATACCGATTTCAGGCATGACCGGCCTCCTTTTGCGCAAGGTATTCCTTTGCCACGCTGACCGTCTCTCTCAAGGTTGCCAATTGAGTAAGCTTCTCTTCGGGAATGGCGATCTTGTATTTCTTTTCAATCCCCGCCATAATCTCAAGCGCCATCATTGAATCAACGCCAAGATCCTCAAAGAATTTCGCGTCAGGGGTGACCTCCGACGGGTCTTTCTCAATGATCCCGGCAATCAAATCCCTTATCTCATTTTCTAACTGTTGGTCTTGCATTCTTTCCTCCATGGTATTTATTGAATAAATAATCCGCCGTCTATAATTATAGTTTGTCCGGTGATAAAACCCGCTTCGTCGCTAAGTAAAAATTTAACTGCGGCCGCGACCTCTTCAGGCTTGCCAAACCTGGCCAGCGGCACCTTTTTTTTGAGTTCATCCTTATATTCTTCCTTTAATCCGGAGAGCATGTCTGTTTCAATGAACCCCGGGGCAACGGCATTAACGCGGATATTATAAGCCGCCACTTCCTTTGCCAGTGATTTGGTAAACCCGATGATCCCGGCTTTTGACGCGGCATAATTCACCTGGCGGCTCAAGCCGGCAACTCCGCTTACAGAACTGACATTCACGATGCTGCCGCTTTTCTGTTTCAGAAAAGTAATTATCGCGTTTCTGCTGGCATTAAAAGTGCCGGTAAGATTAGTATCAATTACTTCCTGCCAGTCGTCTTTGGTCATCATCATCAGGGCCTTATCGCGCGTAACCCCGGCATTATTGACCAATATATCAAGCCTGCCGAATTCTTGTTTTGCCTTTTCCACCATTTCTTTGGATTTATCAAAATCTCTGACGTCAATCTGCAAAGCCAGCGCTTTTCTTCCGGTTTTTTCTATCTCCGCGCACAACTCTTGCGCTTCTTTGGAGCTTTTAAGATAGGTAAATGCCACATCGCAGCCTTCTTTTGCCAATTCCAAAGCAATTGCCCTGCCAATACCCCTTGCTGCGCCGGTAACTATTGCTGCTTTATCTTTCAATAACATGCTGCTCCTAATCGTTAAGCCGGGAAATCACCAAAGCAGAATTTCCGCCGCTTGGATCAAGCGCGCTTATTAATACATTCTTCACCTGCCGGCTGCGGCTGGAATTGGGAACATAATCAAGGCCGCAGCTGTCATCTTTTTCCTGATAATTTATCGTCGGAGATATAGTTTGCCTTTCTATTGCCAGCACAGCAGCAATTGCCTGGACTGCCGCGCCTGCGCTGTAGCATTCTCCGGTCATTGACTTGACCGCGCTGATGCTTACGCTTTTTGCGCTATCGGCAAACACTTCTTTTATCGCTTCATTTTCCATCCGGTCAACGAAAACGCTGGAATTTGCCGCGCAATAAATGCAATCAATGTTATCCGGCCTTAAACCTGCGTTGTCTATTGCAAGCTGCATTGACCGCTTAAGCTTGCCAAACCCCATAGCGCTGCCTGCGATCCTGGCGTAGATCTTTGCTCCGCGGCTTAAGGCTGACTCCCGGTTCTCCAATACTAAAACCGCAGATGCCTCGCCAAAAACTATTCCGTTCCTTCGTTTATCAAACGGACAGCACAATTCAAGGCTGCCTTCTTTTGATCCGGAAAGGCAACCGGTCTTATAAAGCCCAAGATAAGACTGGACACAAAGCTCTTCTACGCCTCCGGCAAGAACAATCTCTGCCTTGCCTGACCGCAGCATATCCGCGCCATAACGCAGCGCATCAAGCCCGGCGCAAAAACCCGTAGAGATCGTAGAATTAAAGCCCTTAATATTAAACCGTATGGAAATCTGGCTTGCCGGAGAGTTGATTACCGTATTAGGAAAAAGCGCCGGATTAACGTAATACGGGCCTTCTACCAATGCTTCTTTATCAAAATCGCAGATACTGCTTACGCTGCCTAATGCAGTGCCAAGGCTAACCCCGGCTTGAAGACAATTATTTGAGTTTATTTCAAGCTTGGCATCATCCAAAGCCAGCTTTGCCGCAGACATAGCCAATTTGGTGCTGCGGTCAAGCGTGCGCAGGCCTTTGGGGCCTAAAATATCCTGCGCGGAAAAATTTGTAATCTCACCGGCTGTCTTAGTCTTAAACGATGACGTATCAAACAGCGATATCGGCTTAATCCCGGAAACCCCGGCAAAAAGCGCGTCGCTGAACATAGCCTTTCCAATACCGTTAGAAGCTATTATGCCTAAACCGGTTATAACTATGCAATCATCTGCCATAGTGCAATATTATATACCTACCCCCGATTTTCTCAAGGGATAAATAGGGACAGAGCCTACTTTTTCTATAGAGAAAAAGTAGGCTCTGTCCCTATTTATCCGATAAGTATCAGTTCTTCATATTCCGGGAAGCGATGCAGAAGCTTTTCTTTAAGCAGCTGATTCGGCCGCAGTAACAGGTGCGGGTCTTTCTCAACCAGCCCAATTGCCTCTTCCCTTGCCCGCTTTAACAGCTGCATTTGCGCGAGAGGATCGCCGATCTTGAGCTCGGCAAGGCCATGCTGCCTGCGGCCAAAAAATTCTCCCGGGCCCCTGATCCTTAAGTCTTCCTCCGCGACATAAAACCCGTCGCTGCTTTTCAGCATTGCGGCAATGCGCAGTTTGGCGTCTTCGGTTTGGGCATCAGAAACTAAAACACAGAATGACTTATACGGCCCCCTGCCCACGCGGCCGCGCAGCTGATGCAACTGGCTTAGGCCGAAACGCTCGGAATGCTCAATGATCATGCAAGTCGCCTCCGGAATGTCAATGCCCACTTCCAGCACGGTCGTGCAGACCAAAACGCCGAATTCTTTCTTGGCGAATGCCGCCATTATCTTATCCTGCTCGCCCTGCTTCATCTTACCGTGTATCAACCCTGATTTAAAATCCTTGAATTCGCTTAAGCGCAGGCGCTCGTACATTTTTTTCGCTCCGGCAATATCCAACGCGTAGGATTCTTCAATTACCGGATAAACAATAAACACCTGCCTGCCTAATGCAAGCTGTTGCCGGGCGATCTCATATGCCTTATGCTGCTGACTCAAAGCAAAATGCAGCGTCTCAACCGGGATCCTGCCCGGCGGCAATTGCTTGATCACCGAAACATCCAAATCGCCGTAAAGGGTAATTGCCAGCGTGCGGGGGATCGGCGTTGCGGTCATGATCAGGACATCGGGATTTGGCCCTTTCTGCGGCAGGAGCGCTCTCTGACCCACGCCAAACTTATGCTGTTCATCAATTACTACCAAGCCAAGCTGCTTAAATTTTACTTTTGCTTCCAGCAACGCATGGGTTCCAATCACCAGGTCAACTTCGCCATTCTCAATCTGACGATAAAGCGCCTCTTTTTCCTTTTTATTAGCATTCCCTGCCAACAAACAAATCTTTATTTTCCTGCCCTGATACCTGATACCTAACACCTGACATCTAATTTTTTCATAATGCTGCCGCGCCAGCACCTCCGTAGGCGCCATGATCGCTGCCTGGTACCCGCCTTCAATAGCGGTTAACGCGGCAATAACCGCGACAACGGTTTTCCCCGAACCCACATCTCCCTGAAGCAAACGTTGCATGGCTTGAGGCTTTGCCATATCCGAAATTATTTCCCGGATAACCTGCTCCTGCGCATAAGTAAGCTCAAACGGCAAGCCGGAAATGTATTCCTTCATGAGCAAACCTCCTGCCTTATGCGCGATCCCCTGCTTTTGCTTTTTCTTTGCCTTGCGTAAAACAAGCAGCATCTGAAACAAGAAAAATTCTTCAAACGAAAGCCGGCGAAAGGCCTCTTTTTGCAGCTCAAAATTCTCCGGAAAATGTATGTCAATCAGGGCCTTGGCAAGATTAAGCAGGTTGTTCTTAGAACGGATATCAAAGGGAAGAAAATCATTTATTTTCGGAAGGAATTCATCCAGGATATTCTTGATAAAACGCCGGAACGTGCGCTGGCTTAAGCCTGCAGGCAGCGAATAAACCGGCACGATCCTGGCAATATTAAGCGCTTCATCATTGTCTCCGGAAACAAACTCAAATTCCGGCGAAGACATCTGCAGCCGCGAGCCATAGCGCTCTACTTTGCCGTAAAGTATTACCGTAGAGCCGACCTTAAAATAGTCGTCCAGATAAGGCTGGTTAAACCAAACGCAAGAAACCCTGCCGGTATTATCCGCGGCCTCTAATTCAAAAATGCTGAAACGCCGCCTCCTCCAGGATTGGCGCTTGCCCTTGGCAAGCACCTGCGCCTTGATCGTTTGCGTTTCTCCTTCTTTAAGGTCTTTTATAAGGACAAATTTCGTGCGGTCTTCATAACGGCGGGGGAAATAATAAAGCAGGTCTTCAATAACATTAATGCCGGCAGCATTAAAAACTTTGGCGCGCTTTGGCCCTATTCCTTTAAGATAGCGGACTGACGTGTTTAATAGCATCAACCATTTCCTCTTGCGTCTTTACGCGGCTGACCTTTTCCCGCAAAGGCCGGATCTTACGGAACCCCTTTGTGTACCAGCTGAAAAATTTACGGAAAATCACCACTCCATTCCTCTGGCCATAAAAATTAATGTTCATTTCTAAATGCTCAAGCATTACTTCGGCGATTTCATCCGGCGTAGGCCGCTCAACTGCCTTGCCGCTTTTTAAGAATTCCGCTACCTCTTTAAAGATCCAGGGATTGCCCAATGCGCCGCGGGCAATAATCAAGCCGTCAGCGCCTGTTTCATCCAGCATCTTTTTCGCAAGCAGCGGCGAAAACACGTCGCCGCTGGCAATCAGCGGAACGGACAAGGCTTCCTTCACTTCTCTTATTGCCCGGTAATCAACACCGCCGCTATAGCCTTGGGTTTTTGTCCTGCCGTGGATAAAGACCGCGCTTACCCCGGCATCCTGCGCTGCCAAAGCAACTTCGGGCGCATTAACCGAATCTTTATCCCAACCAATGCGGATCTTTACCGTAACCGGCATCTTAACCGAATCTACGATAACTTTTAATATTTCATTCACTTTTTTCGGCTCTTTTAGCAGGCCCGCGCCCTCTCCCCGGCGCACGACTTTTTTCGCCGGGCAAGCGGCATTAAAGTCCAAAAGTTCAAAACTATGCCCTGCTAGCGCATCCAGAGCCTTACTGACATACTTTACTTCACAACCTAAAAGCTGCACGCCCAAAGGCCTGTCCCCGGGGCTTGACGCCAGCATCTTTGCTGTGCGTTTACTCTTATGGCTGATAGAGCGGCAATTGATCATTTCCACAAACGCCAGCTCGCAACCGAATTTGCGGTTGATCATTCTGAAGGGAAAATCGCTGATCCCGGCCATCGGCGCGAGTATCAGGTTGGATTTTAGTCTTAAATTGCCGATCTTAAGCATTGTTAAGAAACCGCTTTCAAAAATCGTATTTTTCGCCTTGATTTCCTTGCATCGTAATGCATACTTTATTTACAAGCGTTTACTCATTCAAAGGAGGATTGGGCGATAGCGAGAGCTAAGAAGGCCTATCACCTACAAATATGCCCCGAGTATGATCGGGGCATCTTTGTTTTTACCGTGATAAGGCTATTTCTTCACGATCTTCAGGGTAATATGGATGCCGTCCTGCCACGGCCAAAGCATGGCGAATATCGCGCCGCTATCCTGGGCGCGAAAGTAAAGCGTCTGGCCGGAGGTTATCCCGCCAAAACCATCTATCATCCCCCTTATTTCAGCCGTAAGCTTTTCTTTTGACGGCCAGACCGGAGCGCCTAAAACGTTGGCCAAGCGGTCAGTGAACTTGCTTAACTCGCTTGCCGCAACTACCACCTCAAAATAATCTTCGCTGTCTGCGCGCAGGCTGTCAAAGCCGATCGCTTTAAACCCGCTTTTTAACTCATTGAATTCCATAGAGATTCCCTTCATTTTGGTATCTTAACAACAATTATCCGGCCTGTAAACCTATTTTTAAAAAGTAACCGCTCTCCCTGTTTCCCCGGACCTGGGCCTGCGGATATTTTTCCTTTATGAACCGCATAAACGCGTCATCCGGATACGCGGAAGAGCTGTAAATTATATTCGTAAACCCCAGCTTGCGGCTTTTTTCAATATACGCCAGATGCTGTTGCTTAGACTGTTCGGAAAAAAGATACGGGTATACGCACATAGCCATTGAGCCGTCCGGCATCAGGAATGACTGCTTGCTCCATGACTCCGGGTAGAAGGCTATCCCAACCGGGTCAGCGATTTCTTTTTTTGCCTCTACGCTTAAATTAAGAAAAATTATGCCTGCGCATAAATAGTCCTTTGCCCAGTATATCCTGTTTACGCCCCTGGCATAGGGAAAAACCGGGAATTGCCGATTTTTTTGAAAAGGATAATTTTCTCTAAACGTTAAAGGAAAATAGACAATGCCGGTAAGCGGCCGCATACCATCATGGGTATGCGCCGAATAACCCGCCCTTCCGGGAATAATCATCGGTATCCGGGAAACTATTGCGCCAAAAAAACCGCATCTGAAAAAGTATTGAGCCGCGAAGATAACGATGATTGCCAGCCTCAAGAAATAGGAAAGCTTGCGCTGTCGCATCTTTGCCAAAGCCAGCCATCCCTCCACTGCCAGCCAGGCAATAAAGGGATAAACATAAAGTAAATGTTTAGGGGTGGTCATTACCGTAAAAAATAATAAAAACAACGGCATGAACCCGACGGCAAATGCGCAAAGCGCGGCCTTTCTGCGGGAAACAATCAAGTTTAAAAGCCCGATGCCTGCGAGGATGGCCAGAGACAGGGGGATAAAGCACAAAAGAAACCCCGCGCTTTCTATCAAGATGATGAATAACGGGCTAAGCGGCAAGGCTTTTGCGACTGCGTTACGCAGCGATATTATTGCCGGCACCTCGTAGTGTATAGCCAGGTTGTAAAAAATGTTTTCCATGCTCGTGCTGGTAAGCTTCAAAAGGGCCAGCCACACGATAAACATTACGACCATGCACAGGGCAATAGTATATCTGCGCCGCGACCTGTAATATGCCAAGAATAAAAACCCGGGCGCCATCAGCACGGCATCGCTTCTGGCATAGAAAGAAACAGCCATGACTGCGCTGGCTGCGCCCAGCAGAAAAAAAGAAGCCCTGAACCTGGCCAGCAAATAGAAAACCAGGCATAAGAGCGCCAGCGTAAAAACCGAAGTGTTAGGATAGGCTCCGGAGATCTTGATCTCCGGGATCAAAAGGCATGCAATGATAAAATAAAGAGCGAACTTTCCGGAAACCAGCCGCTTTACTCCTTCGTATAAGCACCATAGCGCTGCCAAAAGCGAAATAAGAGAAACCAAAATTGCCGCCATAACCAGGAAATTAAGCGGCAGTTTTAACCAGATGAATAAATTCTTTAGGAATAAGTAATACAGCGGTTGATAATCATAGCCGTATAAATACGCGCTCGCGCCGTGCTTTATCAACCCGGCAACGCCTCCCAGGATATAAACGTCATCTCCTTCCAGGAAAGGCGCAAGAAAAAAAAGCCAATAGCCGATATAAGACAATATGGCGGCGGATATGAATAACGGGGTGTACTTGCGGATGCCGGTAATTTTCATGCCGTTCTTACGACGTCAGATTCGGCGGAAGATGACAGGACGGCTTAATGCCGTTTTTCTCATAATACCTTTGATGGTATTCCTCGGCTCTATAAAAATCTTTGGCGGGAGTAATTTCGGTTATAACCGGGTCGTCGTACTTTCCGGATTTGCCAAGCTTATCTTTAGACGCCAGCGCTGCTGCTTTCTGCTGCTCGTCCGCGTAGAAAATCGCGCTGCGGTATTGCGCGCCGACATCCGGGCCTTGGCGATACGGCGTTGTCGGATCATGGATACTCCAGAATACCTGGAGCAACTCTTCATAAGAAATTTTTTTAGGGTCGTATTCTACTTTCACGGTTTCCGCGTGGCCGGTTTTACCGGTGCAAACCTGGCCATAAGTCGGATCAGGGACGTTTCCGCCCATATACCCGGAAGTAACGGATTCTACACCCTTAGCCTGACGGAATGCCGCTTCAACGCCCCAGAAACATCCGGCGGCAAAATAAGCAACCCCGGCTTCTGACTTATCGGCAGTTTTTCCAAAAAGATAAAGATACTTGCCGTACCCTTGTTTTTCCATGTCCTCCACCGGGATAAAACGCAGGGCAGCGGAATTTATGCAATAACGCCTGCCCGTTGGTTTAGGCCCGTCTTCAAACACATGGCCAAGGTGCGCGTCGCCCTCTTTAGAACGCACTTCCGTGCGTTCCATGCCCATAGAACGGTCACTGCGCTCTACAATCTCAGGCTCCTCAATCGGCTTGGTAAAGCTCGGCCAGCCTGTACCTGAATCAAACTTATCGGTTGAGCTAAAAAGCGGCTTGCCGCTGATAATATCCACATACATGCCCGGCTTCTTATTGTCCCAGTATTCATTTGCAAACGCCGGCTCTGTCCCGTCTTCGCAGGTAACATAGTATTGTTCAGAAGTCAGCTTCTTTTTAAGTTCCTCTTTGCTTTCCATAGCATAGCTCCCTGCACAGCAAGTGCGTACCAATCCATCCTTTAGGATTGGGTATTGCCCTGCCCCGAATAAAACGGCAGCGGCCAGAAAAAAACAAAACAGCCTTATTGACTTTTTCATTTTATCCCTCCGCAGCAGGAACTGCCTTAACTGTCCTGCTGTATTATAAAAAGATAGATTATGAAGATTATCCCGATAACCACGGCAGAAACAAACCTGATCACTACCGTCTCAAGCGGCTCTCCCGGCTGGGACAATGTATTCGCGAAGAATTTTTCCAATGCGGTAGTAAGCAGGAGGATCGCGGCAACAACAGCCGAAAAAGAAAATGACTTTTTAATATCCCATATCTTCAATAATAACAGGAATAATGCGCCGATAAAAACCCAGAATACCGGATTCGCAAAGCTGAATTGAAAACTTTGCAGGTCATTAAAGCCCAAAACAAAAGTTTCCCTCAAATGCTGCGGTATGAGGTCCATGCTGCCTCCTTATAAAAGGCGTTTCGCCCGTAATGCTAAAACGGGCCGTAATCCCGCGGATCCTCGGCAATGATCCGTTTTTCCATCTGGCGCATTTTATGCTGGATCTCATTCAACAGAGTAGTAACATCGCGGCCATTAACATCCGTAAATTCTACGCCGATCCTGAAGAACTGCCCGTGCCTGTGTTTTAGTTCAGTGATATTTTTAACTACTGCTTTGCCTCTTAAGGGCCTGGCCAGTAGTTTAGTATTTAATTCAAATTGCACAACCCTGCCGACTTCTATCTTTTCTTTTAATTCCAAAGACATGCCCCTAAAGCTTATTCCGCTAAGCATAGCCTCGGAAGCAATGGTTGCGCCGCTTTCATCATTAAGGATGACGCAATCCGTAATAATATACCTTACGTGGCTTCTTTTGTCTGCCATAGATGCGATTTACTAATGTTAAGCTATCAACCTGTTGCGCAATTCATAATATTTACCCGGCAGGTATTCATCGCCTTCTGCTTTGCCGGCAACCGCAGGATGAGTGTAAAACGGATTATCATATAATATGCCGTGGATAACGGCCTTAGGGTGAGTGCGTAACGCGCCAAGCAGGACATTTTCCGGGACTTTCATTTCGCTATACTGGCATAGGGCAATAATATGATAATGCGGGAACAAGAAATTTATTTCCCGCTCATATTCAATCACTCTCTCCGCTCCGGAAAAATCCTGCGCAGTCCAGTTCAATTCGCCGCTTCCCCGCAATCCGCTGTAGCCGGCCCTGAGCGCCTCATAATGCGCGTCCTGGATCATCCCGAGCATCGCAAGGGGCGAGAAAAAATTATTCTTAAGGTATGTCTCTTCTTTGGTTAAAAAAATAAGCTGCCCCTTTTTGAGGCAGCTGTCAATATCTATGCCTGAACCGTCTAACGCGCGGCAGACCTCTTCCTGCCCGGTATCGCCGGTAACATAAATGCACCTCTCATTATGCTGCAAACCAAATGCCAGATACGGCGCGACTACCGATAATTGCTCTTTTTTATCCCGGTAAAGACTGCAGAGATGGGCGCCCCAATTAAGCTCCTGAACGCGGTCCTGGAAGCTAAGGCTATCGCGGTTCTCCATGCTAATATTTTACTCCAATTATGTTAATTTTGTCAATAAAAAATATTCCGCTTTGGAATTTTATTGTTTTTCCAGCATAGGGTAAATCGCGGCAAATACAGAGTCCGCCACAGAATTATAGCCTTTTTCCGTAAGGTGAAAACCATCCTCTAAAAAATATTTATCCTGCCCCTGGCTGAACGTAAGCCCGGGCTCAATTATCGGGACGCCGGAATCTCCGGCAACTGCCCTTGTGCTTTCGGTATATGCCATATAACGGCTGGGATCTGTCATCTGCGCGCCTGCCGGAGGAGTAACGATCAGGCCTGCAGGAGGAATAATGATCAAACAACGCATATTATGTTTCTTAAGTAAGCTGATCATTTGGCGATAATTATCGCGGTGATCCTCAAGCGTAACCCTTGAATGCCACCGGCTATTTGGCCGGCCAGCCCTGGAAATCCATAGCTGAAACCGGTATATTGCCGCTTCCATGCTGCGGAAAAAAGCAGACCGCTCTAATAATCCCAGCGCGGAGATTATGATCTGCGCAGGCATACGCTGATATTTATCTTCCTTAGCTATAGCAGGTATGCTCCAGAGGTCGTTCCAGGCGAAATTCATAATCACCACGTCAGGCTGATAGCCGATCACTTCCGATTGCAGCAGCTTCAGGCCCTGAAAAGATGTGTATCCGGGCACGCCGAAATTAAACACTTCATAACGGCCCCCGTCATTTCCTGCGTTAAGCATCCGCTCAAGGCATTTTGGATATGAATTATTCCATTTAACCCCGCTGCCAAAAGTCGTGGAATCGCCCAAACAGGCTATGCGAAAAATGCCGCCGTCTTTTTCTTTTTTGTAAATGCGCGCATCGCGAAAGCCCTGCGGGTTGATCCGGTCCCATTCAAATCCCGGATTGATCCGAAAAAGCAATACCGGGTCGGCAAAATAACAATCTGCCTTGAGCATCCGGTCGATCCAGGGGTCGGCAAATACGCTATTGCCGGAGTTGCCCGTGTTGAAACGTTCTTGGATGATCCGCGAGATGTATTCCGCGCTGCAGAAGAAGATGATTACCGAACATAAACCAAGCAGCAGATTTCTGTAGGCAGGCTTCAATGCGATTCCCTATTTATTTTTTCCGATCTTTTCCTGCAAAAACCCCATCGGGCAGACGGCGCACCAACCCCTGTGTTTTGTAAATATTGCCAAAACAACGGAAATAACGGTTGTGATCACGCACATACTTACAAACACAGCCCCGACCAAAAGCGGATTACCGCCGGTGCGGATAATACGAAAAATTACAAAACCCATAAATAGGATGAGTATTACCAGGCGAAATCCCTGCTTTACAAAGATCCGGGGCAGCGGCTTATTCATGCTCAGCTTTGACATAATAATGTCCAAAAATGCGCCGCGCGGGCACAAGTTCCGGCACCAGTACCTGCCCTTAAAAAACGACAGCACCAACAAAGATGCCATCATTGCCACGACCAGATACCCCAGCCAGGGGTTAAACATCCCGCCGATCAGTATCAACGGCAGGAACCAGATCATGACTAATTGTGTTTTTTTCATATTTATCAACTTATCGCGCAAGTGCCGCCGCCAAGCTTTACTTTATATAATTTTTTATTATACGGCAGCTGCATTAGAAGCTTTGCCATCAGGCAGTTATCAGTAATGCCGGAATAGAGCAAGCCGCAGCTGACAAATATGGGAATAAAAATAAACGCCCAATGTAAAAGCCAACATAGCGATATTCCCAAAAGCACAACGCTTCCGGCAATTATTCTTATCTGGCGTTCCAGCGATATCCCGCCTTCACCCTTGATCACCGGAAGCCTTGCTTTCTGCCAACTGGTCATACCGCCTTCCATTACTTTTGTTCCGTGCAAGCCTGACTGGATAAGCATATCCGCTGCCATAGGCGAACGGTTGCCGGTGCGGCAAAGAACAATATAAGAATTGCCTGTTGAGCTCAACTCGCTTATCTTCGCGCTTAAAATATCCAGAGGGGCATTAATTGAATCCTTGATATGGGCCTCGGCAAACTCAAAAGCGGAACGCACATCAAGAAATTTTACTTTACTGTCTTTTGCCGCCAATTCCTGCGCTGCAGCGGCAGAGATCATTTCCAGGCTAGCTGCCTCGCCCTTTCTGTTTACGCGGATAATATTGTCTATATTAAACGGCTTGGCTAACTGCTTTGCGCGCGCATTACGCACAAACTCATCCTTATTATCCTGGCGCATAAAAGGATTGGTTTCCTTTTCCGCCCGGATAGTAGAAGAAAATTTTCCGTGGTAATCATGGCCGGGGAAAACAATAGTTTCATCAGGCAGGCGCTTAAGCCGCGCTAAAGTATCAAACATTGATTCGGGCGAGCCGTTCTGAAAATCAGTCCTGCCCACGCTGCCGATCAAAAGCACATCCGCGGTAAAAACCCTGCCTTCTGCATAAATCGCCATCGTATCATCGGTATGGCCCGGGGCATAGATCACTTTCAGCTGCTTTACGCCAAACGCAAGCTCCTCGTTATCTTTCAACCGCCTATCTGCGACATCAGAAATTGCTTTTTCATACATCAAGACCGGCGCGTTGGTATTTTTCTTTAAAACCGCTGCCAGGGAAAAATGATCTGCGTGCGTATGAGTATCAAGGATATACTTAAGTTTAAGCTGGTTCTTGGCAAGATAAGCTAAATAATCTTTTTCCAGGCTGATATGCGGGTCAATCACCAGCGCCTCTGCCTGCGAACTTAAAATATACGAGTAGCAGTTGCCGGCGGCAAATTGCTTCACCATAAAATCTTTTCCCATATCTGCCTCCTTACAAATAAATTTTATTCCTTTTTTTAATATGTATCGTCCGCACCAATAATAATAATATGATATACCCTGGTTTCAAGCGGACCATCTTCTGCCCGGGGGCCCATATAGTTAAAGGTCAGTTTCAACTCGCCCGGGCCGGTAGCGTTAAATGTCCATGTTTCTAAACCTGATTCAATTTTTGGCTCGCCCACCAAAGCAAGCCGCGCGTCAGGATCTTCTTCCACATCCCAATAGAAACCCGGATCCGCTGCCTTAAGCGTGATCACAACATTACCCCCTACCCGGACTGTCCTTGTTTCCTCGTATTCCGCAAAAGCAGTTGCCGTGATTAACGCAAACAATAAAGCCATCGCAGCGATTATTCTTTTCATATGACGCCTCCTGTATTTTTATTTAACGCCACCTGATATTCGGGTTATTGCGCAGCGGCACGCGGTGGTAATCGTATTTCGGATGGCCCAGCATCATTGCCCCGTGGCAAGCTGCCCTCGGAGAAAGCCCGGTGAATTTCCGCACCTCATCCGACATATTCACGGCTATGCTGACATATCCTGCCCAGCATGCGCCAAGGCCAAAAGATAAAGCTGCCAGTTCAAAATAAGTAAGGGCAATAATGCATGCCTGCGCTCCGGTAGGTTCATCTTTAACCGAATAGGCAAGGATAATATGCGGCGCACCACGGCAGATGCGGTCGCCCCCCTGATCCTGGCCTTTAATATCCCACGCCTCAATAATCTTATTCATATGCAATAAATCCGCCAGCGGAGCTTTCTTATCTACCATCTCACGCATCCAATTGACCACAGTTTCGGAAAGCTGGCGGATGTTTTCTTTACCGCTGATCACCAACCATGATACCGGCTGACGATTGATCCCCGAAGGCGCGTAACGCGCGATATCAATGAGTTTTTCAATCGCCGCTTTTTCAACCGGCTGATCTTTGTAATTCCGGATAGACCGCCTGCCTTTAAAGAAAAGTTCAGCCTGTCCCGGCGTAAGCCTCCAGCCTTCTTTTAAGGCAAGGCAATTTGACGGATCCATTGTCTTAAGTATAAGCGCTCCGGGCGGGCATACTGCCATGCAATGGCCGCAATTAATACAAAATTCTTCTGCCTTTTCAAGCGGATAAGGAACACGCGCCTCTTTATCCATACCGATAATCTGCACCGGGCAGACAAGCGCGCATTTGCCGTCGCCCTTACACTTAGCTTTATCAATCGTAAACAGGCTCATTTTCCCCCTACCTTCTGCGTCTTCCTTGCCCAGCTAATGAAACGGATGAGCAAGAAAATAAGATAAATAACAGCTAATTGCAGAATAAAGTTTACGGCAAGCAGGCCGCTATATAATCTTGATATATAAACCTGATTGGGGTTTATACAACTTGACCTCTTTACAACAGACCTGATATTACTCCCCTTAGCAAATTCTTTAATGCGCTTTGCAACAAGTTTTGGCGGAGGATAGTGCGCTTCTCCTAAAAGCCGCTTATAATTAGAATCATTGCGGATTTCCGGATGTATGATGACAGTGTATACCGCTCCATTGGCAAATTCCACCCTGTATTGCGGCAATGCGATAGGCACATTTTGCAGAAAAAGAAAGATGAGCAGATATAATACAGCTGCCAATCCTAAAACAATCAACCCTTCCCTGGCGATGAGGCGTTTAACTTTTCCCATAGGTAAGTATTATATACCCGCTACAAAAAAATCCCAAGCCTTTTTAGGGCTTGGGAAAAATCACCGAGTCACCAGCTACAAATCGCTTTATTTCCTTCGTCTGCGCAAAAATATCCCCGCTAAACCCAACCCTAACAAGGAAAGGCTTGTCGGCTCCGGTGTCGCATTGGACTGGCCGCTTAAATAATCTTCGCCGCCGCCGCCGAAATCGAACCTGAAATACCATTCTCCGGGCTGGCCGTCATGGGTGCTGTAACCGCTGAATGCGCGAGTGCCTGATTCATCAATTATAAGATTCTCTCCTCCTGTGACATAATATCTAAGGCTGTTTTCCCCTAATGTCCCGTCATAATCATCATATGGGCTGTGCCAGACGTTGGAGGAATCCCGGTACGTAAGCTGCGCCGTAAGGCCAAAGCCAACATTATCAAAAAACGAATCGGTTGTTCCGTAAAAATCATAAGTAAACGAAAAGTCGGGCAGGTCAACAAAAGTGCCTATCGGCCAGAATGACGCGCCCATGCTGATCTCAACAGTCGCGACCTTATTAGGGTCATCGGTTAAAGCCGTAAAGCTGAAGCTTTGATCCGCGTTTGAGGGATCATAGGCCGCAGAAGATGAGCTTAAGCCAAAAGTATCTGATCCGGTATAACCGTCATTCAGGTACACTCTCTGCCAGGAAGAACTGTAAGGGCTTATAGTGCGGGAATAAAAGTCTCCATATTTATTATCCATATATTGTCCCATATACTGTACAGATTCAGGCGTAAAACCAAGGCTCCATTCTAATGAACCGCTGCCTGCAACAATAGCCATAGCGCTGCCGCTCATGGAAATGACCATTAATCCCGCGATCCCCAGCAAGCAAATAATCCGTTTCACGATACCCTCCCAAGTCAAATAATTAATAAAATTATCTCTATACTTGGAAATATAGCAATTTCAATGCCAACTTCACCAAAAAGTACGTATTTCCTAAAAAAATTATAACGCTATATGATTCAAATAGTTAGAAGGATACTCATCAGGCGGTTATGGCTGGACCGGGGGTAAATACGGTAATCGCGGCATTCAAATGTTGCGAAAGGGCAACAACTGTTGCGGAAACACAAGCTTCTTATGGAATTTATCAATATCTGAAATGCACAAATACTCTTCCAAAGTTTTTGTCATCTTTCTCAAGGCGATGATACAGCTTCTTTATTTCCGGCTGCTCCACCGGGTTTCTCCTTAAGGACAGTCCTCAGTTATACATCCTCTATCAATTTCTTTAATCGATGGCCATACCATTCTTTACGCTTCTCATAAACGTCTCGCATCAATTTACTTGATCTAAAACCATTTTTGACCGAATCCAACCACTCATTTTTATCAACTTCGGGTATCCTGTCATTTTTGGCTAAATATGCCCATGCATCATAAATATCTAGCTTAAGCTCTGCGCAAGCTTCTAAGCAGTTTCTATCATCTTCACTCAAGTTTGTATAATCCTTTTTTTCATAAAAATATGGCTTGTAGTCTGGTTTATTGATAAATAATTTATCTATCTCTAACGTCAACAAGCTCATTTTATAATATGTCTCGGATCTAATTTCTTCTCTTAACTTATTAAGTTGTTCCTGCATATTTTTAGTCTGTTTAGAAAGTTGTCTGTTTTGAAGATACAGGAATAAAGCGGTAACTAAAAGCATAGCGAGAGAAATACCATCAAACAATACATACACCATTTTCTCAGTAATAAGCATTTTATCGCTCCTCCTCATTAATTAAATACATTACGGAAAAGCCCCCGTCACCGGTTCTCGTTTTTCAATCTGCCCAATGATATCCTCAAGCTGTTGGTTGAATTCATCCGGGGCTTCAACCATCAGGAAATGCCCTACGCCCGGCATTATTCTCAAATGATATGACTTCAGGTATTTGCTATTGATCTCCGGATAACTCGGCCACAGATCTGCGTTCAGGCACCACAACGGAACATTCACGTCGCTTAAAAGCGGGATAACCGGAGTGCTAAGATAGCATTCAATGGTGCTGATCGCTATTTTAGGATCAGCCCGGGAAACATTGGCGATTACTTGCTTGATCAGCTTAGGGTCTGCGTCTTTAGTGAACATTCCCCGAATAAAACCATCAACGCCTTTTACAAAATCCTTTTTCAGGGGGTCAATGTACATTATTTTCTCTTCCGGGGTAGCCACGGTATGCTCAAAATTCTCCAGCGTATCAATAGCAATCAGCCCGTATACCTTACCCTTAAGCAGCCGGTTTGCCTCCAGTATCACTGTGCCTGACATGGAATGGCCAATAAGGATAACCTTATCGGCTTTTATTGCATTCACCACCGCGGCTACATCCTCACCAAAAGCCTCCTGGGTATAAACTTTCCTTTGCCGGCCGGATGCGCCATGCCCTGCCAGATCTAAGGCCACAACCCTGTATTTTTTAGCAAAATAAGGAATCTGCTTATGCCAGACAGCGCGGCTGCCGCACCAACCATGCACAAAGACCAGCGTCGGCTCGCCCTTGCCATAGACGGAATAGACTATTCTTACGCCATCTTTGGAAACCGCAAGCCTGTTCTCGGCATAAAAAATAATCAGGCCGACGATAAGCAAGCAGCCAACCAGGAATGATATAGTACGAAATAATTTTTTCATAGTACTTTTGGGCAGTCCTCTGACTTATTAATACATAGGAGGATTATGCGTTTCAAATATATCTTTTTTATTCTTCAATGCCGTCTTTAATCTTACTATTTCTTCGTCTACTTTGATTGCATTGCTTTTTAATTTTTCTACTGCCTCAAGAATTTCCTTATGGCGGATTTCAAACCCTAAAAAAATCACCAATATGCATACAACCCCGAATATAATGAAGTTATACATAAGATCCCTCCCCCATTAATGCCTGAAATGTACAAAAACCCTGCCAAAGTTCTTATCGTCCTTCTCAAGGCGATGATACAGCCTTTTTATTGACGGCTGCTCCAGGAATCTCAATACATGCTTCTTTAACTGGCCGCTGCCTTTGCCGGGGATGATCTCAACCAGAGATATCCTCTTCTCAACCGCTTCCTTGATCACGCGGTTCAATTCTGCCTCGATCACCCGGCCATTGCTAAAAATATCATGCAGGTCTAGCTTTATCTTTGCCATAATTATTTCTCAGCGATAACAAGCATTTCAAAATCATCTTTTGTCAGCTTGTCGCTTCTTGAGAACGCCCCGAGCTTTGCGCCAAAAATATCAATCTTCTTAAACCCCAGCGTCTTTAAAAGCCAAGTCATCTCGCTTGGCACGTAATAACGCTCGTTACACTTAAGCTCCTTTTTATTGCCGGAATCGTCCTCAAAAACAGCGGTGTTATGATCACGGAAAGTCATCAGATCAAAGGAGCACTCCTTACACTGGGACTGGCCTTCTTTCTGCGCCGACTTATAGAAATCATTAACAGAATGAAACAACGGGAACAATCCGTTTAATGTGGTGAAAATGAACTTGCCTTTACTTTTAAGCGCTTTTGTTGCTCCTTTTAGGATCTCAAAGTTCATCTCATCTGTTTCCATAAGAGAAAACCCGCCTTCGCATAGCATAATTGCCAGGTCAAATTCGCCTTTAAAAGGAAGATTGCGCGCGTCATGCTTCTGAAACTCGATCTTTACCCCTGCCTCTTTGGCCTTTTCCCGCGCCCTTGTAAGCTGTGACTCGGATAGATCAACTCCCGTGATCTTATACCCTCGTTTTGCCAGCTCAATGGAATGACGGCCGGTGCCACAGCCGATATCAATGATTTTTAAGGATTTATCGTGGTTAATCTCTTGCTCAATAAAATCACACTCGCCCACAGTCCCCTGGACAAAACATTCGTTATCGTATTTGTGAGCGTAGTTTTCAAATAATGCTTCATACCATTGTTTCATTCTTAGCCCCCATCCAACTCCTTAAAATGCTTATCCTGAATATCCTGTAACTTCCCCTTAACGCTATCTACAGTCGTCTGATAATTTGTCGTATCTACGCCTGCCTGCGTTGCCACTTCCTTTGTTTCTTTATTAATACTCACCCCTGCCTGCTTAGTATATAGCTTAAGCATGGTAATGGCAATAATCATAAGCACTGCTGCTACCAGCAGCATTTCGATCAACATAAAAGCTGAACTGGTTTTTTTCATCTCTCGCGTTTATGTCCCATTATGGAATGTCCCCTATTTTATATTTTTCCATCGCTTTAGCTATCCTCAGCCATGAATCGATAGCGTTTAGAGCTATATCTTCTGCTTTCCCTAATTCTTTCCCATCGGATGAGACTACTAAAGTAGACGGTTTTATTGAATTGTTATTTTTAAATTGTATATGTACTTTGTCCTTTAAAACTACTATTGCATCTATATCGCCTTGCTCGGCTATAAACCCTGACCTTTGAAGCTTGGGGTATAAATAGCTTCTCGATTTTCTTAACTTTGCATGCTTCAGGCCATTTGCCAAATCAGCGATAATACATAGTGTTTTATCGTCATCGACCATTTTTTCAATAACACTAGAAGATACCCCTACTGATTCGAGTCTATTTTTAGGTAATCTTTGAAATTCCATAACCAAATTATTAATTCATGGATATTATCTTCGTGTTCTTCGAGGTTTTTAATATTGCTAACGGAATATTCCTGACGAAATTCTCCTTCATATAACCAGCTATAATTTTGTTTGGGATTACTATTGACTTTATCTTTAATACGGTTCAATTTGTCAATTAAAGCTTTCATAAATTAAACTTTTGAGTAAAGTAAGTCCGATTTATTTTTTATCCGCCTAAACTAGACACTCCTTAGGAACACCATGACTAAATTCATTTCTTTAGTAATACTGATAGACTGTGAAGAAAAACTAATCCTTCTCGTAACAAATAAATAAATGCAATAATTCCGAGAATCAATAACAGCAATACTATCCTGCGTATCCAAGCTGGATACCGTGGAGCAGGTAATGCCCTAACCTCAGTTGCAAAACCTTCACTATGTCGAATACCGGCATGTATTTGGCTAAATAAAAGGGGCGGCAAATATAAATAGGAAATTGTCACTTGCTCATTTGGGACGAGCGCCGGGAATACAATTTCGGTGCCACCCATAGGAAGGCTTTCTACTCGATATTGAATATTTGGAAAAACATTAAAATTTTCTGGAAGAATGGTATGCCTAACTCGAATATCCGCCGCTGTTCTTTTACCGACATTTTTTATCACAATTCCATGGGTATGAACAGTTATAGGATTAGCCCCCGCTAAATTAAAGGCTGCAGCATGGGTAAAATATGCGATTATTGTTGCTCTGCGCTCAATTAGCTTATCAACAGCTACGCCAATAAAAAGTGCGATTATCGGAGAAGCAATTGTTGCGAGTACCGACCAATTAATTTCCATGAGTTTTCCTTTTTATTTTAATAAACAATTTATCTATTTTTTAATGATAAATACATTCTAAGAATAGATCAAAATATAGTCATATTCTATTACTTTTTATATTGGCTGGACTAAAAGAGGTAGAGAGCTTTCGCTTCTCCCATCGATCGCCAAATTAATCTTATGTCTTATGGGGACGCGTATGGGGACGGACGCGTATGGGGACGCCCCAAAAAGTGACACCCTTTAAAAAAACAGAACCGTCCCCATTTTTTACATAATTAAGCATCGTGTCCCAGGAACTCCGAAATTATTATTTAAATTCTTTGCATTCATCAATGAATTTTTTTATAACTCCAAAACGTGATGAAGGTTTTGTTACAAGGAATTCATTGGAATATCCTTCTTTAAAATTTATAGGTACTAATATGTAATTCTCTAAAGAATAATATAATTTATCATTTTTATTTTTTGATTTCTTATAAGTTATTATTAACTGTAGCTTCAAAAATTTATTGTCTAATTCCTTACCTTCAACTATAGGCTTCTCAAGTCTATCTGGATGGATTAACGATTTTGCTCCAGGAGCTAAATCAAGTAAATATTGTTCGCTAAAGTCGTAATAATGCTTTAAACACTTATTTTTTTCATTAAAAATCCTATGACCCTTCCTAATGTCATATACTGCGATGTCTTCGTTATTCTTCAGTCTGTATCGTAATCTTGTTATCCCATCTTCATCTGGCTTTAATATGGGACTTACTATTTCAACCTCTACATATGGCCTAGATTCAGCATTATTAGGAATAAGCTTCGCTAAGAAAAATAATGTGACGAGAATGAGCAAAATAAAATAAATAATTTTTTCCCGTGTTTGCGAATTCCCTAACCTTGCATAAATCTTTAAATTTAATGTTTCAGTTTGTAGTTTAAATCGTGATAACATTGATGGATCAAGTCTCTTCATTATAAATCCATCAATACTCTCACTTAAATAATTCAAAAAAACATCTTTTTGCCCTCTCCATAATTCTAATTCCTTTAAGATATATTCCGGATATTCAGCTATATTATTTTCGATTTCCTCTGTTATTTTCTCTAACTTTTGTTCGAATTTATTGATTTTTTGCTTATTAATATAGGTATCTGTATTTAATAAACTAAGATGAGAAATAATTGCTTTTAATGCGGAGTGTAGCTTTCGTAGATATTTATGCTGAGTCTTTTCACCAACCCAATACTCTTTTACTATACTATAGATTCCCATATTTTTAGATTAAGAAAATAGAAGTCAGATTTATTTTTTCTCCGCCCAAACAGAACCTCTATTTTGGGACATTCCCAGTTAACATTACCTATATTATACTCCTTTTTAATATAATTAATCAAGCTTAACTCTAAAAAAGGCTAAAGATAAGAACCAAAATTTCATTAGAATTTGGGTTAATTTTTGCCTGCGACGCCTCGCAATGATGCTTGCGTTTTTAATTTTGCGAAGGGCTTTGGGAGCGCGCATCAGGAAGCTTTTGGCAAATGTGCGCAAGGCTTTACGAGGAGCGGAGGCTTTAATGATGCGAAAGTATGCCGGGAGCGAAGAGTAAACCGTAGCGCACGGCAAAAGCTTCCAGCGCGCGAGCAAAGCCCTGAAGCAAAATAGAGATTGCTTCGTCGCTGCGCTCCTCGCAATGACAACCAGTTTTAAGGATGGAACCCGATCGCCCTCTTCTTTTCTTTCGGCGGTTCTAAGAGTTGCTTAATCGCTTGAAAAACTACAGCAAACTGCTGATCGTATTTCTTCTCCATTGCTTCAATTTTCCGCCTTAAGTCAACATTCGTTAAAAGCATACGCCTTAGTTGAGTGAAAGCGCGCATAATCTGAATATTGACTTGAATAGCTTTCGGGCTATTTAAGACACTAGAGAGCATAGCAACACCCTGTTCAGTAAAGGCATGGGTAGTTTTAGAGAATCTTAAGGATATCACAAATTGTGATATCCTCATTATTTCCTGCCTATTCAAAGAGAACATAAAATCTTCAGGAAAACGCTCTATGTTCCTTTTTACAGCTTGATTTAATATCCTTGTCTCAACTCCATAAAGTTGTGCCAAATCCCTATCCAACATCACATTTTTACCTCTGATAATAAAAATCTTTGCCGCTATTACCTCTACAGAAATCCCGTTAGCCATAACCTATCTCCTTTCTATATTAATAGACGAAAGGAGAAGCTAAATCTAACGGATATGCATGAAAAAAGGGCATTCGGTTTGCGAATGCCCCCCTTCCACACATATGTTGCAATACATAATTAGATGCCTCTTTGCGCATCAGCCATGCGCTTTAGGAATGCCCTCCTCCGGGAACTCCCTTTTCGCCACACATTGTATTCCGAAGTGGGAATTGGTCAATGGGATGATTCTACTTTCTACTGTCCTAATTCTACCGGAGTATAATTGGCTTAAATAAATAAAAAAACCTGCTATTTTCTAGCAGGCTTTTTTAAATTAGCTAAAGAATAACATCTTAGAGATCCGCTTTCAACGCCTTAGCTTCCTCAACATCAATAATACCGTCAGCGTTAGTATCGTATTTGGCTTCAAGCGCAGTATCTACTTTAGCTCTACCGTTAGTACTGACCACCCTATGCCTATCTCTAAGCAGCTCCCTTGCTTCGTTAGGCTCCAGCCACCCGTCGCCATTGGCATCATATTTTGCTTCAACGGAATTATTGACTTTTGCTTTCCTATGCCGCCAGGCATTTGCTGCTTCCGACCTTTCTACTACGCCGTCATTATCAGTATCCGCCCTTTTTTCCCAAGCAGTATTTACTTCTGCCCTTTTCATTTTTCTTTCTTTGCTATCCACTACCCCGTCCCTATTCTTGTCTACGCGGGCAATGGGAGGCCGATCCGCCCTTGCCGCGGTACAAAATACCGTTAAAAATAAAACTGCAAACAACCAAACCTTCTTCTCCATATTACTACCTCCTTCTTGAGTATTATGATAAAGACAAGTATGACCAAAAGCAAGGAAAATATCAAATAGGATTGAGCTCCTAATGCTTTGATTTAGCGAAATCCTTAAACGTGCCGGCATAAAAAAGGCCGGCTACCTTATTTCTAAGATAGCCGGCACGTTTAAGGAGCACCGACCTACTCTCCCATACCCTTACGAGTAAAGTACCATCGGCCCTGAGGGGCTTAACTGCCGTATTCGGAATGGGAACGGGTGTTTCCCCCTCGGTAAAAATGCTCCAATAATTTTGCGAAACAAAATTATTGGATCCTCAACGATGCCTAAAATCATTTATTTAGGTTTGAGTTGAGGATCTTCGATTATTCTGACAGCCACTAACAAAAGTAGAACTACTTTAAACCTCAAGAAAATAAAAAAGGTCAAGCCTATTGATCGATTAGTACGCATTGGCTGAAACCCTTACGGGCCTTACACCTTGCGCCTATCAAGGTCGTAGTCTACGACCGATCTTCAGTGCCTTGCGGCACAGGGATACCTAGTTTTGGGGGGGGTTTTGCACTTAGATGCTTTCAGCGCTTATCCCTTCCGGACATAGCTACCCGGCCTTTGCCCTTGGCAGGACAACCGGAACACCAGAGGTCCGTCTCTCTAGGTCCTCTCGTACTGAAGAGAGATCCCCTTCAAGTATCCTCACACCCACATCAGATAGAGACCGAACTGTCTCACGACGTTCTGAACCCAGCTCGCGTACCCTTTTAACCGGCGAACAGCCGGACCCTTGGGACCTTATACAGCCCCAGGATAGGATGAGCCGACATCGCAATCATATCCGCGCTTTCGCACGGGATTAGACTATATCTTCATCCATCTAAGCATGATGGAGTTGGCGTGTGATAAGCAAAACCTAACCTATCTCATGTCACAGCGCAACACCCAAACCAATTGGATGGTTTGGTGTGCCACTTTCTGTGACAATCAGTCGTTACGGGGTCATACAGAACATGGTTTTTCTCAAGGTGAACAAAATCCTTAGACTTCGTCCCCAAGAGAAAAGACCATTAGATAACTTTGCTTATATGTTCTATAGACTTCCCACGGTATTATCAAGCGCGCCGTCAGCGCGCGAAGACTCCACCGTTATTAGCCAATACTTGGCCGGAATTACTTCCGGTCCACCCCAATATTGAGGTGCCAAACCGGGCTGTCGATGTGAACTCTCGAGCCCGATAAGCCTGTTATCCCCAGAGTACCTATTATCCGTTGAGCGATGGCAATTCCACGTTCAACCACCGGATCACTAGCCCCTACTTTCGTATCTGTTCGTCCTGCCGGACTCACAGTTAAGCTGGCATATGCGCTTACGCTCCACAGGCGATTGCCGACCGCCTTGAGCCAACCTTTGGGCCCCTTCGTTACACTTTAGAAGGGAACCGCCCCAGTCAAACTGCCCACCTGTCACTGTCTCCCCACCGGTTTCACGGTAAGAGGTTAGAATCTTAGTATAATAAGGGTGGTATTTCACATTGTGGCTCAGCCTAAGCTAGCGCCTAGGCTTCAAAGCCTCCCACCTATGCTACACATATCAGACCAAAATCCAATAGCAGGCTGCAGTAAAGGTTCTGGGGTCTTTTCGTCTTGATGCGGGTAGACGGCATCTTCACCGCCACTACAATTTCGCCGAGTCTCTCGTCGAGACAGCGATCAGGTTGTTAAACCATTCGTGCGCGTGGGAACTTACCCCACAAGGAATTTCGCTACCTTAGGACCGTTATAGTTACGGCCGCCGTTTACTGGGGCTTCGGTTCAAAGCTTTGCTAATCTTGCGAAAAGCTGACTTCTTCCCTTAACCTTCCAGCACCGGGCAGGTATCACGCCCTATACCTCCTCTTTCGAGTTTGCAGAGCGCTGTGTTTTTGCTAAACAGTCACCCGATCCCATTTACTGTGACCTTTAACCTTTCGGCTAAAGGTACCCCTTGTCGCTAACTTACGGGGCTAGATTGCAGAGTTCCTTAACGAGAGTTATCTCGAGCACCTTACCATTTTCTGGTGGTCTACCTGTGTCGGATTACGGTACGGTCAGTTAAACAACTCCCTTTCATGCTTTTCTTGGCAGCACGTTTTGTGACACTTCCCCATCGCTTGCGCTCAAGGTCCCATCTGCACCTTTCGATGCAAATAACGCAGACATCCAACACTGCGCAGCCCCAAACATACCACGCGTCACACAAAAGGTTTTAACGCCATTTAACTGGTATCCGAATATTAACGGATCTTCCATCGCTTACGCCCATCGGCCTCAGCTTAGGATCGACTAACCCTGGGCGGATTAACCTTCCCCAGGAAACCTTGGACTTTCGGTGCACCTGTTTCTCGCAGGTGTTTTCGCTACTTATACCGACATAATCTCTCCTGTTTACTCCAGTGGTCCTTACGGTCCACCTTCACGGCAAAACAGGATGCTCCCCTACCCAATCGACGCCTTGCGGCATCGAATGCCACAGCTTCGGAAATAAGCTTGAGCCCCGTTCATCTTAGGCGCGAAATCACTCGACCAGTGAGCTGTTACGCACTCTTTAAATGATGGCTGCCTCTGAGCCAACATCCTGGTTGTCAATGTGAATTCACATCCTTTACCACTTAGCTTATCTTTAGGGTCCTTAGCTGGCGGTCTGGGCTGATACCCTTTTGACGATGGAGCTTAGCCCCCAACGTCTTACTCCCGGGATAAAAAATAGTGGTATTCGGAGTTTGGTTGGGCTTAGTAACCTGGTAAGGCTCTACAGCCCATTCAGCACTCTACCCCCACTATTTAATTACCCGAGGCTATCCCTAGAAATATTTCGGGGAGAACCAGCAATTTCTGAGTTTGTTTAGTCTTTCGCTCCAACCCACAGCTCATCCCACATTTTTTCAACAATGACGGGTTCGAGCCTCCACTTCCCTTTCGGGAAGCTTCACTCTGGCCATGGGTAGATCACTCAGCTTCGGGTCTACTATACGATACTAAATCGCCCTATTAGGACTCGCTTTCGCTACGCCATCCCTTCGTAGAAGGTTAAGCTTGCATCGCACAGTAACTCGTCGGTCCATTATGCAAAAGGTACGCGGTCAGGCATTCATGCCTTGCGGCATGCATAGCCCTTCCACAGCTTGTAGGTTTATGATTTCAGGTTCTATTTCACTCGCTTCACCAGCGTTCTTTTCGACTTTCCCTCACGGTACTTGTGCACTTTCGGTTTAGGTATAGTATTTAGCCTTAGACCGTGGTCGGCCTGGATTCCTACAGAATTCCACGTGTCCCGTAGTACTTGGGATACCTCTAGGGTGTCTTAAGATTTTATGTACGAGGCTCTCACTCTCTATGGCGTATCTTTCCAGATACTTCTATTATCCCTTGACAATCCCACATTAAGGTCCCACAACCCCTTCTTTCCTTGCGGAAAAAAGGTTTAGGCTCTTTCCTCTTCGCTCGCCGCTACTGAGGAAATCTCGGTGATTTCTTTTCCACAGGGTACTTAGATGTTTCAATTCCCCCGGTGTCGCTTCCGTCCGACTATGTATTCATCGGCCGATACCATTGTATAACCAATGGTGGGTTGCCCCATTCGGATTCCTCCGGATCAAAGCCAGTTTGCGGCTCCCCGAAGCATATCGGTGCTTACCCCGTCCTTCATCGCCTTACCTAACCAAGTCATCCGTCATAAACCCTTTGTAGCTTGACCAAAATAATTGATACCCAGCGGCATAGCCGCTGAGTATTCAGCAGAAGGTTATCCTTGCGAATAACCAAAAGCTGATTCTCTCTCGGTTTATTGTAGTTTTACTTTTGTTAGTAGTTGTCAAAGAACACGTGCGCTGTTTACAATCGGCTGAAGATAGCCGAACGAAACCAGCGCGAAAGCTAGTGTTTCAAAATTTAAGTGGAGATGGCGGGAGTTGAACCCGCGGCCCCCTGCTTGCAAAGCAGGTGCTCTCCCAACTGAGCTACATCCCCGTAATATTAGGTCAGTAGCTCACCCCTGCTTGTCCCGCCTTCGCGGGATTTCGCTAAATGCGCTTTGCGCACTTTTGTGCTCAACAAAGCAGGTGCTCTCCCAGCTGAGCTACAGCCCCTAATTATGGTGGGCCCAATAGGATTCGAACCTATGACCCCAGTCTTATCAGGGCTGTGCTCTAACCAACTGAGCTATGGGCCCGAAACTTTTACTTATTGCGCCCATAGCCTCCTAATCTAACCCCCGCCGTAGGCGGGTCCGCCTTCGGCGGAAACTGAGCTATGGGCCCAATTTAAGTGTAACGTTATTGTCCGCCGCAGGCGGACAGGTGTAATGCCCTGATTCATTACACTTACACGATAAATCGGAAGCCCTCTCACTCACATTGATCAGTGGAAGTGCTCCCTTAGAAATTTAAATTAGATAGCCAAACGCCCAGGCTTATTTGCCCAGGAATTCTAATATTTCTTTGCGCTAGCAAAAAAAATTAGAAAGGAGGTGATCCAGCCGCACCTTCCGGTACGGCTACCTTGTTACGACTTAGCGCCAGTCACCGAATTTACTCTCAGCCCTACTAGGTAGGGATTTCAAGTACCTCCGGCTCCCATCGCTTGACGGGCGGTGTGTACAAGGCCCGGGAACGTATTCACGGCGGCGTAGCTGATCCGCCATTACTAGCGATTCCGGCTTCATGGAGTCGAGTTGCAGACTCCAATCTGAACTGAGCCCACTTTTTTGCGATTAGCTCCAGCTCGCGCTTTGGCAACGCTTTGTAGTGGGCATTGTAACACGTGTGTAGCCCAAGGCATAAGGGCCGTACTGACTTGACGTCATCTCCACCTTCCTCCCGCTTATCGCGGGCAGTCTCATTAGAGTGCCTCCTCCGGGCCTTTCGGCCCAAAAGAGTAGCAACTAATGATAATGGTTGCGCTCGTTGCGGGACTTAACCCAACATCTCACGACACGAGCTGACGACAGCCATGCAACACCTGTACAGGCTCTCGACTTGACGAGTGGTTCCCCTTTCGGTTCACTACTTCCTGTATGTCAAGCCTTGGTGAGGTTCTTCGCGTAGCGTCGAATTGAACCACATGTTCCACCGCTTGTGCGGGCCCCCGTCAATTCCTTTGAGTTTTAACCTTGCGGTCGTAGTCCTCAGGTGGAGCACTTAACGAGTTATCTTACGGCGCTGAAGGTAACCCCCCAACACCTAGTGCTCATAGTTTACGGCTAGGACTACCAGGGTATCTAATCCTGTTTGCTCCCCTAGCTTTCACAGTTCAGCGTCAGAACCAGCCCAGAAAGCCGCTTTCGCCACTGGTGTTCCTCCCGATATCTACAGATTTCACCCTTACACCGGGAATTCCGCTTTCCTCTTCTGGCCTCAAGCCATGCAGTATTGAAGGCAGTTCTAAGGTTGAGCCTTAGGATTTCACCCCCAACTTGCATAACCGCCTACCTGTCCTTTACACCCAATAAATCCGAGTAACGCTCGCCACCCCCGTATTACCGCGGCTGCTGGCACGGAGTTGGCCGTGGCTTCTTCTCTGGGTACCGTCAGCCCCGCAATTTATTTGATTGCGGGGTTTCTTTCCCATCGAAAGAGGTTTACGATCCGAAAACCTTCATCCCTCACGCGGCGTCGCATAGTCAGGCTTTCGCCCATTGCTAAAGATCCTCGACTGCAGCCTCCCGTAGGAGTTGGGGCAGTGTCTCAGTCCCCATGTGGCTGACCACCCTCTCAGGCCAGCTACCCGTCAAAAGCCTTGGTGAGCCGTTACCTCACCAACTAGCTGATAGGACGCGAGCTCATCTTTAAACAGCAGCTCTTGCGAGCCGCCTTTATCGTTGGCAACTTGCGTTACCAAGGACACATCAGGTATTACCCTTACTTTCGCGAGGCTATTCCCGATTTAAAGGTAGATTACTCACGCGTTACGCACCAGTCTGCCGCTATATCCTTTTTTCCTCGCCCGCCTTCCTTGCGGTCGGCAAACTTGGAAAAAAGGTATCGCTCGACTTGCATGCCTAATCCACGCCGCCAGCGTTCACTCTGAGCCAGGATCAAACTCTCCGAATAAATATGAAGAAGTTTGTAAAAATGGCTCTGGATAATTTTATTACTTACCTCAAAAAATTGACCACGTTAAACCGGTTAAGTTTAACTTGGCCACGCTTGGCTATCTAATTATCAAAAGAGCAACACCCGAACCAATTGGATGGTTCGGTGCGCCGCTTCTGCGGCGACAAAAAAAGACGCCCCGAACGTGCGGGGCGTCTCAAAATTTACGCGCCTGCTTAGCGTCGGAAAAGACTACTTGAAATTGTCAGTGATCTTATTTCTTAGTATCACGTTTAACATGTAGTATTTTATACTCTCCTACAAGAGGAACTAAAGTTTATCACAAGAACGTTTTTTGTCAAGTATTTTTTTAGCTTTTTTAATGAGCACGCAACTTATGGAAAGCATTGAACATAAGTTGCTGCGTGAATTATCTTGCCACCAGTTCCGTGATCTTAAATATGGGCAGGAACAGGGCAATAACTATGCCTCCGATGATCACGCCCAGGAAGACAATTACCAGCGGTTCAATCATGCTGGTCAGGCCGGCTACGGCCGCGTCAACCTGTTCGTCGTAGAAATCCGCGATCTTGGAAAGCATCTTTTCCAGCTGGCCGGTCTGTTCCCCTACTCCGATCATCCGGCAGACCATTGGCGGGAATACCGGGCTTTTTGACAAAGGCTTGGCAATCGTTTCGCCGTCACGCACTGAATCGCGCGTGGCAAGCACCACCCTCTCCACTTCTTTGTTGCCGGCTGTCTTAGCAACGATCTCCAGCGCGTTGAGCGCCGATACGCCGCTTTTGGTTAAGGTGGCGAAAGTCCGGGAAAATTTTGCCAGCGCTACTTTTTTAAAAAGCTGGCCCAGCACCGGGACCCTTAACTTCTGGACGTCAAAATTGTAACGGCCCTTTTCCGTAGCGATATATTTCTTAAGCAGGAAGCCCGCGGTAATAAGGACGCCTACAACGAATAAAAAATATTGCCGCAGTATGTCGCTGACGGCAATAAGCACGCGCGTCGGTAAAGGAAGCTGGCCGCCCAGCGCCTCAAATATGCCTTTAAATGTCGGCACTACCTTGACCAAAAGCAGAGTGGTGATCAATATTGCCATAGTTACGACTACCGCAGGATAAACAAGGCTGGAGCGGATCTTGCGGGAAAGCGAAGCGCTTTTTTCCAGATACGAAGCAAGCCGGTCAAGCACGTCGTTAAGCATGCCGCTTGCCTCTCCGGCTCGCGCCATATTAATAAAAAGGTCGGAAAACACTGCCGGGTGTTTTGCCAGCGCGTCGCAGAAACTTACTCCCGCTTCAATGTCCTGGCGCACGGTAACGATGATCTTGCGGAAATTCGGGTTTTCAATCTGCTCTCCCAGTATGCCCAGGGCCTGGACCACGGGTATGCCGGCGTCGATCATGGTTGCCAGCTGCCGGGAAAAGATCACCAGGTCATCCGACTTTACTCTTTTATCTTTTCCCTTGGCGATCTTGCCCTTAACGGAACGCAGGGAAATGACGAACAATTCTTTTTTGTGCAGCGCGTCAGCTGCTTCGCTTTCAGACGGGGCGTCGATCGTGCCGATGGCAGTGCGGCCGTTCTTGTCTTTCGCGGTATACTCAAAAATGCTCATTTTTCTAAAAGCCTCCCTGCGTCTACGGAAATAAGTGCACGACTTTCATAAACGCCTCTACGACTTTCGGGTCAAATTGCGTGCCGCTGTTCTTCTTGATCTCTTCAACTGCCTGCTCTTTTGTAAAAGGCTCTTTCCTGTATGAACGCGCCGAACGCATTGCCTCATAAGCATCCACGAGGTTAATGATCCGCGCTCCGAGCAATATCTCTTCCCCTTTAAGCCCCTGCGGATACCCTTTGCCGTCGTAACGCTCATGGTGCTGCTTGACCAGGTCAATCACTCCGCCTAAAAAGGTCAAAGGCTCAAGGATCTGGGCGCCGATCATCGGATGCCTGCGGATATTTTCCCATTCCTTTTCATTGAGCGCCGAAGGTTTGCTAAGGATATTGTCTTCCACGCCGATCTTTCCCAGGTCGTGGAGCTCGCATGCCTCCCGGATCATTTCAATCTGCTCAACCGGCAGATGCATTTCTTCGGCGACGATCACGGCGAATTTCGCGACGTTCTCCGAATGGCTGTGGGTATAATGGTCGCGCGCGTCTATGGCATGGGCAAGGACCTTGATCGTATGCATGTACGTAGAGCGCAAATCTTCATAAAGCCGCGTCAGGTTGCGGGTAGACTCTTCAATACGCTTGGCAAGCAGCACGTTCTGCTTTTGCAGGGCAACGTTCTGCTCCTTAAGCCCCTGCATTAATCTTTTGTGGATCACCACTAAAGAATGCAGGTCAACGGCTTTTTTAATGAGAAAAAATAATTTATCCAGGTTGATCGGCTTGGTAATAAAATCGTATATGCCCAGCCTTGCCAGTTCCATCAGCACGTTCTGGTCAAGATGCTCAATAAGCGCGATCACCACGCAATCCGGATCTACTGCCTGAAGCCTGCGCACGATCTCCGCGCCCGGCATATCGCGCATACCGAACTTTACCAGGATCACGGCAAAGCCGTTCTTTTTAAAATCCTCTATTCCCGCGGCAGAGCCGGCATTTATCGTAACGATATACTTACCCTTTACCGTCAGCTCTTCCCTTAAGTATTTTGAAATCGCCTCATCGTCGTTTATCACGAGGATGCTGTTGCCGAACATCTTTTTCTTTCTGCCGCGCTTGCGGCGTTATTCTTCGGTGGTTATGCGCAGGGCTTCTTCAAGCGTTGTCGTGCCTTCCTTTACTTTCAGGAACGCATCGTCTCTTAAAGTCACCATCCCGCATTCTTTTATCGCATAATTTTTGATTTCGTCAATAGATTTTTTCCTGATGATCATATCCCGGATGTTATCGTCGATCATTACCGCTTCAAGGGCCGCGATCCGGCCGCGGAACCCGGTATTGTTGCAATACTGGCAGCCCACTGCTTTATAAAAGATGGCCTTTTCCTCAAAGCCGATCTTTTTTAAAAAATCCTGCGGCACTTCAATCGGCTGGCGGCACTTAAGGCAAAGCTTGCGGCAAAGCCTTTGCGCGCAAAGCATGATTATGCTGGAAGCAACAAGGAACGGCTCAACGCCCATGTCAATAAGCCGGGTAATACTGGAAATGGAATCATTGGTGTGCAAGGTAGAAAAAACCATTTGGCCGGTAAGCGCGGCCTTGATGGCGATATCCGCGGTTTCCGAGTCCCGGATCTCGCCGATCATGATCACGTCCGGACTCTGTCTTAATAAAGAACGTAGGCCGGAAGCAAAATCCAGGCCGATCTCCGGTTTTGCCTGCAGCTGGGTAATGCCTTCAATCTGGTATTCTACCGGGTCCTCAATGGTAATGATATTTTTCTCCGGGGTATTTAACTGGCTTAATACCGAATAAAGGGTCGTGGACTTACCCGAGCCTGTGGGGCCGGTAACCAGGATCATCCCAAAAGGCTTGGCAATCGCTTCCTTAAAGATCGCCATCGGCCGCTCGGAAAATCCTAGCTTATCCAGGCCGATAGAAAGATTGGCCTTATCCAGAAGCCGAAGCACGAATTTCTGGCCGAATGTCGTCGGTAAAGCCGAAACGCGGAAATCTATTTCCCGGGATTCAAATTTGACCTTGAACCTGCCGTCCTGCGGCAGGCGGCTCTCTGTAATGTCCAGGTTTGAAATTATTTTTATGCGCGCCAGTATCGCGTTCTGATTAATTTTAGGGACTTTAAATACATCATGCAAGGCGCCGTCAATCCTATATCTGATGCGCAAGAGGTCGGATTCCGGTTCAATATGTATGTCGGAAGCGCGGTTTTTCAGCGCTTCGCTGAGCATAAGGTCAACGAGCTTTACTATCGGCGGCTTCTCGCTTTCCTTGACCGCGTTGGAAAGCTCGATCTCGTCGGTCTTAAGCACTTCAATATCTTTTTTCCCCGCTTCTGCCGGGCCGGATGCGTTTTCCTGCAGCAGCTGCTGCATATCTTTTGTCGCGGCGCGGTATTGCCTGTCTATGGTGTCGGAGATCTCCGCTTCCGGGCATAAGACCGTATCAATGTTGCAGCCGGTATACGCTTTTATGTCATCAAGGGCAAAAATATTGAGCGGGTCAGCCATTGCCACTGTCAGGGTATTACCCATCCGGGAAAGCGGGATCATTTTGTATTGGGCTGCCATGCTGCCCGGGATAAGGCTGATGATATCCGGGTCAAATTTATATTTTGAGATATGCAGCGTCGGGATATAGAGCTGCTCGGCTAAGAGCGCCAACAGCACCTCCTCGGGGATAAAGCCATGCTCCACCAGGACCTTGCGTAAGGGCAGGTCATTTTCTTTCTGTATGCGCAGCGCGTCCTTGATCTGCGCCTCGCTAAGGCGCTTGCTCTTTAGCAAAATATCAATTATCGTTTCTCTTAATGTCTGCATAGGATCACTCGTCGGGAGCAGTAACTCGCACCACTTCTTCAATCGTAGTAAATCCGTTCTTTACCGCGACAAGCCCGTCTTCCCTGAGCGTAGTCATGCCTTCTTGTCTTGCCTGCTGCTTGATCACATTTTCCTGCTGCCGCGAAAGGATCATTTCCCTGATCTTAGAGCTCAAGACCAGCACTTCACCGATCGCCACTCTTCCGCTGTATCCGGTATTAAAACAACGCTGGCAGCCTTTGCCCCTGAAGAATTTAAATTTTTCATTTCCGACGGGGATTTTCAGGCTTTCAAATACGCCGTCTTTAGGAGTATATTCTTCTCTGCAATGAGTGCATATTTTCCTTACCAGCCGCTGCGCAAGCACGCACACCAGGGAAGCATTAATCAGATAAGGTTCAATGCCCATATTAACCAGGCGGATGAGCGATCCTCCGGCAGTAGTGGTATGCAGGGTAGATAAAACCAAGTGCCCGGTAAGCGCGCTTTTTATGGCGATGTCCACGGTTTCAAAATCACGGATCTCGCCGATCATGATCACGTTCGGATCCTGCCTTAAAATGGAGCGCAGCGCGCCGGCAAAGGTCAGCCCGATCTCCGGCCTTGCCGTAACCTGGTTAATACCTTCCAGTTGGTATTCCACGGGGTCTTCCACGGTAACAATATTCTTTTCCGGTGAATCAATGAATTTTAATATGGAATAAAGGGTAGTGGTTTTACCTGAGCCGGTCGGCCCGCAGACAAGAAGCATACCGTGGGGAAGTTTTGATGCCGCCTTTAGAGGATCCAGCACTTTTTTGCTGAAGCCTAATTTATCGATGTCCAGGATATTTACCGATTTATCCAATACGCGGATAGCTGCCTTTTCTCCGAAGCTGGAAGGCAATATGGACACGCGGAAATCAACTTCTTTGTGCAGCAGGTTCGCTTTGAAGCGGCCATCCTGCGGCAGGCGGTGCTCGGCGATATTCAGGTCGGAAATGACTTTTATGCGCGAGACGATTGCCGCGTGCATGCTCTTGGGAGGCGCTGTTTCTTCGCGCAGGATACCGTCAACGCGGAAACGCACCCGCAGTTTTTTATCCAACGGCTCAATGAGCACGTCGGAAGCGCCTTTTTTTACCGCTTCTTCCAGGATCATATTGGCGATCTTGATCACCGGCGCTTCCCGGCTGATACGGTCTAGTTCCGTATCGCTGGGCCCTGCCTCATGTTCTTCCCTTATCAGCTCAATAGAAGTAACGGCCATCTCTTTGACCAGGCTGTCAATCATGTCTTTTGCCGATTCCGGGTAAGCTAATTCAATTGCCTGCAATATATCCTGGCTGGTAGAAACGATCGGGTTTATTTTATAGCCGGTAAGGTTTTTGACGTGATCAATGGCAAATATATTCAGCGGGTCAGCCATTGCCAGCGTGATCGTATCGGAGATCTTGGATATCGGGATGATCTGATAATGGCGGGCAACTTGCGCGGGGATGATCTTGGCGATTTCCGAATCGATTTTGAAGCGCTTCAGGTCAATCAGCGGAAATCCTAATCCCTGGCTGAGCACGGCCAGTAATTCGCTTTCCTTGATGAACTTTAACTCGACGATAATATCGCTGAGCCTGCCGCCCTTTTCTTTCTGGATCTCCAGGGCCTCATTCAGCTGTTTGGCGGTGAGAAGCTTATTGTTGATCAACAAATCGGTAAGACGGTCCTTTAAGAGGATCATGCCTTTACTGAGTAATATTTGTCAATCGCCTTTTTTATATCTGTGGAAGTGGAAACGAACGTCTGGATATTGGAGCCGGTCAAAAGCTCCACGTCCTCTATTGCCTGAGAGTTAAGGGGGTTGGACATTGCCAAGGTCAGGTTATTGCCGACCTTATCAATGGGCACAAGCATATATTGCCGCGCTACCCGGCCGGGGATAATGCCGATGATCGCGGCGTCGATCTCGTAATTTGCCAAAGGCAGGAACGGAAAACCATATTGCACGGTCAGCGCCTGGGCAATGTCTTCTTCGCGCAAAAATCCTAACTCAACCAGTATCTCGCCGATCAGGCCACCGTTATCTTTTTGAAAGGCCAGCGCCTTATCCAGCTGGGCTTGAGTGATCGCTCCATGCTCGACTAAAAGCTCGCCGAGCTGCTTATTGATGATCTTTCTTGGCATCTTATATAATTACCTTATTCTTCCCCTGCGCCTTAGCCGCGGCCAGGAGCAGCCGGGCCTTGGTGATTAATTCTCCCGCGTCAATGCCGTCAAGCGGGTTTTCACTGACGCTGCCGGATATCGTAAGCTGCTTTGCCTTTTCCGCTTCGCTGCCGAAATTCGATTCTATCTTTTTCCTTATTTTATCGGCGATCTCCCTTGCCTGCCGCTTATTTTTTTCCGGCAGCACAACGGCAAATTCATTGTCTCCGAACCTTGCCACGCGCTCAATCTCCGAAACCGACTCCCTGATCAAGGCGCCGATCTGCTTGAGCGCCGACTCTGCCTGCAATGCCCCGTATTTTTCATGATAGGCGTGAAAATTATCCACATTTAAAATTATGAATGCGCATGGACGCTGGTAAATGATCGCCCGCTTGATCTCTTCCTGAAGGCGGTTACGGATGAAAACTTCATTATATAACCCGGTAAGGGCATCTTTGATCTCAAGTTTCTCAACCTTGCGCACCAGTATGTCGTTTTCTATGGCAATCGCCACCTGCTTGGCAAGGATATCCAATAGCTCAATGTCTTCTTTTCCAAAAGCAAAATCCAGTTCATTGTTGCCTACTCCCAGTATAGCCGTCACTTTGCCTCTTAAGATCACCGGGAACGCCAGTAAATTAACCATCCCGAATTTCGCGTAAACCTCGCTCCTTGCGCTTTCCGGAAGGTTATTTTTCGCGTCCAGGATCAACGGGCTGCCCGACTTATTCAATTTCGTGTATATCTGGTCAGACGGCTCGATCCTTGCCGAAGGGAATTCCTTTGACGGGTTGGCGTCAAGCAAGCGGGTATAAAAATAATTCTGGCCTTCCTGCCGGAATAACAGATACGCCGCTTCTGAACTTGCCAAAAGCCGCGATTTTTCCGTAGCCACGTGCAGGATATCATCAAGTTTAGCGCTCTGGGAGATCAACGAGCTTATCTGCAGGAGGCTGGAAAGCACCATTACCCGTTTCTGCATTTCCACGTTTATCCGTGAAGTTTTTTCGCTGTAGCCCTTGAGCTCGTCTACATTAAGGCGGATGCGGTCGGTCAGCTGGTTTAATGCCGCGCCAAGATCCCCTACTTCATCGTCAGCTTCGCTAGCCACTTTGCGGTTGATGTCGCCTGCTGCAATAAGTTTTGCCTCGGTAGTGACGGAAAGAATGCGGCCGAATACTTCTTTAATCAGGAAGAATCCGATGGCAGCAATGAATAAACTGGCGACAATCGCCATCACAATATCAAGCTTGATCCCTATGTGCGGCACAATATAAGTGGAAACCAGGTAAATAGAAACAAGAATCGGCAGGACAATCATAAGATGAAAGGAGATTTTTAATTTGTAGCTAAGGCCTTGCGAAATTAAATTAAGCCGCTTATTATTTTTTTCCATATTGCCTCCCTGCATAGAAAATGCGCAACAAAAAATAATTCTGACCCCATTTTACACTATATCTTATTTGATATCAATGATTTTGTTAAATTCCGTTAACAGCGCATCTTTGCCTGGCCCGGCCTCCAGAAAATCCCATGGTAATATGCTATCAACCGGTTTTTCCTTAAGATAAACTTCCGGGTCTATGCCGCAATCGTTAAAAGCCGCCTGCCAAACTTCAAATTTAAAATGCTCCTGCCAGGCGTCAAACCTTGCGCCGGCATTATAGGCGTTGAGAATGACCCGGCTAAGCCTTCTGTCTCCGCGGGAAAATACCGCTTCCAGAAAACTCATGCGGCAGTCATGAAAATTCAATTTAAGCCATTTATGCCTGCTTGCCTTCTGCCTAAGATATTTCTGTTTGGCCTCTATCTCCGACGGCAAAGGCATAGAAAACCATTGAAAGCAGGTATGGGGCTTAGGGATAAGCGCGTTTACGGCAACATTGACTTGCGCGGGCCTGCGCCTTATTTTTTTTCCCAATCCGGAGATCGTCTCTGCCAATCCGATGATCCCGTCCAGGTCCGCCTCTGTTTCAAACGGCAGGCCGATCATAAAATACAGCTTAACGTGCAGATAACCGGAGGCAAACGCCTCCTCTATGGCCTGCATAAATTCCTGCATATTAAAGTCTTTGCCGAGCACAGCGCGCATCTTTTCAGTTGCCGCTTCCGGGGCAAAAGTAAGTCCGGTCTTTTTAAAGGAAGCGATCAACGTAGACATACCGCCGACTTCTTTGTTCGGTTTTATTGAAGGCAAAGATAAGGCAACGCATTTTTCCTTGAATTCATCCATAAACGAGCTCAAGACTTTTTCTATGTGCGGGTAATCGCTTACGGATAATCCGGTGAGCGCGATCTCCTCATAGCCGCTCCTGCGGAAAGCCTCCTTTGCCGCGGCTAATATCTTTTCCGGGCTCCTGACGCGGCAGGGATAATACTGCTGCCGCGCCTGGCAAAAACGGCACTTGTTATGGCAGCCGCGCATCAATTCAATGGAGATCCTGTCATGGACAATCTGGATAAAAGGAACTAGCCAATTAACGGGAAAATACGCGCTGTCTAAATCGCTGATAATGCGTTTCTTGATCTTTACCGGAGGCTGCGGCCCGCATTCCACATCGTATAGCGAAGGGACATATACTCCTTCAATGGAAGCCAGCTTAGCCAATAGCTCTTTTTTGCCGATACTTCCGTTTTTAAACCCGTCTTTGAGCGGCCGAAAAGCATTGACCAATTCCACGATCGCCTCTTCCGCCTCTCCGATAATGAACAAATCAAAAAAATCATGCAGCGGCTCAGGATTAAGCGTGCACGGCCCTCCGCCGATGATCAGCGGATATCCGCTGCCGCGCTCGCGGCTGGAAAACGGAATGCCGGCAAGGTCAAGAATGGCTAATATATTGGTATAGCCTAATTCGTTACCAAGGCTAAAGCCGGCAATGTCAAATTCCTTTAATCCCCTGCGCGATTCAAGCGAAAATATTTCTCTCTTATTGCTGCGCAGACTGCTTTCCAGGTCAATGCCGGGAGAAAATAACCTCTCGCAGGCTACGTCAGGGATATTATTCAGGATCGCGTAAAGTATACGGATGCCTAAATTACTCATCCCGACTTCGTAGAGGTCGGGAAAACAAATGGCAAATTTTACCCCGGCAGAAGCAAAGTCCTTGCGGGAAACATTCCATTCGCTTCCGATATAACGGCCGGGCTTCATTATGCCGGATAAAATATCGTTTATTGCGCTCAAAATACCGACCTTTCTTTTGCGATATTCGCCAGTATGCCCAGCGAAATAAAAGTTACCATGAGCGACGAACCGCCGTAACTCATCAACGGAAGCGGGATACCCACTACCGGCGCCAATCCTAAGTTCATCGCGATATTTACGCAAACCTGTATGCCCAGCATAAAGGATATCCCGAAAGCCAGCAACTTTCCAAAACTGTCTGCGGTCTTGCGGCCGATACTTATCCCCTGCCGGATCAATATATAGTAAAGCAGCAGCAGGATAATACTGCCTGCAAGGCCGGACTCTTCGGCAAACGTGGCAAAGATAAAATCCGTATGCGATTCCGGCAGGAAATGCAGCTGGCTCTGCGTGCCCAAAAGCCAGCCCTTGCCAAAAAGGCTTCCCGAGCCAATGGCGATCTTTGATTGTATCACGGTGTAGCCTGCGCCCAGGGGGTCAATGTTCGGATTAAGAAATACCATCAGCCTGTCTTTTTGATAGCCGCGCAAAAAATTCCAGAATACCGGAAAACAGGCGGCGGTAAGCGCGAAAAGTAAAAACAAATAGCGCAATTTTACTCCGGCTAAAAACACGATCACCGCAAATACCGACATTACCATAATGCCGCTGCCCAGGTCAGGCTGTTCGACGATCAGGACAGCCGGCACAGCCACAAAAAACAAGGGAATGAGCAGCGCGTGCATTATCCCCTGCCGGCTTACGGAAAGAGAAACATCGCCGGATGATTTCTCGCTGTAATATTTCGCCATGAAGATCACGATCATTAATTTCGCGACTTCAGAAGGCTGGAAATTAAACCAGGCAAACCTGAGCCAGCGCTGCGCGCCCAGCCTCACCGCCCCTAAAATAAAAACCAGCAGCAGTAAAAAAACAACTGCGCCGTATAAAATATGGGTAAAATCCCAAAGCCTGCGGTAATTAAAATTAGCCATCGCAAAGAACAGGCACAGCCCGAGGCAGGCCCACAATATCTGGCGCCGGTAAATAGACTGCCAGAATTCCCCTTCCTTCTGGTAATTGCTGCTGTAAATGGAAAGTATGCCGATCACGCAGATCAGTACCGCGATGATTAAAATCGTAAGGGTAGCTTTTTTCATTGCGCGACCAGCCCTTCGTTAACCATCCCTTCAATCACCTGTTTTGCCGCTACGCTGGCTGCGTGGCCCGAACCGTTATCTTCCAAAAAAACGCAGATCGCAAACTGCGGCTGATTAAAAGGGAAAAATCCCGCGAACCATCCATGGGTCTTATCGCCGCCTGCTTCAGCCGTGCCGGTCTTGCCTCCTACGGAAACCGCAAGGCCGGACAATACCGCGGCAGTGCCTGCGCGGTCGGAAACGACTTTTCTCAAGTCCTGGCGCACATAATTTATCGCGCTTTTTTTGACCGGTACACGCGGATAATTTTTATGGCTGGCTGACATATCCTTGCCGGCAATGTTTTGAATGACGTAAGGGGTAACTAAAGTGCCGTTATTGGCGAATACGGCAACCAACCGGCAGATCTGCAGCGGTGTAACCAGGAGATCGCCCTGCCCGATAGAAAAATTCGCCGTATCGCCGTCAAACCATTTCTGAAAACGGGTGATCTTTTTCCATAACGGGTCAGGGACAAATCCGCTTACTTCATACGGCAGGTCAAAACCCGTGGGTTTGGAAAGAGCGAATTTAACCGCGTAATCGTGCAGGGCCTGCGGCCCTAAAAGCAGGCCGGTGTGATAAAAAAAGATGTCGCAGGAATGCGCGATTGCCGCTGCCAGGTCCTCCTCATGATGCACGTCCCAGCATTTGAATTCCCGGTTGCCGATCTTCATACCGCCGGAACAGGAATAAGTTGTCGCAAGATTGATCTTACCGGTTTCCAGGCCGGCTGAAGCTACGACCAGTTTAAATACCGAGGCTGCCGGATAGGCAGAGGAAATCGCGCGGTTAACCAGCGCAGAATCGGAAAGGCCGGCAAGGGCTGAAGCCGGCTTGTCCACGAAAAGCCCGGGGTCAAATCCCGGAGATGATGCCATGGCAAAGACTGCTCCGTCATTAGGATCCATTAAGATAATACTGCCTTTTCTTTCTCCCAGCGCTTCTTCGGCCAGCTGCTGCGCTTTTACATCAATGGTGAGCTGTATGTCTTTGCCGTCTACCGGCGGGCGGTAACCTAAAGTGCAGATGAATTTTCCGCGGTGGTCAACCTGTATGGACTGCGCTCCGTCTTCCTGGCGCAGGTAATAATCATATTTCTCCTCCACCCCGCCGAAACCGACGATATCTTTGGTCTTATAGCCGTAATCTTTCAGCTTGGTAAGCCGCCAATGGTCAATCTCATTCAGATAGCCAAGGACATGGCTGGCAAGGTTTCCGTAAGGATAATCTCTCTTGGGCCGGGGCTGGATAATGATGTTGCCATAGTCTGACTTCAGCTCGCCGAGAATTACGGCTTTTTTCAAGCCGATGTTTTTCTCCAGGGTAACCGGGACAAACGCGGCAACATAGCCATTTTTTAACCGCTGCCGCAATACGCCGGTATCCGTTCCCAGCGCAGAAGCCATGGCGGATAAAGTTTTATCCAGCTGCTGCCGGTCCTGCGGCAAGATCATTGCGTCGTAAGAAAGCCGATTGCCGGCGATCACTCTGCCCTGGCGGTCAAGGATCCTTCCGCGCGAGCCTGCCTGCGGAAGCAAACGGATGCAGTTATTATTACTCAGGTCTCTGAATTCCCTGCCGTGGATGGCCTGTAAATTGAAGATACCGGCGGCAATGAATAAAAAAATTACCGCAAGCAGTAAAGCCGCAATCCCTATTCGCATAATCAAACCGGAGCCTCAACATTTGCGTTTTCCTTACGCCGTAAATTAGCTGCGGCGCAGGCAAAGATCCTGATAAAGAATAATACGGCCAGCGCCGTATAGGCCGGCTCAATAAGCATGATGCGTAAAAATATACCGAGGCTGATGTATTTGCCGTAATACAGGTAGAACAAGCGGCTGGCGATGTCGTTAAGCAACGCCGTAAAAAACGCTGCCGCGGAAACCGCGACCGGGTCATCCAGCGAGATCTTTCCCGCTAATTGCAGGATAAGATAACTCCATAACGGCAACAGAAAAACGTTTATTCCGAAACCCGCGGTCCCAAACAGGTCCTTGAGCAGGCCTGCCAGCAGGCTAAAGGGAAGCGCCCATTTCCAATTAAGGTAAATACTCGCTGCCGCCACAAAACCGATAAAGAGGTCCGGTTTAACGCCAAAAAATTTGAAGTGGTTGAGCACGGTTGCCTGCGCGATCGCAATGACGAACAGGGCCGGTAAAAAAACCAGGTTCTTCACCATGCCTCCGGTATGCGGATTATTGTATGACGACAAGGACTTCTTCCAGGTTAGAAAGGTTTACTGCCGGTTTTATTAACGCGTAACGGCTTAAGCCGGAGAATTCAGTGGCAATACTGGTTACCGTGCCGATCAAAATACCCTTGGGATAACTGCTGCTTAAGCCTGATGCCACGACCGTATCGGAAATTTCAATATCCGCGTCCGCCGGCAAATATTTCATCACCATTAAATTTCCCAGCGTGCCGGTAACCAGGCCCTCCTGGCGGCTGCGCTGCACGATCGCCGATACGCTCAAGTTAGGGTCATTGATCAGCATGATCTTACTGGTAGAGCCGCTTGTCTCAATAACCCTGCCTGCTAAACCCAGATAATTGATCACCGCCATCCCCCGTTTTATTCCGCTGTGCCGGCCTTTATCCACGATGATCACGGAAGACCAGTTATCCGCGCTGCGGCCGATCACGCGGCAGGCGATCACTTTAAGTTCTGTCTTTTGTTTAAATGAAAGCAGCTCTTTCAGGCGCTGGTTTTCAAGATAAACTTCGCTGGCTTCATTGAGCTTGTTCCTTAAAAAGCCGTTTTCCCGTTCAAACCTTTTATTTTGGGAAAAATTATGATGGAAAAAAATAAGCGCGCCTGCTTCGTTCCAGAAAAAAGAAAATACCGCAAGGGGAAATTTCAAAGCAGAGGTCAAAGACGGCCTTAACGCCGGAGAAAAAGAGGATAAAAGAAGCAGGGCTGCGAGGGATATTGCTAAATACGAGAGATTTTTCTTTGTGAGCTTAAGCACATTCTATACTGCGGCAATTAAATATGTGTTTCGGATTTTATCGGGACCGTAACTTTTTTCAAATAGCTTATTTCATTAAGCACCTTACCTGTGCCGTTGGCTACTGCGGTAAGCGGATCATCGGCAACATGGACCGGCAAACCCGTCTCTTCAGAGATCAATTTATCCAGGCCCCTTAAAAGCGAACCACCGCCAGCCATCACAATGCCGTGTTCAATCAGGTCCGCTGCCAATTCAGGGGGCGTGCGTTCAAGCGAAATCTTGGCGATCTCAAGGATCGCGCGTAAAGGTTCCTGCAGCGCCTCTCGGATTTCTTCGGAAGTCACGGTCACGGTTTTGGGAAGCCCGGCTACCAGGTCCCTGCCCTTGACTTCCATGCTCATCTCTTCTTCAAGCGGATAAGCTGAGCCGATCTTTATTTTTATGTCTTCGGATGTGCGCTCGCCGATCATCAGGTTATATGTTTTTTTAAGGTACTCAACGATCGCTTCGTTCATTTCGTCGCCGCCGATGCGGATGGACTTGGAAAATACTATGCCTGCCAGCGAGATCACCGCGATCTCTGTGGTGCCGCCGCCGATATCAATGATCATATTGCCCAGCGGCTCATCAATCGGCAGCCCTACTCCGATTGCCGCGGCAACCGGCTCTTCAACAAGATACACCTCTCTTGCGCCGGCGCGTTCTGCTGATTCCTTGACTGCGCGCCGCTCTACTTCCGTAATGCCTGAAGGGATCGCAATGACAATGCGCGGCCTGACCTGGAAACGGCGGTGCTTCACCCTGCGGATAAAGTGGCGCAGCATTGCTTCGGTAATTTCAAAATCCGTGATCACGCCGTCGCGCATCGGCCGGATCGCCACGATATTGCCGGGAGTGCGGCCAAGCATGCGCTTTGCCTCTTCGCCTACGGCAAGCACGTGTGACGTACCCCGTTCAACCGCGACTACTGAAGGCTCGCAAAGAACAACCCCCTCGCCCTTGACGTAAACAAGGGTAGTGGCAGTGCCTAAGTCAATGCCGATGTCATTGGATAATAAGCCGTAGAAATAATCGGTGAGAGTTGTGACGAATTCCTTGAATTTACCCAAGGCTGCTCCTGTTTTAAGGTTAATGGGGAAATTTTAACAGAGTTTAAACCCTATGTCAAATGAATATTTAGCGTAAGGCAGGCTTTGTCGCCTTTTCCAAAACCGAGAAAAACTGCGGGAAAGACTTCTTTACGCAGTTAATGTCGTCAATCAGGGTGCCGCCTTTAGCAGCCAGGCCGGCTATGGCCATACTCATTGCCGTGCGATGGTCGCCAAAACTCTTAACCGCAGCCCCGCTTAAGCCTTTTGTGCCATAGATAATGATATTTTCCGAACCTGCGGCCTTTTCTATACGGATATCCGCGCCCATTCTCGTAAGGTTTTCCGCCATTGAGTTTATCCTGTCGGTTTCCTTTACGCGCAGCTCTTTTACCCCTTCAAATGTTGATTTTCCTTTGGCAAAACAAGCCGCGACCATTAGAACCGGCAGTTCATCGATCAAAGACGGAATCTCTTTCTTCTTGATCCGCGTTCCTTTTAAATTACTGTGCCGGACTGTAATATTTCCCGCGGGCTCTCCGCCTGGCACCTGGCACCTGGCACCTGACACCCGGATATTGCCTCCCATTCTTTTCAATACCTTAATTATTCCGCTGCGGGTAGGGTTAAGGCAGATATTTTGCAGCAGCAGCCGCGAATGCTTACAAACCAGGCCCAAGACAATAAAAAAAGCCGCCGAAGAAATGTCTCCGGGAATATTAACTTCCCCGGGAGAAGAAAGGTTCCTGCCTCCGTTTATAAAAACAACGCTGCCCTTGGTTTTTACGTCTGCCTTGAATAATTTCATCATCCGCTCGGTGTGGTCGCGGCTCCGGACAGATTCAATTACAGAAGTTTTTCCCCTGGGGTAAAGCCCGGCTAAAAGGATCGCGGATTTTACCTGCGCCGAAGCAACCGGCATCTTGTATGCGATCGGCCTTAACTCGCCGCCGCTGATCGCAATCGGAGGGTATTCCTCTGTTTTTGATTTTTGACTTTTTCCGCCGTAGGCGGATCCGCCTGCGGCGGAACTTTTTGCTCTTATTCCCGCGCCCATTGTCCTTAACGGAGCAGTAACGCGCAGCATCGGCCTTTTAGAAAGGGATTTTCCGGCATTAAGTGTAACCTGGAAATCCTGGCCTGCCAACACGCCCAGCAATAAGCGTAGCGTTGTCCCGGAATCGCCGACAAAAACAGGCTGCCGCGGCCCGGACAGGCTAAACAACCCTTTGCCGAAGACCGTAACCGTTACGCTGCCGGAAAATTTTTCATTAGGATGGAAAACTATTTTGACGCCTAAGCGACGGAAAGCGTTTAACGTGGATAAGCAATCTTCATTAGCGGGAAAATTCCTGATTATTGTTTTGGGGGAACTAAGCGCGGCAAGGATCGCCGCGCGATGAGCTATGGACTTATCGCCCGGGAAGGAAAGCTTGCCTCCGGCGCAACAGGCAGGCCTGATTAAAAAAGGGGTCATTTTTCTTTGCGGATGGCCTTATCGCCTTCAACAACTTTATTCTTCAAGGATTCGCTGACAAGCCCGGCAGCGGACATCGACTCGTGGACCTTTTCGATTTTCGCGTCCCCGAGATATTTATTGTTGTGGTAAAGCGCGAATGTATCGCCCATATTTATTCCGTCTTTGCTGCCTAAGCTGATGACTACGAAATTATAATCCTTGTTGACTACCAGGATCTTGCCTTCCATCCCGGATACGGGCGCCGGCGCTGCTTTCTGCTTTTTCTCGGCCCTGGCGGCTTTTTTAGCCGGTTCCTTTTTTGCCGGCGCTGGTTTTTCCGCGGCTGGCGGGGTTTCCGGAGCGACAACTATCGTGCCTAATTCAACACCCTGCGACTTTTCTTCCAGTTCCTTTAATTTTACTTCCAGCTCGGCCTTCTTGCCTTCTAAAGCGCTTAATTGCGCGTCCATATTTTTTAACTGTTCCTGCGCGTTAATAAACTTGCCTTCCAGGTCGGAACGCAGCGACTGCTGCTGCTCCAAGTCAGCCCTTAAATTTTTCACCTGGCTTAAGGCCTCTTCCTTCTGCGACCTCTCTGCCTGTAATTCCCTGGATAAAGATTCAATTTGTGAAAGGTTATCTTTAAGCTTGGACTCCAGGTTTTGCACGGTTTTCTTTGTTTCCTCCATCTTGTTCTCGAGCATCTTTTGCATTTCTTTCGTGCTCTTTAACTCTTCCTGCAAGGCGGTGCTTTTCATGACTTCCTGCTGCAAAGATAAAAATAACATTCCTGCCGCGCCTAAAGAAAGTACGGCGACCAGGATCACGATTATCAATACTACAGGAACTTTGGCCCTTTCACTCATTCCCGCCCTCCTTTTACATTTAAAAGAATAGATAAGATTATAACGCAACTCGTTATGCTTTAAGTTGTTAGTATAACATCGGTTATCCAAAAATCAAGAGTTATTTTAAATGGTGCAACAAAAAGGGGACGTTTCCCTACCGGGAAACGTCCCCTTTTTAAAGTAAAATATTTTAGGCCTGCATATCAACAATTACCAATGCTTCCCTTAATTCCGGAGAACTCTCGCTAGCATTTTCTTCTTCCAGCTTAAAAATATCCGTAAGGCATAACAACAGGTTGTCCACTTGAGAATTTATTTCCCCTTTTTGTTCACAAGCAGCAATAAGATATTTTACTCGTTCGCCGGAGGGGATAATCCCGGATTGCACCATATTCTTGATCTGTTGTATCTCGGCAGCGACATCTATTTTCTCAAGCTCCACCTGGCTTAATTGAGGCAGCGTAAAATTCAAACTACCAAAACTCCCCATAGGCTGAATAGCCATCGGTAAAGCACGGAAATCAATACCGCCTGTTTTTCCGGACATCGATCGTACCGGCGAGCTATTATTCTTTCTATCCGTTTTCTTGGATATATCTTGCGTTAAAAAATTGATCGTTCCATAAGCAAGTCCAAGTTTTTCAGCAATACCACGGTCAATGCGCCCGACTATACCTGCTTCCTGGCCGGTTCCGCCAAGGACATAAACTTCTTCTATTTTGAAATTTATTTCCGGATTTTCCTTAACCCAATTGATTATTTCATTGATCTTGGCTTCTGTCGCAGATTTTATCTTTTCCATAACTGCATCATAGGCTTCTCTCAGTTCTTGATAGCCCGGCTCATCCTGGTAATGTTCATCATCCGTACCGGGCCCCGCAAGAAGATGGCGGTTTTCTACTGAATCAATCGCTATTTCTTCGGAAACCGAAAACGATATGTTTTTGTGGGCCCAACCGATATTCCAAAGAATCGCAAAAAGTTGTCCTCTTACCCGCTCTTCGCTAAAAGGCCGTTCTAATTTATATTTTTCTTCTCTGCTTAAAAAAGTTAATGTTATATTGGCCTCGTTAAAATTAACGGTAACTTCGTAATCGGTAGAATAATCACCTGTATCATACCCGTAAAGAACCGAACCTATTTGAGTAGCTTTCTTAGCAGAAAAAGCCTCTTCCACCTTATTTCTGTCGATATTTGTTTTAAAGAGCGGATAGCCGTGACTTTCCTGGGTACCTCTTATTTTAGTTAACGTTGCCATTACGGCATCATAGGCTTCACCTTGAGAAGTTGGAATATATAAATCATCCTCCCTGTTTAACACAGGACTAGAAGCATTAATTTTTTTCTCAAGCTCTTTTAACTGCTCAACAGGAGCCTGTAAGATTTTCGTGAGATTGTCACCAAAAGCTTCCAACGCCTTATCTTTTTCTTTCTCTATTTTCGTCAACATAATTACTTCTGTTGGACTTACTTGCTGGGCCCAGCCATTTTTAACAAGCTTACTGGAAGTGTCATTCCAATCCATCCCGATTTTTTCAATTTGGTCTTTTGTAACCGGAGAAAAATGAAAATCTACTCCGTTCTCTTCTCCGTCTCGCATCGGGCGTGTTGTATGAAGAACAATACGCGAAAATTGATCACCATATCTCTGCTGTATTTGGTTCCACAATGGGCTCTTCCCGGTGGCAGAAGGGCCGGAATACAGAATCAATTTTTTCCCATCCTTCCTGGCATTATCCACAGCGCCCATAAACTTCGAGACTACCTTAGCCCCCTCTTCACCTGCCCACCGAATATTATCTTTTTCTAAATCTTTTAATACGTTATTGACAATAACGATATCATATTCATTCTGTCTAGACATTTCTATAATTGACGCTTGAGCGCGTGCAAGTTGTTTCTTTTCATCCGTTGGTTTTTCTATGGCACGCTCTCTCTGTCTTCCTGTCATCTCGTCAAAAATAACCGCCTCTCGCGCTTGACCCTTCTTTCGCATACGCTCTGTAATTTGTTCTTCGCTCAAAGGAGATATAAAAATAGTATAAACCTCATCAGGAAAAGTCTTTTTTATTTTCTCTGCCCAATCAACCGAAACTTCAGCAATCGCCATTCTTCCGCTCGCAATTGCTTTTTCAACATCCCTAAAATCCAAACCTTGCTCGTCTTTGTTTACCGGTAAAGTTACAAATTTAGAAACCGGCGAGCTATCCTCTGTAGTATCTTTAATTGGCGAACTAACGAAAAAAGATTCGTTAGGATAATATTTTCTGAATATTTCTTTAACCTTATCGGCAATATCCTGGGAGAAAATCAATGTTGTTTTTGTTTTAAAGGAACCTTTCCAGCCCCCAACATTATCTTCAGAATTTTCGCTATCAAATATTCCATGATCAATGCTAACCTGCTTGCTAAATTTACTTTTAATTTCCTCCAGAAAACCTCTTGGTATCGGGTTCGTCTGAGTTGAATAACCAAGCCCGTACATATCCTCACTACCAGACCATTCATCGATAGGTAATTCAATTGTGACTTCCGGCTGCGCTAGTAAAACAATAGGCACCTGAACAATAGCTGCCTGTTCGGCGTCGTTAAGATTATTTTCCTTAATTATTCGCTGAACAGCTTCATCGGTCGGCTTACCATGGAGGTGCTTTAAATTAAATAAAGCATTCCTTACGGCGGAGCCTTGAGGTAGAGAATCAATTAAGCTGTCTAACGATGTTCGTTGGTTGTTTTTTACTAAACTGAGGACTGTTGTTTTAAAGCTTAAAATGGCAGCCTCATCTAAATGAAAAGGTAAACTAATACTAAAAGATTCGTTCGGATAATATTTTCTGACTACTTCTTTAATTTTATCGGCAATATCCTGGGAGAAAATCAATGTTGTTTTTGTTTTATATGATCCCTTCCAACCTCCGTAATCATCCGTAGAACTTTCATGATCAAATATTGATATATCAATAATAACCTGCTTACCGAATTTCCGTTTAACTTCTTCTAAAAGAGCATAGGGCACTGCGTTAATAATAGTTGGACCAGAGCCAAGTCCGTACTGATCTTCGTAAGCAGACCATTCCTCAATAGGGAACTCGATTGTAACTTTGTCTGGGTTAGTTATCGGTGAGCTTACGGCAATCGGTTTTAGATTTATACTTTTTAAATCAAGGACCGCCCTACCCCCAATGACATCGCCCAGTTTATTTGCATTATCATTTAAAAAGATAGCACCATTCTGCGTATTAATAGCGCTGCTGGCTACATTTATGCCGCCGCTAAAGTAGCTTCTGATAACTTGCCCTGTAGGGGTATAAACGGGCTCCTGGATGCTGTATTCACCCTCGGCAAAGGATTTTTTATATTGCTTAAAATATTCGGTTTTTGACCAAGCCTCTTGAGAAACTAAGTTGGTAAGGTTTTTAGTATTGATCAATGAAGCGTAGGTGCCGGTTTTGCCGCTAAAACGCAGCTTAAACCATCGGGAGAGAATTAATGAATAGTAAACTTGACGCAAGGCTGCATACCTCTTGCTTGAATTTACTTCTTTGGTAAGTTTAGGAATAATTAGTTCTCGGATTAGCTGCGAAGAATATTCATTTAACGCTTTAGAGCGTTCATCTTTAAAGCTATAGGTAGCGGAATCTTTAAGATAATCCTGTTCTAACATTACCTTTAATGTAGCTTTATAGACATAAGCTGAATCTTTCGCTTCCCTGACAATTATTTCCCCGGGGACTATCCAGGGCCGGGTTAAGGTAGGAATGGTAACATTATCATTACCGCAAAGCTCTCCCGCTTTCTTATAGAGCTTATTCCAGTATTCTTTTCCTTCGGGAGTCTTGGGAGAAGTAAAAAGCGCAGTGTCTTTCTTAAGCTGGAGATCTGCTTCCAGCATAATCTTACCGACATCAGTTTTCTCCAAAGACGGGTCTATGATCTGGTCTTCTGTGTCAGGCCTTAAGTTAACCCAGAATGCTTCATCAGGAAGAGTTACCCCTATTAAAAAGTAGCTTAATAGCGTTTTAGCTGATTCCTGCGCCTTGACATCATCCAGCTGTTTTACGCTACCCTTATCAAGAAGTATTTTAAAATTATCATTTAAGCTGTCATAAGAGAAATAACGTAGGTGTAAAGGCCGGAATTTTTCCTGAATTATATTGCTGCTGATCTTAGAGAGGTAATTTGAAAGGTTTAACTCTGTGGCGATTTGCGCAAAGCTTATTTGCTGAAAGAGCAAGCCGAAGCTTAAGACTAAGGATATTATTTTATTTAACATCGCTATCCCTTTCTTCAATTGTTTATCAAAGTTTTAAATATCAAAAAATAAAAAATCCGGAAGCCAACCCTCTTTCTTTTTCCGTGGCATTCCGGTTTATTCAAACCGTATATCGCGCTTTCGCGCCTCCTGCGAAAACGCTTTCCTAAAAATCTACTTAAAATATACCATAAAATTACCGATTTTCAAGGTTTATTTTCCTACTATCTCCCCGAATTCTTTCGGCACGGGGCAGGAAAATTCCAGATATTTCCCGGTGCGGGGATGGGTAAAGCCGAGTAATTTCGCGTGCAGGGCAAGCCGCTTAAAAACCGTATGCTTGCCGTATTTGATATCTCCGATGATCGGATGGCCGATAAACGCCAGGTGCACCCTTAACTGATGCGTCCTTCCGGTAAACGGTTCCAGCTCAACCAGCGTGAATTCTTTGCCGCGCTTTATTGTGCGATATAAGGTCTTGGCGTATTTTGTGCTCTTACCAAAGCCTACGGACATACTTTTACGCTTGTACGGATGCCTTCCGATAGGGATCTCAATAATATTCTCGTCAAATTCCATTTTTCCGAAAACAACGGCGGCATACTGGCGTTTGATTGCATGCTTGGCAAATTGCTGGGCGAGATTCAAATGGCTGGCATTATTTTTGGCGATGACAAGCAGCCCGGAAGTATCTTTATCCAAACGATGAACTATGCCCGGCCTTTCAGGATTAATATCGGAAAGTTTCTTGATGTGGTGTAATAGCGCATTGACCAGCGTGTGCTCGTAATTTCCGGGCGCAGGATGAGTAACTAACCCGATAGGTTTATTTATTACCGCGAGGTCATCGTCTTCATAAATAATTTCCAGGGGAATGTCTTCTGCTGCCGCCGAAGACTGCTTATGCTCTTCAAAGGAAACCCGGACCGCTTCGGCGAGTTTCATTTTATGCTTGGCCTTGTTTACAACTACGCCGTTAACGCTGACATTGCCGTTTTCAATCAGTTTCTGGATAAAAGTGCGGGACAGGCCGATATTGTCGCGCTTGGAAAATTCAAATAAAAATATGTCCAGGCGGCTGCCGACATCCTGTTCAGATACGGTAAGCGTATATTCTTGCATATATATCCTTGTATAAGTAGGGACAGAGACTACTTTTCTGCAGAAAAGTAGTCTCTGTCCCTACTTATTATTTTTTCTTGATCAGGCAGAGCTTGGCAGCGGCTAAGACGAATAAGACGATGCTCAAGAGCTGGAAAAGGCTCAGGCCGTAGAAGACTGCCGGATTATCTTCCCGCCAGAATTCAATGGTAAACCTTTTAATGGAATATAACAATAGGTAAGAGAAAAATATCGTGCCCTGCGGCTTCGGGCTTGCCTGCATCATCCGCAAAATAATGTAGATCGCCAGAAGCGCCAGCGACGCATACATCTGCGTAGGCAAAAACGGCGTCCTGCCGTAACAACAGCCGTTAAGCAGGCAGCCGATCCTGCCGATAGATTGCGCCAGCGCCAGATACGGAACTATCAGATCAAGCGTCCGGTATATCGGGAGCTTCTTCTTCTTTAAATACCATATTCCCGCGCTGCTGCCCAGCATCAGGCCGCCGAACCAGGACAGGCCTCCCTGCTGCAGCATAATGATCTCCAGCGGATTCTTTACATAGTAACCAAGGTGCTCCAGCACATAAAAAAGCCGGCTGCCGATTATGCCGCAGACCAGCGCTGTAAACAAAAAATTAAAGATCGCTTCATGGTCAAGCTTCTGCCGTTTTGCTTCTGCCAGCACAAGCGACGTAGCGGCAATAAAAGCCAAAACAAGCATCAAGCCGTAAGAGTATACCTGAAACGGCCCTATTTTGCAGATGACCGGATACATATCTTCCACCCCAGTAATATTGCTCCAACGGTTATCGCGCTGTCGGCAATATTAAATACCGGCCAGACGCGGAAATCCAAAAAATCAATCACATGGCCGAACATCGCGCGGTCAATGAGATTGCCCAGCGCTCCGGCAAGAATAAGCGTCAAAGAAAAAGTGTAAAGATCAAGCCTTTTGCCCCGCTGCTGCTTAAGATGCAAGCCGATAAGTATTATAGCACCAAGAGAGGCAAGCATAAATAAATAAAGCTGGCCCTTGAGCAGCCCAAAAGCCGCGCCGCGGTTATGAACAAGCGTTATATGGAATATGCCGTTTATGACCGGCACAGACTGGTGCAGGGAAAGATTATTTGTGATCAGGTATTTGCTGAACTGGTCTAGAGCGAGGACCGTGAAAACGATGATAACGATCATCAAAAGGCTATTTCTTTTCCTTTTTCTGCTGGCACTTCACGCAGTAGCGCGCCCAAGGCACTGCTTTTAAGCGGGACTTGGCAATCAGCACCTTGCACTCTTCGCAAACTCCGAACGCGCCTTCTTCTATCCTTTTTAATGCATCATCAAGACCGTAAAGCATTTCCCTGCCGCTTGAGGCAAGGCTAAGGGAAAATTCCCGGTCATAGGTATCGGTGGCTACGTCAGCCATGTGGTAGGTATAGCCGGAAATGTCTCCCGACGCGTCTTTCTGCGATTTTTTAAGCGTGTCTTCGGAGATATGCTGAATGTCTTCTACAATTTCGTCTTTTCTCTTTAATATCAGCTTCTTGTATTCACCCAGCTCTTTTTTCGTCAGTTTCTTTTTCACCCCGCTCTTCCTTTCTGAATATACCCCCGTACCTAAATTTCTTAGGAAACGCGGGGCCTAATTTACTTTCCTGTTATGGCACGACAACACCTGTCGCAGATTAAAGGATGATCCTTATCAGCCCCTACCGAATGCGAATAATTCCAGCAGCGCTCGCACTTAATGCCGTCGGCCTTGCTCACTTCTATGCCGGCCGGCCCCTCACGCTTTTCAACCTCAACCTGCGAAACTTTAAAGATTTCCGGCAGATCCTGCCTTAAAGCGGATAAATAATTATAACGAATTTCATTATTTGTCAATAGTTTTATTTTCGCGTCAAAAGAACTGCCGATCAAACCGGCGCTGCGCTTCTCTTCCAGCACTTTTGTTACTTCCGGGATCAATGCAAAAATTTCTTTTAAGCCCTCTTCCGGTAAGATATCAGCCTCGGCCGGCCAAGCCGCCAGATGCACGCTGGCAATCGCGCGCTCCGCTTTTGCCTTGAGCATACACTGCCAGATCTCTTCCGCGGTAAATACCAATATCGGCGCCATTGCCCTTACCAAAGCACTAAGAGCCGCATGCATCGCAGTCTGCGCAGCCTTTCTTTCCACGGATTTCGCCGCGTAAGTATAGAGCCTGCCCTTTGCCATATCCAGATACAGCGACGATAACTCTATGTTGCAAAAATCATAGACCGCCTGATAAGCTTTGTAAAATTCAAATCCCTCGTATGCTTTTTCCGCAGGCTCAAGCAGCCGGCTATTAATACTGGACAATATCCATTTATCTATTTTTTTCAGGTCTTTGTGCTCAACCTTGTCCGCATCAGGATCAAAATCATATAAATTGCTTAAGATAAAGCGCGCCGTATTTCTGATCTTACGGTATGCTTCGGCAAGCCGCGTAAGGATCAGCGGCGATATTCTTATATCTTCATTGTAGTCGCTGGAAGCAACCCAAAGCCTCAGAATATCTGCCCCATAATTCTTGATGATCTCATCGGGCGCAATCACATTGCCCAATGACTTGGACATTTTTCTGCCTTCGCCATCAACCACAAAGCCGTGCGTGAGCACTGACTTAAACGGCGGCTTTCCTTCTATGCATATGCCGGGAATAAGCGAAGCCTGGAACCAGCCGCGATGCTGGTCAGAACCTTCAAGATACAAATCGCAGGGAACGCCTCCCAGCTCTTTCCTGTTTTTTAATACTGCCTGGTGGCTTACCCCGGAATCAAACCACACGTCAAGAATATCCGAACCCGGCTGGAAATCGGTATGGCCGCACTTCGGGCATTTTAATCCTTCGGGAATAAAATCTTTGACATCCCTGATAAACCAGCTGTCCGTGCCTTCTTTGGCAACTGCGCCGATAAATTTATCCACTACCGAAAGATAAATATCTTCGTGCCCGCATTTTTTACAGATCAGCGCCGGAATAGGTACGCCCCAATATCTCTGACGGGAAAGGCACCAGTCAGGCCGCAGTTGGACCATTGCCTTAATGCGTTCCTTGCCTGCCGCAGGGACCCATACCACTTCTTTTTCAATTGCCTCCACCAGCTTTTTACGTAGATCTTCATGATCAAGGTTTAAAAACCATTGGTTGGTTGCCCGAAAGATGATCGGATTCTTGCATCTCCAGCAATGCGGGTAAGAGTGCTGTAATTGCCCTGCCCACAAAAGCGCTTTGCTTTCCTGCATCATTTCCAGGATCGCCTTATTCGCCTCAAGCACGTTCATTTTACGGAATTGTTCGGGCACGCTTTCATCGTAACGGCCGCGCGCATCCACCGGCATTACGGTTTCCAATTTATATTTTACACCGGTGACATAATCTTCGTTTCCGTGGCCCGGCGCAGTATGCACGAGTCCGGTCCCGTCTCCGGCAGCTACATAATCCGCCAGCACTACTTTGCCTTTTCTCTCTAAAAAAGGATGCTGATACGTCAATCCTTCAAGCTCTTTGCCGGGCATTGTGCTTGTGACAACCGGATCAGTGATCCCCAGCCTTGACAAAAGATCAGGGAACAGGTCTTTGTCGCCGACGATCAAATCCCCTTTATCGGTCTTGATACAATGATAGGTAAAATTAGGATGCACTGCTACCGCGACGTTCGCCATCAATGTCCAGGGAGTAGTGGTCCAAATTACCAGGTAAGCATCTTTGCCGAATTTTCCGGCATCTGCCAGCTTGAATCTTACGAAGATAGACGGCGAACTATGGTCTTCATATTCAACTTCCGCTTCCGCCAGCGCGGTTTCGCATCTAAAACACCAGTTAACCGGTTTTAAGCCGCGGTAAATATAGCCTTTTTCGCGCAGCAGTTTAAAAGAATTCAGGATGCCTACTTCATATTCCGGGGTAAGCGTCAGGTATGGGTTGGGCCAATCCCCTGTTACGCCGAGGCGCTTGAACTGCTCGCGCTGCGTGTCCACAAATTTCATCGCATACTCGTGTGCCTTTTTACGGAATTCTACCTGCGAGATCTGGGATTTATTAATCTTCAGCTCTTTAAAAAGCGCGTGCTCTATCGGCAGCCCGTGGCAATCCCATCCCGGGACATAGGGTGAAAAATATCCGCGCATGGTCTTATATTTAACCACAATATCCTTCAGTGTTTTATTTAAAGCATGGCCGATATGGATATTGCCGTTGGCATAAGGCGGGCCGTCATGCAGGACGTACCTTGGGCTTCCTTCTGATTTCTTAACGATCAGCTGATAAATATCTTCGCCTTTCCAACGCTCCAATAAAAGCGGCTCGCGCTTAGGCAAGTCCGCTTTCATGGGAAAATCGGTCTTGGGTAAGTTTAGTGTATTTTTATATTCCATATTTTCCGATAAATATCTTCAGGTCTTTTTTGACTTTCGCCGGGATCAGTTTGCGATCAGTAACTATCGCGTCCTTCAGGGCAAAGCCACAACCGCAGCTTCTTTCCTGCGGCATATTTTTTACGAACTCCCGGATTATTTTCTTCGCGTTATCCACGTTCTTAAAAAGATTTTGTATGACCATTTCCAGGGTAACTGATTCCCTTGATTTATACCAACAGTCGTAGTCGGTGATCGCAGCCAGGGTCACATAGCAGATCTCAGCTTCGCGGGCCAGCTTTGCCTCCGACATATTGGTCATGCCGATAATATCCATTCCCCATTTGCGGTATAATTCCGATTCCGCGCGGGTAGAAAAAGCCGGGCCTTCCATATTTATGTAAGTCGCGCCGTCATGCACGATAACGCCGGAACTTTTCGCTGCGCGGCTGACTACTTCTGCGGTTCCAGGGCAAACCGGATCAGCAAAACTTATATGCGCGACTATCCCTGAGCCGAAAAAAGTCATTGGCCGCGCCTGGTTTGTGCGATCCACGAATTGATGCGGAATAACAAAATCCAACGGCTTAAAATCTTCACGCAGGCTGCCGCAGGCGGTTACGGAAACGATCCTTTCCACGCCGAGTTTTTTCATTGCGTAAATATTGGCGCGGTAATTTATTTCGCTGGGCGAAATGCGGTGGCCAACCCCGTGGCGCGGCAAGAACACCACTTCCCTACCCTCAAGTTTTCCAGTGATAAATTTATCCGATGGCTTGCCAAAAGGCGTCACCACGGAAACTTTCTTCACATTTTTGATACCTTCAATATTATATAATCCGCTGCCGCCGATAATGCCGATCTTACCCATTTTACCCCCTTGATAACTCTTCCGCCCGTTTAGCCGCGGCCTTAACAGCATCAACCAAAGAACCGCCTTTATTTAATGTTACCAGCGCCGCTTCAGTAGTACCACCCTTGGAAGTTACTTGCTCTCTTAATTCCGCAGGTGATATTTTTTCCCGTTTCAAAAAACTTAAAGTCCCGTTAAATGTCGCCTTTGTCAAAAGCCTTGCGTCATGCTCGCTGAAGCCCAATTCCCGCGCTGCCTTCTGAAAAATATCCAGGAAATAAGCCTTTTTATCGTCCGGGACATTCTCCGGGCCAAGCCCCTGCGATTCAAGGAAATTGCACACGTAAGCCGGGCCGCTTCCCGAAATTGCCGTAGCCTGGTTCATCATATTTTCTTCAATTACCAAGACTTCACCCATATATTCAAAAAGGTTTTCCGCGGTATCAAGATCATCTAATGTAGCAAATCTTCCCTGCGCCAGGCAGGTCATGCTTTCTCCGATCTTTGCCGGCATATTCGGCATGGTCCTGATCACCCTTGCCTGACCAAGCGCATCTTCAATGTACGTTGCGCTTATTCCGGCAGCGATGGAAATGAATAATTTATTTTTTGCAACTGCCTTGATAGCCGCCAAAGCATCGGAAAAATCCTGCGGCTTAACTGCCAGGATCACGATCCCTGATTTTTCCACGAGCTCGGCAATGCTCGCCGTAGCGGCTATGCCGTCAGCACTGCCAAGCCTGGCCTTATCTTTATCAAAAACCAATACCTCATAATTGTTTTTGAGCTGCCGGGCAATTGCCGAGCCCATATTCCCGTAACCAATAATCCCAATTTTCATTTCTTTAGTTAGGGACGGTTCTCAGTCCAAGGGAAAAGTGTCCCCATTCGGGGACATTTTTCTCCTTGGCTGAGAACCGTCCCTACCCCTTAGTCTTTAAATATCGCCCTGCCTATCCTGACGATTGTCGCGCCTTCTTCTACTGCAACTTCAAAATCGTCGGTCATACCCATTGATAAAATTCCAAATTTCAAATCCCAAATTCCAAGCGTGTTGATATTATCCCTAAGCTCTCTCAACTGCCTGAAATACGGCCTGGCTTTTTCCGGATCATCAGCCATCGGCGCGATTGTCATCAGGCCTTTAACGCTGATATTTTTCAATCCGGATATTTCTTTTATCAGCCCGGCTGCCGCAACCGGCTTTACCCCGAATTTTGACGCTTCGCCGGAAACATTAACCTCAATCAAACAATCCTGGACCTTATTTATTTTTAACGCCTGCTTATCAATCTCTTCTGCCAGTCGCCGGCTGTCCACTGAATGGATCAGGTCAAAAATCCCCACTGCTTCTTTGGCTTTATTCGTCTGCAAATGGCCAACCAGATGCCAGCTTATAGGTGTTAGGTGATAGGTGTCAGGTGATAGGTGTTGGTATTTCAAAAGGGCTTCCTGCACCCGGTTCTCACCGATATCGGTTACGCCGTTGGTAATGGCCGCTTTTATTTCTTCCACTCCGCGGTTCTTAGTAACAGCAACGAGTGTTACTGACGCAGGGGCCCGGCCTGCCCGCGAGCAGGCAGAGGCAACCCTCTGCCGTATCCTGACGATATTTTCTGTTATCACGATACATTATTATACACAACAAACCGGCAGGGTCAATCAAATAACGTGGATCCCGGCAGCTAAGCAGCTCGTAGGTTCTGTTGGGACCTACTCGCAGCTGCGGGATTAATTCGGCCCAATAACTTATGTTCGCGCTTTCACACGCTCCATAAGTTATGGCCTCATTTAAAAGTATTCCTGATACACTTCCTTAGCCCTGTCCAGCAGCCTGACGAGCTTATTTGGACTAGGTTGATGGTTGGATGACAACAAATAGGGGTCATCTGCCTGTATGACCTGGCAGATTATGCCGAGGCAGGTAAGATAAACAAGGTATTTCTGGCCTGCGAGCGCATCATAGCTGTTTACCAGAGGGGCGATTCCCGGATTGCTGGCCCGGCCAAGCTTGACCGTTACTCCTAAATTATTTTCCAGCGCTTCCATAAGGCCGTCCAGCAGCACGGCCCTACCGGTAACGATAAAATTATCCAAGTTATCTACGGGAACGGTCTTTTCTATCGCCGCCCGGATATTTTGGCAAAGCTGCTTTGCCCGGGAAGTAACCATTTCCGAAACCGCCCTTTGTTTGATCGGCTTATAGATATTATTCTTCTTTATTAATATTTCCTTATTCTCATCTATAAGGCTGGAGTCTCCAATGCTGGAGTGGGATTTTTTTACTTCCTCGGCAAGTTCAAAAGGAATTTTGAGCGTTTCGGCGATCTCATGCGTCAGGTCATCGCCGCCCTGCGGCAGGATCTCAATGGCCTTAAGCAGGTTGCCGTGAAATATCAATAACTCTGTAACGTCGCTGCCGATATCGCAGACAGCGCTTATCCCTTCTCCGGAGTTTTTGCCGAGCACTGCCTTGGCAGTAGCCAGGCCTGAAAAAAACAGGTCTTTGATCTCATAGCCGGCCTGGTTGATCACCCGGATCACGCTTTGCACGCACGACATTCGCGCGGAGATCAGCAGCAGGTCGGTCTCCAGCCTGTGGCTATAAAGGCCGAGGGGGTTAAGGATGTCGCTCTTGGAATCTATCGCGTAGCCATAGGGCATTTGATGGATCACCTCTTCTTCAAGGCTTGAGCCCAATATACGCGCCATATCATTGACTTTATAAATATCCGACAAGGTGATAACCTTGTTGCCTCTTTCCGCCAAAGGCAGGATCGCCCGGCTGTGCTTGACAATCAGGTCATGGCCGGAGATATTGGAATAAACCACCTTGATCTTTACGCCGGAATCGGCTTTTAATTTTTTAAGAAGGCGTTCAATGCATCCGGTCAATTCAATTGAATCAACGACTGCCCCGGCTTTTACGCCCCGGGAATCTACTGTCCCGAAATAAAGCCCGCTGATGCGCTTGCGGTCAAATTTTGCCAGCACCGCAGAGATCTTGCTTGAACCGATGTCCACACCGCAAATGTAATTTTTAAACATTTTACTTTTTTGCCTTATCTTTAAATTTTATTACCGGTTCTTTAAATCTCAAATCAATATATTTTATATTATCCCAGTCGCTCCTGCCCTGAATGAGCAGGCTGGCTAAGATATTCATTTTATCCGCCAGATAATCCTGCCCCACTTTTATCTCCATGCCTGCCGGAACTTTGGCCTGCGCCATAGCAGGAAGCGATACCGAAAGCGAGGCATTTGCCGGGTTAGTAACGTCAATGCGTATTATCTTTAGCCCTCGCAGCTGGCGGTTATTTTTTACTACCTTAGTCAAATTCACCGCAAGCAGCAGTTCCCTGACATTATATTTCCTGCCAGGCTGCGGAGCGGGTATTTTTCCCTGGAGGCCGTAGATAACCGGAAGCTCTATGCTTGCCGCTGACCCAGCCGCAGGCATATCAAATAATACCGCGTTTTCGTCAACGCAGAAATAACGGTTCAGTTTTACGGCTGCCACGGGCTTACGCTTGATAAAATACGCGAATAGCCGATCGGGAAATATACGCACAAGCTTGATCTGGTTGTAACCCGGATAAAGCTTGGTAATATTGCGCTCCTGCTCCTGCAGGTTGATATCCATGATATTGCGGCCGGCAAGAAAAGAAAGGTCGATCTTTTCCCCGGAAGCAATATCCTGTCTGACGATCACATCCCGCACGATAAAGAGGCGGGAATTTCTCGCAGCGGTCGCCAGCAGATTAAAAGAAATGAATAAAATAAGTACAACCGCGGCAGCCGAGGCAGCCGGCTTAACGGGTACTTTTATTTTTCGCTTTTTCATATGCCAGCCGGATCAGGGTAGCGCAAAGATGAGAAAAATCAATGCCCGCGGCTTTTGCCGCTTTCGGTAAAAGGCTTGTTGCCGTTAATCCGGGAATAGTGTTGATCTCCAACACAAAAGGGGTATTGCCTTTTGCCAGGATGATATCCACGCGGGAACAGCCGGAACAGCCAAGCGCATTATGCGCCCGGAGCGCATTATCGGCAAGCTCCAGGCTTACTGTGGGGTCCAGCTCGGCAGGCACGATATATTCCGTCAATCCGTATTGATATTTTGCCTCGAAATCAAAAAACCTGTGCTTCGGAATAATCTCTACCACCGGCAAGGCCTTCTCTTCTAATATGCCGACGGTCAGCTCGCGGCCGCGGATGTATTCCTCCACAATCGCTTTTTCATCAAAACTAAGCGCCAACGCAAGCGCCGCAGGCATATCCTGTTCCTTATCTACTATGGAAAGCCCGACGCTTGAGCCTTGCGTTGCAGGCTTAACCACCAGCGGTAAGCCCAGCGCAGCGCAAAGATCACCCGGAGAAAAACTGGAATCTTTAAGCACGATTTCAGAACGCGGTACCCTAATGCCCTTATCCTGGAATATCGCGCGGGAAGCAACCTTATCCATTGCCAGCCTGCTGGCTTCGGCCCCTGAGCCGGTATACGGTATGCCTGCTTCATCAAGGATCACCTGGATCTTGCCGTCTTCGCCGAAATATCCGTGCAGGGCGACAAAAGCGCAGCTTATGCCGGAAGATTTTATCAAATGCAGATTCTCTTCTCTGCCGGCAGTCTTAATATCCAGGGCAATCACGTCAAGGCCGATCCCCTTTAAGCTTTCATAAACGGCATTACCGGACTTTAAAGAAATCTCTCTTTCTGTTGACGGCCCGCCCATCAGGACCCCGATCCTACCGAAACATTCGCCGTCGTGATTTGTGCCAGCCGTAGGCTGGTCCGCCTGCGGCGGAACTTGTAACCTGCAATTCGCTACATCTACCGCCATATTTTTATCTCCGGCTGCAAATCAATGTTGAATTTATTTTTTACCCGCCGCGTCGCCAGGCGCATCAACCGCGCAACGTCCCTGGCGCTTGCGCTTCCCGCGTTAACGATAAAATTCGCGTGCTTTTCTGAAATAACGGCGTTGCCCGCGCGCTCGCCTTTAAGGCCGCAGAGGTCTATCAGCCTGCCGGCGGAAATCTCTTCTGCCGGGTTTTTAAACACGCAACCTGCTGAAGGCAAAGACCATTCCTGTTTATCGCGGCGCATAGACAAACGGCTGCTGATCATTGCCGCGATCTCTTCCGCGCGTTTAGGCCGCGACCTGAAAGAAGCGGCCAGGATTATGTATTTTGAGAGCTTTGAGCCGCGGTAGGTAAATTTCGCCTCACTGCGCTTAAGCTGCTTTACTTTACCATTATAATCCATTACCGTGATTTCTTCAACTAAATCGCCGATATTTTTTCCCGGCACTCCCGCATTCATTACCAGAGCGCCCCCTACTGTTCCGGGTATGCCTGCCAAAAGCTCCAGAGAAGAAACGCCGCGATTCTTTGATTCAGCGATCACCCGGTTAAGCGGGCAGCCCGCGCCAACAACGAAGCCCCCGGGCTTAAAATCGATTTTTCCGAAATCCTGCGGGCTTAATTTAACCACACAGGCATTCACGCCCCTGTCAGCAACAAGGATATTGCTGCCTGCCCCGATCACCATTAAAGGGATCTTGCGGCTTTTTACCGACTCAAGCAGAAATTTCAGGTCAACGGCATCTCTCGGTTCAATAAAATATTTTGCCGGGCCGCCGATCTTAAATGTCGTATGCAGCTTAAGCGGCTCTTTGAGCCTGACCCTGCCCCTTAAGTTCTCCCACCAGTTCATCGCAAACCTTTACAATATCCCCCGCGCCGAGCATGACCACAAGGTCGCCGGCCTTGAGCATTCCAAGTATTGCCGGGAGCAATTCTTCTTTATGCAGAAAAGCCGCGGATTTTTGCGGCCTGCGCTGCCGGATCTTTTCGCAAATATTCATTCCGGAAACCCCTTCTATGGCCGGCTCGCTTGCCGCATAGATATCCGTGATAATCACGTGGTCTGCCTGATCAAAACAACTGCCGAATTCATCCAATAAAAGCTTTGTGCGCGTATAGCGGTGAGGCTGGAATACGGCGATCAGCCTGCCGGGCGCGATATTCCGGGCTGCCTGCAAAGTAGCGCTTATTTCCGTCGGATGATGCGCGTAATCATCGATCACCATATAATCGTTGTTGCGGAACCTGACTTCCATGCGCCTGCCCGAACCTTTATACGCGACGAGGGTATTGTTAATTGTTTCTATATCTATGCCCAACTCCAAGCCGAGGGCAATGACGGAAAGCGCGTTGGAAACATTGTGTATCCCGGCTAAAGAAAGCCCGAAACTTCCCAGCGGCTTACCTTTATATGCGCATTCAAAAGAAGAAACCAGCCCCTGCATTTTAACCTCCAGCGGATAAATATCCGCTCCGGGGTTAAGCCCGAACGAGATCTTTCTTCCTTTATGCTGGCCCACGAGCTTCTCTAAATTCGCGTCGTCTGCGCAATAGAATATGCAGCCGGAATTCCTGGTCTTGGCAATGAACTGCCGGAACGCGTCCAACTCGCTTTGAAAATTACCGTAATAATCAAGGTGTTCACGGTCAATATTGGTAATTATGGAATAGAGCGGATCGTAATAAAGAAAAGAACCGTCGGATTCGTCTGCCTCGGCAACAAAAAATTCCCCGTCCCCGAAATAAGTATTGGCATCCGTGTTTTTAAGTATGCCGCCGATTGCCGCGCTGGGCCGTAAGCCCGCCTCTGAAAGCAAAAGCGATACAAGCGAAGTAGTAGTGGTCTTACCGTGGCTGCCGGCTACGGCAATGACTTTCTTGTCCTGCATTAACCCGGCAAGCGCCTGCGCGCGCCTGATAAGGGGTATGCCGCGCTTTCTCGCTTCAATCATCTCGGGGTTATCTTCTTTTACCGCGGAAGAATAAACCACTGTATCCGCCATACCGATATTCTCCGGGCTGTGGCCGATAAATACTTTTGCTCCGGCAGCAGCAAGCCCGGCGGTTACCCTGGTATTCTTCACGTCCGAGCCGCTTACTTTCACGCCCCGGTTAAGCAGGATGAACGCGATCCCGCTCATGCCAATGCCGCCAATGCCGATGAAATGAATGTGTTTGCTCATTTTTTAAGGTATCTTTGCCACGCTTCGTCAAAGTCCTGCAGCCCGGAAAAAGGATAGACCAGGCAGAGCGACTGGCGCAGGTCCTTCTTATCGCGTAAATTCTGGCAGAAGATCACAAAATTATCCTTGCCATGCTCCTTGATTAAATAATCTACGAGGCTGATCGCCTCGGCATAATAAAGCTGCGCTGAAGACTGGTCAATGATCGACTGCGGGTTGATCTGCGCAAGCTTATCCAGCGGGATCAGCGCCCCTTCCCTCGCCGCCTTTTTTGCTACCGCCAGGGCAGCGGAATAACGCATGCTCTCCTGATAAGACGCCACGCCTTCGTCAAGCCAACCCGGTATGGCATGATTGTCAAATCCCACAAACTCCCGAAAAATAATATGGCCCATTTCATGCGGCAGGATAGTTTCAAAAAACCCCTGCGCGTAGGGATAAGTATAGATTATTTTTTCCCGCGGCCGCGCAGCGCCTGCGGACCAGCCGGGCTGGCCGGTGGAAACGCGGTAGTCATTGGCGTCGTCGTATATATAAACCTTGGCGCGATTATCCCAAAGCCAGAAATTAAAACGCGTAAAGCCGAGGTTGTCGGCGATCCGGTCATAGTAATATTCCGCTTTATCAACCAACTGCTCAATAAAACTTTCCGGAGCGTTTTTAAAGTATACTATAAAATGCGTGCTTTTGGAAGTCTTCCATTTTTCCTCTGCCCGGCAAAGGCAGGGATAAAAAAGAATGCTTACGGCCAATACCGCGAAAAAAAATCTTTTCATGACAAGGCCTCCTTTACCAGCAAGCCGGCGGCATCCTCAACCTTAAAGCCGCTGTAACTGCGGCGCATCTTCTCAAGCAAAGAACGGTCCGCGATCAGCGCTTCCAATTTTTCTTTTAGCAATTGACGGTTCAAATCCTGATCTTTAATGATAAACGCGCAGCCTTTTTCTTCCAGCGCCTTTGCGTTCTTATGCTGATGGTCGTAGGCGTAAGGATAAGGCGAAAGCATTGCCGGCAGCGCAAAAAATATCAGCTCCGCGGCTGTGGTGGCGCCTGACCTGGACAAGGCAATATCAGCGGCGCAATAAGCGTAATTCATCGGCCCGAAAAAATCAAATAAGGCAAAGCTTACCCCGGATGCCTGATACCGCTCTTTTAAGCGGACATAATCCTGCCTGCCGGACAAATGGATCACCTGCAGCTTTTGTTTGTCCGAAAGCAGCGTTAACGCGTTCAGGAATTCTTCGTTTATCCTGCGGCTACCCTGGCTGCCGCCCATAACCAATACGGTCAATTTATTTTTATCAAATTTAAAGTATCCCAATGCCGCGTCTTTGGCTACCGGCGCCATTTGCTTACGCAAGGGATTTCCGGTAAGCACGATCTTATCCTGATGCCGCTTAAAATATCCGCGGCTCGCTTCAAAAGAAATAGCGATTTTATCGCTGAATTCCGCCAGTAGCCGGGTTGCTTTTCCGGGGATCACATTTTGTTCATGTATGATCGTTTTTGCCCTGAGCAGCCAGCCGAAAATTACCGCGGGCACACTGGCAGCGCTGCCAAAACCGACTACGATATCCGGATGGAATTTCAGCAAGGCGCGGATACTTTGCAATATCCCCCTGATCGCGGCTAAAAAACTTTTTATGCTTTCGCGGTTTATGCCGGCGCTGACAGAAGATAAAGAAATATACCTGGTATCAAATTCATCTTCGTCAATGCGGACCTTTGTTTTGCTTTTTTCCGGCAGCAGTAAAAGCGTTTTGGCTTGCGGATATTTATCTTTAAGCGCCTCAAGGAATGCCAGCGCCGGAAATATATGGCCTCCGCTTGCGCCGGTAGCGACAAGTATCCTGGCAGGTTTCATGGATATTCTCCGGTGCGGGCGATGTTCAGGAGTATTCCTACTGCAACCATGTCAAACATCAAAGAAGAACCGCCGTAGCTGATGAACGGCAGCGGCAGGCCTTTTGTAGGAAGCAGGCCGCAGGAAACCCCGATATTTATTGCCGCGCGGAGGCAGATCATTAAAACCAGCCCGAGGCTTAAGAAATGCCCGAATCTGTCCGGCGCGTTCCTGATCACTTTCAGGCCCTGCCGGACAAAGATCATAAAAAGTATGACAATGCTTAACGTTCCCAAAAGGCCGAGCTCTTCCCCGATGATTGAAAAAATAAAATCGGTGTGCGCAGCCGGCAAATAAAATAATTTTTGCCGCGAATGCCCAAGGCCCACGCCGAATATCCCGCCGGAGCCTAATGCAAGCTGCGACTGAATGATCTGGAAGCCGCTTCCTTTAGGATCAAGCCAGGGATTTAAAAACGCCATGATACGCATACGGCGGTATGGCACGCTAAAGATCAATATGTACAGCGCCGGTAAACTCATCAGAAAAAGCGACAATAGATAAGTCAGCCGCGTGCCGGCAGAAAATACCATCACCATCACCACTACGCTTAAAGATATGGTTGTGCCGAGGTCAGGCTGCATCAAAATAAGCAGCGCAGTGCTGCCGAGAATGAACATCGGCGGCATAAATCCTTTCCAGAAATTACGCAGGAGGTTTTGTTTACGAGAAACAAAATCCGCGGTATAAACGATCACTGCCAGTATTGCCAGTTCCGACGGCTGGAAACTTAGGAACTTAAACCTGAACCAGCGCTGCGCTCCGGATACCTCCCTGCCTATACCCGGTATCAAGACCAAAAACAACAAAAGCAGGGATACTGCCAATAAGGGCTTGGCAGCTTCCTGCAATTTGCGGTAATCGGCGCACATCGCCAGGAATGCCAGGGCTACTCCGATAAACAGAAAAGCGAGGTGCCTTTTGAGGAAGAAAAAACTGTCTTTATACTTCTCCCAGGCATAAATACTGGAAGAACTATAGATCATTACGATCCCCACGCAGATCAGGATGACCGTAACAGTAAAAAGATTCAACCTTATGTTGCGGACCATATCTTATCTGATAGCAATGCTCTTGGCCAGGTCAAAGACGATTTCTTTAAACGCCTTGCCGCGCTCTTCGTAATTGGCAAACATATCAAAACTGGAGCACATCGGTGATAATAATACGTAATCCCCCGAAGATGAAAGCGCGAATGCTTCGTTAACCGCATCCTTTAAATCCGCGGCTTGCTTAACTGCCAGCGTACCCGAGAGCTGTTGGCTGATCTTTTCTTTGGCCTCGCCGATGAGTATTACCGCGCGCACTTTTCCCGCCGCTGCTTCAAGGATACCGGAATAATCAACGCCCTTGTCCCTGCCTCCGGCGATCAATATCACGGAAGACGGAATATTTTTTAATGCCCAGACAGTTGACTCCGCCACAGTTGCCTTGGAATCATTGATGAATTTTACTCCGTTGATCTCAGCCACGTATTCAAAGCGGTGCTCCAGGCCTTTAAATTCACTGAAGACCTTTAAGCATACCTGCTTATTGATCCCCAGGATCGCGGCAACTGCCGCTACTGCCGCCTGATTAGGATTTAAGCCGTCGCCTTCTGAAAAATACACGGCTTTTGCCGCTGTTTCTTTGGCCAGGGCCTTGATCGCCGGGTCAGCGGCGTTCAAAACAAGAAAATCATTCTTATCCTGGTTCATGAATATGCGTTTTTTTGCGTCCAGGTATTCCTGCATGTCCTTGTGCCGGTCCAGATGGTTCCTGCTGAAATTCAGCATCACGGCGATCTTCGGCATAAAGGTAACGATCCTCTCCAGCTGAAAAGAGCTGATCTCAAGGCAGACATAATCATGAGGCGATACTTTCGCCACTTCGCCGCAGAATGGATTCCCGATATTACCGCAGACAAAGGCTTTTTTCCCGGATGCCTCAATAACTTTTCCGATCAGGGTGGTGACTGTGGTCTTGCCGCTTGAACCGGTAACGGCAATTATCGGCGCCGGGCAAACAAGCCAGCCTACTTCTATCTCGCTGATCGCCGGAATGTGTAGCTCCTTAGCCCAGGCCAGCGCAGGGCTTGCATCGGTAACGCCGGGAGAAACCACAACCAGGTCGCTTCCTTTAATGAATTCCCGCGTGTGCCTGCCCAGCTCAACTTTTATATCCGCAGACCTTAACTGCGCGGCATTAGTGCGCACCGCGGAACTGTCCTGATTATCGGTTATCCTTACCTTAGCGCCCAGGTCAAAAAGCAGGTTGGCGCAGGCAAGGCCGGAACGCGCCAAACCCACGATTGTCACTTTTTTACCTCTAAAATAATTCCTGCTTAACATATTATGATTATCTCAACTTCAGCGTCACGATGGTTACCAGCGCCAAAAACGCCGCAATGATCCAAAACCTCACGATCACCTTATTCTCCGGCCAATCAAGGAACTGGAAATGATGATGCAGCGGCGCGATCTTAAATATCCTTTTTCTGGTCAGCCGGAAAGAAACGATTTGTAAAATTACCGACAATGCCTCAACCACAAAGATCCCTCCGACGATCACCAGGAGCAATTCTTTTTTTATTAAAAGCGCCACTGTGCCCAGCGCCCCTCCCAATGCCAGCGCGCCCACGTCGCCCATAAAGATCTGCGCCGGATAGCAATTAAACCATAAGAAACCCAGGCCTGCCCCGAAGATCGCAGAGCAAAAGATCGTCAACTCCCCGCTTCCTTTGATATAGGGAATAAGCAGGTATTCGCTGATCTTGATATTACCGGAAACATAGCTTAATACTCCGAAAGCAAGCGAAGCCATGACTACACAGCCGATTGCCAGGCCGTCAAGGCCGTCAGTAAGGTTAACGGCATTGGATGATCCGGTAACGACTAATAACGTAAACAATATATAGATTATGCCCAGCTCAAGAGAAACGTCCTTGAGGAACGGAACGTCCAGCCTTGTGGAGGTCTGCGGGTCGCTGAAAAGAATGACCCCGAGGATAAGGCCGAGAATGATCTGGCTGGTGAACTTGGCAGTAACAGTCAGGCCCTTTGATACTTTTTTTATCTGCTTAAGGTAATCGTCCACAAAACCGGTAATGCCCAGCCATAACGTGCTCAACGCCGCGATCAGGATGTATTTGTTAAAGATATCTGCCCAGAGGAATACCGAAGAAAATATCGCAAGCAGGATCAATATCCCGCCCATGGTCGGCGTGCCCTGCTTTTTCTTGTGGAGGTCGTCGAGCCGTTTACTGTCCTCCTTGATTACCTTCTCGCCGATCTGCAGCCGCTTCATCATATTGATGATCACCGGCCCTAATATCAGGCTGATGATAAAGGCGGTAAGCGCTGCCATGCTCGCCCGGAAACTGATATAGCGGAAAAGATTAAAAACAGGGAATATCTCGTGAAGGGGGTAGAGTAGATTATATAGCATTTAAAACATTTTCCATTTTCATCCCGCGTGAACCTTTCACGAGGACGATGTCGCCGTCTTTAAGCGATATCTTATTGACTAAGATGTCACGCGCCTCTAAGGCGCTGTCGCAGGTAAATATGCTTTTTGCTTTTAAGCCGCAGGAGGCCGCTTCTTTTGCCGCCAGGCGAGAAAGGCTGCCTACGGCAATAAATATATCACAGATCTTAGCGGCGTTAAAGCCTGCTTCGCAGTGGAACGCCTCTTTTGCCTCGCCCAGTTCAAGCATGTCGCCCATAACAAAGATCTTCCTGCCTGCCCCTTCCAATTTTTCCAGCGCGTCCAACGCCTGTTTCAGGGAAAGCGGGTTGGAATTATAGGTATCATCTATAAACTTGACCTTATTGCAGGACTTCAGGCTAAGCCTGCCTGCCGGGAACGTAAAGCTCGCCAGCCTGCGGATTATGGTTTTATATTCAATGCCGAAAGCCCTTGCCGCGGCAACCGCAGCCAGCGCATTATAGACATTGTGCCTGCCGCAGGTGTTCAGGCTGAATTTATGCCTGCCGTTTATCAAAAATTTTATTCCGCCCGGCGTAAGGCGGATATCCGAAGCCAGGAAATCCGCCGAATTATTTATGCCGAAACCCAGAATAAACGGCTTTGCCGCGCAATGATTCAAAAGTTTCGGGCTAAGCATCGCGTCATCGGCATTTAAGACCGCCAGTTGCGCTCCGCGTAGATTTTCCACCAGGGTATATTTTTCCTTAAGCACGCCTTCAAGGTTATTAAAATGCTCCAGGTGCGCCGGCCCGATGTTCGTGACCACCGCCGCGTCCGGCAGGCAGATCTGGCTAAGATTTTTGATCTCGCCAAAATGATTTGTCCCTAACTCAAGCACGGCAATATTGTGGCTCTTGTTCAGCCCGCAGAGAGTAATGGGCATGCCGATATGATTATTCTTCGTGCCTTCGTTACTAAGGACATTTAACTTTGCCGAAAGCACCCACGCAAGCATTTCCTTAACTGTAGTTTTTCCGGCTGAACCGGTAATCGCGATCACCGGAATGTCATATTTCACGCGTAATGCCCGGGCAATGCCAGCTAATGCTTTTTGCGTATCATTGACTTCAATAAAAGTTGCCCTGCCGGCAGCAGAAGGCTTTTGTATCGCGCAAGCAATAACGCAGGAAGCGCCCTTCTTTAACGCCTGCGGTATAAAATCATGGCCGTCAAACTTATCGCCCTTTATGGCGATAAATGCTTCGCCCTTTTTTATCGCCCGGGAGTCTATGGAATAACCCCGGACCGTTTTATTCCTGCTGCCGCAGACCAGCTTTCCCTGGACAGCCTTTAGGATCTCATCAACCCTAAGCATTTTTTTACTGCCTCTCTGTCGTCAAATTGCAAAACCTTATCCTTGATAACCTGATAATTCTCATGGCCCTTGCCGGCAATCAATACAATATCACCATTGGAGGCAATAGACAAAGCTTTCTTTATCGCTTCCATCCGGTCGGCTACAACGCAATAATTATCTTTCGTGATCCCCTCTTTGATCTCCTTAATTATTTCCAGCGGGTCTTCCGAGCGCGGATTATCGCTGGTGATCACCGCGTAATCCGCCAATTGCGCAGCGATCGCGCCCATCCTGGGCCGCTTTAATCTGTCTCTATCTCCGCCGCAGCCGAATACCACGATGATCTTTCCTTGCGCTACCTGCCGCAGCGTGCGGATAACGTTATTCAACGCGTCGTCGGTATGGGCGTAATCTACAAACACGGAAAAACCCCGGTTGGTCTGCACCGGCTCAAGCCTGCCTGGCACGCAGGAAAAATCTTCCAGCGCTGACTGCAGTATTTTTAAGCTAAAGCCGGCATTGACTGCCCAGCCTGCGCAGGCAAGGAGATTATACACATTATGCCTGCCGATAAGCCGGCTTTTCAATTTTATGCTTTGCCCGGCTGCATCAAGCGTGAATTCCGTATGAGAAATGTCAAACTTTATGTCTTGGGCCATAATATCGGCGGGCTGATCAATGCCGTAAGAAATTACTTTTGCCTCAGTCATTGCTGCCAGCCTCCGGCCGTACGGGTCGTCGGTATTGATCACCGCGAAGGAATCCTTGGCAAGGCCGGTAAAGAGCCGCGCCTTCGCCTGAAAATAATCTTCCAGTGTTTTATGATAATCCAGGTGGTCCTGCGTTAAATTCGTAAACAACGCGGAATGGAACGGTATGCCTAATGCCCTGTCCTGGTCCAGCGCGTGCGAAGATACTTCCATTACCGCGTAATCTACTTTTTCTTCAAGCATTTGAGCAAGCATTGACTGGAGCTCAACCGGGCCGGGCGTGGTATTTTTCGCCGGGATAAGCTTGTCCTTAAACCGGTAATTAATCGTACCGATGACTGCCGGGTTCTTGCCTGATTTTTTCAGCAGCGCCTCAAGCAGATAAGATATGGTTGTCTTGCCGTTTGTGCCGGTGATCCCCGCTATTTTTATTTTTTGTCCGGGATTTCCGTAAAATTCCACGGCCAGCATTGCCAGCGCCTTGCGCGGATCGCTGACAGTAACAACCGGCGCCTTGTAGAGGTTGCGGGCGGTCAACTCCGAAGCTGCGACCACCACCGCACCTGCCCCGTTCTTTATGGCTTCATCGATAAACGCGTTGCCGTCGGCACCCGAGCCTCTTATCGCCACAAAAACAAAACCTTCCCTGATGCCCTTTGAATCGGCGCTGATGCCCTTGACTTCAAAGTCGGCAAGATGATAATTTACGTTACAGCCTTCAAGGCTCTTAATTAACCGGGTTAATTTCATGGCTCACAGATATTTCTTCAGGCAACTGTCTTGTCTTTAAATACCTTATCGCATCGTTGGCCACGCCCTTAAATACCGGGGCAGCCACAACGCCTCCGAAATAATATGGGTGCGGCTCGTCAAGCGTTACCGCTACGGCGATCAACGGCTCGTCCGCCGGAGCAAAGCCGATGAACGAAGCAACGTATTTATTATGCGAATACCTGCCGTTTGGCTCAAGCTTCTGCGCTGTGCCGGTCTTACCGGCAGCATCAAATCCCATGACCTTCGCAAGCTTGCCTGTGCCTTCTTCTATTACGCCGACAAGTATTTTTTTAATCCTCTCTGCCGTATTCTCAGACATTACGCGGTTGATCTCAACCGGGGAAAATTGTTTTATGGTTTCCCCGAATTTATCGCGCACTTCGCTTACAATATACGGCTTCATCAAGCGGCCGCCGTTGGCAATGATAGAGATCTCGCCGGCAAGCTGAAGCGTAGTTACGCCAATCTCATGGCCCATTGGTATCGTAGCAACGGATACCTTTGACCAAAAACGCGGAGGCCTGGCAACGCCGGATATTTCACCGGGCAGGTCAATGCCGAGTTTAGCGCCAAACCCGAAAAGCCGGATATATTTATATAATAGGTCATTGCCGAGCATCTGCGCGACCTTGGACGTGCCGATATTGCTTGACTGCTCGATCACCTCGCGGAAGGTCAACCATCCGTGCGGCCTGTGGTCATGCAAGACATGCGAAGAGACCTTATAAGCGCCGTTCTCGCAAAAGATCTTTACTTTCTCATCTACTTTTTTTTCTTCAAGCGCCCCGGAAGCGGTAACGATCTTAAACACCGAGCCCGGCTCAAACATATCGGTGATGAGGCGGTTACGCCGGATATCGCGGCTTACGCTGGTAGATTCGTTAAGGTCATAGGTCGGCCGGTTGGCTAAGGCAAGCACGGCTCCGGTGCGCGGATCAAGCACGACAATACTGGCGCCTTTGGCATTATATTTACGGTAAGCTTTATCAAGCTCTCGCTCGGCAATATACTGGATCACCTCATCAATCGTAAGTACGAGGTCGTAACCATCTTTAGGCAGGACCATTTTTTCCCAAAGGTCAAGCTTCTTCTGGCGCGCGTCGCGCAAAAACATTGCCCAGCCTGCCTCTCCCTTAAGATAAGAGTCATAATATAATTCCAGCCCTTCCAACCCGGTGTTATCCAATCCGGCAAAACCAAGCACATGGCTGGCAAGATAACCGTCGGGATAGCAGCGCTTGCTTTCCTTGATAAAATCAAGCCCTTTAATATTAAGTTTTCTGATCTCTGCGCTTTGCTGCGGGGTGATCTTGCGGGCGAGCCAGACAAAATATTTTTTCCGGTTAAGCCTTTCCCGGAGCTGGGAAATATTCAGGCCCAAGATCGCGGAGATCTTTTTTGCCGCGGTTTCCCGGTCTTTAAAAGACATCCCGTTGGGGCAAGCAAAAAGCGAATCCACCTGCATGTTGACTGCCAGCGGCTTAAGGTTGGAATCGTATATTGTGCCGCGGCGCGGCTCTAATTCCACGAAAAGGTTATGCTGTTTTTTGGCGATTATCGCGAGGTAATTGGAACGGAAAACCTGAATGAAGAAAAGCCTGCCTGCGCAGAATAGAAAAAAGAGGATGAAACATAAAAACACCGCTTCGGTCCTGCGGCGATAATTGCTGATATGCACAATGAGTGAAGGTTAAGAATAGAACCTGTTATCAGGGATTGATCACTGAGCCAACAATAAATAACGGATACATTGGAAGCCCGAATTTAGGCCGTATGCAAGGCGCGACGACGAAGGCGTAGTCTTCAGTACTACGCCGAGGAGGAGCAACGCCGCAGACGGCTGAAAGGCGGGCTTCTCCTTAATCTATACTATGAGCTGGCTAATTTTTGGCTGCGACTGCGTCACTCGTCCTTGACGTAGCACAAGACTACGTCTGCGTCCTCGTTCCTTGTCTCGCTCAAAAATTAGCTCAGCCAATGTGTCCGTTATTTATTGTTGGCTCAGTGCTGCTTCAGCCTGCCGCTTTATCCCGAACAACCGCGACAGCAGGGTTTCTTTCTTTGGCGCGTATTGCGTTACCTTAAGGCCGTTCAACGGCCGCGATAACTTGATCAGCCTATAACTGTCAGGCATCTGAAAATCCGGGTCAGCGGCAACTTTACTGCCGATGCGGGTCAAAGAAACATTCTTGGCTATATTGTACTTTAATCCCGCGTTCTTATCAAGCAAATCCTCAAAACGCGTTACCCGCTTCTGCCCCGCGTAAGCAAGCCGGAAGATTTCCGACTGCTGATATACGTAAAGCAGGGAAAATGACGTAACCAGAGAAACCGTAAGGAGGAATCTGGATAGCCTCATCCTATAACCTCTCTGCTACTCTTAGCTTGGCGCTCCTTGACCTGGGATTACGCGCCTTTTCTTCATCCGAAGCTTCCAACGGCTTAGGTGTGATGATCTTTAATAGACCTTTTGCCGCAAGTTCGCGAAAACTGAATTTCACGATACGGTCTTCCAAAGAATGAAAAGATATTACGCAAATCCGGCCGCTCTTTTCCAAAAACTCAACCGCCTTGCCGATAGCAGCCTGCAGTGATTCCAATTCGCGGTTGACTGCGATGCGCACTGCCTGAAAAGTCCTTGTTGCCGGATGGATCCGGTAATGCCTGTATCTATATGGTATTGCCCTGACTACTGCGTCGCTTAATTCTAAAGTGGTAGAGATCGGGTGTTTCTCCCTTTCTTTTACCAGGTAACGCGCAATACGGTTATGCCACCTCTCCTGCCCGAAGTTCCAAAGCAGCTCCGAGAGCTCGTCTTCGTTAAGATTGTTCACCAAGTCATAGGCCGATATGTAGCTATTCCTATCCAGGCGCATGTCCAGCGGCCCCTCGTTCTGAAAACTAAAACCGCGCTCCGGATCGTCAAGCTGCATACTTGATATGCCCAGGTCAAAGATGATCCCGTCAACCTTGCCGATGCCGGCTGCGCTAAGCGCTTTATCAATATCCGTAAAATTCCCGTGAAAAAAATTTGCTGCTGCGCTGTAATCGGCCAACCTTTGCCGCGCGGCGTTGATCGCCGCTTCATCGCGGTCTATGCCCACAAGTTTTCCTCCGGGCGATATCCGCTTGAGTATTTCTATGCTGTGGCCGGCCGTACCAAGCGTCGCGTCCACTATTTTTTTCCCGGGCGCGAGGTTCAGGTAATTTATGATTTCCCCGCACATCACGGGGATATGATATTTTTCTTCCACTTTCAACAACCCGATCATATATGTTAAACGTTTTTTAAAACGCTAATTGTCAATCAACTTTTCAGCTATGCCTTCAAACGACTGGCGGGAGTTGGCGTAAAAATCCTCCCACGCAGTGCTTGCCCAGATCTCAATCCGGTTAGATACGCCGACGATGATCACGTCCTTTTTTATCGCGGCAAAATCCTTAAGGTATTGCGGCAGAAGGATCCTCCCCTGCTTATCGGGAGTAACGTCAGCCGCGCCGGAAAAATAGATGCGGTTGAACGTCCTGCCTTCCTGTTTGGTAAAAGAGATCGCCTTAAATTTATTTTCCTGGGTCTTCCATTCTTCCTCGGAAAACATAAAAAGGCACTTATCTAAACCACGGGTAACAAAAAATTTTTCAATGAAGTTATTCTTGGCAACTTCGCGGAATTTGGCAGGTAAAATAAGGCGGCCTTTACGGTCTATTGAATGTGAATATTCGCCATAGAACATAGCGTTTTACTCCTGTAGGATTCGGTTTATGCCCTCATCCACTTTACTCCACTCTTAACCACATCGTGACATGATTATAGTAAAACACCCCCTTTTTGTCAAGATAAATAATTTAAAAAAGTATTGCGGCACAAGATATTGTGGCTAAAACCCGGATATTTTGGACAGCTTGTGGTGGGTAAACTTTACGCGGACAGGATAATTTTGGCTTTTTTTACGTCTTTTGCGATTTGGCAGGCTAAATGCTTAAGCGTGGGGAATTCCACTTCTTCTCTTATTTTTTTGATAAACCGTATTTCCAAGTCTTTACCGTAAATATTCCTGTTAAAATTAAAAATGTAAACTTCCACATGTTTATCTTTGCGGCCGGCTGTAACTGTCGGCTTTCTTCCGATGTTACAAACGCCGTTAAAATTTTTTCCTTCAAAGAAAACTTTTACCGCGTATACTCCCGAAGGCGGAAGTATTTCGTGGTGCGGATTGATATTGGCAGTGGGAAAACCTATTTTCCTCGCCAACGAGATCCCCTTCACTACCGTCCCGAGGACAGTTACCGGGCGGGTAAGCAGTTTTTGCGCCGTGGACAGCCTGCCCATTGTGATCAATCTGCGGATGCGCGTGCTGCTGATCAGGCGGCGGTTAGTTTTTATTGCCGCGAAAACCTTAAGCTTGTAACCGCACTCCCGCGCTAAATTCTCCAGGAGCCGGCGGCTTCCTGCCGCGCGATAGCCGAAACGGAAATTCTTCCCCACAAAAATAAATGCCGCCCCGATCCTGCCGCAGATCATTTTCCTGATAAAATCTTCCGCCTTTATCTTCGCGAAAGCCGGGCTGAAATTAATTACGATACATGCATCTATGCCGATAGCGGCGATCAGCCTTAAGCGATGCTCTAAAGAATAAAGGCTCTGTTCTTTTTGCGGATGCGGGTAAAAAGTTACGACCACGCTCGTGCCGTTTATTTCCCGCGCCTTTTTTACGGCTGCCCGCAGGATATGCTTGTGGCCTAAATGCACGCCGTCAAACACGCCCAGCGCAATTACCGGTTTGCTGAATTTCCCGATCTTTTCGATCCCATAAATAATTTTCATTTTATATTTTTCCCGCGGATTGCTCCAGGTTGCTTTGCGCGTTCTTATGTTCCGGGTCTATCGCCAGGGCCTCCCGCCACATCTTTTGCGCCTTCTCATAGTCTTTCTTCGCGGCATAGCCGATGCCAAGGTCGTTGTACGTATCTGCCGATCGTGGCTTTGAATTTAACGACGCGTTGAATTCTTCAATCGCCTTATCCGATATGCCATTTAATAAATAACAGATCCCTAAATTCCTATGGGCATCGGCGTAAGCAGGCTTAAGGCTTATCGCCTTCTTAAATAACGGGATTGCCGTATCTGCCTGCCTGGCCTTTGCATAAGCTAATCCCAGATTATAATACGCTAAAGGGCTTTCCGGGTATTTTTTTGTCATCTCTGCCCAAAAACCGGCATTATTATGCCAGGTGCGGTTAGCTGCCGTTGTAAAGAAAGCGTAAAACGATAAAATAACCACCGCTAAAACCCCGGCCTTAAACGTATTCCGGCGGGTCAATGCCAACGCGAGTAAAATGCAAAATCCTGAAATGGGTATATACAGGTAGCGCATTGCCATCGGGTTTGTTATCGGCCAAAGATTAGATACCGGAAGCAGCGTAACAAAAAACCAGAATATGCAAAATGCCGCCACTTTAAAATTCCTGCGGGCCTTCAGCGCAAACAGTAAAACCGATAGAACCAGCAGCGCGGAAAATAATGCCGCGGGCACGAATACCGGGTTTACGGAAATACGCGGATCTTGCGGCAGTATGTAATGCGCGTCAAGCGGCAATACCAGCGTTTTTAAATACGCGGCCGCAGCCTGGAACATCGCGATCATGGCCGTAAAGAAACTTCCTCCGATATAAGCCACTGCCGGCTCTGTCGGGTTGCGCATGACAGAAAACCTGATCCAGGCGTAAAACAGCAAAACAAAAAAATACCCAAAGTGCCGCGGCCTGATAAGCGGCTTTCCTGCTTCGCTCTCCCGGTTAAAGATCCAATCGTATAAAAGTATTACCAGCGGCAGGCTGATCGCCATCTCTTTGGAAAATAACGCCAGCAGGAATAAGCACAATGAGGCTGCATAGATTAACGGATTTTTCTTCGCGGCAGGCTTACGCAGCTTAATGTAAAATATTAACGAAGAAATAAAGAAGGTAAAACAAAGCAGGTCATCACGGAAAGAGATCACGTTTACCGCTTCGGCATTTGCCGGGTGAAGGGCAAACAGTAATCCCGCGAACAGGGCAGCCGCGCTTGTGCCGGTGATCAATAGCGCGAGGGTATAAACCAGGATCACGTTAAATATGTGCAGCAGCAGGTTGGTCAGGTGATATCCAAAAGGGTTGTTTTTCCAAAGGGCGTGATCTATAAAGTAGGACGCGGTGGTTACCGGCCGGTAAGAAGTTTCCTGGCTGCCAAAACGATGATCAACCGCAGTATCCGTAAAAGGCGTAAGATAAGACCGCGTGAAGATGCGCGGAAAATTCTTCCATAATTTTATGAATTTATTGCCTAAGATGACGCTGGAATCATCCAGGACAAAATTATTCGCGAGCGAATTGGCATAAACTATGGCGGTAAATATTATCAGCGCCGCTATCTTTTTCACCAGTCCTTCTCTTTTGCAAACGCGGCATCAACCTTTTTTAATACCTGCTTTTTTATCCCGGCAAGCGCGCCGTGCAGGGTGCATCCGGCAGCGCCCCTGTGGCCGCCACCGCCAAAACCCTGGGCGATCGCGTTTACATCAATCTTACCCTGCGAGCGAAAATTGACGCGAACCTCGTTTTTAACTCCCAGGTTCTCTTTAAACAATACCACCACTTCCACGCCGTCAATCGCCCGGCCGAAATTCATCACATAATCCGTCAGGTCAACATACTGCGCTTTATATTTTTTAAGCAAGCGGCTATCTGCCTCAAACCAGACCACCTTACCGTTATTGCGGCGCTTGATGTTGTTTAAAATATGAGTGACCAGCTTCATCTCGTTAAACGGCAGGTTACCGTAGACGTTTTTGTAAACCTCCACCACATTAATGCCGAAACCCAGAAGTTCGGCAGCGATCTTATGCGTGGCGGCCGTAGTATTGGAATAACGGAAAGACCCGGTATCCGTAAGTATGCCCGCGTAAAGATATAATGCCGCGTCCTTATCAAGCCGGACCTTCATTTTTTTATACAGCTCATAGACCATTTCGCAGGCGGAAGAAGCATACGGATCAACCCAGTTGAACGTGCCGAATTTTGTATTGCTGATATGGTGGTCAATATTAAGTACGGGCTTATTTTCCTTATTCATCCGGTAGACTTCGCCTGTGCGCTTTATATCAGAACAATCAAGCGCCACAAAACAGTCAAATTTTATGCCCTTGAGGTTATCTTTATATTTTTTGATGCCGTTTATACCCGGCAAAAACCCGTAACCATAAGGCACTTTATCTTCGTTGACGATGACCGCGTTCTTCCCCAGCAGCTTTATCAGGCGGCCAAACGCCAATTCCGAACCCAGGGCGTCGCCTTCCATATTGACGTGGCTTGAGATCAGGAAATTATTGTGATTTTTTATTTGTGCGACGATTTTTTTTAGGCCCATGCTTCTCCTTTGCCTCGCTCTCTTTTATTTCATTAAGGATTTCCTCAATGCGGCTGGAATATTCCTGTGACCTGTCTTCATCAAACATAAGTTCAGGCACAAACCTTAAATTGATCCTTTCTCCGACGAGCTTGCGGACAAACCCGAGCGAAGAATCAAGCGCCTCTTTGGTCTTGTTGCGCGCATCTTCATTGCCCAGGACGCTGTAAAAGATCTTGGCAAACCGCTTATCCGGCGCCAGCTCAACTTTGGTAATCGTAACAAACCCCAGGCGCGGGTCTTTTATGTCATCATGGATGATAATGCTCACTTCCTCCCTTAATGCCTCAACTATCCTGTCATGCCTTGCCATCAGCTCGTCTCCGTTTTTTTCGTTAACTCTTTGATTAGGGCCAGCTCTTCTGCTTCGGTCTTTATCAGGCCGTTTAGCTTAGCCTCAAGCACTTTTGTAAATATTTTTTGGTAAACCGGGCCCGGCTCTATCCCGAGGCTGCGCAGATGATTGCCGGAAATATAGATACGCATCCCGTTATAGATCTCCAGGAAATCCTCAATGTGCCGGTTGACCGCGCCAAGGCGATATTTTGCCTTAGCCAAAAGGATTGTTTCATAGCTTAGCGGCTCAAGCAACCGGAATATCCTTGAAGGCTTGAGGCCCGGCTTTGCCAGCTCAAGGATAAATTTTCTGTTTAGCTTTTTAAGGCTGATAATCCTTTTTTCTTCTCCCTTGCGTAAGGCAAAATCCTTGCATATCTGCTGCGCAGCAGGGACTCGCAGGCTATCGGTTAATGCCATGAGATACATCAGCCAGGTTTCCAGCGGCCGGCGATGGCTGTACGTGCGTTTATACCAGTTGATCTCCTCTTCTACTGCCTTCAGCAACCGCATGCCTGCGGCAGCCAATTTAAGGCGCGGGCTGATGAACCGCAAGCCCACAAGGCTGCTTAAACGCTTCAAATGGATTATCGGGTATTTCTCTTTAAGCATAAGGATCAATTCGTCGCGCACTCTCTGCGGCTGGACTTTTTCCAGCATTTTCCTGCGCTTCGCAGCCTTAAGCAATTTTATGGTCTGCGGCTCCATGCGGAAGCCATAGCGCTGTTCAAAGCGCACCGCGCGCAGCATGCGCGTTGGATCGTCGATAAAACTCTTATCGTGCAATATCCGGATCTTCTTTTTTGCCAGGTCCTGCTTACCGTGAAAAAAATCTACCAGGCTGCCGTATCTACATCCGCTGATATCTATGGCCATGGCATTTATCGTAAAATCGCGCCTTTTTAAATCTTCCTTAACGCATCCCGGTTCAACTACGGGAAGCGCCGCAGGCTCCGGGTAAGTCTCGTTCCTTGCCGTGGCAACATCTATTTTTAACCCGCGGCCGGCAATGACCGTTGCCGTGCAAAATCTATGATGCTTGATAAGCCTTGCCTTAAGCCTGGCCGCAAGGTCCTCGGCAAAGGTTATGCCGTCGCCTTCAACCACAACGTCAAGATCAAAGTTTTTTACCTTAAGCATAAGGTCGCGCACAAACCCGCCAACAAGATAAACGCGCATACGCCTTAGCTCAGCGACCTCGCCGGTAAGGCAAATCAAGTCCCGCATTTCTTTCGGTAGTTTCGCCAGATATTTTTTCATTTTAGGGCCTCGGATGGAAAGTTTTATGTATCGATTTTAACCGGTCCTTGTTTACGTGCGTATAGATCTGCGTCGTGGAAATATTCGCGTGGCCGAGCATTTCCTGCACCGAGCGCAGGTCGGCGCCCCTCTCTAAAAGATGCGTGGCAAAGGAATGCCGCAGCGTATGCGGCTTGATCGGTTTTTTGATCTTTGCCTGCCGGGCGTATTTCTTAATGATCTTCCAAAACGACTGCCGCGATATCTTCTTGCCCAGCCGGCTGATAAATAAATATTCGCTTTCTTTATTCCCAAGCAATTTTTTACGGCCGGTATCCATATACCGTTTGATGTAATCAATCGCTTTCCTGCCCAAAGGAATGATCCGTTCTTTATTGCCTTTGCCGGTGCAACGCAAAAACCCAACATCCATGTTCACGTTGTCAACTTTTAAGTTTACTACTTCCGAAACCCGCATGCCGGTTGCATAAAGAGCCTCGATAAAGGCCTTGTCGCGTATGCCTTGGCTGTCGCGGGTATCCGGCTGAGCCAAGAGGGATTCTACTTCGTTCAATGACAGGACATCGGGTATTTTATGCCAAAGCTTTGGGGAATCGATCTGGCTGGAAGGGTCGCTTTTTAAGATCCTTTCCCGCGCCAGGAACTTATAGAACATCCTTATTGCCGAAAGCCGGCGGGAGACCGAGTTCGGCGCCATGCCTTTATCTTTTTGATAAAACATAAAATCTACGATCTCATTCTTTCCGGCTTTGGATAGGGCATCAATATGGCTGCGGGTCAGAAAATCCATATAACATTTAAGGTCCCGGCCATACGAAGAAAGCGTATTGCCCGACAACCCCCTCTCTACAGAGAGATAATTTAAAAAGCTGTCAATTAATTCATTCATATTTGCTTTGGGTAATTACGGGTGGCTGTTGATTTGGGGACCCCGACCGAACGAAAGCGCAAGCTTGAGTGAGGACGGGGTAAATCAACAGACAGGACCCGTAATTGCTATACCAAAAATGGATTATGTTCTTTTTCATATCCGATCGTCGTTGCCGGGCCATGGCCGGGATAGACGACTGTTTCATCTGGCAAAACCAGCAACCGCTCTTTGATCGAATTTATCAAGGCCTCGCCGTCTGCGCCCTCAAAATCCGAGCGGCCCACGCTTGAACGAAATAAGCTGTCCCCGCTGAAAAGCACGTACCTTGCCTCATCCTTTACTAAGAGGCAGATCCCGCCGGGTGTGTGGCCCGGAGTATGGATAACCTTGAATTCAATCCCGGCCAGGCTGATTACCTGATTGTCCTTTAACTGCGTTATTGCCGACTTCACGCTAAACGGCGAAGAAAGAAAACCCGATAAATTAAGCCGGCTGTCTTTCAAGAGCTTCGCATCTTTTTCAGAGCAGTAAACCGGCACGCCGAAATCATCATCGCAACCAATATGATCTATGTGGCCGTGGGTATTGATCACGGCAACGGCTTTAAGCTTATGTTTGGCCAATACCTTCGCTATCTTATCTTTTTCGCTTCCCGGATCAATGACTACCGCCGCAGGCGATCCGTCACCGGCAACGACATAGCAGTTAACTTCCAGTTCTCCGACACAAACCCTTTCTAAGATCATACCAGGTCGGCCTTAATTTTCTTATAGGAAAAATCCCGTAAGACGCCCCTCCTGATGCGCTCCGCAGAAGAACGCTGCGAAACCGCCTTGCTGCCGTAAGGATCGTTTTGTATATCGGCAAGCAAACTGTTCGCGCAGTTAATATAATCGTCCATTTTCTTGCGGCTGGGGTCTTTTAATAATTTCTTCAATTCCTCCAGGTTTTTTATTACCTCTACGGCGCAATCAACCTGTTTTTTGTGGTTTGAATTAGACAATAACGCTTCAATCAGCTCATCCTGCCATGATTTCCAATAAAGCAGGTATTGGCGGTAAACCGCCTCTCCGGTGGTAGGCGCCGGCTGATATTCTTCAGGCGCTAAAACCATCTCTTCCTGAGGCAGGTTTTCTTTTTTCGGCTTACGGGTAAATTTGCGCACAAACGCGTCGCAGCCAGTTGAAAGAAATAAGGCCGCGATTAAAAAATAGATACATATGGTCTTTTGGGATTTGGAATTTGGAATTTGGAATTTCATTTGATTATCTCCCTGAAGTCAGACTCGTTGATAATTTTAACTCCCAGTTTTTTCGCTTTGTCATATTTAGAACCGGGGTTCTCTCCGGCAACGACAAAATCCGTATTCTTGCTTACGTTTGAAGAAGCGCTGCCGCCTGCCTGGCGCACGATCCTTTCCGCCTCGCCGCGGCTAAGCGCTTTAAGCTCTCCGGTAAAAACAAATGTTTTTCCGTTTATGCCCGGCCGGTGCGCTGCGGAGGTTTCTTCTTTTAAGGACAAACCCGCTTCTTTGAATTTCCCGATCAGCCTGCGCGCAGGTTCCTGCCGGAAAAATTCTACTATGGAGTCAGCCATAACTTTGCCGATCTCGTATATTGCGTCAAAATCCGCGTGTTTTGCCTTAAGCAGGTTATCTATAGTTTTAAACCGCTCTGCCAGCACGAACGCAGCCTTCTCTCCCACATGCCTGATACCCAGGCCATAGAGAAAACGCGAAAGCGGCTGTTTTCTGCTCTTCTGGATCGCAGCAAGCAAGTTATCCGCTTTTTTATCTTTAAATAATTCCAGCTCTAAGAGGTTTTCTTTTTTCAGTTTATAGATATCGGCAAAATCACTTACCAGTTTTTTTTCTATCAGCTGCTTTACCACTGCCTCGCCCATGCCTTCTATGTCCATCGCATCCCGCGAAGCAAAATGAATAAGGCCGGCTTCGGTCTGCGCCGGGCATACGGGATTTATGCAGCGGTAGGCAACTTCTTCCTCTTTTTCTTTAACTATCTCTCCGTTGCATACCAGGCAGCGTGACGGGATTTTAAATGCTTTTTCTTTGCCTGTGCGCACTGACTCAATTACTTTAATTACCTTAGGGATGACCTCGCCCGCGCGCTCAATGATCACGCGGTCGCCGATCTTTACGCCCAGGCGTTTGATCTCGTCAAAATTATGCAGGGTTGCGTGCTTAATCGTCACTCCGCCCAAAGCAACCGGCTCAAGTATGGCAACCGGGGTGATCACCCCGGTCCTGCCGACTCCTACGCTGATATCCAATACCGTTGTAGTCGCCTGCCGGGCGGGAAATTTATACGCCACTGCCCAGCGCGGGCTCTTAAGAGTAAACCCCAATTTTTTCTGTTGCTGGAAGCTATTCAGTTTAATTACGATGCCGTCAATTTCATAAGGCAGCTTCTCGCGTTTATCCTGCCATATTTTACAAAATTCAATCACCTCTTCAAGGTTTTTACAAAGCCGGGAATTGGCATTGGCGCGCACGCCCCATTCTTTAAGCCTGGCCAGAAAATCCCATTGGCACTGCAGGCTGTCGCCCTTGGATGAGCCGAGGGAATGGGCAAAGAAATTAAGCCTTCTTTCAGCAACGATAGAAGTATCTAAAAGTTTTAATGAACCTGCCGCGGCATTACGGGGATTGGCAAATAGCGGCTCAGCCTGTTCCTGCCTCTCCTTATTAAGCGCGATTAAATCTTTTTTATCCAGATAAACTTCGCCGCGGATCTCGATCAATTCCGGCGCGCCTTTACCGCGCAAGACAAGCGGAATGGCGCGGATGGTTTTTATATTCTGGGTAACGTCTTCGCCTGTTTCGCCGTCCCCGCGCGTTGCGCCGACGCTTAACCTGCCGTTTTGATAAGTAATATTGGCGCTGACGCCGTCGATCTTAAGCTCAACTACATATTGCGGCTTATCACTGCCCAGGCCTTTACGCACCCGGTCATCCCAGTCTTTAAGCTCATCAAACGAATAGGTATTGTCCAGCGAGAACATCTTCTGGCCGTGCTTTACGGTTTTAAAACCATCGAGCACCGCGCCGCCGATGCGCTGGGTAGGCGAATCAAGAGACTTAAGCTCGGGACGCTTATCCTCTAAGGCCTTTAACCGCCGCATCAAGTCGTCGTATTCCTTGTCAGACACTTCCGGATCGGCAAGGATATAATAACGGTAATCGTGATGCCGGATCTTTTCCCTTAAAGTTTCGATCTCTTTTTTTATATCCATAAGATTACCTGCCGGCAAGCAGCCTATCACCGAGCGATTGCGGCAGGCCAACGCCGATGATCTTTTTGCGCGTTTTTTCTATGTCGTAATGCACGCGTTTTAAGATAATGGTTTTTACTTCTGAATCGTAAATGCAGAATACCGCGCCGGGAATGCCGTCGCGCGGCTGGCCAACACTGCCGGTATTCGCGATATAGCAGCTGCCCTCTTCTAACGCGGCAGCAGCCCCTTTTAAAGAAGTAATGTTCCCGCTTTTATCTTTTTTAAAGATCCCCGGGATGTGCGTATGGCCGACAAAGCACACGCCGGTATCCAATAGCCGGAAAGTTGCATCTGCGGCATCGCTGCCCAGGAGATAATTAAATTCCTGCGGCTCATCTAAAGTACTATGGACAAGAGTAATGCCGCTGTCCCGGTGAACAAGCTTAAGCGATTGCAAAAAATAAGCTGCGTTGCTGTCTAGGTGTTTGCGCGTCCACAGGAGCGCCGCGGCTGCCGCAGGATTAAAATAGCTCACGGGCAATAAATCCACACAGGCCCAATCGTGATTGCCGGCAACTGTAACCGCGGCAAGCTGCCTTACTTTTTCAACGCATTCACCAGGATCCGGCCCATACCCTACGACGTCGCCGACGCAAAGATACCGGTCAATTGATTCTTTCTTATAGGCTGCGATTACCGCTTCCAGGGCCTCAAGGTTAGAATGCACATCGGAAAAAATACCGTATCGCATCAAAACCTCACTTCAAAACCCTTCAATTCTCCCTTTGCCTCAAGCCAGTTGATTTCGACATCCTGCACATAACGCTCAAAATAATTGTATAACTTATTTAAAAAAGCGTCCAGCGCTGCCTCTTCGGCTTCTGCGGTAATCTCTACCCTGCCGTCGGAAAGATTCCTTACCCAGCCGGATACCCCTAATTCATCGGCAGCTTCTCTGGCAGTAAAGCGAAAACCCACACCCTGGACCCTGCCGTTATAATAAACGTGAACCTGCTTTTTCATTATTCTTTTAGAAGCTCTTTGATCTTGGATAATAAAGCGGGCGGATCAAACGGCTTTACAATATAGCCGTCAGCGCCTGCTTCCTCGCCATTTTTTTTATCGGCTTCCTGAGCGCGGGCGCTGAACATCAATACGGGGATGTGCTTATATTTCTCGTCGGATTTAAGCTGGCGGCAAACTTGATAGCCGTCTATCTTGGGGAGCATGAGGTCCAGAATGATCAGGTCGGGTATATCTGCGCGCGCCTTATCCAGCGCGAGTTGGCCGTCGCCTGCGGTAAGGACGTCGTAGCCATTGGCCTCAAGGCGGATCTTCATCAAATCTACTAATGCGGTTTCATCGTCTACCAGCAATATCCTTTTTTTGGCCATCATAACCTCCGGTATACGCACCTGACTTTGGAATTTTCGGTGATCTTTATTTCCGATTCTTTTCCAATGCTGGCTATGGCATGCCAGATGCCTTTTTTAAGGATGACTGGTTTATCAAGAAGAAAACACGCGGCATTACCGTTATTTCCGGCATCAGCCACGTAGAGGATACTTCTTCCGCAAACCGGCTCAAAACTTTCAAAACTGTCAGGGTGCTGTTCCAGTTTACTTACTGCCTTGTCCCGGACAACCAGATAAGCGATCCTCCAGCCGGTTTTAGCGGGCTCTTTTAGAACAACGCGAAAGAGGTTCTTGCTCCTTGCGCGGGAGTTCTTGCCGGGATATTCAATCACCCATCCATAGCGCCGGAAATTCTTGCTGGTTATTTTTTTGATCTTTGTCATAAAAAGTCGGGGCGACAGGACTTGAACCTGTGACCTCAGCGTCCCGAACGCTGCGCTCTAGCCAAACTGAGCCACGCCCCGCTATCTTATCGTCAAGTGGCGAAATCCTCGCTGCTTTTTGCGGGGATGAGCCACGCCCCGCTATCTTATCGTCAAGTGGCGAAATCCTCGCTGCTTTTTGCGGGGATGAGCCACGCCCCGCTATCTTATCGTCAAGTGGCGAAATCATCTAATGTTAAGCTATTAGTATATCAGAAAATACAGGGTTGTAAATAGGGACAGGGCCTACTTATTAAGGAGATCGAATTCAACGTTGACTTTGGCTGAAGGGCCTTTGAATTTAAGGGTGGTATGTTCAAGCGTATGCGGGATCAGGTAAACGGTAAAAGAATTGGCTTTCTTATCCACGACCGTCAAGCTGATGCCGTCAATGGCTACCGAACCCTTAGGCTGAACGTCTTTCATGAATTTGACCGGCACGCTGATCTCAAAAGCCAGATTCCCGCCGGAATACCTTTTACTGCGGATAACGCCCATGCAGTCCACGTGACCGCTGACAAAATGCCCGGAAACCCGGTCGCCGAGCTTTAATGCCCGCTCAAGGTTAACCTTATCTCTTATTTTTAAAGCGCCGAGATTAGTAAGGCTTAAAGTTTCCGGCATTGCTTCAAAGCTTAAAAGGCCGGATTTTTTATCTACCGCTGTCAGGCAGGCGCCGTTAACCGCGATGCTGTCGCCGGGCTTGACATCGTCGGTAAAACCAGCTGCCTTTATCCCGACCTCAATTAAAGTAACCCTGCCCTTGCGCGACAGTTTTTTTACTTCACCCAGATCCTCGATTATCCCGGTAAACATTTATGAATGGATTAGTAGGAACATTTTCCTTCAATCAAAAAATCTTCGCCAACGCGCGATAATTTTACTTCCTTAAGCTTTATTGCCTTATCCACCCGGCTGATGCCCCGGCCCATGACCGAACTAATGGCGTCTTTGCCGCCGATGATCTTCGGGCTGATAAAAAACATCACCCGGTCTACCAGGCCTTCGTCAAATAACGCGCCGTTAAGCGTGCCGCCGCCTTCAACCAGGATATTGGTGATCTCCATAGCTGCCAGCTTTTTCATCATATCCTTAAGGTTTATCTGCCCGTCTTTTTCTTTGACCTCAAGTATTTTGGCCTTGTGCGCCAATATAGCCCGGTTCTCGGTCTCCTGCCCGGATTTAGCCGGTAAAGTAACAATCACTGTCTGCCCTTTCATAAAAATATTCGCGTTGCTGGGAGTACTTAGCTGCGTATCAACTACGATCTTTACCGGCTCTTTGCGGGAAAACCAGGCGTCTAATTTCGGATTGTCCCTTAATACCGTGTTAATCCCCACCATTATCGCGTCGTAATCGCAGCGCAGGCGATGGCTGCGCTGCCGCGACTTATCGGAAGTTATCCATTTGGAATCGCCGGTCTTTGCGGCGATCCTGCCGTCCAGAGACTCGGCAGCCTTGACAGTTACAAACGGCATCCTCTTGGTAATATATTTTATGAAGACTTCATTCATTCGTTTTAATTCCGGCTCAAGCAGGCCCACGCTTAATTTTATCCCCTGCTTACGCAGCAGCCCAATGCCCTTTCCGTTATTTACCGGATTAGGGTCAGCCATGCCTATGATCACTTCTTTTATGCCGCTTTTAATTATCCTGTTTACGCATGGCGGCGTCCTGCCGAAATGCGCGCAAGGCTCAAGCGTGACATATAAAGTAGCGCCCCTTGCCCTCTCTCCTGCCTGATTCAAGGCAACGATCTCCGCGTGCTCAGAACCGGCTTTCTTATGATAACCCTTGCCTACTATTTTTCCGCCCTTGACAATGACCGCGCCGACTAAAGGATTGGGCGACGTGCGGCCTTTTGCCCGCAGCGCAAGCTTCATTGCCAGATCCATAAAATATAAGCGGTCTTTTTTCATAGCCGTTCTTTTGCCTGTTTTAATTTCTCCACCAGCTCATAGGGTATTTTTACCAGACCGATCCGGATATCCGGTTTTGCGCTGCCGTGGCAATCCGAGCCGCCGGTGGCCAATAATCCGTTTTTTTGCGCTAAGTCCAGATAATAATTGACCATTGACTGGCTGTGCTCGGGATAATACACTTCCAGCCCCATCAAGCCGTAGCTTACAAGCTGCGGTATAAGTTCATCTTGATTTAAGCTATAGGGATGGGCAAGCACGGGAACGCCTTTAGCAGCTTTGATTAACTGGATGCCTTCGGAAGGAGAAAGCTTAAAACCTGAAACATAGGCAGGGCAGTTATCGCCGATATATTTTTGAAATGCTTCAAAGGTTGAGCGGATGATCTTCTGTTTTACCATTGCCCGCGCAATATGCAGCCTGCCGGGCACGCCTTCTTTGGCAATATCAAAAACCGCTTCAGGTTTTAGGTCAATCCCGATTTCTTTTAATTTATCGGTGATCTTATAGACACGTTCAATGCGGCAGCGTTTTAAGAAATCCAGTTTCTCAAGTAACAGCGGGGATTTGTAATCAATCAGATAGCCGAGGATATGGATCTCTTTATCCTCAAGTTCGGTACTTAATTCTATGCCTGGCAATACTTCTAAATCGCTTGCCTTGCCGGCTTCAATGGACAGCTCAATGCCCCCGACAGTATCGTGGTCAACAACCGCGATCGCCGCAAGGCCATTTTTTGCTGCCCGCTGGACAAGCTCTGCGGGAGTATAAGTACCGTCGGAAAAAACGGTATGTAGATGCAGGTCGGCAAAAGCCATGGCCTATTCCTTTTCTGATTTTATTTTGTCCAGTATGCCGTTGACGAATTTGCCTGCTTCCGGGCCGGAATACTTCTTGGCAAGGTCAACTGCTTCGTTGATAGAAACCTTTGGCGGGATATCTTTCCGGAAAAGCAGCTCATAGCAACTCAAGCGCAGCACGTTCCTGTCGATCACGGCCATGCGCTTAATCTGCCAGTTAGCCGCGTATTCAGCGATCTTTTTGTCTATTGCTTCAATATTTTCCAGCGTGCCGTTAACCAGCTCTCCGGTAAATTCCTTTACCTGAACATCGGTTTGCTCATCCATAGCGCGCCAGAAATTACCAATGCTGTCCCTGCGGTTATCGCCGGTGATATCAATCTGGTAAAGGATTTGTATAGCAAATATCCTTGCCTGTGTGCGTTTACGCATGATTACTTTAGTTTTTCAAATAAATTGGCCATTTCAATGGCGCTTAACGCGGCATCGCTGCCTTTGTTGCCTTCTTTTGTCCCGGCGCGCTCTACAGCCTGCTCAATGGTATCCGCGGTAATTACCCCGAGAATGACCGGCAGCGCCGATTCCTGCGAAACCTTTGCCACGCCTTTGGAAACTTCCGCCGCGATATAATCAAAATGAGGCGTTGAACCGCGGATCACCGTGCCGAGGCAGATAAGAGCATTATAGGATTTCCCTTTGGACATCTTCGCGGCAACCGCGGGTATTTCAAACGCGCCCGGCACCCAGGTAAGCGTGATGTCAGATTCGTCTGCTCCATGCCTGACCAACGTATCTACGCATCCGGAAACAAGTTCCTTGGTGATAAAATCATTAAAACGCGAAGCAACAATCCCGAACTTCTTACCCTTTGCAATAAAGTTACCTTCGATGGTCTTAACCATTTTGTCCTCCCTCTTTAGGGACGGTTCTCAGTCCAAGGGAAAAGTGTCCCCATTCGGGGACATTTTTCTCCTTGGCTGAGAACCGTCCCTATATCTTTAACTGATGCCCCAATTTCTCCTTCTTTGTCCTTAGATAATTATAATTTGACGGATTTGGCTCTATTTCCAGCGCCATCCGTTCTACAACTTTCAGGCCATAGCCCTCAAGCCCGATGATCTTACGCGGATTATTTGTCAGGAGCCGGATATTTTTTAAGCCGAGGTCCACAAGTATCTGGGCGCCTATGCCGTAATCCCTCAAGTCCGGCTTATAACCCAACGCTTCATTGGCCTCAACCGTATCAAGCCCGCCGTCTTGAAGCGCATATGCCTTAATCTTATCCGCCAGCCCGATGCCGCAGCCTTCCTGATTCATATAAAGGATCACTCCTTTGCCTTCTTTTTCTATCATTTGCATCGCTTTTTTCAATTGCCTGCCGCAGTCACAGCGCAGCGAACCGAATACGTCTCCGGTAAGGCATTCCGAATGCACGCGCACAAGCACGCCTTCTCCGCTTAGATCTCCCATAGCCAGGACAACGTGCTCCTGGTCATTGGTAAGGTCTTTATATAGGATCAGCCTGAACGTGCCGCTGTCCGTAGGAAGGACTGTTTCGGATAATTTTTCCACGAATTTTTCAGAGCGGCGGCGAAACCCGATCAGGTCTTCAATAGAACAAATTTTAAGTTTATGCCGGCGGGAAAATTCAATGAGTTGAGGCAGCCTTGCCATTGTGCCGTCTTCATTCATAATCTCACAGATCACTCCTGCCGGGTATAAACCGGACAACTTCATCATGTCCACGGCTGCTTCGGTATGGCCTGCCCTTACCAATACTCCGCCCTTGCGCGCTTTTAAAGGAAACACATGCCCCGGCCGAATCAGGTTTTCCGGCTTACTTTGGGGATTTATCAATACGCCGATCGTATGCGCCCGGTCATAAGCTGAAATTCCGGTAGTAATGCCGCTTGCCGCATCAACCGAGATCACCCAGGCAGTGGAAAAAGGATCCCTGCCTTTCTCATCAAGCATTGACTGTAAATCAAGGGCCTCAAGCCTCTCTTCTTCCATAGGCACGCAAATCAGGCCGCGGCCGAACTTAGCCATAAAATTTATGTCTTCTGCCCGGGCAAAAGACGCAGGCATCACCAGGTCGCCCTCGTTTTCCCGGTCAGCATCATCAACAACAATAACCATCTTGCCGTTTTTCAGGTCTTCTAATATTTCAGGAATGGTGTTAAATACCATCTAAAACCCCCTATAAAATACTGATGCCCGAAGACAGACTCTTCGGGCATAAATGAATATTTTTTATCTTCTTCCATCTAGACTATAGCTATCGGCTCCGGAAACTCTCCGGATCTGTCCCCTATAGGGGACTCGCGGGCATTATCCGCCGGTCAGGAATTTCACCTTGCCCTGAAGATTGTTTTTAAGTATACCACAAAACTGCTGCTTGTCAATACCATAAAAGCCGTTTATAATGTGGTCATGGAACGCTTAATAAAACAAATACATGGCTTATTGATACAGAAAAAGAGGACTATTTCCGCGGCTGAATCCTGTACCGGTGGCATGCTCTCTGAATCCCTCACCCGCACCCCGGGAAGCTCAAAATATTTTCTCCTTGGGGTCGCCGCATACAGCAATAAAGCCAAAAATAAGATTTTAAAGATACCTGCGCCCGTAATCAAAAAGTATGGTGCAGTATCAAAAGAAACCGCCATAATGATGGCTGGTTCGGTAAAAAAACTGGCCGGCTCCGATATCGGAATCGGAATTACCGGCATAGCCGGGCCAACAGGCGCTGCGCCCGGTAAGCCCGTAGGAACCGTATTTATCGCCATCAAAGACCGCGATTTCGGGATCTGTAAAAAATTACGCTTCAAAGGAAACCGCCAGGCAGTAAGAAAACTGGCAACGTTAAATTCATTAGAATTGTTATATGCGAGCCTTCATCGCCATTGACATGCCAAAAGAGGTCAAAACCCGCCTTGGCCGGATTGAAGAACAATTAAAAACCTCCGGCGCGGACGCAAAATGGGTTGAGCCTGCCAATATCCACATTACCTTAAAATTCCTCGGAGAGATCGACGAAAAAACAAAAGAATCAGCGGTTGCGGCGATCAAAGATACCGCGGAAGAAAACGCGGCATTCTCCATGCAGCTCTCTTCTGCCGGCGCGTTCCCGGACATAAAATACCCGCGCATAGTCTGGGTAGGAGCTGACGCTGGCAGCGCGGAAACCGTAAAAATCGCCAAAAGCCTGGAAGAAAGACTGGAAAAGATCGGGATCCCCAAAGAAGACAGGGAATTCGCCTGTCACATAACTATCGCCAGGGTAAGATCGGGGCGCAACAGGTTAAAACTTACGGAAGGAATTGAAAAAATAAGCGCGGAATTAAAAAATGAATGCCTGCGATTACAGGCAGGAAAGATCACCCTCTTTAAAAGCTCACTCTCTCCTAAAGGCCCGGTTTACGAGGCCGTCTATGAAGCAAGCCTTAAAACAACCTGAAGCACGATATTAGAATAAATGCCGGCTACAATATCATCCCCCATTATGCCCAGGCTCCCGTGCATCCTTTGAAAGCGGTTTGCCGGAAACGGCTTAATGGTATCGATAAGCCGGAATAATAGAAATCCGCTGACTACCCACTTGATATCATAAGGCAGAAATGCAAGGCTGATCAACATCCCCGCTACTTCATCGATCACGGCATATTTCGGGTCCCTTATCCCAAAAGTTTTTTCCGCCCGGCCGCAGGAAATAAATCCTAAAAACACGATCAACAGCAAAACAGATAGATACAGGATAATGTCAGCCTTTAAGAAAAAATACAGGGCGAGGCCGGCAATGCTTCCGAACGTGCCCGGCACAAACGGCAGGTACCCGACATAAAAAAAAGTTGCGGTGATACGGGTAAGAAAATCGGAAGGCTTCATTTACTTATAACTTGGCGATGATCTTACGGTTATCCCAGAGGTAAGAAAGCCCGGAATAAAGAGTGAGCGCAACAGTAATCAGCATAAGGATGTAGATGCCCTGGCTGAACAAACTTTCCCATGCCGGGTTCCAGGTAGAGAAAGTAAGCATTGCCTCCTTAAAGACTACAAAGCTCAATATAAGAAAAATCACCGCCATCTGCGATACGGTTTTATGCTTGCCTGCCTTGGCAGCAGAAAGCACCTTACCTTTATTAAGGGCAAAAAGCCGCAGGGAAGTGATCAGCAGCTCGCGGGAAATGATGATCACGATCATCCACGCCTCGATCAAACCCATTTGCACGAACGCGGAGAACGCGGCAAGCACGAGGATCTTATCTGCTATGGGGTCCATCAGTTTGCCGAAATCAGTGACCATGTTCTTTTTGTGGGCAAGCCAGCCGTCTAAGAAATCGGAAAGCGCCGCGAAAATAAATACGAGCAAGGCGCTGACCTTTGCCCAAAGCCCGTTGCAGAAAATAAAAAACATGAAGACAAAAGTTAAGGCGATCCTGAGCATCGTAAGCCGATTAGCAATGTTCATTTGACATCCTCTCCTACTAAATCGTAATCTAACGTATCGGTGATCTTTACTTTTACGAATTCGCCGGCTTTAAGCCTGCGCGAAGATTTTACGTAGACCGTGCCGTCAACTTCCGGCGCGTCATATTGGCTTCTTGCCAAGTAATGCCCCTTGGCTTTTTCATCAATCAGGCAGACGAGCGTTTTCCCCAGGAATTTCCGGTTGTTCTCCTCGGAAACAAGCTTCTGCGCAGACATGATCCGGTTGAAACGCTCGAGTTTCACTTTTTCCGGAATCTGGCCGCTAAAATCATATGCCGGCGTGCCTTCCTCCCGCGAATAAGTAAACGCGCCAAGCCGGTCGAACTTGACATCGTTTATGAATTCCAATAACCCTGCAAACTCTTCCTCTGTTTCCGAGGGAAAACCCACGATTACAGACGTCCTGATCGCAGCAGCCGGGATCTTCTTCCTTATTTTATCGATCAGGCCGAGAATATCTTTCTTAGCCGGACGCCGGTGCATCAATTTCAATATCCTGTCGTTTATATGCTGCACAGGCAGATCGATATACTTGCAAACCTTTGGCTCAGCGGCAATGATTTCAAGCAATTCATTCACTATGCTGTCAGGGTATAAATAAAGCAGCCTGATCCAGCCGATGCGCTTTGCTTTTTTCACGATGCGCCGCAAAAGCTCCGGCAGCATCTTTCGGCCGTAAATATCCGCGCCGTAAGCGGTAATATCCTGGCCAATAATATTAAGCTCCGATATCCCGGAATCCCGGAGCATTTCCACGCGTTTTAATACCGCATCAATGTCAAGGCTTGAAAACCTGCCTTTTATTTTAGGTATAACGCAATAACTGCAATTATTCAGGCAGCTTTCGCAGATCTTCAGATACGCGTAATGCCGGGGCGTGATCGCAAATCGGCTCAAGCCGTGATTTAAAGCAGCTGCCCCGGTAAAGGCGTCTACTTCCGGCAGCTCTTTTCTTAATTCATCCCGGTAGCGCTGGGAAAGGCATCCGGCAACGATTATTTTCTTAAGCCTGCCTTCTTTTTTAAGCCCTGCCAAGTCAAGTATGGCGTTGATCGATTCCTGCTTGGCCTCTTCAATAAAAGCGCAGGTATTAACAATCGCCACATCGGCCTTTTCCATATCCACGATCCGGTAACCTTTGCGCTTTAACCGTCCGAGGATGTTTTCCGCGTCTACCAAATTACGCGGGCAACCCAGATTCAGTATACCTATTTTATACATATGGCTTATCTGGGTGTAGTTAAGCCGTCTTTGGTGATCAGGATGTTTTTCACTGACTGGCCGCGGCGGCCGAGGCTGGAAATAAATTTGCCGTTCACCTCCAGCTCCACAACGCCGGCATTGCCCAGCGAAAGCTCGATCTTATTCTTTGCCTGCCAATTCTCAAATCTTCCTTTTTTCAAAATGCTTTGGAAGACGGTTTTTCCATCAATCTTTACCTGGGTCCAGCAATCTTCTTTAGCGCGGATACCCAACCTTATTCCCGCAGCCGCGTTATCTTCAGGCTTTTGCGGCTTAGGCGCTGCCGCCGCCGCGGCAGCCGGCTTTTCAGCTTTTGCCGGTTTTGCGGCTGTTGTTTCTTTTTTCTTCTCCTGCTTTAACGGCTGGCGCTGGACCGGCTTGACTGCAGCAGGCTTCTTAGGCATCTGCCTGATTTTAAGGTTAATAAATTTCCCGAACTTAAACAAACCGATTATTGCGATAATGATAAGTCCGGTGAATAAAATCTGCTTTGACTTGCCGCGGATAAACTTTACCGCTTCCGTCAACAGGGGCGGGACATTAACAGCCGGCAAAGACGGCTTATGTTTTTCCTGCGTCGGGCGAGCCGCAACCGGCGCCGTAGTTTTAGCGCTGATCCCGGAATCCGAATATTCCACGCCGAGGAATTTGCAATAGATCTTCAAAAAACCTTTTATATATACGGGGTTGAAATTTACAAGGCTGCCTTCTTCAATGGACTTAAGCACGTTAAGGTGGATCTTGGTCTTGCGGTGCACGTCCTCAAGCGTAAGGCCTTTTTCCAGGCGCGCTTTTTTTATTCTTTCTCCGATAGGCTCCATTTTTATTGGGTCCCTTCTTCCGCGGGCATAACCTGATTCCTCAACCAGGCATCCCGGTCAACAAGGATCCTGCGCGGCTTACTGCCTTCAAACGGGCCGACTAATCCTTCCTGTTCCATTGTGTCAATGATGCGCGCGGCGCGCGTATAGCCCAGGCGCAGCCTTCTCTGCAGTATAGATACTGATGCCTGATTGCTCTCAATGATCACCCTTACCGCCTCATCATACATATCGTCTTTTTCGCCGCCGCCGACCCCGGATTTATGCGACTCCTTGAGTATCTCTTCGTCGTAAACCGGTTCGGCCTGCGCCTTGATAAAATCCACTACCCGCTCAATCTCTTTATCTTTTACCAGCGAGCCTTGAGCGCGGGTTAATTTTGCTTCTCCCGGACGCAAGAAAAGCATGTCCCCTTTACCCAAAAGCTTATCCGCGCCGTTCATGTCAAGCACGGTGCGGGAATCAACCTTAGAAGCGACTTTAAATGAGATACGCGCGGGGAAATTGGCTTTAATTACGCCGGTGATAACGTCAACTGACGGCCTCTGCGTTGCCATGATCAAATGAATGCCTACGGCGCGCGATAGCTGCGCCAGGCGGGTGATCGCGCTTTCAATCTGGTCGCGGGCAACCATCATTAAGTCTGCCATTTCATCGATAATCACTACGATATAAGGTATCTTGTCTTCCTGCTTGGCATTATAAGCATCAATGTTCCTGGCGCTGGCTTTTGCCAAAAGTTGATAACGGTCTTCCATTTCGCTGACCACCCAGCCAAGGGCAACGGCGGCTTTTTTCGCGTCGGTAACTACCGGGCAAAGCAGATGCGGCAAGCCGTTAAACGGCGCCAGCTCTACCATCTTCGGATCAACCATCAGGAATTTCAGGTCATTGGGAGAACAGCGGTAAAGCATAGACAATATCAGGGTATTCACGCAGACTGTTTTTCCCGCGCCGGTGGTACCGGCAATAAGTAAATGCGGCATATCGCCCAGGTCAGCCACTACCGGATACCCGGCAATGTCTTTTCCAAGGGCAAGCGTAAGCTTTGATTCTGATTTTTGGAATTCTCCCGATACAAGCAGGTCCCTAAGGTAAACGAGGCTACTTTGGGAATTAGGCACTTCTACGCCGACCCTTGCCTTTCCGGGTATGGGCGCAACAATCCTTACCGACTGCGCTTTCATTGCCAGGGCAATGTCATCGCCAAGGGCGACAATGCGGTTTAACTTAACGCCCGGAGCAGGTTCAAGTTCATAGCGGGTGATCACCGGCCCGCGCTCAATATCCGTAACCTTGGCGGAAATGCTGAAATCTTCCAGGGTCGCCTCAAGGATACGCGCGTTTGCCTCAAGGTCATCTTTGATGTGTCTTGCTTCAAGCGGCGGCGGAGAATCAAGCAGCTCTAATGAAGGCAAATTATAATCGCCGATCTTTAATTCCGGCGGCCTTTGCTTTACTTCAACCGCAGCAGCCGGCTTTGCCTGCTTTATCTGAATGTTGGGCTTGATCAACGGCGCAGGCTGTTTAGGCGTAATATCAATTGCACCATTCTTTACTTTTATCAATGGTTCAGAAGGCTTCTTTATTGCTTTTGACGGCTCAAAAACCGGCTTATCTTTTATGCGCGGCCTCGGCTTAAAGGAAAATAACGGTTTAAAGAGAGACTTAAAATAGCCGGCGATATTGGCAAAGAAGGTCGAGATCAATATATCGGTTACCAGCGCGGCGGAAAGAATGATCAGGGTCACAAAAAGCACGGTTGCCCCGATCTTACCGAAATAATTCGTCACAAAGCTGGAAATAACATACCCGAGGTAACCGGCATGAGAGAATCTCATTGCCGCATTTTTCAGGCTGAAGGTCGCAAGCAGCGAACTTAAGGCAAGTAATAATACGAGGATGCCCACAAAACGGGGAATGCGCAAATCAGGTTTTTCTTGTTTAAATAATTTTACCGCGATAAGCAATACCAGCCCGGGGATGCAATAGCTTGACCAGCCGAATAAAAAGAAAAGTATCCCGGAAAAATACGCGCCAAAACCGCGGATAAGGTTCTTCGGGGGGATATTAGGATGGGAGGTGTAAAAAGAAAGGTCAAAAGGAGTAAACGATAACAGGCTGACAAGGATGATCAGGCCCGCGGCAAAAAGAATTACGCCTTTAATTTCGTTTATTCTTTTTTCTTTCACTTTTGGTAATCGCTTACCTGAAAAAATTGAGATCTATCGATCTTCCGGCGGGACCTGCTTTTTACTCAAGTTGATCCTGCCAAGCTCGTCTATGCCTATGACCTTGACCTTGAATTCATCGCCGATCTTCACCACGCTGTCCACGTCTTTCACGAAAGTGTCGGCTAATTCGGAAACATGCACCAGCCCTTCTTTGCCGGGAGCGATCTCCACGAAAGCGCCGAAAGCCATAATACGTTTTACCTTTCCGAAATAGATACGGTTGACCTCAACGTCGTCGGTGATCGCCCTGATCAGCTTGATCGCTTCCTGGGATTTCACCGCGTCGGTTGAACCGACAAAGACTGTCCCGTCATCCTGGATATCAATGCTGGCGCCGGTAGTGGCAATGATCTTTTTGATCGTCTTGCCTCCGGGGCCGATCAAACCGCCGATCTTTTCCGGGTTGATCTTTAAAACTTCAATGCGCGGGGCATAAGTTGATAATTCCTGGCGCGGCTGTTTTAAAGCCTCGTTCATTTTCCCTAAAATAAAGAGCCTGCCTTCTTTTGACTGCTGAAGGCACTTATCCAGGAGGTCAACGGGGATCCCATCAATCTTAAGGTCAAGCTGCACCGCGGTAATTCCCTGCGCAGTGCCGGCAACCTTAAAATCCATATCGCCAAAATGATCTTCTAATCCGGCAATATCGCTTAGTATTAATGCCTTCGGGCCTTCCTTTATCAAACCTAAGGCAATGCCGCTGACCGCGTCCTTTATCGGCACACCCGCGTCCATAAGCGAAAGCGTTGACGCGCAGACCGTGGCCATACTTGAAGAGCCGTTAGATTCCAGGATTTCCGAAACTACCCTGATCGTATAAGGAAATTTTTCTTTAGCCGGCATTACCGCTAAAAGCGCTTTTTCCGCAAGCGCGCCGTGGCCGATCTCCCGGCGTCCGGGGCCGCGCATCGGGGCAGTTTCTCCGACGCTAAAAGGCGGAAAACTGTAATGCAGCATGAACGATTTTGATTTTTCACCTTCCAGGGCTTCTACGAGTTGCTCGTCCTCTCCGGTGCCGAGGGTAGTGACTGAAAGGCTTTGCGTCTGGCCGCGGGTAAATAAGGCTGAACCGTGAGTGCGCGGCAATACGGCAACTTCACAGGTGATCGGGCGGATCTCTTTAAAGCCCCTGCCGTCTATGCGCACGTTCTCTTCAAGGATCTTCCTTCTTACCAGCGTTTCTTCCACTTCCACCAATGCCATTTTGATATCGGAAGCAGTGCATTCGTCAGAAGCGAGTTTTTCCCCCAGCGTTTTAGATAACAGGCTGATCTGGTCTTCTCTTTCATCCTTATTGCCGAGCTTATAGATTTCTTTTAGTTTTTCCGCAGCCAATGATTCTACCTGTTTGAGCAATTCGGGAGAAATTTTCTTATACGGGACTTCTGTCTTTGGCTTACCGAATTTTTTCCTAAGCTCTTCCTGAAACTTTAATATGGGCTGGATGCTTTCATTGGCGAATTTTACCGCCTCAATATAAAGCTCCTCTGATACTTCTTTGGCCTTGGACTCCAGCATCATTACGCCGTTAGCGTTGGCAGCAAGCACAACTTCTAATTCTGCTTTTTCAAGCTCGGCATAAGTGGGGTTTAAGACGAATTGCTTATCTACATAAGCCACGCGGCAGCAGCCAAGCGGCCCGTTAAACGGTATATCGGAAATGGTTAACGCGGCTGAAGCGCCGGTCACCGCTAAAATGTCAGGGTCGTTCTCTCCATCGCTGGAAAGCACAACGGCAATGATCTGCACGTCGTTAAAAATGCCTTTGGGGAATAACGGCCGGATCGGCCGGTCAATAAGACGGGCGGTTAAGATCTCACTTTCGGAAGGCCGGCCTTCCCGCTTGAAAAAACCTCCGGGTATCCTGCCTGCGGCATAAGTCTTTTCCTGATATTCAACGGTTAAAGGGAAAAACCCCAGCCCCTCGCGCGGCTCTTTTGACATGCATGCCGTAACCAGGATGACTGTCCCTCCATACTGGACAACCACCGAGCCGTTTGCCTGCTTGGCAACCTTGCCGGTTTCCAGAAGGAGCTCATTCTTGCCGAAATTGATCTTCATTGTCCCCACTTGCATAATTATACCTTTCTTAAGGATAGTTTCCTGAAAATTATTTTCTCAGGCCAAGCTTATCCAATATTTGTTCGTATTTAGCGGCATCCTTATGCTTGATATAGTTAAGGAGCCTGCGCCGCCTGCCTACCATGGCTAAAAGCCCGCGCCGGGAGTGGAAATCTTTCTTATGCGACTTAAAATGTTCGCCTAAGATATTGATCCGCTCGCTTAAAAGCGCGATCTGGACTTCAGCCGAACCGGTATCGCGGCCATGGGCCTTAAAGTCGTCAATGATCTTCTTCTTGTTATCTTTCACTAAAGCCAATTTCTCCACCTCCTAGCATAGAAAATGCACACCAAACCAACCAATAGGTCCGGGTGTTTTGAAACTTAGAATAATATTATACCTAATTTCTACTATAAGTCAATAATTTAGGTAATAACGGAAGAGCGGATCTGACTAAAAAAACGCGGGCTTCCGATAAAACAAGACTGCGGGGGCACTAAGTTAACTTATCTAAGTATAGCAAAAATATCCGGAAATACAAGAGAATATTTCTTTGGCGCCCCGATTATACCTTTAATTTCAGCGCCTGCGCAATCGCCATAAAATCTACTTTGTCAAAGATGATGCCGATCCTGAATATACCGGGGACAATGGTTTTGAGCCAACTCACCCTGCCTTTGGCATGCAGCGGCTCTGGCCTGCCGGGTATCTCAAGCCACATATCCAATCGCGCCGCATCTTCCAGCTTCCCGCAGGTAACGATCATTCCCGCGCCGCTGGCGCTGATATCGGTGACTTCGCCAACGCCCTCCCGGTTCCTTGCTGTTTCCATGAACCGGAACGGGATATTTACTTTAAACCGCTCAAAGATTCTTCGCTCTTGCATCAAGCTGCCGGCTTAAGCCTTTATAAAGAGGGGCTGTCGCGCAGCACTCCCTTGGCCCTAAGGACTTTTGACATGCCCATAAAATCCACTTTATCAAATTGGATCCCGACCCGGAAAACCGCAGGCTGGACCTGCCTAAGCCACATTACTTTTCCGGAAGTATGAAAGGGTTCCTTGGTGTCGGGCAGTTGAAGCCAAAGCTCCAGATGCATAAATGGCTGCATCCTTTCAAAGGTAATGACCAAACCTACGCCTCCGGCAGAGATATCCATGATCTTGCCCATCCCTTCCTTATTTTCTTCTACAATAAGGAATTTTACCGGGATATCCACGTCAAACCGCTTAAATACTCTGCGTTCTTCCATAGGTTGTTTCTCCTGCTATAATTATATACCAATGCCGGCGTAAAACAAAGGACTATATCGCTACGTATTTACATTGATGCTGATTGCCGTAAGCGGCCCGGGCGAAGCATTGTAATATTCCACGGTTACCGAATCGGATATATTCAGGTCTGAAAGCCATATTGAATCAGAGCCTTTGGTTATTCTGGTATTCTCCGGCACAAAAAAAGTAGTCTCGTCAAATTGAACCTGCCCCTGAGACTGCAGCCAGCTGACCACGATAGTCCCGGCCACCCAATCAATATCAACAACGCGGCCATCAAGAGTTTTTGTTTGACGGGTTTCTTCGCTGCCGAAACAATTTCCGGGCAAGATTAATGCCGTTAAAAACAGAAAAACCAGGAAAATTGCCTCTAAGCCTGGGCGTTTACGCAACATCTTCTTTTGGGAATGCCGGCGCTTGGCTTCAAGCATTTTTATTTTTGCCGCTCTTGATCTTTTGCGTTTCTGCCGCCTTAATTTTTCAAGCTTTTTTTTCTCTTCGGCTAAACGGGCGAAACGCAAACTCTCTATTTTTTGAAACAATAGCTGCCTTGCCAGCCTGCGGTTCAGCGCCTGCGAACGCTCCCGCTGGCATTTTACTTCAATCCCCGTAGGGATATGCCTTAAATACACGCAGGTAGAGACCTTGTTGACGTTCTGGCCGCCCGGGCCGGAAGACCTGATAAAAGTTTCAACTATATCCGATTCCCGGATAGCCGGATGAGTTATTGCTTGATAAATTTCTCCCCTGACCATATCCAAACATCCCACTCCGGTATATCCGTATAAGAATTCCTGTCTGCGACTTTGCATTGCCTGCCGACCCTTATCCTGGCAAGCACAGAGCGGAAATCCGTATCTATGCCATAGCTGCTGCCTGCGGCAAACACCTTGGAAAGCCTGCCGTTCTTAAGATTATATACGGCGAGGTTAGTAAACCCGTTTTCTCCGGCGCAATATACCGCCATTTGCTTGTAGCCGTCTTCATTAAGGTCAATAATCTCCAGCCTGCTGAATTTTCCCGGTACGCTGAAATTACCGATCTCCGTGCGGTCGCGTTTTGCGATCTTCACCTGCGTTTCACCGGCCAGGTCAACCGCGGGAATGACCTGGATGACTTCAAATTTTGCATCGGCGTCCAAGTCAGACTTAAAAGTTTTATTGCGCTTATCCGCGGCAGGCTTTTCCTTTGCGGCTGCCGGTTGAGCGAAAAAAAGAGCCGCTAATAAAACTAATGCCGGTATTACGCGTTTATTTTTCATCAATCTTTTTCTCCGCCATCATGATCGCGGTCTTAAGCATTGATTCGGGATACCATTTGGGGATGAAAGTGGCAATGCCAAGGTTTTCGGTGCCTTTTATCGGCACGCTGTCAAGGTCGGCAGTGAACAGGATAGCGAGGATCTTAGTATTTGTCTTCCTGATCTCCTTAAGCGTATCAATACCGTTCATATCCGGCATTTTATAATCAAGGATAAGGATATCGGGGCTCGCCTGCGCCATGCAGGCAACTGCCTCTTTCCCGGAGGAAGCGGTGATTACCTTATAACCCCACGATTCTATGGTTTTAGAAAGCAGGAACAATAGATCGAGGTCGTCGTCTACAAGAAGGATCCTCTTAGGAACAACGGGCTTTGCTTCTTCAGCCATAAAATATTAACTCCCATTATTGGCCCGGCGCTTAAAACCGGATAAATATCTGCCTATATTCAAGCTGATCGTTGCGTAATCTTTTTTATCAATCAGGTCTTTCCTAAAAACGCTTGCCCCGAAAGTTATTGCGCTTGCTCCGTTATCAAAATAAGCCTGCATACTTTCCGGAGTAACACCTCCACAGGCGAGCAATTCAATATCCTGGAACGGGCCCTTCAATTCTTTAAAATACTCCGGGCCAAAAACCTTGGCAGGAAAAACCTTGACCATTGTTGCTCCTGCCTGCCATGCCCGGTAAACTTCCAGCGGCGTAAGCGCGCCGGGAAAAACCGGTATTTTATTTTTTGCGCAGTATTGCGCCACGTCTTCAACCAGCACCGGCGTAACGATGAACGTTGCCCCGGCTTCAAGCGCCTCTTTAAGGCCCTTTAAGTCCAGGACCGTTCCCGCACCTACGCAAAGGCGGCCGGCATAAGATTTAACTGCCTGCCGGATAAGCGAGGAGGCATCCTTGGTGTTCATGGTAATTTCAACAGTCTCAAGGCCTGCGTTGGCAGCGACATCCAAAAGCGGCAGCAGAACATCCGGCTTTACTCCGCGCAAAACGCCCATCACCGGCAGCTGCTTAAACTTCGCGATATCCATCTAGTCTTCGTCCTCGCCGACGAGACTTTCGTAAAATTCGCGGTAATTTTCTTTTTTGTCGCTGTCGCGCAGCGCGATCGCGGAACGCGGATGCTCATCCAATATGCCGGTAATGGCATAAGGAATAATATAACCCCATTCCATCTTTTCTCTTAGAGGAATAAACTCTTTTGAGATCACGTCCAGCACCGGACGGATGTCAAACTTTGGATTCTTTAAAAAACCCAGAAGCAGTTCCAGCGGGCAGTTGCCTGCTGCCCTGCCCAGGCCATAGATTGTGCCGTCAACAAAATTCGCGTCGTGGATTATCGCTTCAATAGTATTGGAAAAGGCGAGTTGCTGGTTATTATGCGCGTGTATCCCCACTTCTTTTGTTTTCAGGATACTCTTTGCCTTTTTTATCAGGAACTCGGTAGTTTCCTGATACAGCGCGCCGAAACTATCCACGATATAAATAACTCCTGCCTTGCTTTCTTCTTCAAGCTGATGCAGGCATTCATTCAGCTCGTTGTCAAGCGCTTTGGATATCGCCATGATATTAACCGTAGTTTCATAGCCTTTATCCGCGAACTGATTGACCATATATATCGCCTTATCTATGTCTTTTACATAGGAGGCGACCCGGATCATGGATACCGGGCTTTCCTTACGCGGCTTGATATCGTCCATGTCTACCCTGTCCACGTCAACCATCACGGAGATCTTCGTGCGCGAATCAACGCCGTCAACCACCGCGCGAATGTCATCGTCCTCGCAGAATTTCCATCTGCCGTATTCTTTAGGCGAAAACAACCGCTTGGAGTTCTTATAACCGATCTCCATATAATCCACACCGGCCTCGGCAAGCGCCTTATATACCGCGCGCACGAATTTAAGGTCAAAATCGTGATTATTTATCAGCCCGCCGTCTCTTATTGTGCAATCAAGAACCTTGATCTTTTCCCTGAACATAAAGCTTCCTTTCAATGGTATATAGGCATATTCCCAATCATGTTATTGTAGCATAATGGATTAGTTATGCAAGGGGATCTCATAGAGGAATACCCTGACTCCGGCGAATGCGCGGCTGCCGATCGGGGTAAAATTACGGTCAACCCATGCCTTAAGCTTCTGTTTTCCCGGGGCATCATCCAGAAGTTCCGTATGCCATGCGGAAAAAACCAGCCACAGCCTTTTTTTGTTTTTGGCCAACCTGGCGATTTTATCTTTCTGCCAGGCAACCAAGGTGAGCCCATTGGCAAAGACATCTTTGTTAGCCTCGCGCAATTCATCTATCCCTGAAACAGAAGCATAATACATATAAGGCACGAGAGTAGAAGTGCAAACATGGGCTACGGCATCGCCTTTCTTAAAATTACCGATGACGTATAACGCGGCCGCCCGGCTGTCTTTCCTGGGATGGACGCCGGGTTGATAGAATCTATCATTCTCGTAGTAAGGAAAAACATTATGATAATAATTTATAAGGCTTGAGCCGGCAAACAATAAATACGAAATCAATGCGGGCAACCATAACCTGCGCAATCCGGCTATGCCGATACTTACGCATACATAATAAACCGGCATGATAAAAATGAAGTTGCGATAAGTAAACGTCGCCGCTGTGCGGGAAAACAGTATCGCCAAAACTACCGGCATAAAAATCGTGGCCAGAAAAACCCCCGCCATCTTTCTGTTATTTTTAAAGATGCGGGCTATCCCGGCAAAAAAGAGCGGAAAAAATAAAAAAACAAGGAAATGGCTGGCCAGGGACGCAGCATTATACCCCGCGTTAAATAATCTGAATACCTGAAACATGCGCAATAAAGACCCCTTGGGAATCCAGGAAGTGGCGAAAGGGTAGGAATAATGAAAAAATGCGCCCAAAAAAAGCGCAACCCAGTATGAGACAAACAATAAGATAACGGCCTGGCTGACCAGCCATTTCTTCAGGACGTCTTTTCGGCGGGGCAGGCAATAAAACAAAGCTGCCGTATTTAAAGAAAACAAAAAAAATACATAAACAAAATTCGTATATAAACCAAGGAGATTATACAGGGCGAATTGCAGCCAATTTCCCCACCTGTTTTCCTTCAGGCCTTTGAGCAAATGGTAAAACGAGCAAACCGCGCAGAATAATGTCAGGCTATAGTGGGTAAGCTCCTGTGAATAGTAGATATGGAAAGGCGAAAGGGCAAGGATAAATGCGGAAATCAAGCCTGCCTTGCGGCCGGATGCCGTTTCTCCGGCTTTATATATTATTATGACCGAGACAATGCCGAAGATGACCGGGACCAACCTTAACATGAATTCCGTAGTAAAGAACTGTTTCCAAAAATACAGAATGATCGCAAATAGCGGCGGCTTAGTCAGTAAGACAGTTTCTGTAACTGCCCTGGATAAGCCTCTGGCGACTATAAGCATCCACTGCGCTTCATCATACCAAAAGCCATAGCTATTCCAGTGGTAAAGGCGTAAAACCGCTCCTAAGAGGCAAATTAGAAAAAGCATCATTTCATTACCGCAGACGGACAGATCTGGTTATAGGCGCAATAGGCGCAGGCCATATATGCGGGTGTTGCCGTAAAATTACGCTTACGTATGCCGCCGGCAACCTCTCTGATCCTTTCTTTTACTTCCTCCAAGTCATCGTCTTTTACCCGGGTACTGCCGATGATCCCGGATTCAAGGAAATAAAGCTCCAGCCTTATAGGCAGCTGGCCGAATATGTTCAGGTAAGCCAGGGCGTAAAGCTTTAGCTGCATGCTTTCTTTAACCCGCTTATCCGCGTCTTTCTGGTTTTTGATCGCCGAGGTCTTGAAATCCATGATCACCACGCCGTCTTCCTCTTTATCAACGCGGTCAAAGCGGCCGGTGATTTTATTAGATTCCAGGACAAAAGAAAATTCCTTTTCGATGAATAGCGGCAAAGATCCATGTTTCTCTTCCCGTTGGAAAAATTGCGCCAGCGCCTCCCTGCCTACGCGCAAGCGCTCCTCTTCGTGCTTTTTATCAAGAAACCCCTGCGGATCAAAGCTTTCCCTGAACGCATTTAAAACATCTGCCTGCTCTATTTTCCTGCCTGCCATTTTAAACTGAAAATACCTGCTTACTGCCTCGTGCATTGCCCGGCCGTAAATTACCGTATGGTGCTCCATGATCGGCACGCGCAGAACGTTCACGTATTTATATTTCAGCGGGCAGGTCAGATAATCATCAATATGGTAATAGCTTAAATTTATCAGCTTATCTTCCGCCGTTGGCTCTTGCTGGCGCAGGGATTCTTTGACCGGGGCAAAGCGTTCAATTGTTTCCACGGCGCTTGATTTATTTTTTTGCGGTTGAGCAGCTTCTTCCCCCAGCGCTTCAACCACAAACTGGCTTATCTTGCGCATCCGTTTTCCGCCGTAATCCACGGCGCTGGTCAAATATAATTCTTCCTTGGCGCGCGTCATACCTACGTAAAAAAGCCTTCTCTCCTCCTGCGTTTGGAAATCCCCGGAAGGTAATACCTCTTTTATCAGGCTGTCCGGCAACTCAATGGTTTGCCTGCGCCGCGGCAGCGGAAAGCGGCCGGCAACAAGGCTGACTAAAAACACCACCCGGAACTCAAGGCCTTTTGCTCTATGGATGGTCAGGACATTTACCGCGTCAGAGTCAAGGTCAGCCTCTACTGTCGGCGGGTCATCCCCTGCTTCAATCAAAAGGTTGAGGTAATTTATAAAACTGATCACGCGGTCTTCTTTTGCCACCAGCTCAAAGTCGCGCACAATATTAAAAAATTTGGCCAGGTTCTGGATCTTGGCTTCATTTTCCAAATTAGGGTTCTTGGTAAGCTTCTTGAGGTAACCTGTATCGGTAAGAAATGAATAAAGCAGCCTTCCGGTGGTTTCTTCGCGGGCAGTCTTCATGAATTTGTCTAAATCCGCCAGTATTGCCTTTACTTTTTCCTTGAATTCTTCACTGACATTTTCCAATTCCGGGATTTCCGTCAGCCTGCTAAAAATAATGTAGAGCGGCAGGTTCCTGCGCCTGGCATAATGGCTGCACAGGCTTAAATCAGAAAGGCCAAGCGGATACACCTCTGAACTTACCAGATAATACAGGCTTAATGAATCCGAGGGATTTGCCGCTACGCGCAGGAAATTAATACAGAGTTTTACTTCTTCGCGCGAATAAAGGCCCTGGTTGCCGCTGAACTGCCAGGGGATATCCTGCATATTCAGCGCCTGCAAGAAAGGCTGGCTGTCGGAATTGGAACGCACGAGTATCGCGAAATCGCGGTATTTGAATTTTCCCGATTTGACTTTTCCCTTTATTATCCGGGTGACATTATCAGCTTCGGCAGAATGCGCGTCAAAATGCAAATGCTGCGGCGCAGCTCCCGACCCAGATAAAGAAACCAGCTGCTTATTGATCTTTGCCTTAACTTCAAAACGTTCGGGATTATTCTGCTGGATCAACTTATACGCGCTGTCAAGAATGGCCTGGCTGGAACGGTAGTTGCGGATCAAACTTACCTTTTTGGCATCAGGATAACCGTCAATAAAATTCAGCACGTTGCTGTATGCCGCGCCCCTCCAACGATAGATGCATTGGTCATCATCGGCAACAACCGTAATATTCCTGTTCTCTCCTGCCAAAAGCTTAACTAACTGGAATTGCGCAAAGTTGGTATCCTGAAATTCATCAACCAGGATATATTTAAACTGCTTTTGGTAATTTTTTAATACTAAAGGGTGCCCGCGCAAAAGGTTTAATGCCAGATAAAACTGGTTTCCGAAATCAACCAGGCCGCCCGCGGCAAGCAGGCTCTGATATTTTGCGTAGGCAGACGCTATTTCCATCTGGCTAATCGCTTCTTCTTCCAAGGCCTTATCTTCAGGCTGCTCTTTTGCCTTCAGTAAAAGGTCCTGGCTGTATTTTACATATTCCTCGGCGGAAATATCTTCGTCTTTTGCCCGGCTGAATAAAGAGATTAACGCTTCAATAAAACGCGTGGGGTCAGCCAGCGGCCGGAAATAAGACAGATCAAATTCAAAAAGATGCTCGCGGAAAAATACCGCTGCTTCAGGACGGGTCAGGACTTTAAAATCCGGGTTAAGCCCGGCAATTAAGGCGTTTTCCCTGAGCATGCGGTCGCCAAAGGCATGAAAGGTTGAGATCCAGATATCCGTATAGCCGTAAGGCATAAGGATATCCACGCGCTCCTGCATTTCTTTGGCTGCCTTATCTGTAAAGGTAAGCGCCAGGATCTCATCGGTCTTGGCCAGGCCTTCGGATAATAACCAGGCAATACGCTGCGTGATCACCGTGGTTTTTCCGGTGCCGGCGCCCGCAATGATCAAAAGCGGCCCCTGCTTATGCGTAACCGCCTCAATTTGTTCTTTATTCAATCCTTCTAATATTTTATCCATTATTAGTAGAGATTTTGCGTCTGCCTTGCCTTGCTTCTCGCAGCAACGCTCGTCCCGCCCATGCGAGGCGGGACTTCGCTCGGAAGTCAGCTTTCGCTCTGCCCTAACGTAAGTAAGGGCAACCATGCCCGCTCAAGCCTCCTACGTGCCGCTCAAAGCAAGCCAAGTTAGCCGCAAAATCATAACGATTAACTTATAAATGAATCTGTCGATTCTTTGAGCGAAGTTTGGGCCGTTTAGCCAATGGAGCTTGAGCACTTTCGGGAATCCCGATGCCGCCTGAATAGGCGGCAATATCGGGACGGCGGTGTATGTCCGAGCGACTTTTGCTAGAGCAAAAGGCGCGAGTTCACCGCCGCCGAAATGCGAAAGATCATTGGCGGCCCATTATTTATCTTAGGGCAAACGGCACACTGAGCGAAAAGAACTGACAGGTTCATTTAAACCTATCTCTATTGTATCTTGACAATAGCCTATTTTCAAGTATACTAATTCAATCAATAACTTTATTTAGCTTACGTTATTGATTGAATTATCCTCGGCATATTCAAGAATTTTTTGTTTAAGTAGATGCCGGGGATCAACGCTAATATATTTAAAAGGAGTAATCTCATGAAAAAAGCATGTGCGTTATGCGGCAAAGGTGCCATGGCAGGTAAAGTTCTTGTACGCAAAGGCTTAGCCAAGAAAAAAGGCGGCACCGGCTCTAAGGTCAGCCGCGCCAACAAGCGTAAATTTCTGCCTAATCTGCAAAAAATGCGCATCCTGATCAAGGGCCATCCGCGCAAAGTATACGTCTGCACCAGGTGCATTAAAAAAGGCGCTTTGATCAAAGCTTAAAGCTTAACCCCTGCAGAATATATCTTCTACTTCAAGCAGTATGCTGGTTGAATCCTGCCAAGTGTCAAACCGGGGAGTATAAACCAGGTCAAAAGACGCAGAGTTAACCATACTTTCTCTTAAGGCCGCCTTGCCAAAACCGATTGCTTGATACGTATGGCTGCCGTCGCTGACCCAGAATTTTATCGTATCCTTGCCCAATATCTGCGGAATGCCCTTGAGCGTAAGGTTGCGGCTGATAAACAGCGGCTGCGCATTACCTGTCCCAAACGGCTCAAGCATTTCAAGCTCCGCAACCATTTCATCGGTTAAGTCACTTAAAGCTAATTCCATATCAATTTCCATGCTGGGCAGCAAATCTTCCAACTTTAAAGTCTCTTTTGCAAAATCATTGATCTTTTGCTTAAATCCGTGCAATTTATCCCGGTGGATATTCAAGCCCACGGCATGGGAATGCCCGCCGAAATTATTCAAAAGCTCCCGGCATTCCAATAGCGCCTCAAACAAATGGAAATTCTTTATTGAGCGGCCTGAACCCTTGCATAAGCCGTCGGAAAGCGAAATAACGATCGTCGGGCGGTAAAATTTGTCCGCGACTTTTGACGCCACAATGCCCAAAACTCCCTGGTGCCACCCTTCCCCGGCAACGACGATTATTTTATGGTCCTTAAAATTGACTTCTTTTTCGATCAGACTGAAAGCCTCGCCTAAGATCTCCGCTTCTATTTTCTGGCGGTCGCGGTTTAATTTTTCCAGGAATTTTGCCAATTCGCCGGCTTCATTCTCTTCAAGCGTAGTCAGGAGCCTTAAAGCCGCGTCGCTGGTGTCCATCCTGCCGCTTGCGTTTATGCGCGGCCCCAAAATATAAGCGACAAAAGTAGAATTCATTTTCTTATTCCGCATCCTGCTGGTTTCAATCAGGGCTTTAAGCCCGGGCCGCCTGGTCCCGGAAAGTCGCGCCAGGCCGAATTTGGCGATCACCCGGTTCTCATCCTTGAGCGGCACAACATCGGCGATCGTGCCCAAAGAAACAATGTCCAAATCGTCAATAAGGTCGCTGCCTGAAAGCGCCTGGCATAATTTATAGGCGACTCCCACCCCGGCAAGCTCGCGAAATCCATAACTGCAATCTTTTATTTTGGGATTAATCATCGCCGAGGCTGGGGGCAGGTGTACGCCTGAAGGCTCATGATGGTCGGTAATGATCACTTCAATGCCCGCGTTACGCAATTCCCCGACCTGTTGAATGCCTGAAGTGCCGCAATCGGCAGTGATCAAAAGCTTAACCCCTTTTTCTTTGGCAGTATGCAGGATATTTTTAGTCAGGCCATAACCTTCTTTAATGCGGTGCGGGATGTAATGCAAAGCATTGATCCCGATTTTAGCGAGCGTATTCTTAAGCAGGGCAACGGAAGTTATGCCGTCAACATCATAGTCGCCAAAAACCATTGTCTTGTCCTTATTTTTCGCTGCCTGACGGATGATTTCTACGGCGCGGCGCATATCGCCGAATGAATAAGGGTCGCGTAAATCGCTTAATTTTATATTGAGGAATTTTTCCGCTTCATGGCAGGAGGAAATGCCGCGGTTTACCAAAAGCTGGGCCAGGACGCGGGAAATGCCCATCTCTTTGCATAAAATAGCCTGGACATGGGCATTGGCAGTGAGCAGATTTAGCTTTTTGGCAGCATGCATTGACTAAGCCTACATCTTTTCCGGCCTTGATACGCCGAGCAGCTCAAGGCCTGTTGCGATCACGATCCGTGTTGCAGAAAGCAAGGCCAGCCGCGCCGCGGTCAACTGCTTGTCTTCGCCCAACACGCGGTGCAAGTCGTAAAATTTATGGAAGGCTTCTGCCAGGGCCTGCAAATAAACCGTGACCATATAGGGGTCTTCGGTGCTCAAACAAATATTAAGCATGCAGGGAAACTGGCATAATTTTCTGATCAATTCCTTTTCTTCTTTTTCTTTAAGCAGGCTCAAATCAGGCTCTGTTTTGGCCGCATTCTCTTTTGCTTCGCGCAAGATGCTTGAGATGCGCGCGTAGGCATACTGGACATAATAAACCGGGTTTTCCGAAGATTGATTCTTGGCGACATCAAGGTCAAAATCAAGATGGCTTGAGGTCCGGCGCATAATGAAAAAATACCTTGCCGCGTCGCAGCCGACTTCGTCAAGCACTTCGCGCAAGGTAATATACTGGCCGCGGCGCGTGGACATATGCACGGGCTTTCCATCCCGGAAGATAGTTGCCAGCTGCACAATGATTATGGATAGAGATCCCGGGTCCTTACCAAAGGCGGCAACCGAGGCTTTCAGCCGGTTGATATAACCGTGATGATCCGGGCCCCAGAGATTTATTAATTGCTCAAACCCCCGGAGATATTTTTCCTGATGATAAGCGATATCGGGCGTAAGGTAGGTATAAGACTTGTCGCTCTTTATCACCACACGGTCCTTATCATCGCCAAAAGCCGTGGATTTAAACCAGACTGCGCCTTCTTCTTCGTAGATAAAACCCCGCTTTTTTAAATTTTCTAAGGCAGCTTCCACTTTTCCGCTTTTGCCCAGCGCTTTCTGGCTGAACCAGGTATCAAACTTCACCCCGAAATCATCCAGTTCTTTTTTAATGATCTCAAGGATATAATTTGCCGCGTAATCCGACAGCTTATCAGCCTCTATATTTTTGGCGATCGCCTCGCGGGCAATATCATAGATATAATCGCCCTGATAATGGTCTTCGGGAAATTCTATTTTTTCTCCCCTTAATTCCTTAATACGCAAACCTACGGAACGGCCGAGGATATTGATCTGGTTGCCTTCGTCATTAAGGTAATACTCCTTTTTAGTTTTATATCCGAGAAAATTAAAGACATTGGCCAAGGCATCGCCTACTGCTGCCTGCCGCGCGTGGGCTACGGAAAGAGGCCCTGTGGGATTGGCGCTGACAAATTCAATAAGGACTTTTTTGCCCTTGCCGAAATCCAGTTTAAAGGCAGAACTCCCCTTTGCAATGATCTCTTTAAGCTCACGATAAAAATAGCCGTCATTAAAATAAAAATTAATAAAGCCGGCTCCTTCAACCTTTATTTCTTTGATGTGATCTTTTAACGGGCTTGCAGGCAGGTGTTTTTGAATGCAGCTGATCAAGGCAGCGGCGATCTCCCGCGGGGATTTTTTCAGCTGCCGGGACAATTGCATGGCAACGTTTGTGGTCAAGTCCCCGAAACGGCTGTCTTGAGGTATATCCAGATAGATCACAGGCTCCGCCGTGAACTCGCCTAATTCCTTAAGGCAAGACCGTATCAGCGCCTGCAGATCGTTCTGGGTATTAATCATTTTACTTACCGACCGGTGGGTGGGCTATATTGCCGCGCTTGCAGGCACTCTTACCTTCTTGGCATCAGACCAGAGCCGCTCAAGGGCGTAGAACTCCCTTACCGGCTTGTAGAAGACATGAACGACAACGCTGGAATAATCCAGCGCCATCCATCCGGATTCGTCATTATAGGAAACCCGGGAAAGGGACCTTACCCCCTCCTTATCCATTGCTTCATCTATGGCCTGAGTTATCGCGCCTGTATGCCGCAGTGAAGTGCCGCTGGCAATAACGAAATAATCGCAGAAACCGCAGACAGCGCGCATGTCAAGGACATGCACTTTTTGAGCCTTTTTTGATTTCGCGACGGCTGCAATACGCAGTGCTAATTTCTTCGCTTCTATGTTGCTTACCCCCTAAAGAGGTTATTTTTTACCCATTATTCTATACATGCCGGTGCCGCAATCGGGGCATTTTCCTTTTACTGCTGCGCGGCCGTTCTTCATCGTGACCTTCTGCTCATCCTTCATCTCTTTGCTAGCTTTGCACTTTACGCAATATCCTTTTTCCGCCATCTTACTCCTCCTTTAGTAGCAGGCAAATCGCTTAGTTGCCTTTGCATTTTTTGTTACTATACCATAGCTTAACCGATGTGTCAATATTTGCCGCTTTATTTACGGCCGTTATGATGCACCTTCTCTTCTATTTCACCTACGATCTCTTCAAGCAAATCCTCAAGGGTTACCAGGCCAAGCGCGTTATTATGCTCATCCACCACTATCGCGATCTGGACATTATCTTTCTGGAATGTGCGCAGGAGCTCGTTTACCCTCAAAGATCCACGCACAAAATAAGGCTTATGCAGCAGGTCCTGCAGCAGGAATAAGCCTTTATCCCTTAAGATATAAAGCAGGTCGCGGGCGTAAATTACTCCGATGATATTGGCTTTGGAACCTTCATAAACCGGCAGCCGCGCATGGCCCTCTTCCACAAAGATATCCAACAGCTGGTCAGAAGTGGTATTTGCCGCCACGGCAATCATCTTTTCCCTCGCCACCATCACGTCTTTTACCTTGATATCGCCGAATTCAAAGATGCGATGCAGCATCTTGCGCTCTTCATCGCTTAAAACGCCTTCTTCCTTGCCGATCTCGATCATCATCCGCAGTTCTTCTTCGGTAATCAGCGGAGACCGTTTTCCCGTCCCGATCCTGAATATTTTCAAGATAAAGTTACTGATCACGGTAAAAAATCCGATCACCGGGCGGGATACGTCAACAAATACATCCCAGATCGGCGCGACAAAAACCGCGACTTTTTCGGTATGCTTTATGGCAAGGATCTTTGGCGTTATTTCGCAAAGCGTAACAATAAGAAGCCCGGAAGCCAAAGTAGCAATGAGCACCCCCCACTTGAAACCGAACGCCTGCACGCATATCGCGGTGATCATCGCCGACATCGCGATATTCACGAAGTTATTAACGACGAGTATCGCGGTAATAAAACTGTCCATCTTGGCATTAAGCCGCTGGATGCTCTGCGCGCGCTTAACGCCTTTAAGGATCATGTGGCGCAGCCGTATCCTGCTTAAGCCAATGATAGCGGTTTCCGAAGCGGAAATAAAAAATGAGAGCAACGTAATTATAAAAAGAGAGATTACTATGACCGGCACAGACAGCATACTAACCCAACCTCAATTCTTTAATAATGCTCTTTTCCTCCTTAAGCGGCCCGATCATTGCCAGGTTGATCTTATTTTCCTGAAAGATAATCCGGCTGGTATGGCGTATATCTTCGCGCCTGACCTGATTTACCTTTTTAATCACCTCTTTTAAGGTATGGACTCTATCTAACGCGGCAGTGCTTTCACCGATCCAAAGCATATGGTCCATTGTATCTTCCAGTGCAAGCTCAAGCTGGCCAAGGTAAAATTCCTTTGCCCGTTTAAATTCATCCGCGGACACTTGCCCGACAGTTATTTTCTTCAGCTCTTTTAAGATTACCCTCAGGGCTTTGCTTACTTTATGATTGTCAATTCCGGCGTGCACAAGAAATGCCCCGGTATCGTCAAAACGCTTGACCTGGGTGCCGATCTCATAGGCAAGGCCTTTTTTCTCGCGCACCTCATTAAAGAGGCGGCTGGACATATTTGCCCCCAATATTATATGCAGGAGCGCCTGCGCGTATTTAAGCGGGTCTTCCCGTTTAAAACTATGGAACCCCATGGCAATATGCGTCTGCTCGGTATCTTTATGCAGCAGCTTTAATTGCGGTTGGGCCTGCGCTTCTTGCGCCGCGACAAAAGTATTTACACTGCCCTGCTTAAGATGCGAAAAATCTTTTCTTGCCATCCTGACGACTTTATCGTGGGACAGCGCCCCGGCCGCGCTGACTACGATATTCGCCGGCGTGTAGTGCAGGCTTAGGTACTGCCGCAGGTCATCGCGCTTAATGGCATTTACCGACTCAACAGAACCGATAACGCTCATCCCGAGGATCTGCTTCGGCCATAATAATTCATCTAAAAGGTCATATACATAGCTCTGCGGCAGGTCGCGGTACATTTTCAGCTCTTCAAGGATCACTGTCCGCTCTTTCTCCACTTCTGCTTCAGGCAGAAGCGGGTTAATCACCATATCGGAGAGTATATCCAGGCCCTGCCCTAGGTACTGCCGCGGCAGTTTTACCAGATAACAGGTAAGCTCCTCGGAAGTAAAGCCGTTCAGGGAACCGCCTACGCCTTCTATGGATTCTTTGAGTTTGCGGCAGGAATATTTTTTTGTGCCCTTGAATAAAAGATGCTCCAGATAGTGGCTGATGCCTTTATTTACCACGGTTTCATATCTGCCGCCGGTTTTTATCCAGATACCCACGGATACCGACTCCCTGCCGGGCATATTATTGGTAATCACCCTTAAGCCGTTAGCTAACTTATCTTTTTTATACATTTTTACTTATCTGCCTTTTAGACTGGAAACAAAGCTGCTTACTCTTTTTACCATATCCGGCCGGCTGAGATTCTCTTTGATCTTCTTTACGATCGCGCTGCCGACGATCGCGCCGTCAGAGATCTTACTGATCCCCTGCACCTGGCTGCGGCTGGAAACGCCAAAACCCACGCATACCGGCTTAGCGGTAAATTTCTTGATAATTTTTATCTGGCGGGAAATATCCTGCGGAAGCTGCTTGCGCGCTCCGGTAACGCCGGTCAAAGACACATAATAAATAAAACCGCGGGAGGCCTTTGCGATCAGCTTTATGCGCTCCGGCGTGGAAGTGGGCGCGGCTAAAAATATCGTATCCAATCCGCTTGCCTTTGCCTGCTTGATAAAATCCCCTGCCTCATCAGGCGGAAGGTCCGGAATAATTACGCCGTCAACCCCGGCTGCTACGGCATCTTTGGCAAATTTTTCCTGCCCGTAGCAAAATACGGGATTATAATAGGTCATCAGGCAGAGAGGTATGGAAGCCTGCCCCCTGATCTTTTTTACCAGCCGTAAAATATCCGGAAGATTGACTTTTTTATCCAGCGCGGCCTTTGACGCTTCCTGTATCATTGGGCCGTCAGCCATCGGGTCGGAGAACGGCACTCCTAATTCCACGATATCCACGCCGATACGGTCAAATTCAACGACAAGCTTTTCGGTGGCTGAAAGGCTGGGGTAACCTGCGGTGATAAAGGCGATAAACGCCTTTTTCTTATATTTTTTTAATTCAACAAATTTTCGCTCTATGCGCGCCATCTATATCCTTAATTTCTCCGTGACAATACCCATGTCCTTATCGCCCCTTCCGGAGACGCAAACGATCACCACGGAATTCTTTTTAAATTTCTTACGCAATTTTGTAAGGTAAAAGACCGCGTGCGCCGATTCCAAGGCAGGAATGATCCCTTCTTTTTCCGAGAGCAGCTGAAAACCTTCCAATGCTTCCTTGTCGTTTACCGCAACATAAGTTGCCCGGCCGATCTTCTTGTAATAGGCATGTTCCGGCCCTACTCCCGGATAATCCAAGCCGGCAGAGATTGAATGTGTAGGCAGGACTTGCCCGTATTTATCTTCCAGGAGGTTGGATTTTGCGCCGTGCAGCACGCCGATAGAAGCGGTAACAAGGGTGGCTGCGTGCTCGCCGGGCTTATTACTCCTGCCGCCTGCTTCAACTCCGATAAATTTGACCTTTTTATCATTAAAGAACGTATGGAACAAGCCCATGGCATTGCTGCCTCCGCCTACGCAGGCAACAAGGTAGTCCGGCAGCTTTCCTTCTTTTTCTAAGATCTGCTTTTTTGCCTCGGCTCCGATCACCGACTGAAAATCCCTGACTAATTCAGGATAAGGATGCGGCCCGGCAACTGTGCCGATAACATAATGGGTCTGGCGCACATTGGTTACCCAGTCGCGCAAGGCCTCGGTCATCGCGTCTTTGAGCGTCTTTGAACCGCTTTTTACCGGCACGACAGAGGCGCCTAATAATTTCATCCGGTAAACATTCAGGGCCTGGCGGCTGATGTCTTCTTCGCCCATATACACGTCGCACTTTAAGCCGAATAACGCGGCAACCGTGGCAGTGGCAACCCCGTGCTGGCCTGCGCCGGTTTCCGCGATCACGCGCTGCTTCTTCATCCTTAGGCAAAGCAAGGCCTGGCCGATGGTATTGTTTATTTTATGCGCGCCGGTATGCAAAAGGTCTTCGCGCTTAAGATAGACTTTAAAACCGAGGTATTGGCTTAATTTTTTCGCGAAAAAAAGCGGGGTGGGCCTGCCTGCGTATTCACGCAGGTAATAATTAAAGTCGCGGAGAAAAGAAGCGTCTTTTTTTGCTTTGCGGTATTCCTTTTCCAGCTCATCAAGGGCATACATCAGGGTTTCCGGAACAAACCTGCCTCCAAAACCGTCAAAATGCCCCAATTTATCCGGTAACATCGCTTATCCTTTTTTTAGACTTCTATTATATGGTAAAAGAAGATAAGTGTCAATGCACAGCGGGATGAATCGGCAGGCAGGACCCGCTGCTATAGTCCAGCTATCTTCATAAACCAGTTCTTCCTTACCTTAATTGCCGCCTCCGGGCAAAATTCCTGGCAGCAGAAACAGGAAATACATTTCGTGTAATCAAAAGCAATCCCCTTCTCTCCCATGCTGATCGCTTTGTTCGGGCAGCCTTTGACGCATGCAGCGCAACGGATGCATCTTTTCCGGTCAACGCAGGGATAGAACTTGATCATTTTCCTGGCCATGTCCAGGATCGGCTTAGGCAGGATCTTTTTTAATAAGGAAGACGAAGCAGGCAGGACAAAAGGCGAAGTAATGATGTCCTTTAGCCGCTCTCCTTCAATGATAATGGATCTTATATCTGCCTCGCCCAAACCCCTTTCAGCAGCTTCTTTGGTAGTTAAAATATCCTTCGGCTCAAGGCCCATAATGGAAGCCAGCACGCTGTCTATAGCAACGCAGTCTTTTCCGGCTACAATAATATTCTGTTTGCGCAGCTTACCGCTGGTTGCCGGGCCGTCTCCTTCCATTGCCACGATGCCGTCTACTACCGTCAAAGCCGGCTTTACTTCTTCGTAAATATCCACAAGGATCCCGGCAAATTCAGGAGGGTAAAAATATTTTTTATGCATTTCGATCTTATGCATGCGCCAAACCAGGCCAAAGAGGTTTTTGATCGCTCCGGTCAAAACCATCATATTATGGGTTTTAAATTTCGGCACATTGACCACGTGGTCGCATTCATCCAAAAAGGCGGCAAGCGGGAATCTTTTCCGCCAGCGCTTCTGCTCAAACTTGAGCAATTCAACGCCTTCTTCCCAGCAAACCCGCGTCATCCCGGATGTTTCGTAAACTTCATCCATTTTGTCCGGGATATCTTTTAAGGCGCACGGCCCGTCTCCGAGGAAAACTTTGCAGTCAATGCTTTTTAATACCCTGATCACCGCGCGGACAACTTCCGGATGCGTATTTATTCCGGCTGACGGCCCGATCGGCATCAGGAGATTGGGTTTAACAAGGACGCGGGATTGCGGCCTGACAAAAGAGATGATCCCGCCGGCTAGATCAATAACTTCTTTTACCCGGCTTGAGACCGTTTGCTGCTCATAGGTATCGCACTTTACTATAGCAACCTTAGTATTCATAGTTCCTTGGTTAAGTTATTGGGTTAAGGTTAAGAGGCCAGTATGGTAAATAGGTTATGGTTAAGTAGCAACAACCTAACCTTAACCATTAGGCCATACCGGCTTCCTGGCCCTAACCTTAACCTATGTCTCTAGTTTAAAAAAATGTACGGCATTGGCAGTCGTAGCCTCGGCAACTTGTTCCGGGCTGATGCCTTTTATTCTCGCCATCTCTTCCGCCAGCAGCTTAACCGACGATGGCTCATTCCTCTTGCCGCGCATGCCTTCCGGCGACAAATAAGGGCAGTCGGTTTCCAGCATTATTCTTTCCAGCGCCGCCAGCTTGGCTACTGCCCTTAGATTTTCCGCTTTTTTATAAGTGATATTGCAGGTAAACGAAACGAAAAATCCTAAGCCCAGGCAATCTTTTAAAAATTCTTCTCCCCCGGAAAAACAATGCACCACTGCCTTAAGCGGCAGATATTTTTTAAGGATGCTTAAAGTATCCGCCTCTGCCTGCCGGCTGTGCAGGACCAGCGGCAAATTTAATTCTTTGGCCAGTTCAATCAGGGAAACAAAAAGTGGCTGCTGGTTTTCGGCCTTTGAAAAATTCCTGTAATAATCAAGGCCGATCTCGCCGATTGCCACAACTTTATTGCTGCTTAAAGCGATTTTCCTGATCTCCGCGATCGCTTCCTTGCCGGGGTTATCTGCCTCATGCGGGTGTATGCCGGCTACCGCGTAAACGCAGCCATATTTATTTGCCAGTTCAAGCGACTTGCGCGAACCTTCAATGCTTGAGCCAACGTTGATGACATAACCAATGCCGGAAAGATTTGCGCGCTTTAGGACTTCATCCCTGTCACTGTCAAACTCCGGAAAATCAAGATGGCAGTGCGTATCTATTAACATAGGTGTTAGGTGGTAGGTGTCAGGTATTAGGTGACGGCCGTTTGGTATCTATACGAGGGAATAATGGATCACCTTTCTTGATTATATCCGTTCCCAATTGCTCTTCTATGATGTCCACGGTTTGGGGCATAAAAGGATAAAGATGCATAGTAACGTCGCGTATGACTTCTACCAGCAAACGGATAAAGGCCTTTAACTGGTCCGCCTTGCCTTCTTTGGCAAGATTCCACGGCTTGGTTTCTTCCACGTATTTGTTAGCCATATTGACCAGTTCCCAGACCTTTTCCAGCACCTGGGAAAAATTAAAATTTTGCCCCGGCTGAAAGATCGCGTCTATTTCATCGCTCAGCGGCTTTTTTAAGCGGGCCTTGATCGCCTCGCCTTTTGCGTCATAGGCCGTGCTTAGAATATTCACGCGCGGGACTTCTCCCTGATAATATTTTTCCACCATTGTCAGCGTGCGATAAATAAGGTTACCTAAATCATTGGCAAGGTCGCTGTTAAACCGCTTAACGATCGCCTCTTCGGAAAAATTCCCGTCTGAGCCGAACGGCACGTCGCGCAATAAGAAATAACGGTAAGTATCCAGGCCGTATTTATTGATCATTTCAAACGGCGAAACCACGTTGCCCCGGGATTTGGACATTTTCATATCCGCCATCAGCCACCAGCCATGGGCAAACACCGTATCCGGAAGCCTGATCCCGGAAACCCCTGCTGTGCGCAAAGCCATAAGCATTGCCGGCCAATAAACCGCGTGCTGCCGCAAAATATCCTTGGCCATAAAATGCACCACCCGGCAATCCGGCTGCCACCAGTCTGAAGTGTAATTACCTTTGTCGTCAAAAGAACCTACGGCGCTAAGATAATTCACCAAAGCGTCAAACCAAACATATGTCACGTGATCCGGGCTAAACGGTAAAGGAATACCCCAGCTCAAGCGCTCTTTTGGCCGGGAAATACAAAGATCGGTCAGCGGCTGCTCTAAAAATTTTAATACTTCATTTCTGCGGCTTTCCGGCCGGACAAAGTCTTCGTTTTTCGTAATATGCTCTATGAGCCTGTCCTGGTAATTGGATAATTTAAAAAAGAAATTCTGTTCTTTAATCTTTTCCACCGGCCGCTGGCAATCCGGGCAAAGCTGGTCAGTAACCTGGGTTTGCGGCCAGAAAGTTTCGCAAGGCTGGCAATACCAGCCTTCGTATTCCGCCTGATAAATATCGCCTTTTTTACGCAGGATATCCAATATTATCTGGACAGTGCGGATGTGCCGGTGTTCAGTAGTGCGGATAAAATCGTCATTGGAAATATTCAGTTTTTTCCAAAGGTCTTTAAATTGCACCACGACCTTATCCACGAATTCCTGCGGCTTTAAGCCTGCCTCATCCGCTGCTTTCTGGATCTTCTGGCCATGCTCGTCGCTGCCGGTCAAGAACCTGACGCTTCCCGGATTCAGCTTGCCGCGCATATAGCGCGTCAGGGCGTCCGCGGCAATCGTAGTATAGGAATGGCCGATGTGCGGGGCGGCATTCACGTAATAGATCGGAGTAGTGATATAGAATTTCTTAAAATTATTTTTCATTTGTATTTGTTCTCAACTACGGTGCCGTCTTCCAGCTCGATCATGGCAGAGCGCTTAAAAACATTGACGCTAAGCACTTTTCCTTTACCCTGCTGGATGTGCACGCGCTCGCCTTCGTGCGGAAGGCCCTTGGCTAATATTTTATAGGTTTCGTATTCAAAAGAAAGGCAGCACATCAGCCTGCCACAAAGCCCGGAGATCTTCGGGGGATTAAGCGGCAACCCCTCTTCTTTTGCCATTTTGATGGTTACCGGCTCAAAATCTTTTAGGAAACGCGCGCAGCAAAGTTCCCTGCCGCAGGGGCCAAACCCGCCGAATATCTTTGCTTCATCCCTGACCCCGATCTGGCGCAGCTCAATGCGTGCCTTGAATATCTTTGCCAGGTCTTTAACGAGGTTGCGGAAATCAACCCTGCCTGAAGCGGTAAAATAAAACACGATCTTTGTGCGGTCAAAGGAATACTCCGCCCGCACCAGTTTCATATCCAGCTTATGCTCGGCAATCTTTTTAAGGCAAGTGGCAAAAGCGTCCTTTGCCTTTGTGCGGTTATCGTCAACCTGCTTCATATCCGCGGGAGTTGCCTGACGGATGATCTTTTTCGGCGGTTCCTTGGACTCTTTATCTGCCGCTGCCTCTTTCGGAGAAACAATCTGTCCGTAATCAAGGCCGCGGTCATGCTCTACGATCACAAAATCGCCTTCTTTCACTGCCATTTCGCCGGCGTTATAAAAATACGCCTGGCCGAAATCCCTTAACCTCACCAAGACTGTCTTATCCATAGGTTCCTCTAAATTTTAGCCGGCTAACTGAAGATTAGCCAGCAACAGTTTTATATTGATGTTCTGTTCCAATCGCAGCAGGGCGTCGGAAATACTTGCCAGCCCTGCGTCCAGCTCCGCGAAAGACCGTGCGCGCGCTACCTTAAGCAGGTCTTCCTTACGGTCAACGTTGACTAGCTGCGCGTGTGCCAGTCCGCTTTTTAAAAGATACAGGTCCCTGAACCAGACTGCCAGCGTATTTAGCGCAGCGCGGAGTTCCTGTTTATCCGCAATGCGCGGGCTGCTACGGCCTGTTTTAAAACAAAATTCATTAATGATCTTATTTTTATCCTCAAATATCGCGGAATCTTTTAACTCCAATGCCTGGCCGATCCTGCCTTCGGAAAAATAGGCGATAAAATGCGCCTTGGCGCTTTCCAAGCCATGCTCGCGCATGAGTATTTCTTTTAAGGCTTGCCTTTGCATCGGAGAAAACTTTATGGTTTGGCAGCGGGAAATAATGGTCTTAAACAAAAGCGCTGTTTTAGAAGTGATCAGTATGATCAGGCTGTCTTTGGGCGGCTCTTCCAAAACTTTTAAAAGCGCGTTTGCTGCCTCGGCAGTAAGGTTATGCGCGTTATCAATGATAAAGACTTTTTTCAGCGCTTCATACGGCCGCAAGCCAATGTCTTTTTGCAGCTGGCGGATATCCTCTATCTTTATTGAGCCGGTGCCGCTATCGTCTATAAGATGGATATCCGGGTGGTTGCCTTGCTCTATTTTCAGGCAGGACGGACAGCTCCCGCAGGCATCGCCGGACTGGTCCTGGCAATTGATTGCCTTGGCAAGCGTTAATGCCATAACCCGCTTCCCTACTGCCTCCGGCCCGCAAAAAAGAAAACTGCGGCTTGAGGATTTCTCCGTATCGTTTAAGTATTGCCGGATAATTGCCAGCGGCTGTGCAATGCCGCGGATATGATTAAATGACATATTTATCTATCAATGCCCTGATCCTGCTTTGGGTAATTTCTTTATCTTTATCTACCTTAACCACCCTTATTCTTGCCGGCTCTGCTTTTACTAATTTGAAATACCCGCGCCTTACGCGATTATGATACGCTAAAGACCTTTGCTCAATGCGGTCCTTGGCGCCATTACGATAATTAAGGCCCTTTTTAACCGGAACATCCAAAAGAATGGTCAGGTCCGGCATAATACCTTGTGTGGCAAATTTTCCCACGCTCCTGATCAAGCCAACGTCAACTCCTAAGCCATAGCCCTGATAGGCAAGCGTAGAATCAAGATAACGGTCGCAAATCACGATCCTTCCTTTTGCCAGTTCCGGCTTAATGATCTCCTCTACGATTTGCGCGCGCGCAGCCATATAAAGCAGCATTTCGCACGGAACGGACATGCCGTCGTTTTTGGCATCCAGCAGGATATCGCGGATCTTCTCGCTGATCTTAGTTGCTCCGGGCTCGCGCAAAAAAGTTACCCTGTGGCCTTTTGTTTGTAGGTATTCGCAAAGCAATTTAGACTGCGTGCTCTTGCCGCAGCCTTCCGAGCCTTCAAATGTAATGAATTTACCTTTCATCTATTAAACCTAAAAGTTGAGATTATTTCTTCTGCGAGTGTTTCGCTGAAGTCAGTCCACGGCTCAATGCTGAAGAATGCCTCATCAATTATAAAAAACATACCCATTCTTTCAGCCGTAGATTCAAAATATACTTCTCCTTTTATGGCTTCCTGGCCATTGATCATTACCAGGTTCCATTTATAGGCATAGACCCCGACTTTATCTATTTTTTTCTTGTATTCCACCGCACCTACTCTTAAATCTATCAAAGACGGCAGAGTTAAGCCGCCGGGGTCAATCGCGCTTAAATCTTTTCCCGGATAAAGCTGCGCGGATATGCCGCTGTCATCATCGCTTTCCTTGACGCGGATGACAAATTCCCGGTCGTTTATTTCCAACTCTGTGCCGCCAAGTATAAGCTCCATTTCAGGGGGATATTTAATCTCATACCCATAGGCTTCATTCGTATACGTTATCCAGGTTGAAACATCATCGCTGATCTGCGCAAAAGCAGCAGCCGGTAAAGCTATCGCGCAGATCAATAAGGTTATCGTAATATACTTTTTACGCATATAAATCATTGAATTTAAACGTAGAAATTACGTCCTCGGCAAAGAACTCGCTGAAATTATACCACGGATAGATATAAAATACGGCGCCGTTGGTAATAATGGTAATAACAACATCTCCTCGATGCTTTATGGCATCCCGTGAGTTAACTTTCGTGATGCTCCAGTTATGCGCTATTGGAAGGCCGTCTTTTATATCCCTAAAAGAAGGCGCCTTGATCCCTTCTATTGAAGCGATCTTGCTTATTTTTTTGCCGGGATACACCTTAACAACTATGCCGTGGTGAACAGAGGTTTCTGCAAAGCATACCTTGATTTCCCGGCCGTCTTTTTCACCGCCAACCGGGCGAAGTTCCAGCGGCAGGTAAGCGTGAATAAGCGGATACTTGATCTCGTATCCGTAAACTTCATTCTTATATATTTGCCAGTCAGCCGTATCAATCGCCAAGGCAGCAGCCGGTAAAAGCATTACGCTTATTAATAACGTTATTCCTAAATACTTCGCTTTCATTTTTTATTCTAACGATCTTCCTATTTCTTTAAATACTCTTCTTTGAGGGAATCAATGATTTTTCTTACCTCTAAAGGGTTGCTTAAGACGCGGGAATTCCGCAGTTCTCCTTCAAAATTCCAGCCGTCCAGAGATGCCTCAATTGCGTAACGCCTGTTTTTTATTTTTAGAAAAAGCTTATCGCTGTACCTGTCATCGTCGGAAGCTGCCTTTTTATCGCCGGTAAAATTATTGATCAGTTCAGTAAAATACTTAGAGCCCGGTTTCAGGATAATATCATTGCTGCGCGGCAAATAAATAGCTATCTGCCTGGCGTGAACAAATTCTTCTACCGGACAGGTCCTGATTTTTTCTGTTTTGGGTATTAGTTTATAGGCAAACACGGCCAAGCCTATGCACAGTAGAACTAGTATGCTAATACCGCCATAAAACATTATCCGGCTTCCGACTACGGCAAACTTGTCATTAGGATACGCTGCGGCGGCTTTGGATATTCTGGGCATGTAAGAGACCCTTGCGTAAGCAGTCTGCGCCCACAATCCGATAATCCCGAACACCGCGATAAATAAAACCGACCTTAATCTTTTCATAAGCTTCATTCACTGGGGACGTCACTGGGGACGTCCTTTAAGGTACCACCCTATTAAAATATAACTAGGGTGTCCCCTTTTGGGACGTCCCCAATTCCGCTTTTGGGACGTCCCCAATTCCGTCCAATAATGCTATCGCGATATATTTTACTCTCATCTGGAATAAGTTACGGTTATCGCTGCCCTTGCGATCGCGTGCTGATCTAAATTGGGGCCTGCTTCGGCTCCTGAAGTATTTTCATCCATAGGCATTTTTTCAACATCTAAAGCATAGACGGTAAATATATAACGGTGCGGCTTATCCCCTGCCGGCGGGCATGCTCCGCTATAGCCGGGCTTGCCGGAATCGCTTTTAACCTGCGCGCTTCCTTTAGGCGCCAAAGCGGAAGCAAGATCACCGGCATTCTGCAAGAGACTGTTAACATCCGCCGGGATATTAAAGATCACCCAATGCCACCATCCGTTTCCTTTGCGGGCATCCGGGTCATAGACTGTAACGGCAAAACTTTTTGTTTCGCCAGGCGCGCCTTCCCACGATAAAGCGGGAGAGATATTCTCACCGGTGCAGCCATAACCGGCAAATACCTGTTCCATGCCAAGCTGGCCGCCTTCCTGAAGCTGCGGACTCTTCAGCACAAAATCTGCCGCAAACGCAGTCCCTGCTAATAAAACTACGCATAAAAACGCTGCAATCTTTTTCATATTTTTCCCCTAAAGCGGCTGGCTTGTGTTGCTCAAAAAACCAACCCAACCCATCCGCTTAAACGATAATTAAGTATTACGTCCCCGAAATTCCAAAAAAAGCTACTCTTTTCGCACCACCTTAAAACTTTTCTTTGTTAAATCTACTATAAAAGCAATTTTATCTTTAGGTGGACAATCAATTCTGATAGGAACTGAGGCTCCATTTTCAACATATTGGCTTATTGGCCCACTCGTTTCTTTAGGTAAATGAAACGCCTCTGCAATATGTTCTAGCCCCCCAATTTTAGCAATTTCTTTATAGTGATCTTCTGCGTCTTTTCTTACCACTCTTCCGATTCGACCACTTTTATGCGCAAAAAATACGGTATCATCTGAATTAAGATGTGGCTTGTCGTTGTGATCGCAATATCTCATATTGCGCATTACAACTACGGGAGCATCAGGGGCAAGTTCGAGATTCCGATAGGAAACTGTTTTAATGTCAATAGTCGCACTAGTCGAAATACAAGTATAGAATCCTCTATAAGGAGGCTGTGCCACTACAAATGGCATTGGTTCTTCAGAATTAAATATTTCATAATTAGCTGGGCCCATTTGCTCTACAAAATATTTGAATATCTTATCGTTTTCTACATTAAAATCTGGATTTTTCATAATTTCAACTACAAGTTTACGAATAATTTCGGAAGCGCATATTATTTAAAATTTACGGTTTTTGTTCGAAGCGCACGTTTATCAATTTTGCGGTAGGCTTGTGGTGGTTTTGAGCGGGGCGTAGGAGGCTTGAGCGGGCAAGGATGCCCTCACTTACGTTAGGGCAGAGCGAAAGCCGACTCACGAGCGATGCTCCGCCTCGCAGGGGCGGAGCGAGCGTCCCCGCGAGAAACCACACAAGACAGACGCAAAATTATGAAAGAACGTTAGGGACAGTCCCTACAAAGCCCTACCGGCAGTCTTTGGCTGCTAACTTGCCGCCTGTTTCCGCCAAAAACACGTTAAAACCGGTAACCCCGCATTTTTCAGGGCTTGCCGCCACTTCATAACCATCCTGGCGCAAATTCACCGAATAGCTGTACCCTTCAATCGTCTTATCGTCATACGACACTTCAGACCCAACCGGATATTTCAAGGTAACTTCATTCGTCGGATAAACACCGTTATTTGCGGAAGCATAATCTTCTACTGCCTGAGATACGTTTTTTACCACGGCCTGCGCCATAGCTTCATTCGCGATTAACTTGGCGCGCATAAAATTCGGCACCGCGATCGCAATAAATAAGAGCGTTACCGGTATAACCGCAGCAAAAACGATCGCCACAATCAGCGGCATAGCCAGCGACTTTTGAGGGATAACTCCGCTAGCGCTGTAATGCGATAATTTTTCGCGCACCGGCCATTCCCTGAATGCCAGGAATGCCAGCATAACAAGATTAAGGAAAGGAACGAGCATTAAAATTCCCAGCGCCGGATGGAACCCGGTTTTCTTAAAGATCTTCCACCAGATCAAAGCAATGAAAGAATAGAAACCGGCGATAATGAGTAAGAATATTAACGGTATTAAAGCTCCCATAGCATGCTCCTTTCAAAACGTTAGGGACGGTTCCTACTATTACCTATAATTTCCTTCTCCAGGCAGTGCCGGATTTTGTGTCTTCTAAAATGATGCCCTGTGCTTCAAGCTCTTTTCTGATGCCATCTGCCTCGCTATACTTTTTTTCATTCTTGAGCCGGTTACGTTCAGCGATCTTTGCTTCTATGTTTTTGTCATCCAGCCCGGATGCAGGCGCGGCAAAAAGCGAAATCCCAAGAATACCCAATAACTCATTAAGCGTATCTTTTGCCACAATGACAAAATCCGCATTATTGATTTGCTTATTCGTCAGGTTTACTAAGTCAAATATCGCTGCCAAGCCTTGCGGCGTATTAAAATCATCATCCATTGCCTCAATAAACCTTGCCTTGATCTTATCTATCTCTTCAAATTTTTTACTTTTGGATTGTAATTTGCTGTCTGCGATCTTATTCATCAATATAACGATCCGCTCCAACGCCTTTCTTGCTTCTTCTATTTTCTCTTGCGTATAATCAATCGGATGAGAATAGTGCGCGGTCAAGAAAAATAATTTTAGAAGATCGGCATTCTTATATTTATCCATAAAGTCTTTGATCGTTACAAAATTACCCAAAGACTTGGACATCTTTTGTCCGTTGATCGTTAAGAGGCCATGATGGATCCAGTATTTGGCAAACGGCTTGTTGGAAAGCGCCTCTGCCTGGGCAATTTCATTTTCGTGGTGTGGGAAGATCAGGTCCCTGCCGCCGGCATGGATATCCAAAGTATCCACCTGTAAATATTTTACGCTCATTACCGAACATTCAATATGCCAGCCCGGCCTGCCTTCGCCCCATGGGCTTGGCCAAAACGGCTCTCCCGGCTTTGATTTTTTCCAAAGCGCAAAATCAAGCGGGTCCTTTTTAAAATCTGAAGGATCAATCCGCGTTCCGGATTCCATCTGATCAATGCTCTGGCCGGATAGCTTGCCGTATTCGGAAAATTTACGCACGCTAAAATATACGTCACCGCCTGCTTCATATGCAAACCCCAGCTCGATCAGGCCGGTGATATGATTGATCATTGCCTTGATGTTTTCCGTGGCGCGCGGCTCAAAATCCGCCTTTTCCACTCCCAGGCTGGCCAAGTCCTCATAATAACGGCTGATGTATTTTTTTACCAATTCCTGCCAATTTTCTTTGAGCTCATTGGCGCGGTTAATGATCTTGTCGTCAATATCGGTAATGTTGCGGACGAATTTAACGTTGTACCCACGGTATTTAAGATATTTACGGATCACGTCAAAAATGTAGAGGCTGCGGGCGTGGCCAATATGGCAGTCGTCGTAAACAGTTACTCCGCAGGTGTACATATTTACTGCCGGAGGCTTTAGAGGAGAAAATTCTTCTTTTTTGCGGGTAAGGGAATTTTGTATATATATAGGCACGCTAGTCCTTATTATTTATTCCTGGCTTCCAGCTCTTTGACCCTTTTTTCCAGTTCTTCTATATTCTGCATGATCGGGTCAAGTACATGTATATGGTCAAGGCTGATCTCTATTTTTTTACCTTCTTGCTTAGTGATCCTTCCGGGTACGCCTACTACCGTGGAATTCGCAGGCACATCTTTGATCACCACGGCATTAGCTCCGATATAAGAATTATCCCCGACTGTGATATTGCCGAGGACTTTTGCGCCTGTTCCGATGACTACGTTATTGCCGATAGTCGGGTGGCGCTTGCCTTTTTCAAGGCCCGTGCCTCCCAGGGTAACACCCTGATATAAAAGCACATTATCGCCGATAATTGACGTTTCGCCTACTACCACTCCCATACCATGGTCAACAAAGAAGTTTTTGCCGATCTTTGCTCCGGGATGTATTTCAATGCCGGTAGTAAAGCGCGCCATCTGGCTGATCAAGCGGGCAATAAAGAACAGGTGCAGCTTATATAGAACATGCGACACGCGGTAAGCAACCAAGGCATGCAAGCCCTGATATAAAAGTAGGACCTCAAGAAAACCCTTTGCTGCCGGGTCTCTTTTTTGCGCGCTCCTGATATCTCCAAAGAAGAATATAGAAATAATGATCAGTTTAAGCGTTATTAACACGATCAAAATGGAGATTATGTTTATTAATAGCGTCATCTCTCCCCCCTACTTAAGTTTACTACTGCGTATGCGGCAATTGCTTCTTTTCTGCCGAGCTCGCCTAATTCTTCATTGGTCTTTGCCTTAATGCCAACAGCATCTTCGGCAATGCCCAATATCGCAGCAATCCGTTTGCGTATATCTTTCTTAAACGGGCTAAGAGCGGGTTCCTGCGCCACAATTACCGTATCCACGTTATTTATCCTGAAGCCTTTCCTGCTGATCAGGTCAAGCACGTTCTTTAAGATGATCACGCTGTCAATATCGCGGTATTTGGGGTCGGTGTTGGGGAAATGCTCGCCGATATCGCCTTCTGCCGTAGCGCCTAAGAGCGCGTCGGCAATCGCATGCAAAAGCGTATCTCCGTCGGAATGGCCCAAAAGCCCCTTGGGATAAGGTATTTCAATGCCGCCGAGGATAAGTTTTCTTCCTTCGGCTAAACGATGGATGTCATAACCTATGCCTGTCCTATATTCTTCCATTTTTTATGATCGCCTCTGCGATGATCAGGTCTTCGGGGCCGGTAACTTTAATATTGCTATAAGTTCCTAACACAACCGCCACTTTATTACCCGTTTTCTCAACCAGCATTGCCTCATCCGTAACATCAGCCTTGCCGAATTTCCTGAATGCCTTTAAAAGCAGCTCCTTCTTAAAAACCTGCGGGGTCTGGATTTCCCAAATATCCCGCCGGTCAATCGTCTTTTTTACAAATATTTTACCTGTGCCCTGTGACCTGTAACCTGTAACCTGTTTTATCGTTGCCTTAACCGGCACAGCTGCAATTGCCGCTGCGCATGATGCTGCCTGCTTTAAAGACGCGGAAATAACTGCCCGGTTAATAAACGGCCTTGCCGCGTCATGCACAAGCACAAGGCTTGCTGCCGGGGATGTTTTTCTTAAACCGTTATAAACCGAGTCCTGGCGCCTGCGGCCGCCTAATACCACGCTGCTTATTTTTTTAATCCGGTATTTTTTTATCGCGTTAGCAATCGCTTTAACGTTTAAGGGATTGGCAACGACGATGATCTCTTTTACTGCCCGGTTCCGGCTTAAAGCCTGAAGCGAATAAATTATCAGCGGCTTGCTGCCAAGCTTTATCAAAGGCTTGGGTATCCTTGACTTAAGCCGCTTGCCTTTACCGGCGGCAACTACAATCGCGGAAACCAAACCTTACCTCTCTATCTTTGTAAAGATCATCCTGCCTGCCTGGGTCTGCAGCACGGAAGAAACTACGACTTTCACGTCCTGGCCGATCATCCGGCGCGCGTCTTCCACGACTACCATTGTGCCGTCTTCAAGATAGCCCACAGCCTGGTTATGCTCCTTGCCTTCCTTGATCAGCTTGATGTGCATTTGCTCGCCGGGGAATACCGCCGGTTTCAAGACGTTTGCCAGCTCATTAATGTTCAATACCTTCACGCCCTGAAAAGTAGCCACCCGGTTCAAATTAAAATCTACGGTCATGATCTTGGCATCCAAAAGTTTTGCCAGCTTGACCAGTTTCGCGTCCACTTCCGCGATCTCCGGAAAATCTTCTTCGTTGACGGCAATGTCCTGCGCTGCCTCTTTCTGAAAAGTATGCAGGATCTCAAGCCCGCGGCGGCCGCGCTGGCGCTTCATCGGGTCGGTAGAGTCGGCGATCTGCTGTAATTCCTTTAAAACGAATTTCGGGATAATGATCTTTCCTTCCAGGAATTTGGTTTTAAAGATATCAAGTATCCTTCCGTCAATGATCACGCTGGTGTCCAAAAGCACGGCTTCTTCAGCCTGATTCTGTTTGCGCAGCCGGACGTAAGGTATGATAATATTGAATTCATCTTTCCCGCGCAGGGCGATCACCATGCCTAAATAGCAAAATACCAGCGTTAATGTAACGCGGATGCCGGTAAGTTGATCGGGTGAGATCGGCGCCAGGCTAAACGCGTCAGTAACCAGTTTTGCCATGATAAGCCCGAGGATCAGGCCGAACACCGCGCTGGAAAGCCCGCGCACGGAAACTTTGCGCATCCCGATCTCAAGGAAAATGATTACCAGCGCTGCTGCCAAACCCAGAAGCGCGCCGATAATGCCCCTGCCTTGGTTCATCATTGTCTGATAACCGATCAGCATATTGCCGAAAGCAAAAAGAATACGGACTAATAATATGTTCATGGTGCAACCTCCTTAGATCCTTCGGCCCTGCGGGCCTCAGGATGACCCTCCTTAACGGAAAAGTTCCGGAGGGTCATTTATTCAATATGACATCCATCGCTTGTTTAAGCGTGGAAACCGGCAAAAGCTCTATGCCGGGTATTTTCATGCCGCGGCCTTTAAAATTATTTTCCGGCAGCACGCAATGCCTAAAACCTAACTTTTGCGCCTCATTTATCCTTGCTGAAACATGCGTAATGCTCCTGACCTCACCGGCCAGGCCCACTTCGCCTAAGACCACGGTATCAGCCATGACCAGCTGTTCGCGAAACGCCGAAGTAATCGCAATCGCTACTGCCAGATCTACGGCCGGATCCTCAACCTTGATCCCGCCGGCAGCATTCACGAAAACATCCTCTGCTTCAAGATGCAGGCCAAGCCGCTTTTCCAAAACCGCGATCAAAAGATTGAGCCGGTTAAAATCAAAACCCTGCGCCCTACGCGCAGCATAGCCAAAGCTGGACTTACTGACCAATGCCTGGATCTCAACTAAAAGCGGCCTTGTTCCTTCCAGTACTGTTGCCACCACTGAACCCGAGACGTCCTTTGGCCGCTCGGATAAAAATATCTCCGAAGGGTTCTTAACTTCCTTCAGGCCTTCGGAATCCATTTCAAATACGCCGATTTCATTCGTGGACCCGAAACGGTTTTTTACCGCGCGCAGGATGCGGTGCGTGGAAAACCGGTCGCCCTCAAAATAAAGCACGGTATCAACAATATGCTCTAAAACGCGCGGCCCGGCAAGCGTGCCTTCCTTGGTAACATGGCCGATGATAAAAATGGATATGCCGCCGGTCTTGGCAAGCTGGGTCAATATACCCGCGCTCTCCCTGACCTGGCTGACGCTTCCGGCTGATGAGCTTATCTGCGGGTCAAAGATCACTTGTATGGAATCAATGACCACAATGTCAGGCTTAAGCTTTTTTATATGGCCGACGATAAAAGACAGGTCAGTCTGGTTAACGATGTATAATTTATCGTTACCGGCCTTGCCCAGGCGCTCGGCGCGCAATTTTGTCTGCGCTACCGATTCTTCGCCGCTGACATAAAGCACTTTATGGCCTGCTTCGGTAACCTGATTGGACAACTGCAGCGAAATAGTGGATTTGCCGACCCCGGGGTCGCCGCCGATAAGGATGACCGAGCCCCGGACAATGCCTCCGCCGAGCACACGGTCCAATTCCGCGATCCGCGTCTTGATCCGCGCGGCCTCGGATATTTCTACGTCTTTTAATAAGACCGGTTCGTCCTTATATAAGGCAACCTTTTCTCCTGCCTTACCCGAAGGAGCGGAATAATCTTCTTCTACAAAAGAATTCCAGCTGTTGCAATCCGGGCATTTACCCAGCCATTTTGGCGACTGGAACCCGCAGCTTTGGCAGCTGAATACGGTTTTGGTCTTCATGAAAAACTATTCGTTGGTTTTCCAGAGGAGCTTCCACGGATGTTTCCTTAAATCAAGGACCAGCGATTCTACTTCCGTATAAAGCGCGTCATCGGTAAAGAGTTTTCCTAACGTGCCTTCCCCGCTCTTGATCTTGACGATCAGCGCGTCAATGTCATCGGCGATCTTCTTTGCCAATTCGCCTACTTCGTGCATGGCAAGCGGATCTTCTCCGATAATAAGGCCGCCTGCGGGCAGGATATTTTCGGCTTCCTTGCCGGGCATGATCTCAATGTATTTCTCGCCCAAAAGGCCGAGGGTATTGACCCAGATAGTTGAGTCAACCGGGATACGCACGTCATTTTTTACCCAGACAAGCACCTCTACCTGCGTCTTTTTCCCGTTTATGGGAATAAGCTTTATGTCTTTGACCTGGCCTACATCAAGCCCGGCAAAGCGCACAGGAGCGCCCAGCTTAACGCCGTTAATAAAATTAAAAGTGAATTTAACGCGGTATCCAGAAGCCCAAGTCTTGAACCCGCCAATAGACAAAACAAACACTGTCAGGATCACCAGGCCGCAGAATACGAATATCCCTACCTTAAACTCAAGTTTTGTCTTGCCAAAGAGCATCTTAGTGCCTCCTTAAATTAAAACCACAATACTTTGCCGAATTCGGCAAAGTATTGTTGGGCCGAATTAATCCCACGCCTGCTTAAAGATTTCTAACAAAATCTTTAAGCGATTGGGCGGGGGACAATATTATATGCACATCAAACTGCTTTAAACTGGTCTATAGTTTCGGTTATCGGCCCTTGCGCCAGGCCGTTGATAAACTGGTGCACTACCGGGTGATCGCTTGCCTGTATCTCTTCGGGAGTACCTTCGGCAATCACCTTACCCTGATAGAGCATGGCGATCCTGTCGGCGACCTTATAAGCGCTTTTCATGTCATGCGTAACAACGATAGAAGTGACCTTTAATTTATCGTGCAGGTTTTTTATCAGGTCATTGATGCTGTCGGCGGTAATCGGGTCAACGCCGGTAGTCGGCTCATCATAAAGGATGATCTCCGGTTTAATACAGATCGCCCGCGCCAGCGCCACGCGCTTTTTCATGCCGCCTGAAAGCTGCGAAGGCATGATATTCTCAATACCACAGAGGCCGACAAGGCAAAGCGATTCTTCCACCCGTTCCAATAATTCCTTCCTCTCTAAGTGGTCGTGTTCGATCAGGCCGAAGCCTACGTTTTCGCCGACGGTAAGCGAATCAAAAAGCGCGCCTCCCTGAAAGACCAGGCCGATCTTCATGCGTAAGGCATTCAATTCAGCTTCGGTTATTTTATCCATATCCAGGCCGTTAACGATCACCTGGCCTTTTTCCGGCTTTAATATGCCGACGATATGCTTTAAGAGGACGCTTTTGCCGCAGCCCGAGCGGCCGATGATCACATAGGTCTTTCCGTCGGGAATGGTAAGCGTTGCCCCGTCCAGCACCTTATGCGAATTGAAATTTTTATAGACGCCTTTTATCTCTATCATTTTACGGGAAAATAAAATAAAACAGCGCGGTAAAGAAGCAGTCCGCGGCAATGATCAAAATAAACGAAGCGACAACTGCCTGGCGCGTGGCGCTGCCTACGCCTTCTGCCCCGCCTTCAACGTTAAAGCCTTCATAACAGCTGACAAACGCGATGATCATCCCGAAAAATACCGTTTTTGCCAAGCCGGTAAAAAGGTCCTTATAGAGCAGCGCTTCGGTAGTGATCTTGATATATAAGCTGGAGGATATGCCCAGCTTATAAACGCAAAGCACGTACCCGCCGAATATGCCGACGAGGTTGGCGTATAGCGTAAGTATGGGAAGCATCAAGCTTAAGGCCAGAAAACGCGGCACTACCAGGTATTGAATGGGGTTAGTGGCGAATGCCTCAAGCGCGTCTATCTGCTCGGTAACCTGCATTGAGCCGATCTCCGCGGTGATCGCAGCGCCCACGCGGCCGGCAACGATTAAAGCGGTAATTACCGGCCCTAATTCTCTGACCAGGGAAAGCGCGACAATGCTGGCAATGTACATCTCCGAGCCCAAGCGCTGCATCAATACCGCGGTCTGCAGGGCGAGGATCATACCGATGAACAAGCCGATCATGGAAACTATCGGCAGGCTGTCAAAGCCCGTGCGCTTCATCTGGTCGATCATGCGCATCCGTTTAAACGGCGGGATGAACATCCAGTAAAAAGTCTGCGCTGCCAGGTTGCTTAATCCGCCGATAAAGTGCATCAGCGAAATCACGTTCCTGCCGATACTGATAAAGAATTTATTGATCATTGCTCAAACACCAGCTCCTCGTATTTACGCGAGACCCTTACATTTGAGCCATCCTTGAATTTCTTTGAGATGATCTCGGATGCCAGGGGATCTTCCAGGTACCTCTGGATAGTGCGCTTCAGCGGCCTTGCCCCGAAAACCGGGTCAAAACCCTTCTCAATTAAAAAGTCTTTTGCTTCCTGGGAAACCTCAAGGCCAATGCCCTGCTCCTTAAGCCGCAAGGCAACGTGGTTGATCTCGATCTCCACGATCTTTTGCAAATCTTCTTTTACCAGCGGCCGGAATACGATGATGTCGTCAAGACGGTTTAAGAATTCCGGCTTAAACGTGCGCTTGACCTCTTCCAGAAGCTTCTCTTTCATTTCCTGATAAGTGATCTCTTCTTTCTGGGCCTTAAAACCAAGTGAACTGGTTTTACGGATGGTTTCAGCCCCGACGTTAGAGGTCATGATCATCACGGTATTACGAAAGTCCACTTTCCTGCCGAAACTATCCGTGAGCCTGCCGTCTTCAAATACCTGAAGCAGAAGGTTAAATACGTCCGGATGCGCTTTTTCAATCTCATCCAGGAGGATCACCGAATACGGCCGGCGCCTGACTTTTTCCGTGAGCTGGCCGCCTTCTTCATAGCCGACATATCCCGGAGGAGCGCCGACAAGACGGGAAACATTGAATTTCTCCATATACTCCGACATGTCCAATTGGATCAACGCGTCCTCATCGCCGAACATAAATTCCGCCAAGGCGCGCGCAAGCAGGGTCTTTCCTACGCCTGTTGGCCCGAGAAAAACAAATGAGCCGATAGGCCGGCGGGGATCCTTGATCCCGGCGCGCGAACGCCGGATCGCGTGGGCGATCGTATCAATCGCTTCGTCCTGGCCGATGACGCGCTTATGCAGCTCGTCTTCTATCTTTAAGAGTTTTTCGCCTTCTTTTTCTTCCAAGCGGAAAATCGGGATGCCGGTCCATTGCGCGATGATCTTGGCAATGTCCTCTTCATTTACTTCCGGCCGCATTTTATCTTTTGCCTGCGACCATTCTTTATTCAGTTTTTCCAGTTCCTGGCGCGCTACCCTTTCCTGGTCGCGCAGGGAAGCGGCTTTTTCAAAATCCTGGCTCTTGATGAACGATTCTTTTTCTTTCCTGATGCCTTCAACCTTTTCTTCCAGCTGTTTGATCTCCGGCGGCACGATCAAAACGTTCAGGCGCGCGCGCGAGCCCGCTTCGTCAATAATGTCAATCGCCTTATCCGGCAGGAACCTGCCGGAAATGTAGCGGTCGGAAAGCTTTGCCGCTGCCTCAAGCGCTTCATCCTTAAAAGTTACGCGGTGATGCGCCTCGTATTTATCGCGCAGGCCTTTAAGTATTTCTACAGTCTGGCTGACCGAAGGCGGCTCAACCATGATCGTCTGGAAACGGCGCTCCAAAGCCGCGTCTTTCTCAATATATTTCCTGTATTCGTCAAGCGTAGTCGCGCCGATGCACTGCATTTCTCCGCGTGAAAGCGACGGTTTTAAAATATTGGAGGCATCTATGGCGCCTTCTGCCGCACCCGCTCCCACGAGGGTATGCAACTCATCAATAAAAATGATCACGTCCTGCGAACGTTTAATCTCCTCCATTACTGCCTTGATGCGCTCTTCAAACTGGCCGCGGTATTTGGTCCCGGCAACCATCAGCGCCAAGTCTAAGACAACGATGCGCTTGTTCCTTAATAACTCCGGGACATTTCCGGCAATGATTGCCTGCGCCAGGCCTTCAACTATCGCGGTTTTTCCCACGCCGGCTTCGCCTAAAAGCACGGGATTGTTTTTTGTCCTGCGGCTTAATATCTGGATCACGCGTTCAATCTCCGGCTTACGGTCAATTACCGGATCAAGCTTATTGTCCCTTGCCAGGACGATCAAGTCCCTGCCAAAAGCATCTAACGCGGGAGTCTTTGATTTTGCCTGCTGGGCTGCTCCGCCTGACATGCCGGGAAGCGCAGAACCTAAAAGTTCCATTACTTCGCTGCGCACGCGGTTTAAGTCAAGGCCGAGATTTAAAAGCACCTGCGAGGCAACGCCTTCGCCTTCGCGGATCAGACCGAGAAGTATATGCTCTGTGCCGATATAATTATGCCCGAGAGAACGCGCTTCTTCGGCAGCCAGCTCAAGCGCTTTTTTGGCGCGGGGAGTAAAAGGAATATCGCCGATGATCTGCGTGGTCGGGCCGGGCTGCACGAGTTTTTCTATCTCCAGCCGGATATTTTCAAGCGACACCCCGAGTTTCTGCAGCACTGCCGCGGCAACGCCTTCGCCTTCGCGGATCAGGCCGAGAAGTATATGCTCTGTGCCGATATAATCGTGGTTAAAACGCCTTGCTTCTTCTTTTGCCAGAATAATCACTTTTCTTGCGCGTTCCGTGAACCTGTTAAACATTGCCAACCTCCTGATATGCGAATGTTCCGGTTATATTTTTAATCTTTCCCTGATCAACGAAGCCCTGCGCACGTCCCTTTCCTGCTGGGTGAGCTTCTTGCTCTCCAGCTTTTGCAAATGCGCCGGCTGCGTGATGATAAATAATTCATTGATCGTCCTGCGGTCAATATTCTTGATCATCCCCAGGTCAGAGCCAAGCCTGACCATTGACAAAAGCTCTACGGTCTCCTGGCTTGAGATGATATAAGCGCTTTTTAAAATCCCGAATGAACGGTTGACCCGGTCCTCAAGCATCGCCTTATTGGTTTGCAGGAGCGATTCCCTTCCCTGTTGTTCCTGCTCAATGATCTGGCGGATCAGGCCGTTGATATTATCAATGATCTCTTCTTCGCTGTGGCCTAAAGCCACCTGATTGGAGATCTGGAAGAAGTTGCCGCTTGCCTGCGTGCCTTCGCCGTAAAGCCCGCGCGTGGTAAAACTTAATTTGGCGATCGCAGCCAGGACCCGGTTAATGTGCCGCGTCATTACCAGCGCCGGCAAATGCAGCATTACCGAACCGCGCATGCCTGTGCCGGTATTGGTCGGGCAGCAGGTCAGATATCCCCATTCGGGAGAAAACGCGTAGGCCAACTTCTCGCTTAAGGCATCATCAATACGGTTGATAATATTCCATGCCTCAAAGATATTAAAACCGGACTGCATGACTTGTATGCGCATATGGTCTTCTTCATTGACCATGATAGAAATTATTTCCTCATCGTCAATGATCACTGCCTTGCTGTCGGTGCGCTGCGCGTGCTCATAAGACATCAAATGTCGCTCAACGAGGAACTGCTTGTCCACGGCGTCAAGTTCTGCCAGCCGGAAAGTGGTCGTGCTTTTTAAAAAATCTATCTTTGCCCTCGCGTCCTCTACCGTCAGGAATATGTCTTGCGAATCTTTCTTGCTCGCCCAGTGCGGAAAGGGGAATTTATCAAGGTTGCGCGCCAGCCGGATGCGGCTGGAGATAACAATGTCGGAATTCGGGCCGGTGCCCTTAAGCCATTCGCTTGTATGGTTCATCAAATCGTCTAGTTTCATAATCTATTCCTTTTTTTCCAGGTTCCTGATTTGATCGCGCAGCTTTGCCGCCTCTTCAAATTCCTCCGCCTCAATTGCCTTCTGCAGCTTTTGCCGCAGGCCGGCAAGGTCATCAATAACGCCGGTTTCTTTATCCTTTTTCGGCGCCGTAACTTTCTGCGCCATCATTATCGGGCTCTTGCCTACGTGGCTGCTTGAGCCGTGGATCCTTTTTAAAAGGGGCGCGAGGTATTGCCGGAACGCGCTGTAGCATTCGCTGCAGCCGAGCCTGCCGATCTTTTTAAAATCGGCAAAGGTAAGCCCGCATTTTTTGCATTTGGCGGTCATTACCTCTTTATCCTGCACCGGCTTATTGGTGAATTCCGCCATGCCGGCCAAAAGATCGCTTAAGCCGAACTGCTGCTCCATTTGCTCGCTTTTCTGGCGCGCGCATTCTTCGCAAAGATGCAGCTCGGTCATCTGGTCGTCAACGATCTCGGTCAAATGGACAGTAGCCTGGTTTTTATTGCAGATATCGCAAAGCATTAATACCTTACTCCTTCCCGCCTGGTCATTTCTTTAAATTTTTTCATCAGGCTGAGCGTGAGCTTGCCGGGCTTGCCCGAACCGATCACGCGGCCGTCAACTTTTACCACCGGGATGATCTCCGCGGCTGTGCCGGTAAGGAAACATTCATCGGAAATAAAAAGCTCATGGCGCGTAAGCACGTGTTCATGCACCGGGTTCTTGCTCTTGCGGCCGATCTCAATCACCGCGTCGCGAGTGATCCCGCGCAGGCTGCCCATGCATTGCGGCGGCGTATAAAGATGGCTGTCTTTTACGATGAAAATATTATCTCCCGTGCATTCGGCAACGTAACCGAGGGAATCCAGCATGATCGCTTCTTCGCATCCGGAATTTGTCGCTTCGATCTTTGCCAGAATATTGTTCAGGTAATTCAGGGATTTGATCTGCGGGTTCACTGCCTCAGGCAGGTTCCTGATCGTCGGCACGGTCATGATCTCCAGGCCTTCTTTATAGAGTTTTTCCGGGTAAAGCTTAATCTTATCGGCGATAATGATCAGTGACGGGCCCCCCGTGCATTTGCGCGGGTCAAGCCCCAGGTCGCCTTCGCCGCGGGTCACGATCAGCCGGATATAAGCGTCATCCAGGCCGTTGGCTTTCAACGTAGCCACCACTGCTTTAATCATCTGCTCCTTGGTCAACGGGACTTTGAGCATGATTGAATGCGCTGACTCGTACAGCCGGTCAATGTGCTCTTTTAATTTGAATACCAGACGGTCATAAGAACGGATACCCTCAAATACCCCGTCGCCGTATAAAAGGCCGTGGTCAAACACGGATATCTTAGCGTCCTGTTTTTCATAGAATTTTCCGTTGATATAGATCTTCATAGTTACTCCCGCGTTAACGTTAATTGACCAACACGCCGTCTTTTAAATGATACACCCGCTCAGCTGATTTTGCCAGCTCAAGGTTATGCGTAACCAGGACAACCGCTGTTTTATTTTCCAGGTTTACCTTTTTGATCAACGCGGCAATGCCGCTGCCGGATTCCGAATCAAGATTTCCTGTCGGCTCATCGCAAAAAAGCAGCTCCGGTTTATTGATCAAGGCGCGCGCGATCGCTACGCGCTGTTTTTCCCCTCCGGAAAGCTGGGAAGGAAAATGCGCAATCCTTTCGCTCAATCCTACGCCTTCTAAAAGCCCTAGCGCCTCTTTTTTTAACTGCCTGCCGGCAGATGCATGCTGCTGGCTGATCAATGCCGGCATCAACACATTCTCTAAAACCGTAAACTCCGGCAGCAAGTGATAGAATTGGAACACAAAACCAATCTGCTTGTTCCTTATCCGGCAGAGCCGGCTATCGCTTATCCTGGCAAGGTCTTTTCCCTCAAACGCGATGCTGCCGCTGGTCGGAGAATCCAATCCGCCCAAAATATGCAGCAAGGTAGATTTACCCGCGCCCGAAGGCCCGGTAACCGCGACAAAGCCGCCTTTTTTAACGCTTAAGGTTACTCCCCTAAGCACCGGCACAACTTTGCTGCCGTCGTTATAAACCTTATGAATGTCCTTTGCTTCTAAGATCATTATGGCCTATTCGTACCTTAATGCCTCTACGGGTTTTAATCCCGCTGCCTTGGCAGCCGGATAGATCGTAGAGATCATTGTGATTACCATCGCCGCCAAAACAATCAGCGCGATATCCGGCCAAAGCTCTATGGCTACGGGCAGCCGGTCAATATAATAAATATCCTGCGGCAGTTTGATGAACTGGTATTTCTTAAGCAAACTGCAGAGGCCAATCCCTCCTGCTGCGCCCAAGAACGTACCCAAGCCGCCGATGATAAATCCTTCTAAAGTAAAAATATTCCTGATCTGGCTGCTCGACATGCCGATGGATTTCAAAATACCGATATCCTTGGTCTTGTCCACCACCAGCACGATCAGCGTGCTGATAATGTTAAACGACGCCACAAGGATGACCAGCGTCAGGATAACGAACATCGCCAATTTTTCAAGCTTGAGCGCGGCAAAAAAATTCTGGTTTGTTTCCGTCCAGGTCTTCAGGCTGTAATCATAGCTTAAAACGGAAACCAGCTCATCCCTGACCTTATCCGCCAGGTAAAGGTCATCCAGCTTAACGGATACGGCGGTAAACTGGCCTGCCATGCCCAGTAATTCCTGCGCGGTCTTTATCTGCACAAAAGTAAGGTTCAAATCGTAGTCGTACATCCCGGAATTGAAGATCCCCGCGACATTCAATTTGAACTGCTTGCCCGTGGGCGAATAGACCGTGATCGCCGAACCAAGTTTTATCCCCAGGTACGCGGCAAGTTCGCTGCCGATGATAATGCCTTCTTTGCCCAGCGCATCAAGGGAACCGGCAGTAATATACTTGTCAATCTTTGTAACCTGCGGCTCGGTATAAGGCTCAATGCCTTTTAAGGCTACGGCAAAAAACCTGTTCCCTTCTTTTAAGAGCACCTGGCCCTGCACGCTCGGGCTGACGCCTTTCACGTGAGAATTAGGCGCAATTTTTTTTAGCAGGCCGTCGTATTCCGGCTCATTGATGCCCTTAAAGCCGGTGATCGTGATATGCGAAAAATTCCCCACGATCTTATCGCGTAGGTCGCGGTCAAAACCGGTCATTACCGCGATTACTACGATCAGCGCGGTTACGCCGATGGCAATGCCTGCCACCGATATAAAACTGATCAGGGAAATAAATTTTTCTTTGCGTTTGGTAACAAGATACCGCCAGCTGATGAATAATTCCGCGCGCATCTACTCAATATTCCTTAAGAGCGGGAACAAGATCACGTCCCTGATCGAAGGCTGATTGGTAAAAAGCATTACCAGTCGGTCTATGCCTATACCCAGCCCCCCGGCAGGAGGCATGGCGTGCTCCAGCGCCAGCACGTAATCTTCGTCCACTGCTTTTTTCTCTTCCGGCTTGATCTCTTTTATTTCTTCTTCAAAACGCTTCTTCTGCTCAATCGGATTATTCAGCTCCGAATAGGCATTTCCGACTTCCATGCCTGCGACGTATAATTCAAACCTTTCGGAAATCAGCGGGTTATCCGGACGGTTCTTTGCCAGCGGGCACATGCTCGCGAAATAATCAGTGACAAAAGTCGGGCCCGCGCTCATCTCCTGCTCAAGCAAATCCTCAATGATCTTGGCGATCTGCGAGCGGGTGAGCCGGTTCGCGTCTTTGGCAAAGCCCTTGTCGTGTAACTTTTTCAACATTGCCTCGGCAGTATCCGAAGGAAGTATGCCGAATTTATCCCTGACGATCTCAAAGAACGAACGTTTTTGCCAGGGAATTGCCAGATCCACTGTCCTGCCCTGATATTCAAAACTTGCCTGGCCCAATACTTCTTTTGCCACATGCGTGAATAACTCTTCGCAGAGCCGCATCATTCCCTGATAATCGGAATACGCCTCATAAACTTCCAGCATGGTAAATTCCGGATTATGCCTTGTAGAAACCCCTTCATTGCGGAAACTGCGGTTTATTTCATAGACCCTGTCCATACCGCCGACGACTAAGCGCTTAAGGTATAATTCCGGAGCAATGCGCAGGTAGAGGTCCATATCGTATTCATTATGGTGCGTGACAAACGGCCTGCCTGCCGCGCCGCCTGGCACCGAATGCATCATCGGAGTCTCAACTTCAATGAACCCTTTTGTATCAAGGAAATTCCTGATCGCGCGGATGATCTTTGAGCGCGTCAAGAATACTTTTTTAACTTCTTCGTTTGAGATCAAATCAAGATAACGCTGCCGGTAACGCACCTCTACGTCCTTAAGGCCGTGCCATTTCTCCGGTAAAGGCCGCAGCGCCTTAGACAACAGGACAAATTCTACTACTTTGACCGTAGGCTCTCCGGTATGGGTCTTAAACAACTCTCCCTTTACGCTGGCAATATCGGCGACTTCCACATCATCAAGCAAAGAAAATAATTCCTTACCTACAATGTCAGCCTTGATATAAAGCTGGATCCTTCCGGTAGAATCCCTTAAGTCGCAGAAAATGACCTTGCCGTGCAAGCGCTTTGCCATCAGCCTGCCGCAGACAGTTACATTTGCCCCTTCTTTAAAATCCGCCAATATAGCGGCGATGTCGCTTCTGCCTGCCGGGGCAGCGCCATAAACCGGCACGCCCTTGGCTTCTAAAGAAGCAAGTTTTTCCTGCTTTTGTTGTATAATCTCGTTTAATTCCATAGGGTTATCCTATTAATTAACGTAACCATTCAATCTGTCAATTATATACGAGAATTCAGAGGCTGTCAAACTTTTTAAAGAGGGGTATTTGGCGTTAATTAAGGGCTTTGAAAACGGGGTGAGCGCGCAGCGTCCTGATAAAACGCTGGGCAATGCGTGGGTCAAATTGCGAGCCGAAGTTATTCTTGATTTCCATGATCGCCTGCTCAATATTGAGCTTTCTCCTGCGGTACGGGCGTTCGGAAGTCATCGCGTCAAAAGAATCTGCGCAGGCAAGGATGCGCGATAAAAGCGGGATATCGTCTTTTTCCAATCCATCCGGATAGCCGGTGCCGTCGTAGCGCTCATGATGGTGGCGCACGATCGGTATTGCCGGGTTAAGGAATTCCAACGGCTCAAGCATTTCCGCGCCCTTTACCGGATGCAGCTCGATCATTGCCCTTTCCGAAGGAGTAAGCTTACCGGGTTTGTTCAGGATAAAATCCGGGATGCTGATCTTTCCCACGTCGTGCACTTCGCTGGCATAGCGCAGGATCTCGATCTGGGATTCCGGCAATTTAAGGCTGCGGCCGAATTCAACCGCGTATTTTGTTACCCTTTCGGTGTGGCCGCGCGTATAAGGGTCGCGCGCTTCAATGGCGCGCACCAGCGCATGTATGGTATTGAAATAATTCTGATGGATCTCTTCAAAATGCTTTGATTCATGCATGGCGATGGCGATCTGCGAAGCGAAGATGCTCAAAACCCTGACTTCGTCATCTTCAAAACAGCGGTTCCGGCGCGAATAGGTTGAGATCACGCCGAGCATTTTTCCGTCAAAGATCACCGGCACGGAAATCATTGACTGCAAGCCTAAGCTTTGCGCCAATTCCCGGTATTTAGCGCGCGCGTTCTTGTCGCGATATTTTACCCCGGATTTCCTGCCCAGGTCATTGATCACTACGGGCTTGCGCGCCAACGCCGCCCTGCCGCTTATCCCGTCTCCGAGTTTGACGTCCAAGAGATTTCTTTTGAGGCCGTTGTGTATGCCGTAACTGGCAGCCGCGGTCAGCGCTTTTTTTTCTTCATCAATAATGCGCAGCACGCAGCAATCCGTATTCATCAGCTCGCAGATTGAACGCGTGATCATGGAAAAGGTCTTTTCGGCGTCGGCTGAAGCGGAAATCGTGCGGTTAACTTTAAAAATATCCTGCAGCTCTTTCTTTACGGTATCCAGTCTGTCTTTACTCTGCAGGTATTTTTTATGCAGGAGGTGATTATGCTGCAGCTCGTCCCTGGTGATCTCCTTGAGGCGCAAGATGCTGTTATGCAGCCTGCGGTTTGCCCCGGACAAGCGGTGCTGGATGCGCTGTAATTTACGCGTCATCCGGTTGCTCTTTCTTTCCCGTTCGACCTGCTCGCTGATATCCTGTATGACCTCAAGCGCGTATTCTACGCGATTACGGTTATCTTTGATCGGGCTGACAGTCAATTGCGCGTGTTGGCTGGTCCCGTCGATCTTTTTGCCGATCCTTACGGCTTTATGCACTTTTCCATCCTTAAAAACCTTTAAGGCCGGGCAGCCCCGGCAGGGATGATTACGGTGTTCAAATAACTTATAGCAGTGCTTGCCGCGGATATCATCAAGCTCGCCAAACCATTCTGCCTGGCATTTATTGACCCAAACAATGCGCAGGTTCTTATCCAGGAGGCAGAGCCCCGCGCCTATGCCCTTGATGATGTCCAGAGAGTTGATTTTTCCTGCGACCACGTTGCCATCCTCTTGTTGTAAAAATTGAGCACCAGCCTAACGTAAATTATGTCCAGCGAAATACTTTAGCGGCTGCTTTAGGGCCGCTAAAGTAAAAACCGGGCCTTCCGGTTTTATCCGGTTAAGTCCGGTTCAATCAACTAGAGATTTGTCTTCGGTAGCCCGGCGATCAAAAGATTTTCCTCTTTTCTTTAGATCCGTAGCTTTGCTCCCTCAAAGCCAGCCACCTTATACTATGGGCTTCGAGGGACCCACCAACCGCGCTTGTAACTGGCGGGGTCCCTACCTTTCAGTAGGTTTGCCTTTTCGGAATATGAGTGTATTAAGTATACACCAAGATATGGACTTTGTCAAGGCTGGAATATAACTCATTGAAAAACAGAGACTTACATTTCTTGACCCTGCCCGCTCCTATATTCGGAAAGCCGCTTGATCCGCTTTAACATATTGGGATGCGTACTGAGCAATTCCATTATCCTGTCCCCTGCGCCCAATTTTACGGCTTTGTTCCTTAAGGTTTCCAGCTCCGCGGTATCAATCGTGCCGCTCTTGTCAATGTCTAGCTGCCGCAGGTCCCTGATCTCTTTCATTGCCCGCGAAGGGTCATTGACGAAAAATGCCTTTAGCCCTTCCGACTCCCGCAGGGATTCTTTATCCATGCGCGCAGCCCCGTAAACGAGCTTGTAGAGACTAGATGCCAAAGCCTGGGGCTTATTGCCTAAAGCTACAGAACCGCGATCGGCAAAATATTCCCTGATCCGCGAAGCATAAAGCACGAGCAGATTAGTGATGAAATAAAAAATGAACGCCGCCAAGCCGATCAATACGGTATTACCACCGCGATCATCGCGCCTGCGGCCATAAAAAAGAAAATGCCAGGCAACGCGGTATAGGATCATCGGGATCACCGAAAGGACGGTAATCGTCAGGACATCGCGGTTTTTTAGATGGGTCAATTCATGCCCGAGCACCGCCCTAAGTTCTTCTTCATTCAACAGCCGCAGTATGCCTTCGGTAACGCACACCCTGCCGTCGCGGATGCTTCTTCCAAACGCGAAAGCGTTCGGAAGGGCGATCTGCGCTACTCCGATCCTGGGCATGGGGATATTTGCGCGCCGGGACAGATCCTGGACCATGCGGAATAATTCCGGATGCTCTTCTTTTTTGATGTAGCGCACGCGCATTGACCATTCCACGATCTTCGGGCCGATAAAATACTGGATAAGCATCATTGCCAGCGATACGCCAAGATAAAAATAGAAATTGCCGATGCCCAGGTACGTGCCGGCCATAACAATGACCGCGTAAACTATGCTAAAGAGCACCGCGACCAGAAACCACATGCGTAAGTTCAGGAAGAACATTTTATTTACCTCCGTTACGATAAATTAGCGGGATTTTCTAGGATTAGGGGTTTGTAATTTGGGATTTTCAAGCCTGTCTATGACTTCCGCTTCTATTATATACCGGATCACCGGCTTGTCAAGATTATCGGTAGACACATAAATAAACTGTTTTATCTTGCCGCTATAACCCTTGCTGTTAAGCTTTACTTCAATGACCGTGGATTCTCCGGGCTTAATGACCATTTTTTTTATCCGCGATACCGTACAGCCGCAGGAACTATTGATCTCTTTTATCCGCAAAATATCGGCCGAATCATTCTTGATCACAAAGTCATGTTTGACAACATCGCCTGCCTTGACCTTGCCAAAATCCCAGGTTGTTTCATTTTCTCCGCCGGAATCAGCAACTGCCGTACAACAACATGCCAAAAATAAAAATAGGAATAAAAAAGCAGCCGGACGTTTTACCATCAAGCCCTCCAGAATAAAAAGATGCCTAAGGCAAAAAATAAGGCTGCCATCAGGAACTTTATCTTCAAGAGATGTTTTTTAAGGAAACCTGCGAATTGCTCTGAAGTTGCTCCCAATAAAGCGAGAATAAGTATTACTGCCAGCGGCAGGATAAACATCAGATTATAGATCAACAAATAAGCCAGGGCATGGGCTTTGAGGGAAGTGGTCTTTAAAATGAAGGTTAGCGTCGGAAGATAAGTCTGGCCGGTGCAGACCGCTTCAAGCAAGGTGACCAAAAATCCGGTGGCAAGGGCGCTGATGATCAACGCGCCAATGCGGCGCTTGTTAATGCCGGAAGGCGAATTTTTATTCACCCGGTAAGTCCCGGCGATCACTTTATGTATCTGATCCTTAACGGCTTTGGGCAGTTGAAGCTTAAGGCCTTCGGTCTGCCCGGTCTTTTTAAATTTAAAATAGTCATACAGCGCCAGGCAACCTACGGCAATGCTGAATGAGCCGACGCTGTAATTTATCAGCCGGGAAATAAGCCAAAACTCCCTTAAACGGTAAAGGAAAGTGAACGCGCCCAGCCCGATCAATATATACGTAATGAATACGGCCAGTATAAAACAAGACCCGATGACAGCCAGTTCCCTTTTAACGTAGCCCTGCAGGGCCAGGAAAGAAATAAAAAACACGATCACCGTGAAGGCGCAGGGATTTATTCCGTCGACAAGCCCGAGGCTAACGATCGTGGCCAGCTTTATCCCCTTAAAGCGCTCCATCAGGCTGGTTTGCATAAGCGGGCCTGCGGGGGTGGCCGGCACGGCTACGGCAGATACGATAAAATCCTCAAGCGACAGCTGCGTAAGGTTAGCGCCGCTGAGCATTTTCCCGTTCATGAAAAATACCGGGACCTCTATCTTTAACCCCGGGCTGAACTTATCCCGAAGCCCAAGCATCATTTCATAACCGGCCATTTCGCTGATGTCAAAGTATTCTACGGAGAATACGCCTTTGAATTTTTTTTCTACCGCGGGGATGGTCTCGTTTTTTGCTTTGAGGCATTTATGGCATCCGGGAGAATGGAAAACGTAAAGCGTGCGCTGGCTTTCCGGTTGGCAGGAGGCTTCCGGCAGGAAACAGGAAAACGCCAAGACCGCGAATAAAAATACGCCCTTTATTATCCGCATGTTATCAGCCGCGTTGTTTTTCAGCATTGAAGATGATCTTCAATATTTCTTTTTTATCCCTGGCTTTTTTAAGCAGGCCGATAATGAACTTATCTTTTACCAAATGGGAAATATCAGCCAGGATCTTCAGGTGAGTGCCCACTTCTTCTTTGGGGGAAGCGAGGATGAAAAAAAGATAAGTCATTTCTCCGTCTAACGCGCCGAAGTCTATACCCGCGGCTGAACGGGCAAACGCGAGGATAAAGCCCTTGGTAACTTTTGTTTTGGCATGCGGGATGGCAATGCCGTCTCCGATCCCGGTTGAGCCAAGCGCCTCGCGCTCCATGATCGCTTCAAAAAAGGCCTTTTTATTTTTCAGTTTTTTGGATTGGGCGATCAGGCCGGCCAGCTCGGCAATCGCCTCGTTCTTTGTCCGGGCCTCCAAATCCAAGCTGATGAATTTCTCCTTAAGCAGGCCTGATATCTTTATTCCGTTTTTGTTTTCCGGGCACATTTAAAACTACCCTCCAGTCGGTTATTGCCTTATGAGCAGTATAAGCAGGACAGCGGGAAATTTCAACTATTTCTTTTTATAATTGTCCGCCAGCCTTAAAAAACTATTGATGTTGCCGATTTCTTCCCCAAGATCGCTTGTCTTGACGATAAAACCGGAGGCGTTGAATTTTTTTGCCAGCTCAAACCGCTCATTATTAGAAAAAGCGGTAATAATAAACACCGGCAGGTTCTTATCCTGTTTCCTGATCGTCCTTAAAACCTCAAGCCCGTCTAGCTCCGGCATCAATATGTCCAGCAGCACCGCATCCGGCTTGTCTTTTTTTATGATGTTGAGGGCGTCTTTGCCATTGTCGCAAAGCAATGTTTCATAGCCGTCGGACTCAAGCCGTATCTTGATGATCTTCAAGAAATCGGGCTCATCGTCCACTACAAGGATCTTCTTCTTTTCCATCTCTCCTCCTTCTATAGAACGATCTCTTCGGACTTAGGCAGGGTGAAAATAAATTTTGTCCCTTCGGCCACCCTGCTCTCTGCCCTGATCGTTCCACCGTGCATCTTTATAAGGCCTTTAACGATCGACAGCCCCAGGCCGGTACCTCTTTCGCCCGGGCCGCTGACCCTGCTGAATTGCTGAAATTTATCAAATAATTTCGGAAGGTTCTCTTCCGCAATGCCCATCCCGGAATCTTTAACATAACACTCCACGTCGTCTTTCCTGTCCTGGACGGAAATCTCAATATAGCCCCGCTCGGTAAATTTTACGGCGTTGCCCAGCAGGTTAATAAATACTTCGGTAATCTTATCTACGTCGGCATAGACAAAGATCTCTTCCCCGGAAAAATTCATCCGCAGGTCCAGCCGCTTTTCTTTGATTTTAATCTCAAAACCCGCGGCTGTCCTTTTTATTAAATCTACGAGATTGATCCTTGAGCGCTTAAGCTGAAGCTTGCCGGATTCAATCTTGGATATATCAAGCAGCTCGTCAATGATGCGGGAGAGCCGATCAATATTGTCTTTGGCGGTGATCAGCACATTGTCCTGCCTGGGGTTTACCTCGCCCAGAATCCCGTCTAAGACAAGGCTGATACCTTCCTTAATTATGGAAAGCGGGGTTCTCAATTCATGGGAAACGTTGCTGACGAATTCGTCTTTAAGCTTTTCCAGCCGTTTGCGCTCGCTGATATCTTCAACGATGATCAGCGCCTTGCGCTGGTTGGACTCTACAAGCGGGATACCGATAAAGTTCCTGACGCTGATGCGATGAGAAAGATAAGAAGTATATTCCACGGCTTCCATTAAGAACCGCTCGCCTTTCAGGCACCCCCTGATCTTTTCATCAATGCCGATCTGCCTGTATGTCGGCAGGTCTAATACGTTTAAGCGGCGGAACTGCTCGTATGTCGCGCCGGAAATTGCCAGCATCGCCGGGTTGACAAAATCAACGTTTCCTTCGCTGTTTACCAGGTATATGCCGAACGGCGCATTGGCCAGGATATCCCAGGTCATCTGGTAAGCGCGGTTAAGCTGTTCTTCAATGTGTTTGCGCTCGGTGATATCTTCGCTGACTTTCAGGTAATGCTCAACCTGGCCCTCGGGGCTCTTGATCGCCGATATTGAAGCGGACTCCCAGTAAAGTTCCCCGTCTTTCTTGCGGTTAAGCAGTTCTCCCCGCCATTCTTTTCCCCCAAGCAGGGTGTTCCAGAGCTGGCTGTAGTTATCGGACGGCATTTTTCCGGATTTTAATATCCGCACGTTGCTGCCGATCACGTCTGCCGGGGCATAACCTGTAAGCTGGGTGAATTTCGGGTTAACGTATTCTATATTGCCTTTTATGTCGGTGATCACTACTACGCTTGGGCTCTGCTCGATCGCCCGCAGCCGCTTACGCAGTTCTTCTTCCGTGCCCTTGCGCTCAGTGATATCTTCAAAGCTCTCAATCGCGCCGGTTATCTTCCCGTCTTTATCTTTAATCACGTCAATATTCTTCAATATCGCGCGCACCGCGCCGTCTTTTCTGACGATGGTGCATTCCCTGCTGGTTACCGGGCCGGTAACGGCAAACGGCACGAATACGCATTCATCTTTACACGGCAGGTCACTGAAGACCGAACACGGCTTTCCCATGATCTCTTCGGCAGTATAGCCGGTCAATTCCGCGGCCTTATTATTCCAACTGGTAACGCGGCATTCTTTATCAACGGTAAAGATCGCGCTCGGCACGATCTTATAAAGCAGCTCCGCCATTTCTTTTTCCTGCTTTAATGCCTGCTGCGCTTCTTTAATCCTGGTAATATCGTTGCCGATACACAATACGCCGGAAATCCTGCCGTTCCTATCGTAATCCGCTTTATTCGTCCAGGCGATCCACACCCGCTCTCCGCTGCGGCGCATGTTCTCATTCTCATTGTTGATGTATTTTTCCGGCTGCGCGGTGATATCCCGGACCATCGTAGCTAAACTGTTTCCCTCGGCGCTGTTTTCCGGGACGATCGTGCCGACGACGTTTTTGCCGATGACCTCATCCCGGCTGTAGCCAAAAAATTCCTGCGCGAATTCGTTAAAGAAAGTTATCTTGCCTGCGCTGTCCATACGCATGATTATGCTGTTGGCATTTTCCACGAGGGTCTTATATTTCTCTTCGCTTTCTTTAAGCGCTGCGGCGCGCTGCTCAACCAGCGCGTTGACCTTGGCGGAACGGCCGATAAGTTCACGGACATAGAAATATAAAAGGAACGCCAGGGCCATACATGCCGCAAAGACCAGCCACGCCTGCCGGAATTTACCGGGGGCGAATAATTCAGGCAACGGCCGGCAGACAAGGCGCCACCTGCGCCCGGCAACGCCGAATTCCGCGCTCCATTGCGGCAGGCCCTTTGACGCTGCTTGTGCCGACTCAAGGCTGATGGGAGCTGTGCGCATGCGCGAAGGATGAAAATAAAGGAATTCTGCGGCCTTGCCCGCGTCGGTTGAATCAAACAGATAGGCATCAATGCCTGCCGGGCTTAAGCCGGTAAAAGATTCATCCATTAACCTGCCGATATCAAACAATACGGAAACGAACCCGCGGATATCATTAATGCGGTCTTGGGGAGTATTATGTTCCGAGAAATTAAAATATACCGGCAAGAACAGGCGGCAGCCAAAATTAGCGGATCCCCTTATCAGCTTAACGCGGGCAGTAGCAGCTGCGGATTCTGTAAGCGCTGCGCGTTCCATCGTTGCTTTACGGTTGGGATCAGAGGCAAGGTCAAAACCGAAAATTATCTTATTCTCGTTAAATGGCTCAACAAAATAAACGGGGAAATATTCGCGGCGCCCGGAAACTCCTTCCAGGTTATTATCTTTGTCAAGCTGCGTAAGCTGAAAATCCGCGTAGCCTTCCCTGCGGCCGGCAGCTTCAAAGTCTTCGCGCTGCACGCCGGCAACGCGGGGTATCCAGCTTAGAGAAAGGATGTCGGGGTGATGCAGCAGGATGGTTTCGGTATATTTATGGAATTGTTCGCGGTTAACGCTGGAGTTCGCGGCATAGAGGGCCTTTAAAAAATAAAGTACCTCCACGTGCATATTAACTTCATGTATGAACCTTTCGCTGCGGTCATGGCTGCGTTGAATAAAATTATATTCAAGGCGCTGCCTTTCGTGGTCATATACATAAAAAAACGCAAGCAAAGAAAATACCGCGCCGATCAAAAATACTGCCAGTGGCGCGATAGCTTGCTTACGTAACATCATCATCCTGCCTGCTCTCTTTCTTCAAAAACTGCCTTGCCTAATTCTTTAAAAGAACTAAAAATTATGTCTGCCGCCAAAAGATATTTTTTGGGCAGAGAGGTCTCAAGCGCGGCGCAAAACAAGCCGGCATTTTTTGCCGAGCGGATGCCAAACGGCGCGTTCTCAATGACCATGATCTCTTGCGGCTTCAGCCGCAGCGCTTTTACCGCTTTTAAGAACGGCTCGGGATGCGGCTTTCCTTTCCAGACTTCATCGCCGGTAACGATCACCTCAAAAAACCTGCGCAATGATAGCGGCAGGATCTTTTCCATCTCATGCCGCGATGTGCCGGTAACTAAACCCAGCCTCAATCCGCGGCTCTTTAGCTTCCTTATAAACGGCCTGCTGCCCTTGATAAACCTTATCTTTACGGTTTTTTTAAATAACTCTTCTTTACGCCGCAGCAGGCGCTTTGCTTTATCTACGCTAAAAGCTATCTTATGCTTGCGGAAAAGCTCTTTTATCGTCGTAAAGCCGTCCTGGCCTTCCCGCTCGTAAACATCATAACAGCTTACCTTAATTCCCGCGCTTTTAAATACGCTCAGCCAGGCATCAAAATGATACGGCATAGTGTTGGTAATTACGCCGTCCATGTCAAAAATTATCGCTTTATAATTGAACTTAAGCCTTTTCTTCATAATAAGTTAACCGGAAGCAACCGTGAGGAAATAATGCATTATTATATCACAGAAACCCGCCAGGCAATCGTATTTTTTCATTTACCAACTTAATGAATCGCTATGCTTTATGCTTCAGGGCTTTGCTCGCGCGCTGCAAACATCTTGCCGTCGGCTACGGTTTACGGCTCGCTCTCAAGCATACTTTCGTAACATTAGGGCTTCCGCTCGCCGTAAGCCCTTGCCGGCCTATCTCTAAAAGTGAAATTGGCAAAAGTTTGCAATGCGCGCTCACAAAGCCCTTCGCATAAGCATAGCGTTCCGCTCGTAAATGAACCTGACGCTCTTTAAGCGGAGTTTGTGCCGTTTAGCCAAAGCAGCTTTCGGGAGCGAGGGAATCCGAACGTGAAAAGGTTCGGACGGCGAGGATGTTTGAGCCCGTCCTGGCGCGTAAGCGCCGACGGGCGAGTTCCGCAGCCGCCGAGCTCACGAAAGACCTTTGGCGTCCTCCGCCTACGGTAAGGAAACGGCACACGACGCGAAAAGAGCCGGCAGGTTCAATTAACAAGTGCAGCGTTTCGGGCAATGGGTGAAAAAGGCTTGCAAAAGGCAGACGGCTGTGATAAATTTAGAGCCTATGGATAAGCCGCTTTGGAATTTTACCGATAACGACGGGTCATTTATCTCGGAAAACGCCCGCGATATCAATACCCTCTACTTTCCCCTCTGCAACAGCCTGCCATTCATGTCATCCATCACCCCTGACCTGCACGGAGACATAAAAGTCAATTTTAATTCTTTCCTGCTGGAACCTGCTTCACGCGCAAGGCTGGGCAATTTAAGGTCCAGCCGCAATTTCTGGATATACATAAGCCCCGAAAAAGTCTGGTCAGCCGGCGGCGTGTCAAAAGATAATGCCGCATTAGAACGTGATAACTTCCAATTGGAAGCAGGCCTGCTCTGGCAGGCAGTTACCCGGGAAAACAAACAAACCGGGCTAAGGGCGCAGATCACTTCTTTTGTGCCGTCAGGCGCAGAGCCGGTTGAAATCATGCTCGTTAAAATAACGAACACCTCTTCTAAAAAAATCACTTTTACGCCGACGGCGGCAGTCCCTATTTACGGCAGGTCAGCTGCCAACTTGCATGACCACCGCCACGTAACTTCGCTCTTAAGCCGGGTAGCGATCGCTAAGAATGGCGTAATCGTAACCCCCACCCTGCTGTTTGACGAATCTGGCCATAAGAAGAATGCGGCTTCTTATTTTGTCTTCGGCGCGGAAGACAGGTCTCTTGCGCCGCAATATATTTATCCCACGCAAGAAGAATTCTGCGGAGAAGGCTCTGACCTGGAAGCGCCGGCCGCCGTATTTAAAAATCTCCTCCCGGATAAAAACCTTAATCCGCAAGGCAAAGAGCCGATGGCAGGGCTAAGGTTTAAAACTAAACTGCTCAAGCCCGGCCAAACCTGCTCCTATATCATTGTCATGGGCATAACCGAAGGAAAAAACAGCGCGCTTACAATATTTAAAAAATTCAATTCAGAGCAAAAGGCTATTGCTGCCTTGAATAAAACCAAGGCTTATTGGCAAAAGATCAGCAGCAGCAATTCAATTGCTTTTTCCGACGCTGATTTTAACAACTGGTTCCGCTGGGTAAATACGCAGCCGACGCTACGCAAGATATACGGCTGCTCTTTCCTGCCGGATTTTGATTACGGCAAAGGCGGCAGGGGCTGGCGGGACTTATGGCAGGATTGCCTTTCTCTTATTTTGCATGACCCCAAAGAAGTGCGGCCGCTTTTAATCAATAATTTCCGGGGCGTCAGGATTGACGGCTCTAATGCCACGATCATCGGCGCAAAACCCGGAGAATTTATTGCCGACCGCAATAATATCCCCCGCGTATGGATGGACCACGGCGTTTGGCCGCTGATCACCACGCTTTTATACGTCCACCAAACATCGGACCTGAAAGTTCTTTTTGAAAAAATCGCTTATTTCCGTGATTGCCAGCTTAGCCGCGGCAGGGAAAAAGACCCCGCGTGGTCGGAAAACTACGGCAAACAGCTGAAAACTAAATCCGGAAAAATTTATTCCGGCACAGTGCTTGAACATATCCTTGCGCAAAACCTCGTACAGTTTTTTAACGTCGGGCCGCATAACCACATCAGGCTGGAAGGCGCGGACTGGAACGACGGCCTGGATATGGCAAGCGAAAACGGCGAAAGCGTGGCCTTCAGCGCGATGTACGCGCAAAACTTGAACAGCTTATGCGAAATAATAGAAAAAACGGGGCTGAAGAATATTCCCCTGCTTAAAGAAATCGCCATCCTGCTTGATTCAACAAGCCGCAAGCCCATTGATTATTCCAGTATTAAACAAAAGCTTTCTCTCCTTGAAAAATATTTTAGCGCCGTTAAAACAGAAGTCAGCGGAAAATTGATCAATGTCCCCGCAGACAAGCTGGTGAACGACTTAAAGAGAAAAGCGGATTGGATCTCCAGCCACATCAGAAAAACCGAATGGCTGAAAGAAGGATTTTTCAACGGCTATTACGATAACAACAAACGCCGGGTAGAAGGAACGACGGGCGGGCGACTGCGCATGACCTTGACCGGGCAGGTTTTTGCAGTGATGAGCGGCATTGCCGCGGCAGGACAGGTTAAAACGTTATTCAAGAGCTGCCGTAAATACCTTCAGCATAAACAGCTCGGCGGATTCCGCCTGAATACGGATTTTAAAGATGAGCAGTATGCTTTGGGCAGGGCGTTTTCTTTTGCTTACGGAGAGAAGGAGAACGGCGCGTTCTTTAACCATATGTGCGTGATGTTCGCTTACGCGCTGTATAAAAGAGGCTTTAGTAACGAAGCATACGTAGTTATGGATTCAATATACCGTATGGCAGTAAATTCCCGGCAGAGCAAGATCTATCCCTGCTTGCCGGAATATTTCAACAGCCAGGGCAGAGGCATGTACAGTTATCTTACCGGATCAGCCAGCTGGTTTATCCTGACAATGGTTACGCAGGCCTTTGGGTTGCGGGGAGAATACGGAGACTTATTGATCGAGCCGAAATTGGCTAGGGCGCAATTCAGCGCAAAGGGCATTGCCGGCATAACCACAAATTTTTGCGCGAGAAAGATTGAAGCGATATTCATAAACCGTGGGAAAAAAGATTGCGGAAAGCATTTGATCCAAAACATCCGCTTTAACGGAAAAACTATTGCAGCAGGATTGAACGCCGGACGCTATGTGATCCGGCGCAGGGATTTTCTCCGGCTCGCCAACAAACCTTTAAACCGCATTGAAATAATCCTAAAATAAATAGGGACAGAGACTACTTTTTCTTAGTTATCTTTCGTAAAAAAGTAGTCTCTGTCCCTATTTATTAAAGCTTACCTGCGAGCATTAAGATGCCCATTACGATAAACAGCGTTCCGCCGCAGATCTTGATCAATTCCGGCTTAAGGAAGCTACCGGCAATTAAGCCGATAATGACTGAAATAGCGGTTACCACCATATAGGCTGCCACTGAACCCATCCAGACATTAACAGCCTTGCCTGTCTTCGCAGACATCCCGATACCCACGAGTTGAGTTTTATCCGCCAGTTCAGCGAAAAATATCGCTCCGAAAGTCGCAAAAAATATTTTCCAGTCCATTATTCCCCAGGTTCGGGTTGCGCCGGCATAGGAGCTTCCGGCATTTTTTCTCTCATCTTCATAAACTTACGGTCTTTCATCATCCCCTGCATTTTCATCGGAGAACGCGGGCATTTTTTTGAAGCCATAGCGGACATTACGCCGGAAAATACGATCGCCGCAGAAATCCATAGTAAGATCGCCACTACATATCCAAACACCTTAAGCCACTGCTCTTCAGCCTTACGCGCCGTAACCAACACAAAGAAACTTACCGCCAACAGCAATACGGTAGAAATAAACGCCGCCAGCCCCATAGTTTTTAGCATGAACATCAGACCCATAGGCCCCATATCGTACCTCCTTTGTTAAGAAACCTTGGCAATGCCTTTTTTTAGCGCTTCCTCAAAAAGGTCTACCGCAAGGTCAATTTCTTCTTCCGTAATATACAACGACGGAGCTATTGTAAAGACGTTCTTATAATAGCCGCCGACATCCAATATAAGCCCCATCTTCTTATCTCCGACGTCTAAATTTCCGGAAAGGCCGATATTGGTTATCGCGTCAGTCAATTCTTTGTTCGGGGTAAAGCCGTCTTTCTGGCAAATTTCAACGCGTATTGCCAGGCCTAATCCGCCGACATGGCCGACCTGGGGATATTTTTTAGTAAGCTTGCGCATCCGGGATATGAAATATTCGCCTTTTTTAGGTACATCAACGCTGAAATTAGACTCTTCGATCAATTTTACCGTTTCCAGGCCTACCGCTGTGCCCAGCGTATTTGAAGAAAAGGTTGAATGGGTTGAGCCGGGCGGAAATGCCTGCGGCGAGATCAATTTTTCTTTAGCCCAGATCCCGGAAAGCGGATTAAGGCCGTTTGTCAGCGCCTTACCAAAAACTACGACATCGGGGACAACGTTAAAGTGTTCAATCGCCCAGAATTTCCCTGTCCTAAAGAATCCCATCTGGACTTCATCATCGACAAGCAATATATTATACCGCTCAAGGATCTCTTTCAGGCCGGTAAAATATTCCACGGGAGGCACGATATAACCGCCGGTGCCCTGCACAGGTTCAATGTAAAATGCCCCGAATTCACACTTGCCGGTCTTGATATTCAGCACCGAATGATATTCAGTCTCAAACAACCGCTCGAATTGCCGCAGGCAATACAAGTCGCAGAAATCGCGTTTTTTTTCATAGGGGCAGCGGAAACAGTAAGGATACGGTATGAACAGGGCCCGGTCGGCAAAATGCCCGAATTTTTCCCTGTACCTGTAACTGGAGGTAATTGCCGAAGCGCCTAATGTCCTGCCGTGGTAGCCGCCCATGAACGCGAATACCAGGTTCCTGCCGGAATAGCTGCGCACAAGCTTTAAGGAGTCTTCTATTGCCGCCGAACCGCCGACATTAAAATGCACCCTGCCCTTTTCTTCAAAAATCCTGCCGACCCTCTGGGAGAGCTTGGTTGCCAGCATGATCTTTTCTTCATGCAGGTACTGGCAGGCCAACTGCGGTAACTTATCAATCTGCCTCTTCAGGGCATTATCGAGCCGTTCATTCTTATAGCCGAAATTTGCCGCGGAATACCACATCTGCAGGTCAAGGAACTGCGTGCCTTCGCGGTCGTAAAGATATATGCCTTCAGAGCGGTCAAAGATATTGAGCTTTTCCGCGTAATGCACGGTATCGCCCCAGGAACAATATTCCGCTTCCAGCTTCAATAATTCGGCGTCGCGGGATTTTGAAGCGCCCTTTTTTGCTGCTGCCTGCTTCTGGTTCATTTCTCCAACCCCCTGAAATAATTATAAATGTCGTTTAGGCTATTGAACGCAACGCACAGCTTCTTTTTCTTTCTAAAGTGCTTAAGGAGCCTGCCTTTGGCAAATACGATATCGGAATTTTCCGCCGGGCAGATATCCGAAAGCCCGTCTCCGATATACATGATTATTTTATCCTTAACCCCTCTTTTTAGCAAGTTTTTCTTTTTGCAGTGGCCGCATTTGCTGCAGCGGCTGTTTGTATGCGGAAACGACGGCAGTAGCCGCTTCCCGCGTATACGCAGGCTATTGGCAAATACCCTCATCTGGCCCACGCCATTAGCCTTAAGGATGAATTTTATTACCGGGCTGAAATTGTCGCTTAAGATCACCGGCCTTATTCCTTCGCGCTTAAGTATAGCGTAGATCTTATGGAAATGCGGGTCTATCTTTACGGCCGAAAGATAACGCTGCAGTTCTTGCTTATTTATCCTTACCCCTGACAGTTGGCCTTCAAGGCAGGCACGCGAGCCGATCTTTCCGTTTAACCACGCCTTTTCGATCTCCATCCAATCTTTATTCACGGAAAAACGCTTGATAATATCGTCCAGCACGTCAAAATGCGTGATTGTATTGTCAAAATCAAAAAATACAAGGCATTGCGATAAGCTGGAAAGACGTATGTTATGCATGCAGGATGATTAGTCGAACCGGTAGGTAACGCCTACGAGGTAGAACATGCTATTTATGCCGTGGTTGGGCTGGTCAATCCCGGAGTTGGAAACATGGCGGATGCGGCAATCTGCGTTGATCGCGAAGTTCTTCTTGATAAAATAATGCGCGCCAATCCCCCCCTGCTCTTCAAAATTGAACTGCGTGGACTGCTCGCGGGTATGCTGGCTCATATAGAGGAACCCGATGCCCGCTTTAATATATGGCTGAAACTTTGCCGTCTCCGGCAAAATTCCCAGTTTAAACATAAAGGTATTGCCGACTTCTATATTCGCGCGCGGGCTGTAAGCGGCAGAAATGAACGGCTCAAGCTGAAACTGGACCAGGCCGGGGAAGAATTTCGCACCCAGCTTTTCTATTTTCGGCTTAATGTCAAAGTCCAGCGCGCAAATAAAAGGCGCAAGGAAATAATTCCCTTGCGCGTGTAATTTTGACTTCCCGAAACCGGTAAAAAATTCAACGGCAGTAAAGCATTTCTTCTGCTCCGGTTCCTCTGCCCGGCAAACTGCGGCAGGAACGAGCATTGCCAATGACATTGCAATGAACAAACTTTTTTTCGTAAATTTATTCATTAAAAGGTATTGTAATATAAACGCCCTGTTTGTCAACTTTTTTTTAATCTTTAAACTTACTGAATATTAAACAGGCGTTGTTTGAGCCAAAGCCAAAAGAATTAGAAAGGATATTTTTGATCTTTACCTGCCGGGGCTGGCAAGGGACATAATCCAAATCACATTCGGGATCGGGATTCTCATAGTTGATCGTCGGGGGAGCGATCTGGTCCTCTATTGCCAGGCAACAGGCTACTGCTTCAATCGCTCCGGCAGCGCCGATGGAATGGCCGACCATGGATTTGGTGGAAGAAATCGGGATCTTCCGGGCTGTTTCGCCGAAAACATCCTTTATCCCCTTTGTCTCGACTTTATCGTTTAACGTTGTGGATGTGCCGTGGGCATTGATGTAGTCAATGTCCTTTATTGTCAGGCCCGCGTCTTTTATTGCCCCGGCCATGGCCCGGCTGATATCGCTTGCCGTCGGCTCGGGGATTGCCATATGATAAGCCCCGGAATTTGAAAAATAACCCGTGATCTCGGCGTAAATATGGCTGCCTCTTTTTTGCGCATGCTCCAAGTCTTCCAGGACCAGAGTTGCCGCGCCTTCTCCCAGGACAAAACCGTCGCGTTGGGCATCAAACGGCCGGCTGGCTTTTTCCGGCTCTGCGTTGTGCTTTGAAAGCGCGCGCATCGCGTCATACGCCCCGAAAGTAAACTCCGTAAGCGGCGCCTCTGCCCCTCCGGTAACCACCATATCCGCGTCTCCGCTCTGAATTTTTCTGTATGCTTCGCCAATGCCATTTGTTCCGGAGGCGCAGGCATTGGAAATTACCATATTCGGCCCTAATAATTTAAAATAGATCGCGATCTGCGAAGCCACGGCATTGGGGCTGACCCGCGGCACGCATAAAGGATGCAGCCTATGGCTGCCTTTATCATAAGCCCTGATCATCTGCTCTTCATGGAATAAAACGCCGCCTAGCCCTGACCCGTAGATCACGCCGATCCTCACGCGATCCTCTTTGTCAAGATCTCCCTTCCAGTCATCAAAGGCCAGCTTTGACGCGGCAAGGCCTAAGTGCACAAACCTATCGGCCTTTTTTGCCGTGTCGCGATCCATATAATCTTCAGGATTAAAATTTCTTATTTGGCCGGAGACTTTTGAGCCAAGTAGGGAAGGATCAAAATGGGTGATTGCGCTTACGCCGGACTTGCCTGCAAGGTTGGCTTTCCAGAAATCATCCTTGCCGATGCCGATGGAAGATACAACGCCTACTGCGGTTATCACAACCCTTCTCTTTTTCATCAGCAAGGATTATACCAGAATATGCAGTAAAATAAATAATTATATTAGAAATTTATCATGCCGGCAGGGTAAAATAGAATTTACTGCCTTTACCGTATTCGGATTCCACCCAGATCTCTCCGCCGTGGTGCTCAATGATTTTTTTGCATATTGCCAGGCCCAGCCCGCTGCCGCTGCGCGCCTTTTTGCCGTTAGAAGCCTGGCAGAAAATATTAAATAAGCCGGAGATCTCTTCTTGCTTGATCCCGATGCCCGTATCTTCCACGCATACGCCGATCGTATCGCCGCGCCTGCCGGTTTTGATCTTTATGCAACCCTTATCGGTAAATTTAACCGCGTTATTAAGCAGGTTTGTGAGCACCTGTATGATCATGCTGTAATCAAATTTTACCGGAGGCAATCCTTTATCCAGCTCCATTAAAAACTCAATATTTTTGCTTCTTGCCAGAATACTCATCCCGTTTTTTGCCTCAATTGCCGCGTTATTGATATCCGCTTCCGTTATGTCGAGCGCGATCTTCGGATAATTCAACCTTTGATAGTCAAGGATGCTGTTAACAAAATATACCAGCCGGTCAACATTGTTTTTTACGGTAACCAGGACATCCTGCTGCAAGGCGCCGACATCCCCGACCAAACCGTCAAGGATGATCAAAACCCCTTCTTTTACGGCGGCAAGTGGGCTGCGCAATTCATGGGAAATTATATTAATGCTTTCGTCTTTAGCTTCTTCCATTTTTTTCCGCTCGGTGATGTCCGTGATAACGGCAATCAGGCCGGCGGGAAAACCTCCCGCGTCTTGAAGCAGGGAAATATTGACTAAAGCAAAAAATTCCCCCCTATTCCCGGTCAAGCATTTTACTTCTATGCCGCCCACCCTGCCCTCGTTTAAGCATTTTTTTATGCCTTGAGCAATCTTCTTGCGGTCAGGCTCCGCAATAAGATCGGCCAGCGGCTGGCCAATGATCTCTTCATTAAATCCAAGGTTTTCCACCAGTACTTTGTTGAATTGGATGATCCTGCCGTAAATATCGGTAACCAGCAACACATCCGGGCTATTTTCAATGATCGTTTTCAAGGCATTGGCGTGCGCCCTTTCATCTTCGGCGATCTTTGCGTCAGTAATATCCTGTACTACCCCATCATAAGAAGCAAGTTTGCCGTTATCGTCAAAATGAAAAACAGCCGTATTCCTGATCCAACGGATCTGGCCGTCTTTTCGTTTTATGCGGTGTTCCAAAGGATCAACCCCATGGCCATCAAGGATATGCTTTGACCATTGAAAAACCAGCTCTTTATCGTCCTTATGCACCATGTTAAGCCATAAGAACGGATCGTACTGAAATTCTTCTACCGTATAGCCGGTCACTGCCACGCACGACGGACTATGAATAGTGGCTACGCTGCCGTCCTTTTCCATGCGCACCGTATAGATATAGTCGGTAATCGTAGAAATGATCCTGTGGTAGCGCTCTTCGCTCTGCCGCAGCATCTCTTCCGCTTTTTTACGCTGGGTAACCTCCTCCTGCAGCATCACGTTCGCGTTTGCCAGTTCCGAAGTGCGCTTTTGCACGCGGATCTCCAAATCCTCACGCGCCTTTTCCCTGGCCTCTTCCGCGCGTTTGCGGTCGGAGATATCGCGGATAACCACCTGCATTATTTTTTTGCCTCTGTAGCTTATCACGCTGCCGGTTATATCTGCCGGGACCAATTTTCCGTCTTTTTGTTTGAACAGGCTGTTAAGCAGGTTTCCCGAACCGTTACGGTAGATTTTCTGAAAAGCGGGAACAGCCCGCCTGATCTCCTCTTGGGGATGCAGCATGGTAAAGTGCATACCCAATAAATCGCTTTTTTTATAACCCAAAAGCTTCTCTGCTTTCTTATTGGCTTCTACCAGGTACCCCTCAATATTTGCCAACAATATTGCGTCTCCGGCATCATCCATTAAGGTACGGTATTTTTCTTCAGATTCCTTTAAGCGCTCTTCCGCCTGCTTGTTTACCGTTATATCATAAGCATAAATACGGATGTTTTTAGTTTCCTCAACGAAAAATATATTCTGGGCATACCAGATGCCTCCGATATTGACCTGGCGATTGAAAGAAAACCTTCCGTCTTTTACGCCGGCCTGCAATTCCTGTTTAATGCCGGAAAGGAACGCATGCTTGAATTTTAAATCGCATAGATCAGGGAACCTCTTTTGTGCGGCAGGATTGGAATAGCAGAGCGTACCGTCCAGGCCTATTTCAACTACGGGATTCGGGTTTAATTCGGGAAATGACGCGAGGCGCAAAAGACCATTGCTTGACCTGATTTGATCGGTCATTTTTTCTCCTTATTCTTTCAAAATAACACTGGAGAAAAACCAAGCGTCTGATTTGGATAAACTAAGGTGGGATGTATTTTTATTATACTATATAAATTCTAATAATACCAGACTTTCTTTTAATTCCGGTTCGGCAAAGACTCCCTGTTCTTCCTGCAGTCGGCAGATATCCGTAAGACAGCTGACCAGGCCACCCTGCATCTGGGACAATTCATTTTTATAATAGCAGGCATAGATCAGCTCTTTTACTCTTTGGCCGGACGGCAGCATGCCGCTTTGTACCATCCGGGCGAGCTGTTTCATCTCCGCGTCGGGATTAATATTCTCCAGCACTGCGGCCTGCGGCGCCTGAAGGACAATGCTGCCGAAATTGCCGATCGGCTGGATGGTCAGCGGGATACTACGGAAGTCAATGCCCCCTTTTGTCGCATCTTCAGCTTTCATCGGCGAACTGGTTGGCTTTGAAGAAAACACGCTAACTACTGTTCCGGCTTTAATGTTTATATCAAACAAATCGAGCGGCTTCCTTAATTCTTCATCCCAGGCACGGACCGTAATGGCTTCCGGCTTATAATCTATAAAAAACGTAATTTTCTCCCCATCGCCGCGGCGAAGGACATCAAACGCGCTCGTATCTTGTCCCACGGGATGGAGGCTTGCCTCCGGAGCCCTCTCTAAATATTGCCGGCTTATCAGTATCTGCCCATTGTTATTCTTCAAATCATACCCGCGCAGGGTGAGCTCCTGCTTCATTATCCTATCCAGCTCTTCAACGCTCAGCGGACTGGAAGTCGACGAAGCCTGGGCATATCGATTATACAACTGTTCTGCTTTTAATGCCGCGCCATCCGCAGCATTTATTTCTCCGTCAGCCAGGATGACTTCAATTTTATCCGTAATCCCCAGCATCCGGCTATATTGCTCAATATATCTGCGCAGATGCGCCACTCTCAGCTCGCCTGTTTTTCCGGCTGCCGTGCCGCCGCCAAAAACAACATTGGTTTCCCCGGTCAACCTATATAACAAAATTATCTGCGCTGCCTCAACCTGCTCAATACGATCCCAAACCTGCTGCGCAATACCCTGGATCTCTATGCCTCCGTTAGACATCAGCGACCAGGGCTCATTAGTTACGGGGTTTATGCCTGTGGCAGCCAACCCTATATGTTTAGGGGTGATATTCTTTTCTTCCAACCCCAGGGCAACAAGCTTTTCAGTTAAGCCCAGCTCCCTAGCCATAGCCAATATCCCTCTCACGCTTCCGCCCATATCCTCAAAAGAACCAAAAGGCGAATCAGGGGCCCGCGAGTCTTTCTCTTGCGCATTGACGTTTGCTATAAGGTGCCCGCATTCATTTGCGCCGGTCACTTCGCTCCCGTTTTTGATCAACAGCGTGCCAATGCCTGTGCCGTCAAATACGATTAAGGTATTTTTTAATCTTTCCGCATCCTCTTTAGTAAGCGCGGACTTCGCTGCGGCAAGCAGCGAATAAGCCCAACCGGTCATATCATTGCCAAAACCGACAACGGCGTTATCAAATAAACCGATCAATTCAGGAATAAAGCGGTTAACTTCGCTGATGCCCTGCGCCATATAATCCTCATTGAAATTAGCAGAAAGCCCACCTATGCTGCCCATCCTGCCTTCTTTGTAATCAGGAGCGCCGGGCATATTGATGAATACGCCTCCGATAATTCCCTTACCGTATTTGTTCTCCACGGCATCTTTTAATTCTCCGGCATATTCCACCAATCTTTCTTTAAACAATAAGCCGCTGTCGCTCCGGCCAAGGTAAGAATAACGGTAGAGGAGCGACTTGTCGGATGAGCGCGCTTCTTCTGTGTCCGGCATTCCCGCGAGCACTTCCTCAGTTACATCTTTTCCATTCCTGCGTATCCTTGCCTTCATCCCCTGGCCGCCGATATCTATGCCAAGCGTTACCGCGCCTTCCCTTTTTGTTACCAATTTATCGTGATAAGCGCTTTCAAGCCAGTTATCCAGGCCAACAGTAGCTTCAGGGGTAAATTTATCCGGTTTTCTTTCAACTATCACGGGGTTGCCTGCATTGGCCTTGCCATATAACCGGAAACCGAGCGTCTTAAAATAGGCATCTATTGCCTCGGATATTGCCTTTTCTTCTTTCGGCAAGCGCCTGCCGGAGGCATTGTATGCTTCTACATACAGATGCTGCGAACGCCCGTTCCGCAAAGCCTGGCCTTCGGCATAAATTTTGGCGATATATTTTTCATAGATTTCCTTCTTCACGGTGAGATCGTCGGGGATCATAACCGACACCGGAGAGCCGTAATCAGAGCTAAGCACAACCCGGATCTTATACCGCTCGGTTTCAAGCAATTTCTTAATCGCCGCTTCCTGCTGTATGTATTCGGCTGCATTTTCATATTCGCGCGTTGCTTTTAGGTTCTTTGCGACCCCGGCAATAGATTGATCAATTTCAAAAATTTCATTCATCTCTTTCCCAAACGATTTTGCTTCTTCGGGATCTACTTTCTCAAGGCGTATGGGAGAGGAGTTTTGCAATTCAGGGATCAGCATGGCAGGATCGGCATTGCTCCCCCTAAAAGAAACAAATGACGGATCATCGCTGAATTTCCCAAAAAAATCATTCGGGCTGGAAAGCCCGATGATCGGACTTGAATTTACGGTCATTGTGCCTTGCGGAAAGCTTAAATCCGCATTTACTAAACTAACGCCGCCGCTGAAATAGCTTCTAATACTCTGGCCGGCCAAAGTGGCTACCGGCACCTGCAGGTTGTATTCACCCTGCTTAAAAGATTTCTGATAGGCATTAAAATAGGCCAGCTTTGACCAGGCGTCTTTAGAAGTCAGGCCATTAAGGTTCTTTTTATTGATCGCTGAAGCATAAGTGCCGCCCTTGCCGTAAAACCTTGTCTTGAACCAGCGCGCCAGGATCAGAGAATAATAAGCCTGCCTTAATGAAGCGTATTTGCGGCCGGTATTTACTTCTTTGGTAAGCTTAGGAATAATCAACTCGCGGATAAGCTGGGATGAATATTCATTGAGGGTTTTCATCCGGGGATCAGAAAAATTATATACGCTTGAATTTTTTAAGCGGTCCTGTTCAAGCATTACCTTTAAGCCGGCCTTATAAATATAGGCACTGTCAGCGCTTTCGCGGACAATTACTTCGCCCGGCACGATCCAGGGACGGGTAAGCGTAGGAATAGTGATATTCTCGCTGCCGAATATCTCTCCGGCTTTCTGATATAACTTATCCCAATAAAGTTTTCCTTCGGGTGTCTGCGGAGAGGTAAAGCGGGCAGTGTCTTTTTTGAGCTCTACGTCAGCCTCAAGCATGATCTTACCTACGTCTGTCTGGACAAGATAATCATCAATCATATTCTCGGGGGAATCCGGCCGCAAGTTCACCCAAAAGCATTCATCGGGAAGCGTGACGCCGATCAGGAAATAGGCCATGGCCTGCTGCGCGGAATCCTGCACTTCAGCCTGGCTCATTTGCGTTAAATCGCCCTTGTCCAAAACGATCTTGAGATTATTTGTGAGGTTATCGTAGGAAAAATAACGCAGGCTGGGCAGCCGCAATTTATCGGCGGAGGAATAACTTGGCGGGCTCAGGTAAGCAGCTAAATTTAACTCTGCTGCTGCCTGTGCTATGCCGGTCTGGGAAAATAAAAAAATAAGAGATAAAAATAACGATACGATTTTATTGGTTGTCTTAGCGTGCATCACATTGCTCCTGTTCAATTTTTGGGATTTTGATTAGGACTTTGAAAAACTTATTATTAAATCAACAAAAAAATACCTGCCTCATCCAAGACAGGACGAAACTATAATGCGGCCTTATATTTAGGTAAAATATAACATATTCCCGGCACTTTTCAAGTTAAAAAACGGCTTAATTTAAACATGTAAACTTTCTTTCTGCCGGCATCCCGTCATTTTCTCAAATCCCTTGGAAGAACAAAAATGAATGTGGTGCCTTTACCTACCTTGCTCTCAATCCAGATCTTGCCCCGGTGAAGCTCAACAATGTCCTTTACGATGGAAAGCCCCAAACCGGCGCCGTCTTCCCTATCAGCCACAAGGCGCTCGAACTTATCAAACACTCTGGGTATATCTTCTTTCGCAATGCCCGGCCCCGTATCGGATATTTCAAAGCGTACTTCGTTATCTGACCCGCTAAGCCTAACAAGCACAAGCCCGCCGGCCTGCGTATACTTTGCCGCGTTGCTTAGAAGATTAATCATAATTTGCTCTATCTTATCCCTATCGCCCCAAAGCAGGCCGATGTCATCGGGAATGCTTGTTTCAAGAAACAACCGTTTTTTAGAAAATTCACCCTTGTAGTCTTTTATTGTCTCTTTTATCAGCGAAGCGATGTCTATTTCCTTGCGCTCCAATTCAATCTTTCCCGCTTCAATCTTGGAAATGTCCAATAAATTCTTCACCAGCCGGATGAGCCGGAGTACAGCCGTTTTCCCGCTGGCGAGTATTTCTTTCTATTGCGGGTTTATTCCGCCGGCTAACCCATTGAGTACGAATTCCAGAGATCCCCGAATGATCGTCAACGGATTATTGAGCTCATGAGAAACCCTTGCCACGAAATAGGTCTTGCGCTCGCTTAGTTCCTTTTCTTTTTTCAGGGATTTTTTTAGCCTATTCATGACGTATACCGCAGCCAACAAGAATAATATCCTGAACGTAACATGCAAATAGAAAAATAATTCGTAGTGGAATAAAGAGCGGATATGAAACATGCCGTTATTGAACCAGCCCCATACGCTAAGCAAGGCCAGGCATAGTCCCGCCACGGGACCGGAAAACCACGTTACCAGAGAAACAGGTATGAGATAGTAAATGACAAGGGCGGGGTGAGGGCTCATCTGCCGGTCAAAGACAGTAATGAGTATAACCAGCGACGCTCCGATAAGGATGAATAAAAAGCGGAGCAGGCTTTCTTTCTTCATTTATTCACTCCTTATCCAAAAGTAAAAGCGTAAACGGAAATGCCGTCGCCGTCAAATTCCAAACGTAGTAAGTGGGATTCTACCTTGCCCCTTAAATCTATCAAGCTATAGAGCCGCTCTTCATCCAAAGTAAGCCGGCTGTCTTTTACGTCTGCGCCGGCAATTGAGCTGTCAACAGGCAGCAGCGGCCAAATGCAAGGGGCTAAAATGGTGACAAACCCCGCAAGGAAAGTAAAAAGCAGCAATATCACCATATTATGTTTTTACATGCCGCATTTAGGGAAGCTACCCGCGAAGAATCCGAAGAAAATCAAAACAGCGCCTAAGATGAGCGCGGCAAACGGATGGAACATAGAAATGTTTTTATTTTTCCGGTAAGCTTGCATGAACTTGAGGGCCGCGCCGGGAAAAACGATTATCCATATGCCTTTGGCAAGCGCGAGCCAGCCGATGACCGTAATTATCACGGCCCAGTCAGCTACCCATAAGTTATGAGTGAGGATAATTACTATCCCGATGATGAGAGCGGATGATCCGCCATAAAAGAGCAAGGCTGCGCTTTTGCAAAAATCATCAATCACATCCTGAAATGCTTTGCGGTTCAACAAAAAACCTATCCCAACGATGAGATAAAACAGGCCGAAAATTCTGGCGATGAAAATAGAGGTATTCATATCCGCCTCCTTTTTTAGCCTATAGACAAGGCTTACTTAATTATAACTCTGCTGTAAAGTTAGACAACAAATATTTGCCCATAAAAAATGCCCAGCGACGCGCTGCCCCCCCCTATCCCCTAATCATTACCAATAGCATTTTGAACCTAGCGATCGCCTTTACGCTATGTGGTTTATGCGCAGGCATAATGATTATTTCGCCTTTTTTCATAACGCGGGGTTTTCCGGAAATCCTGATTTCGGCCCGGCCGTCTAAAATATAAACCAAAGCGTCAAAAGGCGCGATATGTTCGCTCAATCCCTGCCCCTTATCAAACGCAAACAGCGTCACCGTCCCCTTTTTATTCTTAATGATCTCCTTACTTACAATAGAACCCTTATGATAGCTCACCAATCCGGAGAGCCTTACTGCCTTTTTATTATCCATAGCGTTCTCCTAACTCTACCCTCACCTAAATGATAAGACATTTTATTCAATTATAGCTCCCGCTTAAGCTTACACAAGGGATATTTAACTACAAACAAAATACCCGGTCGATTTTCATCAACCGGGCAAATTTGGCTCCCCCTTGTTATTTTTGCTAAAAAGTCACGACTTTATCGCTTTCTTTAACGATATCTTATATATATCTTTCATAAAGCCTCCTACCTAATGGCAGCCGTGCTGGCCGCAGGCATTTTCAACGGTTATCTCCTCAAGCCCGCCTTTGGTAAATTGATCTACAATATCTGCAACTGTTCCGGGAATAGCCCGATAAGCCTTGATCCCGCCCTCATTCAGCTTTTGGACTGCCCGGCCGCCCATTCCGCCGGTAACCACAGCGTCAATTGACTTTCCCATTAACGCGTTCATTGGCTGGCACATACCGTGTGCATGATGCTGATTCGCATTATTGATGACCTCTACGGAATTTTTCTCTGTATCAACGATAGTGAAATACGGCGCGCTGCCGAAATGCTCATAGACCGCCGCGCCCTTGCCATCATTCGTTTCTGTTGGAATACATATTTTCATTTTACTGCCCTCCCCTTTTTCCAGTTACTTAACTTTCTTAACCATGCCCCCTTCTATCTTTAATGCTTTAGCGTTTAAAAGAACATCTGCTATTTTCTTGTGAGCTGAATTTATAATATTGCCGAACGTCTGCCGGGAGACATCCATTTTCTTGGCTGCTTTTTCCTGATAAAGGCCGTCAAAATCAGCAAGCCTGACCGCCTCTAATTCATCCAAGGTGAGATTTACTTCTTCAAGCGTATCCAAGGGGATACCGCGCGGCTTAAAGTAGTTTGTGTCCGGGCTGCATCTTATTCTTCTGCATCTACATGGCCTGGGCATAGACCTTCCTTTTAGTTATTAGCATATGCTAATAATATAGCCGAAAAAATTGCTCCTGTCAATGCGAATTTAACAGGAGCGGCGTTTTGAAAGGCAAGGGGTGACCTGCGGCAGTCTGTTTACTATTTTACAGCCTTATACATTACCACATTCGCCTTTTCAATAGTAATTAAGCCCTCATGCACCATCTCATCAAGGAAAGGCAAGAACTGGTTAATTTTTTCTTCGCTATCCACAATTTCAATTATAACCGGTAAGTCTTCAGATAGACGCAATAGTTTTGTCGTATGCATATGGCTTTTACATCCAAATCCCATAAAGCCTTTTACGGCGGTCGCGCCTGCCATCGAATTCTTTTTGGCGAGAAGAATGATTTCTTCATAGAGTGGCTTCCCCTGCCACTTATCAGCCTCACCAATGAAAATCCTCAAAAGCTTTCCATCCGCCGGTATTTTCATCTTATCTCCTTTTCATAAAATTACAAAATATCGCCTAAGAGAACACCCATTCTAAATACAATAAAACCAACTATGACACTCAAGATTACATTCATAAACGCCCTTAACGTCTCTCCATCCCTGATCAGGTTCGATGTCTCAAATATAAATGTGGAGAAGGTTGTAAACGCTCCGCAAAATCCTATCATCAATAACACCCTCAAATTAGGATTAAGTAAAAATTTATTCTCTGCAACGGTTGTCAGGACACCTATAATGAAACAACCGGAAAGATTTACGATTAAGGTTCCGTACGGAAATCTCGTTCCCAATGATCCGTAAACAGCGCCTGCCAGAAAATATCTGGCAAATGTGCCGGTTAGGCCGCCGATTGCTAAATAAATTAATTTTCCCATAATATAAAATTAAATAAAAAACCTCTACTTTTCTGAGTAGAGGTCATCAGCCCTGCTTTGAGGGCAGTTTAGGCGAACCTCATCGCCCTTATTCTAATTTCTGATCCTATCTTACATGATTTTTTAAACAAATCAAGAAAAAATAGCCCTACTCATATGAGTAGGGCTACTCTAAGATTGGCTCCCCAAGTCTCCAAGCCCCGGCTGGCTTACCGCAATCCCGCCTTTAGAACCTTGGATTTCTCAATCTCCTTACCAAGCTCAATATCAATCAATTTCGACTTCTTAAACGCCAGAATTTGTGAAGGATAAACGCTCCTATGGCCAGTCATAAGAAAACTAATTACGCACACTAAAGCCGCGTAGGGCGCAATCTGGGGCCCAAAAAGCTCAATCGCCATGATACTGGCGGCAATGGGCGTATTAGCCGCACCTGCCAGGAGTCCCACAAACCCTAAAGCCGAAAAAAGCACAACATCCAAACGTAGCACTTGGGCGAATATATTTCCGGCGCTTGAACCGACAAAGAATATCGGCGTCACTATCCCGCCGCTACCGCCGAAATTAAGCGTCATACTGGTCGTAAAAGATTTAAGTATAAACGCATACCATGGAAGCGACTGCCCGTTTAAAGAAGATTCTATTGTATTAAGCCCCAATCCCAAATAATCAGTAGAAAATAATAGAGCGATCACAATCAAAACTACCCCGCCTATTAAGCCTTTCAGCGGCTTCCAGATTTTAATTTTCTCCGAAACTTTCTTGCCGATATTCAGTATTTCAATCAAAAAGAAAGAGCATAAACCAAAAAAGATTCCGGCAATAATAATTTGATAGAAAAACACCGCTGAAAAATTAAGCGGTGTCGCAAGCGTATGGTGGAAGTAACGAATGCCAAGCGATGAAGAAACGTTATAACTGATCACACCGGCTATAAAAGACGGCAACATAACGTCATAGAGAATAGTACCCACAAAAAGCACCTCTACTCCGAAAAGGGCTCCCGCAATCGGAGTCCCAAAAACAGAAGCAAACCCGGCACTAATACCACAGATGACCAGTTTCTTGCGATCATGGGCGTCGAAACGAAATATTCTAGCGAATGTAGAAGCGATGCCTGCGCCAATTTGAGCGCAAGGCCCTTCCTTACCGGCAGACCCGCCTAAAGCGAGTGTGATAATGGTCGAAATGAGCTTCACCGGCACAACAGCGGCTTTAATAATTCCGTTATCTTTGTGAATCGCTTCGATAACCTTCTCTGTGCCGTGGCCTTCGGCGTCAGGTGCGAGGAACTTGATAATGAGTGCGCTTAGGAATAAAGCAAGTGGCAGAAGGAGAAAGTAATGCCTATGCAGACTGGCCGTATCCAATGACCAGCTTAACGCTTTTAGAAATATTACGGTAGATACTCCTACCATACATCCAACAATTACCGATAGGAATACCCATTTCGTTACACTGTAAAAGATAACACTTTGTTCTTTGATTCGTCTTTTCATTTATTTATTATGTTTTTATGGATTGGGGGGCGTCCCAAAAGGAACATCCTTTATAACTTTAAGTATAACGCTTACAATTAGCTAGACAAGGAATATTTTGAATCGAACCAGTCGCTCGCCGGCTAGGCTCCCCTTCGCGGGTCATCACTCGCTTCGCTCGTTCCTCCTCAAGGGGTCGTGAATTTGCCCATAAAAAATGCCCAGCCGATTTTCATCAGCTGGGCAAATTTGGCTCCCCTTGGTTCTTCTCAACGAACTTTCGCTATAATTCTACCCAATACTATTCACGGTTGCAAGAAGAAAGATTTATAGGCACCGCGCGCTTGGGCGCGCTCCCGTATCTTGTTTGCACCAGT